>NZ_FOOY01000016.1 GCF_900113325.1 Sporolactobacillus nakayamae | reverse complement strand
GGTCATAAGCCTTGGAAAGGTTCTTTAAGCTATTCTGTAAGGCAAACTTATCCGGCTCTTTGAGCCAAGGCAGCTCGGCTTTGAGCTGCGTCAGGGCTTTACTGCAGGTGTTATAGGTTAAGCCCTTCCCGGTTTGTTTATAGGTCTTTTCCCAACAGTCTAAAAAATGATTGTAGACAAACCGGCTGCATCCAATGGACTTATTGATTTGAACGGCTTGTTCTTCCGTAGGGAAAAGCCGAAACTTAAACGCCTTTTGGATGAGCACAGCCGTTCCTCCTTTTTTGTAAAAAATGGTTACCTTAAATATAGCACAAATGTTCGTTTTTTTACAAAAGAAGGGCGTCCTTACTCATGACTGAAGTCACGAGTAAGGACGCAGGAAATCAAGTATATATTAATTTATCTTTTGTATATTAAAATGTACCAAGGAGATGATAGTCTTGCAGAACAACCCTTGGGAAGACGGCAATGCCGGTAAGCGAATTGGAGCCAATCTGCGCCAATTTCGGACAAGCCGAGGCATGAGCCTTGAGCATTTGGCGACCAAGATCGGTATCAGCAAACTTACACTCATGAACGTTGAGCGCGGTGACGGCAACCCAACCCTATCCGTCATTTGGAAGATTGCGAACGGGTTGAATATCCCGGTCAGTGCGCTTCTGTCTATAGAGTCCGATGTGTCAATCGCGCGCAAAGAAGACAGCATGAAGCTAGCCAGCTCAGATAAGATTTTTGTTGCCGAACCCCTCTTCCAATCGCATGGACTCTATGAATTATATCGCGGTTACCTTCAGCCGAATGCCGAGTATCCATCCTCCGCACATCAATTTGGCGTAAACGAATACGTCACTGTCATGTCCGGCGAATTGGAATTGGAAGTGGGCGGTGAAACGTATCATCTAAACGCGTATGATTCGATTAAATTCAAAGGCGATCTGGATCATAAATACATTAACCCTTCTTCAACACTAGCCATCCTGCATTTTGTTATATCCTATCATTCCATGTAGTGAAGCCCCCTCTAAAAAGAGTTGGGTTTTTATTTTGGCTTATTGGTGTGCATCTGTATTTTAATTCTGAAATCAATACACCTGCGATTTAATAAAAAAATATAGTAATTAGCCTCCATGTATGTTAACCTATTATTCGCTTGGGTTAACATATAAACGAAGGAGCTTATTCATTATGAATCATACACGATTAAAGAACCTAATTTTATGCGCACTATTTGCGGCAATTACTGCTATTCTCGCGCAGATCACCATTCCGTTACCCATTATTCCGATAAGCGGTCAGACGCTGGCTGTTGGACTTACCGCCACTGTTCTCGGAAGCAGATATGGCACAGTATCAATGATTGTTTACGCCGGACTCGGTGCCATCGGCCTTCCTGTTTTCGCAGGAATGAGCGGCGGATTCGGCGTTATTCTTGGGCCATCCGGAGGTTATATTACCGGATTTATCGTTGCCGCACTTGTTACCGGATTGATTCTCGAATACACGAAATTCACTACACCAATGGCGATCATCGCCAACATTGTCGGCATGTTCATCACCTTAGCAATCGGCACGATCCAATTGAAATATGTCCTCGACCTTTCTTGGGCGAAGTCATTGGCTGCCGGTGTTTATCCATTCCTCATTGTGGGTGTGGTTAAAGCAGTCATCGCCAGCGTTGTCGGCATTCAGGTTCGCCAGCGCCTGACCAAATTTGGACTATTGAAATCCGGAAATCAGCAAACAACAGCTTAACTAAGCGTAAAAAAACAGCTCTCAGGCGGTACGATCCGCAGAAGAGCTGTTTTTTCGTTCACACGAGCATCAACGTTTCATTTAAAACGTTTCCGATCCGCTTCATGCCCTCAACAATTTTTTCTTCAGACATGTTCGAGTAGTTCAATCTGAATGCGTTGATCTTTGCATCATTTGGGAAGAACGAATCCCCCGGCACGAAGGCAACCTTGTTGTCCAAACACTTCTTAAATAAATTTTGGACGTTAATCTCTTCAGGAAGCTCCACCCAAATGAACAGTCCGCCTTCGGGAGCACTGTGCTTGAGTTGTTTTGGAAAAAACGCATCAATGCATTCCATCATTTTTTCCCGACGCGCGCGGTAGACACCCTTAATTTTTTGAATATGCTCCTCCAGATCAAACAGCTCCATGTATTTTGCCGTGACTCTTTGCGCAAAGCTATCTGTATGCAGGTCGGTCGCTTGCTTGAACGCAACGTATTTGTTAAGAATGGATTCATCAGCACAGATCCATCCCAGACGCAGGCCAGGAGCGAAGATCTTTGAGAAGGTGCTCAAATAGATCACTCTGCCCTCGGTATCGAAATGTTTTACAGGTGGCAGATCCTTCCCGACAAAACGAATCGCACCGTACGGATTATCTTCTAATATCACAATGTTGTATTGATTCGCGAGTTCGACCAGCTTTTTTCGTCGCTCAAGCTTCATCGTTCGTCCGGTCGGATTCTGAAAGTCAGGGATTGTGTAAATGAATTTAGCATTTGGATTCGCTTGGAGCGCCAGCTCGAGTTCATCCATTCTCATACCGCCATCGTCCATCGGCACTTCGACAAATCGCGGGCTGTACGCCTTAAACGCATTGATCGCCGCAAGGTAAGTGGGGCTCTCGCAGATCACAACATCTCCTTTGTCCAGAAACAGCTTACCAGTCAAATCAAGCCCTTGCTGAGATCCCGTGAGAACAAGCAAATGTTCCGGAGTCGTGACGATTCCAAGAGTACGCATCCGCTCGGCAATAGCCTCACGCAGCGGAAGATAACCTTCAGTTGTACTGTACTGAAGCGCTTGTTCCCCTGCTTCATCGAGCACCGCCTCACAGGCTGCTTTAATACCTGCTACCGGAAATAACTCAGGCGCCGGAAGCCCACCTGCGAAGGAAATAATTTCAGGCTGCTCTGTTACTTTTAATATTTCTCGTGTTGCTGAATTGGATACGCTTCTCGCGCATTCTGAAAAGTTAAGTTTCATCATGGGATCTTCCTCTCTTTTTTAAACGATTGGGCGTACGCCGGTTTCCTTATCTGATGGCTCATTCTGCACACTTAGCTTCTTTATCGCCTTAATGAGCAGGTTCAGCCCTTCAGTCAAGCGTTCTATCGTCTCATAGGTGTAATTCAATCGCAGCCAGTGCTCCCCATCGCTTTCTTGAGGGAAAAACACCGTTCCCGGCGTATAGATCATTCCTTGATCCGCGCATAACGCAAGTAATTTCTTTTGCGGTACAGAGTAAGGAATTCGGCACCATAAGTAAAAGCCGCCTTCGGGAGGTTCAAAATGAACGAGTCCCTTTTCTTCGTTAAGCACTTTAATAGCAACGTCCCTTTTCTTTTTATAGATCGGCAGAATCTTTTTGAGATGTGGTTCATAAAGTCCTTTTCTGAGATATCGGTTAATCAAGATCTGACTATCCGTATTCACATGCAAATCGGTAATCTGCTTGAGCAGCACAAATTTTTTCATGACTGGCTCCGGCGCAACAACCCAGCCGATCCTTAAGCCTGGAAAAAGAACCTTCGATAAGGTACTGAGATAGATCACATATCCATACGGATCAAGTGCTTTAAGCGGCGTCAATTTTTCTTGATCAAACGCAATATCTCCATAAGGATCATCCTCAAGAATCGGCACTTGAAAATGATACGCCAATTTCAGCAGCCCCATTCTTCGTTCCATGCTCATCGAAACACCCGTTGGATTATGAAAATTAGGGATTGTATAGATAAGTTTAGGCTTATACCGTGCCAACTGTGCCTCGAGGATGTCTAGCCGAATACCTTCCTCATCCATAGGAATGCCAATAATCCTTGCGCCTGTTGCCCTAAAGCATTGAATCGCCTGCAAAAAAGTTGGTTCTTCAACAATAACCGCATCACCGGGAGACAAGAATGTTCGCGCCGCGAAATCAATGCCCTGCATCGATCCGGTCACGATCATTGTTTCTTTTGCAGTAACGGATAAGTTGCGAGAACCCATCAATTGGGCAATACTTTTGCGGAGCGGATAGTAACCTTCAACAGGACATAAATTCAGATGATCACTGTCGATCGGCAGCTCATTTTGAATTTCTCGAAGCTCATCGACTGGATACAAACTCGGATCGCCGATACCTGCCGCAAGAGAAATCATATTGCCTTGATTGCCGATATACATGATCTCACTCACCGTATCGCTAACATTGGTGATTTTTTTATCGAAGAGCGGATACCAAGACATCGGAAAAATAAGCGGTTCCGATCCATTCGTTGCAGGAAGTTTCCTTTCAGTGACCACAGTCCCTTGTCCAACTCTGGACATCACGAGCCCCAATGCTTTGAGTTCTTCATAAGCCTTGATGACAGTTGTTCGGCTAACGTGATGATCATCCGCCATCTTTCGTTCAGGCGGTAAAACAAAGCCTTCCGGAAGAATTCCCGACAGTATTTGTTCCTTAATTCGATTCGCCATTTGCAAATAGACAGGCATCGGATCCTCTCGGTTAATCTCCAGTCTCATAGCTGCCTCCTTTTTTATTAAGTATGAAAAGTGATTATTCTTATCATATCCATACCAATGTCCTCCGAAAAGATCCAATTGGATCTAATGCTGTGAATCCAATTCTGATGAAAAAAATTGTTCAAATCTAGTGCATAGTTGACGAACTGTGAAGCATAAAAGTTTAAAACGATTTATAACGTCATACTGGGACTCAATCCGGGAAACTCGGCATTTAATCCGGAAAAAATCCAGAACTATAGGATAGACATGAAGATCTTTTCGAATACAAAAATCACGCAGTATATGATCTGCGTGACGCATTTTTCCTTCACTTAAATAGTTGTTGTTTGTTTACACGATCCGATGAGCAGCTTTTCTGTATACCTTGAAATCTTGCTTCCTATAAAATAGCTCTGCTGCTTCGTTGTCCGCCCAGTAATCAAGATCAATCTCATTTATCCCTTTGTTTTTGGCCATTTGACAAATGTAGCTCATCAAAAAAGTCCCATAACCCTTTCTGCGTTCGGTTCGCATGATGCAGAATTGATGAATCTCGAGTGCAGTTCGAGCTATCATAAACGGATTTTCTTTTCGACTCAAAGCTTGAATCCAAGCATAGCCTGCGATTTGACCTTCATCTTCAATCACTAAGAACGTTGAATCAGGATCACTGGCGATGACCCTTTCATACCATTGACGAATTTCATTAAAACGATACGGCTTAAAGTACTCAGGATACAGCTCGGCATGTAAGGCTTGAACTGGTTCATTCAGCCTGGCGATCAGTGCGGCATCCTTTGTTTGTACAATCTCCATGAGCTGACCTTCTTTTTAGCTTTCAACAGCCACTTTGTTAACTTGATGCTCGCTCCGACCTGTTTTCAAAATTGCGAGCACATCATTCAAGCTGATTTCAACCATATTCTGCACCGCTAGATTTGTGTAAAAACCGATGTGCGGCGTAATTAATACATTTGGCATCGCGCGCAGTGTTTTCAGCTGCTTGCTTGGAATATCCTTGCCACGCAAATCCTGATTGAAGAAGTGTTCTTCGCCGTCTAATGTATCTAGCGCAGCTCCGGCAACTTTTTTATTAGTCAACGCCGCAATCAAAGCATCTGTGTCAACGACTGGTCCGCGTGATGCATTCACAAGGAACGCGTCGCGCTTCATTAACGCAAGTGCATCCGCGTCAATCAAATGGGTGGTTGATTCCATCAGCGGAACATGCAGCGTTACAACATCCGCTGTCTTCAAAAGTTCTTCTTTTGAAACATAGTTGAGCACGTCACGCAAATCATCACGTTCAACGATATCATTTGCGATCACTGTCGCGCCAAGCCCTTTAAACAGGCGGGCAACCGTTCCGCCGATTCGTCCGGCACCAATAACGCCGACAGTCAGTGAGCGGATTTCCCGTGCTTGAAGTCCTGCCCATCGAAAATCCTGTTCGGCACCTCGCGCGTCGAACAGCGGCAGATTGCGGATCAGCCGCATCGTCTGCGTTACGGCCAATTCTGCAACAGAATTCGGCGAGTAGGCCGGAACATTCGTCACAGCCAAACCATGCGCCGTCGCCTGTTCAAGATCAACCATATCAAAACCCGCGGTTCGTGATGTGAGCTGCTTCAAGCCGAATTTTTCCAGAGTCTCATAGATCACCGGATCACTAATACGATTACGCTGCTGAATGACGATGCCATCATAACCCTTGACCCTCTGCACGGTTTCCGCATCCAGTTCCAAATCGTTAATGTCGACGTGAACACCGGTTTTCTTTTCCCAATTCCTAATTGCTGCTTCCTCATCGTCTCGTACACTGAACATAATCACTTTCATCGCTGCACGCTCCCTTGTTCTTCACTAATAGTCGCCGCATAGTTTGCGATTCGACTCATCGCTTCCGTCAACTGTTCCATACTTGCCGCATAGCTGATTCGAATATAGCCTTCACCACCGGGGCCAAAAGAACCGCCGGGTATCACAGCGACCTTAGCCTTGTATGCAAGATCCGTACAGAAATCAAGACTTTTTTGAATCATGGTTTCCGGAATTTTGGCGAACAGATAGAAAGCGCCCTCCGGCTTCACGCAAGCAAAGCCGGCTTTGCTCATTTCTTCATAAACAAAATCGCGCCGTTTTTCATATTCCACACGCATTTCCGCACCGTCATCCATTCCATTTTCAAATGCTTCCTGAGCCGCGTCCTGGGCCATCGTTGTCGCTGAGGTAATTGTGAACTGATGAATCTTGCTCAACTCCGTCGTAATCGCGGCCGGTGCACAAATGAAGCCGATTCGCCAACCGGTCATCGCATGCGATTTTGATACACCGTTAAGCACGATTGTTTGTTCCGGCAGATATTCAGCCATGGAAACATGGTGTTCGCCATAGGTGAGCTCACTGTAAATCTCATCACTAATGACAAAAAGATCATGTTTTTCCAAAATTGCTGCGAGTGCCTTCACATCTTCTCTGCGATACGTCACACCGGTTGGGTTGGTCGGGAAATTGAAGACGATCGCCTTAACCGCGTCACCATGTTTTGCAAGTGTTTCTTCGAGTAATTCAGGCGAAAGAACAAAACCATTTGATGAGGTATCCATGAATACCGGTTCCGCTTTCGCTAGAATCGTATCCGGAATGTATAAAGGAAAAATCGGTGTCGGAATCAGCACCTTATCGCCAGGATTCAAAATCGATGTGAGCACGGTGTAGATCGCTTCCGTCGCACCGGCGGTAACAAGAATTTCGTGATCCGGATTGTAAAATAAATTATATTTTTCCTTGAGAAAATTGCTGATTGCTTTTCTTAAACCCGGTGTTCCTGCAGGCGGTGCATAGTGGCTCCGGTTATTGTCAATGCTGCGTTTTCCCGCTTCTTTAATATGCTCGGGCGTGTTGAAATCCGGTTCGCCAAGTGTCAATTTAATGATATCCGGGATTCCTGAAATATCCTGATCGAATTTCAGAATGTCCGAAGGCTTAAGCAAGTTCAATTCCGTTTTCATTTTGCCAACTAATGAGTGGGTCATTTTTCGTTACCTGCCTTTTATAAAATTTTTGTGCGAAAAAAATCACCCACGGCTTCAATAACCGTGGGCGATCGGAATTTCTCGCGATAAATGAAAACCACACGGATTATTGATTCTTAATCCATGTGGTTATTTTTCCAAGTTAAATCGTACCGCCTTGGCTTCCGCATGGATGCAACCTTCTGCTGAAGTGTTTGCACCCTGTTGAAGCGAATGCAAACACTAACGAAAGAAACCAAAGTAGTAATAAAAGTTATTCAATTGGAGTTTGCCTGATTTGATCATGACTTAAAACTCCCTTTGAGTTGGTGATTCTATTTATATCAGACTTTTTAAAAAGTGTCAACTGTATTTTATACCCATTCACAAAATACAGTGCAGGTATGTTCGCTAAATACCACGTCATTGCAGAAGAAATTCAACTTCCCGTTAAACAACAAAACCCGATAAGCCCTAAAGCTTAAGGAAATTATCAATTATAAGAGTAAATAAAATTGTATCGACAAGAATTACCGTGGTTTTAATCGCTTAGCATCCAATCAGCTTTCTTAGACAGCAAAAAAATGGAACCTCGTGCTCCAAAACAATTCTTGGAACACGAGGTTCCATCTTCCCCTGTACTAGCAAATATGGCAGGCGGTCATTCATTGGGTGAACTCTATAATTCGGCTCATTCACCGGTGATTTCCATCGATTTAATCGCTACTTCACTCAATCCGGTTAGCTCGCTGATTTCAGCATGACTCATTCCTTTTTGCAACAGTTTTCGGACGAATTGTTCTTTTGCTTTTCGTTCTCCTTGTTCAATGCCTTGTTCAATTCCTTGTTCTATGCCTTGTTCTATGCCTTGTTCAATTCCCTCTTTTTTTCCGCGATCATAAAAAGAATTGGGCCACTTGAGCACTTCTTCACGAATTTCTTCCGGGAGTTTTTTTGCTTGGTCCATCAATTGATCCACCTCTTCCTTGTTTAATTGAAGATAGGTTTCGAAAAATCCATTGATCATGCTTTCACGTGCTTCTCCAAGATGCATTGTAATCATTTGCCTGATAAAAGCAAGTCGTACTTGCACACGTTCCCTTTTTGAGTAGTTCATCCTGCTCATTAGCGCGGCGGCGGCAGGATTATTGCTGTACATAAATTTTCGCCAGCTCATTCTGGAAAGTTCAAGTTTCAGAAAATGGAACTCGTTAACAACCATTAGATGCGGTACTTTTACCACAAATTCGTCCGGTTCATCTCTAACTCCATCATAACTGAAAATAGCGATGGGTAAAACAGGTTTTCGAAATTTCAGATAGATCATGCTGTAGTAGATGTACATCCGTTCGGAAAAATTATCTTGGTAATAATTCTGTGCTTCAAGATGGACAATCAGGATGACATCTTTATTGGATTTCAGCTTTGTTTCCGCGATAACATCTGCCCGTTTTTTGTCGCCTTCGACCATATCCGCAAACAGTTCCTCGGAAAGAAATTTCTTGTCGGAAAGATCAAGTGCCTGGTATATCTTTGGGAAGAAGGCTTCGAGAAATTCATCAAAAAACTCGTGAAGCAGGACTTTAAAGCGTCGATCGTGGTCTATAGACATAGGAAGCCTCCTTGCGGGGTATGTTTCGATCAAGAGGAATGTGTGAAGCAAATCAAGAAGAGAACAAATGGTCGTGTTTGCTATAAGTATACCTTATATCGAAAAAAAATACTTCAAGTATTTTAGAGAAAACAGTGCCACGGATGACGTTACCGAACACTCGGCATCGGTTGTGTCTTCAATCGAGCATAGGTACTGCATTCGAACCCTTCATAAAGGCGACCAGAGATCAATTCACCTGCTCGAGATACCGTTTACCTAAATCAACCAAAGTGGTTGTTGAGGATCCCGCTGCTTCATATAGCCAGGTTCTGTTTCTCCAGAAGTTTTAAAACGAGTTAACCAAAGATTTAGTTATCCACAAGTTGATATATGATCAATTCCTAACCAGCAAAAAAGAGCCCTGAATCAGGCTCTTCTTATCATTTTCACTTGTTCAATCAAATAATCCAAGCTGTTCGGTTTCGCCAAGCCGTTCGAGAACCTGGGGATCATGGTCTTCGAAGAAGGCTTTGCGGATCCATTTTTCCTTGGTCATGACTTGTTTGCCCGATCCGGACGAGCCCCTTAAGCGGCAGCTGTAAATCACTGGAAAGTAGTCTTGCAGGAATTTTCCTTCGGCAAGGGCTGTCAATGCAATAATCTGAAAGCCGAGTTGTTGCGCGACAAAGAATACCGGACTCAGCACGTGATCGCTGGATGCCTGTCCAAACGGGTTGTCGAGAATAACGGCACGGTGCAGCTTGGCACTTGATTGGATATGTTTCTTTTTCTCGGCGACATAATTGAGAATGCCTAAGAAAAGCGTCATATTCTTACTCCACTTCTCTCCTCCTGACCAGATATTGCTTTGTTCCCATGAGTACGCGCGCGTTGTTACTGTATTGTCATTGGCCACTTTGCGGCAGCTGACCTTCAGCACCTCATTGTCCATGACGATACGCAGCAGCTGTTTGGATTGGAGCCACATGTCCAGTTCCTTCCGAACCTTTCCGCTGTCCTGCCGACGCTCTTCGTCCAAGAAGCGCTCGTCTTCGAGCTGAGTCAAAATCCATTCGATGTAATTTCGGATTCGCGTTTTGCCTTCCTCTTCGTTCCAATCAGGAATTTTAAAGGCGTAGATCGGTTTCCAGTCGTCCTGTACCTTCACCTTGGTTTTCTTTGGAATCTGTCGCAATTCTTCGGCCAGCGTACGCAGATGCGTGTGAATCTGGTCGATGAAAAGTTGGAGATCCTTATCACTTTGGCGGATATGTTCATGCGCATAATGGGAAATGCTCTCAATGCGCGTTGCCATATTTTTCTTGAATTCAATGATGGCTTCGTAGCTCTGTTTCGTTTCAATGCCGCTGATTGCCATCTGCCGCAGCTTCACATCGGAAATATTCGCCCGACAAAACGCGCGGAATGCGCGCTGCGCGCTTGAGACCTCGCTCGCGCCTTCCGCAACGCGGCCTTGATTTTCCTTCAGGCTGTGCTTTGTCGCAGCAACAACTTTCTTGCGATTGTACGTAAAGTCAAGAATCTCCTCATTCGTCAAAGAAATCGGCGAAACATCCGGCGCTTTAAAATGATGCGCTTCCTCAAACATCTCAAGATTATACTTTGCAGACTCAATCGCTTTGCGATCCTGTTCAATTCGGACGGCTTCCTGATCAATATAAGTTTTTCGTTCATTCAAGTGTTTTATCTCTGCGGCCAGATCCTCTTCGACATTTCCGTCATAGGTATCAAAAGCAATCCGTTCTTCATTTGGATAACTTTTTTCAAACTGGATGACGAGCGTGTCCAGCTTTCCTTCTTGCTTATTTTTTTCAGTTTCCGCCTGCCGAACGTCATCGCCGCATGTTTTCTCTTCCTTGATCTGGGCGAAAATACGATCCTGCAGCGACTGAATCTGCTGCTTGCCGTCAACAGGAAACGCGCGCGATTCATCAATCGTTCCCTCGCTGCGGCGCAGCAGTTCCATTTCGTCCGTGAGCCGCTTTATATTTCGAACAGCTTCGTCACGTTTGGCGATCCATTCGCCTCGGGCCGTATCAATTTCGCGCAGCTTCAACCGTAAAATGTCAATCTTATCCTTAATTACTTTCTTGCTTTCATTGGTTGCAGCAGGTGTCAGCTCGCTCAACGATTGGTAGTCATCATCCTGGCGCAGCAACTGCAGTTGCAGCTTGATATCTGCCGCCCTGCGTTCAAGGGTCCCGCGCTCAGCATTCAATCGGTTCAGCTTTTGGTTCACCGCATCGAGTTCTTGCTCCACAAGCTGCAATTTTTCTTTTAGTTGCTGCTCAAGGCTGCGTCCCTCTGCAACCATTTTCTCAACACGAAGGTACTCATGACCCTTTTCAATATAGCGAGCCAGTCCATGCCGCTCCTCACGATATTGGTCGGTTTTTTCGCGGCCGTTGCTGATCTGGGCATCCAAATCATTGAGCATTTGTTCTTCACGTCGAAGCTCCAGGGCAAGCTGCTCATTCTTATTGGTCAGTTCGCCGAGCTTTGTTTTCTTTTCATCAGTTGATTCATAAGGATAGTCCATTAAAAATTGGCGGAACGCCCGGAGCGCATCCTTCCATTCAGCGAGCTCCTGCTCCTTTGCCACGCGGTCTGCGGTCACCTTTTCCGCCTCAATGCCAATTTGCTTCTTCCATTCAGCGAAGGTCACCGCGTCCGTGTTTCCTTGCCAATGACTCGGCGCCACCCATGAACGGACTGCACTCCGTTCATGCACCTCAAGCGCTTCTTCGGTTGTGAGCACCGTGATCGGATACTGAAGCCGATCGGCAACGTGGTTCAGTTTATCAACCACTCTCGGCTTATCTGTATTGGTGGTCACCAGCGTCAATGGCCAGAGCGGGTAACGCAGGCGGTTTTTGCGTTCCTCCTCACTCATCGACTGGAGATAGTCTACGCCGCTGACAAGATAATCAACTTGATTTTTCCACGAGAACAGCTGTTTTTCCATAAATGTGTCGCCGAAAAAGACGCTCTGGTCGGCATGGTCGTCGACAAACCGTCGCGCGATCCGCTCTTTGTGGAAAAGCGCTTCGCGATCCGCCGTGATTTGATTCATCTTCTCAAGCATCCGCTGTTCAATGGAATCCGGCTCAAGATAGACGGTTTCAAGCGCGGACCATTGACGGCGCAGCGCGGACAGCTGCTCAATCACTGCGCGCTGCGCTTTCTCCATCGCGGCAAGCTCGGCGCGCAGCCGATCCATTGCCCGATTGGTTTCAATACGATCCGTTTGTACAGCTGCTTTCCGCTCTTCAGCCTCTTTTTTATAAATCAGCGCTTCCTTCTCCTGCTGATTGAATTTGATAATTGTTTCATCAAGAAGCTGATCACGTTCCTGCCACTTAACCAGCTGTTCTTTAACCGTTTCTTGTTCCGGATTCGAAAGCAGTTCCCGTTTCAATTTTTCTAGTTGCTCAAGGCGCGTCTTCACAGCACCCTTGGTTTCCGACAGACGGGCAAGCAGCCCCTTTTCCTTGCCGGACGCATTCTTCTTTGTCTGCTCGTCCGCCTCAATCTGCTTAAGAATCGGCTGCAGCTGCCCGCCTAGTTCCTGCTCGATCTTCGCAAGTTCTGCCAGATCTCGCTCGTAGCAGCCGAGCAGTTCCCGCCGCGCCGTCTCCAGCTGATCACGAAGATTGCCGGCGTCGTCCTTCTGATCAAATTGTGCCAGCTGCTGCTCAAACAAACGTAGCGCGTCTTCCTGTTCCGTGCGTTCCTGCTTAGCTTTCGCCCATTTCAACGCATGAAGTTCATGCCTGTTTTGCTGCAACGCTTCCTGAATTCCTGTTTGTGCCGCGAGCGCCTTCTTATACTTACTTTCACGCGCGCTCAGTACCGATTGTTCAACAAAAATGGTATACGAATCCGACTTCAGCGCGTGAGCAGAGCTGTCCGCCTTCCATTCTTGCAGACTTGCGCTGTTTGCTTCCTGCGCTGCGATCTGCTTGCGATGCTCCAAAATAATCTCGTTCCATACGCCCTTCGCCCGCTGCTTCGCTTTCTCATAGTCCATTTGGTACTCATGCAGCGTCTCATAGGTTTCGCTGTATTTTTCCAGTTCGCCGCTGATCTGTTTATTTTCCTCAATCGTTTCTTTCAGTTTTTTGTAATTCTTCAAACTCGCCAGCTGTTGTTCAAACAAATCGGCGAAGAGGTGGCTGTCGTGACCGACAATCGAATCTTCCACGGTCGGAATCAGCAAGCGGTCGAACAGTTGATTGGTATTCTTACATTCATCAAAAAAGGCTTCGACGCCGCCTTCCGAGCTGTTGATTTTGACAATGCTTTCCCATTCGCTCGAAATAATGGTGTACTGTTCCTCGAGAAATGTCTTATATTCTTTAATCGTTTTGAAGGTTTGCGCGCTCAGCGTCTTCTCGCGCATGCCGGCGTAGTAGTCTTGCATTTCGCCGCGTTCGGCTGCCCGCTTACCCTCACGCGTCTCTCGGACAAAAGGAATGCCCTCGATTCCGTTTGGATCGTTTTCGTTGTATTCATAGACATAGCGCAGCGAATCCAAGCCATTTTTCACGGTGTAAAGCGAGACCGCCGTGACCACGTAGCGTCTCGGCCGCTCATTCGTGATCCATTCAATCGCGATGTGCGCCGGGGCATTTTCCAGCATCAGCGTATTTTTGATCTTGCGGTCGGCCAGATCGGTGTGCGGCAGAATCGCCTGCAGCGCAGTTTGAATGAATACCGTTTTCCCGCCGCCGTTCTCAATCAGAATCGCGCCGTTGTGCCCGTCAAAAAGGAACAACTCATCATTATAGCGTTTGTTTCCTTCTTCATAGATCACGTTCGTCAAGCGAATTTTACTGATCGTCGGCATGCTCTGCACCTCCTTCAAAGCCGTAAATGAATTCAAAAATCCCCTTATTGTATTCGACTTCCATAAAATAGCGTTGGATAATCGTCTTCGCCTTTTCCGTCAGCCGAATCTCCTCATTACCGATGTCCTGCACCAAGTCTTGATCAACCAAGAATCGTTTCACCGTATCAATAAAACTCATTCGGCTGATTGTATTGCCGCTCTGCTTTTTTGCCTGTTCCTTAATATCATCCATGTCGTCCCATTTCTGAATAATCAATCGCCAGTTATAGAAAAATTCATTTTCCAGCTGCTTGAGTTCATCCTCGTCATGCGTTTTGAGCTGATCAATCCGTTCCTGAATAAAACGGATCCATTCATCCATGCGCAAAAAAAGACGCGTCGGCTCCTGGCTTTGGTACGTGTCGTAGAAACTGCCGAACAGGATCAGTGTCGCGAAATAGAGCAGATAAAGATCTCCGTTCGTCGCCCCGCTGCGCAAATAGTTGCGCTTGATCCATTCGTTGCTGACATGGAATGGCGAGAGCTTCGTCTCCGGCACAAGAAACAGCTGCTCGCTTGTACTGATGATCACACAATCCACCTCATGGCTGAACGTATCAAGAAGACTTCGCAGCTCGTCATCCGCCCGATAACTTTGCACCGCGTCATCTCCCGCCACGCCATCGCGGGCGAGCACGGTATAAAGGCGAAATGCCTTGACAACTTTATGTTCAGAATAGTTCATTTTCTTCGCCCTCCAAATGGATTTGCAATTCTTGGATGGAAAATCGCTTGGATTTTCGAATCAGTCCTTTACCCTCACGCACATGCAGCGTTCGGTTTTCGAGTAGTGCGAGCGCTTCGTCAAGGATGGCATTACTTTCCTCATCCTCTGATTCGCCGTATCTGATTGGCGAGCGTTGATGAAGAATCAGCCAGAATTGGTAAAAATAGCGTCGTTCCAATAATTCCGCATGTTCATGTGCTTCAAGAAAATTCATGAACCGGGACAAATTTTGCCCCTGCCCTTGTTCATAGGCACTCAGAAAAAGACCCATGAGCTGTTTGTATTTTTCAGCCAGCGCGTGCCGGTAGGATTGATCCTCTTCATGCTCGTCCGCTTCAACAAATCCCTGATCATCGCGTTCCTCACGTTCTTCATTGATTTTTTGGTCGGCAAGGACCGTGAGCGGCGACCATGTTTCATTCTCTTCTACGTTAAGAAACGGTTGCAGGACTCCGATCATTGCTTCGGCAGGCAATGGCGTAGCCAGGATTTTCGCGGTAAGATCCTGATCAAAATTGAATGCTTGAATACCGGTGTAGTACAGGGATTCCTGAGCGGTAAGCAGCGTCGTATTTTTCAAATCTAGGGTTTGCTCCAAAAGCCGCGAATGATCATAGTGTACCGACTCCAGTTCGCGCGCGATCGTCAAAACCAAATCATAGGTACGGATCTCCCGCTTATGCACATCCTTTGCATACAGCCGATCACGTGTTTCCTTAACAAATTGGCGCAGCTCTTTGAATTCTTCGTCCTCACGTTTGAGCCGTCCATAGATATCTTCCAGCAGCTGCTTGTAGCGCTCAAAGGTCTCTTCCGACACAATACTGCGCTGAATTTCATGCTTCAGCCGCCCCATGCGCTCCTCAAGACTCTCGACATCGATCCGCATTTCATTAATCTGCCGCAGCGCGCCTTTGAACTCTCCCTTGTCCAGCTGTTTCCGAAGCATCAGCTGATTAATCGACAGTTGAAATTCACTGTAAAACTCCTTGGTGGCGAAAACGAGTTCGAGTCCATCCTCGTCCAAAGTGTAATATTGCGTGTTCGTTTTCAAGTCGAATGAGTTTGCCTTCAAGATCGAATAGTCAATGCTGTCCTCTTGATTTGTTTCCCAATTAAAAAAGATATAACGCCGTTTTTTCCCGGTTGTGGGACGGAAGGTTTGAATAATTGATCGGGCGATACGTTCATAATCGTTCTCATCCAACTGATACTGAGCCGCAATCACCTTTTCCAAAAAAGCGGCCAATTGTTTCGCCCCGGCCTTGTACTGGCGCATCAATTTCTGCTCAAAAAAGAAAAGTAGCGAAAGCAAACCCAGTCCCTTCATATCAACGTCATTCTTTTCGTGGTCCTGTTCGCGCTTGCGCTCCAGCTCATATAGTGGATCGAACAGAGCGAGCCGCCGCATCCGTTCCTTATAGCCGTTTACGATTTCGCGCAGATCAAGCTCTTCCAATCCGTTCCCCTCCATATATGTTGTAATTCTCTCGTCTTCAGAATTTCTTGCGGATAGTACTTTCCATCATGAAGCATCGTGCGTATTCGTTCTGCCTGTTGTTCTGAGAAACATGCAAGGAATTGATCCTCTGCAACGCTTCGAGATCGCTGATACGCTTTGCCAACGGCAGGGGCCTTTTTTAAGCAGGCTTGATAAAACGGTAATGCCGGTCGCGCTGCTTGTTTCTGATTAAGAGAGTACCAGATTGACAGTCCTTCCCTGTCCAAATCACCAAAGTACAAGAAATGATGCTTGGCGCTGATCGGATATTGCATGGGAAACTGCTCAATACTCTTAACAACTGCCTTGCCGCACCCATAAATCAGTGTCGCACAATCTGTCTCTTTTAATACCGGCAGAAGGCCTTGATAGGTTGTTTTATTTTCAACAATCAGATGATACTGTTCTTTTTCATTTAGTTTAAGCGGATTGATTGCGAACATTAAAGGATCTGAGACGGGGATAATAGTAAGGCGAGCATACAAACCAATTTTTTCTAATAGTTCCTTCCCGCCCTTCTCATCAATCCACTTCTCATCCTCAACCAATTCATAGCTTCGCTCCGGCGCAGGAACGAGGTCAGTCGGAAAACCATGTGTTTTGAGATAACGATCAATTTTGAGGAGATACGGGAGATGTTTTTCCCACAATGAAGGATCCGCGCGATAATACCCGTCAAGATTGATTGCCGTGTGCAGCTTAGCCCGATAGCGTTGAAGCTCTTTGTGGTAATTCCCGCTCAGCGCACTTTTATTGATTCGGTATTTGAGTGCGAGCGACGGTGTGCGTGTCGTCCGACCGGTGGATCGCACCATGATCAATACGTTCTCTTTTTCGAACTGAAGAATCCTGTCCGCGAATGTTTCATAGGTCTGAAAAAACGGCGTGAGCAGTTTCTCAAGCTCGCCTAACTCAATGGTTTTCTTTGAAAATTCTGTTAAACGCTTTGTCACTTCATCCAATCACGCGCACCTCCGCTCACAGTTCGCTTATAGTCTCATTATACTTAACTTTCGATGTATTTGCGGCATAGTTTTTAAGCCAACGGGGATTTTACCAGGTGAACGTGGTATTTATGAATGAACACCTGAACTGCGGAGGTTCGGATTTCCTGATCTTATCGGCCTGTTTCCGGAGTTTATCGGTCCGTTTGAAGAATTTATCGGTCCGTTTGCGCGTTTTATCGGTCCGTTTCCGGAGTTTATCGGTCTCTTTATACGTTTTATCGGCCTGTTTAATTCTCTAGCAATCACAGATGGATCCATACCCATTTTTCTGCGAGCATCTATTCATTCTCCAAGCTCCTTGTACTTTCCTGAATGATCAGCTTCGTCTTGAGTTTGATGTTTGCAATCTGCGCTTTTGGTTGATGGATTTCCTGCATTAAATAGTAAATGGTCAACTGAGCCTTTTCTTTCACGTTCTGTTCAACCGTTGTTAGCTTTGGCCGGGATTGCTCCGAAAAAATATTATGATCAAATCCGGTAATCGACATGTCCTCTGGAATCCGAAAATGATTATCTTGCAGCAAATTCAACGCGTCAACGGCTAAGTAATCAGAAGTAAAAACGAGTGCTGTATAGGATTTAAATCGTGTTTTTATTAATTGAGTTAAATAGTCATGACGTTCATGAACTTTATAAGGAAGTCCAAAGAAATCTTTTTCTTGATCGAATTTAATACCGGCATCCGCCATTGCCTGATTAAAACCACTAAGTCTCTGCTCATCAACACCAATTAACTGATTTCCATCAGCACAAAACCCAATGTTCTTATGCCCTAAATGAATTAAATAGTTAGTCACATCATAACAACCTTCATAATCTTGCAAACCGACGTTGATAAATCCTTTTTTCATTACAGGCTCGTCAACATACGTATCAATAAAAGCAATCGGCATCTGCGCGACCTGACTAAATTTTTCCGCATCAGCAGGTAAAGCCCCCAGGATAACAAGGCCTTCAATTTTCCACGCTGAGGCTAGATTGAGGCTTTCTTGAACACTCCCAGATGTGTACAGCATCATATAGTAGCCATTCATCCGTATCTGCTCCTCTAAATACCCAATAATTTGGTTGTAAAAAGGATCAGACACAACGTTAACTTCAGAACGTCGCGAATAATTTAAAATCACGCCAATGATTTTCGAACCATTTTGAGATAGAATTCTGCCACTCATATTGGAAACGTAATTTGCTTGATTCAGTGCCTCTTTTACCTTCTTGTAATTTTCTTCTGATACCTTATTCTTCCGTCCATGAATCACATTCGAAACCGTTGTCGGACTAACGCCAACCATTTCGGCTATTTTTTTGATAGTTACCATAGGGAACTCCTTTTGTCAGTATGGTTTTTTGGCTGCCTTTCGCAGCTTATAACCAATTTATTTGATGCTACAGCCTATCAATACTTTTGAACGAATTCAAATATTAGATATCTTTCTGTTATTTTACCATGGTTTGAGCAAAATTTTTCTTCTCCAAAAAAGGAGTAATGAATCACAAAATCTATTGAACTACTACTTGTAGTAAGCCCATTGTTGCCTAACCATATCCGTATATACGTCCTTTTTAAGTGATTGACGCATTCTTATTCATAAGTCTTTTATGTTCCGCTGCTCTCTACAAATTGAAATAAAATGGAAAGCTCACCCGGTAATAAAAGTTAAAAGCAGCACCCTAACGAACGGTGCTGCTTTATTTTGTATCATTGACCTTCTGAGAGGCGGTCGTCACATTGTCTGTCCATTGTCTACAGTAATTATTTGTCCTGTGAGCGACTTTTGTACAAGAGCGTAGCAAATGGATTCAGCAATATCCTCAGGAATAGCTATTCTTTTTAAAAGAATACGTCCTGCCAATTCTTCCATCTTTTCCTCATTACCTTTCCACCACCTTGTTTTCACAGCACCGGGTACAATACTATTGATTCTGACTTTCGGGGCTAGTGAAAATGCCAATGACTTGGTTAATCCATGAACTGCTGATTTTGTCACTGCATAGGGGACTGAGGAACCTAATCCAGTAGTCCCTGCCACGCTTCCGACATTAACAATTGCGGCATCTTTGCTCTTCTTTAAATAAGGAACTGCCTCTTTAATGCAATGAAACGTTCCTTTAACATTCACATCCCAAAGTTTATCCCAAACCTCGTCAGTTGCTCCCTCAAGATTATCCATTGCTAATTGATGCGTAATTCCAGCATTGTTTACGAGATAATCGAGTTTCCCAAATTTTTCAATACACGCAAGAATCATTTCTTTGACTTGTATCTCATCGCTAATATCCGCCTGATACAAGAGCCCTTCATTTGTTAATTGATCGTACGTTTCTCGCGCTTCCTTAAATGACTTTGAATAGTTCACAACCACTTTTGCACCGGAAGAAGAAAGTTTGATGCAGGTTGCTCGCCCAATTCCGGTTCCGCCTCCGGTAACTAATACGACTTTATCTTGAAACACGATCTTCTCACCTCATTCTATTATCTACAAGATAAGGTTACATGAATAAAATTCCTCTGTATAATGGTTAATAATCATGTTTGCTATCAATATAAATAATGACAAGAGGTAAAAAACATGGAATTTAATGATTTAGTCATTTTCAAAGAAGTCTATCAAAGCGGTTCTTTTTCAAAAGCAGCCGTTAATCTTGGCTATGTTCAACCAAATATTTCTCATCGAATTAAAAGTATTGAACGTCAATTGGGGCTCAAACTATTTGAGCGGACAAATAAAGGGATAAAAGCACTTCCAGCAGCAGATCAACTCTATGTTCATTCCCAAAAAATCCTTACAGACTACCACAATATGATTGAAGATTTATCAAAATATAAAATGATACGAATTGGAGCGACACCAACTCTGGTCTATTCCGTTATTCCTTTGTTTACAAAGCGCTTGAAGGATTCAGGTTATAGTGATGTATTTAATTCTACACATGCAACTTCTGAATTATTTCAGCAGTTGGAGCAAGACAAATTGGATTGTATCTGGACCAATCGTGAATTTAATAAAAACAAATACAAATCGTTACTCCATGTACGCGAAGAACTTTTTATCCTCAGCAATTGTGACTGGCATTCATTGAGTGAAGTTAATCTTGTTGTTAGCAGCGATACAAGTTGTCCTTATCGAAAAGAACTTATTAAAATTATGGAAGATAGAGATTATAATCTCGTTGCCTTTGATAACCTTGGCTCTATTTTAAATAGCATCAAAACGATTCAGAACAGCATCACGCTCCTGCCCAAGGCAATGGTCAACACTGTCGATCATACGCTGCATGTGACATTTATAGAAAAGTACGCGGAAATTGATTTACTTGCAAAAAAAGAGACTCTCTTAATGATCTAGAGAGAATCCTCAAATACTGATAGAAACAATGATTTCTAAGAAGCAACACCTGAAAAACCGGGTGCTGTTTCTATGGCAAAATACCTTGAAAAGGTGAGAGAAGTACAAATCTGAAACAGCGTTATATGAAAAATGCCGGATCGGTTACCCTTATCAAGCTCAGAGAATCTTTGTTTCTTTTTTTCGCTCCCTCTTAAACACGATAAAGATGTAGATACCTAATCCCAGAAAAGTAATCACAGTACTCAGGACAGTTTTTGATGTTTCCTGCATGCCTGTTTGATTTAAAACGAGTTCCGGAGAAAGTGATAAGAACGGAATAATAATTGACACCCATGTTTTTGCCCATATCGCGATGCCAATTAAAAAGAGGCATGCAAGTGCTACAGCGAGAATTCGCCATACTAACCCTAAATGAATCATAGGCGAATCAACCGCACGATCTAAATAGGTTAATGCGACAAGAAGAATGATAGGCGTTAGGCTGCCTCCATAAAAAAGCAGTCCCTCGCTTATCTTCGAGAGCTTGCTGCTTGCAACATATTTAAAAAGAACAATAATGAGACCTAGTCCTATTAGCGTAATCACGATATCTCCAACTGCCTCCAGCAATGAATAGGAAAACACGCCCTCTACCGCTTTATTTAATATATTGTAGCAAATGAGCCCGATCAAAATGAGTGGTACATAAATCAGCAAGTTTTTGTAGTCAAATGGCATTTCGCCGGCTAATTGCTCCATATATGCCTTGGGTGACTGACCAATAATATCTTGGACGCTTTTTCCGTGTTTTTCGGCTTCGTACAAATGATCTTCCAGCTCTCCGACAATTTCCTCGGTTTCCTCTTCTTTTTTTCCACTAGATAGTAAGTAGATGCGCAAATTTTGCAGAAATTCACGCCTTTCCTTTAAAAGAGCAGCCATGTTCAATCATCCTCCATAAGTTGATTTACACTATCTGAAATTACCCTCCACTTTTGTTTGAAGGAATCCAATTCTTCCTTGCCCTGTTCAGTCAGAGAATAATATTTTCGCTTTGGCCCACCTGAAGGCAGCTTCTTTGAGCGCGTCGTGACAAGCCCTTCTTTTCTCATTCGGATTAACAAAGGATAAATGCTCCCCTCACTAACCATCGTGAACCCATAAGTACTCAGCTTTTCAATCATTTCATAGCCATAAATTTCACCTTTAGAAATAACGGACAGCAAACACCCCTCTAAAATTCCTTTAAGAATTTGGCTAGAAGACAATGCATTCACCTCTTCATCACGAATGACTATATTGTATTGCAACATAGAAGAACAAAAAAATATGAAACTACGTCGTTTCACAACTATGTTGTTATACAACATACCATCTTTTTAAGTTTTATTCAAGAGCTTCGAATCGAACCCGTTCTTATAAATCAAAGTCGCACCGTGCTATAATCGGTACATAGATGAACACTTGAAAAATCCACCTTTAGAGGAGCAGATACGTCCCATGAACGAAACACTTAAGACCCTTTTGAACCACCGCAGCATTCGAAGCTTCACGAAACAGCATATCCCGCAGGAACAAGTCAATCTGCTCATCAGTGCTGCCCAGCATGCAGCGACAAGCAACTTTTTTCAGCAATACTCCATTATCGGTGTGACCGACCCGGAAAAGAAAAAAGCATTGGCTGAGATTGGCAACCAGCATTACATAGCAGAAGCAGACCGTCTTTTTGTACTTGTCATCGACATGCACCGCAATGCGAAGATTGCCGAAGCAAAAGAACAGCCGACCGACGTCCTGAGCTCTACGGATTTCTTTTTCAGAGCATTCAGCGACACGGTCATTGCGGCACAAAATATAGTCGCAGCAGCCGAAAGTCTGGGACTTGGCACCGTATACCTCGGCAGTATTCTGAATGATCCTCAGGCCGTGATTGATCTTTTAAAATTGCCAAAGTTCACCTTTCCGGCCTTCGGAATCGCAATTGGCTACCCGGATCAATCGCCACAGCTTAAGCCGCGTCTGCCTAAGGAAGCCGTCTATTTTGAAAACGAGTACCAGTCACCTCAACATCCGCTGGAAGAATTAGAGAACTATGACCATGACGTGAATCAGTATTACGATCTGCGCGATGCCAACCGCCGTGTGGATACTTTTACCAATCAAATTGCCAAAGCCGTTTCCGGCAAACAATCGGAAGCAAAGAAGAGAATGTTGGAGACATTAAGAAGTCAGGGGCTTGTAAAGTATTAAATAGAAAGAGGAAACTATATGGGGTCAAAACCCGTCTACAAAACATGGATCAGAAAACATAAGTTAATTACATTTTTAGCCATCAGTGTTTGTCTTATTGCTGCCGCTTTTTGTCCCATAAACCTGTATATACGTATTTTGTCGGGGCTGTTCGCACTTCCGTTTTGCTATATTTCCTTTATCGTTTCCTACACGTACTATCAATTTGCAACGTTTGGGAATAATTTTCAATCGATCATCCATGATTTGATTTTACAAAAATTAAAATGGGATGGAGAGGGGAAATTACTCGATATCGGTACAGGAAGCGGCTCCCTTACCATCAAAGGAGCGAAAGCATTTCCAAAGGGGCAATTTGTAGGAATTGATTATTGGGGCAGCAACTGGGAATATTCGCAAAAGTTATGTGCGCGTAATGCTGAAATTGAAGGCGTTTCGGATCGAATTGTATTCATTAAGGCGAGTGCGTCGAAGCTTCCGTTTTTAGATAATGCATTTCAATCAGTTATTAGTTGCTTGACGTTTCATGAAGTTAAGGATGAAAAAAATAAAATTCTGCTTCTAAAAGAGGCTATCAGAGTCTTAGATTCAGACGGTGTTTTCGTTTTTATGGATTTATTTATGGACAATAAGACATACGGAAACTATAGTGACTTTTTAACCGAAGTGAAGAAACTCGGGGTTTCTGAATTCAAGGCGGTTAAACTCAGTGATTTGATAAAATTGCCTCGTGTCCTTCAAAGTAAGAAAGCTTTGGGGAATGCAGTGCTTTTAATTGGGAGAAAAGGCTCAGCCGTCTGATTTTTTAATAAATGATCTAAAAGAGCCAATAGATACTTTAGAAAGAGGCGAGTGCAGATGTCTTTCGCAAAAACACCTACCCCACCTTATTACGCAGTTATTTTCACCTCAAAACGAACTGAGGTTGAGGAAAAAGAATACGGCATTGTCGCCGATCGAATGGTTGCGCTTGCTAGAGAACAGCCTGGATTCCTTGGTGTCGAAAGTGCGCGGGAGGAACAGGGCATCGGCATAACCGTTTCGTACTGGTCCTCACTCGACGCCACCAAGCAGTGGAAAAAGAACGCAGAGCACCAAATGGCTCAGGAAAAAGGCAAACGTGACTGGTACGAATCGTTCGTCACGCGAATCAGCAAGGTCGAACGGGATTACACATTTAAGTGCTGATTACAAAAGTGCGCAGGGTGCCGGTGGCTTTGCGTTCAGGACACATGCGCATTTAGCGAAAGTTACTCCATCTCACTTCTGCTCCCTGATTATGTAACGAGTAAAATAAGCGGAGATTTTCCGGTTATATGCATCATCGCGCTTGTTTTACAGGTACATAAGGGTAATTTTTCCGGTTATACACAGAAAAGCCCGCCATTTTCACGTTTTTCGATTCGATAAGCGGAATTTCTCCGTCTATTTAAGCTATTTTTTCGTTCATTTTCTAAATAAGGGTAATTTTTCCGTCTATTTATCAGATTGGGCGCTTAATCAGATCGCCCAACCGATAAGTGCTGATTAGAAACGCACGCAGACTATCCAATCTTCCATCTATTAAGGGGGTGTTTTATTAATGGCTGAATGGGGCACCCATTATCTGGATTTAAGTGAAGAAACACGTCAAGAATTGTTGCTCTATCTTGGCAAGAATGACGAAACCTATGAGAAACGGTGGACGAAAATGAGTGAAAAACGCCATTTTTTCTCGTGGAATTGGTCGGCGTTCTTTGCTTTCACTTTTTGGTCCGCACACCGAAAAATGTATTACTTGTCCTACGGATATTTAATACTCTCTACACTTTTCGGCTTACTCTTCAGCAGTATACCTGATCTTGCTAATCTGTTTTTTAGCCTTCTCATTGGCGTTTTGTTCGCTTTATTTAGCAACTATTTTTGCTTCGTAAACGCCTTGACAGCGATTAAAAAATTGAAAACAGAAACTCCGGATCGCAGCGACCGCATTCACTACCTTCAAACTCATCCCGGATATAGTTGGCCCGCATTTTGGATCTATTTGCTCGTTGATATTGCTGTAACGGTTGCTACAAGCTTTATTTGACTCCAGGTCCTAATCATTTTTTCTCGTTTGCAGCTGTGGTTTAAGATCAGATGCTAAATTCCCTTGTTAATCAAAATCGCAAGCTCGTGCAGGCGGTCATATTGCCAAGCACGCTCTTTCTCGACCGCTTCCTGTTCACTGTCCGCAACATAAAATACGCTTTTTGCAGCATAGGTAGACGCATGGATCGCGTGACCAAACATGTACGCAGTCGCAGCAGCTTGGCCTGCCGCTCGAGCAGCGGCGATGGCTGCAGCTCCTGTTGCTTCGCGCGCCGCGGCATCTGCCGCAAAAGCGGCTTTTCGCGCTTCATCGACGCTGATTCTGCCCCTTGCCCACAGACGAGCCGCTGCAATCGCTTGCCGAGGCCGCTCATCTTGAGGACGTTCCTGTTCAAAATACCGGATGACGTGATCGGAGCAAACAGCCGCCCATAATGCTGCTGTCTGTTGTTTTACCAATTCTAGCTTTGCATCAATTTCTTTTTTACGCTCTGTGTCCACAAATTTCATCGACAAATCCGCTCCTTTCCCTTAAACAAACATTTATATGCATCTTATGTTCCCTTTTTTACCCTTTCATCGTTCTTAACGAGATACATATAGAGTACCCTACTGGTCAGCGAAAATAGTCAAAGAAAAACGTCCACTTTAATCTTGTGGACGTTTTTATAGTTGTAGGCACTCAAGAAGACAAAATATTTTATAGGTTCTCCATTTACCTGTTTTTCGGAACTTGATGTGCTTTATACTATTCTTCCTGTTATCTCTTTTATGATTTTTGTAAAACAGTATCTGAAAGTTGGTGTTTGTTAAGGAATTGATCGAGAATTTCATTAAACCGATCCGCGTATTCCCAAAATAACAGATGATTGCCAAACGAATGCACGTCACTATTTGGAAATTCTTTTTGTATATAAGGCGTAGCGGCATCTGCGCGCGCGGATGAAGTAAATGTTAACGAGGGCACTGTTTCATCAATCGTTTTTGCCGCTGCTTTTTTGTCTGTAAGCCAGCCGTCGACATAGAGCGCATCGGCAATTTGATGCGGAATGCGCAAGCTTGGCGCTGTAAATCGACTCTTTTCTTCAGCAGTAATCGCGTGGTCGAATAGGAGATTTTCAGCAAATGAATCAATAAACTGACGATAATGTTCGGCAGAATCCAGAGAATGATTGTGGACGGCTATGAGGTCTTCAAGTGTCCCAGCTACCCACTCATCAGAATCCGAGCTAAGGGTCCGCGGGGATACATCAATGGTGACAGCAGCCGAAATGTTTTGAGTTCCAAATTGTTCCACATAAGACCATAAGGTTAGACCACCAAACGACCAACCGGCCAACACGACATTTTTTAAATCAAGGTGATCGATCAGTTTTCCAAGATCCGCTCCCTGCACATCGTACGTATTTCTGTTTACGCTGATCGTTGATTTTCCATGATTTCGCGGATCTACCGCAATCACTCGATAACGCGTGGAGAAGTAAGCAATCTGTTTTTCAAATACATCAATACTGAATGTCCAACCCGGAATAAAAATGAGCGGCCGTCCACTCCCTTCATCACGATAGTGCAACTCAATACCTGGCTCTACTTCAAAATAGTGTTCTGCCATGTTCATTCACCCTTTTTCGTTTTTTAATCACCCTTAATTTTTCTCGGACTAGCTCAGATGACTATTTATCCATTTATTGAGGCAAATAAAAAAGAGATTTCCCGTGTTCAGAAAACCTCTTTACAGGTTCTGTTTATCTGCCGGGATTACCGCTGGATTTAGCACAGTACCTCTTTGCAAGGTCCGCTGCTGAGGGATCATCAGGCCAGATCCTTTACCCTCTCTGGATAAACAAACATATAACCAAGTATTTAGGTGTGATTTATTGTATTATAGCACTATTCCCACCTGTGTCAATAAGAAAAACCGGGCACAGAGCGGGCGATCCTTACTTTCGCGTTGCGTACAGGACATACGCGTGCTTAGCGAAATTTCCTTACATACGAAAGTTCATTTGCTCCAAATACCATTTTGAATCATCAACCTTGTCTTGAACAGACATTTCTAGTTCACACTGGTAGGAAAGTATAAGAAAACATTTAAAGGAAACGAGTGTAAGCGGTCCGAAAAAACGCCGCGTCCTGCGGCTCACCGGACACTAGGCCGTCCATGGCCGTCGCAACTAAGGCTTCGCCTTCGCCAGGGGCTTGGCGAAGCCAAGTTTTCTAATAAATCATTTCGATCCTTAATTCAGTATCGCGGGGGAAAATAAGCGGAGATTTTCCGGTTATTTGCACCATAGAGCTTGTTTTGCAGGTAAATAAGGGTAATTTTTCCGGTTATGCACTGCAAAACCCGCTATTTTCACGTTTTTCGATTCGATAAGCGGAATTTCTCCGTCTATTTAGGGAATTTTTTCATTAATTTTCTAATTAAGCGGAATTTTTCCGTTTATTTATCAGATTTGACGCTTAACCTGATCGCCCAACCGATAAGTTCGGATTGGGAATCAGCCTCTTATGACGCTTATCGTCGTACCAGCGGGACAAAATCATAAGTTTTTTTACTTGTAAGAAAAATCGAGCGAAAAGTGCCCGGTCCTCTGCTGTCAATCTGTATGGAGCTTTGATCCATCAACCTTGTGACTTGAACGAGCGTCGCTTCAGCTGCTCGCTTGCCGTGGCGATCTGGGAGCCTTCTCAAGCAGACGCATGCCAGCGGTATCTCCCCTGGCGCGCGATTCTTTCTTTCGTTCATTCTCATCAAATGAACACACCAAAATGAGGGATAGCGTCAATGCTATCCCTCCTGCATTGCCTATTCGATTCAAATGACCCACATTAACGATAGTTGTTATGCGTCGGTTGAAACACGTCCTCGTCTGAATTCCGTACCAGCGAGAAATGGTCGTCATTGTCGTAACCGTTCAGCACTCGATTGTGATGTTGGATAATCTGCGCCGCAGATAATATCGGAGTATCCGCAGTCGAGTGGGCATCGCCGACCAGTGTCACATCAAAGCCGTTGACCGTAGCCATTCGAACGGCGGTATCAATACAATATTCGGTCTTACATCCTACAATAACGAGATGTTCACTACCACGCTCCTGAAGGAATTTTAATAAAGGTGTGTGATAAAAAGAACTTGTTGCGCTTTTATTAAAAATCTCAGCATCATCCGGTATATGAATTGCCGGGTGAACCTGGAATCCTTCTCCTTCACCGCCGGATACACTGGTGTCGCGGACAAAAACTATGGGAATATCCAATCCCACAGCTTTTTCGATTACAAGATTGATTTTCCGAAGCAACTCTTCTTTATTATATACGCCGCGCTCCTGTGAATCACCCTCAATCAGCGTCAGTTGTGAGTCAATAACAAGTAAAGCCTGGTTCATCAGCAGCACTCCTTTACCGTTTGCAGCATAACTAGTTGCCAAGTTATTGATTAAAGTATAACAGATTTGTATTGAAGCTGATCAACACTTATCGAGATCAATGTAAATTTTGCCCCGACCGGCGGATTTAGCGCGCTTCTCACGATAGAGGCGGTTCAATAAACGGCTGACGGTTTCCGGTGTGACACCAATATATCCCGCCATATCCTGTTCCGTCATCATAGCCGAGATAAGGACCCAGCCGTCCGTCGCCCGGACACCTGACTGCTGAGCGAGCCGCTTCAATAGCGAAACCAGTTGAACGAGGGCCGGCTCAAGAACCGAATCAGAGTATCGGTTCATCAGCTCCTGACTTTTCTTAGCGAAAAATTGTGTAAGTTGACGTTCGATTGAAGGAAAGCAATTCATCAGTTCATGCATCTTCTCCCGTCTGATCATAAAAAGCGTACACGGTGTAATCGTCTCGCCATTCGCAGGATACCGATTTTCTTCATCAACCAAACCGGTATGCGGAAACAGGTCACCACAAGAGAACAGACTTGCGATCCACTTCTTCCCATCCCTATTTTGATGATAGGCATGGATCAATCCGTCCACAACAAAGAAATAATGAGTCAATATTTCTCCTTGGACAAACACTGCCTCTTTAGCACGGTATTGTTTCATGATCCCCATTGCTTCCACTTGCTTCAGTTCATCATCCTTAAGATTTTGAAACCAGCCGATTGCCTTTAGTTCAGACATCGAACCTCTTCCTTTCCGTCATTTTTCATCACTATTCCATCCGTAGATAGACTTTTTCTATACAGTCAGTCGAAACTTGATCTCGATCATGTTCAAATTGATTCGAAACACTATATAGTATAGATGATAGCAGTTCTCAATTAAAGTAAACTTAAACGTATTTAAATAGAAAAGGAGCGAACACCAATGCAACTTCTTACATGCCAAAATCAGACAGCTTTAAAGGAACGACTTTATCATGACGAATACCAGACCGTCATGCATTTATCCCTGCAAAAAGGACAGCGCATTCCGGAACATCATGGAGGCGATGCGGAGGTTACCGTTATTCCTGTGCGCGGTGCGATCCTATTCACCGCATCCGGTCAATCGGAACATCTTGTACCCGGTAGGCTTGTGCACCTGAACGCAATGGAACTTCATTCCGTACATGCCGAGGAAGATAGCGATGTCATTCTCGTTAAATCGGCTGCCGGTCCCGTACGTGGATGCTGATCCACCTAATACATGAATAGGGAAGTGATTTCCATGGGAGAAAAGCCGAAGTATACACGAGTCGATCGGGATACATGCATCTCTTGTGGTGCATGTGAAATGGCTGCTCCGGACATTTTCAATTATGACGATCAAGGTCTTGCCTTTTCGATTATCGACGACAACAAAGGAATCAAAACAATTCCAGAGGAATTACTTATGGACCTGGACGATGCTTATGAAGGATGCCCGACTGAATCCATCCTTGTTTCAGATGAACCTTTTGAACAGTCAGACGCTCAGCATGGTGAATAAAATGGGCATAGCAATTAAACGTGTGTATGAACCTGCGCGCAGCTCCGACAGTTTGTAAGTTCTTGTTGACCGTCTATAGCTCAGAGGTTTATCGAAAGCCCGAGCTCATTTAAATCATTGAATGAAAGATATCGCGCCACACATCATTTAATAAACCAAACGACCGCCCACTCACTTCAATCGAAGGAGCAGAGCGGCCGTTTTGCTGTCGCTAATTTCATTTCGTCTGTAACTGATATTCTTTCCGTCGATCGATGATCCAAAAGGCCATACCGAAAAGGATCATCACCGCCATCACACCTGTATATAAAATGATTGAGTTGTTCAGCCCCACCCAACGGGCAGCGAATCCCAGGCCCAAGATTGGCAGGCTTACGCCGAGATAAGTCAATACATAGAATGATGCAATGATATCGCCGCGCGATTCGTCCGGTGAAATGTGATTGGTGAGCGCCAGACTTCCCGCAAACGTTGGCCCATGTCCGAATCCAATCAGTACGGTTGTCAGGAATAAAAACAGGATTGATTTCGTTTCGAGCGTAAACACTAATGCTACTAACCCCAAAAGAATTAAGAAAAAGCCGAAAATGGACAGATTCTGCAGTGACATGCGTTTCAGCACAATTTGGCTGATTGTGGAAATGCTCAGTACTAAAGCCACAATCGCACCTGCAACCGCTAAATTTGAGCTTCCCACCAGTTGATCGGTATAACTTGGGATGATCGACAGCATTAAGCTCATAATTGACCATGCAATAAAAGAGGTCATGCCGGACAGGTAGAACCGTTTTCGAATACTTTGCGGAACAGCAGGCCGATGCATACGTATTTTCGGAACTCGTTTAACCTTTTCACTCATATATAAAAGCCCGAAAAAACCTGGGAGTGCAAGAAACATATGAATAAAATAGGCCAATTTCAGTGGAAACGGTGCGTACTCGCCCAGGAAACCTGAGAGCACAGGACCGAGTGCGTTGCCTACTGTGACGGCCATTGATCCGATAAATGCGGCTTTGATTCGATTCCCTTTTTCATCAAGTTCCGTTAATGCTGCAACGGCAACGCCATTCATCATTCCGACTGAAATGCCTTGAAAGATCCGCGAAATGATCAGCATCGTAAAATTGGTGGAAAGAACAAATAATATGGAGCCGATAATAATGAAAAAAACGCCTGGAATCAGCAGCTTTTTCCTTCCTAATTGATCGGACAGCTGACCGGAGATAATAATCGTTGGAATAACGACAACGGCATAAATTGCAAAAAGCAGCGTCACCATGCTTGGTGACAAGTGCCACTGAACGCGGTATAGTGCGAGCAGGGGGGAGGGGATATTCGTCCCCAGCAATGTAATACATAGACTATATGCAACGAGCCAAAAGGCGACCGCACGTTGTGAAAACAAGGCGCTTAATCTCCCGCCCATCGGTTTATTCGAAATAATCGGGTGTGCAACGTTCACTTGAATAACGTCCATTAACCCATTGAGTTGCTTAATCACTTGATCAAGGACTGTCTTTTCAGAGCGCAATGAAATCTTCATTCGTGATGTACGCATTTCTTTATAAGTGCCAACCGTTAATGTATCAATATTCAAGCCGCGTTGACTAAATAATCGGGAAACCTGTGCCAGAATTCCCGGCTGATTTTTGACAATCACTGAGATGCGGTGGGTTTTCATGTTGCTTCCCCCTTTTTGCTTGTTAATTTTTATGATATCATCCAATTAACCATACGAAAAATATCTGTTTTATTCATTTATCATACTTTTAATATATGAAGAAAGAAGGACTGCTAATGGATATCCGCCAGCTTCGTTACTTTCTCGCAATTGCCAAAGAGGGCCAAATTACGCGTGCTGCCAAAAAGCTGAATATCGAGCAGCCGCCTCTGAGCCGGCAGCTAAAGCAAATTGAAGAAGAACTCGGCGTCATCCTGTTTGATCGTCAAGGCAAAGGCATGACACTTACCGAAGCCGGTGCCGTTTTGCAAGTTAAAGCTGAAGCAATCCTCCAGCAAATGGACGAAACCGTTACTGAAATTAAGGAGCTTGATCTGGGCATTCATGGCACACTGAAAATCGGCTCGGTATTCTCATGTGTTTCCCTGCTCCCGGAGAAGATTGCCTATTTTCGCGAGCATTATCCTCAGGTCACGTTTAAGATTTTAGAAGGGGATCATGTTGTCTTAGGCGACTATTTGGCCAATCGCAGTATTGACTTGGTTGTCACACGACTTCCGTTTGAATCGAACTATGATTCCAGCAATTATGGAATCCTCCGCCTGCCTTCCGATCCATTCGTGATGATTGTGCCGACAAATCAAAAATGGCGACCATCAAATTCAGATGTCCATTTAAAAGATCTTGCATCCATGCCGCTTATTGCCTTGAAAAGCGACAAAACCGTACAGCTTAACGAAAAAGTTGTGAACGAATGCCGCCGGTTAGGCTTTGAGCCGAATATTGTCTGTGAATGCTCCAGTGTATCGATTACCATTGCTCTAGTGATTGCCGGAATCGGAGTCACTGTTCTTCCTAAATCTGTCCTTTCAGCCTTTTCGGTAGCCGACATTGATCTGTTCGAGCTTCCTGATATCACGGTCCAATCCGATGTTGGTATTATTTGGATGAAAAATCGCTATCTCACAAAAAAAGCACGTCAATTTATTGAATTGTTTAAAGCTAAGAATGAGGATGAGAAATGATGCATATTCGGAATGTTCGAAAAGAGGACTTAGAGCAGCTCATAGCCCTTGAAAATACAGGCTTTACTCCTGAAGAGGCTGCGACTAAGCAGGCATTTATCAATCGAATTGCGACGATATCCGATACCTTTTTGATAGCAGAGGAGAAAAATCAAATGATCGGTTATGTGAACGGTCCGGTTCTATCTGTTCCCTTTATTACCGACGACCTTTTCGACCAAACAATCCCTAATCCGAAAAGCGGCGGTTACCAAAGCATTCTGGGCATTGTTGTCGCTCCTGATTATCAAGGAAAAGGCGTAGCCGGCAACCTTCTCCATGCATTTGAAGACCAGGCTCGTGAAAAATATCGATTAACGGTAACGCTTACTTGTCGTCAATCGCTCATCGCCTTCTATGAGAAGAAAGGCTATACAAACCGAGGAATTGCCGCATCCCAGCACGGAGGCATTCAGTGGTTCAATATGGATAAAAAGCTGTCATGAAATGATGTTTCCCACCCATCTTCTATAAAAGCCGCATTTCTCTTGCATCATCTATACGTGTCTCAAGAGCGTTGCCAAGCATAAATTAGTTTAGCTGTACAAGGAGCATCTTTCCATGCACAGTAAACTAATTTCAGAAAGGATGCAGTTTTATGCCCATTGTTAAACCTTTTATGGCCAGTCGAAAATTCACGTCAACACTTGGTGGAGGAACAGGTACAGGCGCAACCTTTGCTGTGACAGCAACCAGCTTTACTGATGATACTGGTGCCGCGGCAACTGCCTTTCCAAGCTCTTTCGCCTATTATGAACTCTATATTAATGGTGTGATTCAAACCTCAGATACCTCTACGGTTACGACAACTGCCATTACAATTCCTGACGGCGACACCCTTGATGGTGCAACACCGATTACAGTCGCTTTTGTCGTTAACTGAACGTGACAGAGAAAGAAAGGTGCAGACTTAACAAGGTCTGTACTTTTTTTAACCCGATTGAATCTTAATGGTTTGAAGGATAATAGGTACACCAGTTGTAAGTACATCATTAGGACCAATAAAGGAAAGTGTTCCTGCGGATACCGTATAAAAGACGGATGGCTGAAGCATCCCATTGACAAATAAGTTAAAAAACGTAACATCGCCCGGATCAGGGATGCTCTGGCTTCCATATTGGGATAATCCGTCAGCATTTGTATAGGTTCGTTTCCCCTCCACCCCAGTAGTGATATAGTAGGTTGTTTCCGCTTTGAGAGAATTTCCCGGGACAGATACTGACCCATTACAATTAATCGTAATTGTTTGATTCAATCCATTTGAATTTGTATTCGTATTTATGTTTCTTTTTTCCGATCTCAGCTTTGTTTTCTGTAGTCTGCGGGCCGGTGTCTCTTTCTTTCTATGTGAGCTGCATTCATCCGGTCTGTCAAAAAAATCGGTCAACACATACCACCTGCCTCGCGCATTGATACCATAGTGTATTAAGTCATTTAACTACTTGTTTGTGCATCCGCCTTGTGTTCCGAAAATCTTATACTAAAAAAGCGAGTGGACACAGTGTCCGCTCGCTTTTTCATGGTTTCGTTTTTTCATCTGTTATTTTTCCGGTTTAAAGGTCTTGCAGTCTGTTTCTTCGACGTTTGATGCCTGCTTGCCTTTATGACTGATGACGTAAATGGCATTTGCAGAGCAATGGTTTCCTTCATCCCAAAACGTACAATTGTTCACTTCACAGAGTACATCTTTAGCCAAAGTCGCTCACCTCCTCCGGAACTAGTATGAGCAAGCTCCGAGGGTTCAATACGACAACAAATCGGGTTCATTCACTGTTTGCTACACTACTTTTACACGTTCAGTCCATGATGCTTATGGCTTTGACTGCTCGCTTGACCATGATCAATATTCTGGTGCTTGAGCGTTGGGAAAACCGTCTTATCAAACACGCCAACCAATGTGCCTTGAAACAGTAAAGCGAAAATAGTACCGACATTGATCGCGTAGAGCTGATGTGAATCGATCCAGCAAATGAGGAGGATCACAATCGGCGGAGAAAAGGTTACAAGCTGTGCGACCGTCGCATTACCTTTAAAAAATTTAAAACGAATAATCTGCATCAAATCATCGCAAGGATGAAGCATCAGATTCACACGTTGGTAGATCGAAATCGCAAGCGAAATAAAGCATACGCCTACAATATCTAGAACGACACGCACGATAAGCGGCAATTCATTAATCCCTATAGCAACAAGATAAGTGCTGATCATCCCAATTAAATAGCTGAACGGGACCATAAAGATCATGTTGCCAATAATGCGGTGCCAATCAATTTTACCGATAATCAGGGCATTGATGATAACGACAAGAACACCTGAGGCAATCAAAATGATGCTTAATGAAATACTTGTCAGTGCTGTAAAATTAACTGCTGATGCTGTCCAGAGCGCGCTTCCCAGATTCAGTGAAACGGTCAGCGCATTTCCAAAGGCGTTAAAGAAAATCGAAATCATGAAATACAAGAGATTCTCATTATGATTGTGAGTGCGAACGGGCAGTGCATGCTTAGCGTACACGAACATTTCCTTCCTTTAGTTCATTTCTTTTTTAATCGCTATGAATGAGTGCATAAAGCAACGGTGAAGAATAGTCAATAAGGTATTACATTCTTCACTCAAGTTGTTTCATTTTAACTCTTCCCCAGCATATGTTCAATGTATAATTCATGTCGAAGTGCACAGCACCCAAATAGTGCAATAAACTTGCACGTCATTAGATTAATTCTTTTTTGGCTTGTCTCATTGATGTAAACAATCCGCTCTTCATAAATAAGAGAAGAGAAATAAGAAAACAAATAATCGTAAACAGATCAAGCGTTTTAAATCCTCCGGCATGCGCGTAAAGCAAGCCACCAAGCGATGAACCGATGGTCGTGCCCAAATATATCGAGGCATTAGCCATTGATGAAATGGTGCCTTGTACCAAGGAACAAAAATAACAAAGACTGTCGCAAATGAGCGGCAGCCTTTGTTATTCATTAACTTAATTAGTTATCAGATACGGTCAGCTTGTCATCCGGATAGATTAGATCAGAGGACAGATTGTTTGCTTTCATTAATTGATCCACCGTTGTTCCATGTTCCTTAGCGATCGACCAGAGCGAATCGCCTGACTTTATCGTGTATTTTTCGGATGGATCCTGCAATTGAATTTTCTGTCCCGGACGAATCATCGTATCCTCCAGCTTGTTGATTTGCTGGATCTTTTGCACGGAGATGCCGCTTTTATTCGATATTGCCCACAACGTATCTCCTGTCTGCACAATGTATACCCCGTTATTTATCGTTTGTGATGAGCTTGTCTCATTTGAACTGGAATTTGAGTTATCTGCTGTAGATGCGGTCGTCTCAGAAGTCTGGTTTTCATTTACAGATGCTTGGTCATTTTGGGTCGATTTTGTCTGATCTGTTGTTACTGACCGGCTGCTTTGTGTTGATTGTGTCTGATCAGTAGTTGATGCTTGGTCACTTTGTGTCCCATTCGTCTGAGCAGTTGATGATGATTGATCAGTTGACGCACTGATTTGTGTTTGATCGTTTGAACCCTGAGTTGATGAAGATTGAGAAGTCGCTGATTCTTGTGTCGTTTTTTGCGGCTGAACTGTTTTTACAGATTGCTGCGCTGCTGTTTGAGCGTTCGTTGCGATCCTTCGGGCAGTCACGTAACGCGGCTCCCAATAACTTGACGCGCCTCCACCAAATATCTGCGTTTCACGTACCCCGGTTTTTTCTGTTTCCGCACTAATCATGCGATTATTGCCAACATAAATCCCAACATGTGAAATACCTCCACCTGATGTGTTAAAGAAGACGAGATCTCCAGGTTGAAGATTCGATCGGCTGACTGCAGTACCATAACCCGCTTGTGCTGCCGCGCTATGAGGCAATTGAATACCAAAATGTGAAAAGACGCGCATTGTAAATCCCGAGCAGTCATTCTGTCCCCAAGAGTAAGCTGAGCCGACACCTTGCTGTGCTAAATTCACTACAGATGTTGCCGATGCTGCATCCGCTTGATGGGTTCCAAGTCCGGTTACGGTCAACCCACCGATCAATGCTAACGATAATATGCTTTTTTTCATCATGTTTCCCCCTATGGTATGCTCCCAAAATTTCTCTCTTTCAGTCATTGTTCTATGTAACCTTGCAACACAACTAATCATAGGTCTTAGAGGTTGCATTCCAATAACATCCTATTGACAGCACTGATACATTCTGATGACAAAAAGGGTCAATAATTTCATATTCAAACTATATTCTAGAATCACTAGCATCCGGAAACAGTTATGGAATTATATGGGTGGGCAGCAATGAGTGCGCGGAGGCATACACCTCAATAGATCAGTCATAAGCTTTAGAAATGAGCATTCACGATTAGAAAAACTAGGAAAAAAGCGCTAGGTCCTTACACTCACCTCTATTTCACCAAGCATTCTGGCTTCATTAAATCAGGCGAGTAAATAAGCGGAAATTTTCCGGTTATTTGCATCATGGCGCGTACTTCGCCGGTAAATAAGGGTAATTTTTCCGCTTATGCAAAGTAAAACCCTACCATCTTCACGTTTTTCGATTCGATAAGCGGAATTTTTCCGTCTATTCAAGCTATTTTTTCGTTCATTTTCTAATTAAGGGTAATTTTTCCGCTTATTTATCAGAATTAGGCGCTTACCTAATCACCCGGTCCTAAACCCCCAGCCGTGTGTTATTGGTTCGTGCCTTTGCGGTACTGTTGAATCATCGCTTCGGTTACTCGCTTGCCGCGGGCGATGGCAAAAATCTAGTTGCGTTTAAACTATAAGCCTTAAAATTATATTCTTTCTTATAATACAAAAAACATTGCTCTGCAAGGCATACTCTCGAGCAAATCAGGGAAATACATTAGTAAAGTGGAAAAGATGAAGTGAGTTGACAGTGATGGCCGGCTTTATGAGAATGATTTATTCAACCGGTGATCATCATTGAGGATGCATTGGTCTGATTCCAAATAATCGCGCATGATTATAATTTACAAAAAGGAGTTTTCAAATGCTGCATGAGTTGTCTGCATTGAATCCGGTACTACTTTCTTTGCTTGCCGGACTTTTTACCTGGGGCTGCACTGCAGCCGGAGCATCACTCGTTTTTTTCTTCAAAGATTTAGATCAAAAGATGGCCAACGTCATGTTCGGCTTTGCTGCCGGTGTTATGATCGCGGCTAGTTTTTGGTCATTACTCGCACCTGCAATTGAGATTAGTTCCGGAATGGGTAAATTCTCGTTTGTTCCTGCACTTATTGGCTTTTTACTAGGCGGGGCTTTCTTAAGACTCGTTGATCGTCTCATTCCTCATTTGCATTTTGGTTTCCCTGTAGCTCAAAAAGAGGGGCCAAAGACTAAACTGCGGAAGATCATTTTACTCGTTCTTTCCATTACTATTCACAATATTCCGGAAGGCGCAGCGGTCGGAGTTGCTTTTGGCGCCATCGTCACCGGAGACACGGAATTATTAATCGCGGCACTTGCTCTTGCTTTCGGCATCGGTATTCAGAACTTTCCAGAGGGTGCGGCGGTATCTATTCCACTTCGAGGCGAAGGCCTTTCACGAGCGAGAAGTTTCTGGTACGGACAATTATCTGCCATAGTGGAACCAATTTTTGCTGTCATTGGCGCTTATTTAGTTGTCCATGTTTCCCCAGTCCTCCCCTATGCCCTTGCATTTGCAGCAGGCGCGATGATCTTCGTTGTTGTTGAAGAACTCATCCCGGAGTCTCAACGCGAAGGCTCAACCGATCTAGCCACAGCCGCAACAATGCTGGGTTTTGCCGTGATGATGGTACTGGATGTAGCATTGGGATAACTTGTAGAGGAACATACTTACTCATGTATCCCTTAATGAACAATGCTAATTAACGAATCAGTGTACTAAATAAATGTTTGTTTACCGATTATTCGTTTCAAGAAGTTCTCGATCGACAATTAACCCTAAATCCCGATGTACCTTTAAACAGAAAAAGGTTATTCTTTTCTCACTTCACTATCCCCGCTATTTGTTCAGCCGCTTGCGATGCGTTCAAATTACTGACATCCACTTTGGTGGTGTCCATTTTTTTATACAGCTCTAAACGAGCAATGCTGCCCTCAATTGAATCAACGGTTCGTATTCCTTTTTGCACGTCCTGCATGATATGGGATCTAAGTACATTCTCGGAACAGATGAGCGAAATCTTGTGCAGCTCATAGTCACCGTGAAGATGACTCAAGATGTCTTCGAAGATTGGTTCTTGATGCATCACCCAGCAAAAAATAATGTAGCGAAAGCCGGAATTCGCCAAATATGCATTAAGCAGATGTGTTATGTTATCGATGACCATCCGCTTATTTTCTTCTGTGAACACCCACGGATTCATCTTCCAGCACCAATCGCCATCTAGATACACACTTGGCATGAGCTGATCAGATAATTGTTCGGATACAGTACTTTTTCCGACACCCATTGTGCCATTGATCATGATTAATTTTTTCATGTTCTTAGCCTCTTTTTATGATGACTTTTTGTTGCCAATGATGGGGGCGATCAAGCTCGGACGGCAGCTTGGTAGCCGCATCACCCTTTGCAGCATTCAACTGCGCCTGCGTCAGAAAAATGCTGCCCGTTAAATCGGCACCTCTTAGATCGGCATCGCGCAGATCAGCGCCAATAAAATCGGCGGCTCTTAGGTCTGCATTCCTCAAGTCGGCAGCGATTAAGTAAGCACCTCTGAAATTCGCGCCTACTAGATCAGCGCCACTCATCTTCTTCCCCATAAGATCGGCGCTCCGGTAATTTTTCCGCTTTTTCCGACTAAGCTTCATGTCTTGTCGCTGTGCTTCCTGCCACACAAGTTCGCTCGTTCTCAAAAAAAGATCATTCAATTTTGCATGCTGTAATTGAAGATCCAAGTTCATCATTGAATCTGAACTGAGTTGAGTCAGTTGTTCGATCTCATCGAATGCTTGGTAAATCTCATTATAAATGGGCTTTGACGCAGTCCGTAGCATCGACATTTGGAGGTACCAAAGCAGTTCATGCAGCATAATCATTTTTGGAAACACAGCAAACATATTGCGAGCAGTTTCCGCGTCCTCATGCCAGTCTACTCCATGAAAAGTGATTTGGGACACTTTTTGCCCCGCGCCAAAGCACTCAAAAGCTGTGCATCCTTTAAATCCTTTTTCCTTCAGTCCACTATGGATACGGCAGCGAAAGTCTTGTTGCAGATTTGAACAGGGCACACCCGCCTGCTTATTGAAAGCAAAATCCGCAGAATTCGAGAAGGGCAGCGCCACGCAGCAGAGGCCAAAACATTTTTCACATTCTGGTCGCAGCATACTTCGAATCATCTGGTTATTACGGGTCTCAGGCACAATCAACACTTCCGTTCATATAACTCGCATGGTACAAGTATACAGGATCCATCGTTCAATTGTTCGTCTATCAAGAGCAAAAAAAATAGATCATTTCCATTTCGAAACAGATGAACTGATCCACTCATTGGACTAAAATTAGGTAAAGGAGCTGTTTTGATGAGACACTGCGCATTCAAGAAATTTGGAAAAGGAACGGAAACGATCCTGTTTTTTCCTGCTGCCGGTTTTTCCGGAATGGAGGGCGAAATGATTGCCGATTTTTTTCAGGAGGATTATCAATTCTATCTCTGTAATTCGCCGGGATACGGAGAGAGCTCGGGCTTTGATCGTTCCATTAAGCCGAGAGCTATTGCCGACTGGGTAATCAACTTTCTAGATGAAGAAAAAAAAGATCAGGTTCATCTGATTGGGCACTCGGCCGGAGGCTTCGTCTGTCTCTGCTACGCCTCCTATGAAGGCATTAATCAAAAAAGAGCACAATTTGAGCAAAAAAATAGTGCAGCATTTACTGCTCAATCAAATTGTGACATCGTAAAGGTTCCTGGTGCGCATTATGTACTGTGGGCAAAGGAATTCCCGCTGTCGAAACTCAGAGCATTTATCACTAATGCCTCGTCACGTTGAACGTTTGCCTGCCAACAATCGTTTATAACATTTTTGTCATAAAAACACTATTTGGATCTGCCCTGTATTCTGAAAACGGAGGACACTCATCAATTCCAAAACATTCGCAAAGTCTTCTCGCTGGTTCAAAAGCATCCATTGATCCGGTTTCCAAACTGATTCGCCGATAGGCACGCTACCTTGCGACGTCAATGATGTGCTGAAGAATATTCCTTGCGACCATCTTCCTCAAATGCAGCAAGGATGTTCGCATTGATTTTAACTCTCTATGTTGATCATCAAGCTCCTTCAGTGCGCCGCAGCCAAGCAGTTTTTCTCCTTTCCACGCACTCCAGAATGTGATTTTCGGGCCTCTCAATGCGGCAAGATCAGGAGCATGAATACTTTCGGGCGGCGAATTTTTTGCCATCCCTTAGATGCTCGCTGATCAATTCAATGACCGTGGTTCCGGTCAAATCATCCTTTTTGATCTCCATTCATTGCCTCCAAAAATCATTTATTTTATTTGGAATCATAACGTTTCCGACTGAGGAGATACAAAGAAACATGTACCTACCCAGATCAAACCTATGAAAAAACAATAGATCACTAAGAATAAGATGGGAGAAACATTCAGTATATACTTCAAAAAAACTGCTCTAATGGTTGTGCGAAGATCCTTACGGCGCAACCTCTTTTTTCTATTTGATCGTTGATCGTACATGAATGACGCGTTAGAGCGATCAATTATCAATAACGCCTTTCATTACCTTCCATTTCACTGAATCTCAAAATAAGAAAGAATGCGCATGGCGCTTACCCAACCTGAAGGTACGGAGCTCTTTTGAGATTTAAGGTAATAGTAAGTATCCTGTTCCCGAGTCCGTTTTACAGCCTTAGTGACTTTAAATTCAGCCTTGCTTGGAATTGTTGAGTTTATAAAATCAGATTTTTGAGCTAAACTCTTTGTCTTATATTGCGTGTAAGGAGGATAATTCCAAATATTACCTGGAGTGTGAATCCCGACGACGTGATCCTTATAGATAGCAGGAATTGTTGTGGGCTGGGTAGTCATTGCTTTTTTAACTCCGCCAGCAAATGAGCCGACTTTTTTGCCCCCATAGACGTAACCCCGATATTTACCATTCATCGTCACGACACGATAATAAACGGAACCGGTGTGGGTGACTTTATAACCGTAGGCACGGAAATAATAAGTTGAACCCTTATAAGCGTGGTTCCTCAGACTACCATAGTAATAATCAGCATCTGCATGAGTATAAGAAGCAAATTTTGCCATCTTGCTCTTGGAAACCACTAGTTTAGCCCCTTTTACCGTGCCGGGTTTCGTATAAAGGGCGTATTTACCTGTAGCAACCACATTACGAGTGGAGCCAGCTGTCTTTAAAGGCGTGTAGCCCACTTTAATTGTTGCCGTATTGGTTTTAACGGTTTTATTGGGTTTATTGGATGTATTGCATGATGTTATAGTCAGTAAGCTCGCTACAGCAAGGACTGAAACCATGAATAATTTTGTCCATTTGTTCATACCTAAATCTCCCTCGTCAAATACGTTTGGGGCTTAATCGTAATGCCCAGTTCAGCTCAGGGACTGCGTGATGATCCTCTTATTTTGCTCCATTATAACGCATAAACCGGTCAAGTCCTTTTTGTGTGTCAATATCGTATGTGTCAAGCTTTTCTCGGAACTCTTTGCTAGAGAAGAACTTCTTAATCTTTAATTTGTACCCCTTAGGTGTTAAACCACACTTCTTCAGGCAAGCGTAAGCACTCTGTTCAGTTTTCCTACTGCACTCGAGGAGGAAGCGTTTATTCCGATTCGACCATGATGTGCACCGATAGAAGGAACCGTCGGTTCCTTCAACAAGGATGCAATACGTATTGTTTTCTTCGTTAGGCGTTCGATGCGTTTGGATGGGAGGAACGAAGAAAGATACGCTGCTCTTAGCGTCCCATTACGTATCCCTTGAATAACTTTAACCATGCCTTCTTCCGACTCACCCCAATGCATGCCACGCTTTTTCATGCGGAACGTCAAATGCCTTTGATTTGATTCCATCGCACCCAATCTCCCGGCATTTTCGGGAAGATTTTCTTTCGCCATACTCTCTCGCCAATCAAACAAACGATCCCAGTGTTCCATGAGATAGTGCTTGACCTTTTCAACCTGCTCAATGCGCCCACCCTTGTCTTGATTACTTTCAAACGTATCCAGCAACAGGATGACCTCTGCACGATCTTTTCTTTGAATCGCCTTTTGTATACGCGTGATCCAAGACTTATCACCATGTAGAGAACGAGTTAGGGATTGAGCGACATGAAACGCATCCAGTTGAACCCAAATGCGCTTGTGTGACCCACAAAAGGCATCTTTAAAATGCGTTTCGTCATAACCTACGCCTCCGTCGCTATTAGCGACAATTTGTGTCTGCCATAAGCGATAACGCTGTTCGACTACGGCTTCAACCTGTTCCCAGAAGGTATCGAGTCCCTTGCTTGTCATAACCGCGTAGGGCTCTTTCAGAAGCCGTCTTTTTCCGTTCTTCACCCAACCCTCATACAAAATAAAATGCTTGATTTCAATGTGTTGCCGTTTCTTCAATCCACGGACAAAGGTTCCATCAGCCTCCGCAAAGAGAAAATTCGGTTGTCGTGTTCCATCCAACTCTCCATTGGCTGCTTGGATCACGCGCTCTTGATCCTGCTTTTCTTGAGCTTCGCCGACTGCTCGAACACAGTGCATGACCGTGGTGTGACTCATTTGAACCTGAGTCCAAGTGGCTAAGGTTTTCACGACCTCCCGGCAAGTCATACGGCTCGCTAAGGTCGCTGTTTCATATTCAACATTTGGCGAATAACGCATGTGTTTTCTCAATTTAAGCAGGTGATCCAATGGATAACAGGCATGTCCTTCCGGGTTAATCATACGCGTATGAGAGAAAGTCACCGGTCCAAATAAGAATTGGAGAACACGCTGGTCCTTATGACTATCTACTTTCCAGCCCTCCGCCTGTTTTTCACGGGTAATCGCTTGGTCAAGCAAAGAAAACACTTGTTCAACGCTATGCCTCATGAACTGATACATATAGGCAGTAGCCTCTTCCTCAAATGCCAACAAGCTCGTTTGATTCTTCCAAATTCCTAATAAATCCTCTATACTATCCATTGAGAAGGCCTCTATTCCTGATGTATTCCGTGGTGGGTATACATTTAGAATAAGGAGCCTTCTCCTTTTCGTCCAGTCAAAAAGGGGATACCAAAAGCATAATTCGAGCAGAAAGAGCTGCATGCTGCTCCATCCTCAAGCACTCACATCAAATTTATCCCCCCGAGAAACATTTTACACATAGGTCAATATCTCAGTTGGAACAAGTCGTTAGCTAGGTGAAATAGTGGCTTCCATAGTGGATATATCCCGTTTTACTCACCTGGATTTATTATAGCAGACCTTTCAGAGGACAAAGAAGTTCCCACGAGTCCTAAAAGGGTCTACTGGAGTGGGTTTAGATCAGAAGCTCATTGACTTAAAAATGGTCCATGAAATCCCAAGGATTTTCATGAACCATTCTTTGATTAGAGACTGCTTACGGAGCAACCTCTTTTTTATTTGATCGTTGATGAGTGACATATAATGACGCGTTAGAGCAATCAATTATGAGTAATGCCTTCATTGCTTTCAACTTCACTGTAAGAAATAACGTAACGGCTACTGACCCAACCTGAAGGTACGGAGCTCTTTTGAGATTTAAGGTAGTAGTAAGTATCTTGTTCCCGAGTCCGTTTTACAGCCTTAGTGACTTTAAATTTAGCCAGACTTGGAATCGTCCAGTTTACTTTACCTAATCGCTTAGTCTTGTATTGCGTGTAGGGAGGATAATTCCAAACACTACCTGGAATGATAACTCCGACGTAATCTTTAAAGTTAGCAGGAATTGCTGCCGCTTGGGTAGTTGTTGCTTTTTTAACTCCACCAGCAAAGGAACCAACTTTTTTACCTCCATAGACGTACCCCCGATATTTACCATTCATCGTCACGACCCGATAATAAACTGAACCGGTGTAGGTGACTTTATAACCATAGGCACGAAAATAATAAGTTGAACCCTTATAAGCGTGGTTCCTCCCTATTAACTCGTAATAATCAGTATCTGCACGAGTATAAGAAGCAAATTTTTTCATTTGGCTCTTGGAAGCCACTCGTTTAGCCCCCTTTACCGTGCCGGGTTTTGTATAAAGGGCGTATTTACCCGTAGCAACCACGTTACGGGTTGATGCAGCTGTCTTTAAAGGCGTGTAGCCCACTTTAATTGTTGCTGATGCATTAGTTTTATTGCATGAGGTTATAGTCAGTAAGCTCGCTACGGCAAGGACTGAAATCATGAATAATTTTGTCCGTTTGTTCATACCTTAATCCCCCTCGGCTAATAAGTTTTGGACTTAATCGTAACGCCCAGTTCAGAGACCGCGTGATGATCCTCTTATTTTGCCTCATTATAACATAACGTCACGCATCGACTAAACGCCTTTGCGGTTTTCCTTTTTCTTAAAGAAAAGCTTATATTGCTTAAATCAACCCACAATAGTGTTATAATGAAAGAGGTTTTAATAATGCGAATATTATTACAAACCGAATTTTTAGACGGGGAGAAATTTGTTATGAGTGGAAATGATAAAGCCGTCCCATTAGATGAGCGATTTGATGCTGGTGAACCTGTTCCGACCGACCAATTAGTTATGAACCGAGACGATTTTGATTCCGATGAAGCCATGGAGCACTATTTTAAGGATCACCCTGAAGCCCCTCGGCAGGCCTATGACGCGTATAAAGAAGAAAAATCAGCAGGTCATCAACAAAAAGTAACTGTTTCCTCTCAGGCGGCAACTGGTACCGCGGTTTTTACATTAAATGGTTTACACTACAAAAATGTTGTCCAAACTGCCTATGTAGGAACTCAATACGTTTACACCACTCAACAAATTAATAATAGTGGTGTGGGAGCCACCCAAATCATTACACGTTTTCCATTGAACGGCTCATCACTAAATGCGAAAGATTACATGACTCTCAGGCGATTTGGGCATGGTGAAACGTTACAGTGGGGGGATCACAATGGAAAAGATTATTTTTGGGTAGTTGCAAAGGCTACGCAGGTAGATAACCCAGATGCTTCTGGTATCGACTGGGGAACACAAATTGCCCGGATTCAATATCAAGCCGGCGCTTCGATTGATTACACGGATGTTCCTCGTTTCTCGAGCATCAATCATGCCAATAAATCAGGTTCATCTTTTGGTACATTAAAGCGTTGTGAAGCGGCTTTAGATAGCTCTCGTAACTATTTAATGATCTGGTCAATGAATACGTCCAATACGGTTCAATTTGCTTATTACAATGCTGCTGGACTAAATAATATTTTGGATACTCAGGAAGCTCAAGCTTCAAAGTATATTTCAGCTGGTGACGCTTCTGTTGTGGCTCAATGTGTAAAGTCATATACGTCAAGTGATTTTTACAATAAAGTTGCACATCAATCTGTTCAAGGGATTGAGTTTTCTGACGGACAAGCCATTTATATTTCAAGTGGTGGCGTTGGTAATCAGCCAGTTATTCAAAAGGGCAACTGGGGCACAACTGACTTTACTCCATACGCTGTTGCTGTTGAAGGGGCTGAAGGTAGCGTCTTAAACAATCCAGTTGGTAATGAGGTTGAAACTGAAGGGATTCAGTTAAAGGGGGATTATGTTTATTTAAATGTATCTCTGCATAGCGATAGTTCTAAAGTAATTTTCACAGTACCCAAAAGTGACTTTTAATCAACTTTCATAAAAATGTAAACTAAGACTTAAGCTTCAAAGATGGATCATTAAAACATTCAAGTTTTAATGATCCATTTTAAATAGAAACACCAATATCGCAACTAATTTTTTATCGATCATTGTTTCATTTGGGCCTGATTGAGAATCGCCTCCAAAAGTACATTAACAGCAGGGATTCTTTAGAATATCCTAGAAAAAGTTGATGCAAGATCTGATCATTTAGAGTAATCTGTACTTGAGTCCTATGAATCTCTCCTTTTAGAAAAAGTTATTGGTTCACTCAATTCTAATTGGGATCATGGACTTTGGTTCATTTTCTATGGGAACTCAATAAGAAGGCGAAGATCAAATTTTTGCGTTTTCACTGTGGTGGAGCGCGGCCCACCACAGTGAAAACGAACTTCTCATCACCTCATTGTTACCTCATAGATAACTCTAATTTACACAACTATACGTCCTCAACTTGAGATTCTTTCGCAATCAAAATTTTTCCTGTGAGGTGTTCCATGAAAACACTCTATGTATCGGACCTTGACGGTACGCTGCTAAACAGTCAATCCAAGCTTTCCGAATACAGCATGAGCACCATCAACCAATTGATCGAATCCGGAATGTCTTTTTCCTATGCCACGGCACGTTCACTTGTCTCAGCTTCTGTTGTTACGAAGAGACTGAGAACACCGATTCCGGTCATTATCTATAACGGTGCATTCATTGTCGATGCGCAAACCGGCGAACGGCTGGACTCTGCCTCATTCAATGAGCGAGACATACGCAATGTCGCGGAATGGCTCACGGAGCGAAGCCTTTATCCGCTTGTCTACTCATTCGTCAACGAAGTGGAGCGTGTGAGTTGGCTAAAAGGATACGAAAATGACGGGATGCTCCATTATCTTCATTCAAGAAGAGGAGACCCTCGCCTTCGCAGTGTAGACACGATCAGCGATCTGTATGCCGGGGATGTATTCTACTTTACCTGTATCGGTGAGCAGAAACCTATGTCTAAGATTCATCAATGGTTTGACCAAGACAGCAGATATCAGTGTATTTTCCAACAAGAGCTCTACCGTGAGGAATACTGGTGCGAAGTGATGCCCTCACAGGCAACGAAGGCCAATGCCATTGTCCGACTTAGAGAACTCATGGGCTTTGATCGCATCGTTTCATTTGGCGATCGAGTGAACGACTTGTCCATGTTTTCAATATCGAATGAATCCTACGCTGTTGAAAATGCGGTAGATGAATTAAAAGAGCAGGCGACCGGAATCATTGAATCAAACGATGAAGATGGTGTCGCTCGTTGGCTGGAGCTGCACTTCCATTCAGATGAATGAACGAAGAAAGGGTCCAAGTTTCACGCTTGAATAGCTTTTTGAATGGCTTCGGCCAGGCCCTGCGGATTCTCCCACGCCATTGAGTGTCCGGCATTTTCAACGATTTCAATTGTGACACCGTGCGCTCGGAGTACCTGTACGTCCGCGTCCGGCAGTGAGCGTTCACCAAAGATAAACGTCCTCGGACAGTCAAGTGAGTATAAAACTTCTCTTCCTGAAGGTTGTTGCCCCTTTGCTGCAGATTTACAAATTAAGTAGGCTGCCCTGGGCGACCATAGAGATAAAGATGCCGCCCACATTTGATTTCCGCTATTCCGACTTTCCTCTACTAACTCTCTAAATCCATTTTTCAAAAATTCATTTCGATCAAAATCCGCAATATATTTGCTGGACGATCCTTCATCACTTTTATCTAAATTTGCTTCACTCAAAATGATTCGATCGATTCGTTCTCTGCATTGATCCGCTAAAGACAGAGCTACTGCTCCTCCCAAGCTATGTCCAAACAAGATAAACGACTCGAGTCCTATCGATTCAACAAATTCCTTAAGATACTCTGCATGTTCCTGAACGGTATAACCGAAGTCATTTGGTTTGTCACTGTAGCCGGAGCCCAAAAGATCGACAATTACACAGCGATGTTTCGCTAACGCTTCCTGGGCTGCCACTTGCGGATAGTCAAAAGAACCGGCACAACCAAGTCCATGAATAAACAAAATAGGTTGTTCAGTACCTGGAAAATCGTTATAGCGAAGGACTGCATTCGCTTTTTTCACAAAATACTCGTTCATCAAATCACCTTCTGCGATAAATTTGCCAAAGCTTGTCCGCCAAAAAGAAACGGTCATAATCGACGTTCAAGTGAATCATTAATTTCTGCTTTAAGCACTTCAAAAATATAGCACATATGTTCTGCTATTGTCAAAAAAGATCCCTAAACGTTGACTTATCTCAGAAATGTAGTACCGAGTATCCATTCGTTTCTCATCACCTGATTGCCCTTTCTTAATCACCTTCATGCTTTCCTGCCTTCATTCCCGGTTCAAATTTTCGGGTTTGATCAAGCGGTTTTTCTTTTGCAGTCAAAGCCTCTGGATCAAGACAGAATACTGCTGTCGCACTACCCATGGATGAACGATACTTTTCCAAATGATTTCGCGATAACGTTCGATCATAATAGCCGGGAACATATTTATCCAACAATTTTTGCATCGCCACTGTCGCTTCATCCCAATCGGTGAGATGTGTCACTTTGCCAAAAGCCATAACACTCATATAAGCCGTGTCCGTGTGTGCCGGTACAGGATGGGCCATTGTTCCGTATTCTTCACAAACCGTAAAGCAGATGTTCGCATTCGCCTTCATTAAATCTGCCTTTTTGCCTTCATCCGCCCCATGAAAATAAAACTTATTGCTGTACCAAACAAAATTAAGCGGCACAACATAGGGATAGTCCTCATCAGAAAGGCCCAAAAATCCAATCCGTGCTTGTGTCAGAAAATCACTAATCTTCTCAGGGTCGCGGCATTCGAGCATCTGTTTCCGTAAAGGGCGCATATTATTTTCCACCTTTTCTGTCATTTGTCGTTTATAATCTTTATTATAAAAGCGATTGTATCTTTTGAAAGACACAGATTATGCTTTTCGAGGCAGTACAGAGGTGAAAGAAAAATGGAGATTGTTCCCGAGCTTGATGAACGTTTAAAAGATCCTTTGTATATTCAGTTGTATCGTTACTTCAAACAAGAAATTGAAGAAGCCATCCTACACAAAGAGATGCGTCTTCCTTCCATTCGCTATCTCGCTGATCGTCTAAAAGTAAGCAAAACAACGGTGCAAATGGCGTATCAACAGCTTCTTGCTGAAGGATATATTGAAAGCCGCGCACGCAGTGGTTACTTTGTCGCGGAACTGAGCAACACTTTTAGCGAAACTTCGGTCACTGATCATCCGCCTCGCATGCATGAGGCGGCTCCACTTCAGAAAAAATGGCCGATTTCTTTCGATTTTTTTATGTCGGACATCGATACCGCACATTTTCCACTGGATGCATGGCAAAAATGCGAACGCAAACTGCTGAATAACACGAATCGGGATGTGCTCAAATATGGCGATTTTCAAGGTGAGCGGCGATTAAGAGAGGAACTTTCTGACTATCTGCATCGTTCTCGCGGTGTCCATTGCAGACCAGAACAAATCGTTATTGCTGCCGGCACGCAATCGGTCCTTGATCTGCTCTACCATTTGATTGACTGGAAAAATCAAAGATTAGCCATGGAAGATCCGGGCTATCAAGGTGTCCATCGGTCCTTGCAGGGAAAGAAAATTCAATTAGCGCCTATTTCTGTTGAAGAAGACGGGCTGTCGGTAGATGAACTGAACAAGATTCAAGCAGACGCGGTCTATATCACACCTTCACACCAATATCCGCTTGGCATGGTGATGCCAATTGCAAAGAGAATGAAGCTGCTTTCCTGGGCTAATGAACATAACGGTTGGGTGATTGAGGACGATTATGATGGCGAATTCCGCTATCGAGGCAAACCGATTCCTGCTTTGCAGGGGATTGATGAACACAATCGTGTGATTTACATCGGTACGTTTTCGAAATCCCTCATGCCTGCGATTCGAGTGAGCTATATGGTCCTGCCTCCTGCTTTACTAGAGACTTATCAGCGTCTTGAATGGCGACAAACCGCTTCGCGCCTGCATCAACAAACCTTAGCACTTTTTATCGAGAACGGACAATGGGAGCAGCACATTCGCAAAATGCGGACGATCTATAAGAAAAAGCAGGCGTTACTTTTGGAAACAATCAGGACGGAGATGGGCCGCCATGTTCGTGTCAGCGGACAAGATGCAGGACTGCATATTGCCATTCATGTAAAAAGCAAATGCCCGTCGCGAACACTGATCAAGCAAGCAAAAAAGGCAGGCATACGCGTATACGAGACCTCTGCCTACCTGGTCCAAAACAAAGATATGACTTATTCGTCTATTTTACTTGGATTCGGCGGATTATCGCCAGATGAAATCAGACAGGGGATTAAACTTTTGCACAAAACTTGGCTACCTTACTACTCATAATCCGAGCCGCATTTCTCAATACTTTTTGATTTAACTGGAAGTTAACAATGAGAAGAGAAACATGGTGAGAATTCATGCCGAACAAAATCAATACGAATGAAAAAAATAAAAACTAAATGACATCATTTGGAATGCTCGTTAAATAGTTCTGAAATCGCCATAAACGCTTTCGTTGTCTTGTCTTGACTGGCTTCGATCTTTGACAGGCGGACATTGGTTTCAATTTGAGCAGTTTCCAGATTGCCGATACGGTGGTTCATGACCGATTGTCCGGCACTCAATTCGTCAAAACGTTTGTCCATTGATTCCAAGCGCGTGTCTACTGATTCAGAATGTTGATCTACTGACACAAAATGCTGATCTACCAGTTCAAAGTGCTTGTCTACTGATTCAAAACGCTTGTCCATCTCATCAAAACGCTTGTCTACCAATTCAAAGCGCTTGTCTACTTCATCAAAACGCTTGTCTACCGATTCAAAGCGCTTGTCTACTTCATCAAAACGCTTGTCTACCGATTCAAAGCGCTTGTCTACACTTTCCTTAAAATCAAGCAATATTTTTCTCGTGTCCGTGAGTACCTCGAACAATTGATGAAATTCACTTTCCTTACTAGCCATACATTCTCCTCCTTTCGTGTGGTTTCTGTTATTATACAATAATTCGACCATCACCAAAAGTATTTTCGGAGTATTCCATGAATTTATAAGACCGGCAAAATTTATGCTGAAAAAATCGAACTTACATACACATGAATTAGGATCACTTATCGCGGCTATTGATGGATGAGCCGGTCGCTTGTGAGCAAACATGGAGCAGCGTAGTATGAGAGCAGGGGGCGAGTAAATGATTACAGTGAAGAAAAGTCATACAGCTTTTATGGCGGCCATTTTATCCGGATCTGTGCTTAATCCGCTAAACTCATCAATGATTGCGCTCGCACTGCACAGCATTCAGCAGGATTATCATCTCACATTTGCGACAGTATCTTGGCTCGTCTCCGCCTTTTATCTGGTGAGTGCTGTCGGACAGCCGGTAGCAGGAAAAGCGGGCGATCTGATCGGACGACGAAAATTATTTCTCGGGGGACTTATGCTCTCTGCACTATCCTGTTTTTTTGCCCCGATAGCATCCACCTTTTTTCTGCTTCTAATCATGCGCCTGCTTCAAGCAGTCGGCAACAGCACAATTTATCCATCCAGTGTCGCCCTGGTACACCAGTCGGTCAGTCATGAAAAACAAGGGTCTGCGCTCGCTGCTCTGGCGATCTGCGCATCGGTTATGACTGCGTTTGGGCCGACGGTTGGCGGCTTTCTCATTGTCTGGGGCGGTTGGCCGACTATTTTTTACGTCAATTTCCCCTTTATCGTTGTCAGCCTCGTTCTCGGTCTTATCGTCTTTCCTAAAGACATCAAAAATCGCTCTTATCGTTTGAAAAATTTTATGCGGCAGCTTGACATTCCCGGAATCATGCTCTTTTCCATCAGCATCATCGGCTTGCTTTGGTTTTTGCTGACAATCAAAGAACATGTGACTTACTGGGCAATCTTTGCGGGTCTGATCGCAGCTGTACTTTTTATCTGGAGAGAAAGCAAAATACGTGACCCTTTTATTGATCTGCATTTGCTGAAAATGAATCATCGTCTTACGCTTGTTTACCTACTCTTCATTCTGCTTAACGTCGCCAACTATTGTCTTTTTTACGGAATGCCCGCTTTTTTTCAAAGCGGTATGCACCTCGGCATTCGCGCGAGCGGCGCCATGATGCTGACCATGTCCATGGCCAGTGTCGCCGCATCTCTGATCACCGGACAGCGAATCGATCATTTGGGACCTGCCGCGCCGCTCAAACTAAGTGCTTTGCTGACTGCGAGTGGATCACTGCTGCTCATGATCGTCGCTTTTGATCGCTCGCTTCTTCTCATCGGCCTTTTCCTGCTCTTGATTGGTTGCGGCTACGGTATCGGCAATGTCGCATTGCAAACAATGATGTTACGCGAATCTCCTGAAGAAATGGTCGGCACAAGCGCCGGTCTGTTCCAAACCTGTCGTTTTATTGGTTCCATCAGCGCTTCGGCTGTGCTCGGTGTCGTCTTCGCAAGAACGATTACATCAACGGATTTCCTGATTCTGACCTGGGTACTCGCCGCAGTCAGCATTCCCGCTGTCTTCATCAGTCTCACTTATTTCCGGTCCCATCGCGCTGCTTAAACCGATACATAGCTCACATGTTCAATTCAGCAACCGTGCGACATCACGGGCCTTCCATTTTTTATGCAGATTCTCCCTCGTATAAATCTTTTCAGGACTTGCGGATACCTCGTCATAGGTGCCGTCTTTATGTGTACCAACGACGAGCGTCGCATGAAATCTGCTGTAAAAAACAATATCCCCGACTTTTGGTTTTGTTGCCTTGCGGACAAGCATTCCATTGGCACGCGCATAGTCATACACATTGCGCACACGGCGGTAAAAATATGGCGTCGCAGGTGTATTGGTTCCACCTTGCGTCTCGTAATGGCTCGGGTTCTGCGCATAATCCTGTTTAAGCAGCTGATCAAGGGAAATATCCGCATCCGCATAGGCAATCCGCGGAACATCAATACAAACGATAAACCCCATCTTCCCGCCTATATTTCCATGACCGCCCTTCAGCGGATCATAGAGGACGCCCACCAGACTCTTTGCACCGGAAATGAGATCCTGTTTATTGGATCTTCCGTTTCCATTGGCATCACTGTCTTTCAAATTGACAGCACCGTCTCCATCGGTATCCGCATCAAATTCATTAGTAACCTGGTCACGATCCTTATCGCCGGCAAACAATTTCTGATCATGGAACCCATGAAATTGATAGAGAAATAAACCAACGAGTGCAAAAATCACGAGAAGTGCCGAAGCAGAAATAGCGAAAATATGGACCTTTTTCATCGTGGACTCCCTATCTACAACATTGTTCTTTTGTATCGTATTATACAACAAAAGTGGAAACGGTTTATTAAGAGAAATGTTTTTGGTTGAGTCAAGCAATTGTGCCGGCAGAAACTTTCGCGCTATTATCACCAAGCGTTTCGGGACTTTAATGATGAAAAAGCAGAAGAAATGCTTGATTTTATGAAACTTGATCGCAAACAGTTGAATGAAAATGAGTATAAGGCAGAAAATTTATTTCGTATTTTTATGATCCACATGGTATCATTTACGAAGGAATCAAAAAGGACGTTTTTGGGACTATTTATCGTTTTTGTCATAAAAAAAATAGTGAGGTGCTTTTTAGTAGTGTTGAAAAATTTAAAAATTGAATGGTTTGGAAATGTTAGAGCAGATATTCTTGCGGGGATTGTCGTCGCTCTTGCACTTATTCCAGAAGCAATTGCCTTTTCTATCATTGCAGGCGTTGATCCAATGGTTGGCCTTTATGCATCATTTTGCATTGCAGTTGTGATGGCATTTATAGGTGGAAGACCAGGCATGATTTCAGCTGCCACAGGGGCAATGGCATTGCTTATGGTTACTTTAGTGAAAAACTATGGTATCGATTATTTGTTTGCTGCCACTATTTTAACGGGTGTTCTTCAAGTTCTATTTAGCGTCTTTAAAATTGCACGATTAATGAAATTTGTTTCGCGTTCCATTATGGTCGGTTTTGTGAATGCTTTAGCTATTTTAATTTTTATGGCACAAGTGCCTCATTTTGTAGGAATTTCGACGATGACCTATATTTTCGTAGCGATTACGCTTCTTATCATCTATTTATTCCCTCTTTTCACAAAAAAGGTGCCATCCCCGCTCGTTGCAATTGTCGTGATGACGATTGTGGCTATTATAAGCGGATTCGATCTTCAGACGGTTGGGGACTTAGGGGCAATCAAACAAACGTTACCGATGTTTGTTCTTCCAAATATCCCATTAAATTTTGAAACATTATCTATTATTTTTCCTACGGCTTTAGCGTTATCTATTGTTGGATTGTTAGAAGCATTATTAACTTCTTCTATTGTCGATGATATAACAGATACAGGAAGCAACAAGCATAGGGAAATTAGAGGACAGGGGATCGCCAATATTATTGCCGGCTTTTTTGGAGGTATGGCGGGTTCCGCAATGATTGGTCAAACTGTAATGAACATGAAATCTGGGGGAAGAGGAAGATTATCAACGCTAGTAGCTGGTGTGTTCTTAATGTTTCTTATCCTTGTATTAGGGGATTGGGTGGTCAGGATTCCAATGGCGTCGTTAGCGGGTGTAATGATTATGGTATCCATTGGCACATTTGACTGGTCTTCACTTCGAACGCTAACTAAAGTCCCGTTAACCGATACAATCGTCATGATTGTCACTGTTATTGTCGTTGTGGCAACAAATGATTTATCCAAAGGCGTAATCGTTGGTGTTCTATTGAGTGCTATTTTCTTTGCGGCTAAAATTTCGAAAGTACGTGTGAAGGTCTCTTCTACTAATAATCAAACAGTATATAAGGTCCAGGGACAAATCTTCTTTGCGTCTGTTGGAGAATTTATTAATGCTTTCTCTTTTAAAGAAGATAAAGAAACGATTATCATTGATTTTTCGGATGCGCATATTTGGGATGACTCTGCTGTTGCAGCAATAGATAAAGTAATTATTAAGTTGAAAGAGCAAACGTCAGCACAGGTGAAAGTAATAGGGTTCAATGAGTCCAGTGAGCAACTCGTTAAAAAATTAGCTAATTTTAATAAACCGAACGCAAAACTATCCAGTCATTAATCGAGGGTGTTCGAGAAGGCGACGGAGAACTTTTCGAACACCCTCTTATATATCGGGGGATTAGGGATGTATAAGAAAATCTTATTAGCTTTTGATGGATCAGAACATTCTAAAAGAGCCGCAGAGCATGCTGTTGCAATGGCGTTACTCGTGCAGGATTCCAGTGTGGAAATTATTAATGTCATTGATATTGAAAAGGTGAAATCAGAAGTGCTCCATCAAGACATAAAAAAGGTAAGAGAAACAACTTTAGAAGAAGTGAAGGAAGTCTTTCAAAAAGCGAATGTATCCTATGAACTAAAAGTAGTCCATGGAGAACCAGGAACAATGATTGTTTCCCATGCGAATGAAGAAAAGTTTGATCTCATTATTCTTGGAAGTCGTGGATTAAATGCCCTACAAGAAATGGTTCTAGGAAGTGTCAGTCATAGAGCAGTTGTAAGAGCGCATTGTCCCGTATTAATTATCAAGTGATTTTTTGAACCTGACGATAGGATCTATTTTCGATGTCTGAAAAACCGCGTCAGTATTGGGCTGACGCGAGGGCTAAAAATAACTTTCTCCCATGAGAAAACGTTTGTTGTACTTGTCTGCTACTGAAAACATATACAAATGTATATGTCCTAGATTTTTACTGCTTCTTCCTGTCCCATTTCATCATGATCCGACTAATAAGGTTTGTATAACAGTCCACAGTCGTTAATTCCCGTGTAGCCCACGGTACACACTTTAAATAGCTTTTAAAGTGCTAGCTTAAAGTTTTGTGTGTCTCGAATATTAAGAGCGGCATTATAATCTCGGTCAGTTGTATATCCGCAATTGTCACAATGGTAGATTCTATCTGATAGCTTTAAATCTATCTTTTTATGACCACAGTTATGACAAATCTTAGAAGTTGATTCAAAGCGATTAACAACATGCAGAGATATTCCTAATTCCTTACATTTATTTGTCAATCTAATTCTGAAATCGTAGAATCCTTGCTGTGCGACCGCCTTAGATAAATGCCGATTCTTCATCATACCTTTTACATTAAGATCTTCAATCGCTATATAACTTGGCTTGGTTGTCGCTAATTCATGCACGAATTTGTTATGATGATCTTTAGTAATGTTTGTAAGGTGCTGATGAAGTTTTTGCACTTTTAATTTCTGCTTATCTAGGTTAAATTCAGTAGCAGACTCACCTCTTTTCATTTTAAATTTTCTTATTTTTAGTGCCTCATACCTACGTGATAATTTGCGTTGTTGACGCTTTAATGATTTCCTAGTCTTTCTTATGTGGCTTAACTTATTGATCGTTGGCTTCGATTCGCCTGTACTTAACACTGCAAACGTTTTAACACCAAGATCGATTCCAATAGGTTCTGCATTAGTTACCTGCTTCTTAGTGTCTTGCTGTTCAACGATGATGCTTAAATAATAACGATTAGCTTTTTCTTTAATTGTTCCTGACTTAATAACAAAGTTGTTCTTGTCTGTTGGAATATAGCCTTTTTCTTTTATTCTTACCCATCCTAATGTCGGAATCTTAATCCTGTGTCTTTCGCAGTCAATAAATTGTTTTGAGCCATTTTTGAAGAAATAAAAGGATCCCCAATCCCTTTTACGTGACTTAAATTTAGGAAATCCTGCCTGACGTTTGAAAAACTTCTTCATGGCTTGATCTGCATTAATGATTGATTGTTTAATCGATTTAGCATGAACAGATTTGATCCACATTTCAGTTGGATTTGCCTCCAAATAATCATTGTTCAACCATTTAGAAAAAGCATAGGCATTCATGTACCAGTAATCCGTCTCGTAACGTTGTCTGTTTACATCTAAGAATAAATTGTATACATATCGACCAACCCCCATCGTTTTTCGGATGATGAATAGTTGCTCTTCATTCGGCTTTAGTTCTGTCTTGTACGCTTTCAGCAAGTTCATCATCCTCCTTAATCTTTTTTTTATACTTCCTTAATCCATAAATACGACAACTAAATACATGTATGATACTTGTTAAATCCTGAACCAATTCTTCTTGTGGCGATAGCTTTTCATTCTTAACAATAATGATTTTTACGCCATTTGATTCCAAGAAATTTTCAAACCACTCACAACCGAACCGAATAAAACGATCTTTATGAGCAATAACAACAGTCGATATGTTGCCTCGCATTGCATCTTGGAGTATTTTATTCCATTTCTTACGATTATAATTTAATCCCGAGCCAATATCAGTAAATATTTCGTCGACAATGAGTCCTTTTGCATTTGCAAATTGTTTTAAGAATTCAACTTGATTAGTAAGGTCATCCTTTTGTCCACTGGACGATACACGAGCGTAAATGATTGTTCTGCCCTTATTGGATTCGCCAACATAGTCACTATATTGTTTATGGGTATAGTACCTCCTATTTTTAGGATTACGCTTTGCAATTAATTTTCCTTCATTATCCCATCTTTGCAATGTTTTCACAGATACGCCAAGCATATCTGCAAATTCTTGTGGTTTATACATCTATATAGACACCTTCCTTATGTCTATATATCAATACATTTGTATACGTTTGTCAATGTATTTAGTTATTTAAGTCTCCTCCTACAATGTTTTTTTTGGATGCAAAAAGAGCTTGCGAAAGGGATCCAAGCTCTTTTTGGGCAACAGGCAAGTACTGTAAACAGTAAGAAACCTTTTAATTGCCAATGACAGAACTTCTCCGTTCAACGAGAACAACATCATGCCAAGCTCCATCAGGCATTTGCGCTATTTTTTCCCTGAAGCCGATTTCTCTAAACCCGCACTTTTCATGCAACGCCCGGCTTGCTCTGTTTCCCCTAATAATTGAAGATTGCAGTGTCCAAAAGCCATTGTTCTCTGCTTCGAGGATTAAACGCTGTAAAAGCGCTGTTCCGACTCCGAGTCTCTTACTCTTTTCACTCATGTAAATACTCACTTCACCAATTCCTTTATAACAACAGCGGCTAGAAGTGGGACTTAACGCGGCCCAACCTAGAATAAAATCTTCCGAACGCGCAACGATTCGGCATGACAAAACATGAGCTTTGTCCCACTCTTCCCACTCCAGCGCCTCGGTTTGAAAGGTTGAGATTCCTGTTCTAATCCCATCTAAATAGATCTGTTTCACCTGATTCCAATCAGATTCTTTCATACGATCAATCTGAACGTTCACTTGATTGACTATCAATGAGACTCACTTCTTCCTAGAGAATAAACGATGTTTACTTAGATTTTTCCGCATCCGCTTTTTCAGAATGGCAACAAGACTTTGTTTGCTCCTCTGCCTTAACTTCCTCAATCTTAATGTTGCAGCAGGAATGATCTTTCTTCTTTTCAAATAATTTTATTTTGAAACTCATCGACCTCACCTCCTTTAATAAATGGCTTTGATAGCTATATTAGATAAAACAGGAATCCGGAAATTGTTGCCATGGCAAAGACCGAGATAACAAAGGCTGTCACCAATTTTTTTTGGAAAATTGAGTTGAGCAGCGCAAGTTCCGGCAAACTTGCACCGGCTGAACTGATCATAAGTGCCATCACGGGAGCGACCGCCATGCCTTTAACAATTAACATTTGCGACATTGGAATCATCATTGATAACCGAATATAGAGCGGGATCCCGATGATTGCTGCTATCGGAACAATCCACCACTGGTCTCCTCCAAAAGTAGAGGAAATCCATTCAGTGGGTACGGCTCCATGGATCACTGCACCGATCGCCGCGCCGATAATTAAGTATGGGTAAACGGTTTTCATAAGCCCGATTGTTTCCTGTAGTGCTCTTTTTAAACTGAATTTCTGTGAGCTCTCCTCATATCCTGTCATGATCACCTGCTTCACCGACTTTTCAAAACCTAATTTTTCGAGTAGCAAGCCAATCGCCGTTGATAGAATCGACGTGATCACTGTATATGCGACGGCAACTTTAACACCCAGCATCGCGCCCATTAGGGTAATAATCGTAGGGTCGAGAACCGGAGAAGAAAAGAGAAAAACCATAACAATTCCGAATCGAACTTTTTCTTTCAACAAGTTTACAATGACTGGAATGGTTGAGCAGGAACAAAAAGGTGTAATAAAAGCGAGAACCAGAGCAGCCAGCACACCCAAAGCAGTATTTCTTCCGCTTAAATAACCATTCAATTTTTCATAAGGGATCAATCCCTGAATCAAACTAATAAGAAAAGAAATGCCAATAAACAGTACGGTAAGTTCCAAAGCAATTGATAGGAAACTTTGAAAAATTGTCCAGAGCATTTTTGGCCCTCCATTTATTTGTATAATGCAAGTTTATAATAGAACCAAGTTAATAAAAAACCTTATGTGTTCCATGATTATGCCCGCTCTCAAAAGACTCAATCTTGATCTTTTTTACACGACACAGGAGAGCAACAATGTTCCGACGCAGCCATTGATCGGTTTAGCAAATCAATGGAGTGCATGACCGTATCCTTTTCAAAACTGCTCATTCTCGAAAAAACGTCTTCAAGGAAGGCATTCATCTGATTGTCGATGCTTTCAGCCGTTTGAAGGCCCTCGTCTGTCAAAGTAAGAATGAATACTCTTCCGTCATCCGGGCTCGGCGACTTTTTCACAAGATCCATCTTGACGAGTGTCTGGATCTGCCTGCTGAATGTCGTAATATCAATCCCAAGTGTTTCAGCAACCATTTGCATGGACTGACCGGATTTACGCTCAATCTCGTAAAGAATATGGCTTTGCACAAGCGAAATATTGTATCCGCCGGTGGAGCAGCAGTACTTGGCCAGCAAGCCGAAACGCCTGACCATAATTTGAAAGGGTTCTCTAAGGTTTTCCATAGCTATTCCTCCATTGATTCAAATTATAAATCTTATATTTGTATTTTGCAACTATTTATTCATGAACTTTATTATTTTAATTTACTATTTCCAGAAATAAAAACAATCATGTTCGGCAGCATGATTGTTTCCTATTTTCTTTATCATCATTTCTTCATGTGACGGTACATTTGGTAATTTTTATTCCCGCCAGATAGATTAAAGACCTGCTTAAATCCTAAGTTCAGCAAAATATTTTGAGCAGCGTTCCCCGTTACCCCTTTATTACAATAAGTAATCGTGGAAATTGAGGGATCCAAAGTTTGTGCTTTTTCCCGGAGATCGGCCAGTGGAACATTGATCGCGCCTTCTACAGAAGAAACCGCATATTGTTTTGGCGACCGAGCGTCAATAATTTGTAAACGCTCATTCATTTGCTGTTTCTTTATCAATTCTTCAGGGGTGATTAATGGATTTCTTTTTAATGCGTTGTCTAAAGCCATTCCAGCATACAAAACAGGGTCCTTCGTTGTCGCAAACGGCGGCGCATAAGCAAGATCTAAATGAAACAGATCTTCCGCTTTCGCCTTAAAAGAAATTGCAGTTGCGAGCACATCAATACGTTTATCAACACCATTTATTCCTGTGATTTGAGCACCCAGTACACGTCCTGTTGCTTTATCAGCAATCGCTTTAATCGTCAGTTCTATTCCACCAAGATAATCCGCTTTATCCGGTTTAATATTATATAAAACGGCAATATCATATCCTGCTTCCCGAGCTTCTTTTTCTGTCAGCCCTGTTTGAGCAACAGCCATATCAAACACACGGACAATACCTGTACCTAAAATGCCACGATGTTCCAAACAACCTCCGGTTATCACATCGCCTGCAATACGACCCATTTTATTTGCTGTCGATCCTAGCGGGCGATAAATCGGTTTTCCAGTAATTAAAGAATAACTCTCTGCGACATCCCCGACCGCATAGATTGTGCTCACATTCGTCCGCATTTTCTTATCGACTTGCACGGCTCCTGTGCCGCCTATAGTTATGCCCGCCTCTTGGGCCAGTTTTGTATTTGGCCTGACCCCAGTTGCGAGGATAACCATATCCGTATCAATAATCTCACTGGTGTCCGTTTTCACAGCGTTCACAAACGGCGTGCCAACTACTTCTGCGACGGTTGTTTCGAGGAGCACACGAATACCTTTATCTCGCAAAAGATTCTCAACTCGAAAAGCCATATCCGGATCCATATGTTTCATGACTTGTTTCCCGCGCTGGATCAGAGTAACCTCTATGCCTTCATTAAAAAGTTGTTCCGCCATCTCTAGGCCAATAAATCCGGCACCTAGAATTGTTGCCTTCTTCGGTTTATGAGTATCGACAAACGCTCGAATAGAAATGGCATTTTGAATATTCCTTACTTGAAATACATTGTCCCATTTTTGATCGATAAAGGCTTCCGGAGTAACCGGCGCGGCCCCCGTTGCCAGAACAAGTACGTCATAAGTGTCGGTGATTGCCTGGCCTGTTTGTAAATTTGTAATTTGCAATTCTTTCTTATAAGGATCAATATGGGTAACACGATGCTCGGTAAAAATATCAACGTTATAACGTTTCTTAAACCATGTCGCGTTTCTCGGTGTTAACTTATCGATTGATTCCACTTCTTCACCCACAAAGTAGGGAATACCACATACGGAATAGGAAATATCTTTATCTTGGTCATAGACCACAATCTCAGCATTTTCTGTATTTCTTCTCGCTTTCGCTGCAACACTCGTTCCTGCTGCTACCGATCCTATAACGACAATTCTCATTGTTCCCTCCGGATTTTTAAGTTTATCATTGTTTGCTGATTTTATTATATAAGCAATCAGTTATATATAACAAGTCGTCTGTCCATAACTTTATAGAATTTTCACAAAAGAAACGATAGCTAAAATGAATCACAATCTTTTACCCCAAGAGAATGATGGATACATAAACGCCAACCAAGGTCACAAACAGAACGGGAATGGTGATCACAATACCAATTTTAAAATACTCTCCCCATCTGATCTTTACGCCTTTTTCAGAAAGCACATGAAGCCATAGCAATGTTGCAAGTGAACCGATCGGCGTCATTTTCGGTCCGAGATCTGCACCAACTACGTTCGCATAAACAAGCGCTTGATGCATATCTCCGGCTATGGACGCCGCTTTAATCGACAGAGCATCGATCATGACCGTCGGCATGTTGTTCATGATCGCAGACAGGACTGCAGAAAGAAAGCCCATCATGAGCGTGCCAGCAAATAGACCGCCATTTGCTCCGGCTTCAATAACTTGAGAAAGGAGATGAATAATGCCTGCATTTCTCAAGCCATAAACCACAACATACATACCTAAGGAAAAGAACACAATACTCCATGGCGCACTTTTTAAAATCGCTTTGGTATGAATGGCTGTACTCCGACTTCCGAGAAAAAGGAAAACAAAGGCTACAGCGAGCGCAATAAAAGACACTGGAATTTTAACCAGGCTGCTGGCAAAATAACCGATGACCAGGAAGACTAAGACAAACCCTGAAATGTGAAACATTCGAATATCCTTAAGTGCTGATGAAGGCTTTTTCAAGTCGGACATCTGATAGTTTTGCGGCCAGTCTTTTCGAAAGTAGAGATAGAGAACACTAATGCTTGCTATTAATGAGAAAACAGTTGGAATAATCATGTGCAGAGCATATTGACCAAATGATAGACCAAAAAAGTCTGCGGAAACAATATTAACCAGGTTGCTGACCACTAAAGGCAGCGATGTGGTATCCGCAATAAAGCCGCTGGCAATCACGAACGGAAATACACGTCGTTCGTCAAATTTCAGTGCTCGAACCATCGCTAATACAATTGGTGTTAGAATCAAAGCCCCACCATCGTTCGCAAAAAGTGCAGAGATGAAGGCACCCAAAATCGAAATAAAGATGAACATGTGTATGCCGTTTCCATTGGCAAGTCGAGCCATGTGCAAAGCTGCCCATTCAAAGAAACCAATATGGTCCAAAATTAATGAGATAATGATAATCGCCACAAATGCGAGAGTGGCATTCCAGATAATACCGGTAACTGTCCAGACATCATCTAAATGAACGACACCAACAAGCAGTGCAACGAGTGCGCCTCCGCATGCCGACCAGCCAATCGATAAATTTTTTGGCTGCCAGATGACAAGCGTAAGCGTGAGTAAAAAGACAACAATAGCTAAGAGTGCAGACATCATCGTTTCTCCTTTTCTACCTACATAGATAATAAAGTCAAAAATAAAATGGAGTTAGAATACTATTTTTTCTAACTCCACTATAAGGAATGCTTTGTTTAGCAGCAACCAGAAGAACCGCAGCCACAACTTCCTCCATCGATAACAAGTTGACCATTTTCGGCATTGATCGTCAGTGCATCCGTCTGTTCCTGCGCTTGTTCATCCATGATCACAGAAACGTCATTGATTTTAATCGGTTGCTCGCCTGATTTCAACTGATCGAGCGTAAAATTAAGTGAGGCACCGCAACAACCGGGCTCAGCTGTAATCCGCAGACAATCACAATCATGCTCCTTCATGCTTTTTTCGAGTAATTCTTTCGCTTCTTCAGTCATTTTCATTATTTATCGAACTCCTTTTTAAGATGGTGGTTCAAGCCCTTTTTAGTCCGGGCTGCTTTCTTTCTTGCCAAGGAATAACAGCAAATTGATGGTTCGAGTCTTGATCAACGCGTTCAATCCAGATGCGTTCATTTTCCGCACGCTTTTTCAGTAACGGATTAGTGGTATGCGCCATGATCAAGCTTTGGTTTACGATCCACCATGTCGGTGTTATTTCGGCTCTCTCCAGATCGGCAGCCAAACGCTCAGCTTCAAAAACAGGCGTTGTTTCCGCGAGTGTGACAATAACAACGGCCGTTTCTTCCGAATTTCGCAATCGGGGCAAGAGCTCCTGAACAGAAACGGGTACTTCTCCAGCTGAATGCGCAATCTCACGATGATATTCCTCCGTTGCATCCAAAAGCAGCAGCGTGTGCCCGGATGGCGCCGTGTCGATGACCACAATCTCATCCTTAGCTTTTTCAACGACATCGGCAAACGCACGAAAAACGGCTATTTCTTCAGTGCATGGCGAGCGAAGGTCTTCTTCCAGATAGGCTAGTCCTTCACTGTCGAGCTGATCACGGGAACGTTCAATAACCAGTCGCCGATAGTTTTCTACTTCTTTTTTCGGATCAATACGGCTGACGGTCATTCGTCCATTTTCTCCTGATTCGATTGGATCGAGGTGGCCTGCCGGATCAGTTGTTGTTAAATGAACCTTATTCCCGCGCGCTTCGAGTTCTTGCGCAATGCTTCTGGCAATCGTTGTCTTACCGACACCGCCTTTGCCCATTGTAAAGATCACACGCTGCTTTTTCTTTAGCAAATCATCAATTAAATCGCTGAGTCGCGGATACTCAGCCGTATCCTCTTCTTCTGGCGAATGCTCATTCTTTCTTTCCTCATCCGAAACTTGATCAGACAGCAATTGCCGGATATTCCGGACACCGGTCATGTTGAAAGGCGCGAGGAAAAGATCAAATGTCGGCACATCCTTCAAATTTTCCGGCAGATTCACTAATGCTTCATGTTCACGTTCCATAAAGGCAGCCGCTAGATCGTCATCGGAGTCCGTTCGCCTCATCCGACCATTCATTACCAAGCATTGATTGTCCATGCCTATTTTCTTTAATTCTTTTGATGCCCGGGCGGCTTCTTTTATAGCTGAGCTCTCAGGTCTGGTAACCAGCATCAGTGTGGTTTTCTGTTCGTCTGAAAGTGCACGCACAGTTTCTTCATATTGCTTCTTTTTTTCATTTAAGCCAGCGAGCGGGCCGAGACAAGAAGCACCATGGGTGTTGTCATTGAGAAATCCGCTCCAGGCGGACGGTAACTGCAAGAGTCGCAAGGTATGACCGGTAGGTGCTGTGTCAAAAAGGATATGATCAAAAGATTGAGCGATTGACTGATCGGTTAGCATCGAAGAAAATGCATCAAAAGCAGCAATTTCAACGGTGCAGCTTCCGGACAGCTGCTCTTCCATTTGCTGAACAGCTGCATCCGGCAGGATACCACGATATGGACCAACCACTTTTTCTCTATATCGCGCGGCTGCTTCTTCCGGATTCAGATTGGACACAAATAGATTAGGCACATCAGGTATCTTTTTGTTATCCATCGTCAGATCCGTACCAAAAACATCCTGCAAATTGGAAGCAGGATCCGTACTGACAAGCAGCACCTTCATTCCCATATCTGCCAAAGCAACCGCCGTTGCACAGGCAATGGATGTTTTACCAACACCACCTTTTCCAGTAAAAAACAGGAAGGGCGTCAATCTCATAGATTGAGGACGAAATAGACGAGTCAAAAGAATCTCCTTCTTTCCCTTACTTGCTCACATTAAGCTTGATCTGAAACTGCTGCTTTTTGCTAATTTTGTCAATGGATACCCCAGACCAATCAGCCAGCTCCTGATTGGTCGGATAAGTTCCCTTTTTAACAACCTTTCCATCCGCAATCGTTGCGGGCAAAACACTCATTCCCTCATCTTCCAACAGATCATGAATCGCCTGATTTTGAACAAAAGCTGCTGGATCACTTGTTAAGTTAAAGCGCGAAATATTAAATCCGTTTTTTCTTAAATTACCTACAGCTCCAGTAATACGAATGAGTTCCTGGTCAACACTTGGCCCGCAGACTCCGGTCGAACAACACATTGCCGGTTCAAAGATCTGAATCCTTTCCATTAAGGCTCAACTCCTTATTTAGTGGTTCAATGCCTTCTCTTCTTTTACGAACTGTTCGATTCGTTTACCTATCCCGTCACGGACACGCTGGAAAACCGCCCATTTTTCTTCAGTGGTTCCCTCTGCTTTCGCCGGATCATCAAACCCCCAATGTTCGCGTCTCACATGCGGAGGCGTCATTGGGCATCGTTCTTCAGCGTCACCACAAAGCGTTACCACAAGGTAGGCGCGGTTTAAAATATCCTGGTCAATCAGCTTGGAAGTTTGGTTCGAAATATCAACACCGACTTCTTTCAACGCTTTAACCGCATTTGGGTTTAATCCGTGGGCTTCAATGCCGGCTGAACGCACGTCATAATCTTCTCCCAAATATTTTTTTCCGAACCCTTCGGCCATTTGGCTGCGGCAGGAATTACCCGTGCAGAGAAAGTAAATGATTTTTTTGGTCATCGTCACTGGTCCTTCCGTTTTTGGTTTTTACTTGGTCTGTATCAGCTGCAGACAGTCGATTCAATTAACAACATTCCAGATTTCCGCAGCCTTCGACCTTTTGATCCGGCAGGGCATCAATAATTACGGACACGTAATTCGGTATGTTTTCATTCAAGCTGTAATAGACCCATGTCCCCTGTTTCCGTTCCTGAATAATCCCTGCGAGCCTCAGCTTTTTGAGGTGCTGACTAATCGCCGGTTGAGAAACGTTCAATACGTCCACTAATTCACACACACACAACTCTTTGTGCTTTAAATAAGAAAGGAGGGTTAGCCGTGTTTTATCACCAAGAAGCTTTAGCAAAGAAGAAAGTTCAGATACACGTTCCAGTTCGGTTACCATATATTCGCCTCCGTTTATATTTCCGTACACTTATATTATGATACACTTATTTATTGTGCAACCAAAACGCTCATTTTCGGTTATAGCGTCCCCGATAAAATGATCCGTAAACAGATAAAGGGAGAGTCCCCAAAAGGAGCCTCTCCCAATACTGTTTTTATGCCTATCTGCCTAAATCCATTTACCTTGTTTAATTATCTTTTTTATACTCTTACAGACGCAAAAAATTCTTCATAAAGCGCTCGTACGGCTTTTTTCTCAACCGTTTCTTTCACACCGAACATCATGCTCGTCTCGGATGAGCCTTGGTTAATCATTTCAATATTGATATTCGCTTCGGCCAATGCTTTTGACGCTCTTGCCGCCGTTCCAACCTCTTGACGCATTCCTTCACCCACAAGCATGATCAGCGCCAGGTTATGTTCAATCCTTACTTCATCCGCATCAAGATCGTTTTTGATTCTTTCTACAATGCCTTGCTCTATTTTTTCATTTAACTGATTCTGCCTGACAATGATCGTAATATCATCAATACCTGAAGGAATGTGTTCAAAAGATAAGCCAAATTCCTCTAAGATTAATAAGATTTTCCGTCCGAAGCCGATTTCTTTATTCATCATGTATTTGCCGACATAGATACTGCTGAATTTATCATCACTAGCAATACCCACGACCGGCCCGTTTCTATTCTCCCTAGCACTCATAATAAGCGTACCGGGTGCCTCAGGGTTATTTGTATTTTTGACATTAACCGGAATACTTGCACGAAACGCGGGAATAAGCGCTTCGTCATGAAAAACCGAAAAGCCGCAGTATGATAACTCTCTCATTTCTCGGTAAGTCAACTCACGAATTTCTTTCGGGTTCTCAACAATATGCGGATTGACTGCGTAAACCGCATCAACATCTGTAAAATTCTCATAGATATCGGCTTTAACGCCATTCGCCAGAATCGAACCGGTAATATCCGAGCCGCTGCGCGAGAAGGTTACGACTTCACCATCCGTGTTATAGCCGAAAAATCCGGGAAACACAATAACGTCGGGCTGATCTCTTAACGCATATAAACGCTGATACGATTCAGGCAATACGCGCGCATTTCCCGGATCGTTGCTTACCAAAAGCCCCGCTTCTTTCGGAGACACATAATGCGCGTCCATTCCTTTATGTTTGAAGGCAGCCGCAACCAGCTTAGCGTTATTGTCCTCGCCGCTAGCTTTCACCGCCTCGATAAACGATGCCGGATTGGTTTTGTCACCACTCAGCAAGGTCAATAGATCATCCGATATCTTATTGATAATAGCGTTTGAAAGATTCAATTCTTCAGCAATACTTTTGTACCTGCTGATAATGGTTTCAACAAGCCCACTTGCATCTTCACCGTTAAGATATTTTTCTGCGCAGCTAATCAACAAATCCGTGACTTTTATATCATCTGAATACCGCTTTCCCGGAGCTGAAACAACCACAATTTTCCGGTCAGGATCAGATGCGATAATATGATAGACTTTCTCGACTTGTGCTCCGGAAGCGAGTGAGCTTCCGCCAAATTTAACGACCTTCATGATTCCGGCAACCCCTACTTTTAGTAAATGTCTGAAAATGTACTCCTATTATTTCTTATTTCTGAAAAAGAAGCAAACTTTTTTTACACCTTTTTCAAATAAAAAGACATCCCTTAGATGAGTTCATCTACATGATAGATTTTTCCGTTCTGTAATTGTTCATTCAAAATCAGGCCAACCAAAGCCTTCGCCACATCACTTGGTTGCCGAAGCTTTCCATTAGTTTTAAACCCTAAGAATGTGTTGATGTCCGCAAACGCGTCCTCTTCAGCGCTTCTGATCGTGCCTTGCATTTCTGTATCCATGATACCAGGGCTGAACGCCACGATTTTATTTGATCCGTTTGTATTTTCTTGTTCTAGACCCGCGACTTCTGTGTGCATATTAACCGCCGCTTTTGTCGCATTATAAACACTCCATCCATGAATGGGACGTTCAGCCGCACCTGAGGTTACATTTACAATAATTACCTCAACCGCTTCATTCCTTAATTCTTTCAAAAGTGTATTGTTGATCAGCATTGGTGCCAGAAGATTTAATTGAACCGCCTTTTGAATCGCGTGATGATCTAAAAAACCTACACGCTCAATAGGTTCGACCATGCTCGCGTTATTCACCACATATAATTTATGTGGTTTCGCGTCAGCAATCCGCTCGCACACCCGCTTCATGAGCGATTCAATATCGTCCAAATGAGTTAGATCGGCTGAGATGTGTGAATAGCGACCCTTGCTGTTTGTGATCAGACTTTGCACCTTTTCATTGGTGCTCCGAGACAAACCAATCACTTCTATATTCTGTTCAGTTAGAATCTTGCTAATTTGAAACCCAAGTCCTTTAGATACGCCCGTAACAAGCGCCATTTCCATATTATGCACCTCATTTTCCCATTAACGGACCATGCCCGATTTTTGAGATTCACAAGCTCTCAATAAACTTCTCGATCCGATCCATGCCTTCCTTAATTTTCTCCATGGATGTGGCATAGGAGATGCGGACATATCCGGAAGCGTTGCTGCCGAAATTGTCTCCCGGAACCACAGCAACATGCTGCTCGTCCAAAAGACGGTCGCAGAATTTCTTGGCGGAAAGGCCTGTATTTTTTATGTTTGCAAAGATGTAGAACGCGCCCATCGGCTTGATGCAGGAAATTCGATCAATTGAGTTAATTCGATCATAAATATAGTTGCGCCGCTTTTCGTATTCCTTGACCATCATTTCCCGGTACTTTGCTCCGTTCGACAAGGCTTCAATCGCGGCATATTGGGCAGAAGAGTTGACACAGCTCCAGATGTCCTCAGTAATTTTGGTCATTTCACTAATCAAGTCGACAGGACCGGTGGCAAAACCGACACGAAATCCGGTCATCGCATGTGTTTTCGAACAGCTGTCCACGATGAGCGTGCGTTCCTTCATGCCAGGGAAAGAAGCAATGCTCGTGTATTCTTGGTGATCGAACAGAATGTGGCGATACACTTCGTCACTAATGACAAAAAGATCATGTTCCTTTGCAATTTCTGCGATCTCGCGGAGCGATTGCTTATCCATCACACTGCCTGTCGGATTGCTCGGCGAATTAAGCAGAATCACTTTCGATTTTGGCGTGATTGTTCGGCGCAGATCATCCGCCGACATGTTGAACTCATTTTCTTCTGTTACATCGACACAAACCGGGGTACCTCCGCAAAGGACGATTTGTTGACCGTAGTTGGTCCAATAAGGCGAACTGAAGATGACCTCATCGCCGGGGTTTACTAGTGTGGTTAAGCCGAGAAAAAGAGCGCCCATGCCCCCTGTAGTCACAAGACAATTTTCCGCGACATAGGAAACACCGATTGTCTTCTCTAAATAGTTCACATAGGCCTCTCTGAGTCTGGTCATGCCTGCTCCGGGCGCATATTTCGTTTCGCCTTCGTCAAGGGACCGCTTAGCTGCCTCAATAACATTTGGTGCTGAACTAAAATCCGGTTCGCCAACCGCAAAAGAAATCACATCGTCAATCCGTGCCGCACGCACCATCATATCTCGAATCGGCGAAGACTGAATCGCCGCCACTTTATTTGAATACTTCAACGCTGTTTCCTCCCATTCTAAGGTGCAAAAAAATTATTCTCATAAAATTAAAATAACACAGAAGGATGCTTTTTGGTAAAATGGATAACATATTTTAAAAAAACTGGAGTAGAATTTGAAGATTATCTAATGAATTTTCCATAGATTCATTATGAGACACTGAGAGCGAAGGATTATCTAAAGATTGGATGTATACACCCTAAAAATTTGAACGATCTACGGTCAAAAATGGGATTGCTGAATGTCTCAAAAAGTTTAATATAAAGACGTCTAGAAACTTACAGAATAACAAACACAGAATAAGTATTTGAATTGGAACTTTTTTTAAAAGGTTACAAAGTTCCTATCATTGGTGGACTATTGACTATGCAAATAGTTAATAGTATTCTATCTGTAGGATATAGTTTACTTATTAAGTAAGCATTTGGACTCTCTATTTCGTGCCCATTTTTTCTACCAAGAATGGAACAGAATTTGAATTATATTTTGCGTATACAAAGAGTTATATATATACAGAGACTAATTACGTGTATAAAAGTTAGTTACATGTATAAACTTAAGAAATGACGGCATAAATTTAATCAGCGGAACTAGTGCCGGAACACCGGAACCGCTGATTAGGAAATGCTTTGAACACCAAGAACCTGCGTCAAGAGCAGTGCCGTTACCTATATAACTTCATATCCAAAGGATAATCTGCTCAGGGTCGGGAAACTCAGTGAGCGGATTATTTTTTGTCCTTTTGGATATGGTCGAGTAAATTCAGCAGGAAATTTCCGCCAGTGAACAATAAAGCCAGAAGACTTATTATTACGGCAATCAAGCTGATAACAACAACCGCACTCATAATAAACAAAAGTTACCTCCCTTCTGTGCTCTGTCGTATACGTAAGACACAACGTGGCAACAAGAAGGTATGGCTCCGCCCATGAGCTGTTCTCAATGTACCTATATTCTATCAGTTTAATATCAAGTTTAATAGGCTTCATATGAGAATTTATAAATGCGAACTCGTGCAGATTTTATGCTGGGAATCAGCGTAAGCACATTGGGCAGATACCATAAGAAAAGAATGCAGGAGCAAAGTAAATTCCATCTGCTTTCATGAGATTTAAACATGCAGTTTATATTTTAAATAGTAATGACCAGCTAAGAAAAAAATGAGTGAGATGCCAAGATTAATTAACGTTTGCGGTAAAACACTGGCGTGAATGGACGCAGGCTGAAATACCATCACATGGTAGTAGGGAATGATTTGCCCTCCAGTCAGATATTCTGTTGAAACATAGGAGCCTAGAAACAGCAGGGGCACCCAGATCAGCTTAAATAAAATAATGATCATAAAACTTAGTGACGTGTAGACCAGAGCCTCAGATACAAATTGAAAGAACAAGATGATAAATGGCGTGTTGTAAAGCCTCACTGCCAATAATAAACTGCAAACGAAAATCATTGCAGCATAAACTAAGAAAAAGAGCAGTACCCTGAAAATTCCATGCTCTATGGTCTTTAGTGGATAACTGAACAGGAGATTACTCCCTCCTTCCTCGAAATACCCATAAAATAAAAACGAAGTCCACCATGCTGAAAAAGGAGCAACAATAAATTCCATTTGGTGCAGCAACGTGTCGGGAAGCGTCTGATCGCCGAAAAAGTACGTAGCGAGGAACACAAGAAACGGACAAAATGAAACATAGAAATTGTAACCCATTGCCTTTATTTCAAACGGCCAATCCATTCGCTTAAACATGATCAGCCTCCTTCATGTAATAAAGATAAGCATCTTCCAAATTGGGTTCCACTTGTCCGGCACCCGGTAGTTCCATGTCATGGTAAAAGCGAATACGGTAATGATCCTCCTGCTGCACTGTTGAAATGATTACCTGTTCAGGAATAGGCGGATCTGCATCCATCGGGCTATCCATTTCCCAAATATGTCCGTCTGCATGTTTCGTCAACTCGCGCCGTGTCCCTGATGTAATCACTTTTCCCTCATTAATAATGGCAATATGATCACAAGTGGCTTCCAGATCTTCAACAATATGCGTAGATATAATAATAATTCTATTTTCTGCTAACCGTCGTAGAAGTTTACAAAAACGGACACGCTCCTGCACATCAAGACCGGCTGTGGGTTCATCAACGATCACCAATTTCGGATCACCGAGAATGGCCTGTGCAATACCTAATCGGCGAAGCATTCCCCCGGAAAGCGCGCGAATCTTTTTGATTTTTTGGTCCTGCAAATTAACGGCTTCCAGAATGCGATCGATTTCCCTCTTGCGTTCGTCTTTCTCACTGATTCCTTTCAGGACAGCAAAATGATTCATGACTTCATAAACGTTTAGCGACTTATAAATGGAAAAGTGTTGCGGCAAATAACCCAATAATTTCCGTACCTGGTGAGGCTGCGTCCAAGATAAGCTATTTAATTTTATTTCCCCACTGTCCGGAGTATCTAGTGTAGCAATCAAGCGCATCAAGGTTGTCTTCCCGGCCCCGTTAGGTCCTAAGAGTCCAAATGTACCGGTTATTTCTAATGAGACATGGTCAAGCGCACGCTTCTTGCCAAATGTTTTAACGATATTGTCGATTTTTAATGCAGCCATTTAAGATCTCCCCATTTCTTTCTTAAGCAATTGATTTAAAGAGTCCCACGAAGTGTCACCAGATTTCATTAACCGATACCAAGAGCGACAAAAGTCTATTTTCTTAGCAACGCTCGTATCTATGTTTTTCGCAACTTGTCCCTTCATCCAATGAGACAATTGTTCAAGAACCTCTTGTTTTTCCCCAGTACTCTTTACACTTTGATACCAATCCAATACTTCTGAGTCATTACCAATACCAATACGTGCCGATTGATTATAAAGATGTGCATAGGTCATGTCGAACGCTCTTACATAATCCGGGTCCTTCACCTGAATACCATCATATTTCCAAGTTATAGCAGGCACCAGCCAGTTCACATAAGAATCCAGCCCTTCTTTAAATAAATACTCTGAAGCATCGCTGACAATCAATGTGTCATCGGTATACCAAGCAAACTCTTCGGAAGATAAGTCCGAGATGGAAAGAATCGGTATTCTAAAAATCGTTTTTGGAACTGCGCGATGTCCTAGATCTAAATCCTGTTTCGCTGTTTCAATAAATTTTTCGGTTTGTTGATGCAGGTCATTCGATTGGGGATTTTTCAAGTTTGTTGTATGAACGTAGCTCTCTCCATTCCGGCTTTCTTTCTGCACCTCACCAGACACAAGTGTGAGACCGCGCGCGTTTCCTGACCACAAATTATGGGTTCGTTCCGGAATATTCGTATAAAGTGGCGTTCTGCCCCTATAGTGCAGCACATAAGAGACCTTTTGCATGTTTTGATGATTCATTCGCGTTAAATTCCCGTTATCGAGCGTAAACGAAGGACTTAATTGTGTGGATGGAAGCCAATTAAAATAATAGGGCAGATAAACGGATTGTCCATTCGCATAAAAGAGCGGTGAACTTAGCCCTTGATAGTTGAGCTCAACCTTAAGATTGCGGCCTGGTATCCATTTATTTTTCAACGTAAGATGCAGATGATCCTTCTTCTGCAAAAAAGAAGCTGATTGACTGTTAACACGGGCTTTGCTGACCTTAAATCCATGATAGAGAGATAGATCCACGTGACGTAAAGATTGTTGTTCCTGATTTTTAAGTGTCATTTTGACTTGTGCAGTGATCAACCTTTTTACGCGCAGATCTATCGAGTATGAAGTCGCTCTTATATTATACTGTTTTGGAACTACTTGTTTCTTTGAGTAATAGTTTTGTTCCACCATTTCTCTTGGCTTTGTGCGTGCGTCGCCAGCTGAATAAACCTGTCGATCCAGGTTCAAAGGAATCGTGAGAACTAATACGATGACACTTAAACTAATCACAAGCACCTTTGTTTTTCTTCGTGTAAATACACGGTACTTTAATGAGAGAGAGATCAGAAAAATTCCAAGAAGAATAACTAACCATAAAAGGTGTTTTTGCCAATAAACACTGTCAATAGCAAACCCATAAAGGCCATCATAACCAATGGTTGGATTCGGTTCTCCAAGATTTAAAATTTCCGCAGCCCGTTGAAGTGTTCGTCCAAGAAAAATAAAATTTGCCGGTCCGATCAATCCCCAAATAATGATTGAATAAAGATAAACCACCCGATCTTTTGTCAGAAAAGCAAGCATAAAGCCGAGCAAATAACTAATATAAAAGGTAAAAGAAAAGTAAAGCATGACATAGAGAAAAGCACTGAAGAACAGATGATTAAACGAAAAGCCCTCAGCCAAATAAACAATGGCATACTCTATGTGTAAAATGATCCCAACAAAGAACGAAATGAACGCGCCAAAGATCCATTTTGCAAATAGCCTTGGAACAAAAGCGTGATGTATACTGAGATAGAGATCGTCAAGACGATGAGCGGTATCGATTCGCACAATCCAGATTCCAATGAAAAGAAAGGCAAGTATTCCCCCCTGGACCAAGAAACTAGACCTAGGCATAAATTCTCCTGGGTTAACAATCTGATGTAAACCCAGCCCCTCATAAATCATTCCACCTAGCAAAAGAACCAAGAATAAAGGTTGACGTAGTAACTGTAACCATAGAATATTTAGCGTATTGATTATTCTATTTTTCATCAAGTCGCTTCCTTATACTGTAGAATTGGCAAAACTGGATTTGAATTCATGATTAAAAATTTTAAAATGTGAATGATTTAAGAATTAAACGCTTAAAGGAGGGATTTGAAAGCCTATTTAATGATCAGAAAACAGTAAGATTGTCCGCAGTAGATCTTTGATGGTTAACACTTTTACGCTCTATTATTATTTTACTTTAACTATTTGCAACCGCTTCGTCCACTATCATTTTTTCGCCCAATACTACTTGATACTATTCAAATGATTTTGGCAGTCATCTATTTTAATTCAAAATAGTGTTAATTATTTTTTAATCTATTACAATTATAATAAATTGACGCCTGAATTCCGGCTTTATTTCGCCTCGTTTCAGCGTCTCTTCAATCGAAGTGATCTAATCTCATTCCTTGAGAATGGACGAACGAAAAAACAGTTAAGGAGTGAGACTATGAAAAAATATCGCTGGCTCATGTGGCGAAAAGTATTGATTTTCTTCATCATTGCAGCGGCCATTGCCACAGCGATTTGGGCAGGAGGACAGGTCGCCCAAAATGTCGCTATGACGGCATTTAACCTGATTTTTCAATTGTTCTTTGCCGTACTCTTTATGATCATTCAATTTGTTGCCCTCTTTTGGTTCCTTGCCAGAGGAAGAACCTATTGGATCATGCCCGGAGAAACTGGATCGAGCTGGAATGATTACCGAGGAAATCCTGAGGTCGTTGAGAACGCCAAACGCATTGTCACCTTGCTCAGGGGTGTCAAAGATTTCAAAAAAATGGGCGGTCAGGCCATCCGCGGGATGCTGCTTTGCGGTCCTCCGGGGACAGGAAAGTCTTACCTCGCACAGGTTGTCGCGAACGAGGCTCAGGTTCCTTTCGCCTATGCTTCAGCGCCAAGCTTTCAAAATATGTTCTTCGGTGTTGGCAATCTTAAAGTGATGAGCCTCTATAAGAAAGCTCGGCGGCTAGCAAAAACCTATGGTGCCTGCATTATTTTCATCGATGAGATTGACGCGATCGGCATGTCGCGGCAAGCAAACGGAGGCGGCGGTGGACTTGGCGGGATGCTTGGCATGGGGGGATCCGGACTGCTCAACGAACTTCTGCTGCAAATGGATCCGCCGAATATTGATCATTCACGATTTGCCAAGCTGTTCCGCGCGCTTGGACTCCGGCACAAAAAAGCAGAGCGCCGCGCTGTTCTGACCATCGGTGCAACCAATTTGCCGGACGTGCTGGATTCCGCATTGCTTCGTCCCGGCCGCTTTGACCGCAAACTGTGGGTTTATCCACCCGATTATGACGGCCGTGTCGATGTGTTTGATTATTACCTCCAGAAAGTCAACCGGGACAGTACCTTGACTCCGCAAAAAGCGGCATTAGACACCATTGGCTACAGTCCGGCACAAATCAAACATATTGTGAACGAAGCAATTGTCCTCGCGCATCAACGCGGTGCACACAGTGCAAGTTATGAAGATTTTAGAGCGGCCATGGAAACCTATGAATGGGGGCTGAAACAGCCGCTCCGCTCAATGAGCGACGATGAAAAACGGAACGTTGCCTATCATGAGGCAGGCCATGCGGTTGCCCAGTACTTGCTGAAGCCGCATGAACGCGTTTGGAAGGTCACCATCATTCGCCGCGGCAGCGCACTTGGTCTTGCGGCAACAAAACCGACTCATGAGCGCTACAATCAGAGCGACAGCGAGATGCTGGCGGAAATTCAAGTGTGCCTAGCCTCGCGTGCTTCCGAAGAACTTTTTTTAGGAAAAAAACTAAACGGTGTCACATCCGACCTGCAGCAAGCGACCCAGCTTGCCGGTGCCTACATTGGAGCGGTCGGCATGAGCGATGAACTGTTCAGCTGGCTCTCAACCGGATCACAGCAGGATGCGCTCAAGCAGCTTCGTCCGAAAATCAATAAACTGCTGAACGATCAGATGAGCCAAGTGAAGTCATTAATTGAAGACCACACTGAATTTGTTCATGCCATTTCCAGAGAACTATTGACACATGGCGACCTCACTGGTGAAGAAATTGATGCACTTTACGTTAATTTATATGGACATGAAAGGCCCGATGTACCTAAAATCATAACGTCGGCAGACACATCCGATACGGAAAAGCCATCTGAAGAGAAAGAATAAGAAAAGCCAGGCAAAAAGCGCCCGGTCTTTACTTCCGCGGGATGCGGTGGCTTTCGCGTTGCATTCAGCATCCTGGTCCTTCATTAAGGAACAAGTAAAATAAGCGGAGATATTCCGGTTATTTGCATCATGGCGCCTGTTTCGCCGGTAAATAAGGGTAATTTTTCCGCTTATTCACCGAAAAGCCCTTCATTTTCACGTATTTTCATTCGATAGGCGGAATTTCTCCGTCTATTTACGCTATTTTCTCGTTCATTTTCGAATTAAGCGGAATTTCTCCGTCTATTTATCATACTAGGCGGTTTACCTGATCGCTCAACAGACCCGTGCGGATGGGAAATCAGCAGCCCATGACCTTATCGTCGTATTGGCGGGAAAAATCTTATACTTTCTTATCTTGGAGCAACAAAAGCCGACGATTTCTCCTGAATGAAGAAATCATCGGCTTTTATTTTTTAATGATCCAGGCCCCTTTTTTCTTTCAACAGCTCTTGAAATTCTCTTTCCAGTTCTTCAGATGGTTCAATACTTAATCGACTGAGCACCGCTGCTATTTTTGTGTCGAGTACGAGCCGTCTGTCCTTTTCGAGGTCTCGTTTCTTTTTCGGTTTGTCAATTTTGAGTTGGCGGTAAGTTCCTTCAAACACTCGAATTTGTTGATTGCGGATTTCCACTATCCGGGTGGCCACATTTTCAATAAATCGGCGGTCATGGGAAACGAAGATCACGCTTCCCTCATACTCTTTGAGCAGCGATTCCAACGCGGTGACCGTTTCCATGTCAAGATAATTTGTCGGTTCATCGAGAATCAGCGTATTCATATCGCTTAGAAAGAGCTTGGTTAACGCAACTTTTACCCGCTCACCGCCGCTCAATACACCGACCGGCTTGTAAACATCATCCTGGAAAAAATGCATACGTGCCAGCACCGTTCGGCTCAGCGTTTCTTCCTGTTTTGATGTTGCTCGGACATTTTCGATGATTGATTTCTCTTCATCCAGGATGTTGAGATTCTGACTGAAGTAGGCGATCTTCACAGATGGAGACAGTGTTAGCCCAGGTTCCTGATTGATGATCTTCTTGATTAACGTCGTCTTTCCACTGCCGTTGGGACCAATGATGGCGAGCTTATCGCCCCCGTGAACAAAGAAGCTTGCTTTATGCCAAAGGCGACGCTCGCCGAATTGTGCAGACACACCTTCCGCACGGAGAATAATCCGACCCTTAAATGTTTCTGCGTTGGGCAAATTCATCTTAAGCGGCTGTTGTTCTTTAACCTTTTCTACTTTCTCAAGCTTTTCCAGCCGCGTTTCAATTGCGTTCGCCGCTCCCTGCAATTTCTTTTGTTTTTTGGCAAAGTACGGCTTTGCTCCTGTAATTCGTGCTTCGGAGCCACTTAAGTTTTTTGGCTTTTTTGTCGCCCGTTCCGCCTTTTTCTCTTTTAATTTCAAAGCGTCTTCCAATTGCTTCTTCTTTTTTTCATAGTTTTCATAGGCTGCCTGTTCCTTAGCCAGCTCTGTCTCTTTTTGCTGCTCGTAATCACTGTAATTGCCTCTATATACGTTTATCTTGCTGTCATTGATCTCCCATAGTGTTGTGCAAAGCGCGTCCAAAAAGGCGCGGTCGTGCGAGACGATAACCAGTGCACCTTGCCATGCCTTCAGCTTCTTCTCCAGCCACTCAATATGATCCGTATCCAGATTGGTCGTTGGTTCGTCCGCAAGCAGCAACTCCGGATCCCGCACCAGAGCTTCTTGGATATATTCTTGCGTCACTTCCCCACCGCTTTTGGTCGTATCCGTGCGCTTCAACTGCGGCAGCAGTTCACACGACGCATGCTGAATAATGGTTCCTTCTTCAGGTACGATTTTCTGCACTAAGATGTTGAGCAGTGTTGTTTTCCCGCACCCGTTTCGTCCAACGAGTGCAATTCGATCCTTTTGATGGATATGCAGCTGATCGATATCGAGTAACAAACGGTCCTTAATGTAATGTTTTATGTGCAAAGCTTCTAACAAGATCACAAAATCATCCCCATTTTTTCATAGTCAGGGGGATACAAAAAAGCCCCCTATCTGTTGTTCAGATTAGGAGGCTGTAAGTATAGGCGAATACCAAAAAGACACCGGGTCTTCTCGAGCCGACTACAAATCACCAATCCTATTCTGAACTCCGTTTGAAGGCATGACTGCAGTGCGGTATCCCTGCTTCACAGTACCTTCAACTGGCGGTTTCAAAAAATAGGATTAGTTTTTCATCGGCCCTTGGTTCACCCTTTCCGTTCATTCGATTACTTTCAATGTACTCAATTTGTTTGCTCTTGTCAAACAACGCATCAGAAAATTTATTGATACAAATGACTACTTCTTACTTGCAAATGGATCGTTGGATTTGTCGTTGTTCCAGACATATTCAATACCGTGAGCAATATCAGAAGCCTGATCGGAGCCGAATTGATCGGCGATGAAACCCAGAGTCATATCAATTCCCGCTGAGACGCCGGACGACGTGTAATACTTCCCATCCGTAACCCACCGAGCGCGCTCCACCCAGTGTACCGCCGGGTTTACATTTTTCACCCAATCAAAAGCGATTTTGTTGGATGTCGCTTTTCGGCCGTCAAGCAGTCCTGTCCGTGCCAAAAGTGCCGATCCGGTGCACACGGTTAAGCAATTGGTTGCCTGTTCTGCCGCATGCTTTAATTTTTCTATAAAATCTTCATCGTGAACGAGCGGGCGCGTACCTTGTCCACCCGGAATCAGAAGGATACCACTTGCATTGGTGTGATCAATCGGTTTGGTCATAATCGGCGTCTTCTGCCTGCTGGTCACCGTCCCGCCGTCCATTGACACAAAATGGAGCGCATAATCGCTGATTCTTCCCAATACTTCAACCGGACCAAAGGCGTCCAGTGTTTCAAAATCGGGAAAAAGCAAAATGTTTATGTCCATGCAGATCCTCCTTCTTACCGAAAAGGCACATCTAACCGGCAGCCGTTTAATTGTAAGGAATAGCGCAAGTCCTGATTGCCGAGCACCGTCATCCCAAAGTCAGTCGCATAAACAACAAGTCCAAGTTGATGTCCGTCGGCTAGTCGGTGGAACGTCGGCTGTAATTCTACATCGATATCATAGAACTGATCTGGGTTTAATGCGTCAACCTTCCATGTATTTTCTCGATTTTGCAGGTTGATATGCCCCTTTGAAATCATCTTAAACGGTGAGGCAAACGCAGCCAGGGTGAATTCACGAAGCTGATCCTCGCGCCAATGATACCCCAAGTCGATTTTTCTCATCGAATTCGGTGTCGGCGAAACGTTAAACCGTTTTGCGTCCCTGTAATCGACCAGTTGAAAACTCAGCATACCAAAGGATTGGTTTGAGGCCACCTGAACATGAACACGTGCTCGACCATCAATGATCCTGTCCTCATTCACCGGATCTGTTTTGAACAGCAGTCGGTTTTCACTCAAAGCATTCCGTTCCTCTGCAAGAATGTCCTGTGCCCATTGATCATGGTGCGCTGCATAACGATCAAACGTGTTCTTTGGAAGACTATCTTTAAAGGACAGCACTTCAGGAGTCGTCGAAGTTGAAACGAGTTTTCCAGAAGCGAAATGATAAATTTCCTTCGCTGCGCCCGGTTCAGACCAATCGTGATAAGCCGTCCATGTTTCCGGAGTCACATTGTCTTGCACGATCACATTAGGCAGAAATTCCTTCGCCCCGTTCTGAATTCCATAGAGTTCGTGGCTGATCCACAGGTTGATCATGTCCGTGTAATCAATCGAGCGAAAGGCATTAATATAGATATGCTGCCCTTGATGCAGAATGATTTTCTTCGATACCGGCACATCCCTTAGTGCCTGCCACAGTTGCTCCACCTGACCCGGCTTCACATTCCAGTCATTCAGTCCGTGAATCATCAGCACATCGCATTTAATGTTCTTTACCTTTTTAAGGTAATTGCGCGCATCCCAAAATGTATTATAATTACCGGATTCACGCTCCATGTCGCATGCCATCTTCTCCATCTGCTTGTCAAAATAATCTTTAATGTGCAGATGATAATCAGCAGCGGCTTTCATCCGACTCATTGTTTCAATCGCCAGAACATCGGCGTCTTCACCGGGAAAACCATCTGGGGCAATCATTAACCCACCTTCGCGGTAATAGCCGTACCACGAAGAGATCGCCGCTTCGGAAATAATCGTCTTTAGTCCCTCAACTCCGGTTGTGGCGGCAGCGGTCGCCAAGGTGCCCAGATAGGAGCGGCCGGTCATCGCCACGGAACCGTTGCACCACCACGCGGTGATCGCGATGTTATCCGTGCGATTGGTAAACGCGCGGCGCTTGCCATTCAGCCATTCAATCACGTCAATTGTGGCTTCAGTCTGCTGCGGATCGCCGCATGTTTGAATGCCGTCTGAATCGAGCGTACCAATACCGGCAGAGTAGACTGCCGCAAATCCTCGCGCCAAGAAATAATCATTCAATGTATAGGAATATTCACGACTGAACGTCTCCGTCGCATAGTTTGTTTCCCCATTGATCGGACGAGGAGCAGGCAGTTGCGGCTTCTCATCATTATAGGCAATATCCTCGTAGCTGAGGTCATTCGGCTGCTTTTCGGTCAGCGGTACATGGACATTGTGCATCGCTTTTTCCCCGGCTTCATCATTTGTATCTTGATTGTAGGGGCTGGCTGTAAAAAGTGCCGGAACTTTCAATCCATTTTCCGTATCCGCCGGACGTATGATTTGAACCTTCAGCAGATCCCGTTTCCCGTCACGATCCGAATCCACAGAAGACTCCACATAAACAACCTCACGAATCAGCTTGGCTGTGTCAAATACCGCTTGAGATTTGCCGTTAAAAAAGAGTGGCTTCTGCTGCGCGGACAGGTCATAAAATGGAACAAAATAGCCTTGACTCGTCAACAGATCCAAGAATGTCTGACCATCTTTAGTGTGCGATGTCAGCAGCAAATACCAAGCGTCCAAGATCTGCTCTTTCGTCCATGCACCCGTGGCTTCAAGCATCGGCAGCTGTATTTTTTTCATTGCAGTAACCGGATCAGTAATCGAAAAATCATCCCCCGGCAAAAATCCGCACAGCTGCAACGCAACTAAATAGAAAACTTCCGCCGTAATCGGTTCTCCGGCATCCAAGTAGTCTTTGAGATCGGTATTGGGGGTTGCTAAATAGTTTCGCAGTTTCATATCAAATTCATGCTCGCCCCGAACCTTTAAAAATGCTTTTCTGAGCAGCAAACGATAGGCAGCTGGCGTCGATGCATGGTTAATTTGATCATCTAGAAAATGAATCCGTTGCAGTTCTTCGACCACTGTTTGGTGATCGGCACTTATTCGTGCAAATTGATTGTTTTTCATCCACAAAACTCCTCAGTTAGTAACTGAAGCTATTATAGCACTCACGCTGCCTCTGTATCGATCAACGTTACTGCGGATTTTTCACTACTTGCCGCATTAATAAAACACATGATCATCCCCGCATCGTCGTTTGTGCATGGCTTGATCTCTATCTCCGTTTCATGCATTGATCCGCGATTTTCGTGCATTGGCCACCTTTTTTCGTGCATGGAACCAGATTTTTCGTGCATTGGATCGCTGTTTTCGTGCATTGAACCAGACTTTTCGTGCATTGGATCGCTGTTTTCGTGCATGGCTTGATCTCTATCTTCGTTTCATGCATTGATCCTCGATTTTCGTGCATTGACCACCTGTTTTCGTGCATTGAACCAGATTTTTCGTGCGTTGGATCGCTGTTTTCGCACATGGCTTGATCTCTATCTCCGTTTCGTGCATTGATCCTCGATTTTCGTGCATTGGCCACCTTTTTTCGTGCGTTGAACCAGATTTTTCGTGCGTTGGATCGCTGTTTTCGCACATGGCTTGATCTCTATCTCCGTTTCATGCATTGATCCTCGATTTTCGTGCACTGGCTGCCTGTTTTCGTGCATGGAACCAGACTTTTCGTGTATTGGATCGCTGTTTTCGTGCATGGCTTGATCTCTATCTTCGTTTCATGCATTGATCCTCGATTTTCGTGCATTGGATCACTGTTTTCGTGCATTGGACCAGACTTTTCGTGCATTGGCCACCTCTTTTCGTGCGTTGCCGATTTTTTAAGTGCTGCGCGGCACTTTCTCAAGCTCCCCCAAAATTTCATTAAGGTCCAATTCCGCACCGGCCATTGCGCAATCAGAAGCTCCGTAATAAAGCCGCAGCTTAGATCCTTGGACAACGCCGCCGCAAGTAAAGACAACCGCTCCAAAAAAGCCATGCTTCTCATAGTCTGCCTCCGGTTCAAGGATCGGTTCGGCTGTTTGGGCAATGATCCGCGAAGGATCGTCCGGATCAAGCAACAGCGCGCCGAGACAGTAGCGGCTTTGCGCATCCATGCCATGATAGATTTCCAGCCACCCGCTCTTGGTCCTAATGGGTACGGCTCCGGCTCCGATTCTGCTTTCATCCCAAAAATGTTCGCGTACGCCGAGCAGATGGCGATGATTGCCCCAATGCTTGAGATTAGTCGACTCTGCGATCCAAATCTCCGGGTTACCGACGCTCTTCAAAGAAGGACGGTGCAGCGCATAGTAAAGGCCATGAATCTTTTCGGGGAAAATGACAACATCCTTATTTTCTGGTGAAAAGATGAGACCGTGATCCTCGTATGACCTAAAATCCTTTGTCGTCACCAAATAATCGCCAATGCCGAGCGGCGAAACGGCACTAAAATAAATGAGGTACGTCGTTCCAATTTGTGTTATGCGCGGATCTTCAATACCGAACGTCTGATAACGATTCGACGGATAAATGAACGGCTTGTCATCCACCGTGAAGTGATGTCCATCTTGACTTCGCGCCAGTCGAAGGTAGGACAATGAGGTGAGACCGACAAATGTATCCAGATTGTTCGAGGGACGGATCGTTCGACTGTCTTCGAAATTGTATGCTGGATCATTTCGACAATAATTGACAACTCGGATTTTTTGCTGAGCCACGTCATAAAAAGGAGAGGGCACGATTTAGGATCATGGACGATCGGACGTTCCGCAACTCTTAGCAGCAGCAGTGTTTCTCCCTGATACTCTGCCACGCCAGCATTAAAGGTGCCAATCACTTCATAGCCATCATGATACGGTTTGACCTCTTCAGGACAAATCAGCGGATTTTCCAGAAAACGCGTAACCTTTACCATTTTAAACGCCTCTATGTTTTAACTAGTTATTTTTTCAACCGGATACCGAAGAACCGTCTTTAGTTTTTCAGACTCAGTCCTCCGTGGATCCGACAGATAAATCTCGCGATGTGTTTTGGAGACTCTCCGATAGCCTTGTTCACTGCAAAATTCAGCCATCCGCTTAAAACTTTCCGGCTCGTCATCATAGCTCCCTTTGTGAAGGATCTGACAGCATAGTCCTTCTTCGAGTGTCGAAAACGTCACTTGGTCTAAAAAAGGATTCGGTTTCTTCTTTTTCGTCTCAGATAAAAATCGCTCAAATAATTCAGTCGTAAGAAAGTCGGGCTGGCGAATCATCAAGGTATATTTAAAATTACTTTTTACAGTCGACGGCAAGGTTTTATCCACCAGATTCCAAACGCCTTCAAGCGGAAAAACGACATAATCATAATAACCTTCAGGAACCAGCTTGCTTTTATAGGACATTTTTACCGCATAACTGAGACTGTAAAGAGCGGCAGTTACTTGAGCGAATGGTTCATTATTAGGATCCCCACTGCCCTCAATCATGAAATAATCAATCTTGGGAACACGCACAATGACCGGTTTTTGTTTGGGCAGATACAATTCTTTAAAATCTTTCTTGTAGTCTACTTTATCCATGATTCCCTCCGAATTCATTTAGCGAGATGTACACATGTATTTCAGCATGATCCTTGTCAAATCCGCTCTGATATTCTTCAAAATCACCGCTGTATTTTCTGTCTAAATCCATAGACCAAAGCTCCGCCCAAAAGGCTCCGACAGCAGTTTGAACATTCCCACGCACAATGAACTTGGCGTAGCTTCCCGCAGAAATGGTCTGTGCGAAAATATTTTCAGCGAGCCCTTTTGTTTCTTCCACCTCACAGCACACCATCACGTCATACGCGCCATTCACATCGCTCTCATAATTTGTATAGAGACCTATTGTGTTCTCGTTTTCTTTCATGGGTATCGTTTGATACACACCGCCCCCAAGAAATTTTTCCCACAACGCTCCGATGTCTCTCACCATATTCGGGTTATGATTGCTTGTTCGGATTTTCAGCCCGGCTACCGTTTTTTCCTCTAACTGCACAACTTCATAATTCATCGTCTATACCTCGCTTCGTCCAATGATGCACTCAGTATAGCAGCATTAATATGACAGCTGTCTGTCCTATTATAGATACCGATTTAATCCTTCTTTAAATCTTCTTTTTATAAGTTCCCGAATACGTTTTGGTTCTAAGACCTCAGCGTGGCAGCCATAGGACAAGATATAGCCATAAACCCACTCATTTTCAGGAAAAGTCACGGTAACTGTAAAATTCCCATTTTCATGTTTCTGAATGCATGTCGGATCGAATTCATCGTAGACCCTGTAAGCAACCGCTTTATCAAATTTAATTTGGAGTGTGACCTCTCTGGTTTGATCCAATTTGAACTGACTCCAAATATTGTTTGGAACTTCCCTTTCAAAGGATTGATTCAACGTATTGAGATTTTTCATTCGCGTTATTTTAAAAATCCTAAAATCTTGTTTCAGGCGGCAATAACCGTAAAGATACCAACTTTGGCCTTTGAAAACGATCTTTAGAGGTTCAACTGCTCTCCGCGTCTTCTCGTTGTACGAACTAAAATAATCAAAAATCACTAACTTGCGCATCAAAATGGCTGCTTTTAACTCGGCAAACTTTTGCTTTTCGTCTTCACTATTACCCCAGTGAGAAAAATCAATAGCAATCCAATTCGCGCTTTGCTTGCTAAAGAGTGTGCTTAGTTTATTAAGCACCGAATCGATATCAGGAACTTTCAGGGCGCTAAGACTTTGCAAGCTCATCAATACTTCATTCTGCTCCTGTTCGGAAAGAAGCGCTTTATTGAACACAAAATTTTCAAGAAGGCGAATTCCGCCGCCCTTTCCTCGATCCGTATAAATGGGTATCCCGGACGCTGATAACAGATCAAGATCACGATAGATTGTCCGAACAGACACGTCGAAATGAGCAGACAGCTCCTTAGCTGTTACCTTCTTTTTATCAAGCAAAATATAGACGATCGCAAACAGTCTGTTCATTTGCACAACGCATCACTCCGAATTGCAAAGTCTGTTTTTCGTATGACAGGAGCAGTTTGCCACGTGATCATCTACCAAACCAATTGCCTGCATAAACGAATAGATCGTCACGGGTCCAACGAATTTAAAACCCTTTTTCTTTAAATCCTTACTTATTTTTTTTGACAGATTCGTCTGAGAGGGTATTTGGCCTTCGTTACGCCAATTCGATATGATCGGTTGATGATCAACATAAGTCCATAGATAATTTGAGAGGCTGCCGAATTCTCGCTGAACAGCGATTGCCGCTAATGCATTGCTTCGTACAGAATTGATTTCCTGCGTCCGCACACTCGTGACTTCAGTCATGAGTAAGGACGCCCTTCTTTTGTAAAAAGCGAACATTTGTGCTATATTTAAGGTAACCATTTTTTACAAAAAAGGAGGAACGGCTGTGCTCATCCAAAAGGCGTTTAAGTTTCGGCTTTTCCCTACGGAAGAACAAGCCGTTCAAATCAATAAGTCCATTGGATGCAGCCGGTTTGTCTACAATCATTTTTTAGACTGTTGGGAAAAGACCTATAAACAAACCGGGAAGGGCTTAACCTATAACACCTGCAGTAAAGCCCTGACGCAGCTCAAAGCCGAGCTGCCTTGGCTCAAAGAGCCGGATAAGTTTGCCTTACAGAATAGCTTAAAGAACCTTTCCAAG
>NZ_FOOY01000048.1 GCF_900113325.1 Sporolactobacillus nakayamae | reverse complement strand
GAGGCTTGCAGCGAGGCAAATCCCGCTGCTTTCAGCCAAACGGTGATGAGGAGGGAACTTAAGTACCGAAGCGCCTGATCCTACACTGCCAAGAAAAGCCTCTAGCGAGTGAAACGGTGCCCGTACCAAAACCGACACAGGTAGGCAAGAAGAGAATTCTAAGACGCTCGGGAGAACTCTCGTTAAGGAACTCGGCAAAATCACCCCGTAACTTCGGGAGAAGGGGTGCTCGTCGGATCTACGGATCCGATGAGCCGCAGTGAAAAGATCCAAGCGACTGTTTACCAAAAACACAGGTTTCTGCTAAACCGTAAGGTGATGTATAGGGGCTGACACCTGCCCGGTGCTGGAAGGTTAAAAGGAGAGGTTATCCTTCGGGAGAAGCTTTGAATTGAAGCCCCAGTAAACGGCGGCCGTAACTATAACGGTCCTAAGGTAGCGAAATTCCTTGTCGGGTAAGTTCCGACCCGCACGAAAGGTGTAACGATTTGGATACTGTCTCAACGAGAGACCCGGTGAAATTATAGTACCTGTGAAGATGCAGGTTACCCGCGACAGGACGGAAAGACCCCATGGAGCTTTACTGCAGCTTGATATTGGATGTGGGTATCGTTTGTACAGGATAGGCAGGAGCCTTTGAAACCGGACCGCTAGGTTCGGTGGAGGCATCGGTGGGATACTGCCCTGACGATATCGACATTCTAACCCTGAACCGTGATCCGGTTCGGAGACAGTGTCAGGTGGGCAGTTTGACTGGGGCGGTCGCCTCCTAAAAGGTAACGGAGGCGCCCAAAGGTTCCCTCAGAATGGTTGGAAATCATTCGCAGAGTGTAAAGGCACAAGGGAGCTTGACTGCGAGACCTACAAGTCGAGCAGGGACGAAAGTCGGGCTTAGTGATCCGGTGGCACCGCATGGAAGGGCCATCGCTCAACGGATAAAAGCTACCCTGGGGATAACAGGCTTATCTCCCCCAAGAGTTCACATCGACGGGGAGGTTTGGCACCTCGATGTCGGCTCATCGCATCCTGGGGCTGAAGTAGGTCCCAAGGGTTGGGCTGTTCGCCCATTAAAGCGGTACGCGAGCTGGGTTCAGAACGTCGTGAGACAGTTCGGTCCCTATCCGTCGCGGGCGTAGGAAATTTGAGAAGAGCTGTCCTTAGTACGAGAGGACCGGGATGGACACACCGCTGGTGTACCAGTTGTTCCGCCAGGAGCATACGCTGGGTAGCTA
>NZ_FOOY01000045.1 GCF_900113325.1 Sporolactobacillus nakayamae | reverse complement strand
GTGTCTTTCTATTTTGTCAAGGAGTGTAATGAATAGGCTACAAAGCACGTTATATCAAGGGCTATTTCGGATTTTTACTCTGCGAAAGTTGAGTTTTTAACTAACAAAAAAATACCTCAAGGAAAAAGGTATCATTTTGAAGCTTATATTTTAACTGAATTATTAACAAAAAATAAAGAACCAGCCCATAAAGGGTGCAGCTCCTAGCCGGAACCACGACGCCAGTCCTCAATACCTATTGTAATTAATTTGTTTGAAATGTCAACAAATTAATTGGCGAAGCGACTCCTAGTCGGAACCACCCCACCATTAAAAAATATAGTCAAAAAATCATTTTTTTATTCATCCTCTTCATAATCAAAATACCTATTTGGCATTTCGTAAATAGGAAAGAGGGGAGCACCGTTTGGACCATCGACTTGAGTAGTAGCTCGTTTTGCAATTGAATCATATAGTTCATTTATCCAATTTCTAAAAGCATCATCAGCACTCTTTGTTTTCATTTCATAAAAATGTCGTATTATTCCAGCACACAAATCAGCTAGCTGAATACGAATTTATTAAGCAAGGAATTTTTCAGAAGAGATCAGCTTTGGTTTACCGAAAAGGACGAATATGGAGCGACTGACTTATATGCCTTATCTGACTATAAGGTTAGAAAAGACGCAAGCTATGAAAAAGATTATTTACACGGTAAGTATGGTTCCATACCTTATATAGGTTCATTTGATTTCTCCGATAAGGAAGGAAAATTTAAATGAGTCGTGTGAGAAGAAGAAGAGAAGCGAAGGATTTTCGCCGTCAAACCGGGCAACGCAGCCAAATAAAAAATCTGATTCTCATTGTATGTGAAGGTAAGCAAACTGAACCAAATTATTTCAGAGGTTTCAAGTTAACCAATGTAGACGTTGAGGGTGCAGGAGCAGGCCCTATGACCGTAGTTGAACGAGCAAAAGAAATCATTTTGGAACAGCGCAAACTTGGAAAAAACTATGATCAGATTTGGTGCGTCTTTGATAGAGATGATTTTTCGGCAGAACGGTTTAACAATGCAATAATGACCACAAGGCAGCTGAGAAATTTTCATTCCGCATATTCCAAACAAGCATTTGAGTTGTGGTATGTTTTGCATTATGAATATCTCAATTCAGGTATCACAAGAGAAGACTATTTTAAAAAAACTAGTAACCTATTTAGAGCATCCGTATAGGAAAAATGATCCTGGCATGTATCAGACACTATTAGAAAAAGGTAATCAACAGCAAGCAATAAAAAAAGCGGAAAGATTGCTTGCTTGTTACTCACCTAGTAATCCTGTCGAAGATAATCCTTCGACAACCGTACACGAACTAGTCAAGGTTTTAAATCAATACAAGCTAAAAGTTCAATGAAGGCATCGGAACAACGCCGATATCACGATTGTCGACATGAACAAGGAAGCGACGATCAAAGCAGCCGACTGCACAGCAAAAGCAAAGTCACCGCCTACGACGGCTGGCACGTCAAAGGCCTCCCCGTCGAAACCATCGTCCGCGGCGAAACGATCATGAAGAACGGCGAAATCGTCCACAAGCCGATTGGACACGTGGTCAAACTGACAAAATAAATCAAAAGGCAAAAGCCCTTCTCGCGGGCTTTTGCCTTTTTTACAATAGGTTGTGCCTTGCTAGTACGATGATCAGTCATAGGGTGATGATTCCCAATTCGTACGGATCAGTTGGACGATCAGGAGAGCGTCCAATCTGAGAAATAGACGGATAAATTCCGCTTATTTAGAAAATAAACGAAAAAATAGCTTAAATAGGCGGAAAAGTTCCGCTTATCGAATCGAAAAACGTGAAAATAGAGGTTTTTTCTGTGCATAAGCGGAAAAATTACCCTTATTTACCTGTGAAACAAGCACCATGATGCAAATAACCGGAAAATCTCCGCTTATTTACTCGCGCCAGATTAATTCATATAGTTGGCTTTTCACTATATAAAATGTCTGCGCGCCACATCCGAATTTTTTTGCGCATCTTCAGAGTATACGAAAATGTATGATGCAGTTTATAATGCTTGTAAACAATAAAAATCGAGGGGGAGACGCAATGAAAAAAATAGCGAGCGTGCTCGTATCCCTATCTCTGGCATTGTCACTGGCTGCCTGCGGCGGAGCAGACTCAGAAACAAGCAACCATGCGAAGAAGGAAGCACCATCCGTCCCCTCCCCCTCCGCAAATAGAGGAACCATCGCGGCTTCACTCGGTCAAACGGCAAAAAGTGATCCGAATACCGCTAAGGAGCAGCCCTATAGCGGTTATTGGACATCCACAGGCGATCCGTCTCATTCCATAACCATCCGACCGGACCGCATTTTGTACAATGAAGGCATGGACAGTTACGGACAGGTCGCTTGGAGCAATAGGCTGACGACCAAAGGAAACCAAATCATCGTGCAAAAAGCGCCGCTGATTGGAGACGGTGGCCAAGCAGCCGTCTTCGTGACACAGACCATGACCTTATGAACCTCCCACGACTAAAGTCGCGGGCTTCTGATCTCTCAATCAAAAGTTCCTGCGAACAATAAGCTTGCCCAACACGACTTATCATTGGGTAG
>NZ_FOOY01000012.1:57269-116463 GCF_900113325.1 Sporolactobacillus nakayamae | reverse complement strand
GGCGAAGAATTCGCCAGATCATTTGGAAACGTTGGAAGAAAGTCAAGACGAGATATAAAAGTCTCATGAAACTTAACGTTCCAAAACCAAAAGCATGGGAATGGGCGAATACACGAAAAGGCTACTGGCGCATCGCCTGTAGCCATATCTTACATCGGTCGATCACAAACAAAATACTCGAACAGGTGGGACTCAAAAATCTAGTCCATCTGTTCGAGCATGCACACTTAAGCTATTGAACCGCCGTATACGGACCCGTACGTACGGTGGTGTGAGAGGTCGGAGAAATTATCTCCTCCTACTCGATATAGACAATCGCACAAGAAAAGGCAGCATTCTGTTATAATCACCTATAACTAGATCAAAGGGGGACATCAACTTGAACAAACGGCTGATTACTAGTGATGATTTAACGGCTTTTACTTTTGCCGGGTCTCCGGCACTCTCTCAAGATGGCACAAAAGCAGTTTATGTCGTGACCAAAACTGATCTTAAACAAAACGGCTATACATCCGCCCTCTATTGGACGGATGGCGAAGGTTCGCCAAAACCGCTGACGTATGATTACACGGAAAATACGCTGGTAAAGCATCATAGCCCATGTTTTTCTGCCGACAGTACCTATGTCTACTATCTTTCAAATCGTACGGGAACGGATCAAGTATGGCGAATCTCTCTGTTCGGCGGCGAGTCCGAGCGAGTAACCGAGTTTGAAAATGGGGTGCAAAGCTTTGCACTTAGCCCAAATGGAAAACAAGTCGTCTGCCAAACCATTTTAAAAGATGAAAAGAATAGCGACAACTCGGATGTCACCGTCATCACCAGACTCAGATATTTACAAAACGGCCAAGGATTTGTTGATGGAACATCAGCGCTCTATCTTTTCTCAATTGAGGACAAGTATAGAGAACTGATCTCAAATCCCAGCTGTGACGCGGAACTTCCAGTCTTCGCACCTGAAGGCAACAGATTATATTTCTGTATGGGCAAGGCTGATCCGGACCAAAGTGATTATCTTCTTGACCTTTACGCTTTTGATCTTTCTGCACGCACGACAACACGCATTTATGAAGCAAAAGGTACTATTTATGACAGTCAAATTTCCCCGGATGGAAAAACGATCGCATTGGCTGGAAATGAAGATGGGGAATGTACTCCGGAAAACATAACGATTTTGCTCATCCCATCCACTGGTGGCACGGCAAGGAATCTTACAAAGAACGAACACTTATCACTCGGCAATTTTATCGGCACCGATGTTCGTTTTGATGCTGGTCATCAGCTTCTCGCCTGGGCGAAGGATGGCCAATCGTTGACCTACCTTGTCCAAGACGGACCCATTAGCGGATTAAAATCGGTGAATCTGCGAGGAGAATACGCAGCAGTGTTCATGAAGGATGAACATGTGATGACTTCCTTCTCGATGAAAAATGGAACGATTGCCGCCATTATTTCAACACCGCTTTCAACGGGAGATCTCTATTTCCTGGGAAATGGCGACACCGTTCGACAAATCAGCAATCATAATCAGCAACTTTTTGAGCAATTAGATGTGAGTAAGCCAATTTCTTTTACATACAAAGGTGCCGATGGATGGAAAATCGACGGATGGCTGCTCATGCCTCCGGAGTCCTTCCCAACCACAGACAAAGTTCCAGTGGTATTAGAGATACACGGCGGCCCCGCAGCCGCTTACGGTGACTCGTTTAATCATGAATTTCAATGTCTCGCGGCACAAGGATACGCTGTTGTGTACACGAATCCACGCGGCAGCCGCGGTTATGGCGCCGAATTCTGTGCCGGATGTTACGGCGACTGGGGCAGAAAAGACAAGATAGACATTATTAAAGGACTAGACTATGTGTTGGATCATTTTCCTAAGTGCGATCGTGATCGCCAGTATGTCACCGGCGGCAGCTATGGCGGCTTTATGACTAATACGATTGTCGGAACCACCAACCGTTTTCGTGCGGCAGTAACACAGAGATCAATCTGCAACCTGTATAACTTCTTTGGTACAAGCGATATCGGCTATTATTTTCTCACGCGTTACTTTAACGGTGCCGACTTATGGAGCGATGAAGATCTGCTGATGAGTTTCTCACCAATCCGTAACGCGAATAAAGTCAACACGCCTATTTGTATCATTCACAGCGAGCAGGATCATCGCTGTCCAATCGAACAAGCGGAGCAATGGTACGTTGCACTGCGCCGACTTGGTGTCACAACACGCTTTGTGCGAATCAAAGGGGAAAACCACGAGCTTTCGAGAAGCGGGCGACCGCAAAATCGTCTGACCCGACTGCACGAGATCATTAGCTGGTTCAATCGATACACTACGATAGAAACAATTCAATGAGTACCTGCACACCTATAAATGATTAATAGCTCAGTCTTTCGATGTTCGTTGAAGATCGAAGGGCTGTTTTTTTGTCTCAACATGACAATGGGTCCACAAAACGATTATCTTTCGAACTCTTTGCAACTATCCCTAACAACCAATGAGGACAACCATTTATGTTCTCTTTCTTCTTATATAATAAGCTCTAAAACGCACGTTTACTCACATCTGGCTGGATCTTCCACAAATATGGTAACATCATGTAATTCCACCCTTTACCCCACTACAAATCTCCCAAACTCGAAACCTATTAACCAAGGAGGGAATTACACAATGAAAAAGAAAGTAGTTGGTTTAACCATCGCAGGGATGATTGCCCTGCCACTCGTAATCGGAGGTGGACAGGCAAACGCAGCAGAGCAGCCAAAAAACGAATTATGCAAAGCTGACGTGACGAGCCTGCTTAACTCATTAAAAGTGAAGGATCAACAGAATCTGGATCTTAACGCATTGTTGAAAAGTCTGGGTATTACCCTTGATTTTACACAAGTTCAGGAACAGGATGCGCAGCATACTTCTAAGAACGCAGATACGCCAAAGAAGAAGCATGCAAGCAAAGCGGAAAAACCTAAGGCCGCTAAGCCTGCCGAACCGCAAAAATCCGAGGCACCTGCCAATGCTGAAAAGCCTGCGGCTGACAACTCGTCCAAGCCAGCAGACAACAATCAAACCTCAAATAGTGAGATGAACGCTTACGAGCAAAAAGTCGTCGAACTGACGAATCAGGAACGAACAAAAGCCGGACTCCAGCCACTGAAAGCAGATAACAGCACTCTATCGAAAATGGCGCGCGCCAAATCTCAAGATATGAGTGACAAAAATTATTTTGACCACCAGTCACCGACCTATGGTTCACCATTTGATATGATGAAAAAATTCGGTATTTCCTATAAAACAGCCGGGGAAAACATTGCTGCCGGACAAAAGACACCTGAAGAAGTTGTTCAAGGATGGATGAACAGCCCGGGCCACCGTGCGAATATTTTAAACGCAAGCTTTACCACAATCGGTGTCGGCTATGTTCAGGGCGGCTCCTATGGCTCCTACTGGACTCAGGAATTCATCGGCAACTAATCCGTTTTACTTCGACAATCAACGAACCCAATAGAAAACAGCGTCTCACTGTGTTTCACATGTGGGCGCTGTTTTTTTTAGTACATTTCCCTCTATCCCTCCTTTAACGCGTCTGAACCTGTTCTTCTATATTGAATACACTATAGCAAAAAGACAGTTCGTGAACGGAGGTGATCGTAGTGCAGACTCGTCCGCTTTATACTGCTGTTGGTGATTCACTGACTGTAGGCGTGGGTGCAACAATTTTTCAGCCGAATTTTGTCAAGCTGTATCACCACGAGCTCGAAGCCTACTATCAGACACGAATTGAGCGCCGGGTTTACGCAAAAAACGGGGCAACTACCGCAGAAATTAGCGCGAATCTCTCACGACCGGACGTCTCTGAAGCAATCAGAAATGCTCAGTTCATTACATTGACCGGCGGAGGAAATGATTTTCTTAAAGCTGGACGACAATGGATGCGCACAGGAAACTTTTCGCCAGTCATTCAAGCAAGCGAGCAGAGTTTAGCTCATTTTGAACAAATGATCCGGCAGATCGGTGTGCTCCATAAAAATAATCCTAGTCCGTTTATTGTTCGTGTGTTGAATTTGTACAATCCTTTATTCTACATTCCGGATACAAATCGTTGGTTGGAGTCCTATAATGAGCGGCTTAACTCGCTCGAGGATTATCCTTTCGTTCGAGTAGCTGATATTTATCACGCATTCTCAGGGCACGAACCGCAGCTACTTGGATTCGACCGTATTCATCCGAATCCAATCGGCTATCGAATCATGGCCCAAGTCACTGCCTCGCTGGGCTTTGAACCCGCCTTCTGATTCTCTGAGTCATTAAATCTAGTCGCTGTCACATACAAAAACCGGAGCATGATTCGCTCCGGTTTTTGTATGTTGATTCACACCTGCCATTTTGGCGGCATGTTCTTTCCCCAGTAAATTGTCTTGATTTCATGGTGCTTCTGGAATCCGTCCAGTGCTGTATGGTAATGAAAATTAAAATAATAACCGTCTAAAGGCGGATGATCACGCCGAACATGAAGCTTAAGCACTTCTTTGCCAGTCTGTTTGTTGTAGACATGCATGATTCGCTCGCCGAGTCCAGAAGCAGGATCATGTGTCACCTCAAGCTGACGTATCCATAAAGAATTATGCATATCACCAATCTCTTTTACAGCTTGTGCAAATATCGGAACGATTTGTTCTGAGTATTGCTTATTGATTTTCGGAGCGATTCGCGTTCCGAATTTTTCTGCCCCTTGTTTTTTTGCTTCATTGACCGCATAAATAGAGAAACCATCGATCAGCTCTTGCTTTGACAGTTGTGTGTCATCACGATTCGGCTCTTCAGATAGAGGACGGCTCTCAAAATCGCGTACAGCAACAGTGCTTCTCGGTTTTTGGATATTTTGCTTATCATTTTGTTTGTCAAGATCATGTGTGGGCAGTGTCGGAATAACCGTTCCAAAGGTTAATACAGCGACACAGGCAACCAGACTTTTTCTTATCCATTGGGGAATCACAGAATCGACCTCCAAATACAGTAACTCATCATCTTTATATAAAAATTCGTGTGTCTTGCGAATTTTCTGTCAGTCTTCTGCAATAAAAATGTTCCGAGCACTAAGGATCGGAACTTATTCATTAGACATTATCGAAATTGAAATCTTCATCAGTTAACGGTTCGATATTTAGCGGAACAACATAATCGCCTTTTGTTGAAAAGAAATCATGATTAATCGTACTCGTATCAATTCCATTCAACACGATCTGGCTGACCGGAGCGTGATCGTATTTATCGTCATAACCTAAATTCTGCAGAGCTCGGTTCGCATTATAATAGACATAGTCCATGACTTCATCGACTAAACCGATTTTCGTGTAAATTTTGGCTGTATATAGTTTCTCAACCTCAATCAGCTTATCCAGCAGTGTTTCGCGTTCTTTGTCCGCAATTTTACGTTCTTCTTCCGAGAGTTCGTCACGGTAGAGTCGCTGAGCCACCATTCCGGTAAAACTTCCATGTATCGACTCATCCTGAATAATCTTGCGGATGATTTCACCGCTTGCGATCATCCGTCCTTGGCCGGATAAGAAAACCGGGTAGAAGAAACCACTGTAAAAGGAAAAGCTCTCAAGAAACACTGAGGCGCACATTGCCATATAACGCTTGAACGGAGTCACATTTTCCCGTTTATCAAAGAGCTGATCATACCACTGTGCGATCAACCGATATTTTTCTTGAAGTTCGGGCTGATTGTTTACCCATTCTCCTAAATAATAATCCGTCTCTCGCGATGAAATCAACGTTGAAAAAATATGTGAATAGGATTTCGCGTGAACATGCTCCATCATGCCCATCCAAGCGAAAACCGCTTGCTCATGCATGTTGTCATGGTGAATGGCTACCAGCGGCATCCCGTTGTCCCCTTGCTCACGGTCGAGTCCGGTAAGTCCTGAGAGAACCTCAACATAGGTCGCGCGTTCATCATCGCTCATTTTCGACCAATCCGAGAGATCGCGTGAAACTTTGAACGCTTCCTCTGTCCAGAACTGGTTAATGTTTTGTTTCCAATAAACCTTTGCGACTTGATTATCGCTGCTGTTCCAATTAATAGCTTTCATCGTTAACAATCCATCCTTCATTCTGTCATCTGTTTGGAAAGTCGCCTTAACCCTCACACAGAGCAAGCCGTGCATTCTTCAGGCGACAGAAGCTGAGTTCTTGTATAGTAAAGGGATTTGAGTCCCATCTTGTGCGCGTAAACATATAATCTTGCCAATTGCCTTGTGCTCGTCATGCTATCGACGTAAAGAATAGTCGAGATGCCTTGGTCAACATGCTTCTGAATTTCAGCAATCATGTCGATCACGCGAAATTGGTTTGTTTGGTAAGCTGATTTGTAATACCACATGGATTGGGGAGACAGAAATGGCATCGGATAAATCGTCTCACTGTTACCATATTTGCGCCGTTCAATAACATTTACAACGGGCATAACCGAACTCGTCGCGTTCTGCACATAACTGATAGACTGTGTCGGAGCTATTGCCAGCCGATAAGCATTGTACAAACCATATTCAGCAACCTTTTTCTTCAATTCCGTCCACTCTGCGGTCGTTGGAATATGTATTCCGTCAAACAGCTCCGCAGCTCTTTTTGTTTTCGGTCCGAAAAATTCGTGTTCATAGTTCGTAAAATATGAGCCGTCAGCATAATCAGATTGTTCGAATCCCTTGAACGTGGTACCGCGTTCTTTAGCGATCAGCATAGACTTTTCGATCGAATAATAATTCATAAGCGCGAAGAAGGTACGTGCAAAATCCCGAGCTTCCGCTGACTCGTAGGCAAGTTGATTTTTGGCGAGATATCCATTAAGATTCATTGCACCCAGACCAACGGAATGTAATTCGCGATTCGCTAGGCTCACACCGGGCGCATTGGCGATTTCTGTCATATCACTGACCTGAGTCAATGCTTCAATACCCGAATGTACTGAATTACGAACTTTTCCGGATTCCATCACATTCACGATATTAAGCGAACCAAGGATACATGAAACATCGCGGCGAATATCATCAGGAACACTGTAGTCATTAATTGTCGACGTTTCCTGAAGTTGGAAGATCTCCGTACACAGATTCGACATCTTAATGTCGCCTAAGCGGTGCAACGGATGATTCCGATTGGCATTGTCCTTGTAGAAAATATATGGGTATCCGGATTGCATCTGCATCTGTGCAATCAGATTAAGAAATTCTCGTGAGTCGGCCGACTTCTTCTTGACCGCAGGATTTGCAACCAGCTTATCATACATGTCGTCCATATCCATATCGTCCAAATGTTTGCCATATTCCTCAAAAACCGTGTACGGTGCAAACATATAAAATGGTTTGCCTGCTTCCGCCAGTTCAAAGAATTTTCCTGGAACGATCAATCCAATAGACAGCGTTGAGAGACGGATATCCTCATCAGCATTTTCCTTCTTTGTATCAAGGAATTCCGGTGCGTCCCAATGAAAGATATTCAAATAAGCCGCGCCCGCTCCAGGGCGTTGTCCCAATTGATCGGCATAGGAGAATCCGAGCTGCAATTTGCGCGCAACCGGAACCACACCCTTAGCAACACCTTCAACGCCTTTAATTGATTCACCCCGAGCACGAATCTTCGATAGATTGAGTGCGACCCCACCGCCGATTTTTGATAGCTGTTGTGACGTACTCTCGATGTAGTTAATCGAGTTGAGCGAGTCATCGGCTTCAATAAGGAAACAAGAAACCATTTCGCCACGGCGCGCTTTCCCTGCATTCAGAAATGTCGGTGTCGCCGGCTGATAGCGCTGCTCCATCATCGCGCGCGTAAAGCGAACAGCGAGATCGAAATTTCCACGAGCGAGAAACAGTGACACAATAGCAACACGCTCATCATAATTTTCTAGATAGTGAGATTTGTCATTGGTTTTCATCGCATAATCACGGTAGAATTTACTTGCGGCCATATACGACTTAAATTGGAAATTATAGTCGGCTGCCATATGATGCAGTTGCTCGATTTGCTCGTCCACATAATCGGCAAACACGTCATAGTAGTAGTGTTCGTCCACCAAATAGTGCAGTCGGTCTAGGATACTGTGAAAATGAATCGTTTTCGCATGCACTTCTTCCATATATACCCTGATCGCTTCGTTGTCCTTATCTAAACGGTAAAAACCGTCATCCCCGCGTGTCAGCACCTCATTGTTCAGTTCAGTGTAGGATTTTGACTTTATCGCTTCGTTCGGCAAGTGCCTTCACCCTCTCTCGAAATTCAACGACGTCTTCCCCCGTTCCGCCAAGTTCAAACTTGTATAAAACAGGAACATGAAACATTTGGGACACAACATCCGCCGCATGAGCGAAATTTTGTCCCCAGTTTCGGTTGCCGCTCGCCGCAACGGCGACAAGATACTGTCCATTTTTTTTCAAAAAGTTTTTCACTTGTTCCGGAGCGTCGCCAAACCCAATCGTATTCGTTACGAGAACATATGGCTCATGGACCCGATCGCTGCTGCTGATCGGTTCATGAACAAGTCCGGTTTTCGCGAGAAACCGCTTGACATTGCCCGTCATTGTTTCATATAAAATGAGCAATCGACGCTCCTCCTTTTTCTATACATTTAAATGTACAGCCCCACTAAAACACTATATATTGTTTTATGATAAATACAATACCACAATATGTAGTAGCGTTCAAGTGTTATGAACCTTCACATAGTGTGGTATTCATGTACGATCGAACCTCTATTTTTATAGAAACTAACATTAATCATAAGGCATGTATCCATGTGTTTCAATACGTCACATACATAAAAAGAACGCGCGCCCTCCCCCAGCCAACAAAAATCGCGAGTTAAAGGGAAAATGCCGTTCCAGCTATTTCGATAATTTTTTTGGGGGGCTACGATTATTCCTCTGGATTCAGTAAATCCTCACTGTGTCCTTTAATTGGGGTAAACGTCCGTTTCTCGCGAAGTGAATGCTCACGACGAATCGTTCTCTGCTCCGCGAGCTTCGCCAAATGTTCTTGAACATTGAAGGGAATTTTACCACGACGATCCGGTTTTTCATAGCGATGGTCACTGCCAAGCACACGCGTCTTCACGTTGTCTTTCATCATCAGATCGAATAAATCGATGATTGTCGTCTTTATTTTTTCATCCTCGATCGGGAACATCAGTTCAACCCGCCGGTTCAGATTTCGCGGCATCAGATCTGCACTTGCAAGAAAGACCGACGTCTCCCCGCCATTCCCAAACAAATAGATTCGACTATGTTCAAGATACCGTCCGACAATTGAATGGACCTCGATTCGATCACTAACGCTGGGAATCCCCGTCCGAAGACAGCAAATCCCTCGGACAAGGAGCTGAATGTTTACTCCTGCCGCAGAAGCCCGATAAAGAGCCTTGATAATGGATTCATCGGAGAGCGCGTTCATCTTAGCACGAATAAATGCAGGTTTTCCTGCACGGGCATTATTAATTTCATTCTCGATCAAATCAAGCAGATTGCCACGCAACCATAAAGGTGCCATAACTAATTTGTGAAAGTAAGGAGGCTCCGAATAACCAGAGAGCATATTAAACACATTGGATGCATCGATACCCATCTGCTCATTACACGTAAGAAGCCCCATATCTGTATAGAAATGAGCGGTAATGTCATTATAATTACCTGTTCCAAAATGCATGTAACGTTTAATTCCTTCCTCTTCTCGGCGCACGACAAGAGCCATTTTACAGTGTGTCTTCAATCCCACCAAGCCATAGATAACATGGCAGCCGGTCTTCTCCAGCTTCTGAGCCCAGTTGATGTTATTTTCTTCATCAAATCGCGCTTTAAGCTCAACAAGCACCGTGACCTGTTTGCCGTTCTCTGCCGCTTTTTCCAGGTACCGAATAATCGGCGAATTACCTGAGACTCGGTACAATGTCATTTTTATGGCCAGCACTTGATGATCTCTAGATGCCTGGCGGATCAGTTCAATCACTGGATCGAAGGATTCATAAGGATGGTGCAGAAAAATGTCACCGGAACGCATCGCATGAAAAATGGACTGTTCAAGCAGTTCATAGTGGACAAACGGCCGGTGCGGCGGATAGACCAAATCACCAGGCTCTTTAATTTGTCCGGTTAGTTTCGATAAAAAGGTTAAGTCAATCGGTCCATTGACCCGATAAACGTTATCTGGGCTCACAGAGAGCCTGTCAAACAATTTGGCGACAAGGCGGTCACTGATTCCCGCCTCCACATCAAGATGAATGACATTGCCCCGTTCACGAAGCCTCAGCTGCTTTTCAATTTCTTTAAGCAAGTCCTCCGTATCTTCCTCATCGACTTCAAGATCCATGTCGCGCATGACACGGTAACAAGACGCCTCATCAAGTTCATAGCCGACAAAGAGTTGATTGAGATGCCGCCGAATAATGGTTTCAAGTAAAATAAAGCTTGTATGTCCTTCTCGATCCGGTAATTTAACCACGCGAGGCAATACATTTGGGACCTGAACAGTGACAAATTCGCGATGAGCGGTTGTACTGGCCTTTTTATGAATAAACGCGGCAATATTGATACTTTTATTCAGAATCAATGGAAACGGTCGTGATGAATCCACTGCCATCGGTGTCAGCACAGGATATACTTCACGGTTGAAATAATGATCAATAAATTCAAGCTGTTTTTGCGAAAGCTCGCCAATTTCAAGAATATGAAAATTCTTTTCATTAAGCATCTTCTTTAACATCCGATTATAAGTTGTATATTGCTGGCTAACCATCTGATGCGCTGCCTCACTGATTGCTGTCAACTGCTGCTGCGTTTTAAGTCCGGAGGCGTCCGGTTTGTCATAGCCGACATTAAGCATGTCAATCAGAGATGCGACACGAACCATGAAGAATTCATCTAGATTGCTCGCCGTGATTGACAGAAACTTCACTCTCTCAAGTAACGGATTGTCCTTATCTCTGGCTTCCTCAAGCACCCGCTCATTAAAAAGCAGCCAACTAAGTTCGCGATTGCTGAAATACTCCTCACGATCAAAATTCTCCATGACCATCCACCTATCCTCTTAAAATCGGTTTCAATCCAAATACTTCTTCAAAATATGCCGCTTTATCTTTGAACGTCTGCTTCTCCAGTGAAAGATCATCATCCGATCGGGCGGTAACTGTAACCTGATCATTTTTTAGAGATACGGCAATGCGCGCCACCTTTTGCTGTCGACTGTCGTCAAGGGCGTCGGCGATACGGAGAATGGCTGCAAGTTTTGCCGCAATCAGTCTGCTTGTCGCCGGAAGTCTTTGAAAGTCGGACGAGTTGCTTGAAGGTGTCTCCGCACTGTGATAGCGCGCGATATTTGCGACGATGTCACGTTCATTTTCCGATATACCGATGATTTCTGATGACTCAATGATGTAATAAGAGTGCACATAATGCGCGTTCATATCGATATAGCTTCCGGTATCTTGTAGGATCGCCGCGAGCTGCAGAAGAAGCCTGTCCCGCTTGTCAAGGCCATGCAACCGTTTCAGGCGATCAAATAAATGAAGCGCAAAATTTTCAACAATGCGAATATGTTCTGCATCACAATTGTAGCGGGCGGCTATATTACGTGCCGCGACAATAATATCGTCTGTAAATGAATGATTCAGAATTCCCCTATGCAGTTGCAAGAGTTCATGGACGATTACCCCATCAGCAAGATCAGCATCTGACAAAATAATGCTCTCCGCGCCAGTAATCTCAAGAGCCATCTTCAGCATCATCGCCGAAGGCAACAGCTGCGATGCCGAATCATAGGGCAATGTATACTCCTTAGCCAGCACCTGCGGCGGAATGGTCAGGATGTGCTGATATAATTCCGCAAAGCGTTTCCGGCTGATTGTATCCCCGCTTCCCTCCATAAAAGTCTGCTTAAACGCAAGCAGATCCGTTCCCACAAGAACAAAGTTCTGTATGGTAACTCCTTTAGGCGCGAATTGATGATAACCATCAATTTTGCTGCGAATATAATCTTCCATTATTTCTACAAAGTCGCTCGTCTTGCTTTCTAAATCGCCTAATAATTCGCGAATGCGAAGTGGGCCGAGTTTAATATTTCGTGAAAAAATAAAGTGACCGTCGTTATAAACAGTCAGCTGCATGCTTCCTGAACCGATGTCAATCAGCATGGTTCCTCGCTGAATCAGATCGCTGAATGCATCCGTGTTATAAGCCACAGCCTGGTTATGCAGAAAACGTTCTTCAGCGTTCGCTAGCCACTCGACGTTAAGCCCTGTCTTAATCCGAATTTGTTCTTTGATATATTCGGCATTTCTCGACTCCTGAACCGAACTTGCAGCAACCGCCCGGTAACTTGTGACCCCATAATCATTCATAATTTGCACAAATCCAGCCAGCTGACGGCATGCCTGATCAACAGTCTGAAATTCAATCATCTGATGGTCATAGATATCCGCGCCAATTGAAACATCTGCTTTAACATACTCAACGATCGACATTTTCGTCAGGTCGGCAATTTTTAGCACGAGTGTCTGTAGCCCAACCGTGATTGATGCGAACAGTTTATGTTTCGCCACCGTCCTCACCCCACAACTATAATCTCTTTTTCCTTTTTCAAGCACTTGACTCTTATTATACGGCATATTTCAATGTGTATGAGAAGCCATTTCTATTATTTACAAAAACTTTACGTCAGATCAAATCAATCTCATTTACCGTATTGAAGGTTTTCAGTTCTTCTTCAAAAAATTTCACCTAAGAAAAAGCGAGCAAAAGAGCGCTTCGCCAGAGGCTTGGCGAAGCCAAGTTTTCTAATAAATCATTTTGATCCCTTAATTAAGTAACGCGGCCGGAGTAAAATAAGCGGAGATTTTCCGGTTATATGCATCCTGGCGCTTGTTTCACAGGTACATAAGGGTAATTTTTCCGCTTATGCACAGAAAAACCCTCCATTTTCACGTTTTTCGATTCGATAAGCGGAATTTTTCCGTTTATTTCTAAGATTGGGCGCTAACCTGATCACCCCAATCAAATCTTATGACCTGATCGTCGTACCAGCAAGGCAAAACGCTATATTTTCTTAACTTGAAAAAAAGCCGGCGTTGGCCGGCTTTCAGGTTTCTTTATGAAACGATAATCATAATTATGATGGATTCAATCCCTGCTGATTATTGGTGAAGCAGGGACAACTTTTTATCCAGATATAGATCGACAGCTGCAGCCGCTTTGCGGCCTTCTTCAATTGCCCAGACGATCAAGCTCGCACCTCTACGCGCATCGCCCGCAGCAAAAACGCCCTCCTGGCTGGTCTGATAACTGTACGTATCGGCTTCAATGACACGGCCCGATGGATCTCTAGTCACTTCAAAATCATCGAACACACTATCTTCGGCTCCTTGAAATCCGATGGCGATTAAAACAAGATCTGCCTTCCAGTTTTTCTTTGCCGACTCATCACTTTGTTCTTTTTTGAAGGATCCGGTGATCAGCTCTGTGACATGTCCATCTGTGTTCCCGATAAATTTTTCGGTTTCAACGTAATATTCCCGTGGATCTTTGCCAAGTACCTCTTCTGCTTCTTCGTAAGCATAATCAACTGAGAAAACATTTGGGTGCTCCGGCCATGGATTCTTTTCCGTGCGTTGAGCAGGCAGCTTGCCGTGCTTGCCAAATTGGACAACGCTTTTACATCCTTGGCGAATTGCCGTAGCGACACAGTCTTCTCCGGTATCACCGCCGCCGATCACGATCACGCGTTTTCCTTTTGCATCATAGTCGGATTCTAGGGCTTCTCCATAAAGCTGATTACGGTTGCTGGCGATCAGGTACTTCATCGCCGGAGAAATTCCCTTTAGCTCACGGCCTTCTATCGTTACTTCTCGATGCTTGCCTGCTCCGGTACAGAGAATGACTGCGTCAAACTCATCTTTCAGGGACTGAACGCTAATCGTGTTTCCGACGTCAACACTTGTCTTAAAAATAATGCCTTCTTCTTCAAGTAAACGAATGCGACGATCTACCACATCTTTCTCAATCTTCATACTTGGAATTCCATACATAAGCAAACCGCCGGGTCGATCCGATCGTTCGAAAACAGTCACTTCATGTCCAATTTTATTCAGTTGATCTGCACTTGCAAGCCCGGCCGGTCCTGATCCGATCACAGCAACTTTTTTTCCAGTGCGCCTTTTCGGCGGTTTAGGAACGACCCATCCTTCCTCAAAAGCGCGATCGATAATTGCTCGTTCAATGGATTTGATTGATACCGGATCATTCACAAGCCCGGCTGTACACGAACCTTCACATGGCGCAGGACAGGCTTTTGACGTAAATTCAGGAAAATTATTTGTCTTTGCTAATCGATCATAAGCCTCTTTCCACAATCCGTGATAAACAAGATCATTCCATTCCGGAATCAAATTATGGATTGGGCAACCGGTTGTTCCTCTATTAATCGTTGTGCCAATTTGGCAATAAGGAATACCGCAATCCATGCAGCGTGCCGCTTGATCTTTCGCTTCACTTTCAGCCAAAGGAATTTTATATTCATTCCAGTCATTTACACGTTCGACCGGTTTACGTTCTTTTAGGTATTGCTTCTCTATATTAATGAAACCCATTAATTGTCCCATAGTGTCAACTTCATCCTTTCAAAATTTATCCACTTCATGAATAGGCGACCTGAACTCAAACCGGTAGATACGTGGAGTTACGAACGCTTAATTTTCCTTGCTTTTTTAAATAAAACGCTTGTTCCTTCGCTTCTTCTCCGCTTAATCCTTGCGCTTCATAGCGCGCAATTTGTTCAAGCATCGCTTCATAGTCACGCGGGATAACCTTGATCATTTGTTGAACGGAAACTTCCCAATTCATGAGCACATTCTCTGCCTTAGGACTGCCGGTATGATCCAAGTGATTCTTTATCAATTCAAACACTTCATCTTTTTCTCGTTTATCCGTGAGCGGTTCAATATTCACCAGTTCTTTATTAATGCGGTGAATGGTCTGATCCGGTTCTCCATCAGGCAATATATAGGCAACACCGCCGGACATTCCGGCAGCAAAATTTCGTCCTACCGATCCGAGGACAACCACTCTCCCCCCGGTCATATATTCACAAGCATTTTCACCAACGCCTTCGACAACGGCTTTCGCTCCGCTATTTCGCACGCAGAAACGACCGCCGGCAGTACCGCGCACATAAACTTCACCGCTTGTCGCTCCAAAAAGGGCGACATTGCCCATCATTGCCTGTGAATCTGAATCAACGCCGACAAGCTCTTCAGATTTGATGATTACTTTGCCGCCGGACAAACCTTTAGCAACATAATCATTAGCGTCTCCGGTCAAAATCATCGTGACACCTTTTGGAATGAACGAAGCGAAACTTTGTCCGGCGCTTCCCGTAAAAGATAATGTGATGGTATCCTCAGGGAGTCCTTTCCCGCTGGTTGAACGCGAAATAAAGTAACCGAGTGTTGAGCCTACTGTACGATCAGAATTTTTAAGCTTGTAAACAAGGTGCACAGGCTTTTTATTTTCAATCGTCGGCAAGCAGGTAGCTACCAAATTGCGTTCATCAAAACGGCGTTCCACATGGTGCTCTTGAGCGCGCGAAAAATAGCGTTTCGATACATCGCTTTCCGCTTGATAGAGCAGGTCGGACAGATCCAATGTACGTGCTTTCCAGTGACTGTGCACTTCTTTTTTAATTCTTAGAAGATGTGCCTGGCCGATCACTTCATTGAGCGAACGGTAACCGAGCGCGGCTAAATGCTCCCGAATATCTTGAGCAATGAATGTCATAAAGTTAACGATATGCTCCGGTTTGCCCATGAAGTTTTTACGCAGTTCCGGATTCTGAGTGGCAATGCCGACTGGGCAAGAATCCAAATGACAGGCACGCATCATCACACAACCGAGCACAACAAGCGGCGCAGTAGCAAATCCGAACTCTTCTGCACCGAGACATGCGGCAATAAGAACATCGCGCCCGCTCATCAGTTTTCCATCCGTTTCAAGTCGAACACGATCACGCAGACCGTTCATCATCAAGGTCTGATGCGCTTCGGCAAGCCCGAGCTCCCATGGAAGACCGGCATGTTTGATACTCGTTTTTGATGCGGCACCTGTGCCGCCATCATGACCGCTGATTAAAATGACGTCAGCCTTTCCTTTGGCGACACCTGCTGCGATGGTACCGACACCGCCTTTAGCAACGAGTTTGACACTTATTCTCGCTTTAGGGTTGCTTGACTTCAAATCATAAATTAATTGCGCCAAGTCCTCGATTGAATAAATATCGTGATGCGGCGGCGGTGAAATTAAGGCAACACCTGTGGTTGCGTGCCGTGTGCGCGCAATCCAAGGATAAACTTTGCCGGCAGGCAATTGACCGCCTTCACCAGGTTTCGCTCCTTGCGCCATTTTAATTTGCAGTTCTTCAGCCTCAGACAAGTAGTAGCTTGTTACGCCGAAACGCGCTGATGCGACCTGTTTGATCGCACTGCGGCGCCAGTCGCCATTTGTGTCATGTATAAAACGTTCAGCATCTTCGCCGCCCTCGCCGCTGTTGCTTTTCCCGCCGATTCGGTTCATTGCGATGGCCATGGCTTCATGAGTCTCTTTACTAATTGATCCGTAAGACATTGCACCTGTTTTAAAGCGTTTCAAAATCGCTTCAACTGGTTCAACCTCGTCAAGCGGGACCGGTTTGCGATCCTTTTCAAAAGTGAGCAAGCTGCGAATTGTTGAGAATGGTGCTTTGTCGACCATCTCTTTGTATTCTTTGTACAGTTCGTAATCATTTGTTCGTGCAGCCTGCTGCAGTGTATGCACAATCAACGGATCAATCTTGTGCTGCTCACCGCCTTGCCGCCATTGAAGCGTACTTCCCGGATCTAACGGTTTCATATCTCCTTGTCGGCATTCGTCAGCAGCTTTTTGATGGCGCAGACGTGTTTCCGTTTCAATCTCTTCCAATCCAATGCCGCCAATTTGCGAAACTGTTCCAGCAAAGTACTTATCAATGAGACTGCCTGACAGTCCCAGCGCCTCAAACGTTTGCGCGCCGCGATAACTCTGAATTGAAGAAATGCCCACCTTAGACATAATTTTAACAATCCCTGCAACAAGTGCCTTAATGTAATTTTGTTCTGCTTTTTCTTCCGGCAGATCCACATGTCCCGCTTTGATCAATGCGTGTACGGTGTTAAGCGCTAAATAAGGATGAATTGCGTCAGCACCGTAGCCAAGGAGTGCGGCGACTTGATGGCTGTCTCTAGGTTCACCGGAGTCAACAATTAAGCTGATTTGCGGGCGCGTACCCTGCTTAATTAAGTGGTGATGCAGAGCGCTGACCGCGAGCAGCGACGGAATCGGCAAACGCTTCTCATCAACATTGCGATCCGAAAGGATAATTAATGACGCATCTTCATGAATCAGTTCATCCACATGAAGGATCAGCTGATCGACAGCCTTGGAAAGTCCGTATGTTCCATCCTCAATCGGATAATTCAAGTCGACTGTCTTCGTTTTCAACCCTTGATAGCTAAGATCCTGAAAAGCCTTTCGATCAAGGATCGGATGTTTGAGACGAATTTGTTTCGTGACATGTTTCGTTGGTTCAAGAAGACTGATTTGAGGCCCCAGCCAAGTAATTTTCGACATAACCCGCGCCTCACGAATAGCATCGATTGGCGGATTCGTTACCTGCGAGAACCATTGTTTAAAGTAATCAAAAAGCAATTGTGATTTATTCGACAAAACAGCGAGCGGCGTGTCATTTCCCATGGCACCGGTCGGTTCCTTGCCCTGCTCAGCCATCGGCTGAATCGCCTTAGTCACATCTTCATAGGTGTAACCAAATACTTTTTGTTTAAATAGGCGCGCATGATCGGCAAGAAGTTCACCGTTTCCGTGATCACCATGAAGGCCAATCACTGATTTTTTCAGCAGATCGGCATAGTCAATTGAGGAACAAATTTCTTTCTTCAGCTCGTCACTTGGCACAATTCTTCCTTTTTCTGTATCAATAAGCAAAAGCTGGCCCGGTTTCAGATGGCAGCGTTGCTTAATATTTTCTGCTTTAAGATCAGTCACACCAACTTCTGAGGAGAAAATGACCTTATCATCGTTTGTAATATAGTAACGTGCCGGACGCAGGCCATTTCGATCAAGTACTGCACCAATTTGTTTGCCATTGCAAAAACCAAGCGCCATTGGACCGTCCCACGGCTCCATCGTTCTGCTGTGGAATTCATAGAATTTTCTCAGATAGTCCGGAAGCTCACTATCCCCTTCCCACGGTTCCGGTACCATCATCATGACTGCATGCGGCAACGAAAATCCATGGTAAGTAAGAAATTCAAGTACATTGTCAAAAATGGCTGAGTCACTGCCTTCAGTGTCAATAATCTGCGGCAGCTTTCCACCATTCAGGTACTTCGCTTTCGCGGTAAACCAGCTCATATTGCCGCGAATCGTATTGATTTCTCCGTTGTGGACAATCATTCGGTTCGGGTGTGCGCGCTCCCAGCTTGGGAACGTATTCGTGCTATAACGGGAATGCACGAGTGCCAGTGATGATACAAAACGTTCATCCTGCAAATCTGTATAAAAAGCTGAGACCTCTTTTGCGCGAAGCATGCCTTTATAGACAAGCGTCTGGCTTGAAAGGCTGGCAACATAAATTTCATCTTTCAGCTTAGCTTCAATCGCCTTTCTCAGCAGATATAATTTGGAATCTAATTTAGAACCAGCGTCCTGATTAGCCGTACCAATAAACATTTGGTACATGTACGGTGCTTTGCTACGTGCTAAACGGCTGATCTCATTCTCATCAATCGGCACATCGCGTTCACCATAAATTCTGAGATTACGCGCGGCAATGCACGCTTTAATTTTTCCAATCGCGACCAATCGGCTCGACCGATCCTGAGGCATAAAGAACATACCAACACCATAATGTCCAACAGGGGGAAGTTCAAAATCACATACTTCTTGAAAATAACGGTCGGGAATTTGAACCAGAATGCCCGCACCGTCCCCGGTCTTTCCATCAGCGGCTTTGCCCGCTCTGTGGTCAAGTCTTGCCAGCATTTCAAGTGCTGTTCTGACAATTTCATTAGAAGCGCGTCCTTTAATGTCCGCGTACATGCCGATACCACACGCATCATGTTCAAATTCGGGGCGGTAAAGGCCTTCCGTTCTCTCTCTAGTCTGATCTTTGCTCATGATAAACCTCATCCTTCCTTCTGTTCGCAACCACGCAGCATCTGTGCGATTTTTCTGACAACATATTTTTTATCTCTGTATTAGGTCAAAAGTATGGTGCCTTAATTTTACCCTTTCATTATCAATCTTTACAATATATAATTTAGAATAAATCAATCTCATTTTTAGATGAATGGGGCTTTTGTAATGGAATTAAGACAGATTCGGTATTTTATTGAGGCCGCCGCGCGAGAACATATCACTCAAGCGTCTGAAGCGCTGCATGTCGCACAATCAGCGATCAGCCGTCAAATCTCACTTTTGGAGGACGAGCTTGGCGTTGCATTGTTCTCACGAAAAGGACGAAATATACAGCTGACTCAAGCGGGGAAAATCTTCCTCGAACATGCTGAACGCGGTTTAATCGAGTTTGACAAGGCGCAGCAAAAGATTAAAGAATATCTTAATCCCGACACCGGATTGATTCGTCTTGGGATTTCGACAAGTCTTTCCGTGCACACACTCCCGATTGTCCTGCAAAATTTTCACAGCACACATCCCGGCATTGATTTTCAACTGCATCAGGGCACTGTCCCTTACTTAATAAGGCTTATTGAACAAGGAAGCATCGATCTCGCATTTGCTTCGCCGGTTCCGAAGCACCACGAAGTTGTACGAAGCAGCATCCTTTATACCGAACGAATGGTATTACTCATGCCAAAACAGCATGAAAAGGCAGGGCATGGATCAATTCAGCTGAGCCAGCTCAAAAAGGAACGATTTATCACGTTCCGCAGCAAGCTCTCACTCCAGGAATTATTCCGTGATGCGTGCAGACAAGCAGGATTCACACCGAATATCGTTTTTGAAGGCGAAGATATGGATACAATTAAAAGCTTAGTCTCATCGAATTTCGGCATCGCGTTAATGCCGGAGAATGCAGCGGCATACAACCTTCCGGAGACGATCGCCGCAGTTCCGCTGAGCGCGCCGAAAATCACGCGTTCGGTTGGAGTCATTAGACCAAGAGATCGTGATCTTGCTCCATCAGAACAACTTTTCTCTTTATTTATTGACGAATTCTATGATCGTCTCCATCGTTTTGGGCAATAGATTAGAAAACTTGGCTTTGCCGGAACACCTGCGCTATGCGCCGCTGATTTTTAAACATTCTCTTTAGCACACACAAAAGCCGCCTCTCCAGATGTGGAGAGACGGCACGCGGGCGGAAACTGTTAGTCAGTTCCCGTCTCTTTTTCTGTCTGATTAATGAGTTCGTCATGGCGGCGGCGCGATTCTTCACCTACCTGCTCGTCGGCGTGATACGACGAACGAGCGAGCGGCCCCGCTTCACAATGTTTGAATCCTTTCTCAAGCGCGATGTTCTTTAGCTCATCAAATTCTTCGGGCGTGTAATAGCGAACAACATCCAAGTGTTTCCGTGTCGGCTGCAAGTATTGACCAATAACCATGATATCCACATGATTAGCAAGCAAGTCATCCATCACCTCAAGAATTTCTTCCTTTGTTTCCCCAAGGCCAACCATAATGCTCGATTTCACAGGCGTATTGGGACTCAGCTCTTTAACTCGCTTCAGTACGGCAAGTGATCGATCATACGTGGCGATCGCACGTACACGTTTAGTCAATCGGCGAACCGTTTCAATATTGTGGTCAAAAATATCCGGTTTGGCATCCATAAGTGTCAGGATGCTTTCATCATCGCCTTTCATGTCAGAGGGGAGAACTTCAATTGTGCAGTAAGGCGCCTTTCTTCGAATCGCACGGATCGTTTCCGCAAACACATACGCGCCGCCGTCCTTAAGGTCGTCTCTGGCTACCGCAGTAACAACAACATGACGCAACCGCATTTTGCGAACTGACTCCGCAACTCGCTCTGGTTCACGAAGATCTAATTCCGTAGGTCTGCCTGTCTTCACCGCGCAGAACCGGCAGCCTCTCGTACATACATCACCGAGGATCATAAACGTTGCCGTACGACGTGTTGCCCAGCACTCATGAATATTCGGACATTTCGCTTCTTCACATACCGTATGCAGGCTCTCTTCCCGCATAAGATGTTTAATGCCGCGATAGTCTTGGTTCGTATTGATTCTAATTTTCAGCCATTCTGGTTTTCTCAAGTAGGTTCCACGTTTTTCCAATCTCAATTCCCCCTCGCCTTTTTTCAGATGGCACAGTACTCATCTGGACCGGTTCCATCGATCTGTTGCATACTTGTTTTTAGCCAGAGCGCGAACTTCCTTATCATCTTCCTCTGTCAGCGTTAGTGGATGAAAGGTCACGTTCAGTCCTTTTTCAAATCCATGATAAAAAGCTTTTTTGACTTCATCAAGAGTCACTTCGCGGCCGAGCAGGTTTTCCAGAGAGACCGCTTTGTTTGAAAATACACGCTTCGCACGCTCTTTAAGTCGCGTGTTCGCATAGTGAAAACAATCGAAGAGTTCATCCTCATCGACTGAAATTGGAATGGAGCCATGCTGAAGAATCATCCCTCTTTGTCTCGTCTGCGCGCTTCCCGCCGCTTTCCTGCCCTCAACAACCAATTCATACCAGGATGCCTCTTCAAAGCATACGGGAGAGTGAGAGCTGCCTAGTTTGTTCTCGGGGATTGCAAGATCCGCGTTCAGTCCCAAAGCCCTAAATCCTTCGAGCAGGCCTTTGGATAAAATCCTGTAGGCGCCAACGACTGAGCGCGGCATGTCCGGATAATCTTCGGGAATAATGACGCTATAGGTCAGCTCATTATGATGGAGCACAGCAAGTCCTCCCGTCAATCGGCGAACGCAGACTACATGATGTGCCTTTGCTCCTTCGAAATCGATTTTTCCATCCGTTTTTTGGAAGTAACCGATTGAAAGTCCAGGCGGATTCCATCCATAGAAGCGAAGTACAGGCTGCTTTCTCCCCCGTGCGCCGCATTCCAGCAAATAGTCGTCAAGGGCCATGTTATACTCCGGTGAATGGATACCTGAATCAATAAAAAGCCACTCATTTTCATTCATAACAGTCCCGCCTTTACCATCGATACGCCAAACGTTCACATTTGGCCTGCATCGTAATCAGTTCATTCTCTGCGTCATCAAACGCACTAATGTGAGCGCTAACATAAAAAACTAACAGTATAATTTTGCTTAGTGCTGTGCCATACTGCTATTTAGTATTCGGCAATCTTCTATTTAATAATAACAAGAATGCAACAAAAAAGCATGCAGAACCGTATCATAGGATAAACATTCTTGCAGTATCATCTCAATAGCCGCTATGATACACTTAGAGGATCCTGATTTCACATGAGCAGGTTATCTCAAATAATTATTGAAATCGTAATCAATTATTTCTATAGTATATAACGCGATTCCGTTTTTCTATTTAAGGAGATCTTATTTGATGGATCGATTTCTTCAGATGACTTTTATTCCTCACATCGAGAATACATGGAACTTTTTTATTTGGTTCACCGATAATAGTGGTGAGGCGATGCCCTTTCCAAATAAGCTGACCGACAAAGAGACGATTCCTTCATGGATGGATGAAACTTCCAACTATCCTTTTTTCCCATATAGAGCTAATTTCATCGATGGAAAAAGCGACCATGAAGTGGATGGCGCCATCATGCCGATGGCCGGAGTCTTCCGTTTGATTCGCGAGGGTGGTATCTATGAGAACGATACGGGTATTTTTCCTGGAATCACAACGCAATGGTTCCGGCAAATCTCAGAAGCTATAGAGAGTTTATTAGTAAACGGGCTCTTTTATCCCTTTTTCTATCACTTAAAGCGCGGGAAGGATGAACAATGCTATTTCTGTCATTGGATTCCTGACGCCAACGTCCTTGCAGAGAGCACTGTGTTTGCAGATTGGCTGAGCCGCCTCCCGCGTTTAGCCTTCTCGATCGAAGAACTTCAAGATCAAAAAGTTCGACAGTGGCTCTATTTGATTGTCATCTATTGGCTGAACTCAATGATTCGCGCGTCCGCCCCGGAAAAATTGCTGAACGAAACAGTTCCGTTTACACCGGATGACCAACCAGCGGAACTTAAATTTTTAACACAAAAGGCCGCTTCCGGCGATCTGCTGATCGGAACGGGTACACCTTGGTTAATCACTCGTGATCCTGAACAGATCGAGCAAATGGATCGATTGGAATTCGAATTGACCGGCTGGGTTCAACCGGTCGCGTCCGCACAATCGGATTCATGGGCGCAAGCATTGCTGAACTATAAGCGCGAGCAAACTGGGACTTATTTTGCACCGGAGACGGCTAAAATTGTTCTTCATCCCGGAAGTCCTGACAACCTGTTTTCTTCTTCCGCCGTTTGGTCCTATGCGATCACAATTTCAGGTTGGCAAAATGGACGCCGTGTGGAACAAGCACCTGAAGGCACAACGCTCTCCGCTGCACTAGGCCAGGACAATTGGCTATCGAAACGTCTGGATACGATAAAGGCAAAAGTGCCGGCAGCCATCATTACGCTTTTGAAAGAATCTTCCGAAGGCTACATGACGGTTCACGATCTGTCCGAACTCTATCAAAGCGAGGAGGCCCTTGCCAATGCAGATATTCATGTCATTTTCCCAGACAATATCAAAATTCATGACGCTTCATCTGTGTCCGTGGATCTTGAAATTCATCAGAAAAAGGATGGCGAGGAAACTTCGTTATTCAGTCTCAATTCCCTTATCAACTATGACTGGCGAATTGCGATTGGAGACCTTCAAGTAAGCACTGAGGATTTCAGACAGCTTGTTCGTGCAAATCAACCGTTCATACATCAGGGTAATCAGTGGATTCACGTGCCCGTGAAGCAAATGATGAAGGCTTACGAAGAAATGGAAGATGCGCTGAGCATGTTTGATAAAAAGGCGAATGTCTCTTCAGCAATGAAAATCGAGGCGGCACGCCGAAGGAAACGGAACGGCAGTTTAAAAGTTCATCTGGATTCTGAAATTGGCGATTACTTGAGTCATTTGTTAAAAAAGCCGGCGCGTACCATACCGCTTCCTGATGCTTTCGTCGGACAATTACGTCCTTATCAAAAAAAAGGGTATACTTGGCTTGTGAATTTGCGGCGCCAGCATGTCGGCGGATGTCTCGCTGATGATATGGGGCTTGGCAAGACCGTTCAGGCAATCGCCTACTTAGATTATTGCAAACAGATTTCCGGGGACAGTCCGTCTGATCGTTCTGTTTCGTCGTCCGGACCGGCTTTAATTATCTGCCCGACATCACTGGTCGCGAACTGGAACCATGAATGTGCAGTATTCTCACCGCAACTCGATGTTTACCTGCATCATGGAACGAACCGTTTGCGTGGAGAAGCATTTCAAGAACGCCTTAGCCAGTGCGATGTCATCGTGACAAGCTACGCGATTTACACAAAAGAGGCAAGCGAGTTACTGAATTATTATTGGAACTGTGTGATTCTTGATGAAGCTCAAGCTATCAAAAATCCACATGCGCAAAAAACGCGGGCACTTCGCCCGATCAAAACGGCTCATCGTCTCGTTTTAACCGGAACACCAATCGAGAACCGTTTGGAAGAACTGTGGTCGATCATGGAATTTCTAAATCCGGGCTATCTCGGATCGCTCGAACGATTCAGAGCGCAGTTTATTCATCCGATAGAGAAGAAAAACAGCCGCTCCAAATCGAATCAATTGACGCAGATGATCCGTCCTTTTCTTCTGCGCCGCGAAAAAACAGACAAGAAAATTATTCATGATCTTCCCGAAAAAGTGGAGGCTAAACGCGTTTGTAATTTGACAAAAAGCCAGGCATCTCTCTATCAGTCAATCGTCAACAGATTACAAAAGAATGTCGCGGATACCGGTGGAATTCAGAGAAAAGGTATGATTCTATCCACGCTGACAAAACTGAAGCAAGTATGCGACCACCCTTCTTTAGTAAGTGATCGTGATCAGCTGGAAGATCGCAAGTCCGGCAAACTTGATTTATTGTTTCATATATTAGATCCACTTTTCGAACAAGATGAAAAAGTACTCCTCTTTACACAGTATGTGAAGATGGGAAAGATACTTATCGAGGAGGCGCAAAAGAGATATCCGGACGCGACTATTTTCTTCCTCTATGGGGCCTTGAGCGCGGAGCAGCGTCAGAAAATGATCGACAGCTTTCAAGACCCAGAGCAAAAGAAGACACTTTTCATCCTGTCATTGAAGGCAGGCGGAGTGGGCATTAATCTGACAGCTGCCGGCTATGTCATTCATTATGACCGCTGGTGGAATCCCGCCGTTGAGGAGCAGGCAACAGACCGCGCCTACCGCATCGGTCAAGATCGCAATGTCTATGTTTATAAGCTCATTTGCGAAGGGACACTTGAAGAACGGATTGATCTGCTCATCGAACGAAAAAAGAGTCTGCAAAATCAAATTCTCAGCGGCGGAGAAGCCTGGTTAACAGAAATGAGTGACCAAGAACTCTTAGATCTGATTCAGCTGCATGAAGGAGTGGTTTAACTATGGTTCGCAGGCTTATATTCCGTAACGTGCGGCTAGCTAATTGGCTCGCCGATTATGCGGCGAAAACAGAACAGAACACGTTTGAACGTGGTATCATGTTGTTCGACAAACACCGGGTATGGGATTATCACGCTTCTGAACAAGGGCTGCATGCCAGCGTCGAAGATCTCCATAGCACGTTTTTTCAAGTGCATATTCGTTGGTTTAAAGAAACAGACGACATAAGCGCGAATCACCTTCCGCCTAATTTGGATCAGATAGACGCTGTATGCGGCTGCCATTCCAAAGCACCTTTCTGCGAACATATTACTGCGTCAATCATTTACTGGATCATGCGTCTTGATAAGTCGAAAGGAGTCGGAAAAACCGAATCCGCCGCTGATCAAGGAGACAGTCCTGCCTATCAGGCACTCGCGGCTCGGCTTAAGACAATCGCTGCATCTGAAACGCCAAGTTATCAGCGCTTCGACACAAGCAAATTAAGCATATGTCCTGCGATTCAAGACAGCGCTGAGCAGATTGTCAAAACAGTTATGGCATACGTAAAGAATCGTGCACAATAGCAGATTCTATGCGTTGTTTTATCTTACCCGACGGTAACATTGATTTCTATTACTTTTTTCGTCTATAAAAACATACGTTCTTGTCAATCCAATTCAAATGAGGTACGCGACATGCATGTGATCCCATAAGGCATAAGTTGATCAATCAGCGCATCAACCTTTTTTACGGACGCAGTCGCTGTTACAATAACTTCTCGATCACCATTTACGCGTATCGTCCCTCCGTATGCGGAGACAAGCCTCTTCAAGCCGCACTCTTTTTTCTCGTAACGAACACTGATCGTCACGAGTTCGCGGTCGGCACTGACTGCACGTGTATCTAGTTCCCATTCATGCTCACTGGATTGAGTATCATGCGTGGAGACCAGGGCATCCGATTCACTCGTAATCACTGTTGTGTTTGAATGGCATCTGACCGACACATTTTTCGAATTTATCTTTTGGTTTGTAAGCAGCGTTGAGAGACAATCATATAGTGTCTCTCGATCCATATTCACTACCTTCTTACTCCGCTTCATGCTCATCCACCTCGTTTCTTCTGTATTCGCCGCCGATTGGCAGCAGTATCTGCAAGCAAAATAAAAACCCTTTCGTCCCGCACAACTCTGTGCAGGGGCAAAAAGGTTTGGCTTTTTACGTTCCACCCGGCTTTCTGATGCGTTCACAAACACCAGCTCAGCGGCTGTAATTCCCCAAGTTCGGAGAACAGTCATTTTTGTAACAAGTGACCGGCACTCGGTCTATCTTACTCAATTCAGATAGACGTTCAGGGGTGGTATGTCTATGCGACGGTTACCGGGCTCCCACCTTCCCCGATTCTCTTAAAAGCCGTTTACCGCATCACAAGTCCCCGTCATCACTTTAATTAGATAAATATTAGAGGATTGGAATTTATAGTAACGCATTCTTAAACGATGGTCAACCCAAAAAGTAACAAATTTATGTCGTAAACGAGACGAACGACTGCCTTATTTGAACTGTTATCGCTTTTGTCAAGAAAAATAGTCTTGTTGTTGGTCAATCTTCGGGTTATAATGCAAGATACATAACGTAGTACGTTATTTTTACTGAAAAATAGAAAAGTGCGGACAGTTGCGTCAATGAGTTGTCCACGCCTTAATCTGTGAACACGCCATTCTAAGCGGTTGGCTGTGTGATGAATACGAGGAGTGTTGGAAGTTGGAGAAGGTGTCCGTAGGCTTGCTTGGATTCGGGACAGTCGGAACAGGCGTTGTCAGACTGCTCACCAAGAATAAAGAGCGTCTTCAAGAACGTGCAGGTTGCGAGATCAATCTGGAAAAAGTGCTCGTCCGTAACAAAAACAGAGCTAGAAAAGTACTCATTGATAACCGGACATTAACCACAGATGTCTATGAAATTCTTGACAACCCGGAAATAAATGTGATTATTGAGTTGATCGGTGGTGTGGATTTAGCGTACCGCTACATCCTTCGTGCGCTGAAAAACAAGAAAAACGTCATAACCGCTAACAAAGATTTAATGGCTTCCTATGGAGAGGAATTGCTGCTCGAAGCACGCGCCAACCATTGTGATCTCTATTACGAAGCAAGCGTTGCCGGCGGCATACCAATTCTCAGAACGCTTACAGACAGTTTGGCTGCCGACCAGATCCAAAAGATGATCGGAATTGTGAATGGTACGACAAACTACATTTTGAGCAAAATGAGCGGCGAAGGCTTGTCCTATGAGAAGGCTCTTGCTTCCGCACAGAGGCTTGGATTCGCCGAAGCCGATCCAACTTCTGATGTCGAGGGCCTGGATGCCGCACGGAAAATGGTGATCCTTAGCCATCTCGCTTACAGCATCCCGGTAAGACTAGACGATGTGAAGATTAAAGGTATTACCGATGTCACACGCGAAGACATTATCTTTGCCAAAAAGTTGGGATACACCATTAAGCTGGTCGGCATCTCGGAGGTAAATAATGGTGATATCGATGTACGCGTCGAGCCCACCCTGCTTACTGATGGTCACCCGCTCGCCACGGTTGAGAATGAGAATAATGCGATCTACGTTTATAGCGCGGCTCTCGGTGAGACAATGTATTATGGTGCAGGTGCGGGTGAAGGACCAACAGCGGTATCCGTCGTGTCCGATCTTATTTCTGTCGTGCGGAATATTTCACTCGGAATAACCGGCAATCACATTTTCTTGCCAAAAAAAGAACTGCATGCCCGTAAGGACAACCTTGTTGAAAGCAAATTTTTTGTTCGCATGCACATCAAGGACGAACCAGGTTCATTCTCAAAACTAACCGATCTTTTTAGAGAACAGAGCATCAGCCTTAGCAAACTCTATCAGGAACCCATTCAGGGTCGCGACATTGCAGAGGTTGCTATGGTCACCCATGTAACAAATAAAGTACTTTTTGAGAAATCCTTTGAAATTTTAAACCAGTTAGACGTTGTTGTGAATGCTAAATATTTCCGTGTTGAAAGGGGCTAAGATTTATGGCTTGGAAAGGATTAATGGAAAAATATAAGGATGTTTTACCGGTAACCGATAAAACACCGCGTTTGACACTGCTCGAAGGGGACACGCCTCTCATTCCACTTGAAAAGCTTTCCGCTAAATTAGGGTGCGAAATTTACGGGAAATTCGAAGGTTTGAACCCTACAGGAAGTTTTAAAGACCGCGGCATGTTCCTTGCAGTCGCGAAGGCGAAAGAAAGCGGAAGTACCGGTGTGATCTGCGCATCAACCGGTAATACATCGGCTTCTGCCGCAGCTTACAGCGCCCGTGCCGGAATGGATTGCATCATCGTCATTCCGAAAGGAAAAATCGCTCTTGGAAAATTGGCTCAGTCTGTCATGTACGGAGCTAAAATTTTTGAAATCGATGGAAATTTCGATCAAGCTCTGGATATTGTCCGTTACACAGGCGCGCATTCCGACTTCACGATCGTCAATTCGATCAACCCATTCAGACTCGAAGGACAGAAGACAGGTGCTTATGAAATTGTCGACCAACTCGGCACTGCGCCTGATGTGCTCTGTATTCCTGTCGGAAACGCAGGAAATATTTCTGCGTACTGGAAAGGATTCAAGGAATTGCGTGACAGCAAGCAAATCGCTCCGCCTGAAATTCACGGATTTGAGGCAGAAGGATCCGCTGCCATCGTCAAAAATAAAGTGATTGAACACCCTGAAACGATTGCCACTGCGATCCGAATTGGCAACCCCGCAAGTTGGAAACTGGCGGTTGCCGCTGAAAAAGAATCCGGCGGAGAAATTGATTCCGTAACCGATGACGAAATCCTTGCAGCGTACAAGCTGATCGCCCGCACAGAAGGCGTATTTGCCGAACCCGCTTCTTGCGCTTCAATTGCCGGTTTGATGAAACACGTCGAAGCGGGAAAAATTAAGAAAGGTTCAAAAGTTGTCTGTATCCTGACTGGGAATGGACTGAAAGATCCGGCAACCGCGATGGATACCTTGACGATTGAACCAACAATTATCGGCGCAGAGGCGTCTGCCGTTGTCGATCATCTCCAGCAGGCAGCCAAATGAGCAAGCCATCGGCATTTCAAATAAAAGTGCCTGGCAGCACAGCCAATCTAGGACCGGGATTCGATTCCATCGGTCTTGCTTTTGGCCGCTATTTAGTTCTGGATGCGACAAAAGCCAATGCGTGGGCGTTTCATTATATAGATCAGCCGACATTCCGCCCCGCACTGGAAAGTAATCTGATCTATCTCACAGCTAAAAAAATCGCGGATGAACACAAGCAAACGCTTCCCGCCTATTCTGTGGACGTGCGCAACACCATTCCGCTTTCCCGCGGTCTTGGAAGCAGCGGATCAGCCATTATCGCCGGCATCGAGCTTGCCGATTTTCTGCTCGATCTGAACCTTTCGTTAGAGGAAAAGTCATGGATCGCCTGCCGCGCGGAGGGCCATCCGGATAATGTTACCGCCTCACTATATGGCGGGTTAACCGTATCCACACAAAATCAAACTCGGGTCACGACCGTTCGTCTGCCTGCGCCCACTTTTGATTTTGTTACGGTAATTCCAAATTTCGAACTCAAAACAAGCGAAGCACGAAAAGCGTTGCCAGAAACGCTCCCTTTCAAACAAGCTATTGAGGCGAGCAGCATCGGTAATGTACTTGTCGCCGCCTTACTAACCGGTGACGGTACAGTCGCTGGTAAAATGATGGAAGGCGACCGATTCCATCAGCCTTACCGGGCGAAGCTGATTCCCGATATTGATAAAATAACTCGGATTGCAAAAGAAAACGGCGCATATGGCACATTTCTGAGTGGTGCAGGACCGACAGTAATGTCTTTAGTCGATCATGACAAAAGCGCGCATATCAAACAATGTTTATACGCCGCTTTCCCTAGCTACGAATGTGTCGTGCTTCAGCCGGTGAATGACGGTGTGCGTACACGCGTTGTTTCCGCAAAATAAAATCCCATTAACAGTCTAAATAGAAACCTCCTTATCTGCTCAAACTAAGAGCAAATGAGGAGGTTTTTTGATGAAAGTAAAGATTGCCTGGGGGTTTATTTTCTTCTTCGCCATGATCCTTGGTTGTTTGTACATTCTGTTTCTCATCCTGCATTCACAATCTTGATCGAGCACACACGTAAAATCAATCGCTATCATGTAATCGCTTCCACGATAGTCCTGATTTACTACTGCACTGACACATCCTGGAGATGATCATCGATGAGTTGTAATTTCTTACGCTGGTTCATGACACTGACAAATAGAGCGTCGATTAAGGTCACCTGAGCGGCGCGAGCCACATAGGATTCCGACCTGAAATTGGTCGGCACAGAAACTGTGTGAAGCGAGACATCCATCAGATCGGCAAGCGAAGATTTCATAAACCCTGTGACTCCAATTGCTGGACAGCCCTTTTGGTTTACCATTTTGGCGACTTGAACCAAATGCTTATCCCCCGCTGAATAGGAGATGAAAACAGCTGCGTCCCGATCAGTCAATTGGGAAGCCGAAAGCATCTGAAATTCTCCATCGCTGGGCGCATAGGTCATGATCCCCGCTCGCACAAATTTCCTGTGCGCTTCTTGAGCAACTAAAGCAGATCCACTGCTGCCAAAGAACGCGATTCGTTCCGAACGTGCTAAAACCGCGACCGCTCTTTTAAAGGATTCACTGTTGATAATTTGATACGTATTTTCCAAGGTACGAATGTTATCCTGAAAAACCTGTCCCGCTAAGTTTAAAATGTCATCATCAAGATCGGGTTTAGGCGTTTCTTCGAAGCGCTTACTTCGAGCAATGTCAGACGCAAGGATGATTTTCATCTCCTGAAATCCTTTAAAATCTAAGCGGCGGCAAAAGCGAAACACCGTTGCATCAGCCACCTTTATTCGCGCCGACACCTGGTTGATGCTGCTGTGAATCGTTTCTTTCGGATGATTTAAAATATAATCAGCAATTCTGCGTTCCTTTTCACTCAAATGCGGATAGGCTGACTGAATGCGTACAATACACTGACTTTCTGCCATTCATAATCCCTCCTTGTTCTCTGTTTCTATTGTACATCAAACGCTTACATTTGAAAATAATTTTCTGCAAACGTTTTCTATTTTATTAATTTGTTAATTTTTTTCTGTCTTATTATGAACTTACAGATCTCAATCTTTATGTTCACATCTATCTTTAGATGTTATAAATGCTTACGTCCTCTTTACATTTACAATTTGCCATGTTTAAATGTAATGGGTCAACGAACACAGTCACCCTGTTTTATAAAGGGTATTATTTGCGGTGTCACAAGTACAAGCGCCGAATATAGGTGATAGAAAAAATGAACGTGCAAACGAGGAGCGATGCATATGTTTAAGAAAAATCTTGAGAGCCTCAGAGCTTATGATCCGGGCCCATCGGTTGATGCGATAAAGAAAATATATGGTCTAAAGCATATGATCAAATTAGATTCAAATGAAAATGTGTACGGTGCTTCACCAAATGTTCGCGATGCGATTATCAACGATGCGCTTCTTCCCGAACTCTATCCGGACTGTGAAAACACGGATCTTCGTCTTGAACTTTCACAGAGGCTTTCAGTCAAACCTGAACAATTTCTCTTCGGTGCGGGTTTAGATGAGATCATTGTTCTTGTCAGCCGGGCGTTCTTAGCAGCCGGCGACAGCATTGTCATGGCGTGGCCTACGTTTTATGAATATTATTGCCATGCGCAAATTGAGGGTGCGACAACACGAAAAATTCCTTGTGATAAGAATGGAAAACATGACTGGAAAGCGATGCTCCATGCCATTGATGCAACGACAAAGGTTGTCTGGATCTGTAATCCGAACAATCCGACTGGTACCTATCTGTCGAAAGTCGAACTGGATCAATTTATTCAGAATGTCCCTAAGAATGTGCTCGTTGTCATTGACGAAGCGTATATCGACTTTGTGACAGCTAATGATTTTCCAAATGGACTGGACTACCTGCCGACAAATGACAATGTGCTCATACTTCGCACCTTCTCCAAATCCTATGGTTTGGCTTCTTTCCGGATTGGTTATGCTGTTGGCAGCCTGAGGATCATTGAGGAGATTGGTAAAGTCCGACCGCCGTTTAACAATCCAAGATTAAGTCAGGTCGCTGCACTTGCCGGTCTTAAGGATGATGATTTTAAAGAGAAATGCCTGAAAAAAAATAGAGAGGTATTGGCGATGACTACCTCTTTTCTAGATAATAAGTCCATTCCCTACTATGACACTCAGGCAAATTTCATTTATATTAAAACTTCTGAACCAAAACAGGTTGCGCTCTACTGCAAAGAGAATGGTTTCTTGATTAATGCTTTTCAGGATGGTGTACGTGTCACGATCGGGAAAATGGAGGACATGAAAACATTTCTCAATGTTCTTGAAAAAGCGCTTCTCGAAACATCAGCCGAGCCGAGCAACTAATTAGGTGCCGACATTTCATAAGTAACGTGGCCGGAATAAAATAAGCGGAGATTTTCCGGTTATTTGCACCATGGTGCTTGTTTTACAGGTAAATAAGGGTAATTTTTCCGCTTATGCACGGAAAAACCCTCTATTTTCACGTTTTTCGATGCGATAGGCGGAATTTCTCCGTCTATTTAAGCAATTTTTTCATTCATTTTCTAATTAAGCGGAATTTTTCCGTTTATTTCTCAGATTGGGCGCTATCCTGCGCTAACACTCGTTTCCTTGAATCTTTAATTTTTTTATACTTTCTTACCAGTGGAACAAATCGAAATATTTTTCTTTACAAACATTCAGATAGCTGTTACAATTTGGACACAATCAGTTAAAGAAATTTGATCATGTTAATTGCGATGACGGAGACAACAATATTTTTGGAATCAGTCACCAGAGAGCCGGGACACGCTGAGAACCGGTACGATTCTCAATTTATTGAGCACTCTTGAGCAGGTTAGCAGAAAGTTAATGCGTTGACACACTGCGCATTAATGAGTATGCAGATTCGGCTTAAAGCCGTTATCGCGTTTAATGAAGGTCACCAAAGGCGTTTCTCGTGCTTTGGTGGCAAATGAGGGTGGCACCACGAATATTAGCGTCCCTCGCGGTATGTTTTGCATACTGCGAGGGACGTTTTTATTATTTTTACCGGACGGCAATCTTATTTGATCAGCCGCTTCCGCAAATCAAAGAGAAACAGAAAGGATGAGTTCATTGTTTTTAGATCAGACGTATTTGTTTACACCAGGCCCTACCCCAATCCCTAACCAAGTCAACGCCGCTATGGCGCGCCCGATGATCGGGCATCGGAGTCCTGACTTCTCTGTACTGATTGAAGATGTCGCGACGAGACTGCAACCCGTCTTCGGCACAAAACATCCTGTCATGATTTTAACCAGCAGCGGTACCTCCGCTCTCGAAGCGGCTGTCGTGAACACTGTTCATGAAGGCGATCACGCCATCGTTATTGTTGCCGGATCTTTCGGCGACCGTCTGGCTTCGATTGCGGAAAATTACGGAGCAACTGTCCATCGTTTAAATATAGAATGGGGCAAATCATGTTCCCCAGAACAACTCGAGAACTTTATCGACAGTCTCAATGGAACACCGATCAAAGCCGTATTCGGCACATTTAACGAAACCTCAACCGGCGTTCTGAATCCGATTCACGCGCTCGGTCAGGTCATCAAAAAAAGGACCGATGCCCTGTTCATCGTTGACGGTGTCAGCTGCATTGGTGCCGTTCCTGTTGATATGGAAGAAGACAAGATCGATATTCTTGTTACCAGCTCGCAAAAAGCGCTGATGCTTCCTCCAGGTCTCGCATTCGCCGCATTCAGCGACCGTGGATTGAAAGCCATTCGCGAGTGTCCGGAAAAACGTTTTTATCTTGATCTGAAACGCTATGTGGATACTTACGAAAAGCAAAAATCAACACCGTTCACTCCGGCTGTGTCACTCATACAAGGGGCACAGGCTGTGTGTGACATGATTGAAGAAGAAGGCTGGGAAAATGTAATCAAACGTCACCTTTTGCTCCGTGATATGCTTCGTGCCGGTATCCATGAACTAGGGCTGCCTCTGTTAACTACTGATGAAGACGCCTCTCCCACCGTTACCGCGGTTCAACCGGAAGGCATTTCAGCACCCGAGATTCAGAAGGCCCTAAAAAAAGATTTTTCAATTACGATCGCCGGCGGTCAGAAGGATCTCAAAGGCAAGATTTTCCGCATCGGACATATGGGCTATTGCACCCCATTTGATATTTTAAAAGTATTAAGCGCGCTCGAATTAACACTTGCCAAGTTTGGACAAGCGCCTCGTTTCGGCGCGGCTGTTAAAAAAGCCGAGGAGGTTTACGCACAGCATGTATAAAGTTATTGTTACCGATCCAATCAGCGAAAGCGGTCTGAAAGCATTGACCGGAAATCAGGAATTTAAGGTTGAACAGCATACCGGTCTAGAGCCTGTTGTGCTTGCTGAAATGATTAAAGACTATGATGCGCTGATCGTTCGCAGTCAGACCCAAGTGACCCGTGAAATTATTCAAGCAGCAGATCGACTGAAAGTCATCGCCCGTGCCGGTGTCGGTGTCGACAATATTGATATTGAAGCCGCAACGGAAAAAGGCATCATTGTCATCAACGCGCCGGCCGGAAATACGATTGCCGCAACGGAACACACCATGGCAATGATGCTTGCCCTGGCACGCAATATCCCGCAGGCCTATGGTTCTTTGACCTCGGGAAAATGGGAACGCAAACTTTTCAAAGGTGTTGAACTTTACCAAAAGACACTGGGCGTTGTCGGCATGGGGCGAATCGGCACGGAAGTCGCGAAACGCGCTAAGGGGTTCCAGATGAACATTCTCGGCTACGATCCGTTCCTTACTGAAGACCGTGCAAAGAAGCTGGGCATTATTAAAGCAAGTCTGGATGAAATTGCGGAGCAGGCTGATTTCATTACTGTCCACACACCGCTGACCCCTGAAACGCGTGGACTAATCGATGCGGATTACTTTGCGAAAACGAAAAAAGGTGTACGTTTCATAAACTGCGCACGTGGCGGAATTATTGACGAGCGGGCACTCGTTGACGCTGTAAACAGCGGCCAGGTCGCCGGAGCTGCGATCGACGTATTCGAGCATGAACCGCCGGAAACTCCCGGGCTCACACAGAACCCGCGCATTATTGTCACGCCGCACCTCGGTGCCTCTACTGAAGAGGCGCAAGAGAAAGTCGCTGAATCAGTCAGCGAAGAAATCGTTGGCATCTTCACTGCAGGAAACGTGCAGCATGCCATTAATCTGCCGCATATCTCCGCTTCTGTTCAGCAAAAAATCAAGCCTTACCTTACATTGAGTGAGCAAATGGCTGAACTGCTGATGCAGATTTTTAAGAAGGCACCGGAAAAAATCAATATTAACTACTATGGTGAACTCTTTTTAGAAGACACCGGTTTACTAACGCGGCAAATGATCAAAGCACTCCTTTCATACTATCTGGATTCATCGATCAATATTGTAAACGTGATGCAAGTGCTCAAAGCGCACAGTCTCTCCTATAGCGTGCAAAAAAACGCAGCACACAAAGGCTTCACGAACTTTATTGAACTTGAAATCGTCAATGGCGATGACAAAGCGACGATCGCTTGCACCTACCTCGCCGGGTTTGGCGGACGAATCGTTTCGATCAATGGCTATCGCCTTGACATGGAACCGGAAAAGTATTTGCTGTACATTGATCACATGGATGTTCCCGGCATGATTGGAAACGTAGGATCGATTCTCGGCGAAGGACATATCAACATCGGCAGCATGTACGTTGGCCGACAGACTATTGGCGGTAAAGCCGTCATGGTCTTAACCGTTGACAAGCCTGTACCAGACACCGTTCGCGACACAATTCTCGGCATCGAAGACTTGAACGATGTGCAATTTGCGGAAATTAACGGCTTTGCGGAAGAGAATTAATTACTTACCTTATTAAAAAGCCCTCCAGTCCTCAACTTTCGAGGATGGAGGGCTTTTTATTCAGTTAGACAGCGCGGCGCCTACAGCACCGCAGAATGAGCCGTCACGTAGGATAATCGGAGTAAGCCCCCACTGCCGGCTGTAACGCGTTACACTTTTTTTAAGCTTGGGATTTTCTACAAAAGAGCTTCCAATATAAACGACCGTATCCACACCGGCTTTTTGAGCAGCCATGACACTGAGTGCCGTTACCGTTTCAGCAACCAGGCCAATGACTGAAGCGACTTGGTCGGCAGATGGCGGTACCGCAGCCTTGCTGGACACCGCACCAAAATTACTTGCCGTTAGGTCGCCTGGGATCGGGGGCGTTCCATTCCCATAGATTCGGGAAACAGTCAGATCAACCGAATCCCTGTGACCTTGAGCGGCAAGCTGTATTAACTTCGAATAATCATAGACATTCGTTAACAGACCAGATAGCCCTACAAGTGTCCCGCCGCCCACACCCGTTCCACCGACCCATTCCTGCGTTTCTCCCCGGATCAGGTTAATCGAGGTACCTGTTCCGACATTGGTAAGAATAAAATCGGTAAGCTGACTCTGTCCGTCTAATGCGAGCAGATGACGCGCGCCATTGCAGGAAGCAAGGAATTCCGGAACACTGGCTTTGTCCTGTCGATTCAGTTTATCTTGAACCATGTCGGCCTTTCCTCCGGTGATGCGAAGCGAAAGCGGCGCGGCGCGTTCATTCAGCCATGCGAGGCACTCGTCAACTTGCCGAATGGAAAACGATTGAAAGTGCCATCCCTGTCGCTTTTGGATCGCCACTTTGATTAACGTCCCGCCTGCATCAATACCTGCTCTTTCTGTACTGCTCAACGTTCATCCTTCTTTCTTCATTTCACATGACCGGCATGTTGTTATAAAGACAAGGGTGTCTCAAAGCCAAAAACGGACTTTTGAGACACCCTCCGGTACACATTCTTATTCTTCCAAGAGACCAAGTACAAGATCTTTTACGTCTGCGACAGAATCTAAAATAAAATCGGCACCATGCTCTTCCAATTCACCGCGCGCTTTCTGACCGGAAAGTCCTGTGAGAACGCCAACAAATCGGCAGCCCAATTGTTTCGCACATAACAAGTCGGCAAGCGAATCCCCGACAATTAACGTATTTTCACCTTCAGGCAGCTGCTCCGGCTGACGAGCAGTCCATCGTTCAATGTCGCTATCCTTGCCATGGAACGAGGTTAGGTAAGTAAACGGATGCGGCTTTGCAAGGGGGGCCGCATCATATTTTCGTTCTGCTGCCAGCACATCATCGGCGGTCGCGATGTGATTCTGATCGAGCTCGCCAATCCAGTTCAAGTACGTGAACGGTTTAAAGGTCTCCAATCTCGGGCGCCCGGTCGCGATCCCTACACGAATCCCTTTCTCGCGGAATGCGTGAAACATTCCCTGAATAAAGTCAGGTTCCGCAAGTGTCACTTCTTCATTCATGAATCCTTTTTTGCCGGTCTGAACGGATGGCGCGCCAGTCGCGCTAAGCACATTTTCATCACCTATGTACCATTCTTGTGAAGCGTGCTCACCGATATGCCAGAAATCACTCTTTGGCTGGAAGGCTTTTGTTTTAATGCCAAGCCGTTTCTCAGCGATCTCATTCAGATAAAGAATTAATTCCTGTTTTGTCGCATGACTCTCTTTAAAGTCAATCATGAATCTAGTGAAATCAGGCTTCACAGGATATTCTTTAAACAAGGCTCTAAACGTATCGAGCGTCGTCCGAGTGATCGGTTTTGTCAGTTGTTTCACTGCCTGAACCCGTGCCTCCTCTGGCAATTGCGTTGTCAGATGAATGAGCTGTACGGAAATCGTTATATAAATCATATCCCAGTTGGCGTTCATCCCCCGGGATTTCAAGAAGTTCAAAACGTCATCATTCAGAAAAATAGTTGATCGGATCTTTGCAATCTCTTCATCGCTGTATTCCGTTTGAAAAGACTTGCCATCGCCTAACCCTAGATAATTTTCGCTCAACAGTAATTCACGCACAGTGAGCGCCGATGCGTCAAAATAACGTTCCTCGCTAAGAAAAACGCCGTCAACATCGAATAAAACCGTATGAATCATTTTTTCACCGATCCTCTCGCCATTTCTATCAGTTTACCATAAACAGTTCGTTGTTCCTATTCAATTCCCGTTCAACCCTCGGCCTTTTTGGGCAATAATCGTCCAGTTCTGTCCACCATTTTCCGTTTGATACATATCCCCATGCTTGGTTAGAATAATCGCTTCTCCGGGTTTGATCGGATTTTGAATGATTTTAATCAAGCGATCACTCGCTACAGTATCCATGTCAAGATTAATGGTTTTCGTTTGTTGCGGAAGAATTTGGTAGAGTGATGTTTCTTGTCTGAAGCTGGCGACAAGCAGTGAGGACTGTTTGGTAAATCCATACGCCATGCTGGTCACAGAATGACCCTTTAAGTATCGCTGAAAATGAGCGCCATGATCCGTGCTGACATAGAGACCTTTTGTTGTCCCGATTGCGAGCTGACTCTTATTAGTCGGCGATACAGCTAAGACTTGAGCAGTTCCTTCAACGGTTTCCAACTTGATCGTTCTCCAAGAATCGCCTCTGTTATCAGAGAAACGTAATTCGGATGTTTTACCTATGGTGTGAAGATTATACAGTCGACCCGTCGCATAGCCTTGCGCCCACAATCCTTTTTGGTCATTTAGTTTGCGGCGATTCAACGGTTCTTGTTTTAGCGTCTTCCACTCTATGCTTCCGGATTTACTTATTTGGATAAAGCCGGAATTGATCGGCAAATACATTAAGACGCGCGAGTCGCTCTTTAAATTTTCAGCGTCCCATGTACCTTTTTTATAAGTTACAAGCTGTTTATCAGTCCCAAGCCAAACTGTTTTCCCATCCTTGCTGTATCCGGCGCCGAGCACATGTGTAAAGCGTACGCCTTCACTGCTGCCTGAATTATGCGCCTGAACTGCGTAGATAATCCACACAGTCACTCCGGCAAGCAGGAGAATGAAGGCAATTTTCGCAGCGAGCAGCCAGAATACCCAACGGACACTTGTTTTACCGGATGCTTGCTTTTTCGTTTCATTCACGTGGTACCACTCCGCTATTTATCGTTCCTATTAGTGTAACGAATCCGCAGACAGAAACCTAGTATAATGCTCGGCATTAGAAATAAAACAACGCCGCCGGAGGACAACACGGCGACGCAATGGATCATTAAACTGATTTATGAATTAGTCGCCGTTAAACATGTTGAACAAACCGCCGGTAAGACTTCCCTCATCCTTACTGCGTCCGGCCGGATTGCCAGGCATCGCGCTGAACACACGGCTGGCGAGGCGGCTGAACGGAAGGGATTGTACCAGTACTTTTCCCGGGCCTCTTAATGTTGCGAAAAACAATCCTTCTCCGCCAAACAGGGCAGTTTTAACACCTTTGACAAATTCAATGTCATAGTCCACACTGCTCGTCATTGCGACCAGGCAGCCCGTGTCAACTTTTAACGTCTCGCCTGGTGCAAGATCAAGCTCTTTAATCATGCCGCCCGCATGGACAAATGCCAGACCGTCACCCTCGAGCTTCTGCATGATAAAGCCTTCTCCTCCGAAGAATCCGGCCCCGAGCTTTTTCTGAAAAGCGACCCCAACAGAAACTCCTTTTGCGGCGCATAGGAAAGAGTCCTTCTGACAAATCATGCGACCGCCGTAGAGACTTAGATCAAGCGGAATGATTTTTCCCGGGTAAGGGGATGCGAAGGAAACATGGCCCTTCGTTGATCCCTCATAAGTAAACGCGGTCATGAAAAGACTTTCACCTGTGAGCAGTCGTTTGCCGGCACCGAACAACTTGCCCATTACCCCGCTTCCTTGATTGCTCCCATCGCCAAAAATAGTTTCCATGGAAATGCCAGCTTCCATCATCATGAAGCTCCCGGCTTCGGCAATCACCGTTTCACCGGGATCCAATTCGATTTCCACGAATTGCATTTCCTGACCCTCGATTTTGTAATCAATATCATGGTTATTCACAGATTCACTCTCCTAATGTCCCTTCCAAAAGGCTTAGCAACCCTAAGCCTGCTTCCGCAGTTATTTAAAAGCGATTATATAGTAATCCGTAACAGACTCTGTAAAAATACCTGAAGGATCAATTGATTTCAACTTGTCATAGAGTTCTTTTTCAAAATCAGGTGCGTCGGTGCCGAGCATAGTTTTTCGGCAAGTGGATGTGGAATAAAGATAACCGATGACAGACGGAATATCGCGTTTACGTTCTGAATGAATCTGACCGGTCACCAAAGAGTGAAACGAAGATTGAGCCAGCAACTGCTCATGTCGGACACTAAGTTTTCGGTGTCCGCTATTCGGAAACCATTTATCAATGACCTGCTGAACCGCCTGCTGCCAATCAAGCGAGCGGTCACCAAGCATATGTCCCTGCCCGACAAGAGCTAGCGCTCCGCCTGGTTCAAGACGATCATAGCTCAGCTTAAGCACGAGTTCGCGATCCATCCAGTGAAAGGCATCGCCAGCTGTAATCATTCGAAATGAGCCCAGCTTTGGATTCATTTGCTCAGAAGGCATTTGCAGCCACTTCATTTTGTGAATATCGAGCAGTTCACATTGGCTGCGCGCGGATTGCAGCATATCCGAACTCACATCAATGCCAACAGTGTCGTCAAAATACTTTGCCATTGGAAAAGTTAACTTACCGGTTCCGCACCCTAAATCCAGCAGACGCCCTTTACCATCCAATCGACATTTTGAGGCTAATGTTTGGATCAATCGGTCACTGTACTGGCCCCGATACTTCAGATAATAGTAGGCGGCGCCATCATAGAGACCTTGTGTTTGCATCATCTGTTTCACTTGATCACCTGTTTCTCATCCAATTCGGTCCATACATCTCAAACATTATAGCAAAGGACGGACAATTTTCACTCGATGTATTTTGTATAAAGTCATGAAAATCGCCCTTAAGTGATGAACACCTTTCTTATTTTAACATACAATACCTTCCGACCGGGCATTTTTGAAGCACAACAATCGAAAAGACGGCCGCATTATTTACGGATCAAAGGGGCTGAGAAGAGATGCATTGGTTCATGATTCTTTTAATCGGCATAGCGGCAAGTATTGATAATTTCGCAGTGGGTATGTCTTATGGGATTAATGGGAAAAAGATTACTTGGATGGCCAATCTATTCATGGCAGTTGTCGCATTGACAACTTCTCTTATTACGATCATCGCCGGTTCATTCCTTGGATTCACGATCCCTCAATTTTTTGCGAATTTAATGAGCGGCGCGATCATCCTTGGCATTGGCTTATGGTCGTTCTTCGACGCGTTCAGGCACCACAGTTCTCCCTCGAGAACAATTCCCCAAGCAGATCAGATCGACCGTGACCAAAACAATTTGATTTCTTACAATGAAACATTTTGGCTGAGTTTCGCGCTGTCCTTTAACGCAATGGGCACTGCGTTCGGCGCAGGTATTGGAGGATTGAATCCTGTTGGCGTTGCCTTAACTGTCGGCGTTCTCTCATTTTTTTCGATTGAAGCGGGGCAACGATTAGGCTTAAAGAAACTTAAATCACGTATGGGAACACTATCCGAATATATCGCTTCCCTCATGTTAATCTGCATTGGCATCTATACAATTTTAACTGCAATTTAAGCATCCAAAAAGATTTGTCAACCTGTTGAAGCTGATTAACCGCCCATTTTCATTGCTCGAATCCTTCCATATAGATAAACCGTTCGAGCGCGTTGGGTGTCTTTAATTAGGACACGCTTGTGGCATGAAAGAAAAACCAGGTAAAATAAGCGGAATTTTTCCGCCTAATTCTCAGATTGAGCGCTTAACCGAATCTTATGACCTTATCGTCGTACGAACAAGCCAACACCTAAACTACTTGTTAGAGAAACCGGGCAAAGAGCGCCCGGTCGCTAATCTCCAGCCATATGTCATTGGTTCGTGTCTTTATGGTGCTTAATCGTCGCTTCGGTTGCTCGCGATCAACTGGTGCACTCGCTGACACGTAATCAACAGAGACATTCCCGCAGGCGTCTCACACCTTCGCTTTGATTCTCGGCCAAGACACGGGTGTATTTGGTTTGATACAGGGCAAAATATGATACTTTTTTTACTTGTTAAAAAATCGACTCATTCATTGGCGCCATTGATGTACCCATTAGTGATAAGGACCCTCCTTCGGGTGGCGGTACAGCTTCGACAACTTTTTTACAAGCATATACAAGCCAAATGCGGCTAGCGCATAAATTGAGCCTGCAAGTGCACCTTCGATGAGATCTGTTCGCTGCTCAATAATTGCTGTATAGAATAAGCCAAATGCAAATGCTGATGGAAAAAGAAGTAAGTCATGGGCGTGAAAAAGAATTTTAACGAAAACCATCAAGATCATAATCGCGCCTAAAGCCGCAAACGTTTGAAAAAGAATCATTTGAATCACAAGCTTCACCTGCTCTCAATAGTCCTACGGTTTCTGTCATTGTATGCGGCAGCTTGTCTTGGAATACATATTCATGAAGCTTGCAAATTGACACAATCAGCGAAAATAAAAAAAGATCCAAAGGTATCATCCTTCAGATCTCTCTTCTTTTACCTAGTCACAATCATTAGCCCTCGGTGACTTTTATTTCTTTCTCCAGCTCTTTTCGCGAAAGGTTCGCGTTCAGGAATCCTGCCGTCTCAGGCGTATAGAGACTCATATGTGATTTTTGATCGACTTGAACAGTACCGTGATCGAAGGTGTAGTCAAAGACGTGACCCCCGCCCTTGCGTTCCTCGTCAATAAAATGAAGGTGAAAGCCGGAAACCGCAATTCCTTGAGTAAATGCCGGTGACCAAAAACCAACGACCGTTCCCTTCACATTCTTAAAATGAAAAATCGGTTGCGTCTTAACCGCTTCAGTCATCGGAATCGGTTTCTCCTGGTAGGCAACCGTTCGTGTACTGACTTCTTTAAAGACACCGTCGATGCGGAATGCGTAAAACAGATTTTCGCTTTTCATCAGTTTTTTCAGTTCATCTTCAAACGCGTTTTTATCCAGAGTGTGATCAATTTTCTTCTCAACGGTTGGCTGAAAATAGGTCAGTGAGCAGAACGGCGTCCTGTCCTCGCTCTTGAGTGGTGTAGCTGTTCCGTCTCCGCGCAAACGGTAAAATTGTCCGTCAAAAGCAATCATTTCACCGTCCAAATGCTCAAAGGTGCCAATGCCGAAATTGCCAAATTCCTTGATTTCATCGTAATTCATTGCGCCTTCGAAGACACCGTCGAGCAGCGATGACATCGTTGAAAGTTGAAACAAACGACCATTATCCTTTGCACTTGCCATAATTTATCTACCTCTCTTGTAGTAATGATTAGTTCAATTGGTTTGGGATCAAGCTCTTGCCAAGAGCGATGTTATCACTGTAATCCACAGGCACATCGATAATCACCGGTCCATCGTTGTATGCGAGTCCTTCTTTCAGTACACTTTCGAGTTCCTCCGGCTTGTTCACTCTCAATCCTTTTGCACCGAATGCTTCAGCATATTTCACAATGTCGATTTTTCCAAAGTTAATCCCTGAGGTGCGTTTGTATTTCATTTGCTGCTGGAAGGCAACCATGTCATACGTCCCATCGCGCCAAACGATGTGGACAATCGGCAATTTCAGACGAACTGCTGTTTCCAGTTCCATCGCGGAGAACAAAAATCCGCCATCGCCCGACATGGAGATTGTTTTCGCATGATCCTTAACCAGCGAAGCAGCCATCGCCCATGGGAGCGCGACGCCAAGCGTCTGCATGCCGTTGCTAAAAAGCAGCGTCTTCGGTTCATAAGAACGGAAATGGCGCGCCATCCAAATGTAATGAGAACCAACGTCACATGTAATTGTTGTTTCATCGCTGACCAAGTGTCGCAGCGTGTGAATCAGGCTGAGCGGGTGCACAAGATTGCCGTTCGTTTCCTTCGGCGGTTCATCCCGTGCATCCAGTCTGTGGCGCATTACTTCCAAATAAGAGAGGCTGTCTTGCGTCATATTCAGATTCGTCAATTTATCCTTAATCCGCTGAACTGTTGATGGAATGTCACCAACCAATTCAATCGACGGTTGATAGAAATGGTCAATATCAGCGCGAACTTCATCTAAGTGAATAATTGTACGCGCGCCGACATTATTCCAGAATTTAGGATCATATTCTACGGAGTCATAGCCGATCGTAACCACGACATCAGCCTTTTCAAGCACTAAGTCACCGGGTTGATTGCGGAATAGACCAATGCGGCCGAAGAAACGCTCCTCCATATCACGCGGGATCAATCCCGCTGCCTGGAAGGTTTCCACTACAGGGAACGCGATCTTCCGAAGTAATGAACGGACTGAAGACACGACGGAGAATCGATTGGCGCGCATGCCGGCGAGAATAACCGGCATTTTCGCGTTCTTAATCGCTTCCACAGCTTTGTCAATGGCTTCTTCTGACGCTGTTCCAAGCTTCGGACTTTCAAGCGGTCCGAGCGCGTTCACTGTCGTTTTCGAAACCAACACGTCCTGCGGGAAGCTGACAACACTCGCACCGGCGGATGTTGATTCAGCGGCGCGGAAGGCATTGGTTACAACTTCAGCTACGTTTTTCGGATCAACGACTTCAGCGCTGAATTTAGAGATTGGCTGGAAGAGAGCCGCATTATCCATGGATTGATGCGTTCGTTTCAAACGATCAGCCCTCGGAACGGCGCCAACTAACGCCACAATTGGATCGTTTTCTACGTTAGCGGTAACAATACCGGTAGCAAGATTGGAAGCCCCCGGACCGGACGTTACTAAGCAAACGCCTGGTTTACACGTGATTCTGCCGATGGCCGCAGCCATAAAAGCGGCGTTTTGCTCATGTCGGCAAACAATCAGCTCAGGTCCGCGGTCCTTCAGTACATCATATACCGCGTCAATCTTCGCTCCCGGAATACCAAAAATATACTTCACACCTTGTTTAATTAAACAGTCAACGACAAGTTCGGCACCGGTTGCCAGTTTCTGTTCTTCTTTCTCCTTTTTCAAATCACTCACAATACGTTCCTCCTCTTAATTTGCGGGCGTCTATTTCTAAATGTGCTCACATGATTATCTGTTTCTGCCTTTAGGGTCGGTAGTTCGCCTGTGCATATATTGGTAAACTTTTCTGTGACTAATATCATTTTAGCGCGCCAATTTACTTATGTGAAATATATTATTGAACACCATGTAATACACGTAGTATATTAATAGTGAATAAACCATTTTAACGATGACTAAAAATAAATTGGGAGAATCGCTGCTAATGGAACTTCGTCATATTATCTATTTCATTACCGTTGCTGAAGAACTGCATTTTGGACGAGCTGCCGCGCGCCTGCAAATGACACAACCGCCGCTGAGCAAACAGATCCAACAATTTGAAGAGGAAATCGGTGTCGCGCTTTTTAAACGAAATAAACGACATGTCGAGCTAACAACGGCGGGGCAACTCTTTCTGCCTGAGGCACGAGAAGTTATCGCTCAGGTAAATCAGGCTGTGGATACAGCTCAAAGGGCACACCGCGGAGAATTCGGCCGTTTAGTGATCGGCTTCGTTGGTTCGGCAACTTACGACATTCTTCCGCAAATCATCCGCGAATATCGGAGTACGTTTCCTCATGTTTCGATCCGTCTGCATGAGTTTTCAACACCCGATCAAGTAAGTGCGCTGATCGGCAGCCGAATTGATGTCGGGCTCTTACATCCGCCGGTCAGCAGTTCCCTTATCGAAACGATACCGATCAAACGGGGCTTTGCCGCACTGTCTCTTCCTAGAAATCACCCGCTTGCGAAGAAAGAACGAATACGAATTAAAGATCTTGAGGATATACCGTTCATCCTAGTCTCACGTGACATTTGGCCGGGTTTATATGATGAATTTCTTTCCCTGTTCCAGAACGTCGATTTCACGCCGAAAATTGTCCAAGAAGCAACTGAATATCAGATGGTCGTTGGGCTGGTCTCCGCGGGGATCGGCATCGGAGTTGTCCCAGCTTCAGCAGAAAAGCTGTTCAACCTAGAGGTCGTTTACAGAGAAATTGACGATTACCCGCTCAAAGCCGTACTCTCGCTTGCCTATTTGAAAAAAAATACGAATCCTGCCCTGAAACAATTTGTTTCATTAACAAGGCGGATTCGTATTGATGAGTCATAATTTTTACGATTTGATCAAGCTGTCGTCTTTACTTTTGCGGCGTAAACGAACTAAGCGAATCATATGCGAAATAAATGTCTTAATCATCGCATAGGTTGGTACAGCCAGAATCATGCCGATCGGCCCTATCCATTTTCCAGCGACAAGCAGCAGGACAATGATCGTTAACGGATGCGTGTTCAGACGCTTACCCATGACAAGTGGGGAAATCAGATGACCATCCAGCTGTTGAACGATGATGATCACGGCAAGAACAAGCAGCGCCTTGGCGGGTGAATCAATCAACGCAATGATCAGCGCCGGAGTCGCCCCTATTATCGGTCCCAGATAAGGAATAATATTGGTCACACCGACAATTAGTCCGAGTAACAGGCTGTATGGCAAGCCGATCACAGCAAAACCAATACTTGATGTAATCCCTACAAACGACGCCACAATAATCAACCCGTGAATATAGGATGACAACGTGTCATTAAGGTCACCTAAGATGTGATTGACTTCATCATGATACTTTTGTGGAAAAAAGCGTGATACTGCCTTGGGGAGACGATTGCCGTCCTTCAGCATATAAAATAATATAAATGGAACAGTGACCACAGTAAGCGTCACATTGGCCAGTACATTAAAAAATGTCGATAATCCGGAACCTGCGTTATCCGTGAATGTTTTTACCATCTTCTCGAGACTGTTCTGAATTTTGTCGATAGAATAATAATCTTGATGGATTAGCCATTTAAATCCTTGAGAATCTGCCAATTTCTCAATGCTTTGCCCCAAGCTGGTGATGTAATCCGGGATCTGCCCGAATAACGATTTCACCTGCTCTGTAAGCGGAGGACCGACAATGACAACGAGCAGGGCAATCAAGCCCGTAAGAATAATGTAAATAACCAAGATACTAATGGTCCTTGGAAGCTTCATGCGTTGGAAAATATCTACGAACGGACTAATTAAAAAGAAGAGAAAGCCAGCCACAATGATCGGAAAAAACAGTGTAGAGATTAGGGTAACCACCGGAACAAAAATAAACGAAATTTTTGTTAAAACAAAGATCAGCAACGCGAGTCCTAGAAGCTCTAAAGTCCAGAAAATAAGATTCGAATGTTTTTTCAGCACAGTCTCCACACCTTTTCACAAGCCCTCAAAGGACGTCTTCTATTTCACTTATAGTAATTATAGCGTGTTCTCACAAAATGAAGCAATGAAAGTTGCGCGCATGCTGAACTTCTGTTCCTCCCGCTAGCGTGCCTTGCTTGTTTAGGGTTATAATCAAGTATCATGTGGCAGTGAAAAGGATGTGGTGTAATGAGCGTTATCTCGATACTCCTGACGATCATGATCGTGATTAATATAATGCTCGGTGCGACCGTCGTTTTCCTTGAGCGGAAAAGTGTCAGTTCCACTTGGGCATGGCTGATGATTCTCAATTTTCTCCCAATCGCCGGATTCATTCTCTATATAATATTGGGACAGAATATGAGCAGACGAAAGATTTTCAAGTGGGATCATATGGTTCACCAAAGAACAAAAGATATCGTTAGCAAACAGATGCTGGCGATTGTCAACAAGGAACCGCCGTTCTCCGATCCGATTCTTTATGACTACCATAGGTTAATTTATATGAACTTGAATAATGATGAAGCCCCGTTAACCTTGAATAACAGACTCTCCATCTATACTGATGGAGAGTCTAAGTTTCAGAATTTGCTGCAGGACATCCGTTCGGCTAAACACCATATTCATATTGAATACTATATTTTCCGGGGCGATTTTTTAGGAAATCAATTGATTGACACACTCATTCAAAAAGCAAAGGACGGGGTTGTGGTTCGCTTACTCGTCGATGATGAAGGATCAAGAAGGTTACCAAAAAAGCTGGTTCAAGGTCTGATTCATGCGGGCGGCAAGTTTCAAACCTTTTTTCCCGGACGATTGCCGCTTCTAAACCTGCGCATTAACTACCGCAACCACCGAAAGCTTGTCGTCATTGACAGTAAGATCGGCTATATCGGCGGATTTAATGTTGGCGATGAATACCTGGGACTCAGCCGGAAATTCGGATTTTGGCGCGACACGCATCTGCGTGTTGTCGGCGAATGCGTGATCACCATTCAATCGCGCTTTCTGCTGGACTGGAACCAGGCTTCCGGTGAACAAGTACCCTTTCAAGCCTACTATACAATGGATGATCGAACGCATTATGGAGATGTCGGCATTCAAATCGTTTCAAGCGGTCCGGATCAGAAATGGGAACAAATCAAGAATGCATTTATTAAAATGATTTTATCAGCGAAAAAGAACATTTATATTCAAACACCTTATCTTATCCCGGACGAAAGCTTGCTTAATGCCATATCAATTGCTTCGCTCTCCCACGTGGATGTGCGTATCATGATACCGAACAAACCCGATCATCCATTTGTTTATTGGGCAACCTATTCAAATGTTGGCTTGCTGCTGGAAACCGGGGCGCGCGTGTACCTCTATCAAAACGGCTTTTTACATGCGAAAACCATTATTGTTGACGATCAAATTGCGACAGTGGGTACGTCAAATCTTGATTTTCGCAGTTTCAGCTTAAATTTTGAAGTGAATGCATTCATCTATCACCAGCAAACAGCCAAACAGCTTGCTCAAATTTTCAAACAAGATATCCGACTTTCCAAAGAACTGACAATGTCCGATTATCGCAACCGTTCATTCATTATCAAGTTTAAAGAAAGTGTCTCACGTCTTCTCTCTCCAATATTGTGACCAACAAAAACAGCCGAGCGAATAAAGCCGCTCGGCTGTTTTCTAGTTAACTTAGTCTTCACTTTTTTCAGCAATACGAATCTGTCTTAATGCGGGTACGCCCTCCGGCACATCTTGGTGTTGTTTGAGTATTCCTTTTATCGCCTCTGTCAGCGGCATAACTTTTTTCTCTTTATAATCATAACCGATCAGCGTTACCCGGCCGCGCGCATGCCAAATGCCGTTCGTTCCGGATATCGCATGCTCAACATCAAAGCTGGAGCGCGATATGGTGCTGATCCAAGTATAAATGGTCAATTCTTCATCATAATTAATCTCTTGAATGTAATCGCAATGTGTCGATGCAACAATCACACGCCAGTCATTCAGATCCATAGTCGGGGTAAACCAGCGGAAAATCTCGCGTTTCCCCTCTTCGAAATAGGTATAATAGACTGCGTTATTGACATGTCCCATAGCGTCGCAGTCATTAAAACGCACAGGAATTTTTGTCTTTATCATTTAAAAGCCCCCATAATCCTTGTTTACAGAAAGATAGTCACTGGGAACTAGTTTACCACACGAGCAGCATTGTGTGTCTGATCTGAGATTTTAAATAATTCACAAAAAATTAGCTGCCCGGTATTCCGACGGCGACCGCCGCTCATATTTCTTAAACATCTTTGTAAACGATGCGTTATATTCATAGCCCAATTGATAGGAAATAGTCAGCACACTGAGCTTTGGATCCCCTAACAGTTCCTTCGCTCGATGAATGCGCAGAAAATGTATATATTCAAGTGGCGTCATCTTCATTTTGCGCTTAAACCAATCACAGTAGTAGGAAGGCGTATAGTGCTCCATCGCCGCTAAGGACTTCACATCGATCTTCTCCGTATAGTGACTGTGAATAAAGCGAATGGATATGTTCGCCGGCTCATCAGCCATTTTATGAAACCAATAGTTAAGCAGTAAAACAGCTTCATCATGGTTATTCTGCATCACTTCATGGACCAGCAAGTCCTTAATTGATTGCCAGATTAAATTCGCATCCCAAATGAATTCGTTCTCTTCATCAATATGATTTTTCAACAGCTCATTGTTATAACGCTCGGGTACTTCAATCACGAGATTTTCATTTGATTCAGTGGAGCGGAGTGAATAAGAAAAATGAACAGGCAACAGGCAAAATTGTGAACTCGTAAGTTTTTTTTCTCCTGATTCGGTCACGATACTTATCAAGCCATGAATCGGGATCACGATTTTACAGTGTGAGGAGCTGCAATAATGCTGTTCCTTGCTGAATGACATAAAGTAAAAATAAATGCCTTCCAATTCGTTGAACCTCCTAATACTCGTGTTGTCTGTTCTTTAGATGACGAATGTTCTTCTCTTCATCGTTCTTCTTCAAAGCGACTGATAAAATCAACCGTCAATTTGGAGTATATCAAATAATAGTGACTAATGTGTGACAATGCTGTTAATAGTTACTCTTTTCCGCAATAAAAGTCAACCCAAATTCTAGAAGTCAACAAATTTGCATTTTGTAAGCGTATACTATGAATTTTGGATAAAATTAATCGGAGAAATGGAAAAGAAATAGACTTGCATTCCTTTTATACTCTTCCTGTTAAAACAAATTGCAGGGGGAAAATGAATCAATGCATCAATTAATCGCGGAATTTTTAGGGACGGCTTTAATGATTGTTTTTGGTGTTGGCGTACACTGCTGTGAGGTACTGAATACATCAAAATATCAAAATTCCGGCCACATTTTCGCCATTACAACTTGGGGTTTCGGTATTACCATCTCGTTGTTTATCTTCGGAGATGTCAGCATTAATCCTGCGATGGTTGTCGCTCAGGCAGTTCTTGGCAACATTCCATGGTCAAGCGTCATCCCAATAAGTATCGCAGAAGTACTCGGCGCAATCTTCGGATCAATTGTCGTATTCATCGCTTATTACGATCAATTTAAGGCTTCTAAAGATATCGATCGGGTAAAAATTCGTAACATTTTCTCAACAAATCCAAACGTGCGCAATTTACCACGTAACTTTTTCGTCGAATTTATTGATACGTTTATTTTTATTACCGCAATTCTAGCGATCGCATCGATTAAAACTCCGGGTATTGTTCCAATTGCTGTTGGTCTTCTCGTTTGGGCTATCGGCATGGGTATGGGCGGTCCTACCGGATTCGCGATGAACCTCGCCCGTGATATGGGGCCACGTATCGCACACGCTATTTTGCCAATTCCAGGCGGAAAAGCAAACAACGACTGGCAATATGGAATTCTTGTACCAGGCATTGCTCCTTTATTAGGTGCCGCATGTGCCGCATTGTTTGCCCGCGGATTCCTCGGATTATAATCTGCGTTAGTTAAAAGAGAAACAAAAAGACCGGAAAGGCAGGATTTCCTGCTTTTCCGGTCTTTTTGTTTGTGAAGAGGGCATCTCAAAGTAGCTCAGTCAAATCGTTTGCCTTTAAAGATATTCTTGACCATCACCAGCAGCATGGGCAAAATCGACACAAAGATGATCAACAGCATCATCATTGAGAAATTATCCTTAATGAATGGGATCTGTCCGAAGAAAAATCCTGCCATAAGTCCCGCTAATGTCCACACAACACCGCCAATAATGTTGTAGAAAAGAAAGAATGGATAGTGCATACGACTCGCTCCTGCGATAAATGGTATGAACGTCCGTATGAATGGCGCGAATCGACCGAGGAAAACAGCAAATCCGCCATATTTATTGAAAAAACGTTCTGCCTTTGCCATTTTTTCCTTGTTAATCAGCCGATGAAAACGATTATGCTTCTCCAGCGACTGCCCGAGTTCACGACCGATCCAATAGTTGATCGTATCGCCAAGTACGGCCGCAATAGCGATCAGAATCACAAGCAGCCATATATTCAGATCGGTGCCATGATGTGCGGCAATCGCGCCTGCCGCGAACAGCAAAGAATCACCAGGAAGAAACGGGCAAATCACCAGTCCTGTTTCAATGAAGATCACAACGAATAAAATAGCGTACGTCCAAGCGCCGTATTGATTGACAATTTGTGTGAGAAATTGATCAATATGAAGAAAAACGTCAATAAACCAAGTTACAGAATCCATCCACACGTCTCCTTAAGTTTGTTTCATCCAATAAGCTGAAATTCGATATGCTGCAAGAAAAGGCAGATATAATGATAAGCCTATTCATCATCGTACCTAATTTCTCGCAAATAGAAAACCCTCTATCAAATTATAAGCGATAATTGTTAACTTTTTCTGAAAAACAAAAAAGCCTGGGCATTAGAATCCCAGGCGAGCGCTTAATATTCAGCCAATGGCTTCTTTCATAAATGCTGTGATGGTTTCTTCTTTTGAATCACTTAATAATTTGCCCGTTTCTTTATCAATAAAAGTCGGAACAGTCATAAATTGATATTTTTCTTTTAGTTGAGCAAACCGTTCCTCATCATTTTCACGCACAAAAACTTCGATTTGGTCATTATATTTTCCTTCGAGTGCGTGGTTCAGAACCACTTTTGCCCGATCGCAATACGGACATACTGTTTTTGTTATCATTAGGACTTTTTTATCTGCCATCTCGTTCACTCCTTTCCTATAGTGTAACCAATAGACGTAGATCCTGTCATGCGTTCTGCCCAGCATTTTAAAATTAGTATCTCCTAAGAGCGGCTCCGATGTATACTGTAGTTAGTCAGAAAGGATGATCGGTCATGGATCTGTTCAAAGAAAAGCAACCGGAGATTCTTAACCTTTCACATTCGCTTCGATTAAGAAAATTTCAGCATAGTGTTCCTCAGGCACTGGCTTGGTACCAAAGCGCAGAAACATTGCGGCTCGTTTGCAGACAAAATTGCGAGCCATTTGATATGGTGCGACTGAAACGAATGTATCAGTATCTGGAACAACATGGCGAATTGTATTATATCGAATCAGTCATCAACGGCTCTTTCAAAGCGATTGGAGACGTTGCTTTATGCCCACGTGACCTGCCTATTGTTATTGGCGATCCAACATATCGAGGCAATGGTATAGGCAGCCATGTGATTTGGGCACTGTCATGCCGGGCGTTCACACACGGAATGACCGTAGTCAATGTAGAAGATATTTACGACGACAACATCGGTTCGCAGCGAGCTTTCCAGAAATGCGGATTTTCAGAGGATAAAAAAACAAAATTTGGGCACTCATATCGGTTAACCATCGAGCAATACAATCGAAAAAAATTCGTTAACCGCTCTTTGAATTCTATTGACAGTGGTTCAGGTGCATAGTACAATCATCCTTAATCCCTTGTAATCTAGTGGGTTTTATCGGTATCATGACTTTATTTTATTTTAATTTTAGAGGAGGAACTAAAAATGAGCAATGAAAAAAGCATCGAAAAAAAATCTTTTGATGTCAGTGACATTGTGCTTGTCGCCCTGTTTGCAGCAATCATTTATCTTGGTATTTGGATTTTGAGGATCCCGCTTCCGGCCGCTGTCGGGGCACCGTTCATTCATTTTGGCAATTCGCTTCTTGTCTTAGCTGTACTGCTTATCGGCGGCTTCCGTGGCGGTCTCGCCGGCGCGATCGGACTTGGTTTATTTGATCTGCTCAGCGGCTACGCGTCAACAGCTCCTGTGACTGTCATACTCGCCTTTGCTGTTGCAGGCATTGTCACCTACGCATTTCATCTATTGAAACACGTTGACAAGCCTCTGAACATCTTTATCCTCGCAGTTGTTGCCGGCGCATCCAAAATTGTGCTTGAATTCCTGCATGGGCTGATCGAATTACTGTTTGGCGGCAGCGCATTTGGCGCAGCAGTGGTCGGCGCATTCACAAGTCTTCCGGCTACAGCAATCAATGCGGTTTCAACGGTGATTATTGTTTCCGTTCTTTACTTCCCACTGAAAAAGGGACTATCGATTTTTGATTCAAACAAAGGGGTTTCCAAAGCTTCGTAAAACCGTGTATGATTAAGTTCGGACAGGTCTTCATTTCATGTCCGGACTTTTTTCATACATTTTTTTACCCTAAACTAAAGGAGTTCTTATGAGCGCTCTGATTGAAACCAAAAATCTGCATTTTCAATATTTACATAATGATTCCCAGGAATCCTGGATTTTGAACAGAATAAACCTATCGATTCAAAAAGGTGAATTCGTCGCGATTCTCGGACCCAATGGATGCGGCAAATCGACGTTGGCCAAGCATTTTAACGCGCTTCTTGTGCCATCAGACGGTGAAGTGCTCGTAGACGGTTTGGACACACAAAATGATCAGAATCGGTTCGATATTCGGCAAACGGTCGGGATGGTCTTCCAAAATCCTGATAACCAATTAATCTCAACGATTGTCGAAGAAGACGTTGCGTTCGCACCGGAGAATTTGGGTATGGATCCCTTAGAAATTCGCAGTCGTGTGGAGTGGGCGCTGAAAGCCGTTGATATGCTGGACTATAAGCGGCACACACCTTTTAAACTGTCTGGTGGGCAAAAACAGCGTGTCGCCATTGCGGGCATTCTCGCCATGCGTCCGCAATGTATTGTCCTTGACGAACCGACATCGATGCTCGATCCGAAAGGACGTGCCGACGTCATGCGAACCATTCGCCGACTCAATCACGAATTCGGTCTTACGATCGTGTTGATTACCCACCACATGGAAGAAGCTGCACAAGCGAAGCGGGTGATTGTGATGGACCGCGGGAAAATTGAACTCGATGACAGTCCTGAAAACGTCTTTTACCAAATTGATCTGTTAAAGCGCCTGAAACTCGATGTACCGCAAATCTCCGAGTTAGTGGTTCGTTTACGCCGGCGTGGTATCCATCTGCCGGATCAGATTACTCAAGTTGACCAATGTGTCGATGCATTGGTCGCCGCTTTGGAGGAATAAAATGGCCATTATTGAATTAAAAAATGTAAACTTTCGCTATGGCTCAGGTACTCCCTTTGAAAAACAAGCGCTTCACGATATCTCGCTCTCAATTGAACCCGGCGATTTTCTCGGCATTATCGGTCATACCGGTTCCGGAAAATCGACTCTGATCCGTCACTTCAACGGTTTGCTTCGCCCTGATTCAGGACAAGTACTCGTTAACGGAGACGATATTTGGACAGCTTCAAAAGACATTCGATCCATCCGTTTTCAAATCGGACTTGTCTTTCAATACCCTGAAACACAGATTTTCGAAGATACGGTCGCTCAGGATATCGCCTATGGTCCACGGAACATGGGGCTGGATGAAAAAGAGGTAGAGCTGCGTGTGCATGAAGCCCTTCAATTCGTTGGTCTGAATGATTCTTACCTTGAGCGTAATCCATTTCGTTTGTCCGGCGGCGAATTACGTCGCGTCGCCATCGCCGGTGTGATCGCCATGAGGCCACAGGTACTGATATTAGATGAACCTACTGCAGGTCTTGATCCTGAAGGACGGAATAAGATTCTCAACGAACTGGAACAGTTCCGGCGCGAGAGCGGCACCGCCATTGTTCTTGTTTCTCACAGCATGGAGGATATTGCCGAACATGTACGGAATGTGCTTGTTCTTGATCACGGAAAAATTGCACTAGATGGGACGACCTCCGCCGTTTTTTCACAGGCGGAGAAACTGGTGCAACTTGGTCTCGACATTCCCCAGATAACGAAAGTCCTACTTGGACTTAAAGCAAAAGGCTATGCAGTGGATACCGGAGCACTGACATTAGATCAAGCCGAGCGCGCGCTTTTGCGATTGTTCGAGAAGGAGCGTCGCTGAATGACACGTGATATTACAATCGGACAGTTTCTTCCAGGACATTCAATCATGCACCGACTGGATCCGCGAACAAAGATCGTCTTGACATTCTTTTTCATTATTCAGGTGTTCATTTCAAGAAGCGCTGCAAGCCTATGCTTCTTAATCGTGCTTCTTGGATTCTTGATCGCCAGTTCTCAAGTTCCGGCAGGAAAAGTACTTAAAGGTGTGCGTCCAATGATTCCGGTGATCGTCTTCACCGCACTGCTGAATATTTTTTATGTATCCGGTGAACCTGTTTTCACTTTCTTCTTTCTTCAAATAACAAAACAAGGATTGTTTACAGGCTTCACATTGCTTGTTCGCTTGACGGCACTCATCGCCGGATGCTCATTGATTACGTATACGACCTCGTTGAATGCACTGGCTGCCGGTCTGGAGCAGCTGCTCGCACCACTCAGACGCATTCATTTTCCCGTTAGCGAACTGTCAATGACCATTTCGATCACACTTCGTTTCCTGCCAACGCTGGCCGAGGAGTTTGATCGAATTATAGATGCTCAAAAAGCGCGCGGGGCGGAATTCAACAGTGGGAATCCGATAAAAAAAATCAAGTCCTATTTTCCTGTCCTACTTCCTCTATTTATGTCCGCATTCAGACGAGCGTTTGAATTAACGAACGCCATTGAATGCAGATGTTATCAAGGGGGAAAAGGCCGAACAAAAATGAATGTGCTTAAACTTGCCCCTAGAGATTTCTGTGCAATTGCATTTTTTGTGATTACTTTTTTCCTAACCATTGCCTTCAATTATTATTTTCCCGCTCCTTACTGAGCAATTTATAGAAGACAAATGCAATTAGTACATTCGCCCTCCCAATATCGGAACGGGATACATATAATGCAGTATCCGATTGATGAGGGGGTGTTTTCATGGGCTGTCCAGACAAAGGCGCTGTCAGCTGCGGTGGATTCGGCAACGGCTTCGCACTTCTCGTTGTACTGTTCATCTTGTTGATTATCGTTGGTGCAGCATTCTGCTACTAATTCATTTGAGTTCTGAAGCGACTCATCCACCCGTCACCGAGTAGATGCAGCATTTTCTAGTTAAATACAAAAGCCTCCTGAGAAAGGGCACCCGTACTGTGGGTGCCCTTTTTTAACATTAAGCTTCCTAAGTAAGATCCGAAAAAATAAACCAGACCAGAACTATTATTAATTACGCAAGAATCACATGATCACATTGCATCGAAATTCATTTACTTTCAGCTTTCAGTTGCAGTGACACGCGTTGTTTTCTTCATGTTGTCAGTGAAAACGCTGATTGTTCCTTTGTAGTATTCTGCGCAAAAGACATCATCAACAGATTCAATCCCCTGTTCCCGAAGCAACTCGTTAAGCCATTGCTCATCTTTATCCATCAAATCCAACATATCGTAATCAACGGATCCTTCAGCAACGAGAATCACCCCGAGACGATCACTGTCCTTTTTTAAAACTGTTAAATGACCGTTTTGTTCCACCTGAGCTCGGCGAACCTCCTGTATTGTGTAAACATCTTGCATACGCAGCATTGTTGAAAAATCAGAGACAGACAGATTCGCCTTTTTGAAATTTTCCGGAATCATTTTTCCTTTATTAATGATGATGATCGGATCCCCATCAATCCATTTACGCACCTCGCTGTTCTGAGCTTTGAGAATACGCATCGTGATAATTAGCCCTGACCAAATGAGGAGGACAATCAAGAATTGCAGAATTGTGATATCCGGATTATAAATCACACCACCAATAATACCGCCTAATACATAATTTTGGATTTGGTCCGCTGCCGACAACGGAGCTAAATTTCCTTTACCTGACATATTAATGAAAATGATCAGACATATGAATCCGATAACGAGCTTAACTGCCACATCCATGTACGAAAACATGCTTTCCCCCCTTTAATCATCGATGGTCTTTATCGTCGCACTATTTAATAGCTGAATCTGTTCAAGCACATAGTGATCCGGATCATCTTCATTACGCTCAAGTCGGAAAAACTGATCGTCAACTTTATATAACATAATTTCTTCAGGAGTCATGTGATTGGTATAAATCCGATCCACCGGAACGTCCAGTTCTTCTGCCAGCTGATTCATTTCATTGAGCACACCGCGATACTCGGATTGCGTGTGTTCCTTATTCACCCAATCATTGACTTGAATGCCGCCGAGCAAGATCAAAAGTATAAAAAGAAGGACACCGATTTCTTTATATTTATAAGGCATCTGCCTTTTTCTGAATCTCAGAATTAAGAAAAGCAGCATAAGAAAAAGCACTGCCATGAAAGCGATTTGCACAAACGCTGCCGTGTCCGTGTGACTTTCTATGTAGTGATAGCTGTAAAAATTCAAAAGCATCATCCTCTACGGAATTTAAATCGAATGGCAAAAAGAAAGCAAGCCAGTTCTCTATTTATTATGACGGTATCGACGAAATCTAACCGATTTGACCAAAAAACGTTCAATGCATCCTGATGAGAAGTAAACAGTGAAGACGAACGGCGCAGTTAAAATACGCGAGTAAAAAAGGCCATCAATTATGCATTGTTCAGGCAAAAGAATCAGCGTTCAAGCGAAATTATCAGCGTTCGGAGAAAAGAATCAGCGTTCAGGCGAAATTATCAGCGCTCAGACAAAAGAATCAGCGTTCAGACAAAAGAATCAGCGTTCA
>NZ_FOOY01000012.1:0-56664 GCF_900113325.1 Sporolactobacillus nakayamae | reverse complement strand
GCGTTCAGGCAAAAATATCAGCGTTCAGGCAAAAGAATCAGCGTTCAAGCAAAATTATCAGCGCTCAGACAAAAGAATCAGCGTTCATTCTTTACGACCTATTCTCGGTTCGTTACGAGTATGGGAGTTAAATCAGATCTTGCACGAAATTCGTGATCCAATGCACGAAAAAAGTGGCTCAATGCACGAAAATCAGAGTTCTATGCACGTAACTCACTCCTGATACGGGCCCACGCACGAAATCCGTGATCCAATGCACGAAAAAAGTGATTCAATGCACAAAAACCAGAGTTCTATGCACGAACCCACTCCTGATCCGGGCACACGCACGAAATTCGTGATCTGCTGTGCAACTCACATCTACTCTTTCGTAAGAAGACACAAAAAAAGCATGCTTTTATACATGCCTCAAAAAATTGTTAGTTTAATCAGAATAGCGTATTCCATGTCTTCGGACCGATGATTCCATCTGCCGTCAGCCCGTGACGTTTTTGATAGGCTTTAACAGCTGCCTCTGTCTTCGGGCCGAAGATCCCATCGGCAGTAATCGAAAGAGCGCGTTGAATTCGCTCCACATTTTTCCCTTTGCTGCCTTGTTTGATCATTGATCCTGGATATGGAACCACCACCGTTCCGGATGATGCATTTGATTGTTTTTCGGTAGCCTTTTTCTCAATAGCCTTGGACAACGCCGAACGTGTCTTTGAACCGACGATCCCGTCAACAGTAATTTTATAATTAGTTTGAAGTATTCGAACTGCTTTATCAGTCGCCGCCCCAAAAATGCCATCTGCACCTGCCTTACCAACACTATAACCTGCTTTGATTAAATCCTGCTGCAGCTTCGTCACTGCTGATCCTTTATCACCTTTTTTAAGTAATTGATCTAGTTGTGATCCTCCTGCTGGTTTTGCCGCGACAGGTTTGGACGCTTGATTTGGCACGTTCTCTATATTAATCTCCTTGCCGAGTATACCTTCAGCAATCGCTTTGCCAATGGCATCTGTTTTTCCGGCAACAATTTCCGCATCCGCCTTTGTATCCACAAATCCGCATTCAACAAGAATAGCATGCGACTTAGTATTCCGAAGTACGTAAAGGCTGCTGTTCTTCTTGATCCCGCGACTGCGCAACCCTGTGACCGCGCATACGTTAGTTAAAACACGAGCCGCAATCGCATCGGTTTTGTTGTCGTATTGATACACTTCAATGCCGGTTCCGCCGCCTGCATTGAGATGAATAGCTACCGCTAAAGTGAGCCCACTATGCGCATTCACCTTCTGTACGATCGCAGCTAGATTTTCGTTCTGCGTTTTCCCTTGATCATCCGTGTCGTCATACACAGTCTGACCTGCCGCGCGTAAATACTTGATCGTCGCGTCTTTAATCTGGCGATCCACCACTTCTTCCTTGATGTATCCCCGTGCTCCTGGAACGAATGCATTATGTCCCGCATGAATACTGTACTTCGCCATGATTCGACAACTCCTTTTCTATATTTCTATGTCCGTCCTTCTATTTTGAAAAAGACAGTTCACTAGATAGATAGAAAAGACACGTACGCCTGGTGAGGTTCTGGAAAATATCATTTGGAACGCGTAAAAAAACCACCCACGAGACAAAAGTCTCACGAATGGCTTTTTCATTCGATCGTTTACTAATCACGAACTCAATCAAGCAAAAATTCGAGCAATTGCTTCATAATCTGAATCATTTAGCTGAACGCTCTCACTCTGCACATTCACAAGCAATTGCTCCGGCGTACGTGCGCCTGGAATTACCGGCCCAATCAACGGATTTTTCATGTACCAAGCAAGAACTAGCTGAGCCACTGTTGCTTCGTATTTTGCAGCGATTGGCTTCAGCTGTTCAACTTTTGCAACATTTGCTTTTAGCTGATCCGGTTTATAGAGATCAATGGTTAAGCGATGATCCCCTTCTTCAAAATGCGGCAGGTTGTCCGGAGCATAACGTCCAGTCAGAAGAGCGGCAGCGAACGGCTCATACGGAACAAATGAGATGTGCTGTTCATTTAAATAGGGTACCAATTCCTTAACCGCATCCTGTTGAAGCAGATTGTATTGATTCTCCACCAAGTCGACATAACCATCCGCGTCTGCCTCTTTCACCTGATCCAAACTAAAGTTAGATACGCCGATTGCACGAAGCTTTCCCGCTTCTCTTAGCCGTTGCAGTGCGCCGACTGCTTCAGCTTTCGGTGTGTCCTGATCGGGAAAATGAATATAAAAGATGTCCAAATAATCGGTATGCAGACGTTGCAGGCTTTCGTCCACGGATTTAGTCAAGAAATCCGGGGTATTGTTCAACGTCACCTTTCCATCGGCAGTCACCTGTTGTGCACCCTTCGTCGCCAAAACCACCTTGTGACGATCATTCTTTTGCAGCACTTCGCCGATCAGCTCTTCAGAATGGCCGAGGCCGTACATAAATGCTGTATCAATCATTTCAACGTCATGATCTATCGCCGTCTGGACAACCTTTTTTCCGGTTTCATCATCTAGATTCGGAAACAAATTGTACCCGCCGATCTTGTTGGTTCCAAGGCCAAGAGGATTAACGTTTAATTCTGTTCGTCCGATTTGAATCTTTTCCATCAAATCACCAGCTTCACTAAAGGTTACTTTTATCATAAAAAAGAAGTGATAACGTTGTCAAAAGGTATGCCTGTCAGCCAAAGAAAGAATAAAGACCGCCTTTCCTTTTTTATTCCATATTAGAATTCCATAATTAAGTAGTTTTCACTGATACCATAATAAATACTTGAAAAAAATATCGTTTTGTCGTAAACTACAAATCAATCAAATAATTAACTACAATTCTTATCTAGAGAAGTCGAGGGACTGGCCCGATGACGCTTCAGCAACCGTCGTTTCACGACAAGGTGCTAATCCCAGCTGACACAATCATGTGCGGAGGGATAAGAAGAGACTCGAACATGCAGCCTTCTTCTTCCTGAAGAGGGCTTTTTTCATTAAAACGGATTGAGTCACGCACAAATCTGCCGCGGTCATCTAAAATCTATTAAGCAGATAAATGACGGCAAAAGCCGGCGGTTGTACGAGAAGAAATAGAGTTGAGGAGGAAACAGAAATGACAGTAACCCTAGCAAAAAAAGCGCCATTCAGATCTGATCAAGTAGGAAGTCTCTTACGCCCGGCTGAATTGAAAAAAGCTCGTGAACAGTTTGACGCCGGTGAGATTGACAAAGCAGCTCTGACTCAAGTTGAAGACGAAGAGATAAAGAAAATTGTTGAGAAGCAAATCAAGTCGGGATTAAAGGCTGTTACTGACGGAGAATTCCGTCGAAGCTGGTGGCATTTGGATTTTCTTGCCGAACTAAACGGTGTTGAATCCTATTCACAAAATGAAAGTTACAAATTTAAAGGTGCAAAGACCCGCGATACGAATGTACGATTCATTGACAGGGTATCTTATAATCCTGATCATTCATTTTTTGATGCTTTTAAATTCATGCAGAGCATCGTTCCGGAAGGCATTCTTGTAAAACAGACAATCCCTAGCCCTACCCTTTATTTCCGTGATCATCGCAGCGATCAAGCGGTCAACTTTTATCCGACTCGTGAAGACTTCTTGGATGATTTGGCAGCTGCGTATCACAAAACCATCCGGCATTTCTATGATCTAGGCTGTCGCTACCTTCAACTCGACGACACGACCTGGGCGTTCCTGATCAACCAGATTATCTTCACAAGGTCAGCCGAAGAAAAGGAAAAATACGAGCAACTCGCAAAAGACAGCGTGACGGTCATTAACAAAGCATTAAACGACCTGCCTGAAGATTTGACGATAACGACACATATTTGCCGTGGGAATTTCCAATCCACGTTCCTATTTTCCGGCGGTTACGGACCGGTAGCAAAATACCTTGCCCAGCTTAATCTTGACGGCTATTTTCTGGAATATGACAATGAACGATCCGGCGATTTTGCTCCGCTCGGTGAGATTTTTACGGAAGGTTCAGACAAAAAAGTTGTCTTAGGACTTGTGACATCCAAATTTCCAGAACTTGAATCTGAAGACGCATTGCAAAAAAGAATCGAAGAAGCAGCAAACTATGTCCCATTGAAGAATCTTTGCCTGTCAACCCAATGCGGATTCGCTTCAACTGAAGAAGGCAATAAACTTACTGAAGCACAGCAGTGGGCAAAACTAGGGTTAGTAGTTGATGTTGCGAAAAAAGTTTGGGAGGAATAAAGGCCTCCTCACTTAAAAAGGAAAAGCTCAGCCGTATAGGGACTAAGCTTTTCCTTTTTAATTTTTCAAATTCACCCCAAATGCATCCGCTCTTTAAATTCCTTAATATTGCTTCTGCTGACAGGAATTTCTGCCTTAAGGTCATGCAATCGGACGACATAGGTTTGATTAAACCACGGAACAATCTCTCGAATTTTAGACAGATTGACTGTGTACGAACGATGACAGCGAAAGAAAAGCTTTTGCGGCAGCATCGCTTGAAATTCAGATAAGCTCATTGGCATCGTATACTTTGCATCGTTGGTATAGACGAGCGTCACCTTCTCGCTGGCTTCTGCATAGTAAATGTCATCAACTTTTTTAACAATAATTTTTTCGTTATTTCGTAGATTGATGCGTTGCGTCCTGCTTGTGGTGTCATTATGAACGTCAGTCGTTTCATCAGACCGTTCCGAAATTCCGTGATCACGTAAAAAGGTCGCCTCAAGCTTTGCGAGCATCGGCGCAATCCGCTTTTCATCATAGGGTTTTAAAATATAATCGAAAGCCTCCAGTTCGAAAGCTTTTGCCGCATGCTCCTTATAAGCCGTAGTAAAAATAATATACGGCTTCCGCTTGAACTTGCTGATGTTGCTAGCCAGAAGTATACCGTCAAGCGATGGAATATTGATATCCAAAAAAATCGCATCAGTCTCGTTTTCTTGTAAAAATTTCAACACATCAAGGCCATCTTCGAAGCAGTTTGTAATCTCAATTGAGCTATAGGTGTGAATTAAGAATTCAAGTTCCTCACGTGCTAACTGTTCATCTTCAACGATAATTGCTTTCATCAATCCACCTTCTTTATGTCGAAGTAAACGTCGGTACCAGGTGACAGATGATGAATGATCAGACCGTTCCCATAAATTAATTTTACGCGCTGATGAACATTTAGCAAACCGATTTTCTTTGCCGGCATTTGATCTTGGTACAAGCGATCAATCGTTCCCTGATCAATGCCCGGCCCATTATCCCTCACATGAATGCGAACACAATGGCTCAATGCCTCGACGCTTATTGTGACCTTGCCCTGCCCGCCTGCTTTCAGCGCGCCATGCTTGATCGCATTTTCAACGAGCGGCTGCACCAGAAGGCTGGGAATTTTTAAATCAACCGGATCCAGATCATAGTCCACTTCCAACCGGTGGCCAAATCTCGCAAGCTCAATTTCGACATAGTCCTTTACTTGCTGAATGGCCTCATCCATATCGATCAGTTCATCCGTTCGCTCGATATTCGACCGCATATATCCGGATAAATGGATAATCAGTTCCCGTGCCTTCCCCGGATCTCTGCGCGTCAGAGAGGCAATCGTGTTCAGTGCGTTAAAGAGAAAATGCGGATTGATCTTTGACTGAAGTGCCCGCAGTTCCGCCTTGCTCGCCGCTTCCTTTATTTGTTCCATTCGGGAGATTTCCAATAAGGTAGAAATCATCTGTGACAGCCCGATCGCCAGCGTCTGCTGGGAGTAGGTCATTTTCGTCGCTTTGCGGTAGTAGGTCTTGAGCGTTCCTGTAACTTCATCCTTTTCCTTTAACGGAATAATGAGTACCGATTGAATTTGCGGCAGATGATGCTCCGATGAATGGTTGGAGAACGTAATATTGCCTTGGCTGATCACCTTTTTCGTCAAATCGCTGACGATATTTTTGCCGACCGTGTAGCGTTCCTCACCAAAACCAACGTATGCGAGAACGGTCTCTTTATCCGTCATCGCCACAGCATCCGCATGAATTTCTTCTCTAATGATGCTGCAGATTTTTGCCAGGGAATCCTTATTAACCGAACGAAAATAAGGAAGTGTTTTATTGGCGATATCCAGAGAAAGCTTCGCCTGCATCGCGGCAATTTTTTCCTTTTCTCCTTCGACACTCATGACAAGCAGGACGATAAAACCGATGTTGACCTCGCCTAAAATCATGGGCAGGGCAATTTGCGAAACAATACTCCAGCCGAGTTGAAACGAATCGGCCATCAAAAGGATGAGCACCATCGTTAACAGCTCGCAGAACATCCCGCCGGCAATTCCGTATATCCAGCGCTGCGATTTTTTTACCTTTTTATGAATCCATACCGAAACCACTCCGGCAAACGAACTTGTAATAAAACATGGAAGTGCCGATACTCCACCGATATCAATCAGATAGCGATGTGTACCGGAAACGATACCGGTAATCATGCCGACCGCCGGGCCAAATAAAATCCCGCTCGATACAATCGTTGCGATACGGACATTCACAAGTGATCCTTCCACATGAATTCCTGAATAGGTACTTAGAATAGCAAACAGGCAAAAAATTGCCGTCAAGATCGCAAGCTCGGATGCCGAGTGCTTTTCGCGTTGCAAGATCTCTTTAAAACGCGGAATTCGTGTAATTAAAAAGAGAAACACAATCAGCAATGCCGCCCGTTCAAATAATTGAAACAGCATCGTCACAAACGATGTCATGATAATCTTCATCTGCTTTCATTTCATAATGGCAACGATTTCATTTTTAGTGTACCAAACTTTTCAAACCCTGTGTTGAACCACTTTTCGAAACAGCAAAAAGTTCTGCTCAAACACCGTCTGTTGTCCGATGCTTGAACAGAAGCCTTCGCAAATCTCACGAGCCATCTATTTATAGTAATCGCTCATTTTTCATCCTCTAGTCCCATTATCTTCTCTCTTCCTGCACTTTGCGGCCTGCAAACAAAGGCGCGCGTTTCGTGCCCGGGACGTGAAGCAGCAAGGCGACAACCGATGCAACAGCGCATATTAGCGCAATAAAGTTGAATGTTGGCGCGAATCCGCCAAGAAATCCGGAGATGAACGATACGCTTAACCCGCCAATACCAAAGCCCTGATAAATAATCCCATAATTTCGGCTCTGATTTTTCAATCCGAAGAATTCGGAAACAATGGTTGGGAAGATTGTGATATTCCCGCCAAAGCAGAAGGCCACACTTGAGACACAGATGAAGAACAAGGCAAAGTTCAATCTCAATTCACTGAGCACAAGTGCCGCAGCCGCTGTAATGAATAGTGATACGGCGATGACTTTCAACCGCTCAAAATGATCCGACGCAGTTCCAAGCACGATACGTCCCGTTGTGTTGAAAATTGCGACCAGTGCCACCGCATTAGCAGCCGTAGCCATATCCAAGCCGGCAAGACTGACACCGATATTTGCCACACTGCCGATCAAATACAAGCCGCTCATGCAAGCTGTGAATAGCACAAAGAACAAGAGGTACGCTTCCTTCGTGTGCAGCATTTGCTTCAAAGAGTAATCATTTTGGACTTTTATACCTCCTGTTTTCGGTTTCGCCGCGACTTTCGCTTCTTTAATTAAGAACGCGCCCGCGATAAGCAACAGCATAATGATGATGCCCCAATAGAGGAACGCTTGCACAACACCGACAGAGTCGATAAAAAAGCCAAGTACGTACTTGAACAGCAGACTTCCCGTTCCATATGCGCCTACTGCGATTCCTGAAATCAGACCTTTTTTCTCAGGGAAATACTGAATCGCATTCGAGAGTGTTGTCATATAGCCGATACCGTTTGACGCGCCCACAAGAATTCCAGCGAAAATATAAAGCATCCACAGCGATGAAGAAATCGATGTGATCATCAATCCCGCGCCCATGCCCACACCGCTAAGAATGAGCAGACCACGAATACCTAATTTCTTCTGAATACTGCTCGCGGATAAAGTCGAGAAGGACAGGGCAAAACTCATGATCGAAAAAGTCGTCGCCACCGCGCCCACGCTCCAACCATACGCATCGGCAAGCGGTTGATTAAACAAACTCCATGTATAAATGGTACCTAAACCAATCATTGCAATAACCGTTCCAATCAGCACAGACAGACGGGATTGTTTTGAGCTCTTCATTACATTTGCTGTCATTTTAATGACCTCTTTTCGCTCCAATTAGTTATAGAAAATGTTTAGATTAGCTTTTCTAAAGGATTATTTCCTTTCCACACACTAATTGTAGCAACAAAAAGGCTTGTGAAAGCGTTAACAGAATGAGATGACGGATATCCGGAGTGAATGACTAGAATCGAGGAACGACTTTCTTGAGGCATGAAAAAATGCATTTTATCGATGAGTCCAGAATAGATGAGACACTGATTTTAACGTTACTTGAGATAAATCATTTGCAATCTCAAACGCAAAAAGTCTGCCCTCATTTTGTCCTTAAACATCTCAAAAGTGATTAAAGGCATTTAGAAAAACCGGGCAAAGTTCGGTCCTTACTTCCGCAGGATACTTTGGCTTTCGCGTTGCCTACAGGACGTACTTCCGCAGGATGTGGTGGCTTTCGCGTTGCGTGCAGGACATATGCGTAATTAGCGAAAGCTCCTTACATACGAAAGTTCCCTTGCTTCAAATACGGTTTTGAATCATCAAGCTTGTCTTGAACAGATATTTCTATTTCACACTGGTAGGAAAGTCTAAGAAAACATTTAAAGGAAACGAGTGTAAGCGGTCCGAAAAAACGCCGCGTCCTGCGGCTCACCGGACACTAGGCCGTCCATGGCCGTCGCAACTAAGTCTTCACCTTCGCCAGAGGCTTGGCGAAGCCAAGTTTTCTAACACTGATAAAAAAGTATAAAAAAATTAAAGATTCAAGGAAACGAGTGTAAGCGCAACTAAGTCTTCACCTTCGCCAGAGGCTTGGCGAAGCCAAGTTTTCTAATAAATCATTTGGGTTCCTTAATTAAGTAACAAGTGAAATAAGCGGAGATTTTCCGGTTATATGCACCATGACGCTTGTTTCACAGGTAAATAAGGGTAATTTTTCCGCTTATGCACAGAAAAAACCTCCATTTTCACGTTTTTCGATTCGATAAGCGGAACTTCTCCGTCTATTTAAGCAATTTTTTCTTTAATTTTCTAATTAAGCGGAATTTTTCCGCCTATTTCTCAGATTGGGCGCTTACCTGATCGCCAAATCGAATCTTATGACCTTATCGTCGTACCTGCAAGGCAAAACACTATACTTTCTTGTAAAAAAAAAAAAATCCCTCTGTAAAGGGATCTTTTATCTCCATCCGACTTATCGGATTATGCTTATGGAGACGGTGGGAGTCGAACCCACGTCCAGAAGCATCGTGATTTAAGTTTCTACGAGCGTAGTCGGCATATTAGCATTTCGCCCCAGCGTCGGCCCACCGACAGGCTTTCGCGAGGCTATCCCGATTGTTCTCTTCCTTGGCCCTCAGGATGCGGGCGTCCGGCGTATCCCACTAGAGTGAGTCCCTGATCCTACCACATGGGCGATGGAGGGAGGGACCGCAAAAGCTACTTAGGCAGCTAAAGCGAGGTTGTTATTCGTTTTGCCAGTTATGGCTTTGGCGTTTTAACGAGGCCGACCCCCTCGGCTCGCCGCTTAAACCCGACCTACCCCTGTCGAATCCGTAACGTCCCCGTTTAAAAAACAACGGGACTTGCGGTGAATCATCCATAACTGTAACTGTGATTAACACAGTAAGGTCATTATAGCAAAACAACAGACGCATTTCAACTTACATTTTCTGGTGATCACGAAAAGCGCGTGCCATTTCACGCTGTGCGGTCTGCTTTTTCAACGATTCACGTTTGTCGTACATTTTCTTGCCTCGTCCAAGGCCGACAAGTACCTTTGCGAATCCGTTCTTGATATAGATCTTCAGCGGAATCAGAGCATAGCCTGTTTTGTCCGCAAGCGGCCCAAGCTTATTGATTTCTTTCTGATGCATCAGCAACTTGCGCGTGCGAAGCGGATCATGATTGTACCGATTGCCTTGCTCATATTGACTAATATGCATATTGTAAACGAATGCTTCTCCGTTCTCCACACGAGCGAAGGCGTCCTGAATATTGACTTTTCCGCGGCGAATGGCCTTGATCTCTGTGCCTTGCAGCACAATTCCCGCTTCCACCGTTTCTTCAATAAAATATTCGTGACTCGCTTTTTTATTTTGCGCGAGCACGCGGCTCTCACCTTTTCCCATACCTAACACCTGCCAGACGTTCATTCATTATCTCATTATAGGTCATATGGACCTCGCCGAGCAAGCGCTTTACCCAACTGACACGCGATTCCTTTACTTTCGTGTTCGTTTTTTTGATAAAAAATCGAGCAGAAAGACGATGACAGCAAAGACAACTGAGGTGAGCAGCATATCCAATAGTGACTTGTTTGAGTTCGTCTTAATTTGCGCATACCAGAACCATTGAATGACGAAACACGCAACAAACAGTCCGGCATAATAGAGAAGCTTTTTCATGGATTCACACCCTTTTCACCATCAGGATAACCTAGTTCTTCGTAAATGGCGTGGGCGACGCCGTCCTCTTCACAACGAGTGGTCACACGATCACAAATCGCCTTGATTTCATCGTCCGCATTGCCCATAGCGACGGATACACCAGCAACCTCAAACATTGAAATATCATTGTAATTGTCGCCAATCGCCATAACTTGACTGATCGGAATGCCTAAATGATTCGCCAAATGATCAAGTGCATTCCCTTTTGAGACATTCTGAGGCATGATCTCGAAGTTGCCCGTTCCACTCGAAACAATACTGTACTTATGCTTCGCTTCATAGATATCGCGCGCCTTCTTCAGCTTCACATCATCATAGGAGAAGATAATAATCTTGGAGAATTCAGTACTTCGTTTTTCAAACATGCCCCAGTCTTCCACAAAACGATAGAAATCATCGCGTGTCGCGCCTTGAAATCCAACGGAACGGTCTTCATGAATCCCAAGCTGTTTCAGTTCCTCACGAAGCCATTCAGTGCCTTGATCAGGCACATAGATGTGGTGCTCCGAATAGACACCGATATAATACTTCTGTTCGACAAGCTCATTTATAATTTGGAGCGCTTCAGCGCGGTCGAGAAAATCCGCACCGAGCAGCCGACCGTCTGAGGTATGAATCGTCGCGCCATTGGTTCCAATCAGATGCGTTTCCATATCAACTTCATTCATTTTGCTCTCAATGTCGAAGAATGCGCGTCCTGATGCGATTGCCAGTGTCACACCTTTGGAGCGAGCATAGCGCAGCGCTTTCAAATTTCCCCAACCAATGTCTCGATGCTTGTTCAACAGCGTTCCGTCCATATCCATTGCGATTAACTTAATCATGAGATCCTCCTACTTTTCATTGATGTCCGCGACGTGCAAAGTCGACAAATCGAAATTTATCAGCACGATGTCTTGATTCTGTGTATTGAAAGAGTTCGGCACTTTCCAAGTAAACCAAGCTGCGCACGACCACCACATGGGAATCCTCGTGCATCGTCAAATAACGATTGTCCTCATCAGTCGCGCGCTCAACAGTAATTTCCTTTTTGGCAAATCCGATCTTCAGTCCGAGATCATTCTCAATATAATCATACAGAGAACGCTCGCAAATGTCTGCTGTCAGCATCGGAACAATGCTTTGGATCAGGTAATCTCGATCTAAAATGACTGCTTCGCCATTGACCGAACGCGACCGGATCACGTTCCAAACCGTTTGATCATTTTGGAGATTCATCAACATTTTCAGGTGATTATCAGGTTTGAGCAAAACAAGCTGGTGAACCTCGGTCTTCCAGTGATCTTTCGAATGACTGGCCAGTTCTCGAAAACTGGTTAGCCCTGATATCGGAAAGGTCTGGCGACTGACATCCAGTACGATTGAACCTTTGCCTTGAATCTTCTGAATGTAGCCGTTACGTGACAGCATGGCCAACGCCTTCCGGATTGTTTCCCGTGATGCACGGTACTGCGCACTGAGTTCATTCTCCGTCGGAAGGAGCGATCCGGATTCAATCCGCTGTTTGTGTATCTTTTCACTGAGGTCGTTATAAATTGAGACAAATTTACTCTTTCCCATTGTGATCGTTCTCCTCCAAAAACAGAACGTCTGTCCAAAGCCATCAATAATTCTTTAATCTGTAATTGATTAACTTGTTCAGATAGTAAAAATAAAAGGGCAGCCCTCCGCCCTCTTATCTGTATTTCCACTATTAGTATAACAAAATGTTGATTTGAAAACCCTCACAAAACAGGCAAATTCATGAACTTACTCATTGATTGATCAAATGATAGGCTACCGACTCATACGGACGAAGCTGCAGATTCTGCACGTGCCCCGGTGAGTCTGCATAATTACTAATTAACAAGTCACTTTGATCATGCACTATTTCTTCAGGCACAGAGAAGGATACAGATTGGTCGGTAAAATTGCTTACAACAAGCAATTGTTCTCCTATACCGGTGCGCACATAGGCAAAAACATTCGGATCGTACGGTTCAATCAGCTCGAAACCACCATTCACGATGACATCGTACGTTTTGCGCAATGCAATCAATTTTTGATAATGATAGAAAATTGAATCTGATTGACGGAGCGCTGCATTCACATTCACCGTATCATAATTATTAGCGATTGAAATCCATGGTGTGCCATTTGAAAAACCACCGTTTACACTCTCGTCCCACTGCATCGGTGTGCGGCCATTATCTCGAGATTTTTGCCGAAGAATCGCCAGAATCTCCTTTTCAGGCTTGCCCTCTTCATGAAGAAGCTTATACGCGTTGAGCGATTCAATATCCCGATAGTCTTCGATGCGTTTGAAGTTCGGGTTGGTCATCCCGATCTCTTCACCTTGATAGACATAGGGTGTGCCTTGCAGCATATGCAGCGTCGTTGCCAGCATCTTCGCTGATTCAACTCGATACTTGCCTTCATCACCAAATCGGGAAACGATACGCGGCTGGTCATGGTTGCACCAAAACAGCGCGTTCCAACCGCCTCCGTCATGCATGCCTTTTTGCCATGTTGACAGAACCTTTTTCAAATCGACGAGATTCAGCGCACCGAGTGCCCATTTCTGACCGTGTGGGTAATCAACCTTTAGATGATGGAAATTGAATACCATGCTTAGTTCTTTGTACTTCGGATTCGTGTACCGGATGCAGTTGTCAATCGTTGTCGACGACATTTCGCCAACGGTAATGGTCCCGGAACGCCTACTGAACACACGCTGATTCATCTCATGCAGAAACTCATGGATTCGCGGTCCGTCCGTATAAAACGCACGACCGTCTCCCGGTGAGTTCGGATCATGATCATCTGGAAAGCGCTGATCTTTCGAGATGTTATTAATCACATCAAGCCGGAAACCGTCCACACCCTGATCAATCCAAAAATTCATCATTTTGTAAACGTCATCTCGAACAGCTTCGTTTTCCCAGTTCAAATCCGCCTGGCTTATATCATACAGATGCAAATAGTATTGTCCGCTCTTTTCATCGAGTTCCCATGCGGATCCTCCGAACTTTGACTGCCAGTTGTTCGGCGCGCCGCCATCTTTTCCCGGATCCCGCCAAATATAATAATTACGATACGGACTGTCACTGCTGCTGAGCGCTTCCTTGAACCAGCGATGCTCTGTCGAGGTGTGATTAACTACGCTATCCATGACAATCTTCAAGTCTCGTCGGTGTGCTTCAAAAAACAGACGCTTCAGTTCCTCCATCGTTCCGTATTCAGGCTGCAGATTATAATAATCGCTAATATCATAGCCGTTGTCATTTTGCGGCGACTGATACATCGGTGTCAGCCAAAGGACATCGACACCAAGTTTTTTCAGATAATCCAATTTCTCAATGATTCCATTAATATCACCGATGCCGTCACCGTTTGTATCCTTAAAACTTTTCGGATAGATCTGATAGACCGTTGCTTTTTTCCACCAATCTTCTTGCATGCGTGTCACACCCTATCTTTTTATACTTTGCGCCCTTGTCTCTAGTTCATTACCCTTCATCAATGGATTTCTTGCTGAACTTCGAAAATACATAAGTCAGGACAAACGGCAGGATCAAAACGATCAGCATACCGATAAAGAACGGTCCCCAATATTTTGGAATGATGGACAGGAAGCCCGGCAATCCGCCAATACCGATTGAGGTTGCCTTAACACTGCACAACGTGATAAATGCTCCGGCAATGCCTGAACTGATGATTGCCGCAAGGAATGGATAGCGGAATCTCAGATTCACGCCGAACATCGCCGGTTCGGTAATTCCAAGCCATGCGGAAACGGAAGACGTCATTGCGAGCCCCTTAAGCTTGGCATCGCGAGCCATTAAGAAAATGGCAAAAGCTGCCGCTCCTTGTGCAATATTTGACAGCGCGAGCATCGGCCATAGGAATGTGGAACCGGTACTCCCGATTAACTGGAGGTCAACAGCAAGGAAAATCTGGTGCATGCCTGTGATGACCAGAACACCATAGAAGAAGCCGTAAACCAAACCGCCGAGAATCGGAACATAGTGGAACAAACCAACGATGCCGGCTGTAATCCAATTGGCTAATTGAAGGGTCACAGGTCCAATGATCGTGAACGAAAGTAATCCGGTTACAAGCAGTGCCACAGGTGCGACAACAAGCAGTTGAATGGAATCAGTCACATGCTTCTTCAAGTAAATTTCAATTTTCGCAAGCACATAGGAAGCAACAAGTACAGGGAGCACTTGGCCCTGATAGCCGACCTTATCAATGTGCAGCCCGAACAGATCCCAAATCGGAACGGTCCCCTTTGTCTGTGCCTCGGCCAGACTGTAAGCGTTCAGCAGTGACGGATGAACGAGGACGAGTCCAAGGACAATACCGAGAAGCGGGTTACCACCGAACTTTTTAACAGCAGACCAACCAATCAATGCCGGCAAGAAGACGAAGGAAGTGTTGGCAATAACCAAAATAATATCGGCAAAATCTTTCCACTGCGGATAGGCTTGCACCACTGATTCTTTAAAGAAAATTCCCGGATTTGCAAGTACGTTGTTAATACCCATTAGCAAGCCGGCAGTTACGATTGCGGGAAGAATAGGAATGAAAATATCCGCCAGCGTTTTAATGCCCTTCTGCAGCGGATTCATTTTTTCCGCTGCCGCATCTTTTACTTCCTGTTTTGATGATTCACCGATGCCAGTCAATCGAACAAACACATCATATACCTTGTCAACAGTACCATTTCCAATCACAATCTGAAACTGACCGTTTGCTGAGAAAAAGCCTTTGACCAGATCAATCGTATCAAGTTTCTCTTTGTCTACTTTATTTTCATCTTTTAAAATTAACCGCAGCCGAGTCACACAATGTGTCGCGGCGTTAATATTATCACGACCACCGACTGTATCAATGATCTGCTTTACGGATTCTTCAGTTATGACTGCCATTCGATTCACTCCCACTTTATATTATCTCAAATAAGTGCGTGACATTAATTGTTCATTATAAACGGGTACAACTAATGCAAGCGACAATAATCGAAACGTCTTTTCAGTGGTGCACGGCCGTTGCGCCACCGAGATAAGATGATCATCAATGAACTTCATTAACAAATTAAAGTATAGCGCTTACATTTATATTTGTATAGTCAAATTACTTATTTTAATTAATTTGTATATATAAATGCTTGTCCAATTGCGGATAAGTTCCTGAATTCATTCGCGCACGCAAAAACGCCCCGGCTGTCGGATCTGAATCCGATCGCCGAGGCGTTTGTATATCATTCGTTAGTTACTTTTGCTGTTATTTCGGTAAGAATTGCTTTGACCGGATCCTCGGCTGTTTCCACCTCGACCTCCGCTGTTGCGGTTGCCGCCTCGTGAGTCGGGACGTTTTCCGCCGTTTTTATCTCCGAAACGTTTCTTGCCTGGGCCATTGCTTGGTCCTGTTTTCCCTTGAATAATCGTCGGTCTTGATTTTTTCTGGCGCGGCTTCTGCGGTTTCATACCTACAACTTCAAAGTCGACCGCGTGCTCGTCTAGATTTACGGCGAGTACACGCACTTCGATTTCGTCTCCGATCCGGTATAAATGACCGGTTCGTTCACCGACGAGCGCCATGTTTTCTTCGCTGTAGTGATAGTAGTCATCGGTTAGATAGCTGATGTGTACAAGTCCTTCAATCGTATTCGGTAATTCGACGAATAGACCGAAGTTCGTAACGCCGCTGACCACACCATTAAATGTCTCGCCAACTTTGTCTTGCATGTACTCAGCTTTTTTCAGATCATCCGTATCACGTTCCGCTTCAACCGCATGCTGTTCACATTCGGACGTATGCTTTGCGATTTCCGGCATTTCAGCTTTCCAATAAGCAATCGTCTTCGGGTCTGTCTTCTTCTCGAACACGTATTTGCGCAGCAGACGGTGCACCGTCAAATCCGGATAGCGACGGATTGGTGACGTAAAGTGGGTATAGTACTCCGTTGACAAGCCGAAGTGTCCCAAGCATTTGTCATCATATTTTGCCTTTGCCATTGAACGCAGCATCACCGTACTGATGACTGCTTCTTCCGGTTGTCCTTTAGCCTTTTCAAGCAGAGACTGCAACGTACGCGGATGTACGTTATCCGGTTTGCCATGCAGGACATAGCCGAAGTTAACCACAAAGTCGAAAAACTTCTCTAACTTTTCCGGATTTGGTTCTTCATGAACACGGTAAATGAACGGTAGACGCAGTTTTTCAACATGTTCGGCAACCGTTTCATTCGCGGCCAACATGAACGATTCAATCAGGCGCTCGGCAACTGTACGTTCACGGACAACGACATCGACCGGCTTGCCCTGTTCATCGACAATGATCTTCGCTTCGGTAAAATCAAAGTCAATCGCGCCGCGCTCTTGACGATGTTTTTCAAGAATATCTGCCAGCTCGGCCATCAGATCAAAAAACGGGATCATATCATGATAGCGTTCGAGCACTTCTTCATCTTCACGCTTGAGGATTTTGCGCACGTTGTTGTACGTCATCCGTTCCGTCGAGCGAATCACGCTAGGGAAGATTTCATGCGCAACGACAACCCCCTGCGAATTAATCTCCATCTCACAACTGAGTGTCAAACGATCAACATGCGGGTTCAAACTGCAAATTCCGTTTGAGAGACGATGCGGGATCATCGGGATGACGCGATCAACAAGATAAACACTCGTGCCGCGTTCATACGCCTCGGCGTCAAGTGCCGACCCTTCTGTGACATAGTTGCTGACATCGGCGATATGTACACCTAATTTATAGTTTCCATTATCCAATTTGGAAACGGTAACGGCATCATCCAAGTCCTTGGAATCCTCGCCGTCGATGGTCACAATGGTTTGACCGCGCAGATCCCGGCGTCCTTCATAATCTTTATCCGACAGTTCATCCGGAATTGCTTCAGCTTCCGATAATACTTCAGGAGGATATTCAAGCGGTAAATCATGCTTGTAAATAATCGATAAAATGTCGATACCCGGATCGTTTTTGTGACCGAGAATCTGAGTCACCATACCCTCCGCATTCTTGCGGCCTTCCGGGTATTTTGTGATTTCAGCAACAACTTTATGGCCTTCCATTGCGCCATGTTCCGCATTTTCAGGAATAAAAATGTCACCGGTGATTTTATTGTCATCCGGGATGACAAACCCAAAATGACGTCCCGCGTTAAAGGTACCGACGACTTTGGTAATCGCCCGTTCGAGAATACGAATCACAGTGCCTTCCGGACGTTCCCCTGCTGATTTGTGGGACACGCGAATCACGACCGTATCACCGTTCATTGCTCCGGCAAGATCGTTCGGGCTGACAAATACATCATCGAACTTATCATCTTCAGGAATAATAAAAGCGAAGCCCTTGGCATGCGCTTGGACTCTTCCCGTCATTAAGTTCATCTTTTCAGGCAGACCATAACGATCCGCACGTGTCCGGATCACAAGTCCCTGTTCTTCCAATTCATTCATAGCTTTCACTAAATCAGTGAACGCTTCCGCCTCATTTGCTTCAAAGACAGCTTCAAGTTCTTTTAATGTCATCGGTCGGTAAGTTTCTTCCCGCATATAGTTCAGGATTTTCTGAATGCGCTCTTCCGCCATGTCGTATACCTCCCTGTCCTTAGGAAACAGACCAATCTAGGCTTTCAAGAAACGCATAGATATCCTGGTGCAGCTGCACTTTTTCTGTTCCTAACGTAATTACATGAGTTGAATTTTCATACCATTTTAAATGCTTATCCGCAGACTGAATGGTTTCATAAAAGTACTGCGCACTATTCATTGGAATCATTTCATCCTGACGTGCCTGAACGATTAAAGCGGGGGTGGAGATTCTTCGGCTATTCTCCCTCACTTCGTCAATCAGTTCGCCTAATGGATCAAGAACAGTCGGAATTTTCGTTTTAAAATCCGCCAATTCCGCGGCAATCGCCGCTTCGGTTTTCCCCTGATATTGCTTGTATGTTCGCGCAAAGGAGATGGTACCGTTAAGAAGTCGATCTCTATTATCGGAATAAGCCGGCGCGCACATCGGAACAATACCCTTCACTGAAAAAGTGTAACCACTTTTGAGTGAAAATACCCCACCAAGTGAAAGACCGCAAACTGCAATCTCGGGATGACCGTGCCGCCGTAAAAAAGCGACGGCATTTTGGACATCGCGCCACCAATCATCGGGACCGGTCTGAAGCAATTCCTCAGGGGCGCCGCCATGACCGGAATAAATCGGGCCATAGCATGTGTATCCGCGCTGATGCAAGTAGCGTCCCAAATGTCGGACATCAATTGAATTACCCGTAAACCCATGGAGAAGCAGTACGGCGCGTGGTCCGGAGTCTAGAAAAAAAGGTTTTGGACGCCTTAGTTCCATTCTTCCCTCATCCCCTAATCGAAAATCCAAACAGTAGATACCGCAATTAGGTAAAAAGGCATCTTCTTCCAAATACATTATACGCTATATCTTGGGTTTGGTCTAAAGGAAACAGAAAGTTTCGCTCGATCGTTGGCGCGCTGCTGAATTTCAAGCTATCTTTGCAGAGTAAATCAAAAACCGGAGTTTTCGCTCCGGTTTCATCCTCATGGCATTTATTTAAAATAATAGCCAATCAAAAATGCGCAAGCAAAGAAGACGACTGAGAAAAATATGGTCAGCCTTTTAATGCCGACTTCGATACCTCTCGCCTTTTGTTTGCTGAATAATTGCTCCGCACCGCCGGTAATTGCCTCGGACAATCCGTCACCCTGGCTCCTTTGAACTAATACGAGACCAATAACAATGACAGCCGAGATAATCATTACCGTTAACAAAAATGTATGCATCGTCGTGTACCCCAATCTTCTAATCAACGTTCATTCAGTCATTAGTTTTAATGTACCATACCGTGGCGTCAAGAGCAACAAACCGAAAATGATTTTTCTAATGAAGGCGACAAATCAATCACTTATCTGCTCTTCGGCTGTTCGCTTGCGATGCATCTTCCGTCTGTAAGTGATTGACGCGACGGTCACACAAATCTCATACAGGAGAAGCAGCGGAATAGACATGACCGTGTCGGATACGAAATCGGGTGGTGATAAAACAACGCCAATCACGATAAGTACAAAATAAGCGATTCGACGCATTTTCTTCATACGTATCGGAGTCAGAATACCAAGATTCGTCAGAAACACAACGATCACCGGCAATTCAAAAAGGATTCCGAATGGCAAAACGACATTAATCATAAAGCGAAAATAACGATCCGTTGTAAAGAGAACATCAAACATACCGTCGTTCATCCCAAGCAGGAAATGAAGGATATTAGGAAAGACAACTTCATACCCAAAGACAATGCCTGCGATAAACAGTAAAAAAATCGCTGGAATATATGAAAGCGTCACTTTGCGTTCTTTTACGGACAACGCCGGGGCAATAAACAGCCATAGCTGCCATGCGGCAAAAGGAATCGTCACAGCGATCGCAACAACGCCCGCGATCAGGAAATAAACGCTAACAATCTCCGTCGGTCCGAGTACAGCCAGTTTGTTCGTAACACCCAAATCAGACACGAGCCAAAGATAGACCTGCTTAGTGAAAAAAAGCATCACGGCGGCACTTGTAACAAAGACGATAAAAATGGAAATGAGTCGTTTTCGCAGCTCATTAAAGTGCTCAATTAGCGACATCTTTTTTTCAGTCATCCATCACCAATTCCTTAGCCCTTTTTCTCGATGCTTGTCTTCTCTGCTTCCACAGTTGTCTTATTATTTTCCGAATCCGAATCATCACCCAAACCTTGCGTCGCCTTTTTAAACTCCTTCAGCGTCTTTCCAAACGCCTTTCCGATTTCCGGAAGCTTGGACGGTCCGAAGATCACGAGTGCAATAACAAGGATTAATATGAGTCCTGGAAGCCCAATACCTGCCCATCCCATGGCAAACACCTCTTTATTCTATGTATATCAATTAAGTTCGCACGAATGAATGTATGAATCATACTGTATCCGTTTTGATCATCGCATTATTGCCGGCTTGGGTCAACTATTTTGACGCAAACCGGCAACAATTAGTTCGATTTTTGTGATTTATGACATTGACACAAAAAAAGAAAAGAACATTTGTCCTTTTCCAGAATTATTTCCATTCAATTTACTCATAGATTATTGATTTTGCTCCCTTTTCAGCTTGCCAAGTACACTGTGCCTAAATCCAAAAAGCACATAGATAACCAGTCCGATAGCGAACCAAATTAAGAAGCGAATCCAGGTCTGTCCCGACAGATTGATCATTAGAAAACCGCATGAGAGAACAGCGAGGAATGGCGTCACATAGATGAAGGGCACTTTAAAATTCCTTTTGACATCCGGACGTTTGACACGGAGCACGACAACGCCAATCGAAACGACGATAAACGCGAACAGTGTGCCGATGTTAACAAGCTCAGCAAGTTCATCAAGCGGTATCAGCGCAGAAAATACCGTCGCCATCCCCCAAGTCAAGAGAATGCTGAATACCGGTGTTTTCGATTTCTTCGTTAGTTTGGCAATTGATTTCGGCAGCAAACCATCACGGCTGATCGCAAAGAAAAGTCGCGTCTGTCCATACATCATAACGAAGAGCACTGTTGTGATACCAAGAATTGCCCCGAGTGACACAAAACCGGCAACCCAATTTTGATGAACAAAGCGAAGTGCAAAGGCAACCGGATCACCAACATTCAATTCGGTGTACGGAACCATGCCTGTTAAGACAACGGAAACCGCAATATAGAGAACCATACATACGCCGAGCGATGAGAGAATACCGATTGGCATGTCACGCTGAGGCCTACGTACCTCTTCGGAAGCAGACGACACGGCATCGAAACCAATGTAAGCAAGAAACGCTGTTGCCGCTCCTTTAATCACACCGTTAAAACCAAATGGCATAAAAGGTGTCCAGTTCGAAGGCTTCACGTAAAACGCACCGACAACGATGAACAGTAAAACGACACCAATTTTTATAAGAACGACAATATCGTTAATTCGAGTAGATTGCTTCACGCCGGTAAGAAGGACTACTGAGAGCAGCAGAACAATTACCGTCGCCATTACATCAACGTACGTCCCATTGCCGGGATTAAAAGCGGCGCTGATGGCGGTTGGCAAATTAAGACCGAATCCTCTCATCAATTCCTGAAAATACGCGGACCATCCACTTGCGACAACCGAGCACGCAAGACCATACTCCAAAATTAGATCCCAACCGAGAATCCATGCAAAAACTTCACCGAATACGGTATAGCTATAGGTATAAGCACTACCCGATGCAGGTATCATCGACGCAAATTCTGCGTAACATAATGCGGCAAACGCGCAGGCAATTCCTGATAAAACAAAGGACAACATAATAGCAGGTCCCGCATTATTGGCTGCGACAATACCGGTCATAACGAAAATACCGGTACCGATGACGGCCCCAACACCAAGCATCGTCAAGTCGAAAGCGCCCATCGCTTTCTGAAGCCCACTCTCACCCCTTGCCTGATTGATCGTGTACTCCATCGACTTCTTTCTGAATAACCTTCTAAATAAACTCATCCTTAAAATCTCCTTCTGTGCATCCTTAATAACACAACGCAAAGGGTATTATTTTTCTCTGTTTTCAGAATTTTATACTCCGATTTTCTCTATTTACCTTTATGTTGTAGAGATTATTTTACATGTTACCTGCTCCTATGTAAAGGTACTAATTTAATATTTTCACTATGAAAAATGGCAGCAAAACCCAACAAGTCGGTTCGCTGCCACAGTAAAACAAAAACCCCCGCTGAGTTATTCAGCGGGGGCAATTGATTAAATAAAATTATTTAATGTTGTAGAACGAGTCGTCGCCAAGGTATTCAGCAGAAGTAGCGAGATCGTCTTCGATTCTGATCAATTGGTTGTACTTAGCAATGCGGTCTGTTCTTGCAAGAGAACCGGTCTTGATTTCGCCGGCATTCGTTGCAACAACGATGTCAGAAATTGACGTATCTTCCGTTTCACCGGAACGGTGAGAAACGACTGCAGTGTAACCTGCTTTTTGCGCCATTTGGATCGCGTTCAGTGTTTCTGTGAGCGTACCGATCTGGTTAACCTTGATAAGTATCGAGTTGGCAACGCCAAGGTCGATACCTTTCTTCAGGTAGTCAGTGTTCGTAACGAACAGGTCGTCACCAACGAGCTGAACTTTGTCGCCGATTGCTTTGGTCAGTTTAGCCCAGCCTTCCCAATCGTTTTCGTCGAGGCCGTCTTCGATCGAGATAATCGGATATTTTTCAACCAATGCGGTGTAGTATTCGATCATTTCGTCAGTTGTTCTTACAACGCCTTCACCTTTGAAGTTGTACTTGCCGTCTTCGAACAATTCAGAGGAAGCAGGGTCGATTGCGAGCTTAACGTCAACGCCCGGTTTGTAACCTGCTTTTTCGATTGCTTCAAGAATCGTGTCAAGAACTTCTTCGTTGTTCTTCAGGTTCGGAGCAAAACCGCCTTCGTCACCAACAGCCGTCAGATGGCCCTTAGCAGAAAGAACGGATTTCAGAGCGTGATATACTTCAGCACCGATACGTACAGCTTCCTTGATGGAATCTGCGCCTACAGGCATGATCATGAATTCTTGGAAGTCTACACTGTTGTCAGCATGCTTGCCACCGTTAAGAATGTTCATCATTGGTGTAGGAAGAACTTTTGCGTTTACACCGCCGAGGTAACGATACAACGGAACACCGAGTTCATCTGCAGCAGCGTTAGCAGCAGCAAGAGAAACACCAAGAATTGCGTTAGCGCCTAATTTGCCTTTGTTTTCTGTTCCGTCAAGATCGATCATTGCTTGGTCAAGAGCCACTTGGTCTTGAACTTCCATGCCGATTACTTCAGGAGCGATTAATTCATTAACGTTCTTTACAGCTTTCAGAACGCCTTTGCCGCCGTAACGGCTCTTGTCACCGTCACGTAATTCAACAGCTTCGTGTTCACCAGTAGAAGCACCACTTGGAACAAGTGCGCGGCCTTTGCCGCCGTCTTCTGTATAAACTTCAACTTCAACAGTTGGGTTACCGCGAGAGTCGAGGACTTCACGACCGTAAACTTCAACGATTTGAGACATTCATTATCTCTCCTTATTATCATATAAATTTTATATGGTGTACTGAAAACCGAGCGCTATGTCCGGACGATAACGGACGGTCTCACACCAATTCATTTCATGTATTAACTGCAAACCTCAGCCTTTTACTGCGTCAAGCAGAGCAAGGAAAGATTCTGGTTGCAGGCTGGCACCGCCGACAAGCGCGCCGTCGATATCCGATTGAGTGAGCAGTCCGGCGATTGTTGCCGGTTTTACGCTGCCGCCGTATTGAATACGAACTTTTGCAGCCGTTGCTTCATCATAAAGATCAGCAATCGTTGCACGGATATACGCACAAACTTCGTTCGCATCTTCGTCGGAAGCAGATTTGCCAGTACCAATTGCCCAGATTGGTTCATAAGCAACAACAACATCAGATGCCTGATCACTCGGAACACCTGCAAATGCTTTTGTTACTTGGTTCTTGACAACGGATTGCCATTTGCCGCCTTCACGTTCGTCCAGCGTTTCACCAACGCAAACGATTGGAGTCAGTTTATGAGCGAATGATGCAAGTACCTTTTTATTAACTGTTTCGTCCGTTTCAGCAAACATCGCTCTTCTTTCAGAGTGGCCGATGATTACATACTGAACGCCTAGATCTTCGAGCATAACCGGGCTTACTTCACCCGTGAATGCACCGGATTCTTCAAAGTGAACATTCTCAGCGCTGATTTTCAGATCTGAGCCTTTTGCGTCCGCAACAATGCGGTCCAAGGCGAGAAAAGGAGCAGCGACAACGGAATCAACGAGGTCGGCAGCCGGAACTTTATTCTTAACTGCTTCAACGAATTCGCTTGCTTCCTTAACTGTTTTGTTCATTTTCCAGTTTCCGGCAATAATCGGTTTACGTGACATGAATGGACACCTACCCTTTCTTGCGGTTATTTCTTAAATTATCTTGTCCAGATTTACTCAGCGTCATCAAGTGCGGCAACGCCAGGAAGTACTTTGCCTTCCATCAGTTCAAGAGAAGCGCCGCCACCGGTCGAGATGTGCGTCATTTTGTCTGCAAGATGGAACTTCTCAACAGCTGCCGCGGAATCGCCGCCGCCGATGATTGTTGTTGCGTCGGTTGCATCAGCAAGTGCTTGTGCAATCGCTTCTGTACCTTTCGCATAAGGTTCCATTTCGAAGATACCCATTGGTCCGTTCCAAACAACAACTTTGGATTTTTTGATTGCTTCGGAATAGAGAGCAATCGTCTTCGGTCCGATGTCAACGCCGAGCCAGCCTTCAGGCATTTTGTCGATATCGACAACGTCTTTGTTTGCTGTTTCAGAGAATTCATCAGCAATGACCGTATCAACAGGTGTTAAGAAATTAACGCCTTTTTCTTTAGCCAAAGCAAGGAATTTCTTAGCGAGATCCAGCTTATCTTTGTCAAGCAAAGATTTGCCGATTTCGTAGCCCTGAGCCTTTACGAACGTGTAGGAAAGTCCGCCGCCGACGATCAGCGTATCTACTTTATCAAGCAGGTTTTCGATAACGCCGATTTTGTCAGTAACTTTCGCACCGCCGATGATAGCTGTGAACGGGTGTTTCGGATTTTCAAGAGAAGCACCGAGAATTTTCAATTCCTTTTCGAGAAGGAAGCCTGCAACTGCAGGAAGATAGTCAGCGATGCCTGCTGTTGACGCATGCGCGCGGTGAGCAGAACCGAATGCGTCGTTTACATAAACATCTGCAAGCGCAGCAAATGCTTTTGCAAGTTCCGGATCGTTTTTCTTTTCGCCTTTTTCAAAACGAACGTTTTCAAGAAGAAGAACGTCGCCTGCGTTTAATTTCGCAACAGCTGCGTCAACTTCCGGTCCGACAACTTGGTCAGTCTTTGCGACAGGTTTGCCGAGCAATTCGCTCAAGCGTTTCGCTACAGGATCCATTTTGAAGGAATCCTTGTCTTCTGCTGTCGGGCGTCCGAGGTGAGACGCAAGAATGACTTTCGCGCCGTTTTCGATCAAATAGTTAATGGTTGGGAGCGCCGCACGAATACGTGTGTCGTCCGTAACCGTCGTACCACTAAGCGGAACATTGAAGTCAACGCGGCAGAATACTTTCTTGCCTTTAACATCAATGTCTTTAATGGTTTTCTTTGCCATGCCTAGACCCTCTTTCACTTTATTTCATCACCTGGAGGAAAGGCTGCAGTCCAAACCTCCATTGATAAGAACAGTATTCGTAAAAAAAGCGGAAACAACTAAGGTTTCCGCTATTCAAGTTCTATTCAAAAAGTTAGGCAATCCTTATTTTGCAAGTTTTGCGAAGTATTCGAGCGTACGTACAAGTTGTGAAGTATAAGACATTTCATTGTCATACCATGCAACAACCTGAACGAGTTGCTTGCCGTCTACATCAAGAATCTTTGTTTGAGTTGCGTCAAACAGAGAGCCGTAAGTAATGCCGATTACGTCAGAAGAAACGATCGGATCTTCGTTGTAGCCAAGCGTTTCGTTAGCTGCGGCTTTGATCGATTCGTTGATTTCTTCTACACTCGTGTTCTTAGCAAGCGTTGCGTAAAGCAGCGTTACAGAACCAGATTTAACTGGAACACGTTGAGCAGATCCGTCGAATTTGCCTTTCAATTCAGGAATAACAAGAGCAACGGCTGCAGCAGCACCTGAAGAAGCAGGTACGATGTTTTCAGCAGCGGCACGTGCACGACGAAGGTCGCCGCCTCTGTGCGGGCCGTCAAGAGTCATTTGGTCGCCTGTGTAAGCGTGAACCGTTGTCATCAAGCCTTTTTCGATGCCGAATTTGTCGTTCAATACTTTAGCTACAGGAGCCAAGGAGTTCGTTGTGCAAGAAGCACCGGAAATAACGGTTTCTGAACCATCGAGTGAATCATTGTTTACGTTAAATACAATCGTCTTCAAGTCGCCCTTAGCAGGAGCAGAGATAACGACCTTCTTAGCGCCGCCCTTGATGTGTGCTTCAGCCTTGTCTTTCGATGTGAAGAAGCCTGTGCATTCAAGAACGATGTCAACGCCGAGTTCGCCCCAAGGCAATTCAGCTGGGTCGCGTTGTGAGAGAACTTTAACTTTCTTGCCGTTAACTACGAAGTAGCCGTCTTCAACTTTAACTTCGCCATTGAAACGGCCTTGAGTTGTATCATATTTGAGCAGGTTTGCGAGCATTGCTGGGTCTGTCAGGTCGTTAACCGCAACAACTTCCAATTCAGGAACATCCTGAATTCTTCTAAAAGCAAGACGACCGATACGTCCGAAACCGTTAATACCAACTTTAACTGTCATGTTAATAATGACCTCCTAAATGGTTTAGAAATTTTTTAAAATCTCTTGCGCTGCTCCTTCATCCGTGATAAGCACAGAATCCGGACCTTTCTTGCAGTAAGCCTGAATTGCCTCAGCCTTAGACTTGCCCCCGGCCACGGCAATCACTGAGTGCGCGCCGAACAGGTCTTCCCATTGCAAACCAATGGTCTGAACCTTATGAATGACGCGGCCCGTCTGATCAAAGAAATAGCCAAAAGCCTCGGCCACAGCATGTTCCGTGTCGACCCTTTTGAGAATTTCTTCTCCGGAATGCCGGCGAATTGCCATCGTTTTCGCATCACCAATGCCGTGTACGATGATGGTTGCGCGATGGACATGCTGTAACACCCGATGAATGCTGGGCTCTTCCATCAAGCTGTGATAGGACTCATCACTGAGCTGATCGGGAACGTGGAGCAGATGATAGCGCCCTTCAGCTTTTTCAGCCATTTTGGCGCAGATCGTATTCGCTTGATTTTCGACCCGCTCGCCAAGACCGCCTCTCGCCGACACAAACAGGAGATCCTGATGCGCTTTTCTGAGCGGATGCATCATTTCAGCAACGGCTGCGAGCGTTGAGCCCCCGGTCACCGCGATGATGTTGATCGCGCCCAGTGCGCGTTCGATTTCCTTGACGCAGGCCAGCCCCATCTCATTCTTGACTGTCGCGTACTGATCACTGTCGCCAGAGACAATGACAACTTTGGAAACGCCGAGAACTTCTTCCAATTGCTTTTCCATGTTCCTCAATCCTGAAATGTTCTTCATCACTGTTCCAAGAGCCTTGACAATGGCTTCTCCGTTTTCCGTCAGATACATGCCGCTTGACGCCATTTGGATTAGCCCTTGCTGGCTGAGGAACGTGACCTCACCGCGCAGCACACGTTCCGTCATGCCCAAATGGGATGACAAGCTTCGTCTGCCGATTGGCTGAAGAAAATGAAGGGATTGAAGAATACGGTAGCGACTGGACATTATGTCTAAGACATCGGGGATCAGCCTTTTCTGAAGATCAAGCAAATGTTCCACAGCGTCCCCCTCGATCGACCTATACAGGTCTCAAAATGTCCCACACAGTCATTTTATGTCCCATCTGCTCCATTTATCATGATAGCAACTTTCACCTATGTTTACAAGCATAATCATGTAAATGTTTTGTATGGACATTTTAATGACGCAGATTTGTCACATTATGAAAAGTGTTGATATAATGCGGTTTATCGATTTTGAAGAATCTGCATATTTTGAAAAATGTCACATTTCCATGACCGGCTTCCACGCTTCCGAATCCCCTCTTGTGATTTTGGTCCATGTGAAGTATACCCTGTTTCGACAAAAGGAAACAAAGAAAGCGTTGTTAACTTTTACAACGCTTATCCGTATGGGACTCATATCGTCCCGACATATAGTTCAGTTAATTGTACGCAGCCCTGCGTTCAATGGTTGAGCCAATTCCGCAGGCTTGTCGGTATTTGGTTACCACTCTTCTCGAACAGCCCATTCCGGCCTGAGCAAGCAATTGTGCAAGCATCTGGTCAGACAGCGGTTTTCTGCGATCTTCATTCTCGACTAGTTGTTTGATCTCGAACTGAATTCGAAAAGCGGAGAGCGTTCCTTGCTTCGCACGAACCGCTCGAATAAAGAAAGCTTTTAAAGGAGAGAGTCCGTAATTCGTTTGGACATATTTACCTGCCACGGCCCGACTAATCGTCGATTCATGAACGTCCAACTGATCGGCCGCCTGCTTCATAGTGAGTGGGCACAGATGTTCACGATTTCCAGTTAGAAAATAGGCTTCCTGTCGCTTCATCACCATTTGTGCCAGCTTCATCAGTGTTTGTTTTCGCCTTGAAACGCCTGAGAGTAGCCAATCCGCCTCCTCGAATTTCTCACGCAGATAGCGCTTCGTCTCACGATCCGCGGCCTTCATGTAGCGTTCATAGTCATCCATATTCACGGAGATAGTGGGCAGATATTGATCCTCAAGCTCACAAACAAGTCCGCCGTCCTTTTTTGAAATGACAACATCCGGAACAATATATTGTGGCGGTTCATCCTGAATCGTTGCGACAGGATTCGGATTCAGTTTGCGAATACGCGCGACCGCCTCATTGATCTCATCCTCGTTCGTTCCTAACGAGGAAGCCAGTTCTGCCCAGTCTCCGGTCATAAAACAGTCGCGATAATCAGTCAGAATCGTCTCCGCCAGTGGGCAGCGGAGTTCCGAACGCTGCAATTGCAAACATAAACATTCGATGAGCGAGCGCGCACCGACACCGGCAGGCTCCAATGACTGAACAACGGCTAGTGCCTGATCCGGATCTGCTTCGAGCTTGCCAAGTCGATCCAGAATCGTGTTCGGTTCCTCATCAAGGAACCCATTGTCATTCAGTGAATCAATCAGCAGATCCGCCGCTTCCAAGCATATCCGATCAAGACGCGTCTGATGAAGATCGCGGTGCAGCAGTTCACGAAAATCAACCATATCTGCTGCCGTCTCTTCGATTACATCCGACGTATATTTGCCTTCTCCTCTCATTGAGGAATAATCGCGGTGATAATCGCGATCCTCAACACGTAGCAGCGGATTTTCCATCGCCTTTTCGTGGAGGAGTCGCGAAAGCTCCTCATTATTACATTGGAGTACCGTCACAGACTGATATAAGGCCGGTGCCATTTTCAATTTCAACGATTGACTTTGAACTAGTGCTAACCCCATCTCGCTCACCCCCTTTCTTATTATTATAGCAATAGGTCCATAAAATGACTACGCTTTCAATAATGTTTTTTGTCGAATTTTATCCTATTTAGTACCATTATAGAAAAACCGGGCAAAGAGCGTCCGGTTCTTACTTCCGCAGGATGCGGTGGCTTTCGCGTTGCATACAGGCCATATGCGTGCTTAGCGAAAGCTCCTTTGCTCCAAATACCGTTTTGAATCATCACCCTTGGCTTGAACAGACATTTCTATTTCATAAATCATTTGGATTCTTAATTAAGTAACACGGCCGGAATAAAATAAGCGGAGATTTTCCGGTTATATGCATCCTGACGCTTGTTTCACAGGTAAATAAGGGTAATTTTTCCGCTTATGCACAGAAAAACTCTCCATTTTTGCGTTTTTCGATTCGATAAGCGGAATTTCTCCGTCTATTTAAGCAACTTTTTCATTAATTTTCTAATTAAGCGGAATTTTTCAGTTTATTTCTCAGATTGGGCGCTTACCTGACCGCCCAGCCCAACCGAATCTTATGACCTTATCGTCGTACCAGCAAGGCAAACACTTAGTTGCACTTAAACACTCGTTTCCTTGAATCTTTAATTTTTTTATACTTTCTTATCAGTGTGAGAAAATGTGTTCACATGCTTATAAATCAAAATAAGTTCTCGAACCAATGATGCAATAAAAAAAGGCACCGATGAGTAGATTGCACTCACCGTACCTTTTATTCTTTCCTTATCAAAAATATTTCTTTTTCCAGAAGAACAGTGCCGTAATTCCGGCCAACCCGATCGCGATGCTGATCGGAATCCAAAATGCGTGCGGCGCGTGTTCCCAGGGAATTGAGCCTACATTCATCCCCCAGAAGCTCGCCACCATGGTTGGAATGGAGAGCACGATCGTGACCGTAGTCAAAAATTTCATGACCAAGTTCACATTATTTGAAATTACGGAAGCATACGCGTCCATCATGCCACTTAAGATATTGCTGTGCACTTCCGACATTTCAATCGCCTGCTTAATTTCGATAATGACATCCTCAAGCAAGTCTTGATCGTCCTCGTACATGCGCAGGAAGCGCTGTTTAGTCATTTTTTCTATAACAATATTATTTGATTTCAATGATGTCGTGAAATAAACTAATGTCTTCTCGAGACTCAGCAAATTAAAAAGCTCTTCATTCCGCATCGATTCATGCAGCTCGCGCTCAATCAATGAAGTTCTACGATCTATTGTTTTTAAGTATCTGAGATAATAGCGGGCAATCGCATAAAGAAGTTGCAATGTAAACCTTGTTTTCTTATAGGTGAAAAAGTTGCGAATTCTATTATTGATGAAATCATCGATAATCGGATTGCTCTGCAAGCATACAGTCACGAAATAAAAAGGTGTGACAATAATACCAAGCGGGATAGTATCATACGGCGCAGAATCGGATTCATCTTGTACGAGCACAGGAAAATCGACGATAATGAGCACCGAATCGTCTTCTTTTTCGATACGGGAGCGTTCGTCGTCATCCAACGAATCGCGAATAAAGTCTGATGGGATGCCGGTTCCTTCAACGACTTTCTGAACTTCAAATTCAGAAGGCCTTGTCAGATTAATCCAGCACCCCTTTGCCAATTCATCTTTTTTAACCAAACGATCTTGTTCATCCGTTAAGTAAATGTCAATCATGGTGCACCTCCTCTTAATTCAGAGGAAGCCTACACAGATATACGCTCTCTGAAGGGAGTTTAATCGTCCAAGAGCGTTTGATGCCATATAAACTTCCCCTTGCCAATGACTGGGATCCGGTTTTTGACTCGAACCGTCAGAACTCATTGAACGATCACTTCCTTCAGCAGACAATATATTTGATGCGCAGCGATAAATGCAGGCGCAGCCGTGCCACCAAGTACTATATTACATGGTGTTCCGGTAGAACACAAATGAATGATGAACGTTAATTTGTAAATTATTTGGCAAAAAATTGTTACAGTTAGTGTCTATTGGGTTAAGCCAAGCCCTTAACACGGTCTGAACTTCAGCGCAAAGTCGCTGATTCTTTTCCGGTTAAAAGCGAAAAAAGAGCCTTTGTTTTTTAAACAAAGGGCTCTCGGTATTACATTCATGATGCAGCTCGACTGTTTAGTCAGATCAGCAGTGCGGCTTTGGAAAGCACGGTTTGCCGCATTGTACGTTATAATGCGATTCATCACACGTCTCAGACAACGTATGCGGATAGTAGTGCTGATGTTCATAGATGTAATGAGTTTTTCTGATCGTATGCAGTTGATGAATATGTTTCACAATGACTGGCTTATAAATGTGCTGAACGTTGACCGTTTGCGGATCATAAACCGTCCCGCCTTGTGTCGGCGGACAATGAAGCGTATTTTCAGTTGTCTTGCCTGCAGCCGCACCGGCTCCGGTCTGAGGGCCGTATGGTGTTGGCATGGCGCCTTTTCCTTTTCCTTTGCCTGGCCCCATTGCTTTTGTGCTCGGACATTTGAAAGCAGGCTGGTATTCCGGTTTGAATTGTGGTTTCGGACTTGGCATCGGGCTAATTGCACCCACGTTGCCCATATTGCCGACATTGCTCACGTTACCCACATTGCCGACATTGCCCATATTTCCAGGATTAACCGGAATAGGATTGTTTGAATAAGGTGAAACCTCCATAGTTTTGCTCCTCCTCGTCAATTAAAGTACACTGATAACCTATGAGTCCTCGCGACCTATTGCACTAATGAGAATACCTAATTTTAGTCACACAGCCTAAATTTGGGCGGATTTCAAAGCCAAGTTTTCTAATAATGCTTGCAAAAGTGGGACAAATCACTTAGAATAGACAGATGTCAGCAAAGCATCGCGCGCTCGTAGCTCAGTGGATAGAGCAATGGTTTCCGGTACCATGTGTCGGGGGTTCGACTCCCTTCGAGCGCATAATAAGTAAGTTGTGGATCAGCCATCCGGGCTGGTCTTTCTTTTTTGTCCTTTAAATTTGACCTATATTGACCTTTAATGTATGATGAATGTGGTTAAGGGAAAAATAACTTTTTTCAATGGAAAAGGGGGTTCGTTCAATGCCTTTAATACCTACAGTCATTGAGCAGACAAACCGCGGTGAACGCGCGTACGACATCTACTCACGCTTATTGAAAGACCGCATCATTATGCTTGGAACAGCGATTGACGATAATGTTGCTAATGCCGTTGTCGCTCAGCTGCTTTTCTTGGCAGCCGAAGATTCGGAAAAAGATATTTCGCTTTATATTAATAGTCCCGGTGGATCAATTACAGCGGGAATGGCCATTTTTGATACGATGCAATTCATCAAACCGAAAGTTTCGACGATCTGCATCGGTATGGCCGCTTCGATGGGCAGCTTCCTTCTGACCGCCGGTGAAATCGGTAAGCGTTACGCACTTCCAAACAGTGAAATTATGATTCATCAACCGCTTGGCGGCATGCAAGGTCAGGCATCGGATATGGAAATTCACGCAAAACGCATCATCTCCATTCGCGAAAAATTAAACCACATCTATGCTGAAAGAACCGGACAGCCCTATGAGGTCATCGCCCGTGACACGGATCGTGACAACTTTATGTCCGCCGAAGAAGCCAAAAAATATGGTTTGATTGACGAGATTATGGTCGCAGCGAAATAAGCAAAAAAAATGTTGGACAATGTGTCCGACATTTTTTTTGCTTATCTGAGTAAGCGTTATCATTTTAATTCACAATGCTTTTGTTCAATAAAATCAGTGAGTGTTTCAAGTGCCGCGCGTTCATCCTCACCCTCAGCAGTAAAGAGAATGTGTTCACCACAGGCGAGCGCACAGCACATCACGCCCATAATGCTTTTCATGCTTGCCACATGTCCGTCTTTGACCAGTGTAAGGTTCGATCGAAACTCATTTGCGTTCTGCACAAACAATGCCGCTGAACGCGCCTGGAGCCCTTCCTCTAAACCAATAGTCACTTCTTTAGTCAGCAATTCAGTAATTGCCTCCTTTCAAGAGAATGACGGCGCTGCAAGTTATTGGCCTTGCCGGATCTGATTGGCGATCGCGTCAATTTTTCGGAAGCGGTGATTGATCCCGGACTTGCTGATCGGCTCACCGTTCACCAGCTCACCAAGTTCCTTCAAGGTAATGTCCGGATTCTTCAAACGAATCTCAGCGATTTCACGCAATTTATTGGGCAGTTCTTCCAACCCAATCGTTTTTTCAATAAGTCGGATGTTCTCCATCTGCCTCATTGCCGCGGAGACTGTTTTGTTGAGATTGGCTGTCTCACAGTTCACCAGACGGTTCACCGAGTTGCGCATATCTTTGACAATACGGATATCCTCAAAATAAAACAAGGCCTTGTTCGCGCCGATGATGCTTAGAAAATCGGTGATCTTTTCGCCTTCCTTCATATAGATGATGTACCCGTTCTTTCTCGGCAAGATTTTAACATTAAGATTGAACGTATTCATCAGTTTAGCCAAAGAATACGTATGTTCTTCATAATTCGAAAAAATTTCTAAGTGATAGGACGATTCCGGGTGATTCAGCGATCCCCCTGCTAGAAACGATCCGCGCAGATAGGAACGCTTGCAGCAGTCCTTTTCAATAAGACTCGTCGCTATTTCTCGGGTGAATTGCCCGTTATCATCAATTATTTTCAGATCTTCAAGGAACGGCCGCGCGGTGTCTTTTAATCGAACAATGTAGACATTATTCTTCTTCAGCCGCATCTTTCTGCGAACCAAAATCTCAATCTGATAGTGATAGACCTGTTTAATCAGTCGAAAAATGCGGCGAGAAATCGCCGCGTTCTCTGTCGCAATATCCAGTTCAATCCGTTTGTTGCGAATTGAGATGAAACCATTCATCCGCGTCAACGCAGCCAACTCGGCACGCGCGCAGCAGTCATCCACCTCAAGCATGGTTAATTCCTTTTTTGTTTCAGCGGCAAATGACATGGAAAATCCTCCAAACCTTACACTTTTTTCTGAGTAAATAAAGACAACAGCATACGACCGACAACCGCTTCATCATGGCGAACCATGCCTCTAGTTGTCTTAATCAGCGGCCCGTGAATCACATCGACCCCTAAATCATTCAGCCGTTCCCAGTCAATTCGTACTGGTTCTGATTCCTCGGCAGCATAGCGTTTCAACAAATCACGTTTAATGGGCTGACTGTTCACAACGATGGTGTCAATGAAGGGACGCGCAACATGACGATGGATCGCCTCGATATGTTGCGACGCTGTAAAGTGGTTGGTTTCCCCTTTTTGCGTCATGATATTGCATACATATACTTTTCTTGCTTTTGCCCGTTCAATTTCTTTGGCAAGCTCAGGAACCAGCAGATTCGGAATCACACTGGTATACAGACTGCCCGGTCCGAATGTAATCATGTCCGCTTCACGAATCGCGCGGATACTTTCCGGCAGTGGGCGAATATCCGCCGGCTTTAAGAAAACGTGTTCGATGCGTTTATTAACCTCAGTAATATGAGACTCACCCTCAATGATGCTGCCGTCACTCATAACTGCGCCAAGCATAATCATCTGATCTGCGGCAGGAAGTACTTGACCGTGAACATTAAGAATTCGACTTAGTTCACGCACACCTTTTACAAAATCGCCGGTGATTGACGCTAGAGCCGCAATAAGCAGATTACCCATGGAATGACCGTTTAATCCACTGTCTGACTTGAATCGGTGCTGAAGCAGCTTCTCAAACATAGGTTCAATATCCGATAACGAAACAAGAACATTACGAATGTCACCGGGAGGAGGGATCTGCAATTCATTTCTCAGCATCCCACTGCTGCCGCCATCGTCCGCCACAGTCACAATTGCGGTGATATCCACCGGATACTTCTTCAATCCCCGAAGCACCGCCGGAAGTCCTGTGCCACCGCCAATCGCGACTATTTTTTTTCGATCTGTCATTCGTTTAGTTTCCTCTCTCAATATCCCGGTGCGACACAGTTGTCGGGAAATCTCCGGAAAGTTTTTTGGCGATCCATTCTGTCAAAGCGACCGAACGGTGTTTGCCACCTGTACAGCCAATCGCAATGACCACCTGTCCCTTACCTTCACGTTTGTATTGAGGGATCATAAATTCGAGCAGATCCATCAATTTTTTCAGAAATTGCTGCGTTTCCGACCATTTCAGCACGTATTCGGAAATATCGGCGTCCAGCCCAGTCCGCTCGCGCATATGCTTCACGTAAAAAGGATTGGGCAAAAAGCGCACGTCAAATACGAGATCAGCGTCAATCGGCAGTCCGTTTTTAAATCCAAAGGAGAGTAAATTGACGCGGAAGGTCTCCGTTTCGCTGGCAAATTCCTGAACGATCTTATCGCGCAGCTGCCTTGGTTTCATATCTGTTGTGTCTATATAGAGTTGAGCGAGTCCTTTAACTTCTTCGAGTTTCTTTCGTTCAGCGCGAATGCCTTCGATCGGCCGGCCCTTTGGAGCCAGCGGATGTGAACGCCTCGTCTCCTTATAACGGTGAACCAGCGTTTCATCCTTAGCGTCGAGAAATAAGATTTTAGGTTTGATTTTCTCAGATTTGCTGAACGCGTCCAGCGAGGCAAAGAGCGAATTAAAGAACGTTCTGCCCCTTAGGTCCATCACCAGTGCCAGTTTGTTTAATTTGTCTGAATCTGAGTCCTCAATCAAATCAATAAACTTAGGCAGCAAGGTCGGCGGCAGGTTATCAATGCAGAAGTAACCCAAGTCCTCAAATATTCGGGTCGCAATGGTCTTCCCCGCACCCGACATTCCGGTTATAATCACTACTTGAATATCCTTCATCTTGCATCCATCCCCGCCGATCAATTTTTACGCAAGTTAGCGGTCACTTCCGCCAAGGTGCGCAACTGTCTCTCTGTATAGTATACTCGAAAAAAATTCATTCAGAAAGACAAACGATGATCAGGAATCTCGAAGATAAAGCCGTGTCGTCATTCTCGCTTCGTGCGCTCGTTTTTCAAAGGCAGTCTAGAAGTCCATTGAGACTGATTTTTTTAATCTCATGCGTTACCGATAAAAAAAGTGACACCGCAATTTGCGTGTGCCGCTCAATAAAGCCTATATAAAAAAGGGGGGTTAAATTCATAATTAATTTTACTTCTTCTTCATTTCATAAAGATTACACGATTATTAAACACTTATGAAGATAGCAGCGAATATTGGCTTAAGAATTACGACTTATGGCGCAAAACAGAATAAGCACTTATTTTACCGCAGAAGCATCCTTCAACGTCTCAACATATTTCTGAGCATTCTCTGCCGCAATACTGCCATCGCCGGTCGCCGTAACGATTTGGCGCAGTTCTTTCTGGCGCACATCCCCTGCCGCGAAGATTCCGGGGATGCTCGTTTCCATCTTTTCATTGGTGACAATGTAGCCTTGCTCGTCAACAATACCCAGATCTTTTACCGCGTTGGTCAGAGGATTCATGCCGACATAGATAAAAACACCGTCAACCGGGAAATCCGTTTCTTCACCGCTTTTTTTATTTTTCAAAGTCAGACTGGACACCTTGCCGTCCGTTCCGTTGATTTTGGTACAAACCGTATCCCAAATAAAGTCTACTTTTTCATTGGTGAATGCCCGCGTCTGAAGAATTTTTTGGGCGCGCAGCTGATCACGACGATGAACCACCGTCACATTGGAAGCGAACCGTGTCAAATAAGTGCCCTCTTCAACCGCCGAATCACCGCCGCCAATGACAGCTAATTTCTTTTCTTTAAAAAACGCGCCGTCACAAACCGCGCAGTAGGATACACCGCGTCCGGCGAGTTCTTTCTCGCCGGGCACACCGAGCTTCCGGTATTCCGCTCCTGTCGTCACGATAACCGTAGACGCCTTGTATTGCTTGCTGCCGCAGTCAACCGTTTTATAATCCGATCCATCAATGATCTTCTTGATGTCGCCGTACGCGTATTCAGCACCAAATTTTTTCGCATGTTCAAACATTTTGTTAGACAAATCCGGACCGAGAATTGATTCAAAACCCGGGTAGTTCTCAACAGCTTCCGTGTTCGCCATCTGCCCGCCGGGAATGCCTCGCTCAATCATTAAAACGGACATATTCGCTCTTGCCGCATATACGGCGGCTGTCATTCCAGCCGGACCCGCCCCCGCAATAATTACATCATAGATTTTCTGTTCTTCAGTCAATGTCAACCCATTCCTTCCTTAACTAGAATATCAGTCTTTTTATATTAATTATTATCTGCTCATCTGATAATTCTATGCTAAAGAATACGGCTTCTAAAGTCCAGAAAAGTGCTCACGCGCGGGGCAATGGCGAATCATTCAGAATAGTCCTCCCACTGGTTCTCAAGTGCAATTGATAATTCTTGGATATGTTTGCGCAATCGATACAGCGTCGTCCCAGCGTCCGATGCTATTTTTTTCTGAGCGACCGGTTCGCCAAACTCTTTCTTCCATAAATAGATCAGCGCGGCCGCCCATCCTTTGATGTCTTGCTCACTAACCCGTGCGAACGAATAAACAACCGACCAAAAGCTATAGAGCTCCGGGTGTTTCATTGTTTCTTTTCCTCCGCCTGCCAGACGCTCAACCTCACGCATGATCTGCATACTCGCGTTACGCTTGCCGTTCTCCATTTCCTCAAGCAGTCCGCGCGCAATTCGAATGATTTCGGGATTCATTCCATTTTTGACCACATTCTGAATCAAAGTTCGATAGTGGTGATGGGACGCATAGAAAAGGGAAAAAATTTGAAAAGCCTTCATCTCTTCCCAAATTTCTTTATGAATAAGGTCCTTGACCATAAAATTAGATCCCGCATTCGGTTCAAACATCATATCCTGAATCTTACTGTATTTGAACGGATGAAACGGCTTATCGCTGAAACAGTCCACACGTTTCCAATTCTGCCTGGCGCGCTCTAGATCGTTACAATGATAAGAGGAAAGCGCCATCCAAAAGTAAAACACTTGATCACGGCGCGCACCGCGTTTTTCAGCAATACGCAGCCAGTAGTACGCTTTTTCGTAATCCCCGATAAACAAGTAAGTCGAACCGAGCTTCCCGCAGTGCTCCGGATAAAGCGGATAGATGAGATCAAGACGCGCAACCACTGAGCTCAATCCATCCTTGTCGCTAATTTGATAATAAAAAGTCGTCAGATTGCAGAGCGCATGGATGTTTCCCGGATCCTTTTCCAAAACGAGATGCGCGCTGGCAATTGCCTGTTTGGTATCCCCCATTGAAAAGTAAGCAATCGAGAGATTATTTTGCGCCGCGAGAAAATCCGGCTCGTCCTCGATCACCTGTTTAAAAAAGTCAATCGCCTCACCGAAATGACCATGCTCCAGTGCCAATCGCCCACGCTCATGAACGGTGACATAAGTAGACTCCTCATCTTCCAACTCTTTCATTTCCATAGTCAGCATCTGAAACAAATCCTGAGCCTCACGCTTGTACGTCCCGTTCGGATCGAGCGTTAAATAGGTTTGCACTTCATCAATCGCCTCTTGGAATTCACCAAGATAGGCGTAATTATTCGCAATAAAAAAATAGCAGTCTGTCAGTTTTGAATCGAGTTCATAAACCACTTTCTTCAACAAACGAATCGATGACTCATATTCTTCCAGTTCAGCAAGAATCTCTGCCTGCTGACATAAGTAATCAACATCATTCGGTCTGAATTTAATTGCCCGCTCCATATTTTTGTTCGCGCGCTCAAGATCGCCTTTTTGAAAACAGGCCATCCCTTTCTGATAAAAAAAGTCACTGTCACAGCGAAAATCAATGACTTGAGCTTTTTTTGTACAGTTTCTCTCCTCCATAAAATCCTTTTGCCCCCGTGCTCTTATTTCATAATTCCTCAACAATTATAGCATAACTCCGGCCGCCAATTGTGAAATTAACAAGAGCGGTGCATTGCTTGTGCGCAAAAAAAATACCCAACCGCCACTCAAGCAGTCGGGTTGATTTCTGTTCTTTTATAGCGGGACATCGACGGCGTGCACAATACCAACCAAATCATTCATGGTGTTGAGCAAATAGTCAGGATTCAATCGTTCAAGCATTGTCCGTCCTTTAAGCGACCAGCCAACCGCAGCCGTGCGGACACACGCGTTTTCTCCGGCAAGTATGTCTGAAGGGCTGTCGCCGACCATAATCGTTGAATCACGCTCAGCAGACAACGCGTTCATCGCACGCTCTACCGGTTCCGGATCCGGCTTGAGGTGCTTGACATCGTCGCTGGTCACGACTGTTCCAAAAAAGTCCGCCATGTGCGTCAGATTAAGTCCGCGCTCCACCATGTCCCGTCTCTTGGTTGAAACAACACCAAGCGCGTATCCTTCCCGTTTCAACGTGCTCAGTGTCTCACGCACATAGGGAAACTCTTTCACCAGTTTATCATGATAACGACTGTTATGGTCGCGATAAACAGCCACCATCTCGTTTGTGAGTTTCGGACTGACCCGATTAAAACTCGTCTCAAGCGACTCGCCGATGAACGAAATCAAGTCTTCTCGCGTGAATTCACCGGGAAAATAGCGATCCAGTGTATATTGAAAAGAAGTCAGAATCAGCGTATTTGTATCAATTAGTGTTCCATCCAAGTCAAACAATACTGTTTTAATCAATGCACCCAACTCCCATCAAAAAAATAAAAGATCACCGCCATAGATCGATAGACTGCGGTGATGCATATAGTAATTGATTTTTTATTCCCCATAGCGCGGTCTGTTTTTCTGTGCCGCGCGCCAATAAACGATCAAACTGATGCCTACGATGACAAGAACCACTGACAACCATTGCGACACGCGGAGCGGCCCAAGCATCAGGCTGTCGGTCCGCAAACCTTCGATATAAAAACGACCAAGCGCGTACCAGGTCACGTACGTCATGAACAGTTCGCCGCGCTTCAAGCGAACCAAGCGCCTGATCGTGAGAAGCAGAATAAACCCGATTATATTCCAAAGCGATTCATACAGAAAGGTTGGAATATAATAAGTTCCATCAATATACATCTGGTTCACAATGAAATCCGGCAGATGCAGATGTTCCAAAGCGGCACGCGTCGTTGGACCGCCATGCGCTTCCTGATTCATGAAGTTTCCCCACCGGCCGATTGCCTGACCAAGAATAATACTTGGCGCGCATATATCGGCGACTTTCCAAAATGAAACGTGACGCAGGCGGCAGAAGACGATCGCAGTCAGAACCGCTCCGATCAATGCACCGTAAATGGCGATTCCGCCATTCCAAATAGCGATAATTTGACCGGGATGTTTTGAATAGTACCCCCATTCAAACGCCACATAGTAGATACGCGCGCTGATCACGGCAATCGGTGCCGCGTAGAGGAGCAGATCAGTGAACGTATCGGTAGGGAGATCGAAACGCTTGCCTTCACGCATCGCTAAAAGTAAGCCAAGAAGTGCGCCCGCCGCAATAATGATGCCATACCAGTAGATATGTAACGGCCCTAATTCAAAAGCCAGTCGATTAAGTGGTTCAATTGCTTGATTCATAAAATTGCCACCTCATATTTTCTTCGTACGTTGATTATCGGTCATGCAGACTGTCATTCAATCGATCAGCAAATTGCTGCGCTGCATGATAGCCCATATTCTTCAATCGAAAATTCATCGCCGCAACTTCAATGATCACGGCAAGATTTCGTCCCGGACGTACCGGCAGCACCAATCTCGGAACATCCGTATCAATCAACTTAATTTTTTCTTCATCCAATCCAAGCCGGTCATAAACCTTGTTCTGATCCCAAAGCTCCAAGTGGATCACTAACGAAACCGTTTTATAGTTGCGAACCGCGCCCGCGCCAAATAATGTCATCACATTAATAATGCCGAGTCCGCGAATTTCCAGCAGATGCTGAATCAGTTCCGGCGCGCTGCCGACTAGCTCAGCCTCGCCCTCCTGTCGGATCTCGACCGAATCATCCGCCACAAGGCGATGCCCGCGTTTCACCAGTTCGAGTGCCGTTTCACTCTTGCCGACACCACTGTCACCGGTGATAAGAACACCAACACCGTAAACATCGACAAGAACACCATGCACAGCTGTCATCGGCGCGAGGCGGGATTCCAAGTAGTTGGTGATCATACTGCTCAGCCTTGTCGTCTGCATTTTTGATTGCAGTACGGGCACATGACGTTTGTCCGACGAAATGATAAACTCTTCAGGCACGTCAATTCCGCGCGAAATCACAATGCAGGGTGTCTGCGCGGTGCACAGCTGCGAGGTTCGTTTATACCGTTCATCCATACTCAGCTCATTAAAAAAAGAAAGCTCGGTACGCCCAAGCAGTTGCAGACGTCTCCGTGGATAGTAAGTAAAATAGCCGGCGATTTCAAGTCCGGGACGAGAGATGTCGCTGACAATAATTTCGCGATCCAGTCCCTCTTTACCGCTAACCAGCTTCATATCAAAATGCTCAATAAGCTCATGTACACGCACTTTGTTCATAGGATCAGTTTGCCGCCGGAACCTGTCCGTTTTTCTTTCGTCATCACGCCTCTGATCACTCAGGTGACACGCGTTCGGAAAGCCTAAAGTCCGCCGGGCAAGGGCGTACATACCTGAAAGAGAAAAGGAACCTCCATTTCTTTCTGTCATTGCGCCGGTTTGTCATTCCGACGCTCTTTCAGGTTTATTAGAAAACTTGGCTTCGCCAAACCTCTGACGAAGGCAAAAAAAGCTTTGTTTTTTTTATGCTTTCCTACCAGTGTTCATAAAACCGGGCGAATCACCCGATCACCAGTCACATTTTCTTCATTTTACCACAGATTCATGGCTTGGAAAAATTTAGCGATGGGGCTGAATATCTCTTTAGCTCGAAACAAATTTTCATCTAACTTAACATGTCTTAACACACAAAAGCGGCGCAATTAGTCACGCCGCAAAGGTTTAATAATCAAGTTTTGAATGATCAGCTGGCAAATTGCCATGATAATCGCCACAATCAGCGCACTGCCGAATCCGTCCAGCTGAAACGCCGTCCCCATGATGGTTGATGTCAGCAGCAGCATCAACGCATTAATGACAAAAATAAAGAAGCCTAGGGTCAGCACAGTTGCTGGCAATGAGAGCAAAATAAGTATTGGTCGAATAAATAAATTAAGAAATGACAAAATGAGGCTGGCCGCAAAGGCAGCGCCGACTCCGGAAATCTGTACCATCGTATGAAGATAACCGGCAAGAGTCATTAAGATCACCATGTTAATGATGACGTTAAGCAAGGTCTTCGCAAACCAGTTTTTAAACAAATGCGTCACACTCTCTCTGGAATAATAAGGTAAGCAATAAAATAGCCCAAGATGCCAGGAAACCCAAAGGATACTAAGCATAGAATAACAAACACAAGACGGACAAGCGTCGGATCGATATTAAAATAGTCACCGATGCCTCCTAGTACTCCACCAAGGACCTTGTTGTCTGCAGATCGGTACAATCTTTTCGTCATTAATATCCCCCCCGCCTAATACATCCTATTCCACTATACCCTTTCATCATGCAGGGTAACAAGAAGTTTTTCCCATTTTATGGGGAAACTCTTGTTCACACACGCAGCTGATCGCTCTCTTCAGCCACGAGCTGTTGCGTTTGGAGATGCTTCTCCATCCGCTTATGATCGCGCTCCAGCACCGGTTTCAAATACTTGCCGGTATAGGATTCCTTGGTTTCCGCGACCTCTTCAGGTGTTCCGGTTACGACGATCGTTCCACCGCCGTTGCCGCCTTCCGGACCAAGGTCAATCAAATGATCCGCGCATTTAATCACATCAAGGTTGTGTTCAATAATCAGCACACTGTCGCCGCTGTCGACGAGCGCTTGAAGCACGACCAGCAGGCGAGAAATATCGTCCATATGCAAACCGGTCGTCGGTTCATCCAGAATATAAAGGGCGCGGCCTTTCGTTCTGCGGTAGAGTTGCGAAGCGAGCTTTACACGCTGAGCCTCACCGCCGGAAAGCGTGGTCGCCGGCTGGCCAAGCCGGATATAACCGAGACCGACATCAAACAACGGTTCCAGTCTGCGTTTAATCCGCGGCACATTTTTAAAGAACTCCAAACCTTCCTCAACGGTCATATCGAGTACATCAGCAATTGTTTTGCCTTTATAGGTAACATCAAGAGTCTCACGATTGTAACGTTTGCCATGGCATACCTCACAAGGCACATAGACATCCGGCAAAAAGTGCATTTCAATTTTAATAATGCCGTCGCCGCTGCATGCCTCGCATCGCCCGCCTTTGACGTTGAAGCTGAAGCGGCCTTTTTTATAGCCGCGTACTTTCGCTTCATTGGTCGCCGCGAACACTTCACGAATCATATCAAACACGCCGGTGTAGGTAGCCGGATTCGAACGCGGCGTGCGCCCGATTGGCGCTTGATCGATCTGAATGACGCGATCCAATTCTTTGATTCCTTTAATTTGTTTATATTCGCCGGGGGCGTCGCGGCGCCCATGAAGTTTCTGAGCGAGCGCTTTGAACAGTACCTCATTAACCAGTGTACTTTTTCCTGATCCGGAAACACCGGTTACAACCGTCATAACACCCAATGGGAAACTGACGCTGACATTTTTTAAGTTATTCGCTTTCGCCCCGATGACCTTGATCGCCCGCTTCGTCACTTTTCTGCGCGTCGCGGGAACCGGGATAAACTTGCGACCCGACAAGTATTGTCCGGTCAGCGAATTTTCATCACGCATAATCTCCTCAGGAGTACCCTGCGCTGTGATCCGTCCGCCATGTTCGCCGGCGCCGGGGCCAACATCAATGATGTAATCAGAGGCAAGCATGGTATCCTCATCATGCTCGACGACGATCAATGTGTTCCCGAGATCACGCATTCCAAGCAGCGAGTGGATCAGGCGGTCGTTGTCACGCTGATGAAGACCGATCGAAGGCTCGTCCAATATATAGAGTACACCCATAAGCTGCGATCCGATTTGTGTTGCGAGACGTATTCGCTGCGCCTCACCGCCTGACAGTGTTCCCGCTGCTCGGCCCAAAGTCAGATAATCAAGACCGACGTCAATCAAGAACTGTGTCCTTTGCGTGACTTCACGAAGAATCAATCGAGCAATCGTCTGCTCCTTCTCCGTGAGTTCTAGCCCGTTAAAGAACGAAAGCATTTCTCGAATCGGCATTTCGGTCACTTCACTGATGTGCTTGCCGCCGATTTTCACCGCCAGCGCTTCCGGGCGAAGCCGGTGGCCGTGACACGTCGGGCACGGCTTTTGCATCATATATTCGGACATCTGCTCGCGAATATAATCGGAACTGGTCTCCCTGTATCTACGTCCGATATTGTTGATCACGCCTTCGTAATACATATCTTTATCGCGGACATCGCCAAATTCATTCTCATAATGAAAATGAACCCGCTCCGTTCCCGATCCATATAAGACAAGGCGCAATTTATCCTTTGGCAGCTCGGACACCGGAATATTCATATCGATACCAAAGTGCGCACAGGCAGCCTTGAGCAACTGCGGGTAATATTGCGAGCTCGTCGGTTCCCATGCGAGGATCGCGCCTTCAGCCAGCGTTTTTGAATGGTCGGGGATGACCAGATCGGGATCAACCTCCATGCGTGAACCCAAACCATCACAGTCCGGGCAAGCGCCAAACGGACTGTTAAAGGAAAAAAGTCTCGGCTCAAGTTCACCAATTGAAAAGCCGCAATAGGGGCAGGAATGCTGTTCGGAAAAGAGCAGTTCTTCTCCGCCGATAATATCGACGACCACACGGCCATCGGTCAGTTTGGTCGCCGATTCTAGTGAATCAGCGAGCCGCCCCTCGATGTTCAGCTTCACCACGATACGGTCAATGACCACATCGATGGAATGCTTTTTATTTTTTTCAAGCTTAATTTCTTCAGCAACCTCGCGCATTTCGCCATCGACACGCACGCGTACGTAGCCTTTTTTCTTAATTTCCTCCAGCGTCTTAACATGCGTCCCCTTCCTGCCGGAAATGATTGGCGCAAGTATCTGCAGTTTTGTCCGTTCCGGAAAGGCCATGATTCGGTCGACCATTTGTTCAATCGTCTGTGACGTGATTTCAATGCCGTGCGTTGGACAGAACGGGTGGCCGATTCGCGCGAAAAGCAGGCGCATATAGTCGTAGATTTCCGTTACCGTTCCCACGGTCGAACGAGGATTGTGACTCGTCGTCTTCTGATCAATAGAAATCGCCGGTGACAAGCCTTCGATCGCGTCCACATCAGGTTTGTTCGACTGACCGAGAAATTGGCGCGCATAGGCAGACAGGGACTCAACATAGCGCCGCTGCCCTTCTGCATAGATCGTGTCGAACGCGAGTGACGACTTGCCGGAGCCCGACAACCCGGTAATGACGACCATTTTGTCACGTGGAATCGTGACATTGACATTTTTTAAGTTGTGTTCACGTGCACCTTTAACAACAATGTTTTCAAGTACCATCTGCGCGTTATCCCTCCGCCTTCAGTTCATAGAGTGCGTCTCTTAGCTCAGCCGCACGCTCGAAATCAAGCGACTTAGCCGCCTGCTTCATTTCCTTTTCAATACTTATAATCGCTTTATTGCGCTCATTCTTCGTCAATTTTTGCTTTTTCTTCTTGCCTGAACCATTCGATTTTTCCACATCATGGGTCGCCTTAATTAAATCCGGAATCGACTTTTGGATGGTTGTCGGCGTAATATGGTGTTCCTCATTGAACGCTTTTTGGATCGTACGGCGGCGGGCCGTTTCATCCATTGCCATACGCATTGAATCCGTAATCCGGTCCGCGTACATAATCACGCGCCCATTTGAATTTCGCGCCGCGCGGCCAATCGTTTGGATCAAAGAACGCTCCGAACGAAGGAAGCCTTCCTTATCGGCATCCAGAATCGTGACGAGCGAAACCTCCGGAATATCCAAGCCTTCACGAAGCAAGTTAATGCCGACCAAGACATCAAATTCGCCTCGCCTCAGATTACGAATGATTTCAATCCGATCAAGCGTCTTAACCTCCGAATGCAAGTAATTGACTTTAATGCCCATACCCTTCAGGTAATCCGTCAGGTTCTCCGCCATCTTCTTCGTCAGCGTTGTCACAAGAACACGTTCTTGTTTCTTAATTCGAATATTTATCTCGTCGTACAGGTCGTCAATCTGACCTTTGATCGGGCGAATTTCAATCTCAGGATCAAGCAGCCCTGTCGGCCGGATAATCTGTTCCACCGGTGTTCCCGAGTGCTCCAATTCATAGTCTGCAGGTGTTGCGGAGACATAGACAATTTGGTTGACACGTTCTTCGAATTCCTCGAATTTCAGCGGCCGGTTATCCTTTGCCGAAGGCAGGCGGAACCCATGGTCGACGAGCATATTCTTTCGGGCCTGGTCGCCGTTGTACATTGCGCGAATCTGTGGGAGTGTGGCGTGCGATTCATCAACCATAATTAAGAAATCCTTTGGAAAATAGTCCATGAGCGTGTACGGGGATTCTCCCGGTTTTCGGAACGTCAAATGTCTGGAATAGTTCTCAATGCCTGAGCAGAAACCAACCTCTTCCATCATTTCCAGATCATAGCGCGTGCGCTGTTCAAGCCGCTGCGCTTCCAGCAGCTTTCCGTTTTCGTTAAGTACCTTCAAACGGTCCTCAAGCTCTTTTTGAATATTCACGATCGCTCGTTTCATTTTTTCCTGGCCGGTAACGAAGTGAGAAGCCGGGTAAATGGCCACATGTTCGCGTTCACCGACAAGCTCTCCGGTCATCGGATCCATTTCCGTCAGGCGCTCAATTTCATCACCGAAAAATTCGACGCGAATACAGTGGTCGTCACGCGACGCCGGGAAGATTTCGACAACATCGCCGCGCACCCGAAACGTCCCGCGGGTAAAATTTATGTCGTTGCGCGCGTATTGGATATCGACGAGCTGACGCAGCATTGCGTCACGCTCCTTCACCATGCCCGGTCTGAGTGAGAGCACCATTGACCCGTACTCTTCAGGAGAACCCAAGCCGTAGATGCAGGACACACTGGCGACAATAATCACGTCACGCCGTTCGAATAATGAACTTGTGGCCGAGTGACGCAGCTTGTCAATCTCGTCGTTGATGCTTGAATCTTTTTCAATATAGGTATCTGTCTGCGGAATATAGGCTTCCGGCTGATAGTAATCATAATAGCTGACAAAGTATTCAACCGCATTATTCGGGAAAAATTCCTTGAATTCATTATAGAGCTGTCCGGCAAGCGTTTTATTGTGTGCGATGACCAAGGTCGGCTTATTCACCTGCGCAATGACATTCGACATTGTAAATGTTTTGCCTGTTCCGGTCGCTCCAAGCAAGGTCTGATGCTTTTCACCGCTCTCGATCCCTTTGACGAGCGACCGAATCGCTTCCGGCTGATCGCCTTGCGGTTGATAATGGGACGCAAGCTGAAAATCCATTGTAACGTCCTCCAATCTTTTCTCGTTTTTCTATGAATTACGTGCATTATTTGTCCAAAGTAGAAAAATTGTTTCTTAAATTATAGCATAACTATACAGCAAAAAGCGAACGGACATTCTCAATAGTTTTCATTGCTGCTTACTTGAAAAAAGTATAAACAGGATAACCAGTATGCACTTTTTCTATGATTGAGTGAACTAAAAAAACTCCCATGGCAAATTACCACAGAAGTTCTTTTCGGAATCACTTACGAATTAATATCTTCGCCAATATACTTTTCTATCTCATCGACAATTCCTTTTGCCGCCTTGCGACTCAGAATCAGTTTTCCATTCGCAAGTACCAAATTATCCGGTGACACCTCATTCGTAATCTGGCATGCCATATTAGGCACATATTTTTTGAAGATAATCCGTTCATCTTCAGTGAAGATTTCGAGCGGATCACCCTCCTTAATATTCAAAGTTCTCCTAAGCTCAATCGGAATCACGACACGTCCCAATTCATCAACTTTACGCACAATACCCGTCGATTTCAATTTATAGTTCCCTCCTCTCCATCATATTTAGGCCAAGTCCACAGATGTTATCTATTAATTATACTACCATGATGCATCATATGGCTGTGTAAACGGTTCAATAATGTTACAAAAGTTCACTTTTCTGTACTCGATTTCTAATTCAGTCACTTTTTGACAGGTGCAAGAACGCGCTAAAAGATGATCCGGCAATAAAGAAACTTCCGCGACTAGCAGCACGTGCGTCCTGTAGCGAATTTTCCTAATATTTAACAATCAGTCACAGATTCCGCGTATACTCTGCGGGCAAGTTTAGAGCCTTAGCTTCGTCTTTTTGATGATATACCGATAACTGGGTTCGGCTCTTTCCGTGCTAAATCTATCATACTATTCGAATTGACGTTCAACTATTTGTCTTTTGTTTTATATTCCATTGGTCATTTTCCAGAAAAAGCAAACCGATCTTATAATCGTCATCCTCATGAATCGGGCCTTTCACGAAACGCTGCTCGCCAAAGCGATCAATGACTTCAAGCTTGCAATAAGCCGCATGCTTTTGCAGCGCATCATAGAATTCGAAGACACTTCCGACTTCCTGATCGTTCACGCGCAAGATCTCCTCGCCCGGAATAATACCCAGCCGCGCGCCAAGTGAATGGGGGATCACGCCGATGAGCCGCAGCCCCCTGTTCGGCATGACATAATAAAACGGATGCGTCTCACGCAGGTGATGGTGATACCAAACAAGAACCAAGCGGCTTATGAGTGCAGCCGCACCGCCTATTACGACCAAAATCGGAAGCCTAAGCAGAAAAGCTGCCCCGACAAAAATGGCGCTTATTCCGGACGTCGCCATCATCCAACGTGCCGTTTGATGCACCGCCTGCTTTGGCAGCGAATGCGTGATTAACTGCGCGATCCCCACACCAAGCGGAAAAATTGCAAAGCTGAATGATGTTCCATCAGACACAAACGGCCATGGACCAATCGCCGGAATTACGCCGGTTACAGGGACAAGAAAAAACAGGGGAGCAATCCAAATCTGACAAGCTTCTTGCGCGCCGACCAATCCGCCTCGATTGCCGCTGATGAGACGCGGTGATGTCTGATTCGCCCCCCAAAAGAAGATCAACATTGTTTCGACAAGCAAACCAACAATGAGAAAAACGCCAAAGGAGAGGTAATCAAGCGCATGAATCTCTGCGATCCATCGATTAATCAGTGGATATGGAGTTTGGAATACCGGAATAAAATAAGCTGCGACAAGTGTCAATCCGCCAGCGATGGCAGGTGACAGAAAACGCTGCTGGCAAGTGAGCAGCACAACGAAATACGCGAGTGAAAACAGAACAATCACTCCCGGTGCGAGACTGACTCCGGCCACGATTAGCACCAGCGATCCGATCAGCCCGACAATCAAACTGGGCAAGATACTCGCGAAGATCGTATTAAACATTCCATACGCCTTGACCCGGAACGAACGCCGCTCCCTCCTCACCCGCTGCGCGCTGTAAAGAAACAAAGCCAGCACAAGCAGATACACTATTGGATTCACAAAAAATGTGGCAATGCCCGAAAAAACAAACCCTACGATGTCCGTCATTCTCAATTCCCCCACGACTGATTCCTAACCAAAGACTCCATTCCACCAAAGCCATTCGATCCAATCATCTTGATGTTTTCGACACTATATAGTGAAATTCCTGCTCTGTACTTCTCACTTTAATTATACATGAGGAATGCCGACATAAACCGACGATTCAGGAAATTTTTTACTGCAAAATGCGTCAATCTCGCTATCACAGGAAAAAAGAACTTTTCCATCCTGATCAATGGAAAAGTTCTTCAGCCTATAAAGCCATTTACATGTTATCGAGCGTTTTGCTCGGGTTATCGAGCGCTTTGAAAAGTTTTTCGAGCGTTTCGCCCTGGTTATCGAGCGCTTTGCTCGGGTTATCGAGCGCTTTGCTCGGGTTATCGAGCGCTTTGAAAAGTTTATCGAGCGTTTTGCCCGGGTTATCGAGCGCTTTGAAAAGTTTATCGAGCGTTTCGCTCGGGTTATCGAGCGTTTTGAAAAGTTTATCGAGCGTTTTGCTCGGGTTATCGAGCGCTTTGAAAAGTTTATCGAGCGTTTTGCCCGGGTTATCGAGCGCTTTGAAAAGTTTTTCGAGCGTTTCAGGTTCGGCACCTCATAGACAGAAAACAGGCACCGCCGAAGCAGTGCCTGTTCCCAATCTAGTTTACTTATTTTAGATCTTTCTCAATTACCTTGACTGCGGTGTTCAACTGACGATCATTTTTCTGATTCTTAATCGCCGTCAAGGTTGCCTGCTGCAATGCATCGGCTGTTTTCTGGTTGATCACACCGCTGCTCGGCAACTTTTTATCTTGTTGGAAAGCTTTAACTGCCTGCACAGTCCCGGCACTGTAGTAGCCATCGACGCGACCCGGATTGTGACCGGCCGCCTTCAGCATCTTCTGAGCGTCGGCAATAATCGCGCTTGTTTCATCTGCCTTGAGCGTCTTACCTTTTTTAAGCGTGATCGGTGCGACATAGAAGTAATCCGGCTGCTTCACGTTGATTGTCGGCTTGATGCCCTTTTTGTGAATCCAGTTGGCGTCCGGAGTCAGCCATTTATCCGTCGTCAGCTTCACTTCGCTTTTATCGGAAAGCTCAATGCCCTGCTGAACCGTCCCTTTGCCGAATGACTTGACACCAACCAGCGGATAACCCGCCGCTTCATGGAGCGCACCTGCGAGAATTTCAGACGCAGACGCCGATCCACCGTCAATCAGGGCAGTAATCGGATACTGTTTCTTCTTCTTAAGAGTTGAATAGAACGGCTGTTTCTTGCCGGCACGATCCTCGATTTGTACAATCGGTTTGTCCGACGGCACAAGCAGATTGCCTATTTTCTCAACCGCCTGGAGATAGCCGCCCGGATTGCCGCGCACATCAATGATCAAGCCTTTCATTTGGTCGCCTTCGAGCTTGCTCAGCGCCTTAGTGAATTCCTGATCTGTATTTTCGTTGAACTGCGTAATCGCAATATAACCAATCGATTGGCCATCGCGCTTCAACATCTTGCTCTCAACCGTTCGGATCGGAATCGTATCGCGCTTAATGGCGAACGCCAATTCATCGCTAACCCCCGGCCGTTTGATACCAAGACGGACAACGGTTCCCTTTTTCCCACGGATTTTATTGACCGCTTGATTGATATCAAGGCCATCCGTTGATTTGCCATTGATTTTCACAATCGCATCCTTCGGCTTAAGCCCTGCTCTTTCAGCTGGCGATCCTTTAATCGGAGATACAACAGTGACCTGCTTGCCAACCATCTGGACTTCGGCCCCAATTCCTTGGAAAGACGAAGAAAGTGATTGCGTGAAGTCCGATGCCGTCTTCGCATTCATGTAGCTTGAAAACGGATCGTTTAGCGCTTCAATCATGCCTTTGATTGCACCGTCATACAGATCCGAACTGCTGATCTTCTGAAAATATTTATTCTCAATCAGATCATGGATCGCTTTCACTTTCGCCGTAGCCTTATCCGCCGCAATCGTACCATTTGTAGCCGCAGCAGCGGATTCCTGGCTGCGATTCTGGACAAAGCCAAACACCGCGTAAGAGCCTGCCGCTCCAACGAGCAGTGAGATCGCCATGAGCAAAGCGACCACTTTGCCACTGAACTTTTTCATAAAGAATTGCCTCCTCAATAAACACCGTTTTGCCGCAATAAATCATCACTACGCAAACCGAACATTGCTCTTATCATACAACAATGTCCCATGCATGTCTTGCAGATATCCCTGCGAACCGCCTCACCATCAAGCAAGGTAAGAAAAAAAGCCACCATACGCAGCAGGCGGCTTATTAGACTTTCAAAAATTTTCGTACCGAACTCAGACTGCCCCAAACACCGATCAACGCACCGATACCAATCAGAAGAATGCTCAGGTTCATGGTCATCGTGTGGTATGGAATCAGTTTGATGAACATCTGCTGCAAATTGCCCCCAAGACTATAATAGGCAAAACGGTACACAACCATAACCAAAATGACAGGAATGATTGATCCAAGAACGCCCATGACCAATCCCTCAATGAAATAGGGCCAGCGGACAAATGCGTTTGTCGCACCGACAAGCTTCATAATTTCAATCTCGCGGCGACGCGCGACAATCGTCAGCTTAATCGTATTGGCAATCAAGAATACCGAGGTAAACAGCAAGCCGATAATTAATACAATACCCACGTTTCTCGCGATATTGATGAATTTGAACAGCTTCTCAACCGTCCCTTTTCCGTAGCGCACATCCGTGACATTCGGAAGATTTTTCACCACATTCGCGACATGTATCGTTTGTTCCGGTTTCTTCGTTTTTAAAATAAATGCGTTCGGAAGCGGATTCTCTTTCTGAAGATCCGAAAAGCTTTTTTTATCATTGCCAAGGCTTTCCATCAAACTGTTCAAGCCTTCCTTTTTTGACTGGAAGCGAACGGACTGAACATGCTTGATTCCCTTCAAATCATTCTTCAAAGCGGTTTGCTGCGGCTGCGTTATCGACTGATCAAGATAGACACGCACCTCGACGTCGCTTTCAATGTCGCCGGCGATCTTATTTAAGTTGAACATGACCATCAAGAATAGACCGACAAGCACGAGCGACACAGTAACCGCACTCACCGAAGCGAATGTCATCCACCCGTTTCGTCCGAGACTCTTAAAGCTTTCATTGATGTGTCTTCGCAAAGTTCTAATCTTCATAGCCGTAGTCACCTTCCTGCTGATCACGCACAATCATACCGCCTTCAAGTGCCAAAACTCTGTGCCTGATTTTGTTAACAATTTCCCTGTTGTGGGTCGCCATAACAATCGTCGTCCCCTGCTCGTTGATCCGTCTGAACACATCCATAATCTGCCAAGACGTCTCCGGATCAAGGTTCCCTGTCGGTTCATCGGCAATCAGCACAGGCGGGCGGTTGCAAATCGAGCGCGCGATCGACACACGCTGCTGCTCGCCGCCGGAGAGCTGATCGGGAAATGAGCGCATCTTATGCTTCAGCCCAACCAGATCAAGCACCTCCATCACGCGACGTTTAATCTGCCGCGGATGCTCCTCAATAACCTCCAACGCGAACGCGACGTTTTCATAGACCGTCAGCTTCGGAAGCAGCCGGAAATCCTGGAACACAATTCCAATTTTACGGCGGAAATACGGCACCTGCCGCTCTCTCAAATTCGCGATGTTCTTATTATTAATGAAAATCTTTCCACGCGTAGGCTTTAATTCTCTAATCACCATTTTTATAAAAGTCGACTTTCCCGCGCCACTTGGGCCGACGATGTAGACAAATTCACCTTGTTTAACAGACAGATCAATACCGTTCAGCGCCATAACCCCGTTCGGATAGGCCTTCCAGACATTTTGCATCAAAATAACGTCATCCATAAAGTTCCTTCCCCCAAAGTCCTTTTTCTCCACATTTTGTCGTAAAACCAAAAAATCTGTCCGATAATACATTTCTATGTAAACCATTCGCATCAAACGCAAGAATGAGAGGGTTGGCATGACCAGAAGCAAGTCCCGAATCAACCAATACCAAGAATCCCATCCCCACGCGCGCCGAATGATACTGCCAATCAATCATTCACCATTATACCATCCAAACCCAACGAACTACCTATGAAAATTATTACATTTCAATTTCAAAACAGACACGCAAATGCAAAAATCCCGTCGAAAAATGTTTGATTCTGTGATTGCACACTAATGGCGACGTTCGGTGCCGCTCAGCAAGGTTTCGTGCGAATCTCTTATTCTGCGAAGAAAAGCGGGCCTTCGCCCCGCTTCTCCTCACGTTCTTTGATAGAATCCTTTACCGAATACCTCAGTCGCATTGGTGATAATGAAGAAAGAATCGGAGTCAATCGATCGGACAAGCTGCTTCAGATGGGTCAGCTCGCCCTGCGACACGACCGTCATCAGCATCGGACGGTCGTCACCTGTGTAGCCGCCTTGGCTGGTGATACGCGTCACGCCGCGATCAATTTCGTCAAGAATTGCTTGGCGCATCGCCTCTTCCTTATCCGAAATGATCAGCGCCATCTTTTCCGTGTTGAAGCCGAGCTGCACCACATCAATCATTTTTGCAGTCAAATAGATACTGATCAGTGCATAAAGTGCCGCTTCAAGCGACATGAAGAACGCAGAGGTAATCACAATCAACCCGTCCAAAATTGAGACGCATATACCGATTGACAGACCGCTGAATTTCTGTATGATTTGCCCGGCGAGCGCGGTTCCCCCGGTTGATCCGCGGCCACGGAACACAATACCTAAACCGATTCCGGTGCCGATACCGCCGAACAGCGCGCCAAGCAGCGGACTGTCTGTCGCCGCCGGCATTCCGGCCGTAAGAAATATAGAGAGCGGCAGCATGACTGTGCCGAGCAAGGTTTTCATCGCATAATCCGCGTAACCGAAACTGCGGCCGAGAATGAGCAGCCCGATAATGAAAATCGGCACGTTCAATCCCCAAAGCACATAAGACGGCACCCAGCCAAGTGTCCAGTGAAGCACAATACTGATCCCGGCAACACCCCCAGAGGCGATATGCGTCGGCAGCATAAACACATTAAACGTGATTCCAACGATAAAAGATCCGATGATGACCAATATATAGTCCATAACTAACGCCGTCTTGCCACGGGACGGCGCAACATGCTTGTCTCTTTTTTTTATTAAATGCATCCATAAGCTCCTTTTTCTAAGTACAAACTAGTCGAATGCTCTTATTCTAATTCATCCGCAATAAAACGGTCAATTCACGACCGCGCAATTTTCCTCAAGAAATAAGAGAAACTGGACAAAAAGCGCACGGTCCTTTACTCCAAATGCCGTTTTGAAAAATCAACCTTGTGCTTGAACAGACATTTCGGCTGCGCGTTCTTTGAAAAAAGAATGCCGCTCGTCCGCCTTATTGGTCTTTAATTAAACCCGGCGAGAGTAAAAATAAGCGGAGATTTTCCGGTTAGTTACATCATGGCGCTTGTTTCACTGGTAAATAAGGGTAATTTTTCCGCTTATCCACGGAAAATCCCTCCATTTTCACGTTTTTCGATGCGATAAGCGGAATTTCTCCGTCTATTTAAGCTATTTTTTCGTTCATTTTGCAAATAAGCGGAATTTCTCCGTCTATTTCTCAGATTGGGCGTTAGCCTGAAGCTGATACTCTCTTAGCTTAAAATCAAAACCACCCGTGTGAACGGGTGGTTTGCTCTGCGGCTGAAAGCCTTTGTTACTGGCCAGCCCTTAAAAGGGCACCGAGGCGTCCGCCAACCGCACTACTTCCCCGGCACCCCTAAAGGGTGACTTCTACTTTTTCTTTTTTGAGCGTTTGACCTCTTCTCCGGTAAACGGATCAATATGTTCAAACATGCTTAGTTGCTCTGCGACTACATCCTCTTGTATCTGATTACGAATGTATTCTGCAATCACTTTCTTATTTCTTCCTACTGTATCCACATAATATCCCTTGCACCAAAATTTTCGATTTCCATATCGATATTTTAAGTTCGCATGTCGATCAAAGATCATTAAACTGCTTTTTCCTTTGAGATAGCCGATAAAAGATGCAACGCTTATCTTAGGCGGTATACTGACCATCATGTGAATGTGATCTTTACATGCTTGGGCTTCGATAATTTCTACACCTTTTCGTTCACTTAACTGTCTTAAAATCATGCCTATATCTTGTTTTAACTTTCCATAGATAATTTGTCTCCGATACTTTGGTGCAAAAACAACATGATACTTACAATTCCATTTTGTATGTGCTAAACTGTTAACATCAGATGGCATAAAAGAGTCTCCCTTTGGCTGATAAATTTGGTTGGCGAACCAAAATTTATCTTAACACGAAGTGAGGCTTTTTTTGATACATCGCTTGAAGCTCTCCGGAACCCTAGGCATAGCCTAGGGTTTTCAAAACATGAATAAAA
>NZ_FOOY01000009.1 GCF_900113325.1 Sporolactobacillus nakayamae | reverse complement strand
GAAAAGCCGAAGGCTTTTTGAATTCCTGCCTGACGTAAATGTTTTAGAATCCTCAACTCATTAAAATTCACTTTTATTTCTGATGGCAGTTGATTATTTTGACCTTTTTTCGCTATCATATAGAGGGCACCTCTTCTTTTTGGTAGTGTATTTCGTCAAAATCACTATACCAAAAATTGAGGTGTCTTTCTATTTTGTCAAGGAGTGTAATGAATAGGCTACAAAGCACGTTATATCAAGGGCTATTTCGGATTTTTACTCTGCGAAAGTTGAGTATTTTATAACCTACCAAAGATCACTGAACAAACAAACAGAATATTCCTAAAGTCCACATTACTGCCGCACCAACTAACCACAACAATAATTTAGTTTCTTTACTGAAGCAAAAGGTCCCATAGCAAAAATTTCCAATCGTTAAACCTAGTATAAATAGCGAATTAAAGATTATTTCTTTTTGATAAATACTCAATAGCACCAGAACCAGGATTGAGACTAATAAACCAAAAAAAGCTACTTTCACTGAATCATAAAATACTTTTTTTGTCATTTGTGAAACCTACTTTCTCACGTAAGATTATCAAGTGCATGCAGTACATAGCTCATTCTGTACTTCAAAAAATAATATCGTAATTATCTCGATCCTGCCAGTCATCTAATAGGTCAAAAGAAAGAATGATCAGTTCAACCGCCACTGCAATTTGATCAATCGACTTGTTTTCACCTTTAAGAATGTCATGGTGTAACACAGCTAAAGCACCGAACGGAAAATCATTTTTTTCATGGTAAAACGCGTACTCATGTGTCCTTTTTCGCATTTCATCAGAAACGATAGAGTGATCAATCAATTGATGCATTGCGCTTTTTATATGAGGTGAAGCTCGATGAGTTGCGTTGATGTTATCCCACTCCGATCCATATTTCATTCAAACATTGCACAAATCAATTAGCTTCATTTCCTTTAATTGGCGACTCCTTCCGCACAAAACGACGGCAGAGCGCAGCTAATCCAAGATAGAACACGTAAGCTAAAATTCCCAAAGCAACTCCGGCGGTGTTGAGAATCACATCATCAATATCCATGGCGCGAGCCTGAAAAAAGAGCAGATCCGATAAGAATTGCAGTACTTCGATAGATAATGAATAGAGAAAAATGATGAGAAACGCGCTTTTAAATGTAATTCGTCCAAAATAGAGCAGAAAAAAGCAGAACGGAGCCAGTACAATAATATTCCCTATAATTTGATGCGTCGCAATATTGACTGATGGAAACCCGGAAAATTGTGTAATAAGCGTTCGAAAGGGAATCACATTGATCATTGATAGAAAATTTCGTTCAAACTGATGATCAAACAACCCGAACCATAACTGCTGTACATCAATACCCAGCAACAGCAAAAAGGCAATCCACGCGTACAGTTGAAACGCCAAGAAAAACAGCATCTGACTGATCCCGCGAATGACTATTTTCCTTGTAATGAACAAAAAAATCAGCGTGAACATAATGAGATTAAACAAAGTGGCCAGATATTCAATGATCGTATAACGATAAAATCCCTCAGTTAAAATGACAATTAAATAGAACAAGGCAATCGCAACAGAAAATAGACCGATCACTCTAATATTCTTCATTTCAAAATAATTTTTCATAAAAAAATCCTTTCCAACATGATTATTGAAATGAGAGGCAAGTCCATGTGTATCCTCTCGTTCTACTCACCACACTAAAAAAATCCTAATCATCTTTACCAAAGTTTCATACAAATGGCAGCAATCAGTGCCACGAGGCAAAGTAAGAAACCTGTAATGATCCAAGGCATAACATTGGTGATATATATGAGCCAGTTACTCATACTGCATTCACTCCTTTACCTATTTGCTCAATTGATGTCATTAATTTGATACAGACCAAGCGGATGATGTTTGGATTCTAGCCGTTTTTGACGCTGAATGCTTTCGGGCACTGGTTCCTTTGTCCATTTTTTATAATTCTTCGACTCATTTGAGGAATCCTTTTTTAATTGACTGTATTCTCGTTCATTGAACACTTCTCGAATTTTCGCATCTTTATAATCTGCATAGGATCGGTTCTTCGATACCTCAAAGAAAACACCGCTTCTTTGAATCAAGTATCCATACAAATACTTCTTGTCCGTTTTGAATTTCACTTCGTAATAATAACCGTCCATTTTCAGATTGGGAAATGCTCTGTATTTGGCGATGTCTGCTGTCGATTGACCTTGCTCCGCTAAATAGTGAACAAAAACAGGATAGGTCTTAGCTGCAGTCCAAGGATAGAGGTACAACCAGTGACTAAAGGGGAGAGCGGAAAGAATCAAGACAAGCACCCATTTCCACCACTGTTTCCATGTCCGGTAAAAAAAGATTGTTAAGCAATTGAGTAACAAAAAAAGAGCGCTAAAAAGAATGGTTGCAGCGAGCATGCTGTTGAGCGCAGCGGTTAATGACTCTGCACTAAGAAAATGACTAAAATAGATCACATAAATAACGGATACTAAGAACAGAACGATACATTGCTTTACATACTTCATTCCGGACTCCATTCATTACTTTCCCTCTATTGTAAAGCATTTCTTCGCAAATAAACCCGCATACTTTATCGATAAGTCCGCATTTTTTCGTGCGGAGTCACGCACGTTTTAATGCGGGGCATTCGGATAGTTACCTAAAGAAAGCAGCTTTCTCGTGACTAACAGCAGTGGGGCAATCAATCAAACCGATATAATCCATTATTTCGTGGATAATTGTTAAGCTTGATACCAATTAAAAATTAGCGTAAGGAAACACCCTTACAGAGGAATTCCAGAAGGGTGGTATGTAAAAAATGAGCGCAGTAGTATGCAGATAATTGTATGATTATTTTAAAGAGATTATAGAAGAGAGGGTTCGAATACATCCGTCCATCATGGTTAGGTGGCCTCCGTCATGGGCAGGATATTTTTATTACGAATACCTTGTTTGGTCATGCGATAAATCAAATTTCTTCAAATAATGGATTTAAAAGATGGTCGGGAAAAACTTCTTCAGGAACAAATTCGGTTGTTGGCGTATTGTTGTCAACTTCTTGAAAGCTGACATTATCAAGCCATGTTTGCCCTTTTCCATACAACAAGATACCAATGTTAATAATGGCTCCGTTTTCAGGTATATCCAATACACAGGAGTAATTATTCCATTCAGTTGTTCCCGTAATTGACCTACTTTGCATATTATCCAGCTTTAATGTATCTCCTAAAGCGCTGTCTACCCTAAACCATAACCCACACCAGCCTTCCACATCATGAGTTTTTACAAAGCCAGAAAGACGCATTCGTTTACCAATGAAATTTTTTGCGCTCATTTGCTGCATTATGGTACCATATTCACCATTGGAAAATTCGTCTGTAAGGGAGTAAATCGTTGCTGATTTTGAACCCATGTGGTAAATGCTGGTGTCAATTCTAGCTTGGTATTTGTCGGGCGCGGTTCCTGTAATAATCCAGTCTTTTATTTCGTTTTGCTTAGTCACACTGATCCCTCCTGTAATTAGATCCTTAATAGCCGACCGGTATCTACCCGGTGGCAATTGATAAATACTTTTGAAAGCTCGCGTAAAGGATTCCTGAGATTCAAAATGGTAGGTCAAGGCAATATCCAATATCGATATATTTGTGTTTAGCAAAGTAGAAGCAGCGCTAGCGAGTCTTCGTTTTCTAATGAAAGCATAGAGTGAAATGCCGACTTCTCTTTGAAAAGTACGATGAAAATAAAATTTTGAAAATCCCACTACTTTAGAAATTCCATCTAAAGTCAATTGTTCGCATAAATTCATTTCAATGTATTCTAAAGCTGTTTGAATTTCTTTGCTATGCGTCACCAATCTCACCTCCTCGCAATTATTATGACACAAGTTCAAATTTGATTTTTGATGGTTCTTGCCCTTTTTCTAAACCATTGCTTCCCTTCCCCGTCGCCCTTGAGCATTCATCTAAGTAAAAAATAAGCGGAGATATTCCGGTTATTTGCACCCTGGAGCTTGTTTCGCGGGCAAATAAGGGTAATTTCTCCGTCTATGCAAAGCAAAACGCTCCATTTTCACGTTTTTCGATTTGATAAGCGGAATTTTTCCTTCTATTTAAGCTATATTTTCGTTCATTTTCTAATTAAGCGGAGTTTTTCCGTCTATTTTCAGATTAGGCACTTTACCTGATCGCCCAACCGCGATAAGTGCGGATTGTTAATCAGCCTCTTATCGTCGTACCAGCGAGGCGATATCTTAAACTTTCTTAACTTGTAAAAAAAGAGCCTCCAATAAAAAGAGGCTCCTAACGAGAATATAAATTTTATATGTTCCCTTTATTTCTTTTGCGTGCGCCAATCTTCTGATGTTGGATCCGCATACCACAGTTTAAGCTGTTCAAGCTGTGCACCGCTGATTTTGCCCTGCTCTTCCGCCAGATGAATGAGCGTATCAAAATCGGTGAGCGTATTCAGTAGCACGTCCTCATTTTCAAAATTAATGGTTGCTTGCGGTAATTGATATGTAAAAATTGCGGCAACGCCAAGTACTTCTGCTTCCGCTGCTTCAACCGCTTGAACTGCGGTCAATACACTTCCGCCTGTTGAAATCAAATCGTCAATGACAACGACTTTCTGTCCCGGATTAATAATGCCTTCGATTTGTTTCTTACGGCCATGTGATTTAGCTGATGAACGAATATAAGCCATTGGAAGTCCCATTCGTTCCGCGATCAATGCCGCATGTGGGATACCCGCAGTTGCCGTTCCGGCGATGACTTCGGCATTCGGATAAACCTTTTCGATTAAAGCGACGAAGGCATTAATAACATCCTTACGTACATCCGGATAAGCAAGTGTTAATCGATTGTCGCAATAAACCGGGGATTTGATGCCGGATGCCCATGTAAATGGATCGTCCGGACTCAAGACGACAGCGTTTATTTTCAAAAGATCTTGTGCAATTAGTTTATTGTTTTCCATGTTTGGTTCCTCCAATCATCAAGTACCCGCTGATAAGCCTCTGCGGGGTCGGCCGCGGCTGTGATGCTTCTGCCGACAACGATATAGTCGCTTCCAAGGTTTCGTGCCTGCGAAGGTGTCGCGACGCGCTTTTGATCACCTGCATCATCATCGGTCAATCGAATTCCCGGTGTCACCGCGAGAAACTCGGGAGAAGTTTGATTCTTTATCTTTTGTGCTTCCCAAGCCGAGCAGACAACACCGTCCATTCCGGAAGAATAGGCAAGCGAAGCATACTGAGTGATGACCTCGTCAATCGGTCGTTTAATTAACAACTCATTTTCAAGCATTGTCTGATCGGTGCTCGTCAACTGTGTGACTGCGAGGCAGATCGGACGGCCTGATCGTGCGCCTTCGCCGAGTCCTTCAGCAGCTGCGCGCATCATTTCGGCGCCTCCTGCGGCATGGACATTAATCATGTCCGCTCCAAGAAGAGCCAGCCCCTTCATCGCCCGATAAACCGTATGAGGAATGTCATGCAGTTTCAAATCCAGAAAAACTGAATAACCTTCTGATTTAAGTATACGAACGATATCCGCGCCATTTTGAAGATAAAGTTCCATGCCTACCTTTACATAGCAGCCGGGACGATGGATCTTCTTAAGCATTTGCAGCATCTCATCATTCGATGCCACATCCAATGCGACGATCACCTGTTTTTCTTCATTCATTTCTTCCAGCTCCTTCCAACGAGTTCATTGATATCAGAAACTCCCATTGCGTTCAGTTTCTCGGGAAGCTCTGTAATAATTTTCGGGCAGACAAAAGGATCAACGAAATTGGCCGTCCCTACTGCAACGGCGCTCGCTCCCGCTAGGAAGAATTCAATGACATCATCGGCATTCTGAATACCGCCCATGCCGATGATTGGAATCGATACTTTTTGGCTGACTTCATAGATCATGCGTATGGCAACCGGCTTGATTGCCGGACCGCTTAATCCGCCGGTCAGATTAGACAAAACCGGTTTTTGCGTTCTCAAATCGATGCGCATGCCAAGCAGCGTATTGATCATCGACAGCCCGTCTGCCCCTGCCTCTTCAACTGCCTTCGCCATAGCGACAATATCAGTAACATTCGGGGACAATTTTACATAAACAGGCTTTTCCGAAACAGCCTTCACCTTGGCTGTCAGTTCTGCGGCAACTTCCGGAACCGTTCCGAACGTGATCCCGCCGTGCTTCACATTCGGGCAGGAAATGTTCAGTTCCAGTGCATTCACAGCGGATTGCTGCGACATTTTTTCTGCTGTCAAGACGTAATCATCCATCTCACTGCCTGCAATATTCGCAATGACTGGAACTTTATTTTCCTCAAATCGAGGTAATTCTTTTCTAATGATTTCGTCAACCCCAGGATTCTGCAAGCCGATCGCGTTCAGCATCCCCCCGGGTGTCTCAGCAACACGCGGTGTCGGATTTCCATATCTAGGTGCCAAAGTCGCGGCTTTAATCGTTACCGCGCCAAGTACCTTTAGGTCATATAAATTGCTGTATTCCGCGCCAAAAGCGAAGCATCCGGAGGCCGGCATAACCGGATTCTTTAATTTCAGACCGGGCAGATGAACGTCTAGCATAACTCAACCTCCCTCGCTTTGAATACAGGTCCATCGCAGCAAACGCGTCGATAGCCTTTTGCGTCATTGGGATCAGTAGTGTGTGTGACACATGCCATGCATGCACCGATGCCGCAGCCCATACGCTGTTCCAATGAGACAAAGAGCGGTTTTTCAGTAATTGCATGTTCAAGCGCTCTTAACATCGGGATCGGTCCGCATGTATAAGCGGCATCAAAATCGACTGAATCAAGTACATCGGTGACTCTGCCCTGCTTCCCGCTTGTGCCATCCTCGGTCATCACAATTGTTCGTCCCAATTTTTCAAATTCCGCTTGGTAGAAGACATCCTTCGCGGAGCGGAATCCAAGTACATGTGTAACGTGTACTCCTCGTTCAATCAATGCCTGAGAAAGGCCGTAAAGTGGAGGCACACCCACGCCGCCTCCGATAACTAACGCTTTGCCTTTTAAAGGCGTCGCGTCGACAGGAAAACCGTGGCCGAGCGGTCCAAGCACATCAATTTTTTCACCAATCTTGGTCTCAGACAACAGACTGGTTCCTAAACCGCCGCTTCGATAAATCAGCGTCATCGTTTTTGTCGATGGATCAGCCGAACTGATGCTTATCGGTCGCCGCAAGAGCGGCGCAATGGATTGCGATTCTCCGCCCACCCTTATGTGGACAAATTGTCCGGGTTCAGTAATTGTCTGAACCATTTCGCCTTCCAGCTTCAACTTAAAAATTTGATCGGCGATTTCTTCATGCGCGAGTACCCGCATGTCTTCCTGCATCATTGAACGACACCTGCTTTATTGCCGCTCGCTTCCAGGGTCGCCGAACGATCGTCCATCTGTGGCATGCATTCGGTTTGAAAAGCAAGTGATTCAAGAACAGTAAGAAGCGCTTCGGTCGTGTCGAGCGATGTGAGACAAACAACACCGTTCTCAACCGATTCACGTCGAATTCGGAATCCATCTCGAGCGGGACGCTGGCCTCTTGTCAATGTATTGACAACAAATTGCGCACCGCCGTGGCGGATCACATCGAGAAGATTCGGTGATTCCCCTCCGATTTTGTTAACGGTTGTGACCGGAATCTTACGTTCTGCAATCATTGCAGCCGTGCCTTCAGTAGCCAATATGTTGTAGCCAATATCATAGAACCGCTTAACGAGTGCCAGAGCCTCTTCCTTATCTTTATCAGCAATCGTGAAGAGCACAGAACCATGCGCCGGAATTGTCATTCCGCTGGCAAGCAGCCCTTTGTAGAGCGCTTTTTCGAGAGTGACATCCTGTCCCATAACTTCTCCGGTCGATTTCATTTCCGGTCCTAATGTGACATCGACACGGCGCAGCTTAGCGAACGAAAAGACCGGAACTTTGACAAACACGCCTCGTTTCGGCTCAGGATGTATGCCTGTATGATACCCAAGCTTTTCTAGATGTTCTCCAAGAATGAGTTTCGTTGCAACTTTTGCCATCGGCACGCCTGTGATTTTGCTCAAAAATGGAACAGTACGACTTGCTCTAGGATTTACTTCAATAACATACACATGATTATTATGAATGATAAATTGGATATTCATCATACCGACAACCTTGAGCCCTCGAGCAATTTTAATCGCCGTGTCGACAACCTCTTGTTTCACTTCGGCGGTTAAGGTCTGCGCCGGATAGACCGCAATCGAGTCTCCTGAATGGACGCCTGCTCGTTCAATATGTTCCATGATGCCTGGGATATACACATTTTCACCATCTGAAAGCGCATCAAGTTCAATCTCTGTTCCGATCAGGTAACGGTCAACAAGTACCGGATGGTCCGGATTAATCAGAACCGCGTGATCCATATAATGCTTGAGTGAGGTTTCATTATAGACAATTTCCATCGCGCGCCCGCCAAGCACATAAGAAGGTCGTACAAGCACCGGATAGCCGAGTTTATTTGCGATTTTCACCGCTTCTTTCGTTGAGAACGCTGTGGCTCCAGCTGGATGATCAACGTTAAGTTTGAGCAGCAGCTGTTCGAAGCGGTCACGGTCTTCCGCTTGATCCATCGCGTCCAGTGTCGTTCCGAGAATTTTCACACCATTTGCTTCGAGTCCGGAAGCCAGATTAATCGCGGTTTGCCCGCCAAATTGGACGACAACGCCCTTCGGCTTTTCCAAATCAATGACATGCATGACGTCCTCAAGCGTCAGAGGTTCGACATACAACTTATCCGAGATGCTGAAATCTGTAGACACAGTTTCCGGATTGTTATTGATCATGATCGCTTCGTAGCCTTGCTGCTTAATCGCCCATACGGCATGAACCGTCGCATAATCGAATTCGACACCTTGACCGATACGAATTGGTCCGGAGCCGAGCACAATAACACTCTCGCGTTCAGACACAACCGACTCGTTTTCTTCCTCATAACTGCTGTAATAATATGGCGTTTCAGAAGTGAATTCTCCGGCACATGTATCCACCATCTTGTATACAGGGCGAATGCCGAGTTCTTTGCGCCATTCGGAAACTGCCTTGTCAGTTGTTTTCCAGCATTGTGCAATTTTCCAGTCGGAAAAACCGTGCTTTTTGGCATTAAGTAATGCTTTCTCGTTTTGAGGTGCTGCTTCAAGCTCTTTTTCAATTGCGACGATATTGGCGATTTTACTCAAGAAGAAACGATCAATCTGTGTGCAAGCCCAAATTTCTTCAATATCGGCACCGCGTCTCAACGTTTCGGCAATCAGGAATAATCGTCGATCATCTTTTTTCTTTATAATATTGAACAGATCTTCCATGCTCATTTCATCAGTTTCTTTAAGCTCAAGGTGCAAGGTACCATTCTCAAGCGAGCGTACTGCCTTAAGTATCGATTCTTCAAAATTACGGCCCATCGCCAAAACTTCGCCGGTGGCTTTCATTTGTGTACCGAGCGTCCGTTTCGCATCGTCAAATTTATCAAATGGCCAGCGCGGTATTTTCGTTACGACGTAATCTAACGTCGGTTCGAAGCTTGCGTAAGTGGTTCCGGTGACCGCATTCTTAATTTCATCGAGATGATAGCCGACCGCTATTTTCGCTGCTACCTTGGCAATCGGATAACCGGTCGCTTTTGAAGCAAGTGCCGAAGAACGGCTGACACGCGGATTAACTTCAATAATGTAATAGCGGTCGCTGTGCGGATCTTGAGCAAGCTGCACATTGCAGCCGCCTTCGATTTTCAGTGCGCGCACAATCTTTAACGATACGCTTCTGAGATGCTGCAGGTCTCGGTCGCTCAGGGTCTGGCAAGGGGCCGTTACAATTGAGTCACCGGTATGAATGCCGACCGGATCAATATTTTCCATATGGCAGACGGAGATGGCACCATCATTCGCGTCGCGCATGACTTCAAATTCGATTTCTTTGAATCCGGCGATGCTCTTTTCAATGAGTACCTGTGTAACCGGGCTCAGCTTCAATCCATTTTCCGCAATTGTATCCAGTTCTTCATCTGTCGAGGCAATACCGCCGCCTGTTCCTCCTAATGTAAAGGCAGGACGGATAATAACCGGCAAGCCGACTTTGTTTACAAAAGCGCGTGCTTCTTCTAAGCTCGTGACGATTTCACTCGGTGGAACCGGTTCATCAAGCTCAATCATCAAGTTACGAAATTTCTCACGGTCCTCTGCTTTCTCAATCGTATCAAGATTCGTTCCGAGGAACTGAACCTTTAATTCATCCAATATCCCCGATTGATGTAGTTGAACGGCGAGATTCAAGCCGGTTTGCCCGCCTAATGTAGCGAGGAGTCCATCCGGATGCTCCTTACGAATGATCTTGCTGACAAATTCTACGGTCAGCGGTTCAATATAGACGCGATCTGCAATGTCGGTGTCGGTCATGATTGTTGCCGGATTTGAATTGACGAGAACGACTTCATAGCCTTCTTCGCGCAATGATTGACAGGCTTGCGTGCCGGAATAATCAAATTCCGCAGCCTGTCCAATAATAATCGGTCCTGAACCGATAACCAATATTTTCTTTATATCTGTACGCTTAGGCAAGCTCTGCACCCTCTTTCTTGTTCGTTTCCATCATGCTGAGAAATTCATCGAATAGATCCTGGCTGTCATCCGGTCCCGGAGAGGCTTCCGGGTGGTATTGAACACTGAACGCCGGATACTTGGTGTGGCGCAAGCCCTCGATTGTTCCATCGTTAATCGCTACATGGGTGACTTCCAAGTCTGTACTGTTAAGTGATTCTTTTTCCACTGTAAAGCCGTGATTTTGTGATGTAATGACAAATTTTCCAGAACGCAGATTTTTCACCGGATGGTTGACGCCGCGGTGGCCGAAGCGCATTTTAACCGTGTTTGCACCTGCCGCAAGTGCGAACAGCTGATGACCAAGGCAAATACCGAATACCGGGATTTTGCCAAGCAATTCACGAACTGTTTCAACTGCTTCAGGTACTTCTTTAGGGTCCCCAGGGCCGTTACTAAGCAAAACACCATCCGGATGAAGTTTTAAAATATCTTCGGCTGATGTTTGGTAAGGAACGATAACAACATCAAAATTTCGTTTGATGCATTCGCGAAGGATACCTTGTTTCGCGCCAAAGTCGACTAAAACCACGCGCGGTCCTGAGCCTGGGGTGACGTAAGCAGATTTCGTCGAGACACGACTGATCTGGTCGGTTGGCAACGGCCATTTTTTTAATTCCTCTGCTACAACTGCAGGATCCGCGTCAACAGGCACAATCTTGCCGCGCAACGTACCGTATTCACGAATAATTTTGGTCAGTTTGCGCGTGTCGATTCCTTCAATTCCCGGGACATCATAGTCGTCGAGCCATTCACTAAGCGTTTTTTCCTTTTGCCAATGGGAAGGCGCTTTGGCGACTTCTTTTACAATCAATCCGGAGATACTTGGTCGTGCGGATTCGTTATCTGAACGGTTAATTCCATAATTGCCAATGAGTGGATAAGTCATGGTCACAATTTGTCCGCAGTAAGATGGGTCGGTAATGAGTTCCTGGTAACCGGTCATCCCGGTGTTGAAGACGACCTCACCTTTCATCTCAGAGCTGCTACCGAATCCTTCTCCGACGAATGCCGCTCCGTTTTCCAATACAAGCTGTCTTTTCAATTCATTGCCACTCCTTCTATGTCAAATGAGCGATCTCATTTGCTTCTCTTACAACTTTTCTGCGATGCGTTCGTCAGCCAATTGAATAGGTGTTGCACTGAGCGCCCACTCCAGTGCGGCCATGCGCGCGTAGACACCGTTCTTAATTTGCTTGAAATACCTGGAACGGCCGCATTCTACGAGCTCGTCATCAAGCTCGACACCGCGGTTAATTGGACCGGGGTGCATGATGATGCTTTCCGGTTTCATACGAAGCGCGCGTTCATGTGTCAATCCGTAACGTTCATGATACGCTTCCTTTGTCATGTTCATCGCCTGTTCATGACGCTCGTGCTGAATCCGCAGCATGATTACCGCATCCGCTGCTTCAATTGCTTCATCAACGGTCACATAAGTTCCGGGAAGCGACGCGTTCTGCCATTCTTTCGGTCCGGAAAGCAGCACACGGCAGCCCAAACGATTTAGAATTTCTGCATCTGATTTTGCCACTCTGCTGTAACGTAAGTCACCGATGATTGCGACCGTTAATCCATGAAACATCATAAATTCTTGGCGGAGCGTCAGGAGATCAAGCAGTGCTTGAGTCGGATGATCCCCCGCTCCATCACCGGCATTAATTATGGATACACCGACACCTTCAAGCGCTCGATAATAACCGACATCTTGATGGCGAATAACCGCCGCTTTCGCACCGAGAGACTCCATCGTTCGTACCGTGTCATAAAGGGACTCGCCCTTCAGCGCGCTCGATGTCTTACTGCTGAAGTTAAGCACTTGATAGCCGAGTCTCTTCTCAGCCGTCTCAAAGCTGAAGCGCGTCCGGGTACTCGGTTCATAGAACAGATTCGCGACCAAGGTATGATTCGGAGCAAACCAGCCTTCTTCGTTCATTTCATGTATTTGTTCCGCACGATCAAGAATCGTATTCATTTCTGTTACCGATAGATCATTCAAGCTGAGCAGATTGGCCATCGAAAATCCTCCTCTAATCGTTAATGTGCGCCTTAATCGCGCCGCCTTTGCATGTTTTTAATAACTTTTTTCTGCATTTAAAAAACCTCTTCGCCAGAATTCTGACAAAGAGGTTGTGTAAAAAACCGCACTGCACTAAATCACTCTTTATCAGTCTCACTGGACTGCCTTTAAAAGGTGTTATACGTTAGTTTCCAATTATTAACTTGTCGCTCGAATAGTCACTGTGTCCATGCCATCAATCTCGGTTAATTGAACAGCAATTTGTTCTTCTTTAGAAGTTGGAACATTTTTTCCAATGTAGTCGGGACGGATTGGCAATTCGCGATGCCCGCGATCAATCAGTACCGCTAGTTGGATACGCTGCGGGCGGCCAACGTCCATCAATGCGTCCATCGCCGCACGGATCGTACGTCCGGTGTAAAGTACATCATCGACCAAAATCACCGTTTTCGATTCGATCGACATTGGGAGGATACTCCCAATCAATTCCGGTTCATCTGTTTTTTGTTTTAAGTCGTCTCGGTAAAGGGTGATGTCCAATTCCCCTACTGCAACATCCTTGTTTTCGATTGATTTGATACGATCGGCAAGCCGTTTTGCCAGATAAATGCCTCGTGTCTTAATGCCGACCAATACAACCGAATCCACACCCTCGTTACGCTCGATCACTTCATGTGCAAGTCGTGTCAGCGCTCGTCCGATCGCTTTTTCATCCAATATTTCTTTTTCTTCCAAAAGCTCTTCACCCGCCGTTTTGCTGCGGCCAATTGTTTGATCATTTATTAATGATTTCTTGCTGACGGCATAAAAAAAGTCTTGCCGTTTCGAGCAAGAGACCGCAGTGTTGCCAATAGTCATTGACAATCATCACCCTTCTTAGTCTCTCGGGACTAAATTTAAAAGGAATTCATTTGGTTCATTTTTAAGCTATACTAAGTATGCCAAACAGAGTCTGTTTTGTCAATTGCAAACAGACGATTGACACCACTTTTCCGGAAATCTTTTCGCTATATTATTGATAGTGATTTTCACGCAGTCCTTCAAGAAGGCGTTCCATGTCAACCGGCAGAGGAGCGCGAAAAAGCATAAATTTCTTAGTCACAGGATGCACGAACCCAAGTTCAGCCGCATGCAATGCCTGTCCTTGAATAGGCAACGTCTTACGCGGACCATATTTCGGATCGCCGGCAAGCGGATGACCAATAAACGCCATATGGACGCGAATCTGATGCGTCCGTCCGGTTTCCAAACGGCAAGCGACAAAGGTAAACTTTGAGAAACGTTCCAGCACCTTAAAATGGGTGACCGCCTGCTTGCTGTTCTTGTCCGTCACGGCCATTTTCTTTCGATCCTTGTCCGCACGACCAATCGGTGCATTAATCGTGCCTTCATCGTGAGGAAGACTGCCGTGAACAATGGCAAGGTATAATCGCTTCGTTGTCTTATCCTTCAGCTGCGCGGCAAGCGAATGATGCGCCTCATCGGTTTTCGCCACCATCAAAAGTCCGGACGTTTCCTTATCAATTCGATGCACAATACCGGGACGCATCACACCGTTGATACCCGATAAATCATGACAATGCCCAAGCAATGCATTGACCAGAGTGCCGCTCATATGTCCCGGAGCTGGGTGAACAACCATCCCTCTAGGTTTGTTCACCACAATGACTGACGAATCTTCATAGACAATGTCTAAAGGGATATTTTCGGGAGTAACATCGAGCGGTTCCGCTTCCGGCATATGAACGCATACCTCATCACCTGTTTTCATTCGGTAGCTTGTTTTAACACTTAATCCATTAACCAAGATGTTCCCACTCTTAATTAATTGCTGAAGTCTGCTTCTTGATTCTTTCGAAATCTCATCGCTTACCCAACGATCAATTCGTTTTCCATCATCTATTATCTCAATCGTTCGAACAATAGTCGGCATTACTGTTCCTTCTTTCCGTCAAGAAACAAATAAATAACAAGAAGAACAACACCGATAAAAAGTGATGAATCAGCAATGTTAAACACCGGAAAACTATAATTGATAATGTAGACGTGAATGAAATCGACGACTTCTCCACGTATCAGCCGATCCGCAAAATTCCCCAATGTCCCGCCAATAATAAATCCCAATGATATGCCGAGGAGCGGCTGTTTTCTCCCTAATTTCTGCATGTAATAAACAACAACCGCTAGGACGACAACGGTAATAATGAAAAAGAAAATAAATTGTCCTTCCAGCATACTCCAGGCGGCGCCATTATTTCGGACTGAGGTAAAATAAAAAATGCCGGGGATAATCGGAATACTTTGTCCCAATTCCATATTATGTACGACCATCCATTTGGAGCATTGGTCAATAATTAATAGCAGAACTGCCAGTGCATAGTAAATCATTAATAAATTCCTCCAACACACGTTGATTTCCGAGTGACGCATGGAAACAAAGCTATTGTTTCTCGAATCAACCCGATCATGTTTTATCTTTTTAAATTCTAGCATAAATTTTCTAAAAAAAATATGTATGCAGCGGGTTCGTTTACACCCGCTGCACAAAGTGAATTAACGTTCTATGGGATCTAAGTAGTCATCTTCATTCTTTGCCGACCAATGATCATAGTGATGATTTTTCAACACGTGAATCTCGTCATCACCCGAGAATCCACCAATATCTGTGGCAGCAAAGGACTCGTACTCCTCCACAAAGCCAATGCCTTCTTCGTCATCACTATACGGCGCATCCTCATAGATACCTTCCTGATCATTATACTGCGAAACAAGATCGAAAGCGTTTTGCTCATTAAAACCGTCACTTTCAAAATCCGTAACACCTTGTTCCTCCAAATCGATGATGACTGATTCTTCAACAGGACGCAAATTGTGGTGATGCACTGTCTCTGATTGACACACCACAGTTCGTGCCGTCGGCAAAGCATTTAAGCGCGCGCGGGGTATTTTCTCGCCGGTTTTCTCATCGTACCCGTAACTGCCATCTCTCATTTTTTCTAAGGCGTGATTAATTTCTTCGAGTTCATTTTGTTCCAACTTGTGAAAAGCTAAGTCTTTTTCCCGATCATACAACTGTGTCGCTGATTCAGCCGGGTGATTATCATAAGACGACAATTCCCCAGATGCAATATCAGATACAGAACCAAGCTCTGCAGCTGTTTCCATATCGCTTTTCAGCTTTCGTTCGAGATCCAGTTTGCGGCTGAGCAGCCTCTTTTTGATTTTCCTATAACCCCACATCTATATAAAAATCCCCCTTATTGCTCCCGCGCACATTAATTAGTGTGGGATAAAGGGGGATTTTTAGACTGCGTAATATTTACGCAATATGGGAATCATTTTCTTGGTGAATCGCAATATCAGTCGAGCGTTACATCTGCGTAATCATGACGTACGGTTTCCGCACAGTGCGCGCACAATGTCGGGTGTTCCTTGTCTTCTCCAACGCTTGGCAGAATCGACCAGCATCGTTCACATTTTTCACCCTTAGCAGGCTCAACCGAAACGGCCAGCCGCGCGTACTGATCTGCCGCTTCCGGAACCTCACCGTCTTCTACAACCGTAACTTGAGATACAATCAGCAATTTGTCGAGATCAGCTGTATCTTTTAAGAAAGCTGTTTCCGGTTTAACATAGAGCGTTACGGCCGCTTCAAGTGATTTACCAATCAGCTTCGCATCACGCGCTTTTTCGAGTGACTTTAGTACATCGTCACGAACCGCGATCAGTGATGACCATTTCTGTTCCAGTGCATCGGAATCAGCAATTTTCTCGAGTTTCGGCATATCCGTTAACTGGACATAAGATGCGATCTTATCCGTACCCGGAATATGCTGCCAAATTTCTTCAGTTGTATGCGGGACAATTGGCGACAAAATTTTGGTTAACGCAACTACCGTCTTATACAGAACGGTTTGCGCGGAACGGCGAATCAGCGAATCCTTCGGTTGAACGTAGAGCGCATCTTTCGCGATGTCCATGTAGAAAGCACTCAAATCGAGCGAGCAATAATTCTGTAACGCTTTGTAAACGTTCAAGAACTGGAATTCTTCATAATTTTTCAGGCATGTGTCGATGAAGCCATTGAGCTTCACAAGCATATAACGTTCAAGTTCCGGCATATCTTCTGTAGGAACAATCTTATCGACAGTAAAATCATTAAGATTTCCGAGTATAAAGCGTACCGTATTGCGGATCTTGCGATATACTTCGGCGACCTGTCCGAGAATTTCATTGGATACTCTGGCATCAGCTTGATAGTCAACCGAAGCCACCCATAAACGGATAATGTCCGCACCATACTGCTGCATGACCTTCATCGGATCAATGACGTTTCCTACGGATTTGCTCATTTTCAAACCTTTTCCATCAAGAGTAAAACCATGACTCAATACTTGTTTGTAGGGCGCGTGACCCGTTACGGCAACAGATGTGGCTAGTGACGAATTAAACCATCCACGATATTGATCCGATCCTTCAAGATACATATCCGCCGGGCGGCGTAACCCTTCACGCGTGGTCAATACGCCTTGGTGGGATGAACCAGAGTCGAACCAAACATCCATGATATCGGTTTCCTTCTTAAAGGTACCGTTCGGGCTATGCTCCGAAGTAAAGCCCTCAGGCAGCAAGTCTTTGGCATCCCATTGGAACCAAATGTTCGAGCCGTGTTCGCGGAACAGATCCGCTACATGCTGAATCGTTGCATCCGTGATGATCGGTTCGCCGTCTTCACCATAGAATACCGGAATCGGAACACCCCATGCACGTTGACGCGAGATACACCAGTCTTCACGATCCTTGATCATATTCGTCATGCGGACATCGCCCCATGATGGAACCCAACGCACTTCATGAATTGCTTTTAAGATATCGTCCCGATAAGCTTTGATCGACGCGAACCATTGTTTTGTCGCTCTCCAAATCACCGGTTTTTTCGTACGCCAATCATGCGGGTAGGAGTGAGTAAACGTGCCGACTTTAAGTAATGCGCCGACCTCTTTCAATTTCTCGATTACCGGTTCATTAGCCTTTTCATAAAACATACCTTCAAAACCTGGTGCTTCGTCGGTCATGCAGCCGCGGTCGTCCACTGGGCAAAGGATATCGAGACCATATTTTTTACCTACATAAAAGTCATCGGCACCAAAGCCCGGGGCAGTATGGACGCATCCTGTACCGGCATCCAAAGTGACATGGTCTCCAAGAATCATCACGGACGCACGATCATAGAATGGATGGCGGCAAACAACATGTTCCAGGTCTTTACCGTTCACATTGCGCAGTACCTGTGGATTTTCCCATTCGAATGTTTTTGTCAAGGATTCAACCAAATCGGCAGCTACAACAAATTTGTGACCCGCCACTTGAACAACACTATAGTCAAATTTCGGATTGACAGCAATCGCAAGGTTCGCCGGCATCGTCCATGGCGTCGTCGTCCAGATGATGACCTCTTCATCCGAATTCAATACCCCTTTTCCGTCTATCACATGGAAAGAAACGAAAATGGAATACGACTTAACATCTTTATATTCGATTTCCGCTTCAGCAAGTGCAGATTCAGAGGAAGGCGACCAATAAACCGTCTTTTTGTCTTTATAGATATAACCTTTCTTTGCCATTTCACCAAAAACTTCAATTTGTTCAGCCTCGTACTCTTTGTGCAAGGTCAGATACGGATGATCCCAATCCCCACGAACGCCTAGCCTTTTAAATTGTTTCTTCTGATGTTCTACTTGTCCGAGCGCGTATTCTTTACATTTTTCACGTAGATCGGCAACCGACATTTTTTTTCGATCGATCCCTTGCTTTGCGAGCTGCTGTTCAATTGGGAGTCCGTGTGTATCCCAACCCGGTACATAATAAGCTTTATAGCCGGTCATCGACTTAAAGCGAGTAATCATATCTTTTAATACCTTGTTTTCCGCATGTCCAATATGGATGTTTCCATTAGCATACGGTGGGCCATCGTGAAGGATAAATGTTGGTTTCCCCTCGTTGACCTTTAATGACTGTTCATAAATATGCTCCTGATCCCATTGTTCTTGCATACGTGGTTCTTTCGTTGGAAGACCGCCGCGCATTTTAAAATCTGTTTTCGGCATCAGTAGTGTCTTCTTGTAATCCATTGAAAAACGCCTCCATCATCTTTCTGTTTTATTTCTTTTCTGACCTATATAAAAAGGTCCTTCTATCCCAAAGGGACGGAAGGACCGCGGTACCACCCTAATAGCAGAGCAAATCTGCCACTCATGATTTTCTTAACGCGAATCAACGTTGGTTCTTACTTAACTCCTGTCATGCAGGAGTCGTTCGGAATCAAACTCAAGGGTGATTTTCCTTACCGCCGTCCGCACCGGGCTCGCACCGTATCCCGGCTCGCTGCGCGACCTTGCGGCGAGTACTTTCCCTCTCATAGTATTTAAAAATATGATTTCATTTTAAATGTCTGTACATTATGGCGCAAGCATCTTATGTATGCACAGTATATGCAATAAGAGTCTCCGCGTCAAGCTTGCGTACGAATCATTCCATCGTTTTGTTCACTATCTGCGTCTTCATCGCCCACAGACATGCTTTTCCAATCATCACTCTTTAACAATTCCAATTGCGCTTCAATCAGCATCTGGAAGCGTGTCCGGTATACATTGGCTTCTTTTTTCAATTCTTCAATATTCAAGGTTACCTTGCGTGATTTCTCAAGCGCTTCATTGATAATGCGATCAGCGTTTTTCTTTGCTTCCATTACAATCAGTTTAGCTTCTTTATTCGCGTTCTGCTTCACTTCCTCAGCTGTTTCCTGAGCGACAAGAATACTCTTGTTCAGAGTTGTCTCAATATTAGAGAAGTGATTAAGCTTTTCATCTGAATTCTTGTTCTTTTGTTCAAGATCCTTTTTCTCGCGAATAAGCGCTTCATAATCCTTGATCACCTGGTCAAGAAAATCATTCACTTCATCTTCATCATACCCACGAAATCCTCGTGAGAACGATTTATTATGAATATCCAAGGGTGTCAATGGCATCCCGGTCACCTCCAAGTCATTTTACAAACAATTCGTTTAGTTAAGTTTACCATATTGTATACGGATTTTGTTCTTTTTTGTCAAGCCGCTGTTCGATATTATTTTACTGCGGCCATATCCGCGGAGAGAAAGACAATCGCCTTCATGTATCTCGTAGTCACGTTTCTCAACAAGTTCCCAATTTACTTTTGCAAGCCCGCGTGAAATAGCCTCTGAAGCCTTCGTTCTTGGCAAATGATAGATTTCTGACAAAACTGTATCTAGCCTCATAGAGGAAATTGTCCCATCACTCTCTTGCCATTCATCGTCACTATGTATTAAAGCTTGCTGATCAACCGACTCGCAGGAGACACCCATTCTCCCTACGGAACTTAAATTAAGCATAAAATAAGGCTCAAGCTCTTTCACACAAATAAATTGAGCACGTCCCTCACCGATCAGCAAATCACCGATTTTGCTTCTTGACACGCCAGAACCGACAAGTGATCCGAGCAGTTGGGGATGTGCAATGGATCCGAACTTGGACGGATACCGAACTTCTAGGTAAGCGAGTTGAAACGGATCTTCGTCCGCTTCAACATACGGTGGAAGTAACAGCGCGCGCGCCCGTTCAGCTTGAGCATAGCCGCCGGAAAAGGACAGACGAATTTCCTCGTTATTTCCTATCAGTGATTTTAGGATTATCTGCTGCCTGGGATCGAGAAAATCGGTCAGTTTCGGTATATAATTTACGACAACTTGATCTTTCAAATCAAGAAAGTGATCGACCAGTGCATGCTCTTCAGGTCTGAAATGTTCATAGAGTGACATATGCCAGCCTCAGACAAATCTCAAGAGAATACTTTGAATACCAATTTGGGCAAACCAAAGAACGACAAAAGCAACCATCGGAGATATGTCGATCACGCCGCCAATTGGGGGTATGATTTTTCGAAAAGGGGACAAAAACGGCTCACATACTCGTTCAAAGAGCCTGCCGATTGATGAATCCTGTACGCTTGGTACCCAAGACATCAAAATATAAATTATTAATATCCATTTATAAATATTGATAGCCTCTGATACGATGAATGCAATCAAATACATAATTTCACCTCTGTAATTAATCTTCCGGCCAATTGCTGATCATGCCGGATATGTCCACTTGTTCCGGTGCGAAAAGAAATGTGTTCTTTCCAATTTTACGAATCTGCCCATTCAGCGCGAAGGATGTGCCGCCAATAAAATCAAGAATTCTCTGTCCTTGATCCTTGCTTGTCCCTTGGAGGCTACAAATAATCGTCTGTTTATTTTTCAAATAACCGACGATTTCCTCGACCTCTTCAAAACGCTTCGGCTCAACCAGAACAACTTTATTTTGCTGATGAACATTTTTAATGGCGACAATTCTGCCGCTTTTCTCCAGTCTGTGCTGACCCTGTACCGGTTTGCCGGTTTCCTCATCATGTGATACCGGCAGGTGGTTTTCTGAGCTGTTCACGGTCTCCTCAAGATCAAAGAATCGTTTCAATGTGCCTTTAAGACCCATGATTCCGTTCTCCTTTCATTCATTACCTACGAGTGACGTGCCAATTCTCACAAATGTTGCTCCTTCTTCAACAGCGATTTCATAATCATGCGACATACCCATGGAGAGCTCTGTGCATGGCGCATAGTCGATGTTTCGATCACGAATTCGGTCGCGTAGAATGCGCAACCGATGAAACACATGGCGAATCACATCTCGATCTTCTGTATTCGGTGCCATCGTCATCAAACCGACAATGCGAAGATGCTCAAATTCGGCTAATGCATCAATGAAAGAATCAAGTTTCTCTTCAGTAATGCCATGTTTGGATTCCTCGCCAGAGATATTCATTTCGACAAAACAATTTAAAGTTCCTTTTTTCATGCGTTTATTTAGTTCATTTGCCAATTTGAGACGGTCCAGGGCGTGAAAATAGTCTACTTTTCCAACAATATCTTTCACTTTTCTCGTCTGCAAGGTCCCAATCAGATGCCATGTCACACGGTCATCATGAATGAACGCCAGTTTCTCCAGCAAACCTTCTTTCCGATTTTCAGCGAGATGCGTAATCCCACTGTCTACAGCCTCCTGAGCGCGTTCGGCGGAAACGTATTTTGTAACGGCAATTATGGTAACGTCTTCGGAGTGCCGTCCTGAGCGTTCACATGCGTCCTCAATGAGGGACTGTACTTGTCTAAGATTATCCGCAACTTTCACGATTCATTGCTCTCCTTTTTCTTCATTCCGATATACCCCATCATCCGCCCTGTTTTTCCATGATCATGTCGAAAAGAAAAAAACAGATCGGGACGTGCGTACGTACTATAGCCGGTTATTTGTATCTGACGTTCAGGTACACCGCTCGCAACAAGAATTGATCGGTTCAAAGTTCGTAAATCAAGCAGATAGCTTCCGGAACCTTTGGAAACTACGGACTGCTCCCAAAGCGAATGGTCAAGCGTGCATACCTGATCAATCACTTTTTGATCAACCTCATAATCCTCGCCGCTTATTGATGGACCAATGACAACATGCAATGCTTCAGGTGTAATGTCAAGGTCACGCGTCATGCGTTCAATCATATGCGCAGCACCTCGGGCAACGGTTCCACGCCATCCGGCATGCATGATTCCAATCGCGTTAGGATTTTGCGCCTGATAAAAAATGGGAACGCAATCGGCGAAGCAAAGAGCGAGCAATATGTCCGGGTCAGTTGTAAACAAACCATCCACACCCTTGACAACCGAATCAAAGGACATTGCGCCTAATCCTGCAGATTTGTGCGTTACCCGGGCAATTTCCGTGCGATGCACTTGCTCCGCGCACACCCAGCGTTCAAGTGGAATGCCTATTCTCTGCGCGACAAGATGTCGATTTTCGAGTACATCGTCCGAACGATCACCGACATGAAGACCCAAGTTCATTGATGTGAAAGGTCCTTGACTCGTACCCTCCGTTCGAAGTGTAAATCCTGAATGGATTTCTAGATCGCCGGCATCGATTGTTTTCAAGCGCAACAAAGGTCCGCTTCGAAATGAAAAGGGTTCACTCACCGTTCTCATCCTTTCCTCATCAAAATGACCGGACTTTTCTTTTTATTTTACCATAATCATCGAGAAAACTCCTTAATTAGTTAATCTTCGCTCTTAATCGTCGAATCATGTTCGTTATAAAACCGGACAAGAATGACGTCAGCTCCAATTCTCACAATATTGTTCCATGGGACAACAATATCGTCCTCTTTCCCAAACAAGCCCATAATTTTTCCCGCTCCAGGTATAATCAAGTGATCAATTTTGCCCGAAGACAGATTCACATCAAGATCACCGATATGTCCCAATCGCTTTCCATTTTCGACATTCACAACTTCTTTGGTCTGAAAATCAGAAATTCTTGGCATTCATACCCCTCCTCGTACTGTCCCTTAATATATATGGGCGGAAGCAGGCGTTGAGAAGTATAAAATTGATCCTTTCCATTACCCCGGAAATAATCACTATGACATTAAAGAGCTCATCAGCTAGCTGTGTGCGGCGAACGCGTATCTGCCATCTTATTTTTCTGCGCAAAAAGAAACACTTGCAAGTGCAAGTGTTAGGGACCGATATCCTGATTCATTTCCTTTATGGCCATTTTCTCCAATCTTGATACTTGAGCCTGTGAAATGCCAATTTCTTGTGCGACTTCCATTTGCGTTTTCCCATAAAAAAAGCGCATCGCGACAATTCGCTTTTCACGGTCATGAAGTTTGTTCATCGCTTCTTTAAGTGAAATATTATCAACCCAATCCTTGTCTTTATGCTTATCATCACTAATTTGATCCATGATGAATATTGGATCCCCGCCATCACTGTAGATCGGTTCAAACAATGAAACCGGATCCTGTATCGCATCCATTGCGAACACAACATCTTCCACCGGTAAATCAAGCATTTTCGCCAGCTCAGCGGTTGTCGGTTCAGTTGAATGTTTCGCTATGTAACGCTCTTTGGCCTGAAGTGCTTTATAGGCCATATCCCGCAAAGATCGAGAAACACGAATTGGATTATTATCTCTTAAGTAACGACGAATTTCACCAATGATCATGGGAACGGCGTAGGTTGAAAACCGAACATTTTGACCCAAATCAAAATTGTCGATAGATTTCATTAAACCAATACAACCGACTTGAAATAAGTCGTCAACGGATTCCCCGCGGTGATAAAAGCGCTGAATGACACTCAGAACAAGGCGGAGATTCCCATTCACTAGCTTTTCTCTGGCCTCGAGCTTGCCTGATTGAAGTTCCGCGAAAAGCTTTCGCATTTCCACATTGGTCAGGACAGGAAGCTTCGACGTGTCCACTCCGCAGATTTCCACTTTATGCCGTGCCATATAAGATGACCCCCCATTGTCGAAAACTTGCGTTAGCGGGCTGATGAAAGAAAACACCGTGATCCATTTAAACGGCTTCTTTTTCAACCTCTGCTATATGGTCAAGTATCTCCGTAGGCAACCATTTTATGCACAGCAAAAAAGTGGAGATTTGCGAACACGTACCACTAAGCCATTTTGCTGAATTCTTTTTTTAGGCGTTTTATTATTCTTTTCTCAAGCCTGGAAATATACGATTGGGAAATGCCCAACTCATCGGCCACATCTTTTTGCGTTTTTTCCTTGCCTCCTGATAACCCAAATCTTAGTGTCATAATCTCTTTTTCACGATCATTGAGCATCAGCATTGCCTTCTTCAAAAGTGTGCGCTCAACTTTCCGCTCCATATTTTTCGTTGTTATGTCATTTTCCGTGCCTAGTACATCGGACAGGAGCAATTCATTGCCGTCCCAATCCACATTCAGAGGCTCATCTAACGAGACTTCAGAGCGTGTTCGACTGTTTCTGCGTAAATACATGAGTATCTCATTTTCAATGCAGCGTGAAGCATATGTGGCAAGCTTTATTTTCTTCTCCGGATTGAACGTGTTCACAGCTTTGATGAGCCCAATAGTACCTATGCTGATCAGATCTTCAATATTGATCCGTGTATTATCAAATTTACGAGCAATGTAGACGACCAAACGAAGATTTCGTTCGATAAGAGTCGCTCGCACTTTGGGGTCTCCTAAGGGAAGCATTTTCATTAATTCGGCCTCTTCTTCTTTTGACAAAGGCGAAGGAAGTCCTTCACTCCCACCGATATAATAAATTTCCTTTGGTTTCACACCAAGTTTAATAAGTACCCAACGCCATAGCTTCAAAAAAGTGGTTTTCATCCGGAATCAACCTCCCTATTTTTTTCATGTCATGAAGCCGTTTCAATGATCTTTCCATGCAGCAGCATGTCCGGGTTCAGAATACTGTTGAAGTCGCCGGAAGAACTCAGTGAATGATCGACAAATGCCACAAGTGATTTCGTACATTCGATCTGCTTGCCGTCAAGAAGGATTAGTACTTGATCAGGCCGCGCCGCGAGGGTTAACTGACCGGTACCATCAACAGCGCGATATGGAACCCATGCAATTCGGTTTCTCCAGTCATCCGGAATCCCCTCTAAGTTCAAAGAGGGCGATGATGCATTGTCTTTTTGAAACAACTCTTCCGGCACTCTCCCGGCACAAACGCTTTTTTCAAGAAACATCACAGGCGCTCGCGTCAACGGATCAACTAATTTATTCCCGCTATCAATCATCGCTTTTGTCTCAATGCAAACATCTAAGAAACGCACCGTGACATCCGCAAGTGTTGTACTGTTCCACTTTCTTACAACTGTCTGATCAAGACGCTTCTTCGAAAAGTACCAGAGAGCGGGAAAACCTACGATCACTGTGATCCAACTAATCGGATCACCATAATTCATAGTATTTAAAAAGCGGCTGTTCGCATAAAATGAACCGTCCTGAAAAAAGTAATGAACAGCGAATAATCCGCCTCCAATCGCAAAAGAAGTGAAATAAAATGCAGCAAGGTTTTGAAGAAAAACAGAAATTCGATGAAATCCGAACGCGACAAAAATAATCATGGCAGAATATAGCAATTTGCCAAACGGACCATCAACTACGAACGCGGCTGGTGTAAAAAGAATAAGCACAATTGCTGAAGCAATAAACGCCCCGGACCAAAATCGAAGCCGACTCGTCTGTCTTTTAAGCATGAGCGCAGTTAATTTTAATAGACAAGCATCAATAAATAGATTGAGCGCCCAAACAGCATCCAGATAGACGACCAACGCTCCCACCTTCTTTGCGTGTTTAGGAATAGTATACGGGCCATCTGAAGGAAAGTCTGTCGCTCTGTGGGTGGGATTTTGCAGTTTTTTTGGCTGCTTTTGTCGCAATTTTGATTTAAAAAATCTTTGAATCTTACTGTGATAGACTGACATTCGCAATACGTACTGACGTAAGCATCTTAGCGGGTCGTTCTGTCTGATGAGCTAACGGAGGGATAGTGGAAATGTCTTATTGTCTGTCCATTCATACCAAAATGTGCAATTTACTTTTATCTACGAAAAAAAGCCCGAAAACAGGAAATGAATCATTTCTGCTCTCGAGCTTGTTTTTTTATGGATCGTTCTGGGAGAAAATAACCAAGTCTAACAAATCAAGTCATTAGTCGTTTTTCCTGCGCCGATTACGCAAAAAGGTTGGAATATCAAGCGTGTCTTCATCTTCAACAATACTATGAGATCTGCGGACAGGCTTCTGAACGGGGTTCACCGCTTCCTCACGATGCTGTTCACGCAGTTTCGAAGTGTTCAAGCCTTCAGAGCTTTGTCTTCTGCGTAGAAAAAGATCCTGCTCTGCCTGCGGGGCTTCTCCGACCTTTTCACGTTCCTCAAAGCCGGTAGCAATCACCGTGACAACAATTTCATCATCCAGCTCTTCTCTGATGACAGAACCGAAGATCATATTTACTTCCTCATCCGCAGCTGTCGCGACAATATCTGCCGCCTCATTTACTTCATAAAGGCTCAGATTCGTGCCTCCGGTAATGTTCATCAGCACGCCTTTCGCTCCATCAATCGACTTTTCAAGAAGCGGACTCGAGATGGCCTTTTTCGCCGCGTCGGCAGCGCGATTCTCGCCTGATGCGACACCGATCGCCATGAGCGCCGATCCGCCTTCGGTCATGATCGTTTTTACATCCGCGAAATCAAGGTTGATCAAACCGGGAACAGAAATAAGATCCGAAATGCCTTGCACACCTTGGCGGAGCACATTGTCAGCTTCTCTAAAAGCGTCGAGCATCGGTGTGTTTTTGTCTACAATTTCAAGCAGACGATCGTTAGGAATAACGATCAATGTATCAACTTTTTCTTTAAGATTGGCGATACCGCTTTGCGCCTGCTTCGCCCGTTTTCTTCCTTCAAAAGTGAACGGACGTGTGACTACACCGACAGTTAAAGCGCCAACTTCCTTCGCAACTTCCGCGATAACAGGTGCAGCACCTGTTCCGGTGCCGCCACCCATACCGGCAGTGACAAAGACCATATCTGCCCCTTTAAGGATCTCTTCAACCTGATCATGACTTTCCTCAGCAGCTTTTTTTCCAACTTCAGGGTTAGCGCCGGCACCTAAGCCGCGTGTCAGTTTCTCGCCAAGTTGAAGCTTAACATCCGCCTTAGAAAGCTTTAGTGCCTGAGCATCAGTATTCGCACAAACAAATTCAACACCTTGAATACCGCTTTCGATCATTCGGTTAACCGCATTATTCCCGCCGCCGCCAACGCCAATGACTTTAATTTTGGCTAGATTTTCCGTGTCCGTATCGTGATCATACATTGTTCATTTCCTCCCATTTAATCATTCCGCAGCCCGATCAGTCAAAGAACAGATTAAACCAATTTTTCACTTTGGTTGTGACGCCTTCATGATCTTTAGGGGCTTGTTTTGATTTTTTCTTTTTCTGCTGTTTCTGTACAGCTTCATAACGGTCATTCTCGGGTGCAATCGCCGCTGCGATTTCCTTACCTTGTATTTTAACGTTGTGATAAGCAAATTGAATCAAACCGATGCATGCTGTATACTTCGGCTCACGCACACCAATATAGTCCGGTGATGCGATACGCACACTAGAGTTCAAGTGATGTGACGCAAGATCTGCCAAACCAGGCATCGCCGTAACCCCACCGGTTAAGACAAATCCCCCCGGCAAGTCATAGACCCCAATGCGACGCAGTTCTTCTTGAATAATGTCAAACATTTCTTCCATGCGTGCCTGGATGATCTCAGCCAAATCCTCTTGAGTCATCGTTTGTTTCTTGTCGCTTCCAATTTGTGATACGCTGAACGTATCTTCATCAGACGCCGCCCCTAAATAAGCAACGCCATGTTTGATTTTGGTCTGCTCCGCTTCATCCATTGGTATCTTCTGTATGATGGAAATATCCTTCGTCACATGATTGCCGCCAATCGGAAGCTCAAAAGTAGAAACTAAGGAGCCTTGATCAAATACGGCAACGCTCGTTGACCCGCCGCCAATATCCACCAATGCCACGCCTAAATTCTGTTCGTCTTCTGAGAGCGCAACCGATCCCAACGCAAGCGGTTGGAGACAAACATCCGATATCGTCAATCCTGCGCGTTCGACACATCGCAGAAGATTATGCAGCAAAGTCTTTGAACCGGTAATCAACGTCCCTTCCATTTCGAGACGAACACCGATCATGCCTCTTGGATCATGAATTTCATCAACACCATCAACAATGAACTGCTCTGGAATCACATCGACAATCTCGCGCTCAGGAGGAATTGACATGACCTGTGCGGCGTCAATCACCCTTGCGATATCTTCATCGCCAATTTCATGCGTTTCACCAGAAACAGCCACGACACCATGGCACCGCCGAAGCTGGATGTGATTCCCGGAAATGCCGACAATCACACTCTTAATATTAATACCGACCATCCGCTCCGCTTGTTCAACAGCGTTGCCAATTGAACGAACTGTCGCATCGATATCGACAATCGAACCTTTTTTAATCCCGTATGAGACCGCTTCTCCAACACCGACAACATTAAGCCTTCCATCGGCCATCTCTCCGATTACGGTCTTTATACTGGACGTGCCGATATCCAGACTGACAAAAACATCCTCACTGTTCATTCTGTGGCACCCCCTTTTTCTTGAATATCTTTGATGATTTCTCTATTCAGGGATGATTGGATCGAGTCAACCGACATTGAATAGTTACGACTTGTTTTAAAAGACACTATATTCAACCCAACACTTTCTTTGTTCCTGTTAGATAGAAACAAACCCTACTGTTTGTATTCTACAAATTGGAGCAATTCCCTTTTAAAATTTCATTCATATAAAAACACATTATATTTCATAGTTATATCGGCAAATTTCTAGGTAAAATAAATAGATAATTAGACCTATCCCTTAAAATAGCTAAAAAAATGCCTCATACAAAAGAATCTTAACTATTTAATAGTCTACACCAACTTGAATCACTAGAAAAGACAAAAATACATGATAAGCAAAATGTGCGAGGAGCGTTTTCATTCGTTTACTTCTGGGTATCTTCTTGTTCTGTATCGCTAGGAATAAAATAGGTGCCGACACTTAGATGAATTGTGCCGTGTTTTCCATTTGGAAGATTGGCAGCAATTTCAGGATACAGTTTAATATTCTTGGCAAACGTTTGTGTGCTTGCAATAACCTTATTCCCATCATTCATATACAATACAAGGTCATCCTCGCTTCCTGATTTCCCTATGTAATGAATATCAGAAATGTTATGTGTCATTTGTCTTGAAATCTTAGCGAGTCCTTCGGCAACCTTCTTAAGCGGCTCTGTCTTTGAAAATCCAAAAAGTATCGGTGCATCAACGGGAAGCTTTCCGCTTTGAAGCTTGCTTAGCGTCGTTCCATTTTGCAGAATAGGATAGAAGTTGCCGTTTCTCTGTATATAAGCTTTACGGGTATATTCTTTAATCGTGATTCTGACTTGATTCGGAAATTTCTTTTTCACAGAAACCGTCTGCACGGTCGGCAATTTTTTGATCTGGCTCATTACCGCCTTTTTACGAATATCCCATATATGTGTTTTATTCGAAATGCCGCTTGCTTTTATGACTTTATCGCTGCTCACAAGTTGCTGGCCCACTACTGAAATCGTTCGAACTCTGCTTAAGGGCGATTGAAAGTAAACGACAATAAGAATCAAGAGGAAAAAGACAGTGGCGTAAAAAGCAAAGCGCCGATTGGCCTTCTGTTTCCGCTCCTTTTTTAATTGGGGCAGACGATCCTCAAGCGCAACGACTTTCTTCTTATCCATAATACTCTCTCCTTTTTCCATCATCTTCTGGGCTTCGGCAAACTGTTTTCATCGCCGCAATCTATTATCCGGCATATTCTATTGTATTTTTTTTTTAATAAAACAGCAAACCCTGTTTTTATAACAGGGTTTTAGAATCTTCGTATTAAATTTACTGTTCTCACTCAATTCGTATGATTGCTGACGTTAAGCAAGATGCCAATTGATACAAGCATTAACGTCAATGAAGAGCCACCATAACTAAGAAAGGGCAGCGTGATGCCGGTGACAGGAATTAGCCCGGTGACAACCGCAATGTTGATCATAATCTGGATCGCAATCATGCCTGTAATACCAACTGCAAGCAGTGTTCCGAAAAGATCCGGTGCCTTGATGGCGATTAGTATGCCTCGCCAAAGCAACAAGCAGAAAAGAACAAGTACAAATGTCGCCCCGATAAAGCCAAGTTCCTCTGAGACAATGGAAAAAATAAAATCCGTTTCCGGTTCGGGCAGATATTGATACTTCTGTCTGCTTTGCCCTAATCCGAACCCAAGTAAACCGCCGGGACCTATAGCGAGTAAGGACTGTGTGATTTGAAAGCCTTTATCCCGAGGATCTTGCCAAGGATCAATAAAGCCTGTTAATCGTTTTATTCGATACGGAGCTGAAATTATCAAACCCGCAAAGCCAAGTAGTCCGAGCGAACCCATAGCGACAAAGTGTTTGATACGTGCGCCGGCGATAAAAATCATGATCACACAGGTGAGGACCAGCACCATACCTGTTCCAAAATCAGGCTGAAGCATGATTAGACCAAATGCGAGTAAAACAGGCATGAGCGATGGGATAAGTCCCTTTTTGAAAGATGTCAGATTTGATTGATGCTCTGAAATATATTTTGCCAGAAACACGATCAGCGCAACCTTAGTGAATTCTGAAGGTTGAATGGAAAAAGCGCCAACACCCAGCCAGCTGCTCGCTCCGCCTCTTACAAGTCCGACTCCAGGTATTAAGACAATGACGAGCAAAAAATAACAGCCGATCAAACCAACTTTCGCCCACGCTCTCCAAAAATGATAGTCGATGCGCATGACGGCGAACATCAAACCAACACCAACTGCAGCAAAGAGCAGCTGCCGTTTCAGAAAATAAAACGAATCACCAAAGTTCTCTGCCGCCTTGACCGCACTCGCACTGTACACCATCGTTAAACCGATTGCGAGCAGCGTGCATGTGATCACAAGCAAAAGGATATCCGGTGATTGACGATACTTGCGCATGAGCAACACTCCGTTCAGATCCAGGACATAGATTGCCGGATCATTCATCATCCGGCCTGTCCTCTTATCTAAACTTATTCACTTCTGCGATAAAAATGTCACCGCGTTGCTCGAAAGATTTATATTGATCCCAACTTGCGCATGCCGGTGAGAGAAGAATGACATCACCGGGTTGAGACAAGGCAAAAGCTTCAGGAACAGCCGACTCCACATTTTCAACTTCCTTGATTACTGGAATCTGCGCCTTAACACATGCATCCAGCAATTTCTTTTGGGTCTGACCGAAAAGAAGAACAGCCTTAACCGGTGCCTTCTTTAATTCAGGGATCAGCGCGTCAAATGTGTTGCCGCGATCCAGGCCCCCCGCAAGCAGAACGATCTCTTTTCCCGGGAACGCATGCAACGCCTTGGATGTCGCAATGATATTTGTTGCTTTAGAATCATTATAAATCGTTCGTCCCTGCACAACAGCCACATATTCAAGACGATGACGCGCACCTTTAAAAGAACGAAGCACCTCCGCCATATGCTCCACGCTGACACCATAAACACCTGCGGCAGCCACAGCTGCAAGTGCATTGAGCAGATTATGCTCACCCGGCAGACCCATCTCTTCAACCTTTAAAATCGGCTGATCCTTGAAATAAATAACTCCGTTCGAGACATAGGCCCCATTCGTTTCTTTGCGTGCAAGTGAAAATGGCACCTTCTGCGCTTTTGACTTTTCAGCGACATAGTTAACGACACGTTCACTGTCGCTATTGTAGACTAACGCGTCCTCAGAGGTTTGATTTACTGTAATCTGCGCTTTCGCTCTTGCGTAATTTTCTACTGTGCCGTGATAATCCAGATGATGATCGAAGATGTTCAGAACAACCGAGACATGCGGATGAAACCTTCTCGTCCCTTGAAGCTGGAAACTTGAAAGTTCGGCGACAATCGCATTTTTCTTTGTTGCAGTCTGAATAACGGCGGTAAGCGCAGTACCAATATTGCCTGCGACAATCGGTTCTAATGAGGACCCTTTCATCATCTCACCAATCAGCATCGTCGTTGTGGTCTTTCCATTAGATCCGGTTATACCAATGAATGGGGCATCCGACAGGAGTCCGGCTATCTCCACTTCTGTAACAACAGGTACGTTTTGTTCAAGAGCTTTCTTGATTAGCGGATTCGTATACGGGATACCCGGATTTTTGATCATTAAGGCGACATCACTATTTATAAGTTCCAGCGGATGACCGCCGTCAACAATATGCACGCCGATTGCTTTCAGACTGCGCGCATGTTCATTCGTACTCAGATCATTGCGGTCATTGACCGTCACGTTAGCACCCAAACTTTTCATGAGTTTCGCAGCCGCAAAACCGCTCTTACCAAGTCCTAAAACAAGAACCTTTTTGTTTGCATACTCAGTCAATGGTTTCAACTGACAACCCCCACTTTCAAATAAATTCCAATAACAGCGAGCATCAGTCCAACGAGCCAGAACACTGTGACCACTTTCCATTCCGACCAGCCTGATAATTCAAAGTGATGATGAATCGGGCTCATTTTAAAGACTCTGCGCCCTGTCGTTTTAAAAGAAATAACTTGAATGATTACTGATAGTGTCTCTATGGCAAAGACACCGCCGATCACAGCAAGCAAAATTTCCGTATTTGTAAGAATGGCCATGCCTGCGAGAGCTCCGCCGATAGCCAGAGAGCCGGTGTCACCCATGAACACACGTGCGGGATGTGCATTAAAAATTAAAAATCCGAGTAGTGCACCGAGCATGACCATCGCAAAAACAGCAACGCCAAGATTCATTGTAAACCATGCGATCACCGCGTAAGCCGCAAAAGCAATCACAGCTAAGCCAGAGAGCAAGCCGTCCATGCCGTCAGTAAGGTTCGTTGCGTTCGGAACACCTACCAGAAGAAAAATAACGAATAATGGATAGAACCAGTGTAAATTAAGCATTAAATTAGTGCCTGGAAATGAGAGATAGGTTGAATAATCATAACGTGTAATAATGAACCAAAAGATAAGCGAAATAATGATTTGAGCGGCCATCTTCTGCTTTGATGTGAGGCCCATGTTTCGCTTCATTGAAATTTTAATAAAATCGTCCAGCAGACCAATAAATCCAAATCCAAACGTGACAAACAGAAGCATATAGGTGTCCGGTGTCGTTACATGATATCTTAAACCCATGACGAGAATGCCCGCCAAGAGACCGATCAGAAAAATGACACCGCCCATCGTCGGGGTTCCGCTTTTTTTCTGATGGCTTTTTGGACCTTCTTCGCGAATGTACTGCCCAAAATGCAACTTCCGCAAGAATGGGATAAAAAAAGGTGCAAAAATAAGTGTCACAAGAAAAGAAATGGCTAATCCAAATAATAAAGTCAATGTCATGAATCCTTTCGCTCCTTTAAATACGCAGCTTACATTTATTAATTACTTTAATAATTTACTAGTTACACTGCATCGCTCACTGATTAGTTGATTCTTTTGCTCTCAGCTTGCCTGATAGTTCTTCCAGAGCAAGCAGTCGGGACGCTTTGAAAAGCATTACGGTCTTATCATTCAAAAGCGATTCAAGGTAAGGCTGGGCAGCTGCTTTTGTCGGGTATACGTGCACTTCCAGTGTTTCATCACCACCGATTTCTTGAAGTCCCTTCGCTATCCATGCACCTTTGTCGCCAATCGTGACCAAATGAGTCAGCGGCGCTTTCACAATCTCAGCGACACTTTTGTGAAGTGCTTCTTCATTTCTGCCCAATTCATACATGTCACCAAGCACAGCCACCCTCTGCTCAAAGCCGGGTAATGTCTTCAGGGTTTCAAGAGATGCCCTCATCGACGAAGGGCTGGCATTGTAACAATCATTAATCAGAACGGAGCCATTCAGTCCTTTGACTTTTTCAAAGCGCAATTTTGTCAGGCTCAAGTGTTCCAGCCCGTAGCGAATCTTCTCAATAGCCACACCAAGAATACGTGCTGCCGCAAAGCTGAGTACAGCATTCTTCACATTGTGCCTGCCAAGAACCGGTACATGAAACGATTCTGTCTGCTTGTTTAGTGTAAAACGACTTCCAGTCACAGATTCGTCAACATCTGTAATTCGCCAATTGTTTTGATCTCCAAAGCCGCAACGTACAATTTGAAAAACATTTGTTTGAATATTGTCGAGGAGCGGTTCATCTCCATCAATAATCAGTGTTCCGCGTTTTTTCAATCCATTGACAATTTCGAGCTTCGCCTTAGCGATTCCTTCTCTGCTGCCAAGATATTCAATATGCGACTCACCAATATTAGTGATTATCGCAAGATCCGGCCTCGCCATTTGGCTTAAATAAGTAAGTTCTCCGAAATGATTCATACCCATTTCCAGCACAAGAACATCGGTATTCTCTGGCATTGATAGAATCGTCAGTGGAACACCGATGTGGTTGTTCAGATTGCCCTGCGTCTTAAAGGTCCTGTAAGACTGGCTTAAAATGCTGTAAATCATATCTTTCGTCGTTGTTTTTCCATTCGATCCCGTGACGGCAATTATTTTAGGATGGACTTGATTCAGGTAGCTTTTTGCCATATTTTGAAGTGCCGCTAGTGTGTCACGAACAAAAAAAACAGGAAATCCGTCAGGAATCTTATCGGGAAGCGGTTCTCTCTCCATCCAGATTGCCGCTTCAGCCCCATGCTCAATTGCTTGCTTCAAATAGTGGTGACCATTGAAGTTTTCCCCCACCAAAGGCACAAAGAGACTGTCTGCCGCAGCTTTGCGACTGTCCGTCATGATATTCAGACGTTCTAAATGTCCCGCATCCCCGATTGTCTGAATCGCCTGGCCTCTGATTATATCTACTCCAATACCCATCGATTACTCTCCCTTAATGCGAACAGTTGCTGTCCGATCATTTATTTATATTATATCGTTCAAGGATAGCTGAACGTGCTTCTTCACGATCATCAAAATGATGCTTTTGCGTGCCGATAATCTGATAATCCTCATGACCTTTTCCTGCAATCAGAACAATATCCCCGCTATTGGCATGCTGCATCGCAAAGCGAATCGCCTGACGGCGGTCGGTAATTTTTCGGTAAGCGCGATTCGTTACACCGGTCTCCATTTCCTGAAGAATCGAATCAGGATCTTCAGTACGCGGATTGTCTGATGTTAGAATAGCAAGGTCGCTTTTGTCAACGGCAATTTTAGCCATGATCGGCCGTTTTCCGCGTTCACGGTCTCCACCGCACCCCACAATGGTAATCACTCTTTTTTCAGCGAATTCTCGGATCGTACTAAGCGCGTTATCGAGACTGTCCGGTGTGTGCGAATAGTCTACAATCACCGTGAAATCCTGTCCGGCGTCAACGGGTTCAAAACGTCCCGGAACCCCCTTTATCTGCTCCACCGTCTGAATCATTTCCGCTAGATCAAGTCCTTGTACTGAGCAGGCGGCGAGTGCAGCAAGCACGTTATACACACTGAACTTGCCGATCAGCTTCATTGAAACAGGGTAACTCTTCTCTCGGGTGTTCAAAATAAATTGTGTGCCCGCAGGCATTATTTGAATCGATGACGCATAGAAATCAGCGGGCTTATTGATCCCGTAAGTAATAACATGAGCCGCGGTCATGTGCTTATACACATCGGAAGCGGGATCATCCACATTCAGAACTGCTGCTTTTACTTGACCGGTACCATAGCTGTTGCCAAGCTGAGAAAAAAGTAAACTTTTAGCATACATATAATCTTTCATCGTTCCATGTAAATCCAGATGGTCTTCCGTTAAATTGGTAAAGATACCGACATTAAAGTCACAACCGTGTACTCTGCCGTCATAAAGCGCGTTTGAAGAAGTTTCCATCACTACAGAGGAAGCGCCCTGTGCTTTCATTTTCGCAAGACTTTTGTGAATCAAATGAACCTCAGGTGTTGTATTTTGAACAGGGATAAATTCATTCTTATAACGCATTCCCATCGTCCCAATCAACCCGGTATTGATTCCTGAAGCTTCCTGAATGGACTGGACGAGGTATGTGATGGTTGTCTTTCCATTTGTGCCTGTGACACCAACCATATGAAGATCATGACTTGGGTATCCGTAGAAGTGATCGGCGATCATTGCTAAAGCTCGATGCGTGTCCCCTACATAGATTACCGGAATTGAAACGTCAACACTGTCCTGAGCGATGATTGCGGCTGCACCGCTCTTTTCCGCTTGAATCGCAAAACGATGACCATCCACATGATGACCTTTGATGCATACAAATAGAGATCCAGGCTTCACAAGCCGTGAATCGATAATGAGATCGTTAATCTCTGGATTTCCCATTCCTTCCTGCCGAAAATTGGCAAGTGCCTTCAGGCAATCCGAAAGTTTCATTACTTGACACGTCCCTTGTCAACTTAATATGGAGCACTCACATAATTAACATGTGATCATTTCCAGCTATAATTCAGATAACATGGCGCGGGAATTGATCGAATACAACCCGTTTTTTTCCGCGCTTTATGTATGAGCGGGGGCCGGTTTAAAAAATACCGTGCTCCCTTTCGTCCATTGCTTATTTTAATCGTCTGCCTTCTTTTTGTCACCTAAGTATATCATTATTGTTGAACCTTGTTTGACCTTAATTCCAGGCTTAGGCGACTGCATGGTAACCACGTCGCCGTCCCCTTCGGTCTTCAGCTTCAGGTCGATGAGCGTATTTCTCAAATCGTTTTTATCCATGCCTTTTAAATTCGGTATTGTGATGAGCGGCTGATCCGGCCAGCGTAATTCTTTCTCCAACCCGCCGCTCTGCTTCTTGACACCCATCGCACTCAAGCTGTCTGATATGATCCGGCCCGCTATTGGCGCGGCTACAGTACCGCCGAATTGAACGGTATCTTTAGGATGATCGACGGCTACATAAACGACAATCTTCGGATTATTCGCCGGAGCGAATCCCATAAATGAGACAATATAATTGTTGCTCATATAGCGCCCTGTTTTTGGATCGACTTTCTGTGCTGTTCCTGTTTTTCCGCCGATACGATAGTTTTGAACATAGGCGTTGCGCCCCGTCCCTTGAGCGACAACACTTTCCAATGTGCTGCGAACTTCTTTGGAAGTCGCTTCTGATATGACACGGCGCTTCATCACCGGCTCAATTCGATTGATCGTTTTTCCTGTATCGGTGTCAATCCAAGCCTTTGCTAGATGCGGTTGATAGAGATAACCTCCATTGACTGCGGCTGATACAGCAGTGATCTGCTGAATGGGCGTAACAGAAACACCTTGACCAAATGCCGTCGTTGCTGCTTCAAGCGGTCCGATTTTATTTTTATTAAACAGAATACCTTTCGCTTCACCTTGTAGATCAATGCCCGTCTTGTCACCAAAACCAAATTTATCAATATAGGAGAAAAGTTTGTCTTTTCCGAGGCGCTCGCCTAGCGCGACAAAACCAGGGTTGCATGAATTCTGCACAACTTGTAGGAAGGTCTCCGATCCGTGACCGCCTTTTTTCCAGCAATGCAGCTTCGCCCCTCCTACTTCAATCGCGCCTGAATCGAAGAAATGATCTTTTTTTAAATCGACCGCTTTTTCTTGAAGTGCCGCTGCAAGCGTAATGACTTTGAACGTTGATCCAGGTTCATACGTTTTCCAAATAGGCAAGTTGTGATTGTATACTTCCGGGGAGACATTTTTGTAGTTCTCCGGATTAAAATCCGGTTTAGACGACATGCCAAGGATCGCGCCGGTGTTCGGATCCATAGCAATCGCTACCGCACTCTCGGGATGATAGGCGGCAACTGTATTATTCAGTTCACGCTCAATGATCGATTGCACACGTGAATCAATAGTCAATTTGAGACTGGAGCCGCTTGTTGGCGGAACGTACTGATCCTTCAAATTGGACATTCGATTACCGTTAACATCGGAGAAGAAATCGACATGGCCGTCCTCACCTTGCAAACCTTCGTTATAGTATGATTCAAGACCGGTGAGTCCTTGATTATCGATCCCTGCAAATCCAAGAACATGAGCCAAGTAATTTCCCTTTGGATAATCACGTTTGAAGTCTTCCGCGACAAAGACACCTGGAAGGCCAAGCGATTTAACTTGCGCTGCTTTCTCATTCGAAATTTTTCGGCCTTCGGGTGTAATGCGCACAATGGACTCTTTTTTCGTAATCTTTTCAAAGGCTTTCTCACGGCTCATATTAAGCACGGTTGCGAGTTTATCAGCAGTCTTATCCTTATCTTTGACTTGCCGTGGCACGACAAGAACAGATGGGCTGCTAATATTAGTCGCCAGAATCTTCCCACGGCTGTCCAAAATTTTGCCCCGTTCCGCTTCATAAGGAATTTCTCTGCTCCATGATTTAAGCGCATAATTCATCAGCCAATTATTTTCAAAAAGTTGCAGATAAGCCATTCTGAAAATGAAAACAGCAAAAACAACAAGCCCTGCCGACAGGAAAAACAACAGCCGTCTTTTGACGGTCACTTTCGACACACGCACACGTAAGCCCCCTCCTATCTTTCCTTGTCCTACCCATATGAGTGAGCACGAAAAAATAGAACAAGCCCCTCATGCATTAGAACGTATTCGAAAAGATCCATACGGAATGTATGGATCTTTTGCGCGCAGTAAATGGGGGCTTTTGAACAGTTTTGTTAAGGATTGCTTGAGCCGGACTCAGCCGTCGATTCCGAGGCGTTTGAAGAAGCGCTTGTTTTTTGCCCTTGCAAGGTAACGGTCAGTACCCCCCCCGATTTTAAGTCGGCACCTGCTGCGATGCTTTGTTGCGTAACAAAACCGTTTCCTTTTGCAACGAGCTTGAGTTCTTCCATCTCTGCCAGTTTCATTACGTCTGCAAGTGACCACCCGGTTAGAGTTGGCATTTTTTTCTGTCCACTACCGGACAAAATAACTTTGTTTCCTGTAAAAAGCTTTTCCTCCGGATAAGGCAGTTGCTTCTGAATTGTTCCCGATCCTATCGTTATTGGAACAATTCCTTTCTGTTTCAATTCTTGTACGGTCGCATTCATATCTGCTCCTGTATAGTTCTCAAACTTAACAGATGGCAATTGCAATTTCTCAACCGATTCAGTTGCCTTTTTATCTACTTGAAGATATTGCAATGCGCTCGTCATTACCGGGCGTACAATGTCCACTACCGGTTCCGGTCCGAGTTCTGTGGCTTTGAGCTGGGGCTGTTTAACTGCCACATAAACAATCAGCTTCGGATCTTTCTCAGGGGCCATGCCGAGGAATGAGTAGACATAGTTGTTTTTTCCAAACATGTATTGCCCGTTAAGAGAAATCTGCGCCGTACCTGTTTTCCCAATCACGCTGTATCCTGGGAGATCATAAGCGAGACCTGTAGCACTCGAACCGTTAACGACATCTTTATCTGTAACCACTTTACGCATGAGCGCGCGCGTTTGTTTTGCAGCTGATGCCGAAATTGGATGACCGGCAACAACTGGATGATGTTTTAAAAGAGTTTTCTTTGTTTTCGGGTTCACAATACGGTCGACAACATATGGTCGCATCATTTTTCCATCGTTGCCGATTGCCGTTGCCGCCTGTACAATTTGCATTGCCGTAAAGGCGGATGCTTGTCCAAATGAGGCTTCAAGCTTGTCAAGTTTCCATTGCCAGTTAACTATTCCCGCACGTTCACCAGGCAAATCAATGCCCGTTTTTTGCATAAACCCAAATTTCCGTAAATAGTCTCCTAATTTATTTACACCAAGATATTTATCCGTGAGAACAGACATTCCGACATTTGAGGACAATTCAAAGCCTTGATCAAATGTTATTGCCCCCCATCCTTGACGCCTCCAATCATGGATCGTTCCGCCATCCGTTTTATAATCACCGGACTGATATGTATCTGATCCTTTGTATACGCCCGCGTCAATTGCAGAGGCAACTGTGAATGTTTTCATAACCGACCCAGGCTCGTACGGCTCAGAGATTGCCGCGTTACTGAATTGCTTGATATCACGATTATTGGGATTAAAGCCCGGGGACGTAGACATCGCAAGAATCTTTCCTGTTTTCGGATCCGCGACAATCCCAATCATGCTGTCGGGCTTGTATTCTTCACTTGCTCTGGACATCGCTTGATCCAATACCGTTTGAATCCGTGTGTTAAGCGTCAAATAGACATCTTTTCCTGGAGAGGCTTTCTTTATTTTTTGCTTCTCATCCGGGATCGGTACACCGGAAAGGCTGCGGTAATACCGAACAGATCCGTCCTTCTCAGTTAGATACTGATCCAGCGATTGCTCAATACCGAACACACCTTTTTGCTGATTGTTCTGAGGATTAGTCTGAGTAAATCCAAGTGTATAAGCGGCGCTTGACTGATCCGGATAATAACGCTTCGACTCGGTAAGATAGCCGATTCCCGGTAGTTTCAAACGATCGATTTGCTTCTTCTTTGAATAGCTCAGCATCTTTCCTTTTGTGCCGAACTCAACTTGGTATGCTTTTCGATTGAGGATTTTTAGGACATCTTCTGTCTTCATATCGAGTATAGGTGCCAGAGCCTCAGCGGTTTTTTGCTTGTTTTTCACATGATTATCACTATCAGGGCTAACGATTGCATAAAGTGTGTAGGCGGGGACATCTTCCGCAAGAATGCGTCCATTCTCCGAATAAACGGTTCCCCGTTTTTCATCGATAATTTTATACTGTGACCATTGTTTTTTTCCAACGCTTAATAATTGATGATTGTCAATTTCCTTACCTTGTGCGATATAAACAAACCGCCCAATAATGACAAAAAAGGCCAGCAAAAAAAGCCCGCCGACCAACCCTGCCCAAAAACTTATTAATCTTCTTTTGCGTTGGAACATGGGAACAAACCACCTTAAGGAAGTACTTTGATATTTTCAATGTCGAGTTTCAGGCCGAGTTCCTTTTCTGCAAACCGAACAATTCGGTCGGGTGAGCTTAATCGATCTGATTCTGCCTTGAGCTGTTGTGTCACTTTTGATTGATCATCAATTTTTGACTGTAGAGAAGTGACATCTTGTGATGCCATATATAGGTTGGCTTGATTTGCAACGATACAGAGCGACAGCAGAAAGATAACAACGCCTGCAACAATCCAGAGCGTTTTTTCTCCTTTAGTCACTCGTCTGGTAATAACAACTTGCCCTTCACGCGGTGCTTGTTCAAGATGCTCCTGTCTTTGTACCTTATATGCTTGACTCTGATTCATTGCTCCTCATCCTCCTTAATTTCTCTGACTTTCTCTGCAATCCTCAATTTTGCCGATCGCGAACGATTATTGGCTTTAACTTCACCTGAAGACGGCACGATCGGTTTCCTGCTGATTTTATTTAATACAGGTAAAAAGGCTTCCGGAACAACGGGTAATCCTGGAGGTAATTCCGGGGGTTCACTATATTTTTTGAAAAATTGCTTACAAAGCTTGTCTTCTAGTGACTGAAACGTAATGACAGCAATGCGCCCGCCGACCTTCAACATGCGAAGTGATTGGGTCAGGGCATCATCAAAGCTTCCCAACTCGTCATTCACTGCGACACGTAAGGCTTGGAAAACACGTTTTGCCGGATGTCCTCCTTTCCTTCGCGCGGGAGCAGGAATCGCATCCTTGATAATTTCAGCAAGCATTTCTGTAGTATTAATCGGTTGCTGCTCTCGAAACTTCTCGATTTTTCTGGCAATGGATTTTGAAAAACGTTCTTCACCATACATAAAAAAGATTCGCGCCAATTGTTCAAATGACCACTCATTAACAATTGTGGCGGCTGTTAGTGTCTGTTGCTGATCCATTCGCATATCAAGCGGACCATTATGTTGATAGCTGAATCCTCGATCCGCGTGGTCGAATTGCGGGGAAGATACACCGAGATCAAAGAGAATCCCGTCAACCTGAGATACCCCGCGTTGACGAAGCGCATCTTCCAAATATCTAAAGTTTGATTTTATGAATGTTATTTTCTCTGAATAAGCCTTTAACCGAACAGACGCGGCATGCAGCGCTTCATCATCCTGATCGAATGCGTAGAGATGACCCTGATCAAGCTGCGCGGCGATCACTTCACTATGACCGCCGCCGCCTAGCGTACAATCCACATAGATTCCATTAGGGTTGAGATCAAGTCCCTCTATCGCTTCTTTCTTTAACACGGTAACATGTTCAAACATAATAACCGACTCCTGTCTCACATTAGAAAACTTGGCTTTGCCAAGCCTCTGGCGAGGGCAAAGTATTAGTTGCGACGGCCATGGACGGCCTAGTGTCCAATGAGCCGTAGGACGCACTTCCGCACGATGCGGTGGCTTCAACGTTGCTCACGGGAAGTGAGCGTCGTTAGTCGAGGATCTCTTATTAATCGGACCGCTATCTTCCTTATCAGTGGAACAAATTCAATTTGTGTCCTGATTAAAGGTCTAGATCGAGCAGGCTCTCCGAGATGTCATTGAATGATTCTTCTGATTGTGCGAAATAACGACCCCATGTTTCTTGATCCCAAATCTCAAGGCGTGTGGACACACCAATAACAACACAGTCCTTCATCAGTTTCGCATACTCGCGAAGACCATTGCTGATCGACACTCGCCCCTGCTTGTCCAATGCGCACTCACTCGCTCCCGAGAAGAAGAAACGAGTAAACGCGCGCGCATCTTTTTTTGTAAAAGGGAGCGTCTTGAGCTTCTCTTCTATTCTGTGCCATTCATTCATTGGGTAAACAAAAAGGCATTGATCAAGACCGCGGGTAACCACAAATTCGGATCCAAGCTCTTCGCGAAATTTAGATGGAATGATGAGACGTCCCTTTATGTCTATGCTGTGATTAAATTCCCCCATAAACATTAGAGCCGCCTCCTCTTTTGTTTTACTTTACCACAATCCCCCACTTTCCACCACTCTATTTTCTAAATTCGCCCTTACATCGCACCATTCCTTCTAAATCAAAAAAAGATAGTTAACAGAGGCATTCCATCTAGGCTTTTTCATGAGAAAACTTGGCTTTGCCAAGCCTCTGTCGAGAGCAAAGTCTTAGTTGTGCCAGCCACGGATGGGGTAAATGTCGAATGTGCCACCGGACGTACTTCCGCAGGATGCGGTGGCTTTCGCGTTGCTTGCAGGACATTTCTATTTCATAAATCATTTGGATCCTTAATTCAGTATCGCCGGAGTAAAATAAGCGGAGATTTTCCGGTTATATGCATCCTGGCGCTTGGTTCACAGGTAAATAAGGGTAATTTTTCCGCTTATGCACAGCAAAACCCTCCATTTTCATGTTTTTCGATTCGATAATCGGAATTTCTCCGTCTATTTAAGCAATTTTTTCACTCATTTTCTAATTAAGCGGAATTTTTCCGTTTATTTCTCAGATTGGGCGCTTACCTGATCGCCCAGCGGAATCTTATGACGTTTATCGTCGTACCGGCGGCAAAACGATAAACTTTCTTTACTTGTTAGAATAACCGGGCAAAGAGCGCTCGGTCCCTACTCACCGACACATGGCATTGATTTGTAGTTGTCAAAACTCATACTCTGCTGATTTTTATCTTTTTCCACAACGCAAAAAGATGCCCTGTTCGGGCACCTCACCGCACTGACTCTTTTATTGATGGAAAATCTTTTCTCGCTTGATCAACCACTTTCAGCACGTTAAGCAGCGATTCATAATTGCTTTTTACACGAGAATAATCTTTTTGAAGCTTCTGATAGGCTTCATCTAATAATTTGTTTTCAATTCGTAAATTCTCCAGTTGTTCATTTGCGATTTGGGAATCGGCTCCATTGTATTGTTTCTTTAATTCACCTAAGAAATGGATCATTTGATCGATGTCCGGCTCCGAAACAGGCACTTGAGGAATTTGATCCGACACAGTTGCGGAAAAAACCGGATCTTCCTGCTTTGTTTGATGTAACGCCTTTTTCACTTTATTCTTGTTCTGTTTACGGATTGTTTTTGCTTCCTTCAACGCTTCTTCATTAACCTTTCGGATAGCGGAATTCCAGCGAAACCCACATGCAGCAGGTGTACGAGACAGCCGGCTCCCGGCTTCGGTGAAACCTGCGAGCTGAGTGCTTCCTTCTTTAATGTGACGAAGAATGACGTCTGCAAGTTCGGCATCTTCAGCGTGCGTCCACGCGTCTTGTCTTATTGATGGCATTATCTTCCCTCTTTTCTCTCAAATTCTAATTCGAGCGAAGCTCTTATTCCATACCATATGCCGTTGATAGGGTCGGTAGAAGAGAACCCGCTCATTTCTTTTCAGATGTGAGAAAAAAGGTTAGAAAATTTAGCTTTGCAAAGCTTTTAGCGAAAGGCGAAGCCGCCATTGCAATGGTCACAGACGGCCCAAGTGTCCGGTTGACCGCAGGATGTGATGACTTCAACATTGCTCATAGGAAGTGAGCATCGCTGCTCGAAGCTCCTTTATTTCAGGTAAAGAAGTATATGATTTTGCCCTGTATCCAACCAATAAACCAGTGTCTTGGCCGGGAATTAAAGCGGGGATGCGAGGGCGCCTGCGGGAGTGTCTCTGTTGATCGCGTGCAGCGAGAACGCAGATTCCTGCCTGTCCTGAGGAGGCTCGCGGTGCGCCCTTGGCAAGCGAGTAACCGAAGCGACGATTCAGTATCAAATTTATTGTTTCTTGTACTTTCTTACCGGTGCAAAAAAAAAGAGAAGCCATAGGCTCCTCATCAATAAAAATAATTATTTCGCAACAACTTCTTCACCTTTGTATGAGCCACATGATGGGCACACCCGGTGAGCTAATTTATATTCACCACAGTTATCACATTTAACCATGCCTGGAACGGCCAGTTTGAAATGTGTACGCCGCTTGTTTTTGCGAGTAGTTGACGTTCTTCTTTTCGGTACTGCCACGGTTGACACCTCCTCGGACAATAATTAATCGTCAAAAAACTTTCTCAGTTTTTCTAACCTTGGATCAATCTTCTGCTTCGACGTTTCCTCATCTACAAGCGTCCAACCGTTTCCGGAACTCTTGCTCTGGGCGCTAGCTTTTTCACTGACAACGCGCATTGGTTTCTCAACCAAAATCGCTTCAACGAGATACGGGATCAAATCGATCTTCTCATCCTCGACATGATGAACAAATTCTCCCTCAATCTCGTTCTCGGTTCCCGCCGACAGTAGAAATGTCTCTGCGGTATTGATTTGAAAGGGATAATCGACATCTTCCAAAGTTACAGCGCACGGCAACACCATATTGCCGGCAAGCCGTAAATGAAAAGTCAGCGATTGTTTAGAAAATTCCACGATACCCTTAACGTCAACAGGTGATATGCTTCGTATTTCAGGATCCACGCGAAACATTTCCAGAGGTAATACAACTTCTTCGTGAATACTCAGTCCCTCTTCTCTGAATTGCATCAATTCAGGAATAGACCATGATAAAGACATACTGAACCACCTCTAGACAACAAATGTTATTATAAGCCCCGTCAAACGGAATGTCAATCCGTCGCGTTGCCGCCAATTTAAGATTATCACAGCAGATGAGCCGTTGGCAATTTCTCTTTCTTACAAAGAATATGATAAAATGGGTGCATTCATGATTTCGATTTCAAAAAGGGTGAACTCACTATGATTATTGCCGGAATTATCGCTGAATATAACCCGTTTCACAATGGTCACCTCTATCAGTTGGAAACGATGCGTGAGCAAATACGACCAGACGTTGTTGTGGTTGTTGTGAGCGGTGATTTTCTGCAGCGGGGCGAACCCGCACTTGTCTCTAAATGGGCGCGAACACGTATGGCACTTCAAGCGGGTGTTGATTTGGTCGTTGAGCTTCCCTATGTGTTCGCTGTTGGCAAAGCCGATGTATTCGCTAGAGGTGCCGTTGCTATTCTTAATCGACTGGGCGTCAATCGACTCTTCTTCGGTAGTGAATGCGGACGAATCGAGCCATTTCTCAATACATTTTCCTTGATAAACGAAAATCAAGAGGTATACGACACCCAATTAGCCCAAGCGATGGCGCGTGGAATCAGCTATCCTAATGCTCACGCAGCTGCATACCGCTTCATCTCAAAGAAACACACGCAAGAGCTTGTCGATCTTACATTACCAAATAACAGTCTTGCCTTTCAATACATCAGGGCGATTCATCAATGCGACAGTGACATGATCCCGATGACCTTACGTCGCAAGCAATCTGAGCACAACGATCAAAGCTTTACAAAAAACGCGCCAATAGCCAGCGCGTCAAGCATCCGGCTCCATCTTTTGAAAGGCCAATCTCTATTCGAGATCGCTGACAAACTTCCTGAGTACGTCATTGCAGAATTGAATTCTGTGAAAGAGGCCCACGACTTTGCTAGTTGGGAACGTTTTTTCCCATTTTTGAAATATAAGCTGCTCTCGTCAAGTTCTAAGCAACTGGCTCAAATTTATGAGATGGAGGAAGGTATTGAGCATCGTCTGCTCTCAAGCATTCGCGTATCACGTTCGTTTAATGAATTTATTTCATTGGTTAAAACAAAACGTTATACATGGGCAAGACTGCAGCGCCTCGCTGCCCATACTCTGACCAACACATTAAAAGAGCAAGCAAAACAAATAGCCCTGCATGGTGAACCCGACTCAATCCGGCTGCTCGGAATGAACCTTAAGGGACAAGCCTATTTAGCCGATATTCGCAAGAAAGTGGAGATTCCGCTGCTGTCAAAAATAAGGATTCATCGGTCGATGATGCTTGATATTGATGTTAAAGCCTCACAAATTTACGATTATTTAACGAACACAAATCATTTACCCATGAATTTCACAGAAACGAGTCATCCGCCAATACGTTACGATGAAAAAAACAGACGTTTTCTTAATGAGTAAAGTCCCTCATATAGAAAACGTCTGTTTTACATTATTCGCAGCTAAATTCTGCGATTAGTGTTTGAGATAATCAATCGCATCGTCTAATGATTTAACCGATACAATTTTCATTTTTGTTCCAATTTCTTTTGCCGTTTTCTGCGCTGTCTGATCTTCGTGATCGGCAGCAGGCGCGAAGAAGATATCTGCCCCGGATTTGCTTGCACCGACTACTTTCTCGGCAATTCCTCCGATTGGTCCAACTGTTCCGTTCATCTCAATGGTTCCCGTTCCGGCAATATCCCTGCCTTTCGCTAAGTTTTGCTGATCTAGCTGATCATAAATCTCCAGGGACATCATCAGCCCTGCCGAAGGTCCTCCAATATTTTGTATATCAAATGTAACGCGAGGATGTACATCTACCTTGACATGATTATCCTGATATATGCCAATTCCCCACCCTCTGCCCGAGCCGGCATAGGCTTTCGGAAATTTTGCGGCCTGAACCGTTACCTGTTTCACTTGGTTCTTACGAAGAAGCGTGAGACGAAAACGGTCGCCCACTGTCTTTTGTTTAATCCATCGGTTCATATCATCAATTGTTGCCACTTTGTGGTTATCCATCCCGATTATCAAATCACCGGTTTTGAGGACATTGCTATTGGGCATGGATTTCATCACACCCAGAATAAGCACACCCTCTTCGAGCAATTGTGGTTTTTTCCCCGCGGCTTTATAGGCGACATACGCGGCAGATTGCTGCGCACTGCTCATATAATTTTCCTGACGCAGATTGTAATCTTGTTCATCTTCATCAGGCATCTTGACCTGATTCTCTTTTACCAATGTTGTATATTTATTCCCATCATACTTCGCCCATAAATATTGATAGATGTTTGCTTGGCCTAAATATATGTAAACAAGTCGATAATTCCCGTCAATTCGCGCAGCACTTCTAACCTTAACCATTCCTGACATTGATACGGCTTTCCCAGGACGTTGCACGTAATATGGGGTTTTATAAAAATTTAAGGCAATTAATAGTACTACAACTACAACCAATGCCCACTGAATTATTTTCTTGCGCAATAACGTTCGCCTCCTTCAGTTAGACCATTATATAAATAAGCTCCGCGTCTAACATTTTTGATTATATGTAATTGGCCTTTATTTATTTCAAAATGGTAAGGTGGTCTATCTGCCAGCTCACTGCCGTATAGTGGAAATAACGGACAGGTTTCTACACCCGTGTAAAGATGGTAGGTGAGATGAATCAATGGATCGTTCAAAAAGCTTAACCTATCTGCTTGCAGCAGGCTCAATTGCGACAGCTTTTCTTATGGTACGCTACCCCAGCGTCGCAGTTGACGGTTCACTAACAGGATTAACCATTTGGTGGAAAAATGTATTTCCCGCTCTATTTCCATTTTTTGTACTTGCCGAACTGATGATTGGGTTCGGTGTTGTCAACTTCGCAGGTGTGCTTATGGAACCGGCGATGCGTCCACTGTTCCGACTGCCAGGCGTCGGGGGGTTCGTGTTTATTATGGGGCTTGTCTCTGGCTTCCCCGCCGGATCTCGTATTACTGCTGATCTCTATAAAGAAAAGCAAATCACTAAGGCTGAAGCGGAGCGCCTTGCGAGTTTCACAAACTTCAGCAACCCGCTTTTTATCTTTAGCGTAACTGCCGTAGGATTCTTTCATCAAGCATCGTTGGGAATCATTTTCGCACTTTCACACTACATTGGCAATATCTGCGTCGGATTGACGATGCGATTCTTAGGCGATAAAAAGAAAAAGACGAAGGATTCTTCGTCTCGTTTGCTCCTCGTTCATGCATTAAACAGCATGCATCAAGAACGAATTTCACGAAATCAGCCTTTCGGGAAAAAAATGGGTGACGCCGTCATCGCATCTGTAAATACGCTGCTAGCGATCGGCGGCTTCATCGCTTTGTTCTCAATGCTTTACCAACTGCTGGGCAAGATCGGCGTGACAGACCTGCTAAGCAGTGGATTGAGTTCATTTTTCCAAGCGATTGGCTTTAATCCCAAGTTAGGCTCAGCCGTAATTCCAGGATTGTTCGAGCTAACCTTAGGTGATAATAAGGTTGCAGGATCAGATTCTGTTCCGCTTATTGAGCGTGTCATTGTTGTCAGCGGCATGCTTGGCTTTTGCGGTTTCTCTATACAAGCACAGGCAGTAAGCATTCTATCACAAGCCGGTCTTAGTTCACGACTGTTTTTGATCGGCCGACTTTTGCAAATGATTTTCTCTTCGATATCTGCATTTTTTCTTTTTCATCTATTCCAAGCGGGCAACCCGTCCGCTGTACAGGCCGCGTTTGCTATGGGGCAGCCATTTGAGACGCTGACCCGTCATACAGCTTCCATAGGGCCAATGATTACTTTTACCACACTGATCATTTTCATTCTGATCTTACTGAGACGTATCGGCAAGCGTGATCATCGCTTAAACGGATGATTTCCCGCTGAATTTCTTTTTGAGTGCTGCCTCAACCTGTGCAGGCACAAGTTCATGCACCGTCCCGCCGTACATGGCTGCCTCTTTAACCATGCTTGAACTGAGAAAAGAGTAATGATTGCTCGTCATCATAAAACACGTTTCAATTTTTGGATTAAGGCTTTTATTGATCGCCGCAATCTGCAATTCATACTCGAAATCAGAGATCGCGCGCAGTCCTCTTAGAACAATGTTCACTTTTTTCCTTTGAACATAATCAACCAGTAATCCTTCAAAGGAATCAACTGTCACCGAATCTATGTGGGCGGTGGCTTCTTTTAACAGTGCCACGCGCTCCTCTACTGAAAAAAGCGGGTTCTTCGATGAATTATTGAGCACGGCAATAATAATATGATCAAAAACGGACAACCCGCGTTGAAGAATATCCAGGTGGCCGTACGTCACCGGATCGAAGCTGCCTGGATAAACCGCAATACGTTCACTCAACCGAATCACTTCCCTGTTCAGGCTGGTAATAGTAGATGGATACCGCCGTCTGTCCCTGATACGTTCGATATTTCTCGCGAAAAAGACCGCCATCGAACGAATCCGGAAGCATAACCGTTTCCTCATGTTCGATAACAACTATAGCACGATCAGTAAGCATCTCTTTTTCGAGCAATGTCTTGATGTCTTGTACGATATGCTGCTTTGCATAAGGAGGATCAAGAAACACTAGTTCAAAATGTGATCCGTTCTCATGCAAGTGATCAAGCGCCCGCGATGCCTCGAGTTGAATAACTTTTGCGCGGCTGCCATAGCCGCAAAGGTTGATATTCTCGCGGATTGTTTGACACGCGGCACTCGCTCGGTCGACAAACACAGAAAAGTCTGCACCACGGCTGAGCGCTTCAATACCGAGTCCACCGCTCCCGCCATACAGATCGAGTACCGTTCCGCCATCAAAAAAGGGGCCAATCATATTAAAAATAGTTTCCTTGACTTTATCTGTCGTCGGCCTCGTCATTCTTCCATTGACCGCCTTCAATTTTCGTCCTCTATTTTCTCCCGAGATGACTCTCAATAACCGACCCCTCCCTAATAGAGGTATCCAAGTAACGCTCTTTCGAACATCATAACCAAATACAACTCAAAAAAGACTAAACGTTAGACTCCGAACCAACGCGAATACCTTTTATAATTTAAATTGACTTTACATGTATAGAGATCAAAAGATTCGTGAATACTAGGTTTTGGCAACATCCTTTTGAGATGTTGGCCCAACCGCGGAGACTTACGTTTCCCCATAAGTTTTCCGCCGGTTTCTCCTCTCCCATTGTCTTGCATCTTTTGATGCGTAAAGACGACCCGCAGTTTGTCTGCGGGTTTTTTTGCGTAGCACAGCACGTACAATCGGCTGAAGTTTCGCCAAGTGAGCTAAACAATCTAACAGATCAGCCTATGGCTAAAGGCCTGTCCGTTAGCGAACATGATTTTTGCCATTTAGAGCAGCCGATGTTAATGTCAAAAGCAGCATCGTCCGTCAACTAAAAACTTCGTCTTTTTCTTCTGCCTTCGACTTTCCTTTTTCATAAGTCTTTTTTACTTCCTGCAAATGCGACACATCAACAGCTTTAATGAATTTCAGCTTTGAAAGCTGGTTAAGCGTTCCTTCAGTCTGTTCATGGTCGCAATAGAGGATTGCGTATTTCATCCGTTTCGATATATAGTGCACGTACCCATAACGCCTGAGCACACGCAAATATTTTGTGTTATACATCCATACAATGATTCCATCTCTACGCTGAGCGTCCACCGAACCACACCACCCCTTTAATTCCGTTCTGTCTGTCATATTGGCGAACAAAAATAGAGCCTATTGATGCTTGATTAAATGATTTCTATTAATACTCATTTCGAAAAAAGTGGTGACATCTAGGACACGGATCAATCACCCAATTTCTGAATCACGAGTGACAGCCGCATTTACCGCCTGAACCGCATCCGGTCCCGCATGAACGCTCAAAAAAAGGATCCCCGTTCGGTACCTTAATTGATTCTGAAACCGCTCGTGCGAGCACCATGCTAAGCTCACCAAGCAGATCACTCAACTGTTTTTCATGTTTTTTATAATCGGCAATTAAAGGATGGGTATCAAGCTCGCGTTTGCATTCCATCATTTTTTTAATTACCGACTTGTAATCAGGATGGTACCTGCCGAAGCGCTGCACTTCGTCGTACCGTTCTCTGACCTGTAAAAACTTACCGATTAATTGCTGTACGTGTTCATCGCGATCAACGCTTTGTTTACTCGCCATGTACTCTGCATACAGACTTGAATGAACAACCATGGAAGCCAGCTCATCCGCGTCATCTAAAAGAGAGGCGTTTTCTAATGTTCCAATCATCTCATCACCCCCAGTTCTATTAAAATATACAACAAATAATAGCAAAGCGCCATTATTCCAGTTAGTGCAGACTATAATTAATTGTTCCGTTCTCCTGATTTTTGCTCGCTCATTGCTTGCGCCATCCCAACGAGCATCGACATCATCGTTGCGCGTTGATTAAAGCGGTCAAGGCGTTGGCTGAATGTGCGGCCATAAAAAAGATCCGCCGCTGGTTTAAGACGATTTAACTCCCACGGGGATCTGCTTAATCTACGGTACCATTCCGGATGCATGCGCACAAACAGTTTCTCATCCGGCCGGCGATCCAAGTACTCCTGAATTTCTATTCTCACCTTTTTCAATCCCTTCGAAAGAAAAATGGGTTCTGATTGCGTGGGCCGCCGATTGGTTGCGTTGGAGACGATTGTTCCGTTCTATTTTGAGTATCCGGGTTATTTTGTGTGCTCTGATCATTATTTTGGCGGAATTGTCCGATGAACGATTGGATGCCTGTTAACGCTCCACTAATCGTCTCTAATCGTTCTTGCCATTGTTTTGTATCAATATTGTCGACTACATTCAACACTTTATTAAATGAGAATGACGAACTTTTTTTTGACTTTTCCGTTGTATCTTGATTTGTTTCCTTAATACCGTATTTTTCCCAAACATCATGAGATTCTCCAAAAATCACCCAGTCATCGAAAACATCATTCCATCTTATGCCGTTCTCATGAACATATTCAACAATTTCAGGATGGCTGCGCAGAAAGACTTTAAACCTCTTGATCGCAGCACTTGTTTTTTCCTCTGTCAAAAAGACGCACCTCCACTTAACGTTCTACCTGTGATTATCATAATCACGAGTTGGGTTGGATGTGCGCCTCACGCAAAAAAATTCACAATCTGCGGTTCAAATTTCAGTTAGGGTATCATTGGTTTGACAAAATCCTGCGTATAATAATTTTGATATGAACCAACCCCCAGTTCGGTAAACTCTTCATTTAATAAATTTTTGCGATGATCGACACTATTCAACCATCCAAGGCTTACAGCGATCGCATCCGGATATTTAGCAGCAATATTCTCTCCGGCAGTCTGAAAATTAATCTTCTCCCTCTCCAAGCGCGCTTTAAGATCACCTGACCATTTAGAATCATGTGAAAAATAGTCTTTAACTTTCATCTCTTTGCTGTGTTGATAAGCAGCCTCATGTGCATCCTTATTCCATGTCAGCATTTTCTTCGTGAATCGCATGCGAAGCACGTTGCTGATATCAAATATTTCCTGATCTTCTGCTTGATTCACTGCTGTCCATTCTGCATCTGACAGAGATTGTGCCTCAGGCAACTCACCTTGGTAAGTCATGGAATATGGATGCTGCACTGCCAATACGTCAGATGTCATGTAGCGAACGCCGATTAAGCGATCTGAGAGATGATCAAAATTCAACTGCGCCCAAATTTTTCCGAATTTCATCAAAGGGCGTATCATCATATCTTCTTCATTCAGTTCAAAATCAATTTTTGTCCCGCGATAGTTCATCGAGACTTCATCGGAAATCGGTACCTTTTCATAAATCTTCTGGGATTCTGCGCCAATGGTAAATGGATTGGTTTTCAGTTTCTTACCAAGCGCATAAATGGTTGTGACCCGATTTGTTGACTCATCAATACCCACCTGTAAATATTTTTCAGTTGCGCTTCCGTAAATAAACCAGCGATAACCAAATTTAGTCGGATCGATACGTTCAGGCTTCCCCAGAGTGCTCCGTATCTGTTTCTCAGTCTTTCCCATCAATGTGTGTATACCGCTGTCCGGAACCTTAAATGTCGAATGAGAGGACATTGTCAATGGATGAAACTTATTATCATCGGCTGAACGGCTGCTATTGCCGGAGGGGAAACTGATAAGACTGATTAAGAATGTGCCCGCGAAAACAATCACAGCAATAAAAAAAATGATTATATTCGTTTTTCTCAACCGCTTCTCCTCCCTTTTGAATCGTTAGTACTCTCTTCCATTATACCAAGCCTTCCATGGCGCGGATAGATACCTCTTGTTGCTTTAGTTACCTAGTCTCCGCGCTCTATTCGCGCGTACTTGTCTCAGTCGATAACAGTACCACCCATACCCTTCCGTTTTTCCCAGAGGCATAACCCGTACCAATACGACGCGGAGCTTTAATCTTGCCGAGCGATTCTGCTTGATGAGACTTTCGCCAAAGTTCGCTCACGGATTCCGCTTTCTTCTTCGTGTGTAGTGTAAACACTTGACTATCGTTTCCCTCGTATCCAAGAGAATTCAGCATCTTGCTAATAGTTGCAGGCTGCTCAGAATTTAGTGACGCAATGCGTTTCGCTTCGATCCTCGCGACGCGGAATAAGTTCCAGTCTGGGTCAAAGCTTTGCAAATGGATGCCTTTTCTTTGCTGATTAATTATTTCGAACAGTTCTCTTTCTGACTGATCAACAGGAGAGAGCTGGCGTTCTGTTTGTAAGTTCGTGTTTTTTTTCGCCGATGCCTGATGCCAAATGCCGGCATAGAGAACAATTCCGGCAACTAAAAAAAATGAGAGAATGATAAGTACTATGCGATTCCTGTTAAACGAGACTGGTAGTTTCATCGAATCGAATTCCTCCTTGACTATCCAGTCCCATCTTAACCAAAACCTTATCTTCATAAACCCGTAAAATCCTATTCTTTCTTAATACATTTACTGAACTTCAGCATAAAAGTTCCTTAATTCTAGTATCTTCTTCATTTTCTTTCAGAATTTTGGCCATGTAAAAACCATCCGTCATCATTCCATCCTTAATAAAAGCAGATTTGCGGATCCCTTCGACTCGATATCCCGAAGCACCAAATAAAAACAGTGCCGGTCGATTATCTAACCCAATACAAGCTTCAATTCTGCGCAACTGATGTGCCAAGGCCCATTTTTCCACGGAATTGAGCATCTTCTTACCGTAACCCTTGCCACGCCAATCCCTGCACAAACCGATGCTGATATGAGCCAGATGCGCCATTTCACGTGACGTATGCCCTTTGAGGACAGCAAACCCGATATCCGCGCGCTCAAGCATGCCGATAAAATAAGCGCTTTTGCTTTGCGTTGTCCGATGTAGTTCCGATGCAAGCGTCTCAACACGTCCATTTCCGGGCTCAAAGCCCAGTTCATATGTTTCCGTGTGTATTTCATGATACAGATTAGAAAGTCTCTCCGCTTCTTGCTCATGAATTTCCCTTATCTTCAGCATGACATGCCCCCTCTAACAACAGTCAAGATAAGTGTATGGTTCGTCCTTTGGAGATATGTCAAACATAGTCTCGTTCTCGCTGTTACAAAGCGGATGATCGAGACATTTCGTACTAACTAAAGAAAAAGCCAGAGGACTAATTTCCTCGGCTTTTCTTTGTTGATTAATTAAAAAAGGTTGAGATGATCATGATTAAAAACAATAAGGTCATATAGTTTAATGAGTAGACAAACATTATTCTTGCCCACTTGATCGTATCCTTGATTAGCAATCCATAAATGGCAAGCCCTAGCCAAGTAAAGCTCAATATTAGAGCGCCTGCCATGTATACCGGTCCAATTGAGTAAAGGAGCAGTGAGGTTGGAACAAGTACGGCTACATAGAATATCATTTGCCGTTTCGTAACTTCAAAGCCTGCAATAACCGGTAGCATTGGAATTCCGGCGCATCTGTACTCCTCCACACGCTTCATTGCGAGCGCTAGGAAGTGTGGTGGCTGCCAAAGAAACAAAACAAGAAACATAATCCATGGGACCGGTGAATTTAGTGAAGGATCGATAGCCGCCCATCCAATGATTGGTGGTACAGCGCCAGCAATACTGCCTACTACAGTGTTCATTGAGTAACTTCTTTTCAACCACATCGTGTAAACAAGAACATACACAAGAAGCCCCAATAAGCCAAATGCCGCTGCAGTAGCTGAAGCCGCCAATAACGAAATCAAACCGGCGACCGATAACGCGAGGCCCATAATCAGCACAGTTTTTCCTCTCATTGTCCCCGTAGCAGAAGGCCGCTCTTGCGTTCGGTTCATTAAAGGATCGATATCCCGATCTATAAAATTATTTAACGAACACCCACCCGCTATAACCAGCGCTGTGCCGAGCATGACAAAAAGGACCGGTGTAATCGAAGTCCATAGACTTTCCCCATTAAACGATAAAGCAAGCCAAACGCCGGTAAACGCTGTCATTAAATTAGAATTTACAATTCCAATTTTTACAGTTGTTAATACATCCTGAACGTTTCTTCTCCACGGCGCTGCGGCACTTGATTCTAATACCTGTTCGCTCGATCCGATTCCTCTCATAGGTACAAAGCCTTCTTTCTTAATAGTCGCTATTTATAAATTTTATATTGTAAAGGAAACACTTTTTGCTTCTTAAGCAACGAGCCGCTTTTAGCGGTGTTGCACTAACAATTCATATTATATATGATCAATCCACATTTGTCTTACGATTAACTCAATGATATTGATCACACAATAAGTGATGATGTGTTTCGTTTTGTGGATATTACGTGTTATTTTTTTGCTTGCTTGATACAAAATGAGCGAAGTATAAGATAAAATTTTTTTATTCTGCTAAAATAGTGAATGCGGTGCCAGGCATTCAGCAAGACTCAAATCAGAAATCAGGTGATACATATGAAAAACCGTATTTTAAAAATTTTAAGCGTCGCCGGCATGCTCTCAGTGCTCATCGTTGTTCTCATGGGCGCACTAGTGACCAATACAGGTTCAGAATATGGCTGTGGAAATAATTGGCCGCTGTGTAACGGTCAAGTCATTCCAAATGCTAAAGCACATCAAACATGGATTGAGTACAGCCATCGCTTGGTTTCAGGAATCGCCTCCATACTTGTAGTAACGCAAGCTGTTTGGTTATGGATTCGATTCAAGAAAGTATGGTGCGGTCGTTTCCTCGTCGCTGCCTCCGTTTTTTTTATTTTTTTGCAAGCCTTCTTGGGTATGGCTGCTGTCTTGTGGGGACAATCATCAATCGTACTCGCCCTCCATTTCGGAATCTCTCTGTTATCATTCGCCAGCATGGTATTACTCACTTGTCTCGTTTTCGAGGATGCCGACCCGGATCGGCACTTGTTCCGTATTTCAGTGCGGAGACCGATGAAGTGGAATTTCGTATTACTTGGCATCTATTCGTATCTTCTTATTTATTCCGGTGCTTTTGTGCGTCACACAGAGTCAAGTCTTGGGTGTACTGACTTCCCGCTTTGCAATGGCCGTCTGCTTCCCGATCCTTTGATCAGCAAAGCCGGCGTAAACTATTTGCATCGCGTTCTCGCGTTCATTCTGCTTGCATGGTTGATTGGCACTTTGATTGTTTCAATCAGAAAATATAAAAATGAAGTACAGCTTTCGAATTTGCTTTTTCTGGCACTTATTTCTGTTTCATTGCAGGCAGTATCCGGTATTTTTATTATTACGACAAGGATGAATTTGCTGTTTCTTCTTCTACACGCGCTATTTGTCACCGCCTTCTTTGGTATATTAACAATTTTGATTCTTTTTGGTTGGCGCCCCAAATCCGGAGCATCACTCAACAGATAGTCACTTACTCCCATATTAGAAAATCAGTAAAAAAAGAGACCCAAAATGGAGAACTTTCCACTTTGGGTCTCTTTCCTTTTCTCTCAGTTAAACAGGATCAATTGAGTTCGATCATCAAATCCCCTGTTTCAATGACATCATTTTCATTAACAAAAACCTTTTTGATCGTTCCGTCAACAGGAGACTGAACGGTTGTCTCCATTTTCATCGCTTCAGTGACAAGCAGATGATCACCTTTCTTAACCCGTTCACCTGAGGAGACCAAAATTTTAACAACAGTTCCGGGCATTGATGCACCGATCTGATGCGGATTATCCTTCTCTGCTTTCGCGTGAGCGACTTCAGAAGACTCAACATTCATATCTTTAATTGAAACCTCTCGCGGTTGACCATTTAATTCATAGTACAATGTCCGCGTGCCATCCTTCTGAGGATGACCGATCGAGATTAGCTTCACTACCAGCATTTTACCTTCTTCAATCGTAACGGAGACCTCTTCCCCAAGGCGCAATCCATAGAAAAAGGTCGGCGTGCCCAATACAGTTGTCTCACCAAATGTGTCGATAAAATGCAGATAGTCAGTATAAACCTTCGGGTAGAGCGCCGCAGACAGTACTTCATGATCTTTAAATTTGCGTTCGAATTTTTCTTCCAAACGCGCTTGAATGTCTGAGAAATTCACCGGTTCAAGATGTTTGCCCGGGCGATCAAACAACGGCTTTCTGCCTTTGAGAATAATACTCTGCAACTCTTTCGGGAATCCCTGGTAGGGCTGACCTAACTCACCCATAAAGAAGTTGACGACGGAATCAGGAAAGTCGAGTGACTGACCTTTTTCGTAGATATTGTCTTCGGTCAAATTGTTCTGAACCATGTATAGAGTCATATCGCCGACAACTTTTGAGGATGGCGTCACCTTAACAATATCGCCAAACAGAAGGTTGACGCGACGGTACATGTCTTTAACTTCTTCAAATCGTTCGCCTAGCCCGACAGCGATCGCCTGCTGGCGCAGATTGCTGTATTGGCCGCCTGGCATCTCAAGTTTATAAATTTCAGCATTAGATGTCTTCATGCCGCTCTCAAACGGGAAGTAATACTGACGTACTTTCTCCCAATAGTGGCTCAGTGATTCAAGCGCGTTTATATCGACATCCGGCTTGCGATCGCTGGCACTGAGTGCATAGTATAACGAGTTTACACTCGGTTGAGAAGTCATACCGGCCATCGCTTCAACGGCGACATCAACAATATCGACACCAGCTTCAATCGCGCGTACATACGTATAAATTCCATTACCGCTTGTATCATGTGTATGCAGATGAATCGGCAAAGAAACCGTATCCTTCAGCTCGGAAATCAACCGATAAGCTGCCTCAGGTTTGAGCAAACCTGCCATATCCTTTATTCCCAGAATATGAGCGCCAGCGTTTTCCAACTCTTTCGCCATTTTTTTATAATAATCTAAATTGTACTTTGTCCGTGATCCATCCAAAATATCGCCGGTATAACATAAAGTCCCCTCAGCAATCTTTCCGCTTTCGATCACCGCGTCAAGAGCGACACGCATCCCTTCAAGCCAGTTCAAGCTGTCAAATACCCGGAAGACATCAACGCCATGCTTTGCCGCTTCTTTAACAAAAGCCTTTATTAGATTATCCGGATAATTTTTATACCCTACCGCATTTGAGCCTCGGAGCAGCATCTGCAACAAAACATTTGGCATTTCCGCTCTGATTTTGTGCAAACGTTCCCAAGGATCTTCTCTTAAAAATCGATAACACGTATCAAAAGTCGCGCCGCCCCAAGCTTCTTCTGAAAATAAATTAGGAAGCAAGTGAGCCGTTTGCGACGCAACCCGAATAATGTCTTTTGTCCTCATGCGCGTTGCGAGCAGACTTTGATGCGCGTCTCGGAACGTTGTATCCGTAAGGAGTACCTGTTTCTGTGCTTTGATCCATTCTGAAACGCCTTGCGCGCCATGTTGTTCCAGAATCTGTTTCGTCCCTCCCGGATAAGGTTCGGAAAGGCGAACATCAGGAATCGGCGGCACATCAAAAACCGGCTTTTTATTTTTCGGGATACCCGGATAACCGTTAATTGTTATGTTGCCGATATAAGTCAGCATCTTAGTACCGCGGTCAAGAATTCGATCAAAGACAAAAAGTTCCGGTGTCGTATCGATAAACGTTGTGGAAACATTGCCCTCAAGAAAATCAGGATGCTGAACCACATTGATTAAGAACGGGATATTCGTCTTAATACCCCTGATCCGGAATTCCTTCAAGTTGCGCAACATTTTTACTGCCGCACTCTTGAACGTGCGTGCGGAAGTAGAAAGCTTTACAAGCAGCGAATCGTAATATGGCGTGATTACGGAACCCGTGAAGGCATTGCCAGCATCAAGTCGAACGCCAAAGCCGCCACCGCTGCGGTAAGCGACGATTTTTCCAGTGTCCGGCATAAACTGATTGCTTGGATCTTCCGTCGTCACACGACATTGAATGGCGAATCCATAGGTACGAATGTCCTTTTGTTCCGGAATCAAGACGGGATCCTCGTGTAATCCGTAACCCTCGGCAATCAGAATTTGAGAAGAAACAATATCAATCCCTGTAACTAATTCTGTAATTGTATGTTCGACCTGAACCCGTGGGTTGACCTCAATAAAATAAAAATCTCCCGACGGTGTCACAAGAAATTCTACTGTTCCTGCATTTAGATAATTTACGCTTTTCATCAAACGAATGGCTGCGTCACATATTTCATGACGTAATTTCTCACCTAGCCCGCGACTCGGCGCGACTTCAACTACCTTTTGATGGCGGCGCTGCACAGAGCAATCGCGTTCATACAAATGAACAATATCACCAGATTGATCCGCCATAATTTGCACTTCAATATGGCGCGGATGATCCAGATACTTTTCAACGTATACGTCTTCCTTGCCAAATGTCTGCTTCGCTTCTGAAGTCGCTCGCGCATAGGCTTCATCAACACCTTGCGCACTGCGGACAATCCGCATTCCACGTCCGCCGCCGCCAAGAACTGCTTTTATAATAATTGGATAACCGTGAGTTGCTCCAAATTCTTTAACATCATTAACCGAAGAGACAGGACCGCCTGACCCTGGAATAACCGGTATATTAGCTTTTATTGCCGCTTCCCTTGCTGCTGCTTTATCGCCAAAGGTGTCAAGATGCTCTGGCCTTGGTCCGACAAAAATGATACCTTCCTCAGCGCAACGTCGTGCAAAGTCGGCATTTTCAGAAAGAAAGCCATAGCCGGGATGAATGGCATCGATGTGATGCGCCTTGGCAACTTCAATAATACTTTCAATGTCCAGATATGCATCAATAGGATTTTTCCCCTGGCCGACCAAATAGGATTCGTCTGCTTTATAACGATGATAGGAGCTGATGTCTTCCTTGGAATAAATGGCAACTGTCCGAATGCCTAGTTCCGTGCAGGCACGGCAAATTCTAATTGCAATTTCGCCACGGTTGGCGATCAACAATCGTTTAATCTTTTGCTTTAACAATCTCTCTCTTCCCTTCTATTTTGCTGTTCGACCTTTTCATATTAACAAATGCAGATATGTTCATTAATACACATACAGAAAAAATCATCATTATTAATGATGAACCACCATAACTAACAAACGGCAGCGTGACACCCGTAATCGGCAGCAGTCCCGTAGCCGCTCCCAAATTGACAAATGTTTGTATGGCCAACATGCTTGAAATACCAATCGCAAGCAGGCTGCCGAACACATCCTTACATCGAATCGCCGTTACAAAACCCCTAAGTACAAGATAAGCCAAACAGAGAATAACGAACAAAATACCGAGCAGACCCAGTTCTTCACCTATTACTGAAATAATAAAATCTGTTTGTGGTTCGGGCAGAAAGCCTGTTTTCTCGATACTTTGCCCTAGACCTCTCCCGGTTAGTCCGCCCGAGGCGATAGCGATATATGAATTAATCAGCTGACGACCTGTGGAATCTGCAACTGAAAAGGGATCGTATGCAGCGGTAAAACGCCCCAATTGGTTACTGCTCAGAAATTTGTTGTAAAAGATCATAACGAAAAGCAGGGCAAATCCGCCTAAAAACAAAAGATGTTTTGTCCTAAGGCCTGCGCAAAGAACCATAATCGTTGAGATGCTGATCAGAATCATTGCTGTACCAAAATCCGGTTGAACAGCGATCAAAGTGAAAAAGATCATAACAACGATGAGCGGCGGAAGAACCGACGTTTTAAAGTCGGCGATCGCATTCTGCTTATTAGAAAAAGTAGATGCTAAATATAAAATAACCGTAATTTTTACAAGCTCCGCAGGCTGAATATTAAACGAACCTAGATGAAACCAAGATTGTGCATTGTTGACAGTGTTTCCTAATCCAAAAAGCATTAAAAGTAAAAACAGTGATACAATAATCAGCGGTTTGACCAGTTTCCGATACGCTTGATAGGGAAGCAGTAAGCCTACAAGTGCTGCAGGCATTGCTGCTACTACCCACATCAGCTGATGAAGAAAAAAGTAACTAGGTGGCTGTGGCTGCTCAAAAAATAGACCCGCCCAAACAGAACCGGCGCTATAAATCATTATTAAACCGAAGCCAACCAGTAGCACCATAACCACAAGAAAAGAATAATCATAATGATGCAACAGCTTTTTCAACATGAGATTCACCTGTCTGATCCATAATCGTTACATCCCGGGAAACCTCCAGAGATCATTGTTACACGTATTGATTGGTTCTGTTCGCTTTCAAATCAGCAACCAGCTCAACACATCTGGTACCTGGCACTATTTCAATGTTCGGCAGACAAAAAAGCCCAAACTACACCCAACGATTTGGCTGCAAGTTTGAGCAATTTGATATTATTTCTGTGTCGATGCTTCGTGAAGCGCGGAAACCTGTCGCTCAAGTGAGCTCAACAATTCTCTGCCTTCATCTGCACGCACAAGACCGAGGCGAACCGCGAAGTCAATCTCCCGGGACAAACCGAACATTTGAGTATCCAATACTTCTTCATACAGGGGGCATTGGGGCATAGTCAAATTATCCATCTGCACTCCTATCAGCTTCAGAATTTTCTGTGCGTCGGCCTGCAACAATTCATAGGCTTTTTCTCGTTTGCCTATCTTTATTTCGACTGACATTCTGCTCCCCCCTTGTCTCAATTGCTTGCCTAAATTTTATCTTACCCTCTGTTATGCTAAAATGCAAGATTAATCACAATTCACCTTTGTATATGATCAACTAGTCACACGGCTCTAGCCTGCCGTACTTCACTAACTATACCAAAACCTGCTATACTATCTCCAAGGAGGTTTTTTCATGCAAGTTAAATGCGCTCTATGTGAAAAGCTCTGTCAAATCGATAATCAATCCGCGATCGCTAAGCGGCTCAAAAATCGGCCGATTCATACGTATCTCTGTGATTCGTGCAACAAAAGAATTGGCGAACGGACCCGCGCTCGTTGGGCGACCGGAAAGTTTACGTTGCACCTTCCTATAAGCGAAGAGAAAAAGAAAAGCAAACGTTCCTGATTAAAGAACAGTCAATTATGATGAGAACAGAAAAAGTTTGCGCTATAAGCTACGTCCACAATAAAGAAGTATTTGTTCAGCATACGCCATAGTCAATTGGGTCTATGGCGTATGCTGTTTCTTTCGTTCATTTCCAGAAGTACAATCACACCAATACAGCTATAATAGACTTCTACCTGCTGCACTTAATTTCGGCTGCCCTTGTCTGGAGCGTGAACAATGACTCATTGATTTCGGTAGGTGTTTTCCCCGTGGTAAGGAAACAGTCGACGCCAGAGCCTGTTCTTCGTGCCCAGTCAGTTCTGCCATGCCGCCACCTTTCACCTTTGCGTAGGCATCCAAATATTAATTTTGGAATGCTACGCAACGTTGCAAAGATGATACAAAGCGTTTCTTAATAAAAATTAATTCCATAGTACAATGAACGTGTAGCAAGTTAAATGCTCGAATCGTTCGATTTAAGGAGGTAGTACTTTATGACTTTAGGTGAAAAAATTAAAGAGGCAAGAGCAGCGGGTGGACTTACTCAAGAGGAATTGGCAAGCAAGCTGATGGTATCTCGCCAGGCTGTTACAAAATGGGAAACAGACAAAGGCATTCCAGATGTTGAAAACTTAAAATTAATTTCAAACTTACTTGGCATTAGTGTTGATTATTTATTAGACGATAAAGAACGTTTGGAAAAATCCATAATTAGGGAATCAATTACCCTGTCTCAATACGGCAGGAAGAGAAAAAAAGTAATAAAAGATAAGGTTGTGCGGGAAAAATATCCAAATGCCGTAATTCATACGTTGATGGGAATTCAGAAGAATACGAAACAGGAAAAAATAATTGATAACTTAGTAGGATTTTTGACTGATGCGCCATTCGGAATCCCTAACATAATCAACAACGTGAAAAATATAGATAAGGAATTTTATTTGGTGTTGAAAGGAGACAAGCAATTTTTTGTGATCGTTACCGATGAATTTATCGAAAGCAGACAAATGGTTCACAAAGTTATAAATCAAAAGAATGAAAAGTTTGAAATTGATCATTTTCAATTCACAAATTGCGGACCAATTGTAAATGCATAATATAGAAAAGAAATAATAGAGGCAGTCACCCTTACAGCTTAATCCTCCCCTCATTAGAAAAACCGGACAGAAATCGCCCGGTTTTTACTGTGCTTGAACAGACATTTCTATTTCACACTGGTAGGAAAGTATAAGTCAACATTTAAAAGAAACGAGCGTAAGCGTAACCAAGCCTCTGTCTGCGCCAAGGCTTGCCAATCGGCAAGTTTTCTAACAAATCATTTTGAACCTTAATTAACTAATCGAGTAGGAGGAGATAATTTCTCCGACCTCTCACACCACCGTACGTACGGATCCGTATACGGCGGTTCCTTAGCTTGCGTGCAGACGCTCATACTGTTGAAGCCAATCTTTCATACCCCAACAAGTGAGCTTTTTGTTCGTCACAGCCCGGTGCATCGTTTTTCTGAGAAAGACGCCAGTATCCCTTTCGGCTCGCCGCCAGTTTCAAGGATTCATCATGATCAATGCCTAGCTTTGCCTCCGGCTTCCTTCAGATTCCTCCTCACAATGGACCCCTTACCTTTAGCTAACAGTCCCTACTGCCAAGCCTATAGCGGACTTTCACCGCCAAGCTGTCGTCCATGCCGGGCGCACACGAGTAAAATAAGCGGAGATTTTCCGCTTATTTGCATCATGGCGCCTGTTTTACAGGTAAATAAGGGTAATTTTTCCGCTTATGCACAGAAAAGCCCTCCATTTTCACGTTTTTCGATTCGATAAGCGGAATTTTTCCGTTTATTTCTCAGATTGGCCTCTAACCTGATCACCCAATCGCGGATCTTATGACCTTAATGTCGTACCAGCAAGGCAAAACGCTAAATTTTCTTCGCCTGAAAAAAAAGCGGACAAACAGCTTTACGCCGATTGTCCGTTTTTTTTATACGTTCCTTGACATTTGCCGACTGCCCAATCTGAATGTTCCTTGATGCTTCTTTGTTGGGTGCCGACTAAAAGTCGCAGCCGTTTTTTATGTTTTAAGTTTTGAAGATCAGCCGTTGAACTTAGGAATTTTACTTCCGCGTCTTTCGAAACGCTCACGTTCACCCTTATTTAAGATCTTCTTGCGCATACGAACGCTCTTCGGTGTGATTTCACAATATTCATCATCGTTCAAATAGGATAGTGAATCTTCAAGAGACAATTTACGTGCTTCTTTCAACGTCACCGTTTGATCCTTATTCGACGAACGTACGTTCGATGCATGTTTAGCCTTTGTTACGTTTACCGTCAAATCATTTTCGCGGTTATGTTCACCAACGATCATTCCTTCGTAGACGTTGACGCCAGGACCAACAAACATTTCACCGCGATCTTCAAGAGCCGCTAAGGAATAAGCAGTTGTTTGACCCTGATCCATAGAAATGAGCACTCCGTTGCGGCGTCCGCCGATTTCTTCTTTGATGAACGGAGCGAAGTGATCAAATGTATGGTTCAGAATTCCATAACCGCGTGTGTCCGCCATGAACTGACGGTTATAACCAATCAAACCACGAGAAGGAATCATGAACGTCAGACGTGTCTGTCCCGGTTGTTCCTGCCTCATATCTTTCAACTCGGCCTTACGTTTCCCCATTGATTCAATAACTGCGCCCAAATAATCTTCAGGCACATCAATTTGGACGGCTTCATAAGGTTCGCACAGCTTTCCGTCAACTTCTTTTGTGATAACACTTGGTTTCGACACAGACAATTCATAGCCTTCACGACGCATCGTTTCAATCAGAATCGACAAGTGAAGTTCGCCACGTCCGGACACTATCCAAGAATCATGCGAGATTGAGTCCGATTCAACCTTCAAGCTGACGTCACGTTCCATCTCGGAAAGAAGACGATCTTCAATCTTTCGGCTCGTGACATGGTCACCTTCCTGTCCCGCAAACGGGCTCGTATTCGGAAGGAATGTCATCTTCAAGGTCGGTTCGTCGATACGCAATGGAGCAAGCGGATCCACATGGTCAACATCATTGATTGTGTCACCAATATCAATATCCGAAACGCCGGTAATCGCAATAATATCACCTGAGTACGCTTCTTCAATTTCTGTTCTCTTCAGAGCATGATAACCAAACAGCTTAGTGATCCGGAACTTTTCTACGCTCTTTCCGCCGTCTTTAACCAAAACCGCTTCTTCGCCAAGCTTAATCTTGCCACGATAAATGCGACCGATACCGATACGGCCAACATAGTCATTATAGTCGAGCATCGTAACTTGGAACTGCAAGCTTTCGTCACGATTTTCAACAGGGGCAGGAGCGTATTTCAGAATCATATCCAAAACAACGCTCATATCCTGATCAACGTGTTCCGGATCCGTACCCGCAACGCCATTCACCGCTGAAGTGTACACAACAGGGAATTCGAGCTGATCTTCGTCGGCACCAAGGTCAATAAATAAGTCAATAACTTCATCGACAACTTCCGCAGGTCTTGCCATTGGCTTGTCGATTTTATTGACGACAACAATCGGCTTCAGGTGTTCTTCCAAGGCTTTCTTCAATACAAACCGTGTTTGCGGCATGCATCCTTCATAAGCATCGACAAGCAAAAGAACGCTGTCTACCATCTTCATGATGCGTTCAACTTCACCACCAAAATCGGCGTGTCCGGGCGTATCCACAATATTTATTGTATGGTCTTTATAAGAAAGACTCGTATTCTTCGCCAATATTGTAATGCCGCGTTCCCGTTCAATTGCGTTTGAGTCCATTGCGCGTTCGTTAATGTGTTGATTCTTACGGAAAGTACCCGATTGCATCAACAATTTGTCAACCAAAGTTGTTTTGCCGTGGTCGACGTGTGCGATAATCGCGATATTCCGCAATTCTTCCCTAAATTTTGTCATTTATTCTTTACTCTCCTCATAATATCCAATCGCTTCGCGTGAGATAGCCGAAACATACACATGCAAATTATTCTCTCACAATAAACTGTAAGTTGTCAATTTTTTCTGCAGCCGTCGAAAAAAATTTTGTGGGAATTGCGTATCCTTTGTGCTTTATTATTATTCGTTTTATTCTAGCTTAAGGAGATGATATTATGTTCCGCCGATTTCTTTATTTGATTATTTTCATCGTCGCTGTTTGTCTTGCAGGAATTGCTGCAGGTATGATTTTCTCGCGCCCGCTGCTCACTTTGCTCTCGGCATTTGCTGTCATTATATTCATGTGGCTAGGCTTCATGGTAAAGGCGATGGAGCAGAAAAGGAAACTTCACAAGTAATTTTCTATGATGGCTTACTTCGGCTCGCTGATAATTTTTCCTTTTTTGACCTGTTTCTGAATATGATCGACTATATAGGCATGAAGACCGGGGCGTGCGGCTAATACAGATGTTTTTTCTAGAATGTCAATAGGCGTTCCATCGGCTCTTGAATAACAGCCGCCGACTTCACTTAAGAGGATTAACCCTGCCCCATAATCCCATGGTGAGAGCCGCATTGTGAAATACGCGTCCAGATAACCGGCGGCAACATAGGCAAGTTCTAGCGATGCCGCTCCATAGGCACGCGTTCCGCTGCTGCGCCTTACAATGTCTGTCATGATTTCTTCATCAATTCTGCGATTGGGCTTTAACCATGTCGCACTCAGGTCAATCAGCGCGTTCTCGATCGTCACTTCTGTTAGTTTAGGCAGTTTTTTGGCATTCTGGTAGGCACCGTGACCCGTCAAACAATGAAACAATTCGTCCCCCATGACATCATAGATGAACGCCGCCTTGCCCTTACCATTTTCATAAATGCCAATGGATATCGCAAAAAAGCGCTTTTGCATGACAAAGTTCAAGGTTCCGTCAATTGGATCGAGCAGCCAGAGAACTCCTGTTTTATCCTTAACCCCATCGCCGTAACCTTCTTCTGATATAATTTTATCATCAGGATATGCTGTTCTGATTTTCTCGACAAGGTATCGTTCAATCGAACGATCCATATTTGTCACTAAATCATTGTGTGCGCTTTTTTCACTGATTTCAAGCGGCAGAGATAACGAGTCTCTCAATTGATCCGCTGCTTCTTTGATCCAATCGCTTACTTGTTTTCCAAGAACCATCCAATCTCTATGTTCCATTCATCGCTCACTCCGATCCCGCATCATCCAGTCAGTTCTCAAATAACTTTCCAAGTTCTGCCACTGCAACTTATCTCATTAAAAATAATAGTACATCATTTTGAAGCAAAAAGAAAAACCACCGCCTGGGGTTAACGGTGATCGAGATACTTAGACACTGCTCTATTTACCATTTTAAAAAGATGAAACTTACAATACTAAAGTGCGATCCTAGATTTCGAGAAGCAGCATTTCACGACGCAACGCTTCCAGTCTTTTCTTACATTGATCAATGGTTTTGTAATCTTTTTTTATTAGTGCCTGGTGCAGTGTCGTAAGCTCTGTGTCAATTGCGACGCGTACTTGAGGAATTCTCTTTTCCGCATCCTTCCTGTTCAGAGTCTGATTAATCTGTTTCATGGCGGATGCCACATCCCTTCACTTTTATTTCCAAAAAGGGTTAACGAACAGGATACTAATTAACTACCCGATTTTTTTCTAATTGTTCTTCTAGTTTATGCGAATACATCATGCGTATTGCCATAAAAAGCACCGTTTTTAAAAAGAACCGAACCTAAATTTTTGATTCGAGCTGTGATAAACTATAAATGATATTGCCTGAAGAAAGGATGGACAAAATGTCACAAAGCGGTTTCACAGAACACGATTTCGAATTAATGCGTTTGCCTGGTTTAGAAAATCGGATGCACGCGATTCGTGAGCAGATACAGCCGAAGTTCAGTCGTTTGGCTGATCATTTGGCTTCTTTTTTAAATGAGCGTGCCGAGATGCCTTTTTATCCCCATATCGCCCGCCACGCGCGTCGTACCGTCAATCCTCCGGATAGCACTTGGCTGGCGATTGCTCAGGACAAAAGAGGCTATAAAAAATATCCGCATTTTCAATTTGGCATTTGGCCAACACATTTATTTTTCTGGTTGGCGATTATTGAAGAATATCCAGACAAAAAAAACTTTGGCGATGCTCTGCTTGGACGCCTTCCGGAGATCTTCCAGTCAACACCTCCCTATTTTTCGTGGTCTGCGGATCATATGAAGGATGAAACTATGCTTCATCACGATCTTGATGAACACCAATTAGAGCAATTATTTTTGCGCTTGACAAAGATAAAAAAAGCAGAGTTGCTTTGCGGTGTCGTTATTTCCAAACAGGAAGCGATCACTAAAACTGAAAATGATCTTACCTCTTATTTGGAAGAACAAGTGACAAGATTACTCCCCCTATACACATTAGCCCGTTCATGTTCCGGATTATCTGTAACTGGAATGAACGTTTAAGATCTAAACCCAAACACCCTGAGCGAGAGAAGCACTCAGGGTGTTTGGGTTATTCACTTTTTATTTCGCTATATGAATTGGGTGACCGAGAACCACGTCAGCTGCTTCCATCGCGATTTCACCTAGTGTTGGATGCGCATGTATCGTTAACGCAATGTCCTCAACAGTCATACCGGATTCTATGGCCAAACCAAATTCCGCAATCATGTCACTGGCACTGGTACCGACAATTTGCGCACCAAGAACCAACCCATCTGAAGCGCGGGATACTATTTTTAAAAAGCCGTCTGACTCGCCAAGGGAAAGCGCACGTCCGTTTGCCGCAAATGGGAACTGGCCGGTTTTCACTTCATACCCTTCTTTGACCGCTTCTTCTTCGGATAATCCAACGGACGCAATTTCAGGATCTGAGAAAACTACGGCAGGCATCGCCCGATAATCGACTTCCGACGCTTCGCCGCTAATCGCTTCTGCGGCAATTTTCCCTTCATAGGAAGCCTTGTGAGCGAGCGCGAGACCGGGCACAATATCGCCAATTGCGTAAATCTTATCGTTTGATGTCTTACCTTGTTTGTCGACATTGATAAGGCCACGTTCGGCGAGCTCGACACCCGCTAAATCCAGACCGAGGTCTTTGGTATTTGATCGGCGTCCAACGGTAACCATGACGTAATCCGCATCAAAAACTTGTGCTTTTCCTTTGACTTCAGCAGTCACAGCAACACCTGTCTCCGATTCCTCAACACCCTTTGCCAAGGCGTTCGTATAAATGGTAACACCTTTTGCCTTGAGCTTCTTTTTCACGGGAGCAATTAACCGCTTTTCAAAAGCAGGCAAAATAGAAGGTGTTCCCTCCAGGATCACGACTTCGGTACCAAATCCCGCGAACGCTGAGCTTAATTCAATACCGATGTATCCGCCGCCGATTACTACCATTTTCTTAGGTACTTCTTTTAATGCAAGGGCGCCGGTTGAAGACAGAACACGATTGCTCCACTTAAACCCGGGAATTTCAATGGGACTTGAACCCGTCGCAATGATGCAATGATTGAATTTATAGCGTGATGATTCATAGCCATGATTGACACGAACAACATCTGTATCAACGAATAAAGCTTCACCTTCAACAAGTTCAATACCATGGGCTTTGAAAAGACCTTTTACGCCTCCGGTCAGGCGCTCAACGACTTGACCTTTCCATTCTTGAACCTTCAGAAAGTCAATAGTCACGTTCTCAGCTTTAACTCCAAAAGCTTCAGAATGATTCATCTGCTCAAAACGATGGCTTGCTGAGATCAGAGCTTTTGAAGGAATACAGCCTACATTGAGACAGACACCTCCGACATGCTCTTTTTCAATGACGATTACGCTTTGCCCTAGCTGCGCTGCGCGAATTGCGGCAACATAGCCACCAGGTCCGGCTCCAATGACGACAGTATCTACTTCTGTGGTAAATTCTCCTACTACCATCTCTACCCCTCCAAGATAAGGCGTTGTGGATCAATTAACAACCTTTTTATTTTGTTCATTGCCCTCTGAGCTGTCGCACCGTCGATCAGACGGTGATCGAAGCTCATAGACAGAGCAAGCATAGGTGCAGCGACAATCTCTCCATCACGAATGATGGCCTTTTCCGAGATCCTTCCGACTCCTAGAATGGCGGACTCAGGCTGATTAATCACAGGGGTAAACCATTGGCCGCCTTCAGAGCCAATATTCGAAATTGTACACGTTCCGCCTTTCATATCCTCTGGAGTCAGTTTACCTGTACGCGCTTTTTCCGCTAAGTGTTGAATTTCAGTGGCGATCGCGTACATAGACTTTGATTCCGCACGTTTAACTACCGGCACTACCAGTCCTGCATCCGTATTTGCCGCAATGCCGATATTATAATAATGTTTATAAATTATTTCCTGATTCTCTTCATCAAGGGAAGCATTAAGCATTGGGAACTCCTTAAGTGCTGAAACGAGCGCTTTTACAATATACGGAAGATAGGTCAACTTTACGCCAATCTCTTGTGCTTCCTGCTTAAAACGTTTTCGATGAGCCACAAGTTTCGTCACATCCACATCATCCATTAGTGTGACATGTGGCGCAGTTTGCATCGAATGAGACGTAGCTCGCGCAATTGCTCGTCTCATGCCGATAAATTTTTCACGACTCTCTGTTCCGCTTTCTTGAAAAATTTGAAGAGCATCTTCATTCTCTGCCGTCTTCTCTGTCAATTTCTCCGATGCTTCCTGATTCGCGTCATGCTTCTCTTCAGGCGCAGTCAGGAAATGGTCAATATCTTCTTTCAGGATACGTCCGTTTCGACCGGTTCCCGATATGAGTTTAATGTTGACTCCATGGTCTCTAGCATATTTTCGTACAGATGGCATAGCAATTACACTTGCGGATTGGGTCTCTCCACGAGAGTCATCCTCTGTTGGTATCACCGTCGAATTTTCCTGTTCCGCCGCGGCAAATTGACTAGCTTCCTCTTGCGGCGCATGATCGGCTTCGTTGTCTGCCTCATCTGATTGAAGTGTAATGACCACTGTTCCTACTTCAACGACTTGACCTTCCTCAGCATTCAGTTCCAGAACTGTCCCGTTTACAGGGGAAGGGATTTCGACAACCGCTTTATCATTTTGAACCTCTGCCAACGGATCATCCTCATGGACGGTATCCCCTGGTTTCACAAACCATTTCAGAATTTCACCTTCGTGGATTCCTTCACCAATGTCCGGCAGTTTAAACAAATAGGCCAATGGCACTCACTCCTTCACGTCCTTGAACAAAGTCTGTTCATCTGATCATTGATACTGCTCTCATCAAAAGTTCATGGTTTCTTTTACTTTGTTCACAATGTCTTTCTCATTCGGAAGCCATACATCTTCTGCCGCAGCAAACGGAAAGACCGAGTCCGGCGCAGTCACTCTTCCTACCGGCGCCTCAAGATAAAGCAACGCTCGATCGTTAATTTCCGCAATGATTTGAGCGCCAATACCCGCTTGTTTTTGCGCTTCCTGAACAACAACTGCATGATTTGTTTTCTTAATTGACGCTGTTATCGTATCAGTATCTAACGGACTGATTGTCCTGAGATCAATGACTTCACAATCAATGCTCTCTTTTTTTAATTGATCAGCCGCTTTCAAAGCAGTTCGAACCATTGCTCCATACGTAATAATCGATAAATCTTTTCCCGCACGAGCAATTTTGGCCTTCCCAATTTCTATTTTATAAGCTTCTTCCGGAACTTCTTCTCTAAATGAACGATACAGCTTCATATGTTCGAGAAAAACTACTGGATCATTGTCTCTAATCGCGGCGATCAACAAGCCTTTTGCATCATACGGATTAGACGGTATCACAACCTTAAGCCCAGGACACTGTGCGAAAAGTCCTTCAAGGTTATCTGCGTGAAGCTCGGGAGTTTTTACACCGCCGCCAAATGGTGATCGAATCGTGACCGGCGCATGATACACTCCGCCGGACCGATATCTCAGTCTGGCAAGCTGCGAGGCAACACTATCCATTGCTTCAAACACAAATCCGAAGAATTGAATCTCCATCACCGGTCTATAGTTTTGTAATGCAAGACCAAGCGCAAGTCCGCCTATACCCGATTCAGCGAGTGGTGTATCAAATACACGTTCCTCACCGAATTCATCATAGAGTCCTTCCGTGGCGCGGAACACGCCTCCGTTTTTTGCGACATCCTCACCAAAAACAAGCACGTTTTCATCACTTCTAAGCTCGGTTCGCATTGCATCAGTAATTGCCTGGATCATCGTCAATTGTGTCATCGCTGATCCCCTTCCCGCGTACTGTATTCCTTCAGCTGCTCTTTAATGTTCTGTGTCGGCTTTTCGTACATATTGCCAAGTAGATCGGTAACCTTTTGCTTTGGGACACCATCCGCCTGTTTTAGAGCTTTTGCTACATCCGCTTTTGCTTGTTCCGCTGCTTGTTCCTCATCGTCATGTGACCAAAGTCCAAGCTGTTCCAAATAGAGGCGGAATCGAATGAGCGGATCCTTTTTCTCCCATTCGCCTGTTAACTCCTCTGTCCGATAACGTGTCGGATCATCTCCGGCCATCGTGTGTGGTCCATATCTATAGGTCAAGGTTTCGATCAACGTCGGTCCTTTTCCGGCAAGAGCGTGATCACGCGCCTCTTTGGCAGCTGCATACACAGCGAGTGGATCCATGCCGTCAACTCGAATGCCATTAATTCCAGCGGCTGCCGCTTTTTGCGCCAACGTTTCCGCAGCCGTTTGTTTTTCAACAGGCACAGATATAGCAAATCGATTATTTTGGCAAATAAAGATTGCGGGAGCCTTATACACACCGGCAAAATTCATCGCCTCGTAAAAATCTCCTTGCGAAGTCGCACCGTCTCCGAAGTAGCAAAATGCGACTTGCGACTTGCCTCTTTTCTTCAATCCGAGCGCAACTCCCGCAGTCTGCGTACATTGCGCTCCAATAATAATCTGCGGCATCACCGCGTTAAGTTCTTTAGGATATTGTCCGCCTTCAAAATGTCCTCTTGAGTAGAGAAATGCTTTATATAGTGGGAGTCCATGCCAAACAAGCTGTGGAATATCTCTATATGAAGGCAGCAGCCAGTCTTTTTTGTCCATAGCGAATTCACTGGCAACCATTGATGCTTCCTGACCGGCAACCGGTGCGTAAAAGCCCAACCTGCCTTGTCGATTTAACGAAAGCGCGCGCTGATCCCAAATTCTTGTATAGACCATGCGCCGCATTAGTTCTCTTAATTGATCATTCGTCATTTCAGGATTCTTTTGATCGTTCACAACATGACCTTGTGAATCAAGAATACGTAACGTTGGAAAAAAGTTTTCAATCTGTCCAGAATAGTTCACAGGCAAGTCCCTCACCTCTTCCCACAAGTATGCGTGTTTGTTTATATTTTTAGTAAAGAGACATATGTCACTTAAGCGCTTTCAATAAAAAAGGGACACTCAAAAACAGCTCGATACAGAAAATACGTTTTTTGTATCCTTTTCCATTCTAAACGTCCGCAAATAGATATGCTGCGTGATCAAAGACGTTTAAATGACCTTTACTGATTTTAGTTTATAATACCTCATTCAATGAAGTCAAACGTTAGAACCTGGCTGTCATCGTTATCATCGTTTATTTCAAACAGGACAGTAAACATTGCGTTATTTTAATGATACACTAGAGTAAGAGAAGAGATAAAGCGAACTGCATCACCAGTTACTTTATTGAATGGTTGAAGGAGTGACTCAATACATGATTACAATGGACGATATTATTCGAGAAGGAAATCCGATACTGAGACAAGTAGCTAAGGAAGTTCCATTACCGGCTTCGGATGAAGAAAAGAGCACATTAAAAAAGATGCTTGAATTCCTCAAAAACAGCCAAGATGAGGAGGTCGCAAAGAAATTAAACCTGCGCGCAGGTATAGGACTTGCAGCCCCTCAGATTGCACTAAGCAAACGAATGATTGCACTATATTTGGATGATGAGAATGACAAGCATTATGAATACATGCTATTCAATCCCAAAATAATCAGCCATTCAGTTGAAAACACCTATCTTGAAGGCGGGGAAGGCTGTCTGTCTGTAGACAGAGAGGTTCCAGGCTTCGTTCCTCGTCACGCCCGCGTTAAAGTAAAAGCATTTGATATAGACGGAAGACCAGTGACCCTACGCCTGAAAGGTTATCCGGCGATTGCCATTCAGCATGAGATTGATCACCTGGATGGTATTCTCTTTTATGATCACATCAATAAACAAGATCCCTTTAAAATACCGGATAATGTAATGGAAAAAGATACCTACTAAACCACCAAGAAACTGTCCCAAAAAGGGCTCAGCGGTAAACTTATTCTGTGCTTCGGCTGCTCGAAATCAAATGGGCTGCTCCCCAGAATACCGTACCTGCATTTGCCTTATCATTATGCCGTTGTTCTTTTTTCTCAACTCATAAAAAGGGTGCCTCAAAATGGAGTTTGAGGCACCCTTTTTACATGTAAATGTGTAGATTCAAAGAGAGTTTACTCCCTCGACTAAGGATTCACGATATCAAGAATCCAGGCCAAATTTCTAACAGGCTGCGTTAAAGTTACAACAGACCTATATGCTTTAAACCATTGTAAATTCCATCTTGGTGTACAGGAGTCGTCACAAAATCAGCTGTTTTTTTCGCTTCATCAACCGCGTTCCCCATTGCCACTCCGGTACCGACATAGGAAAGCATTTCAATATCATTATTTCCATCTCCAAAGGCGCAAGCATCATCCGGTGTGAGACCCATTTTTTTCAGGAGCTGCTTGATTCCCTCTGCCTTTGATCCACGGTTAGGAATCACATCTACACCGTAATCATGCCAGCGCACGTACCTGAACTCATCGAATGGCGATTGCTGAAGAAAACGTGCATCGTCATGCTTTCCATAAAAAACCAAACCTTGGTATACCTCATGGTTTTCAATGAAATGCGCGTCACTTTCCGGAAATGGCATGGGCAGTTTCAGACTTTCAATACTTTCCTTTGCCTTCTCATCTGCTTGCCCATCTAATTTAATCAATTGATCGTTTACAAAAGCAAACGACCAGCCCAACTCCCTTGTTCGCGTAACAAGCGCGTGCAAGGTGCTGTCGTTTAGCGGGTTCGTGTACACCGTTGAATCTTCATAAACAACATAAGAACCGTTGAAACTGACAAATGAATGAATGCCAAGATGATTTCTTAAATTGCGGAACATAAACGGTGAACGCCCGGTAGCGATCGCTGTCAGCACACCTTTATCCTGTAACCTATGTATCGCTTCTTCAGTTGAGGCCGGAATTAATTTGTTCTGATCATACAAGGTATCATCAATATCAAAAAAAACGATCTTCGGTTTTGCCAATCGTTACATCCTCCCTTAGTTGAACGTCACTGATCAACCCTGCCGCTTGTTATTTTCACGGCATTATCCTATAACCTTCATACTATCTATTATATCAGTTCTATCGATTTATTTGGTTGTTCAGGTATTAATTTTTACTGTTTGTTAAAGCTAAATTTGATCTTTTGAGAACTATAGCACATTACAACTCTTAGCAGACAAATCTTATGAATTCATCCGGAAACAGATCTTGGACAGTGAAAAAGCACGCCATTTCATATATAATGATCTGTAGAACATTTTTTTGGAAGGAGTTTGGAACATGATTTATAAAGTATTGTACCAACCATCAAGAGACGAGGTTCCGGTACGTGAGCAAACGGGGGCTCTTTATCTTGAAGCAAACGACGTTCGTGACGTTCGCAAAAAACTTGCAGACAAACCCTATAATGTTGAGTTTATTCAACCGCTGACCGGTAAATTCCTCGATTATGAGCAAAAGTCTGCCGAATTCAAACTGGAGAAGCTGTAACGTATGAAATTTGTGAAAAACCATCAAACGGCCGTTTTCTCTCTCGGCGGGCTTGGAGAAATCGGCAAAAACACCTATGCGGTTCAGTTTCAGGATGAGATCATCGTAATTGATGCCGGCATTAAGTTTCCGGAGGATGAACTACTTGGCATTGATTACGTCATTCCGGATTACAGCTATTTAGTAAAGAACGCTGATAAAATTAAGGGTTTAATCATTACGCACGGCCATGAGGATCATATCGGCGGCGTTCCCTATTTATTACGCGCGGTTAATGTGCCGATCTACGCCGGAAAATTGGCAGCTGGTCTAATCCGTAACAAACTTGACGAACACAATCTTCTGCGCACCACGGTCATTCATGAGATCACTGAGGACGACGTCATCAAATTCCAGAAGACATCGGTTAGTTTCTTTAGAACGACGCATAGTATTCCTGATTCATATGGTGTCGTTGTTAAGACACCCCAAGGAAATATTGTTGAAACAGGGGACTTTAAGTTTGATTTCACACCTGTTGGCGGACAGATAGCCAACCTCACAAAAATGGCTGAAATCGGTAAAGAAGGCGTCCTTTGCCTCATGTCGGACAGCACAAATGCTGAGGTTCCCGGTTTTACAATGACCGAGCGTGAAGTTGGCGAAAACATTAAAGATATTTTCCGTAAAGTGGACGGACGGATTATTTTCGCTACATTCGCTTCTAATATCCATCGTCTCCAGCAAGTTGTGGATGCCGCAGTAGCTACCGGGCGTAAAATTGCCGTTTTCGGAAGAAGCATGGAAGCTGCAATAACAATCGGAGAAGAACTCGGATATGTTAACGCACCGCAGGACACATTTATTGACCACCAACAGATCAATCACTTGCCCAATCAACAAGTGACCATTCTGTGTACCGGAAGTCAGGGTGAACCAATGGCCGCATTATCTCGAATTGCCAATGGCACCCATCGTCAAATTCAAGTACACCCTGGTGATACGGTAATCTTCTCCTCATCCCCTATTCCGGGAAATAAGGTCAGCATTAACCGTACAATCAATCAGCTTTATCGCGCCGGAGCGGATGTCATTCATGGCAAATTGAGCAACATCCATACGTCCGGACATGGTGGTCAAGAGGAAGAAAAACTAATGCTCCGTTTGCTAAAACCGAAATTTTTTATGCCCATCCATGGTGAATACCGGATGCTTAAAAAACATGTCGAGACTGCACACGCATGTGGGATTCCATACGATCACTCATTTATCATGAATATCGGTGACGTTTTGGCGCTCGATCAAAACTCAGCGAAAGTCACCGGTAAGATTCCATCTGGATCTGTTTATATTGACGGAAGCGGAATTGGCGACATTGGTAATATCGTTCTCCGCGATCGGAAGATTCTTTCCGAAGAAGGATTGGTTATTGTGGTCGTCAGTGCGGACATTGACGCACACAAGTTATTAGCCGGTCCGGATATCATTTCACGTGGATTCGTCTATATGCGTGAATCAGGGGATCTCATTAACGAAGCACAAACTTTGCTCGCTTCTCGTCTCCAGGAAGTTATCCAGCGGGATTCCTTACAGTGGTCGGAAATCAAGGGTGAGGTAACAAATATTCTTGCACCATTCCTTTATGAACGGACACGCCGCAGACCAATGATTCTTCCAATCATAATGGAAGTTGATGAAAAAGCGAACAAACAAGTGGAAAATAGTAAATAAGCGCAAATACCCCAAATCAAAAGCACAGCGAGCCCATGAACGGTTCGTTGTGCTTTTACTTTTTTATACAGCAGAGAAACAATAGACACGTTTTCTAATTAGATTTTCGAAATGCTGCATTTCGCAACACGCCACGTCTCCTCATTAAGAGGAGAAGCGATAGTAACGTAGGTGCGGTAATTAACGTAATCAGGAAAAACCACCCTGACTGACCCCAGTTGGATAGTTGTGAATCAATCACTATATCCGGATAAATGAGAAACGGGAGATGTGTAACCGTATACCCGAAAAAAGCGAAAAAATATTGCAACATGACCAAAGTGAAAACAAACCGATATTTTCTCAAGAATACGAGTGTCACAGCGACTAGCAAACAAATAAGCGAGAACATGAACAACCATGAATCGCCGAGCATCGCAAGAAAATGATCCGGATTCTGAAGCTCAATCCCCAGAAAAACAAAGCCACTTGCCAGCACCGTCGGCATACTCATAAAGAGTGCGATCGTTCTAAAATGATCCGTTAATTTCCGATTTCCGATCAATGAGGCAAAACAAACAAGATGCATCGCACCTATGTAAAAAATACTGACAATAGCAATGACCATTACAGACCAAAAGTATAAATTAGAAAACATGTACGTAAGAAAATCGAAAAGGCCTCCCGCCCCATAAATAGAAAAGCCGCCTTCACTAATCACCAGCGTGATACTGAGCACCGTTGGAATAAAGATCCCCAATACACCGTTTCCGGCAAAAAAGAATTTGCTTGCCTTTCTTCCTTTTGGCAGAAGCTCGGCCATCGCAAAGAAAGCACCTTTGAGAACTGTGAGAAGGATCGCGAGTACAGCACAGAACACCAATGGCGTTTGAAAGTTAAGAACAATCTCGGGAGATAAACCGATCACAGCTGTAAAAATAAGAACAAAGCCAATATTTATAAGCTCTGAGACTGGTGACAGCCAATTTTGAAGCGGCATATAAAGACGCTCTTGTTTTATAAGAAGTTGTCCATAAAACAAATAGAAACCCGTTCCGAATTCAATTGATGCCGTGATCATATACCCGTAAATAATAATCCACAGGGTGATCATAATCAATTGTTGCACCATGACCTGCTCTCTCCAATCTGCGGGCTCTCCGCACTATTGCGGCACGCATAACTATTATACCAAAGAACCATCCGGCAATCTTAACTCAATGAATGATACAAAGTACTGCAATGATAAAAACATCAATTCTTGTTCAGCCGTGTGCTCAATAGAAAGATTAATTATGATACTCCGTCGAGAGCATTGTACTGACTGAGCACCAAATCAAAATACCTGCCTTGCAGCTCCATTAGTTGCTGGTGAGTACCTTTTTCAACAATATCTCCCTCGTTCAGTACAACAATTTGGTCTGCATCTCGTATCGTGGATAAACGATGAGCGATGATTATGGATGTTCTCCCTCTCAATAATTGTTTCAGCGCTGTTTGAATAACTGCTTCCGTCTCTGTGTCTATGCTTGCCGTTGCTTCATCAAGAATGAGAATTTTCGGATCTGAGAGCAAGGCTCGTGCGAAAGAAATGAGCTGCCGCTCACCAACAGAAAGAATATTGCCTCGTTCTTCTACCTCAGTAAGATAGCCATTCGGAAGACTTTGAATGAATGTGTCTGAGCCAATTGCCTTTGCCGCCTGAATAACCTCCGCATCAGTCGCGTCCGGGTTACCAAAGCGAATATTATCCATGATTGTTCCAGAGAAAACATAGGTCTCCTGAATCACTGTTCCCACACTTGCGCGCAATTCACGCAAATCAAGATCGCGCACATCGATACCATCAAAACGAACGGTACCCGCAGTCACATCGTAGAAGCGACTAATCAGGTTGGCAATCGTCGTTTTTCCTGACCCTGTGTGTCCAACCAGAGCCCAAGTCTCTCCTGCCGGAATATGAAATGAAATTCCTTTGAGTGCTTTTCGTTTGCCGGTATAGCTGAATTCCACGTGATCAAAATCGATCGTACCGCGCACATTTTTCATGCTCGTTCCATCTTTTTTATTTGGAACACTTGGCTGTTCATCCAGAAATTCAAAAATTCGTTCCGATGATGCCATAGCAACAAGTAGTTGATTATACACTTGACCAAGACGTGAAATCGGCCCCCAAAACATACCAAGATAAAAAGCGAAGGACACAAAAGTTCCGATTTCAATCGAGTTCTGATGGATAAGAAATGAGCCAAACCAGATTAAAATTGCTGATCCAACTGCATTGGATAGATCGACAAATGGCCGAAACATCGCATTTTTTCGTGAAGCCTCTTTCCATGCTAAAAAGTTCTCCGTGTTGACTCCGTTAAAATAAGCTCTGTTCTCTTCTTCTTGAGTAAACGATTGTGTCACACGTATTCCTTGAATACTCTCATTTAAATGGGAATTCAACTTTGACATTTTCATACGCACTTTTTGCCATGCACGGCGAATACTGCGCCGCAACTTCGTTGAGATAAAGAACATCAACGGAATGACAATCAAAACTGCGATTGCAAGAGGTGGACTGAGCACAAACAAAATCACAAAAATACCGATCAAGGTAACAATATCCATCAGAGTATTGATAACCCCGTTGGTAAACAAGTCTTGCATTGAGTTGACATCGTTAATGATACGAACAAGAATTGAACCAGCCGACCTCGAGTCAAAAAATCGGTGAGACAGATATTGAATGTGATTAAATAAACTCTCCCGCAAATCATGAATCACATACTGACCGAGTTGGTTTGTCGTCCGAATTCTGTACCAATTGCTGACAAATGACAGTCCATATAACAAAGCGGTTATTGCGACTAGCCAGTAAAGCATGTTGTAATTTTTTCCGTCAATCGCCTGATCAAACGCATAAACGCCAATTATAATCGGAATAATGAGTCGAATAACTGTCGTAACAACCATAGCCGCGACTGCCTTCGGAATCAGCGTCTTTACATAGGGACCTAAATAGTTAAAAAGTCGAAGCAGCTGCTTCCAATTGAATGGTTTTTCAATCACCCGGTCCTCAGGATAGAAAAATCGTTCTTTTCCCATTTCGCTCTTCATCACCGATTCCTCCCCGGACGTGCGACTTGCTGCTTTATAAGATCACGATCCTTAAATTGAATATCATAGATTCTTCGATAAACACCATCATGGCGGACTAATTCATCATGGTTTCCACGTTCTTTAATTCGGCCATGTTCAAGTACAAGGATTTGATCCGCCATCTGCAAGGATGAGATTCGATGGGCAATGATGAATGTTGTTCTGCCCTTCATCAATTCTTTAAATGCCTTTTGTATTAATCCTTCAGTACGCATGTCAACTGCACTTGTTGCGTCATCCAAAATTAAGATGCTTGGGTTGACAAGCAGAGCTCGAGCAATCGAAATGCGCTGCTTCTGACCACCTGATAGTCCCATTCCTCGCTCACCAAGAACCGTATCATAGCCGTTCGGCAGCGTACGAATGAATTCATCTGCTTCAGCACGTTTTGCCGCCTGCACCACTTCTTCCATCGTGGCTTTCGGATTTCCATAAGCAATATTATCCCGAATGGTTGATGAGAAAAGGAAATTTTCTTGCAATACATATCCGATATTCTTCCTAAGAGACTTCAAGTCGTAAGATTTAACCGGGCAGCCATCGATGCGAACTTCGCCGCCAGTCACATCATAAAAACGTCCGATAAGCTGAGTAATACTTGATTTTCCTGAACCTGTAGCTCCCATTAAACCGATAACATTCCCCGGTTTTGCTTCAAAGCTAATCTGTTCAAGTGCAGGCACTTTTTCATTTGGATAAAGAAGAGATACTTTTTGAAAAACAACATCTCCGTCAAGACGCTCCTTTTGAAACGCATCTTTTGGAGTCGCAATGTCACTTTTTTCGTCAAGAATTTGAAGCAGGCGCTCTCCGGAAGCCTTCGATTGTGAAAAAGTATTGATCATAAATCCAAGACTCATTAAAGGATCCATAATATACCAGACAAGGCTGAAAAAAGCGACCAGTGCCCCTGGTGCTAGATGTCCGGATATAACAAAATAGCCGCCAAGTGCTAGTATGAAGACCGTACTTATGTTTCCAATAAGTTCCATTAGTGGAAAATATTTTGCCCATATATCAGCGGTTACCAAGTTTCTCGTTCTGTATGTTTGATTACTCTCTGAGAAACGGTTTATTTCAAAATTTTCTCTGCCTAGCGATTTAATCGTGTTCATGCCGCTAATATTTTCTTGGACACGTGTATTCATGCTTGCCAGTGACAGCCGAATTTTACGAAATGCAGGGTGAACTCGCCTGTCAAAGCGAAAAACACTCACACAAAGAAAAGGAGGCATCGCCAATGTGACAAGTGCCAGTTCCCAAGAATAATAAAACATGAGTGCAATGCTGAATCCAACCAAGACAACAAAATTAACAAGTTGCGTAAATCCTGCAGACAGAAAAAAACGGAATCCTTCAACATCGGCTGTCAGTCGCGACATCAAATCTCCGGTTTTCGCACTGTCATAATAGTGATAAGGAAGATATTGTAGTTTCTTATAAAGTGCCTCTCTCAAGTGAAAAACTGAGCTGACACCGAACATATCGCCCCAATATTGACTATAGTAACTTGAGAATCCTTTAACAGCCATTATAAGTACAAAGCCAATAGATAAAATCGGAATAAGCGAAATGTTCCGACGGATAATTGCTTGATCAATGGTCAGTTGCAAAACAATCGGATACACGATTGTGATTGCACTGCTGAGAATGAGAAATAACAGAGATCCAAACAAATACTTCCTATCTGGCCAATAGAATGGTTTCAGTCTTTTGAATATATTCACTATGCAGCCCCTTCCCCTATTGTTCCGCTTTTAGAAGGTGTTCAAAAAGTCCGGGATAAATAATAAGGATCTTTCACTAAGAGGAGATAGGTTCTTTCGCTAAGAACATGCACGTCCTGTACATAACGCGAAAGTCACCGCATCCTGCGGAAGTTCTGCGTCAGCTTGTTTCTCCTCTCCTCACGTATCATTTGCATCCGCTCAGGACGAGCTAGTGTCAGGCGTGCCACAAGGACGTGGTGATTTGCCTGAACTCGGCTCTTTTTTTCCTCCTTTTTGAACAGACTCTTATAGAATGTGGAACAATTCTTTATGTATGATCTTGCAGTACCCCCCATTTTAACAGATTGAATGCAGACAACAAGTCTTTCGCTCCTCGCATGACAGATCTTATCTGTGATCATTTTTAATTTTCATCCAGAGTTATTGATTTAAACTGATCAAAAAAACTGTCTTTACGAAGTCTTGGGCAAAGGCAAGTAACAGAGGTGTCTCTAATCATTCCACCGAAAATTTTACCTTCCTTCACATATGAAAAAACAGGACAAATTGTCCTGTTTATCAAAAGCAGTTATTCTGCCGATATTTATTATTTGGTTCTGATATTTTCCGAATCACACGTGCAGTGTTTCATCACCAGGGTGCCAGTTTGCTGGGCATAGTCCACCGGATTGAAGCGCTTGAAGAACACGCAATGTTTCGTCAACATCACGACCGATATTGTTGTCATTGACAACTGAGTAACGAAGATCACCTTCAGGACTTATGATAAACAAGCCTCGAAGTGCAACACCTTCTTCAGGAATAAGTACACCGTACTTTTCTGCAACTTCGTGAGTGTGGTCAGCCGCAAGACTGAAGTTAATTTTGCCAATGCCGCCTTCTCTTCTCGAAGTCTTCATCCAAGCTTGGTGTGTGTAGATTGTGTCACAGGAACAACCAATGATTTCCGCACCAATATCTTGAAATTCTTCATAACGGTCACTAAATGCCGTGATTTCAGTCGGACATACAAAAGTGAAATCCATTGGATAGAAGAAAAAAACTGTCCACTTTCCAGCTTTAATGTTCTCTTCCAAATTCGCTTTACCGAATGAACCATCCGCATTGACACTGTCAAGGTTAAATAAAGGGGCCTTTGCACTTACAAGACGTTCTACCATATTTCGATAATACCTCCCAAAAATTAGCTTCTTTCCTCATGGATCATGAGGCTATGTCACTAATTATAGTATTGCAATTAATTTAAGTCAATATTAAATGATAATTAATTTAAATTAATTATAAATACTGATGCAAAAGAATATTAACCATAAAAACGGGTCGCTATATTATCATTTAGAACTAATTTTATCAAATAATATGCTTATTAAATTTTTCATTCCGCTGTCACTTATTAATGATAGCACGTAACTACCTGATCTCCCATTAATACGCTTATAAGCAATTCATACACAAAAAAAAAGAAACCGGAACGAAAAATTCTTTTCGTTCCGGTTGATTGACTCATTCATTCTATTTTGTTTAAATGCCTTCTCTAATATACGTGCTAACCACCTTAACTCCTTGAGCGAGTGCTGCTTCATCAGGCTTAAAATCCGCCGAGTGTAAGCTGGACGTTTTACCGATTCCTAACCAGAACATGAATCCGGGTAATTCTTTCAAGAAATAGCCAAAGTCCTCGCCTGCCATCGCATCATCACAAATGATATATGGGAAATCTTTACCCTTACAAAAGAGTATGAATGGATCAATATATTCTTTACGATTGAATACTTGGTAATAATTGGCTCCATAATCAATTGTTCCCTTACATTGGTAGGCAATTTCAATCGCTTTAACTTGCCGTTCTATATCATCTTTAATCAGCGCCATAGTATCTTGCCGTAGTGTCCTTATTGTTCCTTCAACACGAGCATGCTCAGCAATGATATTTTGCTTAAATCCACCGGTGATTTTTCCAATCGTGAGTACGGCGGAATGCAGCGGATTAACCCGGCGCGCGACAATTGTCTGAAGCCCGACTATAAAATGGCTGGCGGCGACAATTGTATCATGAGTTAAATGAGGACTTGCAGCATGACCGCCTTTACCATTGAAGTCAATGAAGAGCTCAGATGTATTCGCGAAAAGAATCCCTTCTTTTGTGGCGACCGTACCCGCAGGAAACTCCGGTGACACATGCAGCGCAAAGATTAGATCCGGTTTCCATGATTTGAATTCGTCACTTGCCATCATTGGCAATGCCCCGCCAGGTCCTTCTTCAGCTGGTTGGAAAATGAATAGTGTATCTTCTTTTACCGGATGCAGCACAATATTCTCAAGAGTGCCCAGCGCAATTGTCATATGAAAGTCATGACCGCACGCATGCATTTTTCCTTCATGCTTGGATTGAAAATCGTATCCAGTATTTTCTTTGACCGGAAGTGCGTCAATATCTGTACGAAATCCAATGAGCTTTGAAGGATCAGTACCTGACACACGAACAAGCAATCCGGTCTTCCACTTTTTCATTTGAATCCGATCTTGGGGCAGCCGCTGAATCTGTTCTAATAGAAACGCCTGTGTGTCCACTTCTTCAAAGCCGAGCTCCGGAATCTGATGCAAAGCACGTCTGATCCCAATATAGTCCATGATTGATCCCTTCCCATTTTGCGAGCAATCACCCGTATTTATTATAGCTGACGCAGTTCTTGCATAATTTCTGTTTTCGAACGCGTCTTCTCATCAATCTTCTTAAGGACACGGGCCGGTGCGCCAACGACAACTGTGTATTCCGGAACGTCCTTGGTGACAATCGCTCCGGCGGCAACAACCGCACCTTTTCCAATATGTACACCTTCTAGAACAACTGCGTTAGCACCAACAAGAACATCATCCTCAATAACAACCGGTTGTGCAGATGGTGGTTCGACAACACCAGCAAGTACCGCGCCAGCACCGATATGGCAGTTTTTTCCTACCGTCGCGCGTCCGCCAAGCACTGCGTTCATGTCGATCATCGTTCCCTCGCCTACAACAGCGCCAATATTAATAACAGCCCCCATCATGATCACCGCTTGCTTACCAATCTCAACCTTCTCACGGATCAGCGCCCCCGGTTCAATACGCGCTTCAATGCCTTTCAAATCAAGTAATGGCACCGCAGAATTTCTGGCGTTGTTTTCAACTACATAATCGCTAATTTTATCTTTGTTTGCTGCAAGAACCGGTTCAATTTCTTGCCAATCGCCAAACAGGGTACCCGCTTGTCCACTAATAAACGTGTGAACATCTTCACCGAATGATAAAGATGTCAACTCACCCTTTATGTAAACTTTTACCGGTGTTTTCTTAACACTGTTTTGCAAAAATGAAATAATTTCATACGCATCCATCTGCTTCATGAACGTTCCTCCTAATTGTCATTTCATTGCTATATTATCTAATTTCACGAGAAAAGTCTATGTTTCACCAGGTTTACAAACGCAAGAACTTGATCAAGATGAAGTGCCTCTCGATCGTATAAAAGCCAATTTTCGCGAACAATCGGCTGATTTTGATGATCCAGCAGTAAAATCTTGTTCACCGTATCTCGTTCTGTGAGACTGATCGACGGCAGAACCGCGTAACCAATTCCGTGCGTGACCATCTGTTTACACGTCTCAATCTGATCCACCATAATCGTGCGAACAGGCAATCTTAAATTTTGCGAATGCCACCAATTTTGAATGATTTGATCGTATGACGAGTCACTGCGAAACTGAATATAAGGACGTTCCTCATTCTTCAGTTCTTCTAATGTGGAGATCTTCGAATCCACAAAATTTAGCGGGTCGGAAAACAGATATACCTTTCCTCCACCCCACTTTGGCGTACCGCGTACGATCGCAGCATGGCAATCCGCCCGATACATCTGCTTCAAAATTTCGCTCGACCAACCCGTTGTCAGCGAAATCTTTACGAGCGGATGAGATTCAACAAAAGTTTTCAGAACATCAGGAAGCCAGTATTGACCATTCACTGATGAGACCGCGAGTTTCAGTGTCCCATGGATTTCCGACTCATGTGCCTGGAGCTCAGCGCGAGTCTCTGCCGCCCGTTCCAGCGTTTCACGCGCGAAACGTTCAACGAGTTCACCTTCTGCAGTTAATGCTACGCCGCGCTTTGAACGGACAAATAATTGAGTATTCCATTCACGTTCAATATATTGGAGCCTCTGGCTTAGGGCAGGTTGAGATACAAAGAGCCGTTCAGAGGCTTTTCGCATATTACCTTCGTCGGATAATATAGTGATCAATTCCAGGTCTGATAGCTTCATTCATCTTCCCCCCTGTGTTTCATTATAAATTGTAATACGCAAAACGACTACTTTTGATAGAGCCTTCGTTCATTTAGTAGACAAAAAAAAAGGACATGCTATAATAGATTTAATATCGGTAGTTTATACAGTGTCGGGAGGGGCTATGTGTTCATGTCTGAATTTCCAGCGGTATGTATATCCCAGGAAATTAGTACCGTTTATTCAAAAAATATAGAGAAGAAAAGACAGGAATTATTAAATACTGCGAAACGTTATGGTCTGTATGCCGAGCAAACATTGCGGTGTAGTCAAGAACTCGATCTATTGATTATTGAAGTACAGGAAAAGCATTCACCATCACTTGAGAGTGCGCAAATATAACGAAGTTATTACACACCTATTGATCAATAATGTTTCCGGCCAGTGGCCGGTCATCATTTTATTATTTTTTATCCCCCTGCTTGTAACCGCTTTTATGCAAAACTTTCACCACTAACTGTTAGAGATCTTGGGGTCGACAAGTCTCTAGCACAGGCGAACCCTTAATTGCATGTTCACTTCACTTATTCTTTTATTTTCTTACCAGAGTATTGAACTTGTACCGATTTCAGCTAATCCATAATTAATTAAACGTTCATGCATCCGTAGAATTGCGTCAGAACTATGTGTACTCAATCCAGTAAATAAAAAAAAAGCCCGTATAAGCGAGCTCATTAAAGGATCCAATTTAATAAACGATAAATGACAGCAGAGACAAGTGCAGTAAAAGGCAGGGTAATCACCCATGTAATCAGAATATTTATAGCCATTCCCCAATTCACGCCTTTGACACGTTCCGCTGAGCCAACGCCCAAGATCGATGAAGTGATCACGTGTGTCGTACTGACAGGAAAATGGATAAAGGTAAAACCAAAAATGATCGTAGCTGAAGATAGGTCAGCTGCCGCTCCATTAATCGGTTGAATCTTCATGATTTTGCTGCCTACCGTATGAATAATTCGCCATCCGCCAACAGATGTACCCATCGCCATAGCCAATCCGGCAGCGATACGCACCCACATTGGTATTTCAACCGCTGTGAGATAATTCGATGCTACTAATGCCATAGTGATAATACCCATCGTTTTCTGTGCATCGTTCGTGCCGTGTGCGAATGATTGAAGGGCAGCGGTAAATATTTGAAATATTCTAAAATGCCTATTGGTCTTCGTCAAAGAAAAATTGTGAAAAAGGAGTGTAAAAAGCTTCATTACTATGAAGCCAATTGTTATCGCGGCAATTGGTGAAAAAATTAAAGCCTCGAAAATCTCAATAAATCCTTCATAATTTAACGCGCCAAAGCCAAGTGCCGATATACCTGAGCCGGCCAGTGAACCGATGATCGCATGCGATGAACTGCTCGGCACTCCCAAAAACCACGTGGCAAGGTTCCACAGGATCGCTGTTATCAGTGCAGCCATCACAATAATTAATCCCGTCGTTTCATCTTTAATAGAAAAAGGATCAATGACTCCTTTACTAATTGTCTGAGCAACTCCGGTAAATGTAATTGCCCCCAGAAAGTTCATTGTTCCTGCCAGTATAATAGCAGCTCGAGGCCGCAACGCACGGGTAGAAACAGATGTGGCAATGGTATTGGCTGTGTCATGAAAGCCATTAATAAAGTCGAACATAAACGCCAAAAATACAATCATCAGCGTCAACGCAAACAAACTTTCCATGATTATAAAACCCTTTCCGCGTAAAAATGAATGCGTGAATTCTGTATTGCTTGCCTATTCTTCATTAAGAATAACCGATACAAAAAGATAGTCGCACCAAGATTCGTTAATACTGTCAAGCGTTACGCATCATGATTGTTTCAAGAGTATCTGCGACATCTTCACAACTGTCCGCAACACTTTCAAGCATTTCGTATAATTCTTTGTACTGAATGATTTTAATTGCATCTTTTTCATTTTTAAAGAGACTTGTAATGCACTTCACAAGTAAATCATCGCATTGCGTTTCGTAATCATTTATTTTGATCACACTATTGCGAATGCCGGAAAGATTTTTTTTACTCATCAGCGTAATCGCTTGATTAATTTCTTTACATGATTCATAGAGGATACCAACAAATTCAACCATGAATTCATCCGCGTGAGAGATACCATATATTTCGAGCCTCATCGACCATTCTTCAAAGCCATCTAATACATTGTCCATTTTCATTGCCAGTTCAAGAATATCCTCACGCTGCAGTGGTGTGACAAAGGTTTTGTTCAAGGCAATAATGAGTTCGTGAACATAAGAGTCACCCTTACGTTCATAATTTTTCATTTTTCGGGAAAATTCGTGTAGGTCGTCTTCATTCTTAATTTTGCTTTCATCAAAGAATTTTGCAGCATCCTCCAAATTTAGTGAGATAATTGAAAGCATATTCAAAAACTTGTCATTTTTCGACAAAAAGTGCACAAAGTCCACCTCTCCATATCATAATCAAAATTCTTTTGTCAGCCGAAACAAATATGAGTCTAAGCCTTGTTCAACTGAAAAAGAGCCCAAACTCCATTCTAACAGAACGCAGTAGATTTACAATCTGTTTTCAACTTGTTAAAAAAAGATTAACATATTTTTCGACTCGTTTCACATGCATAGTCACAAAAATTTATTTGAGTGAAAGCTGTTGATAATGACACCAATGTCGTTTATAATAACGACATTGGTGTCATTATACTTTTTTGGAGATGAATGATATGTCGGCTAATTTTTGGAAACTCCTTTCAGGGCGCGCACTCAGCACAATTGGAATGAGCCTGTACAACGTTTCACTGATTTGGTACATTTACCACCTTACTCAAGATACTTTTTACACTGGCTTAGTTGGTTTTCTTGCACTCGCCCCCATGATGTTTCAATTTCTGGTCGGTCCGCTCGTTGATCGAATGAATAAAAAGAGATTGCTTTGGACGACCGAACTCGGTCAAATCGTTTCGGTGGTCATCACTTACATTATGTTTACTACGTTTTGGCACTCTGCCGCAGCGCTCATCGTACTCACGCCGATCGTGGCTGTTTTAGGTATGTTCAGTAACCCTGCGGAAATGTCCTTGATTCCGGAATTTGTTCAAGAAGGACAGTACGCCGCAGCAAATGCTCTGATGAACGTGAGTTATCAAGCATTCACCATCATTTTCACTAGTCTGGCAGGAATTCTGATCGTCTTTATTTCACCCTTAACGCTCTATCTTTTGTCAATTCTTTTCAATGGTTGCAGTATCGTCTGCTTTCTTCTGATTATAAGAACAATGAAAGTCCAAAAGGAACCTGATAAACCAACAGATCTGAAGAAAAAATTCAAAGAATATTGGAATAATCTCACTTCCGGATTAAAAATAGTATCTGGTTCCTTTATTATCCAATTTATACCGGCGACTATTATCGCCAATCTGGTCTTCGGAATGCTCAACGCCACATTACCCGCTTATGCAGCAGGACGCGGCGGCGCGCAATGGTACGGCTTTTATCAATCAGCGGAAACAATCGGAATACTTATCGGCGCAGCTGCAGCCCCATTAGTAAAAAAATTTATGTTAGGAAGGTTGGTTATTTGCGGGTTTTTCTTATCTGGAATCTCATGGCTGATCTCTTATTTTACATCACTGAACAGTCTGTCGCTTATCCTATACGCGGCTAGTCTGGTTCCAACTGGCATGACAAATATTCTTTTTGTTTCAGCGTTGCAGAAGGCTGTTCCGCAAGAACATTTGGCACAAATCTATACCATTATGATCAGTGCCGGCGGATGTGCCATGCCGCTTGGATCATTATTTGGCGGACAAATCGCACATCTATGGGGTGTCGGTCCTATTTTCATCAGTATTGGGGCAAGTCTCTTATTTGTTTCTTTATATTGGCTCGCTCTGCCGATTTTGCGCCGGATGCCTGAACCAGACAGACTCGGCGCGGGAACATATAGCCTTTAATTGAGCGAAACGCGTACCGGTGATATGCAAAGCTCATGATCGATGGAGAATTGATTGTGATATACTGGAAAAAACAGGAGGTATGACGATGCCAAAGGTGAGTGAAGCTCATTTCGCGCAACGAAGAAAGCAAATCCTTCAAGCCGCCCAGAGTGTTTTTTCCAGCAAGGGCTTTGAACCGGCCACGATGCAGGACATTGTGAATGAAGCCGGAATGAGCCGCGGCGGTGTCTATCAGTATTTCTCAAGCACCGAAGAAATGATGCGCGCATTATTGGAAGACAATAATATGGAATTTGAGAAGTTTATTCATTCGCTTATTGAGAAACACACAAGCATGTGGAACGCGGTTCAAGATTATTTAGAGGCATTAGCGCATGAAGCTGGTACTCCTTTTTCCATAGCCGTCTATGAATACTTTGTCACCGGATGGCGCAATGAGGAACGAAAAACGTATTTAAGAAATCGTTATCTGAAAGGGCAATCCATTTTTTTACGTCTTTTCCAAGAAGGCGTTCGCCGTGGCGAATTTAGTCCACAGCAGCCTATTGAAGCAATTACACGTTTTTTTATTAACACGAGCGATGGAATTGCTCTAGAAGCGGCACTACTGGGGCACGAAGCGGTTGGTGCCGCAACTCAAATTGATGCCCTAAAGCTCTATCTCAAAGCGGCTTTAGATATTTAATAGATTAAAAGGTCCTTTGCAAAAAAAAGCAGAGGACCTTTTAATTTATTATAAATAGTTGTGAATCACCGTGCAATCAGCGCTTTTCGCTGCATAAAATCAACGTCTTTATAATAAGTATTTTTGACAAGTACATTGGGCCCGAGACACTTGACCGCGGGACAATGACAATTCAGCGATTTTGCGAGCGGGGTCATCAACCAGTGTTGATAAGCATCTTCAAGTGCTGTTGTTTTAATGTTGCCCAGTGCCGGCGCATCGCCAAAATCAGTCACGATAATATTGCCATCAAAAATGTTAACATTAAGCCGAGAACGGCCATCCGGGTCATTACGAACCGTTACATTTTTCTCATGATACAGACGTTCAAGCAATGCCAGATCCTTCTCATTTTTATTGCAAGGATAAAATGGCAGGGTACCGAACAGCATCCACACGTTCTGGTCACGACAATCAAGCAAACGATGAATACCGGATCGAATCTCATCAAGTGAGGCGACTTGTAACGCGCTGGCAAAATCGCTCGGATACATCGGATGTACTTCGTGCCGTTGACACCCCATCGCTACCACTTGTTCGTGAATCCGTTCGAGATGCGGCAATGTCCGCTTATTGATCATCGTTTCCGCTGAAACGATGACGCCACGTGCTGTCAGTTCCCGCGCGTTTTCAATCATGCGATCAAAAAACAGCCGTTGTGCTTCTATTTTCGGTTTCTTCTCCATTATAGCGAAACCAATAGTGGAATAATCTTCGAAGCTTCCATAGTTAAACGAAATATGAAGTACGTCAAGATATGGAATAATCAGTTCATATCGCGCAAGATCAAGCGTCAGATTCGAATTGATCTGGGTTCTCAATCCGCGTTCACGCGCATACTTTAAGATGGGTACCACATACTCTTTCACCGACTTGAGTGACAGCATCGGTTCGCCGCCTGTGATACTTAAAGCGTGAAGATCTTTCGCTTCGTCAAGCCGTTTGAAAATCAAGTCTAATGGAAGGGCATCCGGATCACGTTTCTGCAAGGTATAGCCCACCGCGCAATGCTCACACCTCATGTTGCAGAGCGTGGTTGTGGTAAACTCCACATTCGTCAGTGTTAAATGTCCATAGTGCTCCACATCAAAATAGGCTTCCCACGGATCATTTTCAGGACTGATCGGCGCTGTCCTTATGCGTTCAATTGTTGTCATGCAACTCCTACCCTTTCAATATGAATTTACGCTATTCATACTATACCATATTGAAAAGATAATTCACGGATTTGTCACATTTTAGATTGGGCATCACACTATACGCAAACCCTACTTAGGCTGTCTGAACACCACCAACTAAGTGTTTGGTAATATAGTCTTTTGTTTCATCAATTCCACTACCCTCAATAACGATCAGGCATTCATGATCATGAGAAAACAAAATAAAGGAAAGAAGTTCAGAAAGACGATGAACCTTTTGCGATTCATTTTTACCATATACATAAATATTTTGATTCCATTGCGTGCAGTAACCATAGAAATCAATGAATTTGTTTAGTTTCAGTTCCGCTGGGTTGAATTTGAAAGAAACGATGTTTGGCATCGCTGCAGGCACTTCCTTTCGCATAATTAAGATACCTTTATTGTCACACATTTCCGGCAAATTCTGAACGGGGTTTTTTTGTCGACTAAACACTAGTTTGGAAGAAGCAGTTCACAAAAAATTGTTTGACACTTTTATTTTGATTTTTGGATGAACGTCCGGATAGTTTTCCTTAAATTCTTAACTTTTATATTTTCTTGCCTGTGCAAAAAACCGGATTTCATTTATGACCTGAAAACCGGTTGACATCGGGATCATTTGTCAATAGAAAAGACCCACAATGATAAGGAGAATAAACATCACAACGATGAGAATAAACATACTGCATCCTCCTCTATTTTTCTATATCTTATGCAGTCATGTCCCCATTTGTATCAGCACGCGCACATTTTCGACAAAGAATCAATGTGCATTTGTGAATTGCTCGCTCCAAGTATTGATTGGGTTTGTTGCTCTTGTTTTATGAGGTGACCATCTTTGTATACGCGCGCACGGTAAACAAATAGTAAATAAAATAGATGAGCGCATAGATTCCCATACAAATCACAGCTGGAACGGTCAGATCATCGTCAATCATACGTGATAGCGCTCCTAACGCGATCGTACTATGCAAAACACCCATTACAAGCGGCAGAACAAAGATAAAGGCTGCTTGTTTCGCGATTGTTCCTCTAATCTCTCTGTTTGTCAGGCCCACTTTTCTCAGAATTGCATACTGCGGCTTTTCCTGCGCAGCTTCGTTCAGCTGTTTGAAATAAATAATGCTGCCGGTCGCCAGCAGGAAAACAAGGCCAAGAAAAGCACCCAAGAACATGATCAATCCGTAGGCTGTCATGGTCGAATGGTAGATGCCATAGAAACTGAATACACCGTAATAGTGAGCATTCCTTTCTTTGATTTTTTTTTCAAGATTATTCATGGCAATCAAAAATTGGTCATCCACTTTTCCTAAATGTTCCTGACCGGAGACATCAATTTGGTTCAAAATCAATGGTTTGCTCACCCTTGCTAGTTTCTGAAACATTGTGTCACTCACCACGACCGTCGTTGACTGCAAAAATTTCGTGCGCTCATAGCTAACGTAATGGACAAACGTTTTCTTTCCGCCATTTTCATAACTCTCGACTGATCCTATCTTGCCATTGTGACCAATATAACTTTTCTTAAATTTTTTCTCATAAAATTTTGCCAGCATTGTTGCTTCATTTCCGATGAGATGAATTCGATCCTTCTGCCCGTAACGCGCCGCCACTTGGTTATAAACAGCTTCAGAAATGATGTCGAATTCTGCTGATCCGCCATCATATTCCAACATTTGCACGTCTAAGTTGAGCGCAGGGACAGACACGTGAGAGGTAACTTTATGCTGCTCTCCATCTGCCCGCAATGCTTTGTAGAGTAACTGTTCTGCCTTATCCTGCTGATCCACTGGAATGACGTACTTATAGCTATGCGGAAAATTATTTTTAGTCCACTCGCCCGCATTGTAATAAAAACTATAGCTAGTTCCCACAGACACCAGGGTCACCGCGCTCATCGCTGCAATCACCGTCAGCACGCGCGCGTTTCCTCTCATCCGATACAAAAGCTGCGAGATACCAATTACATTTGTCCCTTTATAATAGACATTTTTTCGCTTGCGCATTTGTTTGAGAATAAAAACTGTCAATGAGCGAAAGAGCAGATAGGTGCCGGCAATGATGCATAAGAGCATCATAAGCGCGACAATAGGCAGTCGCCAAAGCGGTGGTTTCAAATCTTGAAGTACGAGAAAGTAACCGGTACCAATGAGTGCAACGGCAAGAAGCGCCTGAAAAATGGATACTTTTGGCTCACGATCGCCTTTCTTCTCATCACGAAAGAGTTCCACAAGTTGAAAACCATAGATCAAGCGGTAGCCATAGAACGAGGCCGTCACGATGATAACGAGAAAGACAATAATCGTCTCAAGAATAGCGGGCAATGAAATGGAAAAATGAACCGCCACAGTGATGTGCATCAATTTCATCAGAATCATAATAAAAAATTTTGAAAGCAGCATACCTATGAACATACCGACGGCAAGTGACATCAGACCAAGAATTAAGTTCTCAAAGAAAAGCATCCAACCGATCTGTTTTTTGCGCAAACCCATCAGTGCATACAAACCGATTTCTTTCTTGCGTCTTTTTGTGAAAAAGCTGTTGGAGTACCAGATGAATAGAGCAACAAAGATCAGCAGAACAATCGAAGCCGCTTGAAATGCGGTGTTGATTTTAACAGAATCCGCGGCAGCCGCTTGCGCCTCGTCATTATATTGAATAGACACAAAGATGAAGAAAATCAGCACACTGATGATCATTGAACCGAAATAGAGAAAATACTGAATGAAATTTCGTGCCATATTTCGGCGGGCAAGCTCAAATAAGGTCACTTGCCTCACCCCCTAAAACGGAGAGTACATCGAGGATCTTCTGAAAAAATTCCTTTCTTGAGAAACGGCCACGATCAAGCTGGGTGAAGATCTCCCCGTCCTTGATGAATAGGATTCGATGACAGTAGCTCGCAGAGAACGCATCATGCGTTACCATTAGTAAAGTTGCCATCTCTTCTTCGTTAAGTCGTGTCAACATTCGCAACAAGGTTGTAGCTGATTTTGAATCAAGCGCGCCTGTCGGTTCATCCGCAAAGATAATATCCGGTTTGAAAATGGTCGCACGTGCTACGGCTGTTCGCTGCTTTTGACCACCTGAGACTTCATATGGATACTTATTAAGCAGTTCCTTCAGCCCCAAAAAGTCGGCTGTTTCATGTACTCTTCGCTCAATCTCATTCGCGTTCACTTTCGCCAAGGCTAAGGGGAGTACAATATTTTCTTCAACAGTCAGCGTATCGAGCAGGTTATAGTCTTGGAAGATAAAGCCCAAATGCTCTCTTCTGAAAATCGCGAGTTCTTTTTCGTTCATTGTGTTCATATTCCGACCGTTAATTTCAACCGTTCCATCAGAAGGTTGGTCAATCGTCGACATGATGTTCAGCAGCGTTGTTTTCCCCGAACCGGATGGCCCCATTACTCCAACAAACTCGCCTTTGTCAATCGATAGATCAAGACTTCGAATGGCCGTATACGTTTGTCCTTTTCTTCCATAGACTTTCTGTAATCCTTTTGCATTCAGCAGCATCATAAACAGCCCCTTTATTATCGTTTCGTCCATTACTTTTTCATTGTAAATGACAACGTGCCGGGGTTCCCTCGAAATAGCTTACAGTTTAAGCAGCAAGCTTACACTTTCGTCACGTTGCTGCTCTGCGCCCAACTTCCGTGTAATCAACATGATCTGGAAACTCCAAAATGACTTCCGTTCCCTCGCCCTGCGCCGACGTTATGGATACATGATGGCCAAGCTTCTTAGCCAACGTTTGGACAAGATAAAGTCCGATCCCTGTGGCATGCTTTGTTTCTCTTCCGAGCGATCCGGTAAAACCCTTTTCAAATACGCGTCGCAAATCTTGCGGCGCAATACCGCATCCATTATCTTTAATACGTAATCGACTGCCTCGTTCTAATCGTTCACCCGTAATCGACAATGTTCCATGAACATCCATATATTTCAATGCGTTGGATATGATCTGATCAATAATAAACTGCAGCCATTTTTTATCTGTCAGCACTTGAATCTGCAGACCACGCCTATCTACCTTAATCTTTTTAGCGATAAACAGCTTCGCATTTTTCTTAAGCAAGTAGTCAATGATCGACTGCATTTTATACTCACTGATTAAATAATCGTTGGAAAAACCTTCTGTTCGTGAATAATAAAGTGCTCGCTCCACATCACGATCAATCGCATCAAGTTCATCTTCAAACTTATCAACGAGCTCATCTTTGCTTTTGTCCACGCTCGCGGCGATCAGCATCTTTCCTGCCGCAATCGGTGTTTTCACTTCATGAACCCAGGCAAGAATAAAATCTTTATTCTCATTGATATCCGATTGTAATTGATGCATATGCTGCCGATGATTCTTGTCTATTTTACTCAATAGATGAGCCATCGCTCTCTGTTCGTGCGTCTTGAAGTCAGGGATGGTAAATAATCGGTCCCTCTCATAGCGTTCAGCCACTTGTTTCAGCACTGACAGATAACGCGCTTTTCGATAATAATCAATGAGTAAAAAAACGATAAAGAAAAAGAACAGCACTCCATGCAGATACAGAAGATCGCCGAGTTTCAGTCGCAATGAAGGTACGACAGTCAGAAAGATTGTAAGAAAAGCACTAGAAGTTATATAATAAACGAACCATAATCTTTGATCGCACAAATAGTTAGTTATTTTCATTGCAACTGATAACCTTGCCCTTTTTTCGTTTTGATCCATTCTTTCATACCAAGCGTATCAAGCTTTTTACGCAGCCGTACCATGTTTACTGTCAACGTGTTGTCATCAACAAAGCTTTCATTTTCCCACAAATCGCGCATGATCTGATCTCTGGAGATAATTGATCCTGCGTGTTTCATGAACGTGTGCATCATTCTGAACTCATTTTTTGTCAGTTCAATTGACTGGTCATGGTACATGAGTACATTCTCTGTGAGCTGAAGCATCGCGCCATGATATTCCAAAACTTGAAGACTGCTCTCCATATACGAATAGGTCCTTCGGAGCAGCGCGTTAATTTTTGCTGTCAATACATCCAAATTGATTGGTTTGGTGATGTAATCATCTCCGCCCATATTCATCGACATGATTTTGTCCATTACCGTATCACGTGATGAAATAAAGATAATCGGTACATTTGATAGTGTGCGAATCTTCTGGCACCAATAAAACCCATCAAATACAGGAAGATTGATGTCAAGCAAAATCAGCTCGGGTTGATAGCTGATAAAGCACGCAACAACCTGCTCAAAATCAATTACAGATTTAGTATCGAACTTCCATTTTTCCAATGTTTCTGCAATCATCTCACGCATTGTTGAATCATCTTCTACGATCATTATCTTAAACATTCATAGGCTCCTCTCACCTAGATCCATCCGTTGTCTTTCGCCTTTTTTGCCGCCTCTTGTCTCGAATGTGCATCCATCTTTTGAATGGCCGTTGACAAATAGTTGCGTACCGTGCCTCGTGTTAGATGAAAATGATCCGCGATCTGTTGTGTCCCGCAACCCGAATAAGCCTGACGCAACACATCCTGTTCTCTCTCAGTCAGCGGATTTTCTTTGGCAAAATAGAACGCTGTCGCCAGCTCAGGACTAATAAACCTGCCTCCATTGTTTATGAGTCTCAAATGCGCGATTAAGTTATTTATCGGTTCATCTTTCAGTATGTATCCGGATGCGCCCGCTTTCATCGCGCGTTCGAGGTATCCGGGACGTGCGAATGTTGTCACGATCACTACTTTACAACTGGAGCATGATCGTTTTATTTCTTCAGCAACCTCTAAACCGGTCATTCCAGGCATTTCAATATCCGCAATTAAAAGATCAGGCGTTTGTTTTTTAATTAACTCAACTGCATCTCTGCCGTTTCCAGTCTGACCAATGACCTCAATATCATCTTCCATTTCAAGCAACTGGGCAAGTGCTCCGCGCAGCATGCCTTGGTCCTCGGCAATCACCAGTCTCATAGACCCACACCAGCTTTCTTCTCATTCAGAGGTAATGAAAAACAAAGGGTTGTACCGCTCTCTTCAGTTAAAAAATCAACTGTGCCACCGACTAACTGCATACGTTCACGCATGGTATGCATACCGCTTCCCCCTGAAAGCTCTTTGCCAATTCCAACCCCATCATCTTTAACTTCCAGAACCAATTTTGGGTACTCAACTCTTGCATCAATGCGACAATGCTCTGCCGCACTGTGTCTTGCTACATTTGTGATTCCTTCTCGCAGAGCGAGGCTCAGCATCGTCTCATCAGACGACTGCTGAATCTGAGGCCATGTCTCCGGAGAACATATTGTGACAGAGATGCCCTTCATTTCGAGAAAACGTTTTGATTCATTAAGTTCCTCCGTCAACGAATGATGCCTGTTCGAGGAAACAATCTCCCGAGTCTGACGCAATGCTGATCGGGTTATTTGTTCAATTTCGCCGATTTCTCTTCTCACTTTGTCCCGGTCCTGATCTATGAGCCGCAGAGCAAGTTCACTTTTGAGAACGATCATGGTCAATGTATGCCCTAACGTGTCGTGCAGATCACGCGCGAGACGATCGCGCTCCTGTTCCTTTACCAGCGTCACAATCTGTTCATTCGCGTGATCCAATTGATGGTGCAGGTTTTTGGTTCGTTCGTGCATAAAAACAGCTGTCGGAATTACCGCTTCTACCAGTAAAAAGACAACCTGGTACGGGTTATCAAATGCAAGCGGATCTCCATTAACAACCAAAGCTACAGTCAAATATGCAATAATGAGTCCAGCAATACCAATTACTAGATTCCTTACGTGTTCAATATAACCAAACAGAAACACCAAGCCAATAGCATAAAACATCATGGACGGATCCACAACAATAGAAACAGCGGTTAACGCTGCAATCCCGAGCAAGAAATGAAGGAGTAGTGCCAGATAACCCAGCCAATACATCTGCCGAAACACATAAATGAGTATAATACCCGTGATTAAAGCGGTGACTTTGCTTGTTAGATTGTCATCTTGCAAAGCATTGATGAAATATTGAGGAAAAATGATCAGTATCCATAGATAGGGGTAAGGACCTGTCGATTTTGGAAACAGCTTCACACCCACACTTCCTTTCATACATACCGTGCATCCCTTTCTCTAGAATACGCACAAATCGTCATTCCGTAAATCATCCAAAGCTATTCTATTCAATCATTTTTTCAATTATCATTTATCCAAGCGTCAGCAAATACATTTAGAAAAGGTAAGTTAACCCTTTTGGCAGCCTGAATCCAATTTCGTTCATTCTCATTTAACACAATCTTCCCATGAGACAGAACATGAATGTGAAAATGCGAAAAATGCCTGAGATCATCAATCCGATGTGTCGCAATGAATATGGTTTTCCCTTCTTTTTCCTGAAGCAAATTGATTTGCTCTATAATTTGTCTTGCAGCGTAAGAATCTACTCCGGCCGTCGGCTCATCAAAAATATAAAGCGTTTTATCAATTAGACAGTACAGCAGAATGGTAAACCAGCGGCGCTCCCCCGGAGACATTTTGCCGTATTGCATTTTCCAGAGATACTGGACCTTCTTGAATGAGTCCCTATCATTCTCCATTCTTTTCTCAAACAAATGAGGATTCATATCTCCGAATCGATATTGTCCACTGGAACAGAGAATCAGTTCTGCCAAATCCTTGCCACAAAGCGTACTTAAAATCGGCACGCCTTGGATTTGGTATATAAGATCCTTTTCCGGCACTTTATCATGGATCTGAGCGTCGGTACGAATCAATCCGGATACCACATCGAAAAGTGTCGTTTTTCCTTCTCCATTCTCACCGAGCAGAACATTTATAGATTTTGGCATGATGTTTATGGATAGATCGTCAAAGATGATTTTGTGATTCTTAGGGTAATGGTATGACAGATGATTAATCAACAACAAGAGCACCTCAATTTCGAAAAATCGGTAATATTTTCATACGTTTTATAGAAAAAAGTCCGATCATTAAATAGATACAGGTTGCTAATACCATTACAGACGGTGGTGAAAAAATGACATTAGGAAAGATACGAGACAGAAGCGCCCGGCCAACCTGTGACGCATAGTCAATTGGATTGATAATCGTAATAATATGGTCAACAGTGGCTATTCCAGAAAAATCATTCCATGTTAGCGCAATAAAAAAGAATATAAGTATGTTCATGATTGGTTGAATCGTTTCTTGGCGGACGTTCAATGCGACGAAAAACAAGAAAAGCGCATAAATCGGAAGCTCGCAAATGAAAATCATGGCGAGCGTAATCCAAAGAAGCGTGATGAACGGGAGAGAAAAAAATACACTGCACACTATATCGAGCACCCAGGTGGAAACAAGAAGTACTATTAACTGTGAACTATACTTGGCTGCGATAACTGTCCATCGATTGCCTGAAATAAAAACAAACTGCTTCAGAAATTGATCCTCGCGCAACATAACGATTGCCGGTCCACTGCCTAACAACGCATAGAGCACAATCATGTATCCAGTCCAGAAAAGAATCATTTCCATGGTGGGTAATGGTTGAGGTTGTTGAAAAATTTTACTTCTCATAGTGTAACTAATCGAAAAAAGCGGCACACCAAAGGTAAAAATGAAATTGATTTTATAATAAAACATCACACGCAGAAAATGCTTAATCAGAGGAATACATTTTATAATCAGCAATAGCCCCACCTCCTAAAGAAAAACGATAAAAGTTATCTACGTTATCCGTTTTCTCCTCTATAAGAAGTGTAGGCGGTCTGATGCATCAGTGCCAGTTCCAACAATCATAAAAAAAACATGACAGGTGTCATAAACGTCACAAATAACTCAGGCAGCGTTGATAAAAATTTTAGTTTCTCTAAGATTAATATAAAATAAAGAGGTACGGGAGCTCTTTCTCCCGTACCTCTTTATTTTACATAAGAACAAAACCAATTAATTCAAGATTCTACGAACCACACCGCGGAAATGGGAACTCCAATATGAGTTGCTCATGCTGACAACAGCAACCCCTGAGCTGCTTTGAGATCCGATAAAACGTCCGCCACCAAGATAAATGCCGACATGTCCATTTGTTTTATATGTATCAAAGAAAACAAGATCACCAGGTTGCGCTGATGCGTAGCTTACCGCCCTGCCTTGGCTTACCAATGCACCAGTGCTTCGTCCGACACCGATACCATTAGCGGCAAATGCTGCATGAACAAATCCTGAGCAGTCAAATTGTCCGGTTGACGGATTCGAAGCGCCAAACACATAAGTTGACCGACCAATATATTTATTGCCGTATCCGACGATACCCGAAATACCACCAGTTGCAACAGATGCTGACAGCCCAACGGATTGAGTGTCTGAATTACTTGACGCACCACCATTGTTCGATGGTGCAGCCTTCGTATTTGAGCTGCTCGAATTACTCGAATTGCTTGATTGATTCGACTCACTGGATTGGTTCGGATTATTCGAAGGATTATAGGAAACCGGCTTAATTGATGCGCGTTTCAGATCGTCTGCCGCACTCGCTAGAGAGGCAAGCTGAGCAGATACACTATCCTGCTTATTATCCAACGCCTTCGAAGCGATTCTCTTCTTCTCCTGAAGAGCAACAACTTCTGACAGTGTCTTTTTCAGCTTTTCCAAGCTCGCCACATTAGCAGCTTGTTTTCTTTCGACGCTTGCCTTCTTCGTCTTCACCGCAAGCTGGTCATTTTTCTGATCTGTAATTATTTTTTGGTCTTGATTTGTAATCGTCGTGAGTGCGAACGTACGATCAATAAAATCACCGAAGTTCTTAGCGCCAAGCAGGACATCCAAATAATTAACGGATCCACCATTCTTATAGATGGAAACCAACCGATCATTAAGTAACGCTTTACGATCTTCAATACGTTTATTAATTTCTGTAATTTCCGCTTTCAGTCCGTTGATCTTATCGTTCGTTCGATTTATATCGGATTGGCCATCACTGATCTCACTTGTCAATTGCAACTGTTTCTTGTTCATGTCATCCATTTCATTTTGAATCGCTTGCTGCTGCTTTGTCAGCTGATCCTTCAATGATTTTTGTGCGGCGGTTTTGCTATTGATTTCGCTTAATGATGGTGATGCGTATGTAACAGATGGAGCTACGGAAGTGTATGTCAGTCCAAACGTCAGTGCCAATGTCACGGTTGCTTTTTTCTTATTAATTTTCATGATCGGCCTAGTTCCTCCCAAAAACAATCATTCTCTTTTTTTAGTGTTTCCTCTATGACTTTTCTATTATTTTCTTTTTATCGACCTTTTTATTATAGCACCCTATCTTTTGCAGCTGATATTAAGCTTATATGTCTTTATGAAACATAATTGTAATATTAGCTCGATATTTCACGAATAGAATCGTTTATCTTTTGTAATTATTTTGTAATATAATTATTCTTTTGATAATTTTGGTTTATTTCGTAAATAAATGCTAGGAATAGGACAATTTGATTGATACATACATTAGCCATGTGAAACAAAATGAGTGTGGAGGTGAGACCATGTTCCTTGTCGCGGGATCGGTTATGCTGACTCTCGTCCTCTTTAATCAGCTCAGGGAAAAGCCTTTAACCGGGAGACTGTACCGACAGCCTCTTGCCCTGCTAATATGCGCAAGCTGCGCGCTTTCCACCATGCACGCACTGCCTCTCATCGATTGGTGTATGATCGTGGCGACACTCTTGTTTTCCTTTGGTCTAGGCTTGATTCAAGGTCGGTTCACCCCACTTCTGAACCATGATGGTGCATGGTATTTAGCAGGATCCATCATGTCGGTACTGATATGGTTTCTTTCAATACCCATTCGCTTTGCGCTTAAATACGTTTCCATACACTACCTGGCGTCAACACCTTCGTTAAATGGATCCTCAAGCTTTATTATTTATTTCATTTTTGTTGCAGGATTTTTATTAGGTCGCTACAGCATGCTGCTGCTCAGATATCCTTCTTTGCTAAAGAATGTAGGTCAAAACGAGCAGAAATTGAAGCGTCTCCGCGAAGTACGCTGAAATCAGCCAAATAAACCATACTTTCCAAACTACAGAGCAGCTTATTTAAGCGCCGCTCTGTTTATTTGCGTCCAATAGTTAGCAGTGCATAGTTAATTAAAATTCCACTTACTTCCTATATAATTGTCAAATTTCAACATAAAACGAACTTTATCTTATTGAATGAACATCTTAAAAACGAAGAAGTGTGCCTGTATCTTGACTTTTATTTAAATTGAATTAGAATAGTTGAAGGTTTCAAGTGTCTTTTTTTTTACACAATAGTAACATGAATTAATCTGCTTCTGTATGATATAATTTAGAATTATTGTGATCTCTAAAAACTGAGAGTAATACTCTATACGATCAATTTTCGTTTCCAGGAGGTTGAACAAACGTGAGGCATTTGTACGCTGCAAGTCAACGTATGCTATCAAAAAAATATACACTCTTCTCGCTCACGGTTATCTTATTTTGGCTGAAAACTTATTTTGTCTATTTGACCCAATTTAACCTTGGTGTAACCGACAAGATGCAGCACTTTCTGCTCTTCATTAATCCGATAAGTTCTGCACTTTTGTTTTTAGGAATTGCCGTCATTTTTAAAGGACGATTGCAGCAATGGCTTCTAATTATCATTAGTTTCCTGCTTTCGTTTTGGCTTTATGCAAATATTGTTTACTATCGCTTTTTCAATGATTTCATTACCTTCTCGACAATGACCCAATCGACTGGAAATGCTGGTGATTTAGGCGGCAGCGTTGTTTCGCTTATGAGTGGGCTCGACGTATTTTTCTTTTCGGATACGCTGATTATTCTCTTACTCGTTCTCTTTAAAGTGACCCGCCCTTTTACTGCGCGCTGGAATATTCGCGCGATCTTTACCGTATTTGTGTCTGCTGTCATGATTTTTATCGTTAATTTAAGCTTAGCTGAAACAGATCGTCCGGAATTGCTCAGTAGAACATTTGATCGAAACTATATTGTCAAATATTTAGGTGCTTATAACTTCGCTATCTATGACGCAATTCAGAATGCACGCTCAAATGCGCAACGAGCAATGGCGGACAGCAGCGACATTAATGATATTCAAAACTTTACAAAATCAAATTTCGCGGCACCTAATCCGGAGTACTACGCGAAGGCAAAAGGGATGAATGTGATTTATATTTCCCTTGAATCTCTGCAAAGTTTTATTATTAACTACAAAATGCCCGATGGAACAGAGGTCACTCCTTTTCTAAATAAGCTGGCTACAGGTGTCGACAATACGACTTATTTCAAAAATTTCTTTCATCAAACCGGATCAGGAAAGACATCCGATGCCGAATTCATGATGGAAAATTCTCTCTTTCCTCTTTCTCAGGGCCCTGTTTTTCAAATGAAGGGATTTAATGCGTATCAGGCTGCTCCCGCAATGATGAATCAGCGCGGATACGAAACAGCCGCATTTCATGGTAACGTTAAATCGTTCTGGAATCGCGACCAAATGTATAAATCACTCGGTTACGAACGGTTCTTCGACTCAAAATATTACGATATGAGCGCAGAGAATACTAAAAATTATGGAATGAAGGATAAGCCCTTTCTTAAGGAAACGATGCCTTATCTGACTAATTTAAAGCAGCCTTTTTATAGCAAACTGATTCTATTGTCCAACCACTTTCCATTCGGGATGGATAAAGAAGATACAACGTTTAAACCTGGGGATTTTGGAGATAGCGTCGTCAATAATTATTTTCAATCGGCTAATTACATGGATCAAGCCATCGAGCAATTCTTCACAGATTTGAAGAAATCCGGTCTTTTTGATAAGACAGTTATTGTCATGTATGGTGATCACTATGGTCTTTCTGAAAATCACAATGACGCTATGGCTAAAGTGCTGGGTAAAGATCAGATCACACCATTTGATAACGCTCAACTCCAGCGCGTGCCACTGTTCATTCATATTCCAAAAGTAGCTGGCGGCACCGTATCTACTTACGGTGGCGAGGTAGATGTTCGTCCAACATTAATGAGTCTTCTTGGTATCAACACGAAGAATTACATCCAGTTTGGCACCGATTTATTTTCCAAACAGCATCACCAGATCATTCCTTTCCGCAACGGTGATGTCATTACCAATAAATACTCCATTGTTGGCGGTGATGTTTACGACAATAGCAGCGGTCAGAAGGTTGAGGCCTCGCTAGGAAAGCCCTATGAAGATGTTGCTAAAAAGATGCTTGATTACTCGGATAAGGTTATCTATGGTGATCTGCTTCGCTTCTACCATCCGAAAGGATTCGTCCCGCCGGATGTGTCAAAGATTAATTACAACACGGATCAGAAGATTCCACCTGATTCTAATTATGGTATCTCTTCCAACGGTACAAAAAAATGACGAAAAAGCCCTTAACCGGGCTTTTTCTTTTGCCTTCATCAATGGATCACAGCAAGTTAAGTAAATAAATTGTGATTCGTTCCATATATTTTTTCTTTGTTTCTACTAATGGTTGCATAATAGAATGTAACTTGTCTATGATAGTTATAGAAAGAGAGGTTATCGGTTTGCAAACAGTCAAACGGTTGCTTGTGATCAGTGATATGCATGGCCAAATCGATGCGTTTAACGCGTTGTTGGATAAAGTAAACTATACAATGGAGGAGGATCTTCTCTTCTTACTCGGGGACTACGTCGACCGAGGAAATAATCCTAAAGCAGTCATAAAAAAAGCGCGTGAGCTTGAAAAACAAGGTGCCGTTACGCTTAAAGGGAATCATGAGGCTATGATGGAAAAAGCCCTCGTCGATCGGGATCTCCTAGCCGTCTCACACTGGGCCCAGAACGGCGGCGCGCAAACATTGTCAAGTTATGGACTGTCTATTGAGAACGTATATAAGGAAATCCAAGACGGAACCTTAACCCTTCCTGATGCGCTTCAGGATGATTTAGAATGGATCCAACAATTAAATGTGTATGCAGAAACTGAACATTATTTCTTTGTTCACGCCGGGGTCGATCCTGAAAAAGAGATCAGTCAAACCGATCAGGAAACCTTTTTATGGATTCGAACGCCTTTTTTTGAAGGATATTGTGGCGAAAAAACAGTGATTTTTGGGCATACGCCCACCATGAATCTTCATGATTCAAGCGCAGTTTTCTTCGGTGAAAACAATATCATCGGCATCGATGGCGGTTGCGTATTCGGCGGACAGTTAAACTGTCTGGAATTGCCCTCAAAAGCAACCTATAGCGTAAACTAATAATCCTTCCAGCCCCGCACCAAATTAAGTCTTTTCGAATTTATCTAATCGGCTTATAGGGCGGCTTGCGAATGTTTACTTAACACAGCGCACTGCGGAAAAAAGCTCTTCATACAGAGAATAATCTGTATGAAGAGCTTTTTTACTTTCTTAAGGAAACCCCTGTGGCGGACCTAGACATGACCGTCGCGACGGCGCCTTCGCCTGAGCCAAAGGCTTGACAAAGATAAGTATTCTAAACGTTTACGATTTCCAATCAACTATATGGTTCATTATCCTTATTTAGAAGACTTGTTGTTGCCTGCTTCACTTTCCCAACACCATTGTCTACAAATTCCTTCACGGAAAAATCTTTGCGAATTTCCGCTCCTGATTTTGGGGCAAAAAGCAATGCAATGGAAGCGCCAATCGCACCGCCGACAACTCCGCCAATCACCAGCTCTTTAAAACCGAGGCTGCTGCATGAACATTTCTCGTTTTCCGAACCCATTATTACAGACCCCCTTAGTGGCTCAAGCCAATTTGGCACCTTCCACATTTGTCAAAATTATAACTACTACCGTACGTATAGTATACCATGCGGCATCATCCTACTGCTGTTTTCCCAAATTTAATTTGAACAATCCATAATCAGTTGCTCATGCCTCAATCATAAAATTATTAGAATTGAATCAATGTGTACTTCTTTTTACCGCGACGCACAATCAAGTATTCATCATCAATACGGTCATCCTGCGTTAATAAATCGTTCAGATCGGTTCGTCGGTCCCCATTTACATAGATTGCCCCATTGGAAATATCTTCACGCGCTTGGCGCTTGGAAGTCACAACACCCGCATCAACAAGTAGATCAAGCAATTTAACCGGTTCTTTTGAAGGCGCATTGAATGTCGGTACATCCCTGAACCCTTGTCTAATCTCCTCACCGCTAAGCTGAGAAACCTCACCGCTAAACAACGCTTTTGAGATATGCTCCGCCTGTTTTAATGCATGTTCACCGTGAACCAGAACAGTCATCTCTTTTGCAAGAGTTTTTTGCGCCTTGCGTTCTTCCGGATGTTCCTCAACTTCCTTTGCCAGTGCCTCAATTTCATCCTTCGTTAGGAATGTAAAATATTTCAAGAAATTCACAACGTCATCATCTGAAGCGTTGAACCAGAACTGATACCATTCATACGGCGTTGTTTTTTCGGGATCAAGCCAAATGGCACCACCCATCGATTTGCCAAATTTTGTGCCGTCACTCTTCGTAATCAGCGGAAAAGTCATCGCAAATGCCTGTTCTTCATGACCACGCTTGCGAATCAGTTCCAAACCAGCCGTAATGTTGCCCCATTGGTCACTGCCTCCGACTTGCATTCGGCAATTGTTTTTTTCATAGAGGTTGAGGAAGTCATAGGATTGCAGCAGCATATAAGAGAATTCAGTAAACGAGATACCTGCTTCAAGTCTTGTCTGAACAGAGTCTTTCGACAGCATGTAGTTCAGCGTAAAATACTTGCCGACATCACGAAGAAACTCAATTGCGGACAGTGGGTTCAGCCATTCCGCATTATTAACAAAGGTCGCCCTGTCATCTTCAAAATGAAGAAAGCGATTCAATTGATTTTTCAAGCTCTCCGCGTAGCTGGAAACAACATCTTTCGTATTTAACTGACGTTCTGTTGAACGGCCACTTGGATCACCAATCATACCGGTTCCGCCGCCGACAACTGCGATCGGATGATGGCCCGCCTTCTGCAAGCGCATCATGATCACAATGACGAGTAAATTTCCCGCATGCAGGCTGTTGGCCGTCGGATCAAAGCCGCAGTAGAACGACATTGGCTTCTTAAGTGCTTCTCGTAATGCCTCTTCATCCGAAACCTGATTAATCAAACCTCGGTACTTAAGATCATCAATAATATCCATATCTGAAACACCCTTCCACAGTTAACTTGAGATTTTGCCGATTAATAACCGACTGCTTAAAAAAGTGAAGACATAAAAAGCGCTCCTCAAAAAGGAGCGCTTATCGCACGGTACCATCCTCATTGACTGCAAAAGAAATACAGTCACTTAATTGAACATTAACGGCTGCAGCCGTCTTCTGTTACTCGTCTTCACAGAAGATACTCAGGGAGGTAATTCGCTGCGCCGTTTGCTGCAAGGCTCTCACCAACCGCCTGCTCTCTGAAATACAAATTCGACCGCTACTTGTTCCCATCATCGTTTATCGCTATATAGTGTATTGCCATTTTGCCACTTTTTTCGACTCATGTCAAACATTAGAAAAAACAATCAACTGCCCAATGAATCGATTGGACTTTTTCAGTGGCTTCTCGCTAATCCCGCAGAGATTTCGCACCTGTGCGTTTTTATAAAGAAAGGCACTTGCGACATGAGTTGCTCGCAAGTGCCTCTTCTTACTCATTCACTTATTCTGTTGTAACTTTGATTTCTCCATCTACTTCATCAACGTTCATTTTCTTCGCGTTGTCATGATCGAGAAGCAAGTCGGAAATTTTATCCTCGACTTTTTCTTCAAGTACCCGGCGCAGCGGACGTGCGCCAAACTCAGGATTGTATCCAAGATCGGCAAGTTTCTTCTTCGCCGCATCTGTAACCATCAACTCGATGCCCTGTTCAGAAGCAGCTGCGCGAATATCGCCAAGCATCAGATTGACAATTGAGAGCAGGTCGTTTTTCTTCAAGGAATTGAATTTGACAATCGCATCCAATCGGTTGAGAAACTCAGGTTGGAAGTAGTCTTCGAGCTGTTTAATCATGTCTTCTTGGCTGCTTGTTGCTCCAAAGCCGACCGATGCGGATTTGTTCTTAATTCCGGCATTGCTCGTCATAATAATTACTGTATCTTTGAAGCTAACTGTTCTGCCTTGGCTATCGGTCAAACGGCCATCGTCGAGAATCTGCAGAAAGATGTGCATGACATCCGGATGCGCCTTTTCAATCTCATCCAACAAGATAATACTGTATGGTTTACGACGTACTTTTTCAGTCAGCTGTCCGGCTTCGTCATGACCAACATAGCCCGGAGGCGCCCCAATGAGACGAGACACAGAATGTTTCTCCATATATTCACTCATATCAAGCCGAATCATGGAGTTGCGGTCACCAAACATTTCTTCAGCCAATGTCTTAGCAAGCTCTGTTTTTCCAACACCAGTAGGTCCAACAAAGAGGAATGAGCCAATCGGGCGCGTAGTTTTACGGAAGCCCGTACGGTTACGCCGGATTGCGCGTGACACCTTTTCCACTGCTTCATGCTGAGCGATTACTTTGGCGTTAAGTCGGTCAGCCAAATTACGCATTTTATTCTGTTCATCAGATTGCAATTTACGTACCGGAATGCCTGTACGTGTCTCAACAATTTGTTGAATAAGTTCAGCGTCAACAATTGCATCTTTACCTGTAACCGGCAACTCAGAACCATTTGATTTGATCTTTTCCAACTGTTCGAGCTGTTTCTGGTATGCATGCTCCTGATCACGCAAACGTGCTGCTGTTTCAAATTGTTCATTTTTGGTTGCTTCAGCTTTGGCAGCAGAAATTTCATCGATTTTTTTCTTGACGCTCTCTGTATCTACCGGAGTCAGATTTAAGTTGACCTTGGATCCTGACTCATCCATTAGGTCAATCGCTTTATCCGGTAAAAAGCGATCCTGTATATAGCGCGCTGACAGTGCGACACAGGCCTGAATCGCTTCATCTGTATAGTGGACATGATGATAATTCTCATATTTTGACTGGATACCCTTCAAAATTTGAATGGTCTGTTCCTGAGTCGGTTCATTGACCAGTACCGGTTGAAAACGACGTTCCAAAGCAGCATCTTTTTCAATTTTACGGTATTCATTCAATGTTGTAGCGCCAATGATTTGCAACTCGCCACGAGCGAGGGCCGGTTTCAAAATATTACCTGCATCCATAGTGCTTCCTTCTGCTGAGCCGGCGCCAACAAGTAAATGAACTTCATCAATGAATACAATACAGTTCTTCCGTTTTTGAAGTTCTGCCATTAACTGCTTCATTCGCTGTTCAAATTGACCTCTAATCCCCGTCCCTGCAACAAGAGAAGCGATATCGATCAGATATATTTCCTTATTCGCTAGCTTTGCAGGTACTTTTCCTTCAATAATTTTCAATGCGAGTCCTTCAGCGATTGCCGTTTTACCAACACCAGGTTCGCCAATAAGAACCGGATTATTTTTATTCCGTCGATTCAACGTTTCAATGACAAGTTGGACTTCCCGTTCACGACCAATAACAGGATCTATTTTTCCCTGTCGCGCTTCTTCAGTCAAGTTCTGTCCGATTTTATCAAGAAAACCTCCCCGACGACCACCGTTGCCGCCACCAGGTGTTTTTTCATGCAACCCATTGAAATTCATTCCATTTTCCTGCGCTGTCTTTTCACCGGAGGCCATTGATGGTTGAATCAAGTTTCGAAATAAATCATCAAACGGTGACGCGCCTCCCTGAAAAAATGAAGGCATATTAAAGTTATTTTTCATTTTCGAATAGCACTCCTCACATAGATGAAGGTGTTTTTGTTGTCCATTGATAATGACATTCATCTCTACCACCGCTTGGTTTACTTTACATTCATCACAAAACATAAGATCAAACCTCCTTCAGTTTGATGTACTGTCAATTTAGATCTAAATTATTTTGACCTTTTCTGACCTTATGACTATATTATAGTCTGACCTTCTTTGACTTTCAAGTATAAAATAAAAAACCTTTGCGAAGTTTTCACTCGCAAAGGTTTTCACATATCACTATTGCATTATTATTTCACGATCATAACTGGGCATTTTGCGAGTTGAAGCACTTTATTGCTGACACTCCCAAGAATCATTTGTCCAAAAGCACCCATTCCTCTATTTCCCATAATAATCAGATCTTTTTTGGTATCGTTCGCATAGTCGCAAATTTCTTGTGCCGCAATGCCATAAAGGTGCTTTTTGCGAAAAACAGCAGATGTACCCTTAGTTGCTTTTTCGATGGTGTTGTCCAGCATCTGATTTCCTTCTCTTTCTTCAACCTCTTTAACATCCGCATCCAAAGACGGACCTACCATGGAATAGAAAGGGAAGTAGACCGGAGAAGGGCTCACGTAAAGTAATGTAATCTCAACATCTTTCTTTCCGGAAGCGATCGAGACTGCTTCCTGAACCGCACGAGCGGCAGGTTCAGAACCATCAACAGGAACAAGAATCTTAAACATACTCACCACCAACCTTTCCAAACTCATTAGATCAATCATTAACTACACTTATACTATACCACTTATCAATTAAATGTAAGCGCATTTTCGCATGAAATCACACCATTTTATGACATTTTTTCTACTTTTTCAGAATTGAACAAACAGTTTCGACTGGTTCACTGAACAAAGAAGCTCTAAGTTAGAAAAACCGAACATAAAGCGCACGGTCCTTACTTCCGCAGGATGTGATAACTTTCGCGTTGCATATAGGACGTACTTCCACAGGATGTGGTGGCGGAGATTTTCCGGTTATATGCATCCTGGCGCTTGTTTCACAGGTAAATAAGGGTAATTTTTCCGCTTATACACAGAAAAACCCTCCATTTTCACGTTTTTCGATGCGATAAGCGGAATTTTTCCGTCTATTTAAGCTATTTTTTCGTTCATTTTTCAAAATAAGCGGAATTTTTCCGTTTATTTCTCAGATTGGGCGCTTACCTACCGCCCAACCGAATCTTATGACCCGCTTCGATCCTTAGCCAAGACACTTGTTTATCGGTTTGATCTTGTAAAAAAAAAACCTTCGCCTGAAGTCAGACGGAGGTTTCGATAATTATTTAAAAACAGTTTTAACGACCTTTTCTGAGGAATGGCCGCTCTCAAGCGAGCAGAATTTCTGGAAAAAAGCGTCGAATCGATCTGATACGGTGAATCCTGAAGCAGCAATGTTTCGAATTGCTTGAATCACTTCTTCTGATGTCAAAACAATTGGGCCTGGAGCCTTTTGTTCAAACTCAAAATAAAATCCGCGCAAATGATCGCGATAATCCTCGATATCATAGGTGAAGAAAATCATCGGACGCCTTAAGTTGGCGAAATCGAAGAACACTGATGAATAGTCCGTAATTAGCAGATCGGAAATCAGATACAGCTCGCTGATATCTTCGTGATGTGAATAATCATACGCAAATCCCTCAAATTCAGACAGATCTAGATTGTCAGCAATTAAATAGTGCATGCGCATGATAATAACGTAGTCTTTGCCAAGTTCTTCCTGCATGCGATGAAGATCAAGATCTAACTCAAAACGGTAGCGACCTTTACCGTAAAACTGATTGTCTCGCCACGTCGGCGCGTAAAGAATAACTTTCTTATCCTTAGGTAATCCAATTCGTTCCTTAATCATGTCAATTGTTTCCTGATTATTCTTCTGATATAAGAAATCGTTGCGCGGATATCCGGATTCAATCATTGTATTTTCAAATCCAAACGCACGGGCAAAAATTTCTGATGAATAAGCATTCGGTGAGATCAGGTAATCCCATCTGGCGGATTCAGCAAGAAAATTATGTTTATATTTTTCAGTATTGGTACCAGGCATATGCACTTCTTCCATATCAAGTGCCAGTCGTTTCAGCGGCGTGCCATGCCAGGTCTGAAGATATACTGTATGCTTTGGTTTGGACATCCACAACGGTAGACGAACATTAGTCACCCAGTAATTTGCCCGAGTCATAAGCATCAGCCATTTTAACGAGAAACGTTTAACATAGGGGAGTTGATGCTGCTCGAAGAGATCCGTATAGTTGGCGTTAGCACTCCAAATCAATTGATATTCCGGACAATGTTCACGCATATACTCGTAAATAGCTCGAGGATTACAACTATATTGACGCCCAAAGAAGCTCTCAAACATGACTAAATTTTTCTTCATTGGGAGATGTGACAGCATCTGAAACGTACGGTGGTAGAGTGCGGTAAACGCCCGGCTCTTCTTAACACGATTCATTCCCCGTCTTGCTTTGCCCTTCAGTGCCTCCTTGATCGTGTATGGAGCAATACGGAAAGCAAGACTATGATTGCGATTGCGCTTCACAATCAAACTCTTCTTCATACCATTGAGATTAATGATATGGCGCCCGGTAATCACCTTTCTCCTAGCAAGGATACGGACCGGTCGTTCTGAATATAACATTCCATTTTTCTTATGGGTGAGTTCCAACCTGAAATACAGCAGCATTGGTTCCGCTATATCAGCAAACTGACTCGCAATCGGCTTCAGATCAATCACTAGTGAGAAACCCGCCCAATCGTAGTTTCTCCCTATAGACTTCGCCTCTTCAGTCAAATCCGGTCGTTCAACATTCTCTGCCCGCCATTCTGCGATGACTTCTTCCTCGCCAGTAACAAGCATTACCTTTTTTTGGATATCCGGCTTCGCTAATACATCGGAGAATGGAAAAACAACGTGGCCTTCGAGTGAAAGCATAAAATTTCTGCTGATCGCTGCCCGATCAATTCTCGCCATAACATGCACTTCTTCAATACGCAGCGAAAGGCCTCTTTTCTTCGTATAAAAGGGAATGAGCATCTTGTCCAGTTCTTCATCATAAAGACTAAAAAGGTCAAGTGATTGAAGCGGTCGAAGCGCGTGCAAACGGATAGTTAGGTGAAAAGCGTCTTCCAGCTCTTCACGCTCTGCAACAGGTACTTCATCCGTTTGTGCTTCATCCAGTTCGGCATACACTTGATCCAACAACAGTTTGTCAACGGACACTGAAACGAAGAAATCCCAATTATCTCGTTCAAACAACCGTTGCTGAATCGGGCTAAGCGAGACTTGTGTCTTGGCAATCCAATAATCATTTTCATCCTTATTTACAGAATTTATTGGAAATGCGAATGATGTATCACCAAAGCGATCACATAGCAAAAGCTCCATTTGCTTTATGTACTTTTCATCTGCCATCGGATTAATCCGAATCGTAATCGTCCATTTCTCCGGATTTGCTTCAAAAAACGTGATCCGTGGTTTCACTATTTTTTTTATTTTTTTCTCAGCTTGTTCACTGATCATTTCCCCTGTTCCTCCTAGATATAGTAGGATCTATCCATTTATTTCAATTATTTTCTTCCTAGGTAAACCGAATCATTCACTTTTACCGGCGAAGTTGAACCCTTCAACCAGTTAATCACTTATTTAAACAACAGGTTAAATAATCAACTACCTGGCTACTGGATTGACCTGTAGAATAGCGATTCCATTTTTCTGAAAAAGCGGCGATTTGATTCAAATCAAATACGTTTCGCTTTATTATTTGAACCACTTCTTGGGTGGAATGCGCAATCGGTCCGGGAACCGCCTTTATATAATCTCCCCATAATCCTCTACTTCTTTCATACGCACTAAGATCGTACGGAAAAAAGATCATCGGCCTTTTTAATAGTGCGTATTCAAATGGAATAGACGAATAATCTGTCACCAGTAAATCTGCACCAAGTAGCAGTTCGTTCACACTGTCCCATTCGGACCCGTCAATCACAAATTTTGGGTTTAAGCCGCTAAAATCCAATTTTCCTCTTTCGGCAGGATGAAGCCGAAGCAACAAAACATACTCATTGCTCAGCTCCTTTTCCATTATTTTCAAATCCAGTCCAAAGTTGTCTTCTTCCATCGGATGATCTCTAAATGTCGGTGCATATAAAATTATTTTTTTTTCTCGCCGCAACGGCTGCAGAGATTTTATCATTTGCTCTTTCTTTGTCAAGTCAAAAAAAAGATCGGTTCGTGGAACACCCAAATGAACAAAATGGGTTTCATCTAAACCGAATGACCGCATAAAAATTTTCTCCATAGCATCGGAACCGACTACAATCTTGTCGAAGTGCCGATATACGGCTGTAAAGCGAACTTGCGCACGCGCTGATCTGAGAGCAACTGAACGGTCTTTTAAGCCAAACGTTTTAAACGCCCCACAGGCATGCCAAAGCTGTATACATGTAACTTTTTTTTTGAACGTCGAAACAGACAGAAAACCATAGTAGTTATCAACAATAACAAGTTTCGCCGTCGCAAGATGGTAGGCGGACCGTATCATTAAAAGTACATTAGTAGTCTCAAATGGGATCACCAACTCGCCTGTTTTTGTAAAATGGGCAAGTGTCGCTTTACCACGGCAAAGAAAGACAACGTCCGTTTTGATTTTTCTATACATCATTTCATCATAAACAAATTGACTATTATCTGTATAGGAACAGACAAACACCACTTTGTTTCGCAATGAAAAGCCCTTGCAGATCGTAAATATAATTTTGAAGAAGAAGAGATAACAGTTGATCAGAAGTTCTTTAGCCATTTTTTACAGAGAACAAATCATGTTTAATCTTTGTCGTAGAGATACCTACCGTACGCGGAAGATAAACGACCTCACAATAGTCCTTAAGAAAATCGAATTTTCCCTTCCAATCGTCGCCCATAACAAATACATCCACATCATTATTCTTGACGTCGGAGACTTTCTGGTCCCAATCTTTTTCCGGAATGACTTCATCAACATAACGAATCGCTTCGAGAATCAATTTTCTGTTCTCATAGCTGTGATAAGCTTCTTTATGTTTCACTGCGTTAAATTCATCTGTTGAAAGGCCGACAATTAAATAGTCGCCGAGTTCTTTCGCACGTCTCAATAAATTTATATGCCCATAGTGCAATAAATCAAAGGTTCCATAAGTTAAAATTCTTTTCATTTTAATTCGCTCTCCTTAAGTTCATAGTGTACATAAACTCGTCAAATCTCACTTGATTTCGATTGATTAACGATGTGCCTATTCTACCCTAACAGGTACCTCAAATAAGTGAAAATCGTGGAAAAGATAATTTGGAAAATACTCGCCCATTATAGTTCCAAACAGACCTTAATTCAAATGCACATATGAATACAAGCATTCTACATTTTGCGTCTCTAAATGTCAATGAGCGCGTTGTATTTACGCTTTAAACACCCATAGTTTACTCAAAATGAAATTAATGCTTAATCCAATGGCTGTACTGATCAGCTTATTGACATAGAGCGGTAAAAATAACATGCTGCGCATCGCAAGCAAGGTGACCCCTAATACAGCAACATTCAGCACAACAAATCGGATTATTCGTGAGAAAGATCGCTCAGATTCAGCAAATGTAATTTTTGAGTTCCACAGGTAACTGTTCAACATCCCTGCTCCATAGGACGCAACTTGAGCTGCCGCATAAAAAGTGGAGAAAAAATGTGTAAGCAGGAAAAAGACAATAAAATCAACAGCCGTATTGCTGACTCCGACAAAACCGAAAATGAACGCTTGCTTGACCCAGCGCCATTTCGAATGCTCTGCATTTATCTTTTTTTTATCTGATATTTTCCGGATATGGTCGCTCATGGGACAAAGGTTCCTTATCGTTATTTTCATCATACATCGTATTAATCTCAATGGTATATCGTGGTCTTTTTTTCGTTTCAGTAAAGATCTTACCAATGTATTCACCAATTACGCCGATTGCGATCAGCTGCATACCTCCGATGATCCAAATTGATAAAATAAGAGAGGTCCAGCCGCTTATCGTATGATCCATCAGCCAATTGAGAAACGCATAAACCGCGATTCCGCCGCCGACCAAAACAAGCAGGAAGCCGATGCTCATAACTAATTTGATTGGTGCGATACTAAACGAAGTGATTCCGTCGACAGCAAATTGAATCATCTTCTTCAATGGATACTTTGATTCACCTGCATAACGTTTCTGACGATCATAATAAACTTTAGCCGATCTGAAACCAAGCAGTGGGATGATGCCCCGAATAAACAGGTTTTCCTCTTGGTAGCGCATGAATTCCCGCACTGCTCTTCGGCTCAGCAATCTGAAATCTGCATGGTTCTGAACCAGGTTGACCCCCATCTTTGCGATCAGTTTATAGAATGCAAGTGCGGTATACTTTTTGAAAAAGGTATCTTGATCGCGTCCTTTTCTCACCCCGTAGACCACATCGTAACCCTCATAAAACTTGTTGACAAAGGTGCGAATTGCACGGACGTCATCCTGCAAGTCAGCATCAATGGTAATCACACAGTCCGCGTGATCGCTCACTGTTTCAATACCCGCAATCAATGCATTTTGGTGACCAAAATTCCTGCTCAGCTTTAATCCGTGAATTGCTGAGTCAGCTTCGCTTTGAGTACGAATCAGTTGCCACGTCTTGTCTGCACTGCCATCATCAACAAACAGAATAAAGCTTTGACTGCTTATTATTTCCTCATTAACCAGAGATTCAAGTATTTTAGTCAACACTTTTATCGTCTCCGGGAGTACCGCCTCTTCGTTATAGCAAGGAACGACAATGCTTAGCAGCGTTTCTTCGTTCATAACACCCGCCATCTTTCTTTGACTAAATACCGACTTTTCGATCACTCAATAGTCACGTATTGGATTACGATTGTTAGTATACCGTAGCATTTTGCCTTCGAAGGCAAAATGAAATTCTTTTCATATGATCTCTGCCGAATTTCAATTACTGATGACGAAGCACATTAATAGCTAAACAGGACCAGCTCTCCATACGTTCAAAAATCGCTGGTTCGGTTAATTCCGGCAGCGTCTTCCAGCTGCCTTCTAGTTTATCCTTCTCTCGCACAGCTACTTCGGCGTTCTCAGGCAAGGCCACCACAATAAGAACGCCAACATGAACTTTGCCCACTTCCGTCTCATCATCATTAATGATGCCAATCGTTTGAATCTTTGCCCCATCTGCGTTGCTGAGGATCAATTCCTCATTAATTTCCCGATCTAAATTTTTCGCGAGAACCTGCTGAAAATCTTCCGCATCCTTTACTCTATTCATGTGGCCGCCCACACCAACGGAAAGTTTGCCGTAGAGCCGTTCTTCACCGCCTCCGCCTAAACGCCTGTATGTAAAATAATGATTATTCTTCTTAAGTACAGCGTAAGGAATAGGCTGCTTATACGCCGGATTTTCCTCCGCGTCGCCACGCCGCATCACCGTAAAATATTGGGACATTCGTTTTTTTAATTCTGCAACAGAAGCTTCTGCTCGCTCCGTTCCCTGAAAGAGTAAACGATCCACTCCTTGTCCGAATAGGTCACTTCTTTTAACCACAATGATTTGTTCATCCATTTTTCCCATAACTATACCTCCAAGTCACATTCTCTATCACAAGGGTGGGTGAATTGCTTGTACTTGTCAAGTTGCTTCAATGAAAACGATCTTTGCGTCCGTTTACCCCGAGCTTAACATGTACTGAATGGCGCTATAGTTTCCTTATCTGCTCTCATTTTCAGTTCTTTTTATAAGGCAAACGTACATCTGCAAGGATTGGGCGTTTTATTCATCGCCAAATGTCCTTGAGCAACATAGTATATCTTATCACGTGATAAAGGAGTGACTTGAATGGGCAACTTTGGTTTCGGCGGCGGATTTCCGTCAAATGCTCCATACGGTGGTGCTAGTGAAGGCTGCGGCTGTGGCGGCGGCTATCCATCTTATCCTGTAGGTGGCGCATCCTGTGGCAGTGGCTTTGCGCTAATCGTCGTATTGTTCATCCTGTTAATTATCGTTGGCGCTGCATTTGTTTGCTGATTTAATGAAAGGATTATGAAAATACCCGGCGGAATCTGTCCGTCGGGTATTTTCAATACATAAACAGAAGAAATATAATTTGACCAGAGTTTCTCGTTCAAAATCGTCCACCGTTCATGTATAATAAAAAAAGTAACACTTGATTATCTAACTGGAGGTGACACCTGAACATTGACGACAATGTTCAGGACTCATTTGGACGATACCATTGGTATATTAATCGTCATTTTTTTAATTGCTTTAACCGCTTTTTTCGTTGCCGCAGAGTTTTCGATTGTTAAAATCCGATCAACTCGTTTAGATGAACTCGTCAAGCTCGGCAACAAACGTGCCATAGCGTCTAAGAAAATTGTGGATGATTTGAATGCCTATCTGTCAACAACACAGCTCGGTATTACAGTAACCGCACTCGTGTTAGGCTGGATTGGCGAACCCGCAGTCGCACATCTTTTCAATCCCGTTTTTCAATTATTCGGATTGAACGCTGCTATGATTCATACCCTTTCCGTTATTACCGGCTTTATCCTGATCACATTTACCAGCGTCGTGCTCGGAGAATTGGCGCCTAAGGGGATTGCGATCCACAAAGCAGAGCAAATTACTTTAAATATCGCTTATCCGCTCATTTGGGTCCACCGCCTGCTCTTCCCGTTTGTCTGGCTTCTGAATGAAATGTCTAATTGGGTAACTCGCATGCTTGGTATTAAACCGGAAGATCGCCATGACAGCGCCTTAACAGAGGGAGAGTTACGGCTGACTTTAGCCGACAGTTTTAAAAGCGGTGAGATAAGTCAAGGTGAATTACGCTTCATGACGCGTATTTTCGACTTTGATGAACGAACTGCTCGAGAAATTATGGTTCCACGAACAGAGATTGTATGCATTTATAAGGAGGATGCTCTAGAAGAATCTCTCCAAACGCTGCATAGTGAAAAGTTTACCCGTTTCCCTCTTGTCGAAGAGGATAAAGATCATGTTGTCGGCATGATTAATATTAAGGATATGTTCACCGATGTGCTGAATAAGGATCTTCAGCCTATGGAGCATTATATTCGCCCCATTCTATCTGTTCTTGAGACGACGCCTATCCGCATGCTGCTCGAACGCATGCAGAAAGAAAGCATACACATGGCGATTCTGACCGATGAATATGGAGGCACATCAGGGCTCGTTACCGTTGAAGATATTTTGGAGGAAATCGTTGGAGAAATTCGCGATGAATATGACGAAGCCGAAGAACCGTTAATTAAACGAATAAGTCCGGATCAAGCACTCGTTGACGGCAAGTTACTGATCTCGCATGTTAACCGGCAATTTCAGATTGATATCGAGGAAGAAGGCATCGATACGATTGGCGGTTGGATGCTGGCTGAAGAGCCGAACGTTGAAGTTGGTTCGACTTTAAACTATGATCACGTGACTTTTGAGGTTACTGAAATGGACGCACATCAAATTCGGAAAATCATGATCACTAAGATCAAAGCCTTAACGAATAATTAAAAACCTTGGCTTTGCCAAACCTCTGGCGAAGGCAAAGTCTTAGTTGTGCCAGACATGGATGGCTAAATGTCGGATGTCCACAGGACGTACTTCCGCAGGATGCGGTGGCTTCGATGTTGCTCACAGGAAGTGAGTGCCGTTAATCGAAGATCCTTTACTTTTCCGACCACTTACACGCGTTTCCATTAATTTTTTATATACTTACCGGTGTTAAGATAGAATTTTAAAAAGAGAGGCGCCAACTAATGGCTGCCTCTCTTTTTAGTGCTCTCTATTCTGCTCTTCAACGATTTTTCTTAGATGCTTGGGTACATCTAGTTCATAAAGGCTGCGGTAACGCGGTGAATCTCGGATCAGCTGTTCGTGCGTTCCTCGCATACCCACGTGACCGTTCTCCATGAAAATAATCTGATCCATGTTTTCTGTTCCGGTCAGATGATGCGTTACCCAAATCAATGTCTTTTTGTCAAGAGTGTCAAAAATCTTTTTCATCAAATCACGTTCAGTGATTGGATCCAATCCGACGGTTGGTTCATCCAAAATAACAATCGGTGCATCGCGTAGTAAAATACGTGCCAACGCAACTCGCTCCTGTTCACCACCAGAGAAAATCGAGCCCGCTTCATGCATTTGGGTATGGTATCCCTCCGGCAGCTGCTCTATTAATTGGTGTAAACCAACCTTCTTGGCTGCCTGTACAACATCACTAAAGTTTGCCTGAGGGCTGCCAAGCGCAAGGTTGTTCAGCACTGAAGTGTCAAACAAATGCGGGTTTTGACTGAGAACAGAAATTTGTTTTGATCGGTTCGCCCCGATCTGGTGTGCCGGTGTTCCATTTAGCGTAACAGTACCCTTATTCGGAATAAGTGTACCATAGATTAAATGTGCGAGTGATGATTTGCCTGCACCGCTTCTTCCAATCACAGCGAGCTTCTCTCCCTGTTTTAGGCTAAGCGAAACATCGCTTACCGACCAGTCGTCGTCTGCTGCGTAGCGAAACGAAACATGACGCATAGATATATCAATTTTCTTGAGCGGCTTGCTCCAGCCGTCAGCCGTCGTCTGCTGACTAGAACCAGAGGACGTTTTTATTTCTTCCAATCGATTTATCGCCTGTTCATATTGAGGCAAACGTTCGACCGCTTCTGAAAGGGGAACGAAAGCCTCGGAGATCGAAAAGACGACCAGTGCGAAGGCTGCAATTAAGGTTGGGGTCATTAAGCCTTCATGCGCAAGTCGCCCCGACCAGAGTACCAAAGCGATGACGCAGATTCCGACCAGCATTTGGGCGATGAAATCGCGCCATTTTCTAAAGGAATTCAGAGCGCGCTCCTGCGCCCTTGTTCCTTGTTCTAATCGTTCATACCGATCAAGGAAGCGTTCCTGTCTTCCAGACATCATCCAGTCGGCAGAACCCAATACCGCGTCTGTCAGCTGCTCATAAAGTGTATGCCGGCTTTGTGAAATGCGCCGATACCTCTTCCGCATCCATAGTAACGACACAATCGGAAAAACAGCAAGCAAAATTAATAGATACAGCGCCATGAAGAAAGCAAAACCTAAGTCAAAAAGTCCAAGCGTCGCGATCCAAAGCACATAAATAACAAAAGCAATTCCCCCAGGGATCACCGTTCTTATAAACAGATCTTGAAGATGTTCAATATCTTCTGACAGTACACTAAGTATGTTGCCGGCTTTATATTTCGATTGAATAAATAGGGCAGATGATTCCAATTTTTCATAAAGATGCGCGCGCATTTCCGAAAGAATTTTTAAAATTGTATTATGACTTGCGAGCCTTCCCGTGTAGTTAAATACTGCCCGAAACGTCCCAAATGTCCGCACGCCGACAATGGGCACATAGATCATCAGTATGTTTTCAGGTCGCAAAGCCGCTTTTGAAATCAAGTACCCGGAAGTAAACAGCAAACCGCACGCGCACAGGATCGCTAAAAGACTGAGCACTGATGCAAGAAGCAAGCCCCTCCAATGCCTTCTCACAGAGGGAAGCAGCCATTCATTCATTAGATCCCCTCCAATTGAGAGCGAACCATGGCGCGATAGACACCGTTTGTTTGGATAAGTTCATCCTGATTGCCCGTTTCTGCGATCCGACCATCATGAATCACCACTATCCGATCCATTTGCTCCATCCAGTGCAGCCGATGGGTCGCAAGTATAACCAATTTGTTCTCAAAGAGCCGAAGCATAGGTTCCTTGAGCTCATATTCAGTTTCAATATCCAAATGCGCCGTCGGTTCGTCAAGTAACAGAATCGGCCGTTCACAAAGAAAAGCTCGCGCCAATGCGACACGCTGCTCTTGGCCTCCACTCAATTGTCTGCCCCCATTGCCAATTCGTTCGTTCATCCCTTGCGGAAAACTGCGAATCAGCAAATCTAATCCTGCCGCTTTCGCAGCCTGACGAATCTGCCGTTCTGTCGCTTCCGGACTATAAAATGCAATATTATCTCGAAACGATGCACTGAACAAGTAAGGGTGCTGTGGAATATAAGTTACTTGCTGTCGCCACTCATTCGATGCGAAACTTATCGTTTTTCCGTTCATTTTAACGGTTCCCGAGCCATTTTTTATAAATCCACTGACAAAATCAATTAATGTCGATTTTCCGGCACCGCTTGGTCCGATAACCCCCACCTTCTCAAATCCGGAGAAGGTGACCCTCAAATCCTTAAGTGCCGCTTTGCTCCCATCTTCATACGTCACCGAACAATTTTCAATTGCCAATTTCGCTTTGTCCGACCAGTAATCAGGAGCTGAAAAATGTTTAGAGTGCGGTGCCTCAACGCCATTTTTTTGCGTATACGCACTCAATTGCCGCGCAGCCTCCTTGCCATCCAGCGTCGCGTGATAATCCTGACCCAATTCGCGAACAGGCAGAAAATATTCCGGAGCAAGAATCAGCACAATCAATGCCGGCTCAAGCAGAATATGACCATCCACCAACCGAATTCCGAGCGCTACCGCGACAAAGGCTATGGATAGCATGGTGAAAAAATCCAAAGCAAAGGATGAAAGAAAGGCGAGTCGTAAAGTGCCCATAGTCATGGTACGGTATTTGTCACTAACACGGTTGATCGTCTGTTTATGGAGCTTACTTATGCCTAAATAATAAAGTGTCGGCAAACCCCTTAATGAATCAATGAAATGATTGGATAGAACGCGATAAGAGGCCCAGCGGTCATCCATCTTTTTCTGCGCGGCAAGTCCAAGAAGAATCATAAAAATAATCAATACCGGCATAGTAAACAGCAAAATGATACCGGACATCCGATCTTCCCAAAATACGTAGGCGAGAATCAGTACAGGAATAATACCGTTTGCCGCCATTTTCGGAATAAACAATTCGAGGTAGTTTCGTGTTTGGCGCACACCCTCAACTGTGAGTGACACCAGCGCGCCCGTTCCTTCCTTACGTGCTGATTTGGGGCCAAGTTCAAAAAGCTTGCTGAGAAATGATCTCCTTAATGCCGAACTCGTGCGGTCCGCAAAACGATAACAGATTTGTTTAATGATAAAAACCGTAATGTGTCTGGAGATCAATACAACGAAAAAAAGGAGCAGATCAGAGCTTACGCTCACAATCTGTTTCCCTAAAAAAAGGCCGGAGACTGCCCGGCCTAAAAATACTGCTTGAAGAATGATGCACATTCCTTGGATAACGGTCAGTAAAGCGGTTAGCGCAAAAAGAGGCTTGGCGCCTTTATAAGACAACAGTTCCCGATCCATACACAGGCTTGGCAATGACTCCGACTTGTTGCCACGAAGGCCAAGCACTCACTTCCTTTCCTATTCTTCTCTCAGTATTCCAAATGTTCGTCTTTTGAAACTCTCTTTCTAAATACATAGTAACTCCAGATCGAGTATCCGATAACAAACGGCAACAGGGTAACTGCCACAATGGTCATAACGGTTAGTGAATATGAGCCCGACGCTGAATTGTATACAGTCAGGTCATAGGCCTGTTTGACATTACTGATCATCAATCTCGGGAACAAACCAATGAATAATGAGCTGATTGTTAACAAAATAACTCCCGCGTTCATTCCGAATGCCCAGCCATCCCGCTTTTTACTCAAGAATACGACCGAAAGAATTAATGCGGCCACATCAAGTACGTAGATCGGGTACAGAAATACACCTCGCTTTGCAAATAGATCGGTCACGAAGAACGTAACAATAACAAAAGCAACCGCCGCAACTGCAAGAACCCAAAATATTTTCTTCGCCAATGCGCGGGCACGTGTTTGAAGATCATCAGATGTTCTCAAGCAAATGAAGACAAGACCGTGATAGAGGCAAAGGAGTGTAATCAATACGCCTCCAAGAACAGTATAAGGATTGACAATACTCATAAACGTCGCATGCATATTCATATTTTTATCAATAGGGAGTCCATAGACGAGCGTTGAGAAAACGACACCCCATAAGAACGGACATAGCAAACTTGCGATGAAGATTGCCCAATCCCAAGTACCTGCCCATTTCGGATGATCTACTTTCGCTCTGTATTCAAAAGCAGTACCACGCGCGATTAGAAGAAGGAGAAGGAATACAAGCGGGACATAAAAGCCGCTGAATAACGTTGCATACCAATCTGGAAAAGCGGCAAACATCGCACCGCCTGCAGTGATCATCCACACTTCGTTCGCGTCCCAGAATGGTCCGATCGTGTTAATCAACATTCTTCGCTCCATCTCATTTCGAGCGACAAAACGGGTAGCCATCCCTACGCCAAAATCATAACCTTCAAGAAAGAAGAATCCGATAAACAAAACAGCGATGAGTAAAAACCACAATTCATTCAGTAACAATATGATAACCCTCCCCATCAAACGGATCATTTGATTGAACCGTCGCCTTAGTGTTCAATGAAGGTCCTTCTTTAAATGTCCGCACAAAAAGGTAAACCATAACGACTGCAAGAATCGAATACATTGAAATAAAAGCGATAATTGAGAAAAGCAGTTCTCCCGCGGAAACATTAGGTGAAACACTAGCCGCTGTCTGCATAAAGCCGAATACGGTCCATGGCTGGCGGCCAATTTCCGTCATAATCCATCCGGAAGTACTGCCAATGTACGGGATGGCAATAGAAGCTACCATAATACGTAAAAACCATTTGCTTGTTAACAATTTCTTTTTCCAAATGAGGAACACGCCGAGCATTCCGAGCACGCAGAGCAAGCCGCCCATCACGGTCATGATACGAAAGCTCCAAAATGTTGTTTTAACCGGTGGAATATAGTTTCCCTTTCCGTATTTCGCAACATATTTTTTCTGAAGGCTGTTCATCCCTTCTACGCTGCCGCTAAATTTACCATAGGACAAGAAACTTAATAAATAAGGAATTTTTATTTCTCCTGAATTTGTGTGATTCTTTGCATCAATTTTTGCAGCGACCGTCCACGGTGCAGGATCACTGGTATCTTCCCATGTCCCCTCACTTGCAGCCATTTTCATTGGCTGTGTTTCCACTAGATATTGTGCCTGGGTATGGCCAAAAAGTGCTAACACTACCCCGGAGACGAGCCCGATAATAATGGCAAGTTTAAACGATTTTTGAAAAAAATCCACTTGTCTTTTCTTCAGCAACGCAATCGCACTGATTCCGGCAACGACAAAGGCGCCGGTGGCAAATGATCCGAAAATCGTGTGTGGAAATTCAACCCATAATTGCGGGTTTGTCAAAAGCGCCAAAAAGTCATTCATTTCCGCTCTTCCATTATTGATATGAAAACCAACCGGATGCTGCATAAATGAGTTCGCGGTCAGGATCCATAGCGCAGATAAACTTGTTCCGGCCGTAACGAGCCAAATGCAAGTAAGATGAACTTTTTTTGACAACCGATCCCATCCGAACAGCCACAAACCGATAAATGTAGATTCCATAAAAAAAGCAAGCAATGCTTCAATAGCAAGAGGTGCACCAAATACGTCGCCCATGAAACGCGAATACTCCGACCAGTTCATGCCGAATTGGAACTCTTGCAAGATCCCTGTGACGACACCAATCGCAAAGTTGATTAAAAAGAATTTCCCCCAAAATTGTGCCATTTTCTTGTAGATTTCATTGTTTTTAACAACGTACATGGTTTCCATAATCGATATCATCAGTACAAGTCCAATAGACAGCGGAACAAAAAAGAAATGAAAAATCGTCGTTGCCGCATACTGGAATCTTGCTAAACTCAAGACGTCAAACATACTCTCTCCTCTTTTCAAATAGATGACATACCTGAACGCCACCATTTATCTGTAAAAATGAAATTCGTGTACCCTGATCTGATCGAAACCTTAAAGCTCAAAGTGTAACAGATGTCACATTCCACTTATTACTTTACAACTTCCTTAACACACTTTACCCACTTGTTCATGACAATTTTGTGAACGTTTTGTGGCGCATTTTTTTCTGATTTGTGACAGAACACGCATACGCCATTGATTAAAACATATTGAATACGCAAAAAAATTCGGCATTTTTGCCGAATTTAGTGGTTTTCTATCAAAATATGGTATTTGATTCGTCTAAAAAAGGGAATTCTACAACCATTTCTTTTTATTTTCCAATTTCGACAAACCCATACATAATCAATCTCTTTTGTTGAAATAAGCGTTTAATTGTCCACGAATCATGCGTTCTTTAAGCTTATTGTCATATCGTTTGCTTTCTTTTTTTTGCATTTCTTTACGCAATTCGGAAGTCTGCATGCCATCTTCCATTTTATTGGCTATATCCATAAGCATTTCAACATCGGAAAAGGAATATTTTCGATTTCCTCGCTCTGTTCGTTCCGGAAAAATCAATTTTCTTTTTTCATAATACCGAATTTGCCGTTCACTTAAACCGGTTAGTTCGCACACCGTTCCGATTGTGATGACTTTTTTATAAAGATAAGCATCTTTTTGAGAATGTGTCGCCATTCATTCATCATCCTCTCTTCGCAAATAGGATACATCAATCGCGTATTTCGCTTGTAAGATAATATTACATCACAAATGTGTTTGTGGCAATAACTGTGTAAGACTTTATGACACATATCTGGAATTAAGGACATGAATTACGTAAAATAGTAGAGTGAATTAATCAATTTTCAAACAGTCTATTCGCGCCATAGGAGGCATTCCAATGGATCAAGAGAAAGCAATGACTTTAGCTGAGAAAATTATTCAATTAGATTTGAAACGTGATGAGTTATTTGAAGAACTAATTGCTGCCTGCGGCAATGATGCCTTCGAACTCTTGAGGCATGTCCAAAATGTTAACCAATTATCTTATGATTAGTCATTGGTTTACGAAGAAATCTTACGGAAAACAAAGAGGTGTGCGTGATGACCGATACACTCACAAAAGGTTACGAAAAGAAAAAAAACGACCTCATTGGCAAGTTACTCGATCTCGGTATCTTCAAAACCAAGAATCGCCAACTTTACGAACTTTCCTTAAACGAACTCGAAGATACGTACAGACAGCTTCTGCAAGGAAGCTAATATATAATAAAATTATCGATAGAAAGCCGGAGGATCTAATCCTCCGGCTTTCTCCAATTCACATCTGTGAATCCGGAATCCACATGACGTCTTCTAAACAGAGATGAAGCATCCACGGCCATGCTCCGTAGCCTGATTGGATGTTGATATGTCCCTGTCCCGGCAAAATCAAGCAAGGAATATGATAATCGAAATACTGCTGCAATTCTCCCTGAGGAAGGAACGGATCATTGGTTGATAAGATTAAGAGTGATTTCTGCGCGATGGTTCGTAGGAGAATCTTGTCCGCCGGCAGCGGGAAAAATTTCTGAATTTCCTCCTGCTCTAATTGATTGGATGGTGGACAGACCATGATTAATTGATCAACTTTTCTGGCGTTTCGCTGGGATGCATAATGAATCCAAAGAATGCATCCCAGACTATGTGTAATTACGACCAGGGGACCATCATCTGGGATCTCGTTGATCGTCTCATCAAGGCAGTTCAGCCATGTTTCTTTGTCCGGGTGATCCCACTGTGGAAATTGAGGAAACCAAACCCTCTTTCCTCTTTTTCTTAATTCGCGGGTCAGCCATTCCTGCCAATGCCCGTCAGTGCTGCCTCCAAGGCCATGCAGCACAAGGTAACTCGTCATATTCTGCACCTCATCAGTCATTATGCATATGTAATTCATTGATTGAATCGTAGATTGCGCTAGATACTTGTCTCATTATACCATCAAGTGAACTACATCGGCTACTTGCATCCTGATCATCTGGGGACATTGCTTACTTACTCTTGTTTTTTAAACCATGAGCAGATGTTACAACTTTTTTACCGAGGCTTGTCCCAAGCTATTTTTTCATTGCTTAATTATGGCACGTGCGTTCGTTATCTGACTATTATCGAAACAGTTACCTAACAAATTAATGGAGACCAGTTGATTTAACTGGTCTCCTCTATAAACGGATCGGGAGAACCAGATCCGTTTAGTGCTCTTTCGCTTGTGAGATACGTTTTTCTTCGTCATCCCTAACGCGGTGCGCGAGACGGCTTGACGCATCGGCCGCAATGCTGGCGATCAGATCATCAAGGAATGTATTTACCTTCCCATGCTTTTCCAAGTCAAGGCGGCCGATGATTTTCGGCTTAACTTTATCCAAATAGCCAAAGGTTGTGGCCGCGATACTGCCAAAACTAGAAACCGCTCCTAAGGCAATGGTTTCATCAACTCCAAACAAACCTTCATCCTGATCGACGAGTGATTGTAACGGTTGAGACAACATATTTTTCTCCGCAAGTCTGTCGAGTTCAATTCCGACAAGAATCGCATGCTGAAGCTCCCGTTTCGCAAGAACAGCGCGAACATTCTCCACGCAATTCTCCAGCGTCAAGCCTGACATAAATGGTTTCTGCAAATCCAACACAATTTCAGCAATATCCTTGATCATGACTCCGCGTTCTGATAAGGCTTCTTCAACAGCTTTTGCTATAGCATGTGAAGTCACTCTTTTTTTGTGTGCAGAATAAAAAGTTGCGCCTTCCGGCAATCCCGGCGCGTAAGTCATACTTTTCGAAAAAGGTTGTTCATTCATCTATCATGTCTCCTTCCAAAAAACAGCTAGAAATAGAAAGACCGGCTTGGATCATGGAAATTTTATAGCCCTTGCAATGATGGATTCAAGCCAACATATCTGCATTTCTCCGCATCTATCGCCAGTTTAAGCGGCGCAGTACGCCTGCCCCATTCTATGCAAAAAATAGTGGAAAAATGACTAACATTCCATAAATACACAAATTCGATACAGATCCACTCAATGCTACATGGTGCGATCATTATGAACTATTGTTCAATAAAAAGTCTGCACGGTTATCATAGCGTAATTGACTGCGCGCAAGCAAGGATGACCAGAAAATATCAGCAATTTTGCCTTCAAACGAATAAAAAGATTGGCTAGCCCTCAAAATAAACAGAGATTACCAATACGGCGATTGTTACGAAAGGTGGCATTTAAATGCGTGAACTACTCTCGATCGTTATTGAATTGAGTGTCGGCTTATTTGCGTTACTTCTTCTCACAAAAGTGATGGGCCGAGCATCGATGTCTGAATCTACACCATTTGATTTCATTTCAATGATCGTAGTCGGAGACTTTGTCAGTGACGCAATCTATGATCCGCACACTCATGTGTATAAAGTCATCTTCGCCATTTTATTTTGGGGTATATTAATCTACATCATTGACTTAATCACTTTAAAGTTTTACCAATCACGAAGATTTTTTGAAAGTGAACCTGCATTAATTATAAATAAAGGCCAGATCGACCGAAAAGTCATGAAGAAAAACAGGGTGGACATGAATCATCTTCAAATGCTCCTTCGTGACCGCAATATTTTTTCCCTTCGCGAAATTGAGTTTGCACTATTGGAACCGAACGGAAAGGTTTCTGTGATGAGAAAGTCCGACTATGAACAAACAAACCGCAACGATTTAAATATCGCTCAAAAATCAGTCTCCATTCCGATCACATTAATCAGTGACGGCGTTGTACTTACTAATAATTTAAAGCGAATCGGCAAAACAGAGTCATGGCTCGAGAGCGAGCTGAAAAAACACTCCGTTCACGAACCAAAACATGTAATGATTGCCGAATGGCGAAGCGAGGATGGACTATACATTCAGAAAATACGTTAATCGTTTTGTAAGTACGGAAATACATCTGCACGACACCTAGGAATCATTTACTCGGATGTGTGCCGTGATCGTCATCTTTGACTATAGGCTCTCGGTCTTGTTTTGTAAAAGATGTGTTCACAACAATTTCATTACCACATTTAATTTTATACATGTCTTCACCAAAGAACACGAAACATTCAATACGTACTGAAGTCAGATAACTGTGATCAATAGGGATTTGGAAATTGGTGAACGCAGTCGATTGGTCTGGGTTCAAGATCAAGGATCCTGAAGGCCTCACCCAAATTTCTCCGGTGGGATTCAGGTCACTCTCATCTTCCATGTCCAAAATAACCCATTGGTTCTCCTCCTGTTCACTTTCGCCCGCGAGCGCGTCCTCCTCGTGCAGGACATGTCCTTTCAATGCTGCGATATCACCAGGGTGAAAACGGAAGCAAATAGTCGGTGTACCCAATGGTAAAGATCCTGTATTTTCAATCACGACATTACCTTGAATCAAGCTTTTTTTCCCATTAAGAATCCAAGCATAATTGATATAGGAAATTGCTCGATAGTTTGCTGTACCTCTATCGCCCGTTTCGACAACCGGTTCCACTTTTTTTCGTTCATTTTTTAATCTGTTTTCAAGAATTGCGAGACGTTTTTCATAGACTGCAATTCGCTTATCTTTATCATTTATTTCTTTCTGCACCTCACCAAGCAGGCGCTCATACCCCTGAACACGGCGCTGATACGTTTCGTGTGACAGATCGGTCGTCGCACGTTGGTTCTGTTTCAGTTGGGCAATCGTCTCTTCAGCCTTATCAAGTTTATCTTGAATTTCACGGTGGCGCAGTGTGAGCGCCTCATAATCTTTTTTTAAATCAGATAATTGCTGCGTCAAGTTCTGATGATTCCGATTAATTTCCTTAGTCTTTTCACTCTTCTCGCTCAATTCCTCTTTCAACTGTGCTAATTTTTCTTTTGCGAAAATCATACTTTGCTCCAGTTTCAGCGCCTTATTACGATAATATTTCTGCCTGTCTTCCAGTGAAGCAATAGTCAACATGTCCTTTGAGTTGGTCATGATTGGCGCCTCCCGATAAATGTGATCACTAAACCCAGTATATGTTCAAACACCCCGTCCATTGCTTGATCATCTTTTTTATGCTTGTGAATGAAAAAAAGTTAAGGATTGCAGGTCACGCGAGGTACATCCCCTGCAATAAGAGGACTTCTACGATGAGATGTGCGTCATGCATTCATAATTCAAAAAAAGCAAAAAAAAGAGAGTGAAAAAATCACCCCCCTGCGCCATACCATACTTAACCGAGGTCTATTTTGATATTCCCCTCATCTACCTCGACTAATCCGGTTGCGAATGTTACTTTTCCACTCTTTTTATTGATAAGCTTTAAACTGAATCTATCTTGGCCGTCTCCTTCAGCCAGATCAAGTTCAAACCCAACTTCCTTGTCGTCCGCATGACCGACACCGGAAACTTTTAAAATAGAATATCCGTTTTTCTCAAAAGTATCAATTGATGATGGATCAAATTGGTCAGCCTCAAATGTAAAGTCCCTATCACGCTTGTCATCGCCAAGGTCTTTATATTTGAACGTCAAATTGCTCTCATCAGGATCATCGCTGTCAATCGCGACTTTTATGGCTGCGCGGCCATCATACTCACTTTCGTCAGTAACATGACCTGAAGAAGCTCCATTTGCGCTTACTGAATGATGTTTTCTCGGAAAGATATTGTCGCATTCTTTCGGAAACTCAATCTCTGGACATGGGTCATTCCAATCTGGATCAATCACTTGAATATCATTGCCACGTGATTTGCAGAATTTAGCCTGAACAGACAGTTTCACTTCTGCTTCAACCTGAACATCTGCGCAGAAATATACTTTAAGCTTGATAAACGATGGAAACGGACCATTGAGAATAACTGTATTGTCTAAGACACGCGCAGAAATTTTGGTGACTCTGCAAAGCAGATCTGTTCCATCCGGATAGCAAAGGGCAAAAGGTTCGATGGCGGAAACATCTGTTTTCAGTTTCGCTACCTCTTCACCTGCTCTGTCGACAACATATACAGTCACATTCGCCGTGAATAGAATATTGACGAGTTGTGCGTATACTTTCTTCCCGCAAAGTATTCCCTCAACGGATTGTTTCTCACCTACTTGCTCACAGAAGAAATCTTTATGCTGGCCTTTTTTTACCTCACTGTCGCCGAGCGGAAATAAAGGCGGAGTTTTCGGTGTCTTAACCACCACACGCAATGGTCTTCTGCATGGGTCGGCCAAGGCGCATTCAATGTCTTCAAGCTGCGCTTTACTAAATTGAAGTTTCACTTTGGTGCCGATTTTGTCCGTAACCCAGTCATAGACCTTGGGAACTCTGATACATTCATCCTTTAGCCTGCATTTAGGCTTGGAGATTAGTTTGCTTCCCATTCAAAACCTTCCTTTCTGTCAAATATAAAAAACATGGTTAGTTGTTTCCCTACATAGTATGGGTATGGCATAGGGATTGGCACACTTGGGGCTGCCCATTTTTTGTGCAGATTAACTAGATTGAATCTATTGGTGGATAAGGGACTGCCCATCTATACCTATGCAAATTATCAATATGATGTTTTTGCGATGAACCATGATCGCAATTTCTCACCAAAAAAAGAACTAAACAGGGGTTGATGTTGTGAAAAAAGAACACGAAGATCCGGATAAAACAATCCATTCAAGCTCTTCCCAGCAAATAGAATGGCCAATATTTCCGAGTAAGAAGAACAGTATCACACAGTCAATAAATGAAAAACAATTAAAAGATCAATCGAAGAGGATGGAAAAAGAGGGAAATCGTTTTTATCCACTATTCGAGGAACAAGATGAGAAGTCGGAAAGTGAAACCATTCAACCATTTCTAAATCAAGATGAACCACCCGGAATCAAAATTGATCCTTTTCCTGCAGATGATGTTGATCGCCCAAACGCTCCTAATCGTACTGAATAAACTGATGAAAGATACGAAAAGGAGATGCGTTCAATGAGTAGAGAGGAATCCGAGGAGCGAATTCGTAATTCAAAAAAAAGAAAGAGCAAAGCCGATCAATTTTTTACTGCACCAAAAAAGCATGGCGGTTGCAGCACGTGCGGCCATGTCACTTGGCGCCCTAATCAAAATAAGTAAAGAAAAAAGGTGCCCATCTCTTATTTATGAAATGGGCACCTTTTTTCCTTTATTGTACTTATTCAGATACTGATGATGTTGAAACCGGCGTCTACATGAATCGTTTCACCGGTAATACTCTTAGAAAGATCGCTGAACAAGAAGAGTGCCGTGTTGCCGACATCTTCAGGATTAATTGAGCGGCGGAGCGGCGCTTTTTCCTCAATAACCTTCAGCACGCTATTGAAGTCGGAAATGCCTTTTGCAGAGAGTGTACGGATTGGTCCGGCGGAAATACCGTTCACACGGATATTGTCTTTGCCAAGATCACTCGCCAAATATTTTACACTCGCATCCAAGCTGGCTTTGGCAACGCCCATCACGTTGTAATTTCTGACGACGCGTTCGCCGCCAAGATAAGTCATCGTGACAACACTTCCTCCTTCGGTCATCAATCCCTTTGCTTCTTTAAGAACCGCTGTCAGCGAATAGGCGCTGACGTTCTGCGCAAGCAGGAAGCCGTCGCGTGTCGTATTCATGTAATCTCCATCGAGTTCTTCCTTCTTTGCAAACGCAATGCAGTGTGCCAAACCATGAATCACGCCAACATCTTCCTTGATTTTTGCGAAGGTCACTTTAATTTCTTCATCAACGGTTACATCACATGCATAGAATAGGCTGTCCTGTCCCTCAAGTGTCGCCGCCAGCTTCTCCACCGGTTCCTTAAAGCGTTCATTATTGTACGTAAAAATCAACCGGGCGCCCGCGCGATCAAGCGCCTGCGCAATACCCCAAGCAATGCTTCGTCTATTGGCAACACCCATAACCACATAGGTACGCCCTTTAAGTGTTAGTTCCATGTCCATTCCTCCCAAAAAAATCACGTCAATCCAATGGTTATTATATCATGAAAGAACGTGCACGTCCTTTTCTGCTCAGGCAAACACCATTTGATTTCTAGAATTCGCTAAAAAAAGGGAAGCGACATCGAATACTTTGACTGTTTATTTAACCAGATGCCTTTTTCTTTCTGACTGCAATTGTATTCTTTCTGTTTCTTTTTTTAGTTCTTTACGCTATCATGATTAAAGTGTGAACATCGTGTTATTATCGGCATTACAGCCGCAATTTTCATGAAGAAAAGAAGGACAAATTCATGTTTAATAGGGATTCTCTAGCAAAAATTGACTATACACTGTTTTTTATTGTCTTCTTATTTGCCTGCATCAGTTATTTAACGATCTCAATGGCTCCGCTTAAGTCCGGAGCTCCCGCAATAGGAATTGCCCATCGCCAAATAATCTGGTATGTCATTAGCATTATAGTCACTTTAGGCACCATGTTCTTTGACTATGATCGTCTGAAACGAATGCACTGGATCTTTTACGGCGTCGGCATGTTCCTGCTGCTTGGGTTAACCTTTGCTCAGCTTGGTTTGCCCGTTCCTTTAGTGGATGATTCACATGGAGCCATGAGCTGGTATGCCCTTCCCGGCAATAGTCAGTTGCAGCCATCGGAGTTCATGAAGTTATTTATGATCGTCTCGATTGCGACAACCATTGATAAACACAATGAAGAGTATTCGATTCGCGGTTTAAGAGAGGACATGCTGCTGCTTGGAAAAATTGCGCTCGTTTCGTTTCCGCCCTTCATACTGGTCTTCGCGCAACCGGATCTTGGTACCGCACTCGTGATGTTCAGTATCATTATTTCCATGACCTTGGTCAGCGGGATCAATTGGAAACTGATTGTCAGTATTTTAACAACCATAGTCATCGGTCTTGCTTTCTTCGCGATCAGTTGGTTTCATTTTCCCAACATCATTAACATTTTCCTAAAGTCACATCAAAAGGAACGTTTCTTAGCTTGGCAGGATCCGCAGCGCTATTCATCGGAAGAGGGCTATCAGTTGCTCCAAGCGCTTAAATCAATTGGGTCAGGCGAGTTCTTTAATCATCAATTTAACTCATCAATTACCCTGCCCGAATCCTATAACGACTTTATTTTCGCCGTCATCGGCGGCAGCTTTGGGTTCGTGGGGGCAGTAACCGTCATCTTGCTGTTCTTCCTGTTTATATCACGCGTCGTCAAGGCTGCAACCGAAACACATGACCCCTTTGGAAGTTATATTTGCACCGGAATCATCGGCATGATTATGTTTCAGGTATTCGAAAATATCGGCATGACAATTCAAGTGATGCCGGTAACCGGGATCACGCTGCCTTTTCTCAGCTATGGCGGCAGCTCGCTTCTTTCAAGCATGATTTGTGTCGGCCTCGTACAAAGTGTCCGGATCCAAACGCAGAAGTTTATGTTTTCTTAAATAGCCCTGCCACTTGGCGTAGCTCGAATGTACACTAGATTCCTCTAAAAACGGTCGATATCGGCCGTTTTTTTATTACAAGTAAAGAAAGATAGCGTTTTGCCTTGCCGGTACGACGATAAGGTCATAAGATTCGTTTGTTTGGGCTGGGCGATCAGGTAAGCGCTCAATCTGAGAAATAAACGGAAAAATTCCGCTTAATTAGAAAATGAATGAAAAAATCGCTTAAATAGACGGAGAAATTCCGCTTATCGAATCGAAAAACGTGTAAATGATGTTTTTTGAAGTGCATAAGCGGAAAAATTACCCTTATTTACCCGTGAGCCAAGCGCCATGATGCAAATAACCGGAAAATCTCCGCTTATTTCATTCCGGCCGCGTTACTTAATTAAGGACCAGAATGATTTATTAGAAAACTTGGCTTCGCCAAGCCTCTGGCGAAGGCGAAGACTTAGTTGCGCTTACACTCGTTTCCTTGAATCTTTAATTTTTTTATACTTTTTTATCAGTGTTAGAAAACTTGGCTTCGCCAAGCCTCTGGCGAAGGTGAAGACTTAGTTGCGACGGCCATGGACGGCCTAGTGTCCGGTGAGCCGCAGGACGCACTTTCGCAGGATGCGATGGCTTTCGCGTTGTGTACAGGACGTACACGTAGTTAGCGAAAGGTCCCTAATTTTCGGACCGCTTACACTCGTTTCCTTTAAATGTTTTCTTATACTTTCCTACCAGTGTGAACTAGAAATGTCTGTTCAAGACAAGGTTGATGATTCAAAACGGTATTTGGAGCAAAGGAACTTTCGTATGAAAGGACCGGGCTTACCCAGTTTTTCTAACATATTCCTTCTTAAGGTACTTAGAATCAAACGATACACTAAGATCTTTTAATTTGGGAACTATATAGGTACTAAGTAAAATTGGAGGATGGGCTGAATGTATGATGTAATCGGAGATGTCCATGGATGTCGCCACGAATTTGTTCAACTTACAGAAAAACTGGGGTACCGATGGCATCACGATCTGCCCATCCACCCGAAGCACCGGAAACTCGTTTTCGTTGGCGATATCACGGACCGTGGACCTTCCTCTGTAGATATGATTCGAATCGTAACCGATCTTGTCGAACGCGATTTGGCCCTATACGTTCCCGGCAATCACTGTAATAAGCTATACCGTTTCCTCATCGGCCACCATGTACAGGTGTCGCATGGGCTTGAGACCACTGTTCAAGAACTGGATCAATTGAACAGCAATCAACGCGTGCGCATCTCGGAGCGGTTTGTCTCGCTCTATAAGAAAGCGCCGCTGGTCCTCTACCTTGACCAGCATCAAGTGGCAGTATGTCACGCAGGCATTCAAGAAGAAGATTTAGATAAACCGATCACGCGCAGAATCAAAACGTTCGCACTGTATGGTGACATTACCGGAAAAAAAGATGCGAACGGACTGCCTGAACGCCGAGACTGGGCACAGTTCTACCATGGTAATCCATTGATTGTATACGGCCACACCCCGGTGACCAAGCCGCGTTGGAAAAACCACACGTTAAATTTGGATACCGGGTGCGTTTTCGGCGGCATGCTGAGCGCGCTCCGTTATCCGGAAATGGAGACTGTTTCAGTTGCTTCTTCCATGCCTAAGTTTGCGGAACGCTTCAGATCGTTTCCAGATTGATCGGTTCCGAAATCAGCCGCAGCATATCGTCCGGACATTGCTTATGCAGATGTATCGACGCTCCTGTAAAAGGATGAGTAAAGGATACCTCGAAGCTGTGCAGCGCCTGACGATCAATGAGATTCATTTTCCCACCATAAAGATCATCGCCGAGCAGCGGATGCCCGATTGACGCAAAATGAACGCGTATCTGATGCGTTCTCCCTGTTTGCAGCCTCACAGCAACAAGTGTCCAATCTTTTGACCTGCGTAGCACTTTATAATGGGTTATTGACCTTCTCCCATTCTGCCAATCGACTTGTCTCTCGATCGCACTGCCATCCCTGCGCCCAATCGGAGCGTCAATGATGCCGCTACCTTGCTCAATACGTCCTTCCACACATGCCAAGTATCTGCGGTGGACTTCTTTCTTTTTCTGCATTTTGAAAAAGCGCTCATGACTGAACCGATGTTTGGCCACCAGCATCAGCCCCGATGTGTTCCGATCCAATCGATTAATGATATGGACGGTTGACGCGAGATTCTGTTCTTTGAAGTAACGAAGCAAGCCATTCGCTAGTGTACCCGACGGATATTGATGGGAAGGAATGACCGGTATCCCTGACGGCTTATTAACAATCAGAACAACCTCATCCTCGTAGACGATATCAAGCGGCATGGCTTCATCCGAAAGAAAATCGCTTGGCGTCTCCGCGGGGAAAATAATCGTCAGCACTTCGCCTTCTTGAAGTACGTAACGCACGGAACGTTCCTGACCATCCACGAGCAGCTTTCCGCCTTTATATTTAATCGCGGATAACGCCCTCCGCGACACTCTGATTTCCTTCTTTAAATAGTCTCTCATAATCATGCCCTGTTCCGCGGCGCTCATCGTCTTCTCTATCGTATAGCATTGTTTTTCCATTTGATCGGAACGAGCTCGTTCCTTGTTCACGTCCTTTTTTTCTATAAAAATCAGCCAATAAATGAATCCCGCACGCGTCGCCAAAACGGAAATGGGCGAAAACGCGCAAAGCGGATCTTTTCATCCGCTACACCAAATTCAATCTGTTTCACTTGGTCGTGAATACGCGACAAGTGATCCAGAGAAAGCGTAAAAGATCGATCAATAACCGGCAGTACTTGGCAGCGATGATGTTGAGGAAGAATTAGCGGCGAACCGACCGTTCGATAGACCCGATTATTTATCGATGCAATTTCTGTCAGCTGAATGGACAACAACGATGGATGAATAATCGCCCCAGACAATCCCTTATTATAAGCCGTGGAGCCTGTCGGTGTTGAAAAGCAGAGACCATCACCCCTAAAGCTCTCGAATTTCTCGCCTTTAATTAAAACATCAGCGACGAGCAGCCCCTCATCGCTTCGCACGGTACACTCGTTTAACGCCAAAAAACTTTCGGGCGTTCTCTCATTTATATACTCGACGGAAACATGCAACAATGGATACTCAACGATATTAAAGCCCTTCCCAATGATGGATTGTACGAGACCATCGACCTCCTCGGCAGTCCAGTCTGCATAGAAGCCTAAGTGTCCGGTATGTACACCGACAAACGCAGTCTCATTCAGACGGTTGGCGTATCGGTGAAAAGCCTGAAGCAAGGTTCCGTCACCACCAACCGATATGACCAGATCCGGCTGAAGATCATCATAGACAAATTTATGTACGCTCAGCTGCTCGAAAATACGGCTCCGTAAAGCGTCTGAAAACGAGTCCCCTCTATTTTCAATCGCAAATCTTTTTAACCTGCCGGCAGGAACATTTGTCATATTCAGTGTTTCTTGACCCATTCCTCACGAACTCCTTCCTATTTGTTCAACGGGCGAGTTAATCATCGGCGTTTTTCTGGAGAAACCGCAACTGCGCGACTTGAATTTCATCTCTGATCTGTGACATTTCTTCATCAAGTCGAAAAGCCGCCTCAGCCGCACTTAGCAGTCTCGTTTTCACATCGGCCGGTATTTTCCCATTATATTTATAATTTAACGAATGCTCAATCGTTGCCCAGAAGTTCATTGCTAAGGTACGCACTTGAATTTCAACCAATAGCTTTTTCTCTCCGCTTACTGCCTGCACCGGATACTGAACCACAACGTGATAGGATCGATAGCCGCTCTTCTTCTTCTCACTTATGTAATCGCGTTCTTCGACAACAACTAAGTCGGTACGGCTTCGAATCAGTTCAACTACTCTGCGAATATCATCGACAAATTGGCACATAACGCGAATGCCTGCAAGATCCTGCATCTGCGTATTCAACTGCGTCAGCGGCATACCTTTCCGCCGCGCTTTCTCTATAATACTTGGTATTGGTTTCACTCTGCCTGTAACAAATTCAATCGGTGAGTTTTCTGAGGTTACCTCGTACAGGTCACGATAACCGCGCAATTTAACCTTTAGTTCGTCCACCGCCTGCTTGTAAGGCGCAAGGAATATATCCCACTCCATTCCAATCACTCCATCTGATCCAAGACAAGAACAACGTGTCATCAAGTGCTGCTCTTTCACTCGAAAATTTACAGTATGTCTGTTGTTTCTTCACCCCCATTATGTCATAATTTAGAAGAAGTTACGAGTTTCTAATTAGTACCATAGATGAGGGCGGGGCATGCGACGAATGACTCAGGAATTAGAAATTGAATATAAGAACATGCTGACGGCTGAAGAATTTACCACACTTTGCACAGAATTCGGCCAGAAGACTTCCTCGTTTTTCAAACAAGTGAATTACTACTTTGACACCCCCACCTCCGCATTGAAAAATAGGAAAACAGTCTTGCGCATCCGTGATGCCGGAAATCAGCATGACTTTACATTGAAACAGCCGCGTAACGGCGTCATTCTTGAAACGCATCAGCAGCTCGATGATGAGGAAAGTCAGTCGATGATTCGGCTTGGTATTGTTCCTCCCGGTGAAATCGAACAATCAATTACCAAAATGGGTGTTGATGCCGATCAGCTCGTTCTCATAGGGGAACTTGCCACCAAGCGCGCCCAGTTCCCCTATCAATCCGGAGAGTTGTTTCTTGATCACAGCATTTATTTAGATCATAACGATTATGAATTAGAATATGAAGCGACAGATCAACGTTCCGGTGCGGATATTTTCAATGCTTTGCTTCATGCGCATTCGATTCCGCGCAGACCGTCGAAAAGTAAAATGCTTCGTCTCTATCAAGCTATTCAAGAAAAAAGGAGCTGATTTGGCGATGTCTATCGATCCAAGCACAGTTGCCCATTTTTTATCAATGTCCGCTATGTCCGGTAGTCAAAGCAGTTCGAATCAATCAAGTCTTCTTCCCGAACAAAACAGCGACTTTTCGAATTTATTCGGCACATTACTCGCGCTCATGATGAATGCCAACTCAAACGGTGATGATGGGGATCAGTACAGCAATTCACTCAACACTCCCGCTTACATGTCTGGCCAAGCCTCGCTTGGGAGCTCGGATACGAACAACTCGCTCTGGCAGAAGCTGTCCTCATCGCTTTCACCATTAAGCATGCAACAGACTTCTCTTGATACCGCTTCGGATTATGGCAGCACCGTTCAGGCGATGAGTAAAAAATATTCGGTTGACGCGAATCTGATCCAATCGGTGATTGATGCTGAATCCGGCGGCAATCCGAACGCCACCAGTGCGGCAGGTGCTCAGGGCTTGATGCAGCTGATGCCCGGTACGGCGTCTGGTTTGGGTGTTACCAACCCCTATGATCCCGCTCAAAATATCGAAGGTGGAACAAAATACTTGAGCAAGCTGCTTAATCGCTATAACGGCGATTATTCACTTGCGCTGGCCGCCTATAACGCGGGGTCAGGCAATGTGGAAAAATATGGAGGCATCCCTCCTTTCGCTGAGACTCAGGCCTATGTAAAAAAAATCATGAATAAACTCCAAAGTACGTATGTATGAAAGGCGGGTGTCATTAATGGATGATGAAAAGTTAAAAGCAATTGAGTCCAGATTAGACGCTATTGAAAAGCAGCTTAAAGCATTGGAATCTGAACAGCACAGGCCCCTGATCGGTTCAAACGTTTGGGTACTTGTTCCGATTGTCGCCATCGTCATGTGGGGCCTGCAAAATATATAAAAATAACAAACCCTGTATCGGACAAGGATCGTCCACTATAGGGTTTGTTTTATTAACACTTATTTTTTTTTGATCCATTAGTAACTGCTGTCGTCAATCTGATCAAGCCAATTTGTCACCGCGTCAACTATGTCGGCAACACAGCCTTCTTTAAATGGCGACTCCAGACCCGCTGATTGAACCAGCTCCAAAAAGGACTTGCTTCCGCCTTGTTTGCACAGCTTCAAATAGTCTTTCCACGCGCCATCATAGTCTTCCTGCGACTTTTTCCAGAACTCAAACGCGCATACTTGAGCCAATGTATAGTCAATGTAATAAAACGGCGATTCGTAGATATGTCCTTGACGCTGCCAGAATCCACCCATTTCAAGGAAGTCAATACCGTCATAATCACGATATGGCAAATATTTTTTCTCAATGTCCTTCCAGGCCTGTTTCCGCTCTGCCGGTGTCATTTCCGGATGTTCGTAAACAACATGCTGGAACTCATCCACACTCACACCATACGGCAGAAACAGGAGCGCGTCGCTTAAATGTGAGAATCTGCGTTTATCCGCATCTTCTTTAAAGAATAGGTTCATCCATGGCCATGTGAAGAATTCCATGCTCATCGAATGAATTTCAGCGCCTTCATAAGTCGGCCAGCGATATTCAGGTATATCACTATGTGTCGAGTAGACTTGGAACGCATGGCCTGCTTCATGCGTCAGCACATCAATATCGTCTGCCGTACCATTAAAGTTCGAGAAGATAAATGGCGATTCATAATCAAAAATATATTCGCAATATCCGCCTCCGGCTTTGCCTTTTGTCGCAAGCAGGTCCATCAAATGATGATCCAACATAAATTGGAAAAATTCACCGGTCTCAGGTGACAGTTCCGCATACATTTTCTTTCCATTGTCAATGATCCATTCCGGATCGCCTTTTGGTGCTGCATTCCCAGTCGTAAACTGGAACGGCACATCATAAAATTTCAGTTCGTCGACACCAATACGCCTGCGCTGCCGTTCGTAAAGACGATTAGCCGCCGGCACCACATAGTTGCGAATCTGCTCGCGATAGCTCTTTACCATTTCCTTATCGTAGCCAACGCGCGCCATTCGATAATAGCTGAGATCGGCATAGTTATCAAAACCAAGTTTGGTTGCGATCTCTGTTCTGATTTTAACCAACTGATCGTAGATTTCATCGAACTCTTGTTCATGAGCGGCAAAGTAGCCAAAATAAGCTTCAAGCGCCGCCTTTCTTACATGGCGATCAGGAGATTGCTGGAATGGAGCTAACTGTGCGAGCGTACGTTCCGTTCCTTGAAACGGAATTTTTGCGGCAGCAATCAATTTTGTGTATTTAGATGCCCATTTATTTTCCTGTTGCATGAGCGGAATCACTTCAGGTGAAAAGGATTTGAGCTGTGCTTCCGCAAGAGCGAAAAGCTGCCTGCCCCATTTCTTCTCCAGATCCGCACGGAACGGTGAAGCTAGAAGAAGTTGGTAGAACTCTGTTGTTTTCCCTTCAAATATAGGCATTGTTTCATCGGCAAAATCATTTTCCGTTTTGTAGAAAGGATCCTCTGTATTGATGGTGTGCCTGATTTCAACAAGGCGAAACATCGTATCCAAATGTTTACGCAAATGATTGATCTCTTCAATGGAACGCTCCGCCTCTTCAAGAGTTGCCGCATTCTTTAGCACATCGAAAGCCTTGTGAAACGATTCTTCATACTTCGTCACATCCGGCCGCTCATACTGATAATCTTCAAAAACCGTCACTGCAAAACACCCCTTTTCAAAGCCTATTTCTCTTTCTTCCTCGTGTTTCCATAACTTAACTATTATATATAGAAAACGTGATGAAGCCAAGTTTGCGTGGGCTGAATCTTTTTTATCCATGATGACGACAACAAAACAACGAAAAAATCGACGCTCATTTTCATAAAATGCGCGCCGGTTTCTTTTATCAATTCAATAGGTTCATTTAACTTTTATTGTTGTATTAGATATGTTGCCCTGCAACTTTTTGATGATGGTGCATGTGGTGATTGTGGCGGAAACGATGGCATGCTCCATTAGCCACTAGCCTGCGTACATAGGCACAGAGCAGAAGGCCAATTAAAGAGAGCACCGATATTGAGACTACAACGCCTGCCCATCCGAACGATTCCAAGAACAATCCTCCTACCGGTCCGACCACGCTGGAGCCAACGTAATAGAAAAGCAGATATAAAGAAGAAGACTGCGCTTTCTCCCGCCTATTAGCCAAGATACCTACCCAACTGCTTGCCACTGAATGACCGCCGAAGAATCCAAAAGTAAACATGGCCAATCCGAAGATTTTCAGAATCAGAAATGACGACATTGTAATGATCAGGCCACAGGTCATCATAATGAGACACAGTGCGATGACTCCGGAGCGGCTTGTATGGTCAGATAGTCTTCCCATCCACGTCGAACTGAATGTGCCGACAAGAAAAATAATGAAGACAAAGCCAACCAAGGTCTGGCTTAAATTATATGGCGGCTCCATAAGCGGAATGCCAAAGTAGTTATAAACCGTCACAAAGCTCCCCATCAGAATGAAACCAATTAAGTAGAGGAAAACAAGTGCCGGTGATTCAATATTTTCAAGAAATCCCGCAGTCGTTCTTCTCATTGATCCGCGTTTAGCGTCAAAATGCTTGGATTTAGGAAGTAACAAGATGAACAGAGTGCACATCACGAGGTTCAACACGCCCAAAATAGCAATTGCCACATTCCAGGAAAAAGCGTCACTAAGTGATCCGACAATCAGCCGCCCTGCCAAACCGCCAAGACTATTGCCGCTGACATAGATACCAATCACATAGCCCAGCACTTTCTTGTCGAATTCTTCATTTATGTACGCCATGGCGATTGACGGGTAACCGGCAAGCAGCGCCCCCTGGATGAAGCGCACAGCGATCAGCAACGGCAAATAATGAATAAAACCGACAACTACTGAAAGAAAGGCCGAGGTGACAAGAGCTAAGGCCATAACTTTCTTGCGATCGTACATACCTGAAGTAAACGAAACAAATAATAGAAAAATAGCAAGAGCACCGGTCGCAGCCGACAAGGTCAGACTTGCTGCAGCCGGCGGCACATGAAATTGCGCGGCGATGACGGCAATGACCGGTTGTGTGCAGTAAAGGTCGGCAAACATGATAAAGCTTCCCAGAAACAAAGCGACAAGAGTTTTCTTAAAGGCTTTGCTTTCCGGAGAAATATAATTCATTGAAAATTCCATCCCTTCGGTTTCTCTTTGTATCCTCCATACTATGACAATCCCTATCTGTTGTCTAATAAATTCTGTGAATGATATTGATGCATAGAACTGCTGAAGCCCATTCAGACAAAACGTGACCTGATTGTATTTGAAAAAAAGCCTTGATATGGACGATTTTTCACTATATCTGTGGTACTATATATGGTACACGTTGAGGTACGAAGACCGTCATTGAATGACGGTCTCTTTAAACACGAATACAGAGACGTGTCAGGTTTGGTGTGATTTTCCATCCTTTTTAGGAGTGATTAGTTATGGAATGGCAGCAGATTGAATATTTTCAAAAGGTTGCCCAGCTACAGCATATGACGCAAGCTGCGGAGGATCTGTCAATTTCACAGCCCGCACTTAGCAGATCCATTGCCCGTCTTGAGGAAGAGCTTGGGATCCCTCTTTTCGAAAGGCAAGGAAGAAGTATTATTTTGAATCAGTATGGCAAAGCATTACTGAAGCACGTCAACAGAATTCTGAAAGAAATTGATGACACAAAAAAGGAAATCAAATCTCTTCTTGACCCTGAATATGGTGAAGTTTCATTAGGCTTCCTGCACACGCTTGGTGTGAACATGATTCCTGATATCCTTCGTGAATTTCAAAAGGAACACGCCAACACAAGAATCAAGCTCTACCAAAACAACAATGTGTCGCTGCTCAAACAGCTCCAAAGCGGTGAAATTGATTTATGCCTGGTGCATCATGCCTTTGATGATCCGCATATCCAATGGGAAAGATTGTGGGATGAGGAGCTTTTTCTGATGCTTCCGCGCACTCACCCGCTCGCACAGAGGGAATCCGTCACACTGGATGAAATTCAATCTGAGCCGATGATCGCAATGAAAGAAGGCTATGAACTTCGTAAAATTGCTGACAACCTTTGCCGAAAAGCAAATTTCACGCCAAACATCACCTTTGAAGGCGAAGAGGTAACCACCCTTGCCGGATTGGTTGCAGCGGGATTGGGAGTCGCCCTGCTTCCCGATCAGAAGGATATTGACGACAGCAAGGTGGCTAAGCTGCACGTGCGCTGGCCAGGCTGTTCGCGGCAAATCGGTCTTTCATGGTATGCGGATCGTGAGCTATCTCCGGCAGCCGCACATTTCAAACGTTTTGTCTTCACCCATTATAGAGAATGAAAAGAGAGGGACGGGCCTAAACTAGGCGTCCCTCTCTTTATTTATTTTATAGCCGACGTTTCAAATAGTTTCTGGAAGTGTTCATAATCTTGCGCTCCAAGCGTCTGTTTCACTTTCCCCACATTTTCTCCATGTTTCATCGCTTGAATCGCTTTTTGCTGTTCTTCGTTGTGGAACGTGCCGATTATTTTGTTTGTCTCCAGAATATTCGTAAATGCATTCGGATCCATTGCTTTAATCAGCCGTTCCATTTTGTACAACTCATAATGGCTAATAACGACCATCAGTGTGCTTTTTTTCATACCGGTGAATCCCCCGTACGATGGAATGACTGTCATTCCGCGATCAAATTGATCCTGTATGGCGTCAATCAGCCGCTCTGTCTGATCTGTAACCGTAATAACCGTCAATTTCTGATATTTCGTGTGGATCATGTCAATCACATAGCTGTTCACAAACCGTGAAATGAGTGTGTAAAGTGCGTACTGCCATTCATATACGGCCCCTGCGATTATAATGATAATGCCATTCAAGATTAAGAAATATCTTCCCGATGATGCATTGCGGTTACGCCGGGTCAGGAAGATCGCAATAATATCCAAACCTCCTGTTGAGATCCCGTATTTCAGAGCAATTCCCACACCAATTGCAGAGATCATTCCGCCAAATATGGAATTGAGCAGGATGTCTGAAGACAGTGGATGTACCGGCAGAATAGTCAGAAACAATGAAGTCAGTACAACGGTAACAAAACTGAACAAGGTAAAGCTTTTTCCAACCTTGTACCACCCTAAAACAGCGATTGGCAAATTCAAAGCAAGAATCAGCAAGCTGATCGACAAATGAACATGCATCCCATCAAGCAGGAGATCCGAAATCAATTGAGCCGCGCCATTAATTCCTGCGGCGTAGACATGGGCGGGTACGAGAAACAGGTTCATGCTCAGCGCGCACAAAAAAGCCGCGCAAATCGACATTATTGATTTTTTAATGAGTTCACTAATTGCAGACACGGATAACATAACAGTCTTCCTCTTCATTCAGTTCATTTTTTTCTTATTTCCCCGGGTCTCAAATTATAGCACCTTATTCATTGGATTCAACCTCTGACAAGATTTTCCCAACACTTTCATTTATCATACTAAGTGAATTATTTGACTATTCGTTTCTTATGGCGGCCACGAATCTTTCACAAGTACCGATTAGTTGCTCTTAGTGATCGGAACTTGTTACAATATAGAAGTTCCATAACGGTGGGCCACAGGGTCTTGCTGCTCACTCAATGTTTGAAACTGACAAGAATATAATAAAGGCAGGTTAACTTTATTAATAATGAATCACGATATGATGAGATGGACCAATCCGGATACCGGCAAAGCCTATCTGAATCAGGCGCCGTTTTTAAAATTTCTTCTAGAGGTGGGGTTCTATGACACGCTTTGATGAAGGATCGACATGTGAAGGAACACCGGGGAATGAGTCATGTACACTTAGAACAGTCAAAAAGAATTCCTTTCAACGCGTTGAGATCCTGGCCTTTATTGACCCGCTTTGTCCGGAATGCTGGGGGTTTGAGCCTTTACTCAAAAAATTTATTTTGCAATACCATGACTATTTTACATTTCGCATTCTGCTTACAACCAAACATGACACGGCAAACTGTTGTCGGTTTCACCGAGCAAAACAAATTGCCGAAGAGTGGGACAAATACGCACGCCTGACCGGCATGTGCTGTGACAGTGACGTATGGTTTGAAAATCCGCCCTCCCCTTATTCGATTGCTTACGCCATTAAAGCGGCCGAATTCCAAGGAGGTGCGGTCGGACAAATCTTTCTTCGACGCGTGCGTGAACAAATTTTCCTCAGAAAACAGGGGCTGAATGAATTTGAAGAACTGCTTGAGATCGCCCGGCTTTCCGGATTGAATGAACAGGAGTTTTCAAATGATTATCATTCCTGCCGCCCGATCAAAGCTTTTCAATGTGATCGAAAACTGGCAAATGAATTGTCTATTACTGAATTGCCGACTTTTGTTTTTTCAACACCATGTAATGATTCGGAGGCCATAAAAGTAAACGGACACTATCCTTATCAGGTCTACGTGCAGATCTTAACGGAATTATTGGGTGAATTACCCGTACCTGCTCCAAACATTCCGTTAATCAATTATTTTCAGCAACAATGTTTTCTAACCACTAAAGAAGTCGCCGTCATTTATGATTTGACTGAAGAAGATGCGCTCAAGGAACTGCGTAAACTGCAGTTACAGCAGTTCATTGAACCGATTGTCCTAAAAAGTGGTGAATATTGGACTTATATCACCCATCCCGAATAATGCGCGACGGCATTTCCGTCGTACCGTTTAACGATCATCAATTACAGCCACTTGGTCAAAGTCTTACTTCTTTTGTAGAAGTAAGGCTTTTTCATTACTTCTTTTTCCGCCACTGTTGCTTCTTTTCCTCTATTTATCCGTTCATAAATCCAATGTGACGAACGCATGTTTTTATTACCAGTACTAAAAGAACGTTTGTTCGTGTATAATAGATCCATATTCAATTAATCGAGGTGCCGTACATGGATCGAGTCATTTTCCTGGTCGATATGCAAACGTTCTATGCTTCTGTTGAAAAAGCTGATTTTCCAGAATTCAGAGATAAGCCGCTTCTCGTTGCCGGTGATCCCAAGCAGCGAAGCGGCATTGTACTGGCTGCTTGCCCGATCGCCAAGCGATTTGGCGTGCTCACCGCCGAACCGCTTGGTCAGGCATTGCGTAAATGCCCACAGGCAGTCATCCAGCTGCCGCGCATGCAGCATTATATTGATGTTTCTACAGCCGTGACACGATTTCTCAGGCAATTTACCGATCTGGTCGAGCCCTACTCTATTGATGAGCAATTTATTGACGTGACTGGAAGTGTTCCATTGTTCGGTTCGCCCTTGACCATTGCGCGAAAAATTCAGCAATGCGTGCACGAACGTTTTGGAATTTACGCCCGTATCGGCATTGGGCCGAATAAGGTACTCGCCAAAATGGCCTGTGATCATTATGGAAAAAAGAACCGAACAGGCATTTTTGAATTAAATGCCAAAAATATTGAGAAATACCTTTGGCCGTTGCCCATTGGCGAACTGTTTGGCGTCGGCCACAGGATGGAGCAGCACTTCATCGGAATGGGCATTCGCAAAATTGGCCATCTCGCTCGCTTTCAAGTTGATTTCCTGCGTAAGCGTTGGGGAGTGAATGGAGAGCTATTGTGGCGAACCGCGCGCGGTCTGGACAGTTCCCCCGTCTCCCCGGGTACATTCACCGAGCAAAAAGCAATTGGACACCACATGACCTTGCCCTTTGACTATCCGGCAATAAAAGATATTCGTGTGATCCTGCTTGAACTAAGTGAAGAGGTCGCATACCGAGCGCGCTCGAAACGCTATATGGGGCATGTTGTCTCTGTTGGCATTTCCGGGGCCTTTGAGAGACACAGCGGTTTTCATCGCCAAATCACGCTGCCCTTTGCGACAAATTTCGGAATGGATCTTTACCATGCCGCCAACACGCTGTTTACAGAGAGCTGGGATCGCCTTCCTGTTCGAGCCGCATCGGTCACACTTGGCGATCTCCAACCGGCGTCAAACAATTATCAGCTGGATTTCTTCGCGCATCTTGAAGAAAAGGCGAATTTGAGCGCTGCGGTAGACATTATTTATAGAAAATATGGGAAAACGTCCATCTTTCGCGGAACATCACTCATGCCATCCAGCCAACTGTGGGCACGCGCAAGTAAAATCGGAGGTCATTTCAAATGAGTGATCAAGAAGTTTTTCTTCCATCTTCGGAGATGACTGAGGATGAAAAAAGAATCGCCACCGAATATGCACTTTTACCGCTTATTAAAATGGCGTTTGAACGCGATCGCAAAGTCATTGCGGTGACAAACACTAAATTCAGACCACTCTATTTGGAAGCTCTTGACGACATGATCCATCGAGTGACCCAGGATCTGCAAAAAAATAAACAGGAACTCTTCAGCAGCCATATACGTATGACCAAACGCGACTGGTTCAGCTACGAAGTATACCTCCGTGGGCGTCTGTTTGAATTCGTATACCAAAAAAGTGTGGCCATGGACTGGATTCATGAGCGTGTGCGCGACTATCTCAGATCCTAGTTTTCTCAAACATACAGGTGTATTTTTGGTTCAAAATAATCATATGCTTGTTCTAAGAGAAATTGTGGAGGTTTTATCATTCATGAAACTAATCGTTTTCTGCCTTCTAGCCGCCACCGTCATTTTCTGTTTCTATTATTTTCTGCTTGGCCTGATGCATCTGGAATCACTGCTGCTGTCTGGGGCCATTCTCTTCACAATTATTTTCCTAATGGTGCGTCTCTTGACTTGGCATCGACACAACAAAGAATGAAAAAGACAAGGACTGAAGAGATTGATCCTCAGTCCTTGTCTTTTTTTAATAGCAGCATTTTCAGCTAAATAGCAGGTTCTCCGTTTCATCCAGAACCTGGGCAAATACATCCATTGCCTGTTGTACCGGCTTAGGGTCTGCCATGTCCACGCCTGCTTTTTTTAGTACCTCAATCGGTGAATCTGAGCTCCCCGATTTCAAATAATTCTTGTAACGCTCAACGGCCGGCGCACCTTCTGTAAGGATCTGTGAGGACAGCGCAGACGCCGCACTAAAGCCTGTCGCGTATTGGTAAACATAGTAGTTGTAGTAGAAGTGTGGAATGCGTGCCCATTCCAGACCGATTTCCTTGTCAACAACAATATCCGACCCAAAATATGTTTTATTTAGATTATAATAAGTTTCCGTCAGCAGATCGGCGGTTAGCGCTTGCCCGGCACGTGCCTTCTCATGGATGATGTGTTCGAATTCTGCGAACATTGTCTGCCTGAAGACCGTTCCTTTAAAGCCTTCCAACTGATTGTTCAACAGATACAGCTTTCTTGTCTTATCATCCGTATTTTCAAGCAGGTAGTGATTTAGAAGTGCTTCATTACATGTAGACGCAACCTCGGCAACAAAAATCGAATAATCGGAATATGGATACGGCTGACATGTACGTGAATAATAGCTGTGCATCGAATGGCCAAGCTCATGCGCCAGCGTGAACATGCTGTCGACGTTATCCTGCCAGTTCAAAAGAATGTAAGGCATCGTACCGTAGCTGCCGCCTGAGTAACCGCCGCTCCGCTTGTTCTGTGTTTCGCGCACATCAATCCAGCGTTTTTTAAAACCGTCCAGAATGACGTTCAAATAATCTTCGCCAAGTGGTGCCAATGCTTTAATGACAAGTTTCTTCGCCTCATCATAAGTCACTTTGATCTTCGCATTCGGGACAAGCGGCGCATAGAGATCATACATATGAAGTTCATCAACATTGAGTGCCTTTTTGCGCAACGCAACATATCGGTGCATCAATGGCAGGTTGTCATGAATGGTTTTAATCAGATTATCATAAACCGTTTCCGGAATATCATTACCGAACAAAGCCGCTTCCCGTGCCGACTTGTAATGGCGTGCATTTGCATAGAACGTATCTCGCTTGACCTGCCCGCTCAATGTCGAAGCCAAGGTGTTCTTAAATGCGCCGTACGTCTTATAAATGCCCTCGAACGTAGCTTTGCGCACTTGACGATTTTCACTTTCCATGAGCGTACCATAACGTCCATGTGTAATTTCAACGTCTTCTCCGTCCTCACCCTTAATCGTTGGAAACTTCAAGTCAGCATTATTCAACATGCCGAATGTTGTGGATGAAGCATCGGTAACCTCTTCAGCTGCCGCAAGAAGTGCTTCTTTTTCACTATCAAGCACATGGGGACGTGTCCGAATGATTTCGTCAAGTGCATGCCGATAGAGCTGCAAATCTTTGCTGCTATCAATAAAACCGTTTAGTGTTTGCGGATCAATTGCTAAGATTTCAGGAACGGCAAAAGCTAATTTGCTCCCTGCTACGGCAGCAAGATTCCCGGCACGATCATGCAGCGCTTGATAAGTCGCATCTGCCGTATTTTCATCTGATTTCATGTGTGCATAGACATAGACCTTGTACAATAATTCCGTCACTTCATCCTGCTTTTTAAGAAGTGCGTATAACGTCTCAGCCGAATCTCCAATTTTCCCCTTAAACCGTTCCGCTTCCTCGATTAAATCCTTAACTTTCTGAAATGCGTGTTCCCACGCGTCAACATCCGGATAGATCGCTTCGAGGTCCCAAGTCTCTTCAACCGGGATCGCCTCTCTTTTCGGGAGCGCAGTTGTTTTTTCACCCGCCATTGCGGCACCTCCATTGTCATTACTCTTCCAAAAAATGTATCAAATCTATCGTACTTCTTTTTCTCTTTTTACGCAAAATTTAGTTATTCATGTATTGGATCTGCGTATAGTGCCATTTCTAATCGCTTCAGCATCACGCGATCCTCATTAAGCAAAGCAGAAATTGATTCTTCTCTTTTCGGCAATTGTTTGATTCGATAGCTGCCGCTGCTTTTCTCTGCGATACGCAGTCGAACAAGCTGCTCCAGGTAAATGATAACCAACTGTTCCACTGTTTTTATTGTGCAAAGCGGGAGATTCCGAAGCATGAACAAATTTCCCAATCCGCGAATCACTGCCTCGTGAATGATTCGACGCGGTGTGAAGCGATGTCCGGGTTCACTAATGCCCATAAGCAGAAAAAGCCACATCTGCCATAGCAAAGGAGGATTCACAAATTGGACGAATGCGTGATGTGGTAAGCCTACATATCCTGGAAAATAAGCAAAATGCTGTCTTAACCCATAAGCTAGAGCACGCAATGTGTATTCTTCACGTGTCATGTGTTTAGGTACTGCCAATCTAATACTTTTCTTCATCATGAGCCAGCTCTGACTAAATAACCTGGGTAAGAAAACATATGTCGGGGCGAGCAGTTGATACGGTTTGCAATCAGAGAGAGTGACACAACTTTCCTGGGAAATAAAAAGGGTTTTTGATATTGGGGATAGACAATGGGAGTAGCGGAAACATTTGGCTGAAGGATCGTAAAAACAGACATAATAAGATGAGGCAAACGGGTGCGCATCTGGAGAGGCTCTGGACTGGCGAATAGCCATAGAAGTAAAACCGGATAGCCGGATCTTGTTTCGATGTCCATGATAATGCCCGGCACCGATGATCCAAACGGGGGTAATGCGCGCGTCTACATAGCCCTTGGAGCGTGCGGCAAACCGCTCTTCAGGGATCATGCTGCATTGATATTCAAGCACAGTAGGTTCAATCCCGGGCAAATATACATCCGGTCTTTGGCGTAGTGCCGGCAAATAAAATTCCAGCCGCGGCGATCGGCCCGCAACTTCGCACCAATACAAAAGATCCTCTTTGCCGGATAAGTGCGCCGCGGTTTCCGGTTCATTATCCACGAGACACGCATGATGGGATTGATGTGCGAAATGCCATCTTCGCTTTTCACCGCTTTTAAGAAGCAATGGTGCTCGGCAAACCGGACAATAGAATCCATAGTGTTTTTCCAGCGCTTTTAACGCTTCACGTGACAATTTAGAGGAAGCAAGCGAGATTGATTCACCGCCTTTTGTTGACGCGATAAGCACAGGATCACCACCCTATTCATGTTAGTAATTAATTCTACACGAATAGCAGTCATTCCTGCACCCAGTTCAGAACATATTTTCCTCACCAAAAACAAAAGGCCTGCCAGCGGCAAACCTCACGAGAAAAGCTACTTATGGAATCTTTCAAACTATGCAAGTAAAGGAAAATGGGATTTTATTGTCTGCAAGGCATGATCATGGATCAATTCCTTCCCATACTCCTGAAGAACATAAACGGTCAAACTCGTATCAAGCCCAAATTCAAGCATTTTGCTTAAATCATCATCTTGACAATCATCGGATAGCTCGTCGGCAAAGGTCACTTGTAAATAATACCGACTCTTGTAAGCATACAGCGCGGTATCCATCGCATCATGTGCCTCAAAGGTATGGCTCAAAGAAATCAGATTCTCAATATCGCCAAATTCAATGATGAATGAAATGGGCTGTGCGTCCTCAAGCTCATTTTCCTCCTGATCATCACCATCAGTAACTGCTTGATCATCAGCCATATCGGCATCACGATCTTCACGTTCATTAATTGGAATATCCAGATGCTTATCTTCCGAGATCGGCAACTGAAGGTTGGATCCATCCTTCGAAATCTGCGCACGAGTCACAATAATTTCCATGCCTTTATCAAGCGCCTGAACCTGGATCCAAAGCGGTCCCTCAAGAGAGAAGGATTCTTGACTATGCGCTTCATCCATCATCTGCCAAAAAAGTTCTTCGCTGCGATCGCGATTATACCAAATCTCTTCACGGTCAAAGCCAAGGTCTTCAATATCTAAATAACTGATGTAGAATTTCAGTGTGTTTTCATTTATTCGTTCGATTTTCATCGCTATCTCTCCCTTCTTCTTCAGTAGGTTTGGGAGTGACCAACCGCCAATGGGACAACATGTATCCTGTACCTCTATTGTATGATAAAACCTTTACTATTGAAATAAAAAATAATCAGTATTATAAATATTCCGCACTTGCCTCCTAAGCAAACAAAAATAAGTTTAATTGCTTCATTTTATTGAATCACCCAGTCATTTATGCAAAAAAAGCGATAAAGGTGACAAATGTTAGGCTGTGGATCGCCGGAATGATTCAGGACAAGTTCGCATAAATTGAAATGGAGACAGAGGAAAGGAGCTATCAACGCATGTCTTTCGATCTCAATACTGTGTTTTTTATCCTAAAAATTATTTTTATAGATATTATTTTAGGTGGAGACAATGCGGTCGTGATTGCTCTTGCCTGCCGCAGACTAGTTGAAAAGCAAAGGAATGAGGCTATATTCCTTGGGACGGGCCTCGCTGTCATTGTTCGAATCGTGCTGACTGCTATCGTCGTCTCTTTGCTCAACATCCCTTTTCTGCTGCTTGCCGGGGGCCTCTTTTTAATTGTCATTGCGATCCGTCTCATTACGAATAAAGAAGAAGAACATCATGTTCGAGCAGGCGCGTCCATGTTTGCGGCCGTTCGAACCATTGTGCTTGCGGATGTGGTCATGGGATTTGACAATATGCTCGCCATCGCAGGTGCTTCAAAGGGACATATTGGCTATATCGCGATCGGTCTTATCGTATCAGTCCCTATAATTGTCTGGGGCAGCAAGCTCATTTTAATCGCTATGGAACATTTCCCGGCACTAGTCTATGTTGGAGGCGGTGTACTTGGTTACACGGCTTCCGAGATGATCATGAGCGAGCCGAAGATTCATTGGCTGTTTGAATCTTCTCAGCATCTCTCCAAGCTTTTTCCAATTATACTGATCATCACACTCATCATCGTTGGATGGCTGACCAATCTCTATTCGTCCGCTCAAATCGCTAGAAAATCGTAACCCATCGATAAAATGTAAACAAGAACGGCCGCCCGATCATGGACGGTCGTTTAATCTTGCTAATAAATAAACGGATGTCCATAGTGATACAGGGACATCCGTTCGTTTGCATTTCACTTAATTAACCAAGCGCTGCGCTTCTTGAAGCTGGAAAGTACGTACCTTTCTAGGAAGAAAGCGTCGAATTTCATCGTCATTATAACCAACCTGCAGCCGTTTATCGTCGAGCATGATTGGGCGACGCAACAGGCCCGGATTATCTTTAATCAATTCAAAAAGCTGTTGAATAGACATTGTCTCCAATTGAATATTCAATTCTTGAAATGCTTTTGACCGCGTCGAGATGATCTCATCCGTACCATTTTCGGTCATACGCAGGATGTCTTTAATCTCTTCAATGGATAACGGTTCGGAAAAAATGTTCCGTTCTTTGAATGGTATGTCATGTTCCTTAAGCCAAGCTTTTGCCTTTCTGCACGATGTGCAACTTGGTGATGTATATAATGTAACCATTTTTCGCCCTCCTTTGGATAAATAGAAACGTTCTATTCTCTGAGGCTTCTTTTATTATATAATAATTCTTATAAATTTTATACCCTTTTTTATATGAAAATTATTTCATATTTCATCATAATACAAGCCTTTTTTCATCGTGATTCGACAAAAAATAATTTTCATTAATTAATTCCATTCTCATTTCCGATGTATTCCGGATTCAAAATATGTAAAAAGAGACTTCCCATATTCAAGAAGTCCCCATTTATTAGTCATTATGTCTATGTGGTTGGTTAACCCCACAACATTACGCCGGTAATTTTAAGTTCGCTGACGGTGCGTCTTGGGACTTGGGTTGCAGTTGTCCCAATGTCTCCTTCAACCATTTCCTGATGGAATTTTTGCGCCTCCGCCTTACGTCTTTCGGTTTCACTGATGATCGCCTCCTTAAATCATTCGTCCAAAGTACATCTCCGGTCACAAGAGTCTTCTCTGTCTGCCTTTATTCTCAACCCGTCACGTCTGCTTGTCAAGGTTAAATTTTGACACGGCAACTTGTACAGATGTCCTGCACAGGCTGATCCTATGCGTTCACTTGAGACTCAAGCTGGATTGTGATAAGCTTGGACATCGGCTACGAAAACATCACCGTATCATTTCAGTTGAGACAAGAATGTCCAATCAGGGACACTCCTCTTATACTATACGTGAATGAGACAAAAAGTATTCAAAAAATTGCACTTGATGGAGCTGACTTTATGACACGTCGAATCACACTCGTCCTCACTGCGTTACTTGTCATTGCTATTCTTTTATATCAATTTTTTCATTTACTGACTATGTCAATCGTCACGGTTTTATTAGGACTCACGATCATCAGTTATTTTGTGCAGTTATTTGTTAACTATCGAAAAAAATAATCCCCACGTTTCATTCGTGGGGATTATTTTTAATTTAAGCTTTTTCGGTTTTCAAGCCTTCATCATGAAGATGGCAGGCTACCCAATGTCCTTTTTCTACCTCATGCCACTTAGGTCTGACCTTTGCGCAGACATCCATCGCAAATGGGCAACGTGTTCTGAAACGGCAACCGCTTGGCGGATCAATCGGACTCGGCACATCACCTTGAAGGATAATTCGTTCACGCGTACGTTCAAGCTTAGGATCAGCAACCGGAATTGCTGAAAGCAGCGATTGAGTATATGGATGAAGCGGATGATCATATACTTCATCACTTGTTGCCAATTCTGCCATATTCCCGAGATACATAACGCCCACGCGATCGCTTATATGCTTCACCATTGATAAATCATGCGCAATAAAAAGGTAGGTTAGGCCTTGCTTTTCCTGAAGTTCCTGAAGCAGGTTGACGACCTGTGCCTGAATGGACACATCAAGCGCTGAAATCGGTTCGTCGGCAATGATGAAATCCGGATCAACGGCAAGTGCTCTCGCAATTCCGATTCGTTGCCTTTGACCACCACTGAATTCATGTGGATAGCGATTGGCGTGTTCACGGTTCAGGCCAACCGTTTCCAGCATTTCATACACACGATCCATGCGTTCTTTCGATGACTTGGCTAAGTGATGAATATCAATACCTTCGGCAATAATATCCTTAACCATCATTCTTGGATTAAGTGAAGCGTATGGATCCTGAAAAATCATTTGCATCCGCTTTGATAATTCTTTCTTTGATTTAAGGCTTAGTTTTCCGCCAACATCCTGTCCATCAAAAATGACTTCACCTTCAGTGGGATCATATAAACGGATGATTGTACGGCCCGTCGTTGATTTACCACAGCCGGATTCACCGACTAGACCAAGTGTCTCGCCTTTATATACATCAAAGGTTACTCCGTCTACCGCTTTTAAAACATCGCGGCGGGAAACATTAAAATATTTCTTCAAGTTTTTCACTTGAAGCAGTTTTTCTGTTTTTTCAGCCATTATGATTCTCCTCCCACACCAATCGTCGCCGGCGGATCTACTTTTGGTGCTCGTTCATCAAGCAGCCAGCAAGCAGCCTTCTGTGTAGCCGAAAGCTCCGTGTACGCAGGCATATGCTCAGTACAAACCTTCATTGCATGCGGACATCTTGGCGCAAACGGACATCCTTTTGGCGGATTGCTTAGGTCAGGAGGAGTTCCTGGAATAGCCAATAGCTTGTCTGTCTTCGCATGCAATTTCGGCATGGAGGATAACAAACCCCATGTATATGGGTGTTTAGGATTATAAAAAATTTCATCCAAAGTCCCTGTTTCAACGATTTTACCGCCATACATCACAGCAACACGCTGTGCCAAGTTCGCAACAACGCCTAAATCATGGGTAATCAAAATAATTGCTGTGCCAGTTTTCTCCTGTAAGCCACGCATCAGGTCAAGGATCTGTGCTTGAATCGTTACATCAAGAGCCGTTGTCGGTTCATCGGCAATCAGAATTTTTGGATTGCAGGCAAGAGCAATCGCAATCACCACTCGCTGTCTCATTCCTCCGGAAAACTGATGAGGATATTCATCCACACGTTTCTCAGGGTTTGGTATACCTACCAATTGCAGCAGTTCGATCGCGCGATTTTTCGCATCATGTTTTGATAAGCTTTGATGCTTGATCAAGCCTTCCATAATTTGCTTTCCAATTTTCATGGTTGGATTCAATGCAGTCATCGGATCCTGGAAAATCATTGAAATGTCTTTTCCGCGCACTTTTTGCATTTGTTTCTTTGAGTATTTAACTAAATCTTTACCTTCAAACAAGACTTCGCCAGTTGCGATTTCTCCTGGCGGGTTGGGAATAAGTCCCATTACCGCCTTAGAAGTCACCGATTTACCTGAGCCGGATTCACCAACAATCGCTAGTGTTTCCCCTTTATTCAGTTGTAGGCTGATGCCGCGAACCGCTTGAACATCTGCTCCAAATATATGAAAGACGACGCTAAGGTCTTTAATTTCTAATAAATGATCCATTATTAAACCTCCCGTATTATCGACGCAGCTTCGGATCAAATGCATCACGAAGCCCGTCCCCCATAATATTGAAACAAATTAACAGGAGCGAAATAATAATCCCCGGATAAAGAGTCTGATACGGATGAATTTGCAGCATCTGATATCCGTCATTGATCAGAGAACCTAGTGACGATTGCGGAGAACGGATTCCCAAACCAATAAAGCTTAGAAACGCCTCAAAAAAGATCGCGCTTGGAACGGAAAACATCGTGTTAATGATGATCATTCCAATGGAATTAGGGATCAAGTGTTTAAAAATAATTCGTCCATCATTTGCACCAAGGGTACGAGAAGCCAAAACGAATTCCTGATTTTTAAGTTTTAACATTTCTCCACGGACAATTCTCGCCATGGAAAGCCAGCTCGTCGCAAGTATGGCTATGGTAATGGTCACCAAGCCCGGCTGCAAAATGAGAATCAGCAATATAATCCATACAAGGCTTGGAATACCGGCAATGATTTCAAGAATACGTTGCAAAACGTTATCAACCATGCCGCCAAAATATCCGGAAACTCCTCCATAAACCACACCTATACATACATCTGCAAGTGTTGCGATCAAGGCAATAATCAAGGAAATTTGAGTTCCCATCCATGTTCTTGTCCACAAGTCACGTCCGAGTTGATCCGTACCAAACCAATAGTTTTTGGTTATTTTCTTTTCTTTGTAAACATCTACTCCGCCTTCATGGCCGCTGAAAGCAGGAATCCAGCTGAGTGCGCCAATTTTTGGAGGGAGATTGGCACGGGAAACGTCTTGATCATCAACGCCATAGCCAAAAAAGTGCGGACCGATAATCGCAAATACAACAATTAAGAAGATAATGATCATCGATGCCATGGCACCTTTATTCGTGACAAAACGACGGATCGCATCTCTCCATGCACTGACACTTTCACCCGAAATTTGTTCGCTAACCGAATCATTCAGATCTGCCGGCACAAATAATTCCTTAGTTACATCTGCATTTGAAGTTGTCATGCTGGCTTACCTCCTGACACGCGAATTCTAGGATCAATCACACCATATAAAATATCCACAATAAAAATGGTCACAATAAACAATGCAGCGTAAAGTTCCGTTGTTCCCATGATCATTGGGTAATCATTTGTAATGATGGCATCAATGAATTGCGAACCAATACCAGGAATTGCAAATATATTTTCAATAACCAATGAACCTGTCACTACCGCCGCTGTCATCGGACCAATAACGGTAACGATTGGAATCATTGCATTACGAATCGCATGTTTATAAATCACAGCTGGTGTACTGAGACCCTTCGCTTGCGCAGTTATTATATAGTCTTGTCCCAAGACCTCAACCATTTCTGTCCGCATAAATCGAGCGATTGAAGCCATTACCCCGACACCGATTGAGATTACAGGCAAAACATGTGTCATTGGCGTGTCCCAGCCAATAACCGGGAAAATACGGATCTGTACAGAAAAACAATACTGAAGAATCGCAGCGAAAATAAACGACGGAATCGAAATAAATACAACGGTAAGCGTTACTGTTCCCCAATCAAGAAAACGTCCACGATAAATTCCTGAAATGATTCCCAAAACAATACCTAGGATGGTACCAATAATCATGGATTCAATCCCAAGTTGCATCGAAATAGGGAATCTCTGGGCAAGAAATTCAGTTACCGGCTGCATTCCATACTGAAACGAACCGCCAAGATCGCCATGCAGCATATTCCAAATATAGTGTACATATTGAACAGGTATCGGTTGATCAAGCCCATAATAATGTTTCAGCTGGTTCAATTGTTCTGGCGTCAACCGATTGGCAAACTTGAACGGAGTACCTGGCAGCATCTTCATAGCAAGGAAAGTCAATGTTACAACGACGTAGAAAGTGACGAGCATATAGCCGACCCGTTTTAAAATATATCGCCCCACCGAATTGAGACCTCCTAAAAATTGATATCTATTTTTTAACTCTGAGTAGTCGATAATGCAAATAACTTAACATACAAAATTAACAAAAAAATATTTTATTAATTGAAAGGAGAGTATATGCCAGGACCGACATATACTCTCCTTCAAAAATGCCCCACATATCTTTCTAAGCTCCGCTGAAATTAGTGTTTCAGAAGGTAAGCTTGAGAGAAATCAATTTGAGGACCATAAGATGGGAATGAAAGGCCTTTAAGATAAGGTTTTTCTACCCATGTATGACCTGATTGATAGAGAGGAACGATTGGGTATTCAGACATCATCAGTTTTTCAGCTGAAACGAGGCTGTCCCAACGTTTCTGAACATCAGCAGTGTCTGTTTGAGCACTGTTGATCAGGCTATCAAATTTCTTGTTAGACCAACCAATTGAGTTCATCGGGTTGCCAGTAGTCCACATATCAAGGTAAGTCATCGGATCTTGATAATCTGGGAACCAACCACTAAATGCGATATCATATTTGAATTCTTGATTTAGTTTCAGATAGTTAGCCCAAGGTTGAGCATTGATTGTTACTTTAACGCCAGGAAGATTCTTATTAATTTGGTTCGCAACATATTGGTTCAATTGTTGTGTAGAGCTTCCGTCTTGGCTCAAGAAGTTGATTTTCAAAGTCTTGATACCAAGCTCTTTCTTAGCTTTATTCCAGTATGTCTTAGCTTCTGATGCAGATCCTGCAGGGAAACCATTAGGAGCTGAGGCACGGAAGTCTTTACCGTCCGGACCTGCAACAAAGTTCTTAGGCACTACGAAGTTAGATGCTACAGAACCGTTATTCAGAATTGACTTAACTAAGCCGTCACGGTCAATTGCGGCGTTCAACGCTTTACGTAAGTTAAGGTTCTTCAGGTTTTTGTTCGTTTTTTGGTTAATGTAGAGGTAGTAAGTACCAGCATCTACACCTGTTTTAATTTCTTTTGCATTCGTTTTCTTGAATTGATCAACGAATTCAGCAGAAAGTCCAACTTCGTCAATTGAACCTGTTTTGTACATGTTAATCGCTGTTGCTTGTTCTTTCACAACTTTGAAATTAACAGTGCTGAGTTTCGTTGCTTTCGCATTCCAGTAGTCTTTGTTTTTCTTATATGTCCAGCCTGTGCCTTTTTGCCATTCAGTAAGAGTAAATGGACCATTGTAAAGAAGTGTGTCAGCTGAAGTAGCGTATTTCTTGCCTTGCTTCTTAACAAAATCTTCTCTTTGCGGGAAGAACTGAGGTTGGGACAAAATGCTGTAGAAGAACGGTGGAGCTGCTTGTTCCAACGTTACTTGCAACGTTTTGTCATCAAGAGCTTTTACACCCAAGTTATCATACTTGCCATACAGTGGGTCTTTTGGATTTTCAACTTTTGCCGCATTCTTAATGCCTACAGATGCGAACAGGAAGTTATAAGCAGGTTTTGCTTTCGGATCGTTCTGACGATGCCAGCCATAAACAAAGTCTTGAGCAGTTACCGGCTTGCCATCTGACCATTTCTGATCGCGAAGCGTAAATGTATAAACCTTCTTATCCGAGCTTACTTTCGGAGCGCCCTTTGCGAGATCCCATTGGAACTTGTTGTTATGCATTCTTGTAAGTCCGGCTTCTGTCATTGCGATTGCATTTGTTGACGTTGTGTCGGTTGCAAGATTCGGATCAAGCGTAGGAATGTCAGCAGTAATCGCGAATCTCAGATCCTGTTTCGCTGCTAATTTTGATGCGCCGCTTTTGCTGCTGTCACTGCTGCTTGAGCTTCCGCACGCGGAAAGCACAAGGCTCAATGCTAGCACAAATGTCAGCACAAGTGACCATTTTGCCTTCTTCATAAAAGTAATAACCTCCCCTAAATTGCTATCTTTTTTTAGGCCTGTACCCCTATATTTCAACAATATAAGAGGTTCGCTCAACCTACAGATGCTATTATACAAGTTCTCTTGACATTTTGCATGCTTTTTTTGAAAATTTGGCGGATTTATTTTGAAGAGAATGCAGAATATATTGATGTCACGCCATTTTTTAAGTCATATATTTTCTGCTTTATGTTATAATTTCTTACAATTGATAGATATTAATAGCGTTTTTTTCTAAAAAGTTTAATTATTTGAGGTGTCTTAATGAATCTTTTCAAAACAAACGTACGTTTTCTATTTATGTTTATTTTTCTGATCGAAATAACTATTGCATTACTTTTGCTATGGCTGCTCCATGCTCCATTCTCCCTTTTAGTCTTTATTAACTATCTTTCAGTTGTTAGTTTGCTTTTCTTTAATTTAGGTTTAATCATTTTCATTATTCAGGGAGGCTTTTTTGATGGTGCTGCCTACAGTTTCAAACGTTTTGTTCGAGCAACGCGCAAAAAAGCGCTACAAGAGGAAGATGCTGAGGCACCATTAGAAGAATATAACCGACGTGATGGCAAACGAGCGCTTATTACTTGGCCGTTGATTGTCGACAGCATTCTCTTGTTTCTCTGCTCCATTTTACTTACGTGGTTTATCTAATCACCAATTTGCTTTTCTTTTCATAGTTGACTATAATAGTCACCATTAATAAGATATATTGGTGCAATGATGAAGAGAAGTACCTGCAGAAAGTCTTCAGAGAGCTTGGGATTGATGGAACCCGAGTGGCGGACTGTATGGGAATGGACTTCTGAGCCTCAATCTGAACCTCGGACTTTTAATCCGTCAGTAGGCATTGACGTTTCCGTACGTTACAACGGTGATGATTCTTTACTAGAATCTGACTAAGATGTTTCTGTTTCTCAGAAAAATTAGGGTGGTACCGCGGTCTATTCGTCCCTTGTGGATGGATAGGCCTTTTTATATTGTCTTTTATTTTATGAAATCAGGAAGGTGAATGATTTTGGCAAAAATATTTTCCGGCGTTCAGCCGACATCAATTCCGACACTTGGCAACTATTTAGGCGCAATGCGCAATTTTGCCACATTACAGGAAGGCAATGACTGTATCTACTGTATCGTTGATGAACACGCGATTACAGTGCCTCAAGATCCCAAAGAGATTCAAAAGAACATCCATAATCTTGCGGCACTCTATTTGGCAATGGGGATTGATCCGAAACAATCGATTCTTTTTATCCAGTCTGAGGTTCCCTGTCACGCGCAGCTTGGATGGATCATGCAGTGTGTCAGCTACATGGGTGAGCTTGAACGCATGACCCAATTCAAGGACAAATCAAAGGGCAAGCAAACGATTCCTGCAGGTCTCCTTACTTACCCTCCGCTCATGGCTGCAGATATTCTGCTTTACCAGACGAACCTTGTGCCTGTCGGGGCAGATCAAAAACAGCATATGGAACTGACACGCGATCTGGCCGAACGCTTTAACAATAAATACGGCGAAGTGTTCACAATACCGGAACCGTATATTCCACCGGTCGGTGCACGCATCATGTCGCTGTCCGAACCAACGAAAAAGATGAGCAAATCGGATTCAAATCGCAAAGCAACAATCTTTACGCTTGATAACGAAAAAGATATTATCAAGAAAATCAAATCCGCCACAACCGACGATGAAGCATCGATTCGTTATGACCGAGTCGCGAAGCCTGGTATCTCCAATTTGCTGGATATCTACTCCCTCTGCTCCGGCCGATCGGTTGACGATCTTGTCACCGCTTATCAAGGCAAGGGCTATGGTGAACTTAAGACCGACGTCGCCGAAGCCGTTGTCGGTATGTTGAACCCAATTCAAGAACGCTTTAACAACCTGATCGAGTCTTCGGAGCTTGACGAAATTCTTGACGAAGGCGCGGAGCGTGCATACGCGATCGCCAAAAAGACACTGAACAAGGCTGAGAAAGCATTGGGCATTGGACGCCGAAACAAGCAGTGACAAACTAGTGAACAAAAAAACAGCTACCAAAGCATCGTATCGCTTTGGCAGCTGTTTTTCTATCCAATAATTAACGGTTTAGTCCGCATCATTTTTTAATATAGTAGAATCCAAAACACCCTGAAGGTAGTTGGCATGTGTGCTGGCTTGGGATGTGCTTTCCAATTCAGTGAGAATCTGGATGGCTTTTAACGCCATTTTTTCACCACGCTCGCGCTTTCCCAGTTTAATTGTGTAGATGCCTTTTAAATACATGAGTTTAATTTTCATATAAAAGTCTCTTTCTTGATCGAGCAGCTCATTTAAGAGAATGAGAAAGGTATTTGCCTCGGTGAGCCGATTATTCTCCAGTAAAACGGTCGCCGTATTGATCAAGATAAGTTGTTTCTTGTCTTCACCTTTCCCAAGTGGATTATAGTCCATACTCTTTTCATAGGCCATCCGCGATAATGAGATCATTTGATCCACGGGGAAGCTGAACAGTGAATTGTTATACACAATTAATTCATAGTAACCCCAAACATCCACATTTGATAGGTAATCACTTAGTAATTTAACCATTTTCGGTTCCGATTTTTTCTTGGATATTCGCTGCACATAAAGGGCCGCGATTATTGAAAAATGAAGATAGTGAATTTTTTTCTTCATTATATATAGCGAATTCATGCGATCATGAAGCACCTGTAACATATGCAAATTATCTTCCATCACATACTTGTTTACATTCTCAAAGAATTGTTGAAGATCGCTCACCTCATAATCATTTTTCACATAGAGAAATTCATCGATCGTCACATTCAATTTGTTAAGCAGATTGAGAAGGTGGGTAAACGAAATATCACAGTCACCACGTTCAAACCGTGATAAAAAGGCGACAGAAACTTCACCCTGAGCAAGCTCAGAGAGTGTCACTTTCTTTGATTTTCGAATGTATCGTAATGTCTCGCCTGAATGGTTCATCGCTGCACCTTTTTTAATATAGTAAAATTTAGTTTCCTATCCTTATACGTTCATCATTGCGAAAAAACAACTGTCATCCGCAGCTCCACACGCATGTCAAGAAAAAGAATTTCCTAAATCTATCTTATCAAAAATTATACAACAATTAAAACATCACGTGTGAGAGGCACAAATGCTCATCAAAAAAAAGGAGCAGGTGCATCATCCTGATCCCTTTCACCAACCAACTCGTTATATTTTTCACTGTACTTTCGATCCTTGCTCCAGTTCCCATAACTTTTCAAAATAAGATTGACCTTTGATCATCCGTTCGCAGATATCCCCATGCTTCTCCGACCACCCGTGCTTCATTCCCGTTACCAGCTCCTGCCACGCTTCATCAAAACTCATACCCCTACTAGTAGCATATTTGGTGGGAAACCACTCGGTATACCAGTAGCGCATCTCTTCAACATTACCCGAGGAATGAAGCTGATCAAGAGCCATAAACAGAAGCTGTTTTAGCTGCCTCTCCTTTCTCGTAAGTCCAATCATCCACTTCGGATTCAGAGAGAGCATGTGATATTCTTTTTTTTGAAAATGCATCGAGGAAACCGGATAGTTTTCCACGGTCATTTTCGCAGCTTTTTGGATGATCATGCTTTCCTGTCTTGGAATCAGTCGACTCTTTCGTACGGGGATGGCGTAGCCCAATGTATCAGCAACAATACAACGTTCGCCATCAGTTGCGATAAAACAATATTCAATAATTTCTCGCTGATTGTTTTTACAGATTACGCTTCGATTCCGAATATCTTTCAACAAGTCCTGAGGAAGATCCTGCAAATCGTTTTCAATGTAGTCAAGGAGTGGTTTTTCCACTTTTATGAGTGGAATCTGGTCAAGCAATTCGATAAAATCATGCTTGCGCCATTCGTAAAATTCGCAGACATTATAGCCGTTCTCTTCGCCCTCAAACCAGTTAACCCAGATATCACTGACAATCTCCATGAGGCTCCATCTCCTCTATCTGATTTGACAACATTATGGTCATTATTGGAAGATTTTATTCGATCTCATCAGATTTTTTACACCAGCAAGAAAGTATAAAAAAATTAAAGGAAGGAAACAAGTGTACGCGATCCGGCAAAAAGGGGACGATCGCTAAGTGTAAATGAGCTTTCGCTAATTACGCATACGTCCTGTATGCAACGCGAAAGTCATCACATCCCGTGAAAGTGCGTCCTGTGGCAGGCCGGGACACTAGGGCCGTCCATGTCCGTCGCGACGGCGGCTGTGCCTTCGTCAGAGGCTTGGCAAAGCCAAGTTTTCTAACAAGGATGCCGTACCTTTAATCTATGCTCGATGCTTTAAGTCCATTCACTGGATTCGGTTATCAATTAGGCGCCTTAAATTAGCGTGATTGGATAGATGCATTAAAAAAAGCCCTCTAATGCTGAGACATCTATCCCAAACATTAAAAGGCAAAAATTGATCGTAACGGTGACCCACTAATCTTCTTGTAAAATCACAACTTGATCGAAATAGTTCCTAAATGATCTACTGAGAGATACGTGCTTTCCCCATTAACTTCATACGGTATCTTTTCCCCATCAAGGATTACTTCAGATGCAATGGTATGGTTCAGAATGATTTTAAAAGATTCATAGGCTTTTCTATATCCATTGTGCTTCATTTTAATTGAGAGCGTCAAATCATCACTCGGATCATTATAAATGATGCTCAATTCATAGAGATTGTATCCGCCGTTTTGATAATTAAAACTCTCACCATCATCTTGGTAATGAATATAGGAACCGTTTTTCACGGATTCAGTTAAATAAACATCCAAGGTCAATTGTTTAATTTCCTGTTCTCCGACATAGTTTTGTACAGGATAAAGCGGTACAATGCCCCCGCCTTTAATATAAATCGGACAAAGATCGAGCGGCGCTTCCCTTACAATATATTGCCCTCCGGCAAAGACTTCTTTTGTCCAAAAGTCAATCCATTCATTGCCTTCAGGCAGATAAACAAGACGTGTCCGAGCGCCCTGCTCTACAACTGGGGCAACAAGGATACTATCACCACAAAGAAATTCATCATTAATCTCATACGTCCTCACATCGTCCTGATAATGGAGAAACAGGGGACGAATGACTGGCAGACCGCTTGACTCCCCATCATGTAACAGATCATATAAATAGGGAAGAAGCTGATATCTTAATTTGATATATTTCCGATTAATGGCCTCAGTTTGATCATCAAATGCCCATGGCTCCTGATCTCTTGTATAAATACTGGAATGATTACGGAATAATGGTGTAAACGCTCCGACCTGTACCCAGCGTGAAAGCAACTCCGCTGTACAGTCAAATCCAAAACCACCAACATCGGTACCACAAAACGCGATACCGCTAAGGCCGAGATTCATCAGCATCGGCAAGGACATTCTCAGATGCTCCCACAGACTCTGATTATCTCCGGTCCAAACCGTAGCATATTTCTGAGTTCCGGCGTAGCATGCCCGAGTGATGACAAAAGGGCGCTTGCCGGTCGCCTGCTTGATTCCTTCATAAGTTGCTTTTGACATATAATGACCGTATACATTGTGCACTTCACGGTGATCCGCTTGAACGCCGTCATTATTAAACAACACGTCATCTGGTAACGGTCCATTGAAGCTTGCCGGCTCATTCATATCATTCCATATACCTGCGACACCGGTATCTGTCATGATTTTTTGATTGCCCGCCCACCAATTTCTGACTTTTTCATTTGAGAAGTCCGGATAGAGTGCGTCGCCAGGCCAAACTTTGTTTACATAAGGAACAAGATCCTTGTCTGTAGCAAAATAGTCATTAGCAATTCCTTGATCGTATACGCTGTACCCTTTATCTTTCTTAACACCGGGGTCAATGATAGTGACTACTTTAAAGCCTTGCTTCTTAAGAAGTTCCAGTGTGCGCTTTGGATCGGGGAATTTCTTGTGGTCCCAAGTAAATACGCGATATCCGTCCATATAGTCAATATCAAGATACAGAGCGTCACAAGGAATATCCTTTTTTCTGAAGTTGTCTGCAATTTCTCGTAATCTGTTTTCCGGAGTATACGACCAGCGGCATTGCTGATAGCCTAATGTCCACAATTGCGGCAGTGGTGTCGTACCAGTCAAATCGGTGTACCTGTTTATCACAGATTTGACTGACGGACCATAGATAAAATAGTAATCAATGTCTCCACCAACTGCTCCAAAGCTATAATAATCACTATTTTCCTTACCAAGATCAACTATGGATTCAAAGGTATTATCTAGGAAATATCCGAAAGCTTGTTTTTCTTTCAATGTTATAAGAAAAGGAATGGACTTATATAATGCGTCAAAACTTTCGACATGTGGCGATGGATTATCAGTATTCCACATTTTATAATGATAGCCTTTTTTATTCAGGTGTCCTGTTTTATCGCCAAGGCCATAGAAAAACGTATTTTGATCCAACTTTTTTTCAATCTTAAATAGAAGTTTATTACGTTCAGCTTCAAGTTTATGCCCTTCCTCAGCAGCAATCGCTAAACCTTCACCGGAACCTTTGCGAATAAATGGTTTCCCCTCGCCTTGATAATCTTCACTCAAGACATGTCCTGCACGATCAGAAATCGTTACATAGAATTCATCTTTTATCGTGACCACTAATTTTTCTGTGCAAATCGTGAGTACCCCATCCGCATGATGTGTCGTCAATGAGCCCGGAGCACAGTTAAGATTTTCAATTGCTTTCGACTTGCGATCCAATCCGGCTACTGAAACAAAGAAACGAATAATTGCGGGAGTGATCGTTTCAATAACAGCCTCGCTTTTCTCAAATTGGACAATGACTTTGTTTTCATGCTGTTGGTATCCGATCAAATTACCATACATACAATCCCTCCGTTTGCGAAACAAAAATAGTGGTTCATTTAATGCTGAATCATCTGATCAAAGTGTGACGTAACACCTACATGGTAGCATATAAATAAAGCGTTCTCAATAGTTGTTTTTTTATAATTGGCGCATCTATTATTCCAAACAACCGATACGCTGACTAGTGAATGGATCGGAAAGAACATTAGCTTTCGTCCCCCTCGAGAAATTTATTAATCCGCTAATAATTTTAGAACTCGTGATCAATCATCTGGTGATGTTCCTGTTTCATTAAGCATTCTGGCCTTCATTAAGTAACGAGTAAAATAAGCGGAGATTTTCCGGTTATATGCATCCTGGCGCTTGTTTCACAGGTAAATAAGGGTAATTTTTCCGGTTAAGCACAGAAAAACTCTCCATTTTCACGTTTTTCGATTCGATAAGCGGAATTTCTCCGTCTATTTAAGCTATTTTCTCGTTTATTTTCGAATTAGGCGGAATTTTTCCGTTTATTTCTCAGATTGGGCGCTTACCTGATCGTCCAACCGAATCTTATGACCTTATCGTCCTACCAGCAAGGCAAAACGATAAACTTTTATTCTTGTAACTCAACTTTCGCACCCTAATTTGGGCAGATAAACCTTGATATAGTTGGGTAAGCTCTCAATCCATTGTGTCAGTTGACAAGTAACCCATCTT
>NZ_FOOY01000002.1 GCF_900113325.1 Sporolactobacillus nakayamae | reverse complement strand
GGGGGTGGCTTTATGGGATTCGCTTGACCTCGCGGTTTCGCTGCCCTTTGTACCACCCATTGTAGCACGTGTGTAGCCCAGATCATAAGGGGCATGATGATTTGACGTCATCCCCACCTTCCTCCGGTTTGTCACCGGCAGTCACCTTAGAGTGCCCAACTGAATGCTGGCAACTAAGATCAAGGGTTGCGCTCGTTGCGGGACTTAACCCAACATCTCACGACACGAGCTGACGACAACCATGCACCACCTGTCACTCTGTCCCCCGAAGGGGAACGGCCTATCTCTAGGCTTGTCAGAGGATGTCAAGACCTGGTAAGGTTCTTCGCGTTGCTTCGAATTAAACCACATGCTCCACTGCTTGTGCGGGCCCCCGTCAATTCCTTTGAGTTTCAACCTTGCGGTCGTACTCCCCAGGCGGAATGCTTAATGTGTTAACTTCAGCACTAAGGGTTGGACCCCCTAACACCTAGCATTCATCGTTTACGGCGTGGACTACCAGGGTATCTAATCCTGTTTGCTCCCCACGCTTTCGCGCCTCAGCGTCAGTTACAGACCAGAGAGCCGCCTTCGCCACTGGTATTCCTCCACATATCTACGCATTTCACCGCTACACGTGGAATTCTACTCTCCTCTTCTGCACTCAAGCTTCCCAGTTTCCAATGACCATTTGCGGTTGAGCCGCAAGATTTCACATCAGACTTAAGAAGCCGCCTGCGCGCGCTTTACGCCCAATAATTCCGGACAACGCTTGCCACCTACGTATTACCGCGGCTGCTGGCACGTAGTTAGCCGTGGCTTTCTGGCCGGATACCGTCACAGTACAAGCATTTCCTCTCATACTCATTCTTCTCCGGCAACAGAGCTTTACGATCCGAAAACCTTCTTCGCTCACGCGGCGTTGCTCCATCAGACTTTCGTCCATTGTGGAAGATTCCCTACTGCTGCCTCCCGTAGGAGTTTGGGCCGTGTCTCAGTCCCAATGTGGCCGATCACCCTCTCAGGTCGGCTATGCATCGCTGTCTTGGTGGGCCGTTACCCCGCCAACTAACTAATGCACCGCGGGCCCATCTGTCAGTGATGGCCGAAACCATCTTTCAACCCTGCACCATGTGGTGCAGGGGATCATTCGGTATTAGCTGCGGTTTCCCACAGTTATCCCAATCTGACAGGCAGGTTACCCACGTGTTACTCACCCATCCGCCGCTCACATCCGGGAGCAAGCTCCCTTCAATGCGCTCGACTTGCATGTATTAGGCACGCCGCCAGCGTTCGTCCTGAGCCAGGATCAAACTCTCCAAAAAGTGTCTTGCTT
>NZ_FOOY01000006.1:19207-177398 GCF_900113325.1 Sporolactobacillus nakayamae | reverse complement strand
TCTAGCCAGATGTGTTCCACTTGCGGGCACAAGGATGGAACGAAAGCGCTCCACATCCGGGAATGGGACTGCCCGCAGTGTGGGACTCACCACGACCGGGATGTCAATGCAGCGCTCAACATCTTGCATAAAGGGCTAAAAAAGACCTCAATTGAGGGCTGAATAAAAGCTAAGAACCGTCGGGACGACGGGGTTCGCCTGCTCAAAGAAATAAGCCGCTACCCAATGGTAAGTCGTGTTGGGCAAGCTTATTGTTCGCAGGAACTTTTGATTGAGAAAAATCAGAAGCCCGCGACTTTAGTCGTGGGAGGTTCACAGGAGTGCATTCACCATATGAGAGCTATTCAGGTACATACACTTTACCGTCATTTTAAAGGGAAACTCTATTATGTCGAGGCTGTCGCAATCGACTCGGAAACGGAAAGAGAAATGGTTGTTTACCGAGCCATGTATGGCGAGCGGAAACTATGGGTCAGGCCTAAAGAAATGTTTTTATCAGCGGTCGATGCGGGAAAAGCGAATCCAACCGGACAGCACTACCGATTTGAAGTTTATCAAGGGCGATAATTGAAGAGGCCACTTTTAAATGTTTGCTGTGATTTTAAACCATGTCCGCTCATTGCGGATCGTAAGTTATGAATACACAAATTTAACCCTTAAAATTAAATTCTTTGAAAGGGCAGTATAAATTTATGTTATAATTCGATTATCATGAAATATCATATTTTATTATTATCGAAAATAAGTTCAATTTATTGTGATTGAGGCGATGAAATGGTAAGGAAACCTGAAGTTCATTTTGTTATCTCTCCGGTATTTGAATTACTTGCAGCGATGTTTCGCGTGGCAACACCGGATCAGATTCAGTCGGATGATGTTGTAATGATCAAAGGCAAAGCGATTCAATTAAAGCAATGGGTCGATCAGAGGCGATTGCTTCTACCATCTAACGTAAAAGATGAATTAGAAGTGTTTTTTAGTTACGAGAGTTATCTTGGCCTGACCCTCATTCGCTATGCCTGGGAAGCAAAGGCTTATCACGATGTGGACCTCTTTTTAAAAGCACTGGCAAAGCTTGATGCTCATGAATGGTTTGCTTATTTTCTCCATACCGGTTATGGATCGGGGGACAGCGTTGATCCTGAACAGTTAAGCACGGCAACGACAGCCATTGATCAAAGTAATCTGCCGGAGCAGGAAAAGTGGAAACTACTTTATTTATACGTGCACAAAGAAGAAACGAAACAGCGAGTGATTCAGCTTCTGCGGACGTTCTATGGTTTAATGAGCGATGAGTTCGAAGATTTTTTAGAACAGCAGCAGTTCGTCCTCAACCAAGTTAAAGATTTTGCTGAATCGCTTGGGACGAATTCTTTTCTGATGCGGGTGTCAAAAAAATATCGTATGCCTGTTGATCAAATGGATGAAGTCGTTTTGGCGCCGTCTGTATTCTATGATCAATGGTCCTTTACCACCAGCACAGACAGCTTTTGCCTGTTTCTTTTTGGCACTAGGCAGCTTCCTTTCGAAGAGCCGGCATATTCGGCAGATAAAGATAAGGTGGATCAAGCATTTAAAGTGCTTGCTGACGAAAAACGTCTGAGCATTATCCGCCTACTTAATCGAAGTCCTTTGTACGGTTATGAATTGGGCAAACGCTTAAAGTTGTCTAATTCAACTATTTCACACCATCTATCCCTATTGGCAGCTTATGATTTAGTTCGGCCGGTGCGGAATGAAAATCGAGTCTATTACGAAGTACAAAATGACCAGATAAAAAAGCTGATGGATCAAATGCTTCAATCACTGATTAAAGATTAGGCAGCGTTCTTTTGCTTTTTTTTAATTACATATTCGATTTAAATGAAATTAGTTATTTTATTACTATCAAATAAAGAGGCGAAGATTATGAATGTTTTGGGACGTAACCGCCAATTTTTAATTCTACTAACGGGGCAGGGTATTTCTATATTTGGCGATCAAATTTATTACGTTGGTCTGATGTGGACGATTATGAAGCAAACAGGTTCCGCAATGTCCCTTGGTATGAGCGTCATCTGCATGACGCTTCCGGCTATTCTTATCATGCCTTTAGCCGGTGTGCTCGCAGACCGAAATATAAAAAAACAGATGGTGATGATTGCAGATGCGGTGCGTGCATGCATCATGGCGATCGTTGCTTTGTTTCTCTTCGAAGGTTATTTTTCACTTGCGATCATTAATCTGTGTCTTGTCATCATTTCAGTCATGGATGCCTTCTTTAATCCTGCTCTATCCGCCACAGTTCCACTCATTTTGGATAAGGCTGGTTTATCAAAAGGAAATGCAATTTTTGAGTTTATTCGGCGTATATCGGCGATACTCGGTCCGGTGGTCGGTGGCTTTCTCATTACGTTTCTTTCCATTGGTTCAGTGTTTGCTCTAAATGGTCTTTCCTTTCTTGTTTCATTTATTTTTTCTCTGTTCTTAAAAATTCCTAGAGTGACTCAAGCGAAGCAGCGTGAAACGTTCGTTTTCAAATTCAAGGAGGGGCTTTTCTATACGATTCGAATGAAACGACTTCTGTTTCTCACGTTGGTTGGTGGAGTGATCATTAATTTCTTTCTCGCACCGCTTGATGTCCTTATTATTTTTACAAGTAAACAGCTTAACTTTGGATCAACAGGGGTGGGCTGGATTGAGGCATCGATTTCTGTCGGGGCTTTATTAGGCAGCATAGCAATTTTTTTCGGACACATTCGTAGTCAGATTAGGCTCGCCGTTGCAGGGCTTATCTTTGAGGGCGTAGCGCTTATTTTGTCAGGGATTTTTCCAGGATTGATTCCGTTTATTCTTTTTTTCGGACTATTGGGGCTCGGAATCAGTTTTGCCAGCATCGGCATTGGAACGACCTTTCAATTAATTACGGACGACGATAAACGAGGACGAGTGAACAGCTTCGGTTCAATGCTCAGTTCTTGTACAGTTCCTCTAGGTACATTATTCGGCTCATTCTTAACCGGATATCTGCCCCTTCAATGGATCTTCTTACTTTTTGGCATAGTCATTGCTGGTGCGGTGACGCTTCTATATGTGCCTTTTAGAGAGGAACTTCAGATCAACCAAGTTGTGAAATTTTTTAAAAGTAATTTTTAAAGGAACAGGAGATCATTTCCGGTTGATAATCATTTTCAATAAAGGTAGAATAGAATCTGTTGTTGAAAAACGACATCTCCTCACAAGATCACGAGGGGGTAGAGGCGCGGCAGTTAAGATAAGCGCATCCGAGGCGAAGAGACGCCGGACGATACGTGTAAGGAACTGTTGCCGAAGTGCATTCGGATTCTCTTGCCCGAGTGCGCTGGGTCCGTTTCCGAAAGGGACGGGACTGTCACATGCGTTTTAGGCATGTGGTGTGCTATCGGCGGAAGATGTGCGAGGAGTAAATGGATCAATAAGCCTGTAATGATGCAGATCTTATTCATTTTTACTATAAAAGTTTCTCGTCCGCCGAAGGCATTAGTTTGCCTTGACGGGCGTTTTTAGTAACAATAAATCTATTCTTCACATATCTCCCCGAAATACAGAGAGGGAGAGAGAAAAATGCAACAGAAGAGAAATAATCAATTAAGACGGGGATTGAAGTCACGCCATTTGACGATGATCGCGCTTGGCGGCGCGATCGGAACAGGACTATTCCTCGCCAGCGGAAACGCAATCTATACGGCCGGTCCGGGCGGCGCACTGCTCGCGTATGGATTAACAGGGATCATGGTCTATTTTCTCATGACCAGCCTTGGGGAGCTTGCGACGTATATGCCCACCAGCGGCTCATTCAGCACCTACGCAACGCGTTTTGTCGATCCGTCGTTTGGTTTCGCGCTTGGTTGGAACTATTGGTACAACTGGGCGATTACGATCGCAAGTGAGCTGTCGGCGGCTACGCTGATCATGAAATTTTGGTTTCCGAACAGCCCATCTATTCTTTGGAGCGGTATCTTCCTGCTCATCATCTTCCTGCTGAATGCACTGACCGTAAAAGGATATGGTGAGTCGGAGTACTGGTTCGCATTCATAAAAGTAGCTACCGTCATCATTTTTATAATTCTCGGATTGTTAATGATTTTTCGCGTGCTTGGAGGAGGCGTTCCTGGATTTCAAAATTTCACAGTTGGTGATGCACCTTTCCACGGCGGTTTTCTGGCAGCATTTGGTGTGTTCCTCGCGGCCGGCTACTCCTTTCAGGGAACGGAGCTGCTTGGTGTAAGTGCTGGGGAAAGCGAACACCCGGAAAAAAGTGTTCCGAAAGCAATGAACACAATTTTCTGGCGCATCTTACTGTTTTATATTTTAGCCATCTTTGTTATTGCCATGATCATTCCCTACACGAGTCATAATCTGTCCGCATCGGACTCGGTGATGGTCAGTCCCTTTACACTTGTGTTTCAAAGAGCAGGGCTTGCCATTGCCGCATCGGTGATGAATGCCGTTATTTTAACGGCGGTGCTGTCTGCAGGAAATTCCGGACTCTACGCCTCAACGCGTATGCTCTACGCTTTGGCTAAGGAAGGAAAGGCACCAAGGTTCCTCGGTTATGTCACACGGAACGGGATTCCAATTTGGTCGCTTGTTGTTACTGCGGCATTCGGGCTGCTCGCATTCTTTGCCTCAGGATTCGGCGACGGCATTGTTTACAACTGGCTGCTGAGTGCTTCGGGAATGTGCGGCTTTATCGCTTGGCTCGGCATCGCAATCAGTCACTATCGGTTCCGCCGCGCCTATGTAGCCCAAGGCGGGAAGCTCAGCGACTTGCCTTATCGGGCGAAGTGGTTCCCGTTTGGTCCGTTGTTTGCATTTGCGGTATGTATGGTGGTTGTGATCGGGCAGAGTTTCGGTGCCTTTTCCGGTGGTCATATTGATTGGGGCGGCATCATTGCAGCCTATATCGGCATTCCGATTTTCCTTGCTGTCTGGCTGATCGCCAAATGGAAGATGAAGTCAAAATTGATTCCGCTTGACCAATGTGATCTGTCACGTCACAAGGATTAAGAGGACGAATGACGAAAAACACGAGTGCACACCGCTCGTGTTTTTTTGTTTATCTAGGAGAGTGTTCTTTGTCATTTTATAGTTGCGAAATTGAAACGTAAGCTTATAATTCACTGGTTTGGTTGATTTTTGAATTCTTCTTTGGAACTCGTAATAACAATGAAGTAGAGCATATTCCAATTGAAGAAATACCATAAATAATCCATGCTATATTTATACTAGCAATATTTGCTAGTCCTAAAAAAATGATCTGGCCAATAGGAGCACCAAAAACCAACACTGTGTTTATGATTCCCATTGTGGCTGCCAAATGAGTTTCCTCTGTTGCGGAAACGATATTACTTGTGAATCTTGGTCCAATTTTACCAAGCAAATAAGCAACCAAAAAATTACAACTTAATAGAATCCAGATGCTTTTAAGCATAACAAAATTAACTGCCATTATGGCGATTAAGAAGGCAAGGATACCTACCAATTTTGGGAAACTTAATTTGTTCAGAAAGTCGTGAATAATTAATGAACCCAGTATTAAACCAATAGAGAAAACAATGTTTGCAGCCCCTACAGTATAACCATAGTTAATCAGCCAAAAATGTTCATTATGCAATAGGCCTAGATTAATCAATCCATCAGATGCGCTACCTAGAACATTTATGGCAGCGAATATGATAAATGTTGAAATGATTCCAGGTTTTTGCTTTAAGCCAACATAGACTTCCTTAAACGAACCCAAAAAACTCTTGAAAAATGAACGACTGTTTTTTTTAGCAGTAGATGATTTTGTAAAGGGATCTTCGTTAATTCTTTTGTTGCCAATAAATATAATGAGTGCTGCAATTATAAAGGTAACTGTGTTAATTAAACCGAATGCTTTATAATCATAGCTTAAAAGTATTATTAAACTAGCACCTGCTGCCTGCCCGACTATGTTAATCATATGCGAGACAGCTGTTGAAAAAGAAAATGCCTCGTTTAGGTCTTTATCCTCGACATTGATTTTAAGCAAGGGTATTTCAAGCCCCTCTGCATAGCTACCTATTATGTCAGATATAACTTTAAAAAGAAGAATGAGTAAAAATATAATAAAGGTATTATCCTTTGCAATTAAAAGCGTAATACCTATAAAAAGTAGTGTTTGAAATAACTTACCTATTTGTAACGACTTAATTTTATGATGGGTGTTGTCGGCTAAATAACCTGTCAATACTTGTGAAATTGCCGGGATTACAGTAATAAATGACACAAGAGAAACCGCCAGTACATGATAATTTAAACTTGCTGCGAATATCACGAAAACAATATTAAATAAATTATCCCCAAGTTGATTCCAAATATTTGCGTGGATAAGCGTTCTGTAGGCGCTATCTTTTATAAATAGGTGCATAATTATATCCTTTCTTTAATTGCTACTTAGGCATCTTTACCACCACAGATAATCTAGCTATCCTCAGAATTAACACGAGTAGTTGTGATTTCCATTATGTATCACCTCTTCTTTAATTCATTATCAAATCCTTTTGACATTGCAATAGTAGCAGTTAAAAAAGAAAATTATTTTATCTGTTTCATATATTCATTTTTTTGAATACTTAAGAAGGTATTCCTTTAAAGTAGCTGAATCATTAACTGCAAATTCTTTTGCACCAAGCACTCGCGCAATTTCTATTGCTTTCTCAGCAGTTTTTTTACCGGAGGAAACATGACCAAGCGTAATTTCATAAAGACCTTGCAGCATGAGAAATTGTTGGCGCAGCAAAAAATCGTTCTCGCTGATATGTAAGGAATTAATACGCATGAAAATTTTGTTTGGAAGTATCTGTTCCCCTCTTTCAATTAAAATGTTGGCAGCATTTAGTAAAGTTCCAATCACAAGACTGCGATTTACTGTTTGGAATTTATCTGTTCTTAATGATAGCAGGTTTGTTAGATTTACCAGAGTTTTTGTGGGCAATACAATAACACAGTTGCCGAATACTAAAAGCTCAAATTCTCCCCAAGATTGGATGGAGTATAAATAAATTCGAATGGTTTCTGCATCTTTTTTTGTTAACAAAGTGTCTTTCAAGTGTCTTAAGTATCCTCTGGATATTATTTCTAAAAATTGAAAAGATGTCTCTTTGGATTCTATCCATTTTCGATGATATCGAGTCTCTAAATCTTCTAATAGTTTGTCATTATTTGCGTAGAGGGCAGTTGAGATTTCGTTAAGTCCACTTTTCATGCCAAAAATGCCCATTTGATCATTCATTCTTGCTAAAAGTTCTTCAAATGTAATGTTCAAACGATCGATGATTCGCAGAAGATGACTAAAAGAAATCTCAGTTTTCCCATTTTCTAATTTGGATAGAAAAGAACTCGAAATAATACCGGCTGCTACTTGTTTTAGGCTCATGTTTTTATCAACTCTAAAACTGTGTAATGCCGCACCAATGGTTAGAGACATTTTAATCAACTCCACAGCAAATTTTCATATATTCAACAATCTATTTATAACATAAGTGAACTATAATGATAATCTCTAAACGGTCAGTAGTAACCAAAGGGATGATAAAAAATACTCGTGTTTTTTGTTGCGATCATGTAAAAACTGGGAAAAATGTGTCATCATGATAAAATAGAGACAAGTCTAGTGATTGATTTATAAACTGAAAAGAGGAAATGACATGCATACCTTGTTGCAAATCCATGGCCTCGTTTGGGGTCTTGTCGTGATCTTTTTTATCCTGAGCTATCTTTTGACGGAGCAAAAAGTGTGGAGTATGATTCTGCGGACGGCTTACCTGTTTATGATTATAACCGGAGTGGTCATGCTGTTTATCATCCATTTCCCGCTGGTCCCGACAATTAAGGGCGTGCTTTCCTTCGCCTTAATCGGACTCATGGAAGTGGCGATGGGTAAGCGCAAAAAAAAGCAGCGTTCCGGAATTTTTCTAATCCTGATCGCTGTGCTCCTAATTGTCATTGTATTAATGGGCTATCACGTTATTTAATCAAAAGAACTTTTCCCGATGATGCTGGGAAAAGTTCTTTTGATTAATCTGTTAATTTTGTACAGGTGTCTCATTGAGAATTCCGGAAGCCTTGATCCGTTCCGCAGCTTCCTTCAGGCGTTCCTCGGATTCGAGCAGTCCGGCGCGAACAAATTGATCGCCGTGGGCGCCAAATCCTGCGCCTGGTGCCACCGCGACATGCGCGCGTTCGAGCAGTGCATCGGCAAAGGATTCGGACGTATAGCCTTCCGGAACCTTGAACCAACAGAAAAACGAGCCTTTCGGCGCGCGCACATCCCAGCCAATGGCGCGGAAACTTGAGACGAGGATATTTCGGCGTCGTTCATAGAGCGCGCATAACTCTTGAACCGATTGCTGCGGGCCGAGAAGCGCCGCGGCAACGCCATCTTGAATTGCGCTCGGCACATCTGAATGATCGATATCATGGAATTGGCTGAGCGCGCGAATGATCGATGCGTTGCCGACAGCAAAGCCGACTCGGAATCCGGCCATATTATACGTTTTCGATAACGTGTACACTTCGATGCCTTGTTCCTTTGAACCCGGAGTTTGCAGAAAACTGAGCGGGCGATTGCCATCGAAGCCAAAGGCGGCGTAGGCAAAGTCGTGAACGACCGGAATATGATGCTCCTTAGAAAAACGAACGGTATCCGCAAAAAAATCTTTGGTCGCGATTGCTCCGGTCGGGTTGTTTGGATAGTTCAACATTAATAGATGAGCTTTTTTCAATACCTTTTCAGGAATGGTTTTATAATCGGGTAAAAAATCATCTTCAGCGCGAACTGGGATTCCGTAGGTTTCAGCGCCGGCCAGCCTCGGGCAAACAAAATAGAGCGGATAGCCGGGATCAGTCGTCAGCATGACATCGCCAGGATTAAGCATCGCTTGAGGCAGTGCCGAGATGGCTACGGTTGCGCCGTCGAAGACCGTGACTTCCGTCTCAGGATCAACGGAAACACCGTATTCACGCATATAAAATTCACTGATTGCCTTCTTAAGCGATAGTTTGCCGCCCGCCGGAGGATAGCCTTGATTTTCATGAAGCTGTGCAGCTTGATTCATTGCTTGGATAATTGGTTTGGGAGTCGGCTGATCCGGACTGCCGGTATGAAGATGAATGACATCGATGCCTTGCTTGACTACCGAATCGATACGGTGATCCATACTCGTAAAATAGTTGGCAGGCAACGATTGAACCTGCCGTGATGGGATGAATTCAGCCATAAATAACCCTCATTTCTTTCCGTACTTTCTATAGACTATGAACTGCAGCCTAGGTTCGTTCATTTTAGCGTGCAGTAAGTGCTGCCACTTCAATAAATAATTCTCGCGGCAAATTTAATGATAACCTTTTTTTAAATTCGAATCTAGAGCCTCTTTCGGAACCGTTTCGCATGCACTGAATAAACTAGTGTGAAATGCCTATGCATCTGCGGCATGAGGACGCCCGCAAATGACGGGTGCGGGAAGGGTGGAACTATGTTTGTTTATACAGTGAGGGCTGGAGATTCACTATTTGGAATCAGCCAGAAATTTGATATTCCTGTAAATACACTAAGAGCGGCAAATGGACTGACCGCGACCAACATCGTGACCGGTCAGGCGCTGCTCGTGACGAGTGATGTTTATACAGTACAGCCAGGCGACAGTCTTTGGACAATCTCGCGCATGGCGTATGTCCCGTTAAGTGCGCTGCGCCAAGCGAATCCAGAGATCAATCCTGAGCGTTTAAGTCCCGGTCAAAAAATTAACATCCCGGAGATTGAACGGCGTGTGGCAACACACTTCAGTTATACACAGCTGCGCACGCCGGCACTTGATCAAGCAGTGATTGCGGACAATGCGCCATACCTTACCTATATTGGTCTATTCGAAACACACTTTAATTGGAATGGTGACCTGAGCCCGCTCAATGACAATGCGGCTGTACTTGCATCATGGCGCGGACGGGTCACGCCGGTGATTACCGTAACGAATCTGACCGAGACGGGATTTAATTCAGCCCTGGTCCAGCGTGTGCTGAACACGCCGGATGTGCAGCAACGTTTAATCGACAATATGATCAATTTTGCAACGTCAAATGGGTATGGCGGAATCAATGTTGACTTTGAAGGTGTGCTGCCTGCAGATCGGAACGCTTTTGTTATGTTCCTGCAGGCATTGCAGCAGCGTACACAGGCGGCCGGACTTAATCTTAGTATCGCAGTCCCTGCCAAGACAGACGATACGGTGCCGTGGGTGCGCGGCTATGATTATGCAGCAATCGGAGCGATTGTCGATCAATTTTTCATTATGGCTTATGACTGGCATTATGTGGGCAGCGAACCCGGTCCGACCGCGCCGATCCAAGATGTGATTGCAACCGTAAATTATGCAGCTAGCGTCATGGATCGCAATAAAATTATCATGGGCACGCCTTTTTACGGTTATGATTGGCCGATCCCTTTTTCCAGTCAGAATCCCGGCCGGGCAATTACGTATCAGGCAGCAATTAATCTCGCTATGAGTGAGCAAGTGCCGATCAACTATTCGACGGCGGATCAATCCGCTTACTTCTATTATACGGATGACAGCGGGCAGAACCGTGTCGTCTGGTTTGAGGATGTGCGGAGTCTGTTTAAAAAGGCGCAGATTGTCTATAATTCACGGATCGGCGGTATCGGTACTTGGCAGCTTAATTTCGCGATGCCGCAATATCCATGGGTATTTACCCACTTTTTCCAGATTCGCAAAGTTTGATTGGGCTGCATATGACGTGAAAACGCGCGCCGTTCATGCTATCGTTAACCTAGAGTTGATAGGAAAGCGAGTGAGCTGAATGACGGTAAAGACGATTGGATTTATTGGAACCGGGGTCATGGGCAAGGGCATGATCCGCAATCTAATGAAAGCAGGCTTCACGCTGCATGTGTACAACCGAACGAAAAGCAAGGCGGATGACCTCATTGAAGAAGGTGCTGTTTGGAAATCCAGTCCTGCGGAAGCTGCCGAAGGAGCGGGCGCCGTTATCACAATGGTTGGCTACCCCAAGGATGTTGCTTCCGTCTATTTTGATGACGGGATTATTGACCATGCTGCAAAGGGCACCTATCTGATCGATATGACAACCTCATCACCACAACTTGCGGAAAAAATTCATCAAGCGGCTGCTGAAAAAGGACTGCACGCGCTCGATGCCCCAGTTTCCGGCGGTGATGTCGGCGCGCAAAAAGGGACGTTGTCGATCATGATTGGCGGGGATCCGAAAGACGTTGAGGACTTGGCACCTGTCTTTCAAGCAATGGGACAGAAAATAGTCTATCAGGGAAAAGCCGGCTCGGGCCAGCATACCAAAATGGCGAACCAGATTGCCATCGCCTCAAACATGATCGGCGTCGCCGAAGCACTCAGCTATGCGAAGCACGCGGGTCTCGACACCGACAAAGTGATGGAGAGCATTGAGACAGGCGCGGCCGGCAGTTGGTCGCTCAGCAATCTCGGCCCGCGTATGCTGAAAGGCGACTTCGAACCTGGATTTTATATCAAGCATTTGATTAAAGACGAGCGAATCGCACTTGAGTCCGCCGAGGCGATGGGACTGGACACACCGGGACTTGCATTGTCCAAGAAGATCTATGATGAGCTGGCTGAAAAAGGCGAAGAAAACAGCGGTACACAAGCGATCTACAAAAAATATTGGGATAGATAAATAAATAGTGAGAGGAAAGGCTGCGGCTGAAGTGCGCGCAGCTTTTTTTTCAAGTAAAGAAAGTTCAGCATATTGTCCTGCTGGTAACGACGATAAGATCATAAGATGCGTTTTGACGACCAGGTAAGCACCCAATCTGATAAATAAGCGGAAAAATTCCGCTTATTTAGAAAATAAACGGAAAAATAGCTTAAATAGACGGAGAAATTCCGCTTATTGAATCGAAAAACGAGAAAATAGAGGGCTTTTCTTTGAATAAGCGGAAAAATTACCCTTATTTACCTGCGAAACAAGCGCCATGATGCAACTAACCGGAAAATCTCCGTTTATTTTAATGAAGGACCAGGATGCTTAATGAAAAAGAAGTGAGATAAATGGGGATTATTTTTTTATGAAGGTATCTAACGTAGTTTTTTTGTCAGCAGGAAATGTGTACAGTAGCTTGGTTGCAAAAAGTTAAGATGCGAAAAACCACAATAAAAAGGCGGAAACGCTCGATAAAAACCGTGAAACGCTCGATAAAGTTTTCAAAGCGCTCGATAAAAACCGGGAAACGCTCGATAAATCGACCAAAGCGCCCGATAAAATCTTGAATATCGCTAATCTATGAGCGCTTCTCCGAGCCGCACATGCGACGGACCATTAGATAGATGCTAGAATGAAAAAAGAATCATTTTTGAGAGGACTGGGCTCATGAAAGTTTTTATCATTATTGGCGCTGTTTTAGCATTCCTGTCTGTCGCATTTGGCGCATTCGGGGCGCATGTATTGAAGACGCGGCTTACGGAGCAAGATCTGTCCGTCTTTCAAACAGGTGTTCATTATCAGATGTACCATGCGCTGGGACTGATTGTGATCGGCCTCCTCGCATTAACCGTATTCAGCGGACAGAGCATGTTGCTTTCTTGGTCTGGATGGCTGATGACAGTCGGCATTCTTCTTTTTTCCGGCAGCTTGTATGCGCTGACGCTGAGCGGTGTTCGCGTGCTTGGAGCCATTACACCAATTGGCGGCGTTGCTTTTCTCGCAAGCTGGCTGCTTATCGTTATTGCCGCATTGCGTGCATGATTGCCACAGAATATGGAGAGAGCGGACAAGCTCCTTTTTTTGAAATTCATCCTGAGATGTAAATGGACGATGCGGAGGGCTGTATCATGGATTGGAGAGACAATAGGATTGAATCTGCTCAAAATGGGACCAACCCAATGGTTCTAGCAAAAATGAAAAGCGGCTTTGCAGTTATCGGAGATACGCAGTTTTTGCCCGGTTATTGTGTACTGCTTCCCAATAAAGCGGTATTTAGCCTTAACGATCTGACAATTGATGAGCGTTCGCAGTTTCTAACAGATATGAGTCTAGTAGGAGACGCGATTATGCATGTTTGCCATCCTCTTAGAATCAACTATGATATTCTAGGAAATACAGATGCTTTCTTACATGCACATATTTTTCCAAGATATGAATGGGAAAAAGAGGAGAGAAGAAAGGGTCCTGTTTGGTTGTATGACTCATCCAATTGGTATGATGAAACCAAGCAGTTTAATGAAAAAAAGCACGGTAAACTAAAAGATGAACTGGCAAATGATTTGAACCGTGTATACGGAAAATGATAAGAGCAAATAGCTGGTAACACCTAAACACAAAAACGGAGCACTGCCATAGGCGGAGTGCTCCGTTTTGCTAGAATATTATCTTCCGGTCGGAGATTGCGGACCATAAGGATACTCATAGCTGAGCGGTCCGGTAAATTCGAAGTAATTCACGAAGACCATTGGGATGAGATAGCGTACTCGGGTTTCTTCATCTTCAATGATCACATGGTCGCGTCCGGCCGCTTCAACAGTACCGGTAAATGTTTTCGCGTTCCACTCACTGTTGCCTTCAAAGGTGCAGTAAACGGTCGCGGTTTTCCCGAGATTCAGTCTCAATATATTTTCAATATACGACTGTTCAACAAAGGGCAGCGGCAAAACTTGCGGTACTCCAGGAACGATCGGCTGACCGGTTTGTGGAACCGGGGTTGTGTACGCAGGATAGGGATAGGGTAGTGTCTGGGCCACGGGCTGCTGCACGCCTGCCGGCTGGGTTAATTGACCTTGGAATGGAAAAGTGCCGCTTGGTTGCGGTGACGTCTGCTGCCTAGATGCATCCCAGCCCGGCTGCGCACCCGGATCGGGACTGAATGACGCACCATACGGCCAGCTGTCTGGCGGAAATTGAACACCCATAAGTAAAGTCACTCCTTAGCAATAAAATGATTAATAAACATTTGGACAATCCGATTCAGTGGGAGAGAAGAAACAATGCGCTTTAAATCGCCCGGTGTTCCACTGATTGTACCATTGGGCAGGGCAAGCACCTGAAGGCTGGAAAAACCAAAGCGCGTTCGATGCCGGATGAAAACGTTCACCTTTAAGCGTACGCTCGGCAAGGCGTTTGTCCACGCTACGTGCCGCTTGATAAAAGTAGCCTTTTTGCGTGGCTTCAAATCCGCCGGGACTTTGGAAGACCATCTGCTGAATCGTTCTCAATCCCTCAAAGTCAAGGCAGTTTCCGAGCACACGGTTCACGCCGACATTGCCGACCATCAGCATGCCGAGTTGTCCGTCGCCCTCAGCCTCCGCCCGCATCAGCCGTGCAAGCAGCGAAATATCATTTGACGTGTGTTGAACCACGGCCATAGCCGTAAACACCTCCTTTGTGAAAGGAAAATGCAACATATTTTCAGTAGGTATGGGCTCTCCGATTTTCGTACACTTAAAGCCTATGCGGTGCAGGGCAAATCATGACATGGAAAGCGGGAAAGCGGGATCAAATCACAAAATAAAAAGACCTGTTTCCAGGTCTTGACCGTGATGAATTAAGTTATAAGGAAAATCTCTGATTAAATAGTTCTTGGGTTAGCTGCGTGCCGACAAAGAATGGTCCGAATTCGCCAAAACGAGCGCTGGCTTCATCAAAACGCATCTCGTAGACAATTTTTTTAAACTGAAGGGGATCATCTGAGAAAAGTGTGACGCCCCATTCCCAATCGTCGAAACCGACGGAACCGGTGATGATTTGGTGGATCTTCCCAGCATATTTCCGGCCGATTTGTCCGTGACTCTTCATCATTTCTTTCCGATCTTCCATTGGGAGCATGTACCAATTGTCACCGTGCTCCCGCTTTTTATCCATCGGATAGAAGCAAAAGTAATCGGTTTTCGGCAAAGTCGGTTTCAAACGTTGCTGCACGCGCGGATTTGCGTACGGATCGCCGCCATCTTTGCCAAGATAATTGCTTAATTCCACCACTGAAACGAACGAATAGGCGGGGTTGGTGACTTGACCAAGCTTTGATTTATCAAACTGAGCCTCTAATTCGCCAAGCTCGTCCATGGTCGGGCGAAGTGAGATCATCACGAAATCCGCTTTTTGGCCGAGGACAGAATACATCGCAAAGCTGCCGCCTCGTTCCTCTTCATTTAACTCTGATTGGGTGAAAAACTGATTGAATTCCATCAAAGCCTGCTGCCTTTCCCACTCGGACTGCGATTTCCATTCCGACCAGTCAATGGTCCGAAAATCATGAAGACAGTACCATCCGTCTAGTGTCTGAGCTGCTTCAGACATTCTGAACACCTCTTCTTATACAAGTAGATTAGCGGATTCGTCTACCATAGGAATGCCGCTAAGTTTTTCTTCATTCTTACTTTACTAAATATAGCATAGATATCCATTAGGGGCGGAAGATGAAATTAACTTTCCAAATGTAGGACAGGTTATTTTGGTTTATACTTAGTATAGATTGAATTTAATGAGGGGGCGAATCGAACAATGGCAGATTTGTTTGAAAGACTGAAACCGGAAATAAAGAATGGCAAGCCATCGATCATTTTTCCTGAGAGTGCTGATGAACGGATTCTTGAAGCGGTACAAACCTTAGCGGAAGAAGAGCTGATCGTGCCGATTCTCATCGGTAAAGTTGAGGATGCGTCCGATGCGTTGAAAAAGCTTGCTGACGAGAAAAAGGTTGTATTCATGCATCCTGAGACAGACGAGAACCTTCAGGAAATGATCGACGCACTTGTTGCGCGCAGAAAAGGCAAGACCGATGAGGCAAAGGCTGCGGAATGGTTAAAAGATCCATGCTACTATGGAACGATGCTTGTTTACATGGGCAAAGCGGACGGATTGGTGAGCGGGGCAGCCCATTCGACGGCGGAAACTGTACGTCCGGCGCTGCAGATCATCAAATCTCAGCCAGGAAAAAAACGTATTTCAGGCTCCTTCATTCTTGTTAAAGGAGAAAAAGAATTCGTATTTGCCGACTGCGGCATTAATATCTCGCCGGATAGCGAGACGTTGGCGGAGATCACGATTGAATCTGCAGAAACAGCAAAAATGTTCGGCATTGATCCAAAGATTGCCCTGCTGAGCTTTTCCACGAAAGGATCTGCAAAAGATCCGTCCATTGATAAAGTAACCGAAGCAGTGAAACTAGTTAAGGAACGGGAACCGGAATTAGTTGTTGACGGTGAACTTCAATTTGATGCTGCTTATGTACCGGAAGTGGCTGCGAAAAAAGCACCGGATTCTCCAATAGCCGGCAAGGCGAACGTGTTCGTATTCCCAAATATTGATGCTGGCAACATCGGCTATAAAATGGTGCAGCGTCTCGGCGGTTATACTGCGATCGGGCCGATACTGCAAGGCTTAAATAAGCCTGTTAACGACCTTTCACGAGGATGCATAGCAGACGATGTTTATAAGCTGGCGCTGATTACCGCAAAACAAGCATTGAGCGCGGCGCAGCCCCAGAACGCGTAACAAGAATAAGAACAAGGAGTGCGGAATGAATCGCACTTCTTTTTTGTAAGTAAAGAAACATCCATGACCCGCTTGAGGGGCACGGGACACAGCTTGAATGAAACTATAAAATGCCCTATTTACGTATAAAGTATAAAAAATTAAAGATTCAAGGAAACGAGTGTATGCGGTCCGGAAAAACGCCGCGTCCTGCGACTCACCGGACACTAGGCCGTCCATGGCTGTCGCAACTTAAACGGAAAAATTCCGTTTAAATAGAAAATGCATGAAAAAATCGCTTAAATAGACGGAGAAATTCCGCTTATCAAATCGAAAAACGTGAAAATGGAGGGTTTTTCTGTGCATAAGCGGAAAAATTACCCTTATGTACCTGTGAAACAAGCGTCAGGATGCATATAACCGGAAAATCTCCGCTTATTTTATTCCGGCCGCGTTACTTAATGAAGGATTAAAATGATTTATGGTAGAAATGTTTGTTCAAGACAAGCTTGATGATTCAAAACCGTATTTGGAGCAAAGAAACTTTCGTATGTAAGGAGGAACTTTCGCTAAGTACGCATACGTCCTGTATGCAACGCGAAAGTCATCACGTCCTGTGGAAGTACGTCCTGTATGCAACGCGAAAGTCACCACGTCCTGTGGAAGTACGTCCTGTATGCAACGCGAAAGTCATCACATCCTGTGAAAGTACGTCCTGTATGCAACGCGAAAGTCACCGCATTCTGCGGAAGTAAGGACCAGGTGCTTGTTGCACGGCTTTTTTTGTATGTTTGGAAAATTATTTTCAAATGTACTTGTGAAGTCTATAATTGGAAATTAATGAATCATTTCCGGAGATGAGAAGATGGAAACGGAGCAAGAATCTTTCTTGGCGCGGGCATCACGTTTGCAGATTAAAAAAGCGGTGACCAGCGATTTTATCGGCAACTTCAGCAGCTCGCTCTTCAACTTTGCGATTAGTCTGTACATATTGAAATTAACAGGTTCAGCGATGAATTTCGGCACGACTTTATTGATCGTTCCTCTGATCGGTATCGTGTTTTCGCCGCTGATCGGCTATCTCGCCGACCACTATGATCACAAGCGGGTCATGATTACGACGCAAATCGGTTGTATCGTGCTGCTTATCATCTACAGTTCCCTTTTTCCCATTCTAGGAAGCTGGCACTATCTCATGGTATTGATCATGGTCGCAACGCTTGGATTGAATGCGCGAATTTTCAGCGTTACCTATTTGTCGGCTGTTTCAAGATTGGTGGACAAACCATTTATTCAGCAGCTCAACTCATTAGAACAGTCGGCAAATGCGCTTGCGATGATTGTCGGTCCGATTGCCGCCGGAGTTGTATTCGCTTTTGTTCCATTCCAAGCGTTCATTTACTTCGAAATCGTGGCTGAAATAGCCGTTGTCTTAATCGTTCTAACCATGAATTTTCACTTGATTGAAGTCGCAGAGCAAGCGAATGCAAAGTCGGAATCGATGTGGTCATCGATGAAGCAAGGGCTGATCTATGTAAAAAAGCAGCCGTTGATTCTTTCGATGATTCTTGTTGCCTCTGTACTTAATTTCCTGTGCGGCGTGTTCAATGTCGGCTTCCCCTATTTGATGATTCATGTGCTGCATATGCAAAATATCCAGTATAGCTTGTCGGAAGCACTATTCTCTTTGGGCATGGTCGCGGGTGGTTTGTTTGCAGCGAAGCTCACTGTTGACAGCAATCCGATCGGCATGGTCAGCAAGTCGTTAATGTTTGAAGGCCTTCCGCTCATTTTCGTGATCATTCCGCTCCTCGTACAGTTGAATTCGTGGGTGTCGACAACCATTTTCGGAATGGTCAACTTTGTCTTGGCACTCGTACTCGTTTTTGTTAATGTACCGTTAACGACCTATATGCAGAAAACGATCCCCACAAATTACCAGGGACGCGTTTTCACGATTCTGATGGTCGGCTCAACCTCTTTGCAACCTTTAGGGATGTTCATCTATGGCGTCCTGTTCCAATATGTATCGGCAATTGCTGTCATTGTCGGCTCGTTCATTGGTATTCTCGGTATTGGTATTTTCGCGTGGACGGTGGGCGGTAAAGCAGCAATCCAAGAAGAAAAATTTGAGGGATGATTATTCCTGAAATCGAGTCGACCGGATTGATGTATCGGCAAAAATATATTGCTTAACAACAAAGAAAAGGGCGCGTCAGCGTCCTTTTCTTTGTTAAAAGATGTTCTTGGCATCAGCAGGCAGGTCATGCACATGCTTCAGATAATTTGAGACGCGTTGATCCTCAGCCTCCGCATAGGTGTAACCGAAATGTTCGGCTACCTGCTTCGCCAAAGTACGGAACAGCTCGCCCATTTGAAACAACGACTGCCAGATATGCTCCGGTTCAGCATCCGGATAGGTGAGCAGGTAGTTCTGCCACACCGATTTCTCAACATAACGGGGCAAGTACTTGCCGCATTTTCCGGCACTGACCGTAAAGTCGGTGCGTGTCCCTGCGTGCCAGGAAAGCATTTTCAGCATCATATCGCGGACGTAGTGCTCAAGCATTGTCTTTGCATACGGAATTTCTCCGCGCCACAAACCTTTGGCGACATAAGGTGACACCCACCGGAATTCGTTGCAGCAATCAGCGAACTGTTTCGCGCTAGGCGGAATAATTCGATAATTACGATCATCTGAGGGCGGCACTGATAAAAATTGTTCATCTTTATCAAGCAGAATAATGCTCAAGCTGTCGCCATTCACCCATTCTTTTGCTTTTTCCAAGGTCATGAGTGTCAAATCAATTCGATTTCCATCCTCGAACAGCATCAGATAGGCGAATTTAGCCTTGGCAACATGGTCGGATCCAATTCCAATATCCATCAGGTCAGGCATCTGCATGATGATCCGCTTGCCGAATCGATCGACCCAATGGTGATCTGCAGTAAATGAAGTAACGTTGCGAACCACATAGACAATATCATAATCCTGAAAGCAGTCGCGTGGTGCATCTGCATTTGTACGTGATCCATTCATGATCACAGCGCGAATGCGTTCATCTTTTTGTGGCAGATCTAAGATTAAATTCTTCATTTCTTGTTCATTTCTCATTGCTGAAGCCTCCAATTATTTGTGATGTAATCCCGAAAAAACAGGAAAGGTTGGAGGCGGTCGTGCATCATTCTAAAGTCGATTCAATCGTTTTTTCATAAGACTTTCCTCGTTTTCTTTGCATTTGGTAACAACTATTTTTGGATTGGCTACAAGTTTACATGACTTAGTTACGAGTTCGATGATTGGTTACGACTTTTGATGAATTGGCTACGACTTTCTTTGGATTGGCTACAAGTTTACATGACTTAGTTACGAGTTCGATGATTGGTTACAACTTTTGATGAATTAGTTACAACTTTTTCTGGATTCGTTACGAGATTTCGAGAATTTGTTACAACTCCTGCAGTTCGCTCTTTGCCTTTCGCTCAAAGGTGGCAAGTGCCACGCCGACTAAAATGAGTATGCTGCCGGCAACAAAATTGAAGGACAGCTTTTCGCCAAGAATGAGCCAGCCGAGCAGTGTGCCGACAATCGGCTGAAAAAATAGAAAGAGTGATCCTGCTCCCGCGTCGATCATGGTCAGCCCTTTATTCCATAGAAAAAATGCTCCGGCTGTCGCAACAATACCCAGATAAAGGACGCCGGCGATTACGCGTCCGTCGGCAAGATGAACAGTTCCTGTCGACCAGTCGTGAACCATGAATGGTGTGGTGAAAATCAGCGCAAAGAAAATCGCGTAGGTTGTAATCAAAAGCGCTGGGAGTTCATCAGCCGCTTTTTTAACATAAACGGAAAGCAGCGCCCAGGTGATTGCTGCGATGACTAAAGCGATGCAGCCCCAAAAATAATCGCCGAATTGATTGGGTAATCCAATGGTCAGGACCACGCCGCTTGTCGCTACGATCAACGACATGATTTTCCGCCAGGTGAAGGCTTCCTTCAGTACAAAGCGCGCGAACACGACGACAAAAGCAGGCGTTGCCGATGTGATCATGGCGCCGGTGTGAGCATCGGAAAGTTTCGTACCGATAAATTGGCAGGCAATTGAGACAAAATAACCAATGAATCCGATCCAAAGGAGCATCAGCCATTGTCTTTTGCTCAACTTCAGGTGATGATGCGTTCTCCGTTGCTGTAACCACAATAAGGCAAACAGAAGAAGCGAAGCGAGCAGGTATCTGAGCCAGACAAGCGCGAGCGGTGCAATGAATTGTAGGACATATTTGCTCACAACGTACATACCGCCCCAAATCGCCGCGGCGAGCGCCAAGTAAATGGCTCCGATAATTGATGATTTCATGAGTTAAGACCCTTCTCTCTATGGGATTTTACGATGCGTATACCCAAGGAAGGGATCGGAAAAATAGGATTCATCCGTACCCTTTCTTAGGAATGAAGGGCAGGTTGATCGTTTTCAAAGATATCGTAGTAATAGCGCAATGTAAAAACCTCCTCAACCGACTTTTAGAACTATTATAGACGAAAGTGGTCTTGATAGGTAAAAAAAATAAGCCCTCAAGCAAGATTTCTGCATGAGGGCGGTCATAATTAGGTTATTCAAATAAGTGCTGAGCAAAATAGTCGTTCTTCTTAATTCCGGCTGGGACGGCGAAAAGTCCGGTCGCCACATGGTCGGTGTACTCATTGAGCGCATCGCTCTTTCCGAGTACGCGAAGCATCGGAATAAAGCTATCCTGCGGCTTATTTTGGTATGCGATAAAGAGCAGTCCGGCGTCAAGGTTGCCTGTTGCTGCTTGAATACCATTTGTGTACGAGTAGGCGCGTCGAAAGATTTTCTTTCCTGTTCCGTGAGCAAGCCGGACATGGGAATCTGCCGGCTGCTTGCTCATAATGACCGGTTCGTGTTCATGTTTTCTGCCAAAGGCTGCGCCGGAATCCTTTTTTCTTCCAAAGACTTGTTCCTGATCACTATACGAATCACGGTCCCAGGTCTCAATAATCATCTTAATTTTACGGTAGCCGAGATAGGATCCGCCGCGCATCCATTTCGGTTCATCACTGCCGGTCCAAACGACTTCATTTTGACTTTCAGGATCGGTGACATTAGCGGTTCCATCTTTAAATCCAAACAGATTCCTCGGCGTCTTGCCCTTCGGACCATTTAGAAATCCCGATTCCATCCAGCGGATATTAGCCGTACCAAGCGCTTCCTTAATCAGATTACGTAAGGCATGGAAAGCGACTTGCTGGATGTCTGCACACACCTGAACGCAGATGTCGCCATTCGAGATAGCAGGATCAAGCGTTTCATGCGCAATTTTCGGCATCGCTGTCAGTTGTTTCGGCATTTGATTCGCTAGACCGAACCGATCTTTTCCACCTTTGATAAAAAAGGAGTGCCCAAGGCCGAAGGTGATGGTTAGATTAGCGGCGCCAAGGTCGCGCGCTTCATTTGTGTCGTTCGGCGGCAATTCCTTGTTGCTGCTGTTTGCTTCACGTTTGCCTTGTGTCAATGTCGCGGAAAGACGCGTCCATGAGATGAACAGGGCCATAATTTTCGCGACATCGTGAATCGACGGATCGATGTCAAAGGCGGCCAGATAACCGTAGCTCTGATGCGCGGTCGTAATGCCTGCCTGGTGACTGCCGAAAAAGGGAACTGTTGCTGTCTTCGCTGCATCGGCCGCGCCCGTATTGCCGAACAATTCGAGTGCGGTTCCGAGACCGCTGGCGCCAAGAGCAATACCACCCCCGGCAAGAGCTGTCATTTTCAGCATTTCCCGTCTGGAATATCCCTTTTTCTGCTCTGAGGTGCTGAGATCGTCCCTGTCCATTTGGGTCATCCTTTCTTATCTTATTAGAAAATTTTTGCGGTTTGGGCCATGAGCTTCGAAAGTTTGCTCAGCTCGTTGCTGATCTCCCGAATTTGTTCTTTACTCAACTTTGTATAGTCTTCATAGTTGGTGTCGGATTTCTTGTATTTTAACATCTGCTTGTCAAAGGCTTGGAATTGCTTGTCAATGGCATTCGCGAGATCCTTGTGACCATTATTGAGTGCGGGGATCGCTGCCTGATAGACCGCTTTAGATCCATCGACATTTGCTTGAAGATCAACTAAATCCGTGTGTGAGTAGCGCTCTTCCTCGCCGGTAATCTTGCTCGTTGCTGCTTCTTCCAGCAGTTCCATCGCGCCGGCAACCATTGCCTTCGGCGTCAGCTTGAATGACTGTGCCTCTTTTTGCAGACTCAGAACGTCAGCCATTAATTTATCAGCATATTTTCCTTGACCTTTGAGACTGTTCTTTTCCCAGAGGGCGCGTTCGATTTCATGGAAGCCGGTCCACTTGGACACATCATCGACATCGTTAATACGGGCGTCGATGGCAGGGTCTAGATCTCCAAAACTCTCGGCAATTGGTTCGGCACGTTCGTAGTAGATACGCGGCAGTGTGTAGAGCTCTTTGGCCTTTTCAACATCGCCGTCTTTAACGGCTTTAACGAACGGTTTCGTTGTTTTCACGAGCATGTCGATTTGTTCATCAGCATAGCTGAGGTAGTCATCAACAGCCTGGTTCATTTGCTTGGATGGTTTTGATTTTGTCTCCTTGGCAGTCAGCAAATCGCTTAATTGTCCGGTTAATGCGTCACTGTTCTCTTTCATCTGTGCGACGTCGGGATCTGCGAGATTCGATTGGGCGTAGATGGGCTGCTGATAGCGTTCAATTTTCGCGTATTGAAGCGGGAAACGATCACGTACACCGTTTTCATAGGAGAGCCATTGTGTGTTAATTTGTTTCCCGTACTTTTTAATTGCAGCGACATCGTTTTTCTTCAAGGCATCTTGCAATTTGCTGTTCAATTGTTTCATTTTTGTCGTACCCTGCTTCACCGGGTCGCTCGTGGACTGCGCTGTTTTTTCGCTCCCGGATTTTTGCGCGCTTCCGCATGCGGTGATGACCGGCAAGAGTAATAGAGCCATTACTAGTAAAAAAACGATTTTCTTTTGATGCTTCATAGGAAAAGTTAAGCCTCCTTGGCGTGTTTTGAATTTTTACACTGGTAAGAAAGTATATAAAAAAATTTAAGGAAACGAGTGTAAGTGCAACTAAGTCTTTGCCTTCGCCAGAGGCTTGGCAAAGCCAAGTTTTCTAATTTGATGCCGCTGTGGGCAGTCTCTTCAGAATGATGACGATAAAGATCAGCAAGCACGCGGCTTGTGGAATAATGCTGTACCATGATGGGAATATACTTAGACTATTGATCGATGGCAGAGCATCTGAAACCGACGAAGGAAGAACACCGGCCATTTGCAGGCTGTGGATGCCCGATCCCATAAATTTGAAACACAGGTAAAAGACGACAAAACTTGAAATCATGAAAAACGGACGGATCGGGAGCAAGACGCCGAGTTTCAACATGAGAAAACCAATGACGATCAGGATCCCAAATCCGACGCCGATACCCATAATCAGTTTCGACGCAGGCATTCGCCCGGCCATGCCAATCAGAAAAATAACAGTCTCCATGCCTTCGCGCAAAACAGCGATAAAAGCGAGCAGGGCAAAGGAAACCATTTTACGCTTGCTGATTGCTTCGCTGGTCTTGGAATGGATAAAAGCGTTCCATCGTTTGATGTCGGCATTGCGATGCAGCCAGTAGCCCACATAGAGCAGCATGAGGCTGGCAATCACGCCGGACCAACCGTTGATTAACGAATTGTTGTTGCCAAAAGCGGCGACCGATAATAAAAATGAGACGAGTGCGCCGACTGTGAGACAAACAATAATAGCTAAGCTGGTCCCGCTCCAGATCCAAAGCTTTGCAGGCTTCGAGTTTGCTTTTCGGGCGAAGGTCAACATCGCGCCGATAACCAGTAACGCTTCGAGTCCTTCTCGAATCGGAATCAGCGCCGCGTCCCACATTCCGTAATTTGCTGATGCAAGTGGTTTCAGACTGGTAATCATTTCGTCAACGAGCGGCAGTGCCTTCGAACGCGTGCTTGGATTTGCTAGATATGCGTCCATCATGACCAAATCTTTCTCGGATTCGGTATAGATGTTTTGCGATTGGCTGACAACGTCGCCTTCGACAGACAACCAATCTTGCTGAAGCTGTTTCACCTGAGACGCGGCGGTAACCCAATCCTTTTTGTCCATGGACTGCTTGGTGTTTCTGAGCTCGGTTATGTAGGAAGTTAGTGAGTGATGCCCAGATTTTCTGCCACCGCCGTACAATCCGCTTTGGTAGTCTTGCAGTGTTTGTCGAAGCGTACCAACACTTTTTATCGCTTGTTTTTTGTCTCCGTTAAGTAGATCTAGAGAAGCGGAACTGATATCCTGGCTCAGCTGAATCGAGGCATCGAGTGAGCTCTTGGAGATTGCCGTTTTATGGTGCTGCCACCACACTTTAAAGGAAGAAAAATCAGTGTCAGCAGATTTGCCATTTTGCAACGCGGTGATCGCGTGATTCAGATCATTAAGCGCAGGTGACACATCGACAGCTGTTTCCGCATGCGCTGGTAACGGATACATCGAAATGATTAAGAAGGAAATTATAATCAATGCGCCGATGCACCGACCGAATTTCATAGTGAAGCACCTCCATAACGGTAATGATAATCATTTTCAATTAAACAAGTATAAGTTTAGTAGGATACAAGCGTAGTGTCAATATAATTTAATAAAAAACAATGATAAATGTGATATATGTTATAGAAAATAAAATATATCGTTTGTATATCCTTGCGGAAAGGTGTGAAGGGGAAAAAAGGAAGCAGATTGATACTCTGAAAAAACACTTGAAAGGGATAAGTAGTACTCCAAAATTAGTGGACACAGTCATTTAAAACGTGTAGTGAAACGTTGGTATTACGGTCAAAATAAAAAGCGCCGCAAAATCGCGGCACCTCATTTCCGTATGAAGCCTTCTTCGGTTAAATATTCGGTTGCTTCCTTATATGTGCGGAATGTTCCGTCAAGTTGTTCGCCTGCATAAACATTCCAAAGTTCGTTATCATAGATGATTTCAAGTGTTTGTCTGCCGCTTGGTGTCACCCATAGTTCGTGATCATTTCCGTCTGCTGTTTCCTGCTCATAGACGCCTTCCGGTGATAGAGCGAAAATTGCTTTTTTCAGCAGTGTGCGAAGCTCCTCTTCGGAAAAATCACGAATGTTGACCAAGCCCTTCGGATCGGCTTCATAGCCGTCAATGCCTTTTGCGAATACATAGCCATTGCCATTGGGGTGAAGATGGTACACAACATTTTTCTTGTCTGCCGCGCTTCCTGTATATTGAAAATTCACACGACCAAGTGAAACATCTTTTCGCTCTAATTCAGAAAACGATTCGAAAATCGCCAGTTTTTGGTTGTAGTCAAGTAACAAAGATTTCTTCAACTCCATCATCTCAGTTTAATCGGTTCATTATAGCATATCCCAACTGGTAAAGATAATGATGCCGGTAACTTCGCTTAAGAAGATTCTTGACGATATTTCTGATCTAGTGTACTATACAACTAATACAGAAATACAAAAAATCGGGGGATAGAACTATGTCGATTTGGTTTACTTTATTTAAAAAAGAATTACGCCTTGGTTGGATGGCGTTCATGATTTTTCTTGTCTTGCAGTTTTTAATGATGGGGCTGGGTATTTTTCTGGATATGCGCTTCGGCGACGGTTTAGGCGTGCCACCTGCGGTAATCGGCGTCATGCTGACTGTCTGCCTGCTGTTCTATGTTCCGGTTTATCTGCTCTTTAATGTGATACAAGAGCGCAAGACCTTTCATCTTTGGCTGCAGAATCCGCTGCCTGCATGGGCTGTTTTGCTGGCAAAATTGTCAGGCGCAATGGTGTATTTGGCTGTTACAAGCATAGTTGTTGGCTCCTACACATGGATCAGCCTTTTCAGACTGAATGACTTTCCACAGGAACTGTCTCTATCGCGCATAGCTGTTCTTGCGGTATTGATCTTGCTCTGGTGCGGGATCGGCGGCGGTGTGACTTTTCTTTTTCTCTGGACCGTGCAGCGCACCATGCGTTCACGGATCGGAAAATGGTCATGGCTTGTGCTGATTGTTGGTATCGGCATTTATCTTTTTATCGATACCAAGTTGACGCAATCAGGTGTCATTGACTTTCTCACGAACTGGGGGCAAATTCCGGATTCCTCATTAATTAACTTTGTGACGCCGAAGAGCACGGGAACTCCGGGAGTATTTAGTGACGTCACAGTCGATTCAAGTGCTCTTTATGTTGGCAGCCTCGTGTTTGATCTTCTGATAACGATTATTGTTTTTTCAATTACTGCGTGGCTTACGGATCATGAGCTGGAGGCATCATAAGTGAACAGGATTATTGAGATCGACTTCGAGGAGGCTAGCGACTATGGCACAACCATTCAATCCGTCTGTTCCTATATACCTGCAATTGTGCGAGCGCATCAAGAATAAGATTGTTCGAGGAGAACTTGGAATGGGCACGCGTTTGCCGTCCGTTCGCGATTTGGCCATTGACTCAGGAGTGAATCCGAACACAGTACAAAGAACATATCATGAACTGGAGGAAAGCGGGATTGTAGAAAAAAAGAGGGGCCAAGGCACCTTTGTAACAGAAAATTCGGTCGTTATTCGCCGCATGCGCGAGGATCTGAAAATTAGTCATATCAAGCTTTTTGTGACCGAAATGCGCGAAATGGGTTATTCGGAAACGGAAATGCTCGATGGATTGAACGACTATTTAGCACAAAAGGAGGAAAATGAATGATTCAGTTAGAAGGTGTAAGCAAACGGTATTTGACAAAGAAAGCTTTGGATGACGTCAGCCTTCAAATTGAGCCGGGGCATATTATTGGTCTGATCGGATCCAATGGGAGCGGGAAATCAACGACGTTGAAACTGATTTCCGGGTTGCTTCAGCCGACGAAAGGCACTGTACTCATCGACGGGGAAACCGCGGGCCGCAGGATTTGCCGGAAGGTTGCCTACTTGTCTGAGTTAGATGCCTATTACTCATTTTTCACGGTGAAGCAGACCGTCGATTTCTATGCGCAGACTTTCAGTGATTTTAACCGTGAAAAAGCAGAAGAAATGCTTGAATTTATGAAACTTGATCAATCTCAGAAAGTGAAGCATCTGTCCAAAGGAAACCGAGGTCGTCTTAAAATCGTTGTAACGCTCGCCCGTGAAGTGCCGTTTATTTTAATGGATGAGCCGCTTTCCGGGTTGGATCCGATGGTGCGCAGTTCAATCATCAAAGGTCTGATCTCATTTATTGATTTGGAAAAACAGACAGTAATCATTACCACACATGAATTGCAGGAAATCGAACCGTTGCTTGACACGGTCATCCTAATTAAAAACGGAGTCATCCTCGATCAGAAGAGCGTTGAAGACATTCGTTGCAATGAAAATTTAAGCTTAGTAGATTGGATGGTGGAAAAGTATGAGCACTAATGCCGAAGCATCAAAGCCGGCAGTGAAGTTGGAACATGTCAGCAAGCGGATTGGCCGCAAGACAATTATTGATGATTTGAGCTTTGACATTTACGGAGGAGAAGTCTTCGGTTTTCTCGGACCAAACGGAGCCGGGAAAACAACGACGATTCGGATGATCGTCGGCCTGATGCGGATGTCCCATGGTAACATTTACATACAAGGACACAGCATCAGGGGCGAGTTTAAAAAAGCGATTGCTCAAGTAGGGGCGATTGTCGAGAATCCGGAAATGTACAAGTTTCTCACCGGCTACCAAAACCTGGTACATTACGCACGCATGATCCCAGGGATTAGCAAGGAGCGAATCATGGAAGTCGTGAAGCTGGTTGAACTGCAGGACCGAATCCATGAAAAAGTAAAACGCTATTCTCTAGGCATGCGCCAAAGGCTCGGCGTTGCTCAGGCGCTGCTGCACCACCCATCGGTCTTGATCCTCGATGAACCGACCAATGGTCTTGACCCTCAAGGAATCCATGACTTGCGCACCTATTTGCACAAACTTTCTAGAGAAGAAGGCGTAGCAGTCATTGTTTCAAGCCATTTGTTATCGGAAATGCAGCTGATGTGCGACCGTATCGGGATTCTGCAAAAAGGCAAGTTAATTGGTGTAGAGACTGTGGATGATTTTATCGAAAAGGGAACGGCGAAAGTTCGAATCGAGGTCGACGACGCGCGGATAGCCGCACAGGCGGTTAAGGAAAAACTAGCGATCGACGCGATTCTCCCGGATGAGACAACCATTGAACTACCGATTGAACATGAAAAGATACCGGTTGTTGTCGACACATTGGTCCTGTCGAAAATTAAGATTTACAGTGTCGCAACTGCCGCCAAATCACTGGAAGACAGATTCCTGGAAGTAACAGGGGGGAAGAGCGTTGAGTAATTTCTTTGGTTTGCTGCAAAATGAAAATATGAAAATCTACCGCAGAAGTTCCGCGAAGGTCATGATTATTATTCTGCTTGGGCTTATTCTTGCTGCAGGATTGATTATCAAATATTCCGGTGATCAGCCGAAAGACGATCCGCATTGGAAACAGAGCTTAATTCAAGAAAATAAAGATTTGAATAAGCAAATGGATTCGGTCAAAGGGAACAAACAGGCGACCGATTATTTCAAGAAAACGATCGCCATTAATGAATACCGCATTGATCATAATCTCAAACCACACCATGGAGAAACCTTATGGACATTTGTTGAAGGTGCTGCAGCAAATATGGTGCTGGTCATCAGCATTTTCACGATCATCGTCGTGTCCACATCAATTGCCAGTGAATTTGATACCGGGACGATTAAACTGCTTCTGATTCGGCCGATCTATCGTACGGAGATACTGCTGTCGAAATACATTTCAGCACTTTTGTTTACCGTTGTGTGTCTGATTACGCTTTTTATTGCTTCATGGCTGCTTGGCGGCATTCTGTTCGGGTTCGGCGGAGCAGGCGACGTCTATATCGGTTATGCCAACGGAGCTGTGTATCAGTCCAGCTGGACGCTTGAGGTTTGGAAGGGCTATTTACTGAATTGTGTGTCGCTCTTTATGATGGTCACGTTCGCCGGGCTCATTGCTTCAGCTTTCCGCAACGGCGGTCTCGCAATTGGTCTATCCATTTTCACCTTGATGGCTTCATCTATTGTTGTCAATATCTTGCAAGGTTATGATTGGGTAAAATATGTGTTGTTCGCCAATACAGATTTAACACAATATACAACCGGAACGCCGCTGCGCGATGAAATGACGCTGGGATTCTCACTTGCAGTGCTCGCTGTTTACTATGTACTTTTTGTGCTTGTCGGCTGGGCGTTCTATACGCGGCGTGACATCAAAGCGTAAGAAAATAGGCAAAGGCAAAGAGCCGGGCGGACACCTCGGCTCTTTGCTTTTATGGAAAACTTTTGATGGTTGCTTAAATTCTTTCAATGTCCCGCCTTGAATTAAGATAAAGTTCATAATTCTAATGTAAGCTGTACGTATCCCAAGAAGGTTTGCGCACGTTTCAAGGAGGAGAAAGAATCATGAAAACTATATTTTCTTTCAAAGTCTACGCTTCCGCATTTCGAGTGAAACAGATGATCCGTTTTTACCGATACTGCGAAAAACTAGGTCAGGATGTTTATATCTACGGAAAAAATCAAGTGAAACAAATACACAAGCGGTCGGATTGGCTGACCGTTTTGATTGAAAATTTGTCTCGTGGAGACGAGTGTCTGGTTGTCGTGAAAGGAAATAAGGTGGGTCAGCTTAGTAAATCGTTCGCATTTTCCTAACTGCAAAGCCCGGTCCGTATTTCCGCAGGATGCGGTGACTTTCGCGTTGCTTGCAGGACGTGCTTTCACAGGACGTGATGACTTTCGCATTGCATACAGGACGTATGCGTACTTAGCGAAAGTTCCTTACATATGAAAGTTTCTTTACTGTTAGCGAAAGTTTCTCTGCTCTAAATGGCATTTTGAATCATCAAGCTTGTCTTAAACAAACGGTTCTATTTCACACTGGTAGGAAAGTATAAGAAAACATTTAAAGGAAACGAGTGTAAGCGGTCCGAAAAAACGCCGCGTCCTGCGGCTCACCGGACACTAGGCCGTCCATGGCCGTCGCAACTAAGTCTTCGCCTTCGCCAGAGGCTTGGCGAAGCCAAGTTTTCTAACAAGTAAAGAAAGTATGTGATTTTGCCCCGTATTTAAACTAATAAACCAGTGTCTTGGCCGAGAATCAAAGCGGAGGTACGAGGGCGCCTGCGGGACCAGGTGCCAGTGAGACCCCGCAGATTCCTGCCTGTTTGAGGAGGCTCGCGGTGCGCCCGCGGCAAGCGAGTAACCGAAGCGACGATTCAGTATCATAAAGACACAAACCAATAACACATGGCTGGAAATTAAGGACCGGGCGCTTTTGCCCGGTTTGTCTTATAAATCATTTTAATCTTTAATGAAGTAACGCAGGGCCGAAATAAAATAAGCGGAGATTTTCCGGTTATATGCATCCTGGCGCTTGTTTCACAGGTAAATAAGGGTAATTTCTCCGCTTATGCACAGAAAAACCCGCCATTTTCACGCCTTTCGATTCGATAAGCGGAAATTCTCCGTCTATTTGAGCTATTGTTTCGTTCATTTTCTAATTAAGCGGAATTTTTCCGCCTATTTTCAGATTTGGTGCTAACCTGATCACATCCAATCGATTCTTATGACCTTATCGCCGTACCAGCAAGGCAAAGCCGCCGTCAGCCTTACACTCATTTCCTTAAATCTTTTATTTTTTGTACATTCTTATCTGTGTTAAAGAAACAAGCAGCCAAGTCCTTCGTGAGGGGCCTTTGGCTGCTTGTTTCTTTATTAATGAATCACAACTTTGGTATCGTAAGGAATATGCTCGTAAACCCATTTCGCGTCGGGAACGGTAAGATGAATGCATCCATGCGAATCTTTCTCACCTAATTTTTTTGCGTCTGCTGAGAGAATATGCTGATTCTTATCCATTGGTACACTGTGGAAGAGAAATTCACCATGGTTTTTCCAAGAAACCCAATATTTCGCGCCTTCTTTGTATTTTGGCGCGTAGAACCATTTCCCACGCTCGGCTTGAATATAATAGGTACCAGTCGGCGTTGTCGTATCAGGACTCGCATCAAGGCCGGTTGAGGCGACCATGGTATACAGAGTGCGATCGTCTTCTTTTATGTACACTTTTTGATCTTTGATCGAGACATCAATCCAAATCGGCTCATTTTTCGTTATAACCGGATAGCTGCCGCCTGAAGGCTTGTCCCAGCTGACCGGGACCGTCTTCTGTTCTGACGACTTGGTTTCTGCTGCAGATGGCGTCTCTACAGTACTTTGTTTATTAGTATGCTCTGCTGTAATGCTGGCTTGAAAAGGAGGTAAATAGGCGGTCAATGTCAGTGATAGAAATAAAGCGGCGATGATGCCACAGCTTTTGTACATAAGTCTCATGGTGGAGCCAGTTCCTCCCTAATACAGATGCTTCAATTAATATATTCTTCGTGTCATAGTTTTGATTGGTGTCAATTCAGTCCAAATGCTTTTTCGTTTCTGCGAATCATACGGTCATAGTATAGCCCGAAGTTTCGCGTTTCCTCATCGGTCAGCGCGGCTGTTGAGAAGATCGGTCCTTGAGATTGCAGGGTTTGGAGACAGGCGTGGACCATACGTTGTGTTTCAAATTGTTTTCCGCTAAGTTCCTCTAATGAGGCCATGACATGTGGGTCGATATCCGGATAGGCAAACCGTGTCTGCTGACTTTGCAATCCGCTTTGGTAAAAATCGCGGATCAGGCGCGCGCGTTCTGATCCGCTGCCTGAAACGCAGAGATAGACCTGCACGGCAACACCTTGTTTGACACGGCGCTGAGAGATGCCGGCAAATTTGCTGCCATCACAACTGAGGTCATATCTTCCAGGACAGTAGGATCGAGTGATTTCTCCACTCGTGAATCGTATCCCAAATGGAGCAAGTGTTTCTCGAATAAAATCAACCATGGCTTGAAACGCGTCATCGATAGAAATCGGGTGTTCCTTTTCAGAAAAGATCAGGGAAACATTAAGAACACCTTCGTCAAGCACGACAGCCAGACCGCCGGAATTACGTACGACATAATTGAAGCCGTTCTCTCGCAGCACGTCCAAACCAGCTTGAAAATGTGGAAGCTTCGTGTCCTGAATGCCGAGCATCACCGTTTTGTGGTGCACCCACAACCTAATGGTGTTTGGTGATTCACCGGCACCTACGGATTGACAAATCGCGTCATCGATAGCAAACGACTGCTTACCGTCGAACCCGCTGCCAAGCGTTGACTGGTCGATCACACGCCAGAGCGGCTGGTCAAGTAGCGACACACGGAAGACCTCCTTCGATTAATGCAGTATCTAGTGTCTATTATAGCAGGCATTGTGTAAATCGTGGGCCAAGAAGTGTCACCGGTGATAGGGAGCAGGTTGTGGCGTTCGTCGATATGAAGCTTTATTCTGTAAGGTATAATTAAAAAAAACGAACGAAAAGAGGATGAATGAAATGGATCTTGTCACGCGCACGGCGAATTATGTCCAAGAACAATTTTATGGAGAAGGCAGTGGGCATGACTGGTGGCATATCCATCGTGTTTATGAGACGAGCATGCAGATTATGGCGCACGAAGATGCGAAGAGCATTAAAGAAGATATCGTCGCGCTCGCGGCGCTTTTACATGACATCGCTGATTGGAAGTTCAATGGCGGTGACGATGAGGCGGGTCCACGTGCAGCCGCGGACTGGCTCGAATCGCAAAATGCCGATGCCCGCATCATCGAAGATGTGTGTACCATTATTCGCGAGCTTTCATTCAAGGGCGCCGGCGTGCAGACGCCGATGTCGAGCATGGAAGGTAAGATTGTACAGGACGCCGACCGGCTCGACGCGATTGGAGCCGTCGGCATCGCTCGGGCTTTTGCCTATGGCGGTTATAAAAAGCGAGAACTGTTTGATCCGAATGTTCTGCCGGTCTTGCACCAAACGGCAGAACACTATAAAGCGCAGCGGTCGACAACGGTAAATCATTTCTATGAAAAATTGCTGCTCCTTCGGGATCGTATGAACACGGAGACCGGGAAAAAGCTTGCGGAGCAACGCCATCTTTTTATGCTCAGCTTCCTGAATCGTTTTTTTGAAGAGTCCCATGAAACCAATTCTAAGCACGCGCAAATGCTTCAAACAAGGGTTGATAATGGAGGACGTACCGATGAATGAGGAGCAGATTCGAATTTTCAACGAACAGGGAATACCAATCGGGATAAAAACGCGTGATGAGGTTCATAAGAAGGGCTGCTGGCATGAGACTTTTCATTGCTGGTTTGTGGAACAAACGGCAGCCGGCAGCTTCATTTTCATGCAGCAGCGTTGTCATGCGAAAAAAGATTTTCCAGACTTATACGACATCACGGCAGCCGGTCATATTAAAGCGGATGAAACGGTTTCGGATGCCATTCGCGAGATTCATGAAGAACTTGGCGCACCGGTTCAAATGGAGGAGCTGCAGCCGCTCGGCGTGATCCGGGATGAAATTGTGCAAGGCGATTTCATTGACCGCGAACGCTGTCATGTTTTTCTATGCGTCAATCACTATAAAATGAATGCGTTCACGCTTCAAAAGGAAGAGGTTGCCGGAATTTATAAAGCCGCTTATCCGGATTTTGCGGCTCTTGTCCAGGGCGTAAAGCAGGAATTGGAGCTAGCAGGATTTGACGAATCGAACGGAGCGCGTGTTTGGCAGAAACGAACCGTAGATCGGAAACAGTGCGTGCCGCACAGTCCAAACTATTATATTCGTCTGATCGATAAGCTGGCTCAGCTTCCCCTTTTTTAGTGAAATTTACCCGTAATTCGCAAAAAAAGATGCTTAATCTTCTTGTCAATCCGGCAAAGCAAATCTATAATCAAGAAGTTGCAAGCTTGGCAGAGTTCGAAACCCTCCTCTGCCGTACCAAAAAAACTATGGGAGTGATCAGAAATGGATCAACAGCAATTGAAAGTGAACATTCCTTTCAAACTCATTATCTTATCAATGGTCTTTATGACCTGCCTCATTGCCGCGAACTTAGTCGCGTCAAAGCTTTTCTCCATCGGCGGCTACTCCATGACGTCGGGCATTATCATTTATCCGCTCACTTTTCTTGTACTCGACAGTATTACGGAATGCTGGGGCAAACCGGTCGCCCAAAAGATCGTATGGATCGGTCTGCTCGCCAATGTTCTGTTTACCCTGCTGCTTCAAGCGGCGATTCATTTACCTGCCGCGCCATTTTGGAAGGGGCAGGAGGCTTTTGCCGGAACGCTTGGCGCGATGCCGCGTATCGTTGCTGCTTCGCTTTGCGGGTACAGCCTATCGCAAACACTCGATATTGCTCTGTTTGTCGGATTAAAGAAACGTACAAAGGGCAAGATGCTCTGGCTGCGCAGTCTGGCGAGTACGGCCATCAGTCAACTTGCCGATTCGACCGTGTTCATGTTTGTCGGATTTGCCGGTATTCTGCCGGTAAGCGCAATTTTGACAACGATCGGTACTGAATATGTTCTTAAATTTTCCTATGCGGTCATTGGCGTACCGATGATCTATTTGATTGTGCATTGGATTCGCGTGCGGAACACTATTCGGGGCGAAATGGTGTTAAATCAGGATTGAGAGGTGTTTGTAATGAGCGATCGAAAAAATGAAGGATTAACCCTGCTTGGAAATAAAGGGACAACCTACACGTTTGACTATGATCCGAACCTGCTGGAGACCTTTCAAAATCAGCATCCGGAGCGTGACTATTTCGTTAAATTTAACTTTCCGGAGTTTACGAGCCTTTGTCCAATTACCCATCAGCCGGATTTCGCAACGCTGCATATCAGCTATGTCCCGGCGGAACGCATGGTTGAGAGCAAATCACTTAAACTCTATTTATTCAGCTTCCGCAACCATGGCGATTTTCACGAGGATTGTGTGAATAACATCGCCAATGATTTGATACAGCTCATGGACCCGAAGTACTTAGAAGTCTGGGGGAAATTTCTGCCTCGCGGCGGCATCAGTATTGATCCGTACGTCAACTACGGTAAAAAAGGCACACGCTGGGAGCAGGTCGCTTTTGACAGGCTGAGCAAGCATGATCTGTATCCGGAACCTATTGATAATCGCTAAGGACAGCTTAATATAGAGGAGCGATCACTTGTGAAAAAAGCAGTTATTGTACTCAGCGGCGGACTCGACAGCACAACTTGTATGAGCATTGCCAATAATGTAGGCTATGAACTCTGCCCGATCACGTTCTGTTATGGTCAGCGTCATCAGCGCGAAGTCGAGCAGGCGAAGAAAATTGCCGCGTTCTACGAGGTGAAGGAACATCGTATTGTAGATCTCGATTTTTTTAGACAGCTCGGCGGAAGCGCGTTGACCGATGCTTCAATCCGTGTTCCTGAGGACGGTACGGAAAAGGGGATACCGGTGACCTATGTTCCTGCGCGAAATATGATTTTTCTCTCGCTTGCGACGGCATACGCAGAGGTTATCGGTGCGGACACGATTTTTACCGGTGTATCCTCTGTTGACTACAGTGGCTATCCGGATTGTCGGCCTGAATTTATCCGAAGTATGAATCAGACGATTAATTTGGCGACAAAAACCGGTGTCAGTGCCCATCACTTGACGATTAAAACGCCATTGATGCACTTGACTAAAGCAGACACTGTTCGCTTAGGCATGAAGCTTAGTGCACCTTATCAATTGACCACCTCTTGTTACAATGGCGGGGAGAAAGCGTGTGGGACATGCGATAGCTGCCGCTTGCGGATCAAGGGTTTTAAAGAAGCTGGATTGGTTGATCCGATTCCCTATCAGATTACAGTTGACTGGACGAACTAACTAAAAATAAAAGGCGAAGAGCAGAAGCGGATTCTGCTCTTTTTTTTCATGAACAGGCCTGATCGCACCGAAATGACACACCTTATTTCAAGTGTGCGGCCAATCACAACGAATCACTTGTAAATGAACTAAAATGTAAATCAAACATTAATCCAGACAGCGGTTTCGTATAATCGTTGACATAAGTAATCCTTGGAATCGTGTTGTATCTTTCATCTAGAAAATTGAGAACAGAGAGGGGCTCGCGCATATGATTCGGATGCTCACAAAAAAAGACAGAGATCTAGTCCTTACATTTGCCAGTGACCGGCCGGCAGAAAACCTATTTATTCTAGGAGATATTGAAGCTTTTGGTATGGAAGGCGATACGATCACTTTGTGGGGGGATTTTAATGAACAAGGTGAGCTGCTTAGTATTTTGCTCCGTTATTTAGGCAATTTCATCCCTTATGCGCGCGATCCCGACCTTCTGGATGGTCATACGTGGGCAAAAGTGATGCTGGAGAGCGGTCAATTGAAGCATTTTTCCGGACTGCAGAATTTGGTGGAAAAGATTATTCCGCATATCGATGTGCCGATTTTAAAAAAACAGTTGTGCCACTATGCGAAACGGGATACCCGGCTTCCGATTGATCAGACGCTTATTCGCAAAGATGTGAAGATGCTTTTCCCGGAAGAAGCGGAGAAAGTCGTCGCGCTGCGAAATTCGATATTTACTAATTATACCGAAACCCCATCAATGCTGCAGAAGAATATGGACAAGGGTAGTTCACGAACTTATTATATTGAAAGAAATAATGAACTGGTCAGCAGTGTCTCAACGGCGGCCGAGACAGCAGGTGCCGCGATGATCGTTGGTGTCTGTACAAAAAAGGAGTACGAACATCAAGGCTTTGCCACAAGCTGTCTGATCAAAACGATCGGTGCACTTACTGCAGAACATAAACAGCCGTGTTTATTTTACGACAACCCGTCTGCCGGGCGTATCTATGAAAAATTAGGTTTTGTGCCAATAGAAAAATGGATGATGGTTAACTATTAATAAAAGGATGAGATAGGCAGAGAGAAAAGAGTCACTCTGCCTATTTTTTTAAAAAAATCCAATGGAAAGCAAAGGATCAGGAATCCAGAGGAGAGCGAGCGTTATAAGCGCCTACATGTCTGGGAGCAGAGGTCAAAGCACAAATTTTGGTTTGCGGTTTAAGAAAGTTTATCGTTTTGCCTTGCTGGTAGACGATAAGGTAATAAGATTTGGTTGGGCGATCAGGGAAGCGCCTAATCTGATAATTAAGCGGAAAAATTCCGCTTAATTAGAAAATGCATGAAAAAATCGCTTAAATAGACGGAGAAATTCCGCTTATCGAATCGAAAAACGTGAAAATGATGGGTTTTTCTGTGCATAAGCGGAAAAATTACCCTTATGTACCTGTGAAACAAGCGCCATGATGCAAATAACCGGAAAATCTCCGCTTATTTTATTCCGGCCACGTTACTTAATCAAGGATCAAAATGATTCATGAACTAGAACTGTTTGTTCAAGACAAGCTTGATGATTCAAAACCGCATTTAGCGAAAGTCATCAGTGTCTTAGCTGAGAATCAGAGCGGAGGTGCGAGGGCGCCTGCGGGAGCGCAGGCCAAAGGAGACCCCGCAGATTACAGCCTGTCTGGGGAGGCTCCTGGACTGCCCGCGGCAAGCGAGCAACCGAAGCGCCGATTCAGTACCGAAAAGACACGAACCCATGACACATGGCTGGTGATAAAGGACCGGGCGTTTTATACCCGGTTTTTCTTAGTTAAAAATTTCAGTTTATCGATGTGTGAAAAATAGGCTGATATAAAATATAATTTCATGAAAACTAATTTGACAAGAAAGCGTTTTTATTTTACACTAAATTCGCTCAATAAGTAATAGTCAACAGATTAACACAGTCTATAGTGGATTGATGACCTCCTTTATTATTGGAAAAAAAGATACAAGCAATTTGTTTCAAAAAAAACAATTTTTGATTTGAGCGAATCGTTTATCGTCGTTCATTAGTGAAAACGGTTAATAGGAGGTTATTGAATGGGTAAAAAGGATTATAGCCAATTAGCGAATGATATTGTTACTAATGTCGGGGGCAAGGAAAATGTCAAATCATTGATCCATTGCGCGACGCGGCTGCGTTTCAGGCTTAACGATCAAAGCAAGGCTAATAAGGAAGTCCTTGAAGAATTACCGAATGTGCTTACTGCGGTCAGCGCCGGCGGCCAATATCAGGTTGTTATTGGCGACGAGGTTGTGCCGGTTTATGAAGCGATCATGGAGCAATATGGCTTTAGTGCAGTAGACAGCAAGTCGTCTGCAGCTTCATCTGAGGTCGAAGAGTCAGCTCAGTCTGAAAACTGGTTTGAACGTTTTGTTGCTGTCATCTCCGGGATTTTCACACCATTTATTTCCGTGCTGGCAGGTGTTGGTGTACTGAAAGGTATCGCTATTCTTATTGCGACGTTCCACTGGCTGCCTGAAAGTTCGGCGATCTACCTCATTCTCAATACTTTAGCCAGCGGCGTATTTACCCTCTTGCCGATCTTCATTGCGATAACCGCAGCAGACAAATTCAATACGAACAAGTACATTGCCGTTGCGCTTGCAGCTGCGATGATTTATCCGCTCACGGACGCTAAAATTCCAGATGTCGCTCATTTATGGGGTTATGCTGTTGATTTTAAAACGTACGGTGGAGCCGTTATTCCGACCATTCTTGCCATTTGGCTGGAAAGTCATATTGAACGTTGGTTTAAGAAACATTTGCCGGCCGTGACACAGCTTGTATTTGTCCCCTTTCTAACATTAATTGTTGCCGGACTACTAACGTTTCTCGTTATCGGTCCTCTTGGAACGGCACTTGGTACGGGACTCGCGTACGGCTATAAATTTTTATATGAATTAAGTCCGTTGATTGCCGGGGGGATTCTTGGCGCGACCTTCCAGATCTTTGTTATTTTCGGCTTGCATTGGGGCATTTTGCCAATCTCACTGATTAATATACAAACATATGGTTACGACACATTGCTTGCAGTCATGATGGTTGCCGTTGCCGGACAATTTGGTGCGGTATTCGGATCCATTTTTAAAGCAAAGAAGCTGAAAAACAAAGAAATTGCGATTTCAGCTGCCATCAGCGGATTTTTCGGTATTACCGAACCGGCTATTTACGGGATCAACTTAAAATATAAAAAAGGATTTATTTTCGGAATTGTCGGCGGAGCGCTAGGCGGGGCTGTTGTTAGCGCGGCGGGTGTGAAATGTTTCAGTTACACGCCGATTATGAATATTTTTGAAATGCCGCTTTTCATCGGTAAAAATTCGAGTATTGTGTGGGCATTTATCGGTTTTTTTGTTGCCTTGCTCAGTTCATTCCTGCTTGTTCTTATTTTTGGATTTAACGAAAGCAATACGGAGAAATTGTTTGCAAAAGTGACTTCAGGGAAGAAGAGCATCACCGAAAAGAAAACAGCCAAGCTCGGGTTAGACCATGTTGACGAAGCCGCGTCTGCTGTTGAATCGGCCGAAACCGAAATAGATACAACGAATTTGACTTTGACGGACACGGTAGTCAGCCCGATTGAAGGCAAGTCTGTGCCTTTATCGACGGTTAACGATCCGGTCTTCAGCTCCGGAGCGATGGGAAATGGTGCTGCCGTCATTCCATCGATTGGCACCTGCGTTTCTCCTGTTGATGGGGAACTCACGGTTGCGTTTCCAACGGGACATGCGTATGGAATTAAAGCTGAATCAGGGGTGGAGATATTGATTCACATTGGAATCAATACGGTTGAACTAAAGGGCCACTATTTTGATCCGAAAGTTGAAGCCGGCGCGAAGGTGAAGAAAGGCGACATCTTAACACTCTTTGAACCGGACAAGATCAAGGAAGCCGGGTATGATACAACGACGATGGTCATCGTCACAAATACGAATGATTATGAGGCCGTTGTTCCACATGTTAACGCAAGTGCTTCTGCAGATTCCGTGTTGATTCAAACGTACAAAAAATAATGGATAAAATCAAAACAAAGTCCGTGGGCTAATTAGAGCCTACGGACTTTGTTTTGAACTGAATTTGGTATGATTCAAACCGGGTCAGGTGCCTGGTCAGGTTTCAATGGAGCTTCATCCATCTCTTTTTTCGCCCAATGGGAGGCAAGTATCGGTCCGGAAATGTTTTGCCAGACGCTGAACAGCGTGCCGGGTATAGCGGCTGCCGGCGAGAAAAAGAGCAGCGCAAGAGACAGCCCAAGCGCGGAGTTCTGTGTGGCGACCTCAAAGGTGATTGCCCTGCTTTTCACATGACTCACGCCAAACAGTTTACTGATAAAGAAGGCGAGTACCGATCCGAGCACATTAATGAGCATGACAATGGGAATCAGAACGAGCATGTCCGTTGCGAACAGATTTGCGCTGTTTGCGGCAACCACACCGCTAATGATGAGCAGGATTGACGCGGTTGAGACGAGTGGAAGTGCGGAAGTTGCCTTTCTGACCTTGGTGCCCAAAAACGTATTGATAAGCAATCCGAGAAACACCGGCAGCACAACAACTTGAAAAATATTTATAAATAATGACAGTGTCGGGATATGCACCCAATGACCGGCAAATAGGAGCAGCAGTACCGGTAGTAGGACAGGTGCGAGGAATGTTGTAATTGTGCCGATCGAAACGCCAAGCGCAACATCGCCTTTTGCAAGATAACACATCACGTTAGCTGCCGTTCCGCTTGGACAACACCCAATAAGAATAACGCCGGCCGCTATTGCGTCGGGCAGTTGGAAGAGCGCGCAGATGGCTACAGAGAGCAGCGGCATAATCAGGTAGTGGGCGATGACCCCCAAGGTGACTTCTTTCGGCGATTTGAACACGCCGGAAAAATCCGAACGTTTAAGCGTCATACCCATTCCGAACATGACGATGCCGAGTAAGTAGGGAACATAAGGAACGACCCATGTGGCAAGATTTGGGCGAAAATAGGCAATGGCAGCGGCAGCGAGAACAAACCATACAAAGTGAGCGTTTAAATAGCGCCCGATCGTGATGATATGCTTCATGAAAATTCTTCCCTTCTGTTTTCATCTATCCTGTAGTTGTTAACTTCTTTCATACCAAGGATTGCTTGTTTTCTCCAAATTCATTCACACAGGCACTCCTTTCTTAGAAACTAGAAAAAGCGCCCGTTCGCAGTTGTGTGAACGGGCGCTTTTCCAGGTCCCATTCATGTCAATGAGGACCCGGACAAACGTTATTTATTTAACGGATGCCTTAGGTCCTAGCTGATCAAGATGACATTGACTCGCGCGCTGAATAGGTACATAACAATGAAAACTCCTTGCAGAATAAATTTGGTTTCGTTACTATAACATCCGCGATTAATAAAGTCAACGCAATTCTGCATCTTCTGAATGCATGATTTTCAGCCGGACAAAGACAATCCGTAGTTGCTGATTTAATTGTTTAGAAGCAACTGTTTACTGTGTTGTAACTGCTTCGGCATTCGGCATTTTTGTTTCGGATTTTTGCTTGCTCGCCCAAAACGAGGCAAGCAGCGACCCGGACATGTTGTGCCAGATGCTGAACAGCGTCGCAGGTATCGCAGCCATGGGCGAGAAAAATGCCATGGCGAGCGCGACACCGAGTGCTGAATTCTGCATGCCGACTTCGAAAGTGATGGCACGGCTTTTCGGATGATTCATGCCGAGCAGGCGGCTGAAAAGGAATCCGAGTGCATAGCCGAGCAGATTATGCAGCATAACGACCGGTATAATGATCAGTGTGCTTGCCGTTAACAAATCGCCATTCTTGTTTGAAGCGGCAACTACACCGCCGGCGATGAGGATAATTGCAACGGTGGACACGAGCGGCAGGGCTTGGGTGACCTTGTGCACTTTCTTACCGAAGAAGGTGTTCACAAGAACGCCAAGAACAATTGGTACAATAACAATTTCGACAACACTGACAAAAAGAGAGGCAGTCGGAATCTTAACCCAGTGTCCGGCGAGCAGCCAAAGCATCAATGGCAGCATAACCGGGGCGATTAAAGTCGACACGGCACCAACGGAAACGCCAAGTGCGACATCTCCTTTTGCGAGAAAACACATAACGTTTGAAGCGGTACCGCTCGGGCAGCAGCCGACGAGAATAACACCGACGGCGACAGCCGGAGGAAGTCTAAATGCATAGCAGAGGACAAAGGCGACGAGCGGCATGATCAAATAGTGCGCGCAGACGCCGACAATGACATCCTTCGGTCGTTTGAACACATCGGCGAAATCTGTTTTTTTCAATGTCATTCCCATGCCGAACATGATAATTCCGAGTAAATAGTTGATGTAGGGAAGGACCCATGTGATGAGGCTTGGTTGGAAATAGCCTACAGCAGCTGCTGCCAAAACGAATAATGAGAAATATTTTCCTAGAAACTGTCCAGTAGCAACAATCGCTTTCATGAATAAAGACATCCTTTCTGTTTTCGTGCATCCTTGTTATTTTTTTATTTAATAAGGGGCGATGATCTCTGTCTTTAAAAATGACCCCGAATTTTAGTCGCTGACAGACTCTTTTTCTTTTGTATCAGCCTCTGACCACGCTTCAGGCAAACGCATGACGCCGCCGGTGTGCGCGGAGGTAACGAGTGCCGCGTAACGGGCAAGGTAACCGGAACGAACCTTTGGAACAAATGGCTTTAGTTCTTTACGCCGCTCAGCAAGCTCTGCGTCGGATACGGCGAGATGAACGGTTCGATTGACCAAATCAATGGTGATGGTGTCTCCGTCTTGAACGAGAGCAATAGGTCCGCCGGATGCGGCTTCAGGCGAGACATGGCCGACTGAGATGCCGCGCGTCGCGCCGGAAAAGCGTCCATCGGTGAGCAGAGCGACATCTTTGCCGAGTCCGCGGCCGACAATCGATGAAGTAGGTGCAAGCATCTCCGGCATTCCAGGGCCGCCTTTCGGACCTTCGTAACGAATGACAACAACATGGCCTTTACGGACGGTATGATTGTCAATGGCTTCAACGGCTTCATCGTGAGAATTAAAGCAGATGGCTTCACCGGTAAACGTCTTAACGGAAGGATCAACACCGCCCGCTTTAATGGCAGAGCCTTTTGGCGCGATGTTTCCAAAGAGAATGGAGAGACCGCCTGTTTTGCTGTAGGCATGATCTAGCGGATGAATAACGTTTGGATTCTTAATCTCCGCATTTGCAACATTTTCGTGAATCGTTTTGCCGGTCACCGTGATTCGTTCAGGGTGTACGACATTGCCCATATCAACAAGTGTTTTGATAATTGCCGACATACCGCCTGCATCGTGGACATCTTTCATTGAATAAGAGGAGCTTGGTGCGATTTTTGCAAGATAAGGAACTTTTTCAGCAACCTTATTGATTCGATTCAGGTCATAGTCGATACCGGCTTCTGATGCGATGGCCAGCATGTGAAGAACGGTATTGGTTGATCCGCCCATAGCCATATCAAGAGCAAACGCGTCATCAATTGCTTCCGAGGTGATAATGTCGCGTGGACGAACATTGTTTTTTACAAGATCCATTAATCGAACAGCGGATTCCCTGATGAGATCGCGGCGTTCATCGGAAGTTGCTAAAGCCGTTCCGTTTCCAGGCAGGGCGACGCCGATCATTTCCATCAGACAGTTCATGGAATTGGCCGTGAACATACCGGCGCAGGATCCGCAAGTTGGGCAAGCTGTTTTTTCTAGATCAAGGAATTGCTCTTTGGTCATTTGGCCTTCTTTAAAGGCACCGACGCCTTCGAAAACGGAGGATAGTGTCAATGCCTTGCCTTGTGCCGATAATCCCGCCTCCATTGGTCCGCCTGAACAGAATATTGCGGGCACATTGGTTCGTACAGCAGCGAGCATCATGCCCGGTGTGATTTTGTCGCAGTTCGGAATGTAGAAAACACCGTCGAACCAGTGGGCGTTAATCATCGTCTCAGCTGCGTCTGCGATCAACTCGCGACTTGGGAGCGAATAGCGCATGCCGATATGGCCCATCGCGATGCCGTCATCGACGCCGATCGTATTAAATTCAAATGGAATTCCGCCGGCTTCTCGGATCGCTTTCTTTGCGACATCGGCAAGTTCGCGAAGATGCACATGTCCAGGAACAATGTCTACATAAGAGTTGCACACCGCGATAAACGGCTTATGCATGTCCTCCTCATTTTTTATCATGCCTGTTGCCCTGAGCAGGCTCCGTGCGGGTGCGCGATCCACGCCTTTCTTGATTTCATCACTTCTCAAATTCTCTCATCCTTTCTGTTTTTAAATCTGTGGAACGAAAAAACTCCCATTCATAAAAGAATGGGAGTTCTGTCCGACTCCCACCTACGCCAAGGAGGACCCGGACAATCGTTAAATTTTCAGCGATTGCCAAGGCCCTAGATAATAATCAAGACTCGTAGGTAGGATAGGAAAGACATAATAATCAACCTTTTCAAATTAATAAAAAATTTGGTATGACAAAATATAACACTAGTATTGATATCCGTCAACCCAACATGAGAAAAAGCAGGTCGCTGATCTAAGTGAGATTTGAACGAATTTAATTTGCTGTATGCGTTGTTTCAATGACTAATTAAACTTATACTGAAAGGACATTAAGTAAAACAGGTGCAACAAAGGACATGATTGGTTGGAATGATTTATAGCAGATACAGGGGGAACATTTTTGAAACTCATGGTTAACTTGGCTAAACTGTTTATCGGACTTTTTTTGTTCGCGCTTGGCGCAGTCTGCACCATCAACGCGAATCTGGGCTTGCAGCCATGGGATGTACTGCATCAAGGCCTCTCAAGGACGTTTCCTATTACCATTGGTTTGGCTAATATTCTGGTAGCCCTATGTATTGTCATTCTGAACAGAATTTTTGGTGAGAAGATTGGATTCGGCACGTTGGCGAATATGATTTTTATTGGGTTGTTTATGGATTTACTGCTCCTCAATCATCTTGTTCCGATTGCGCACCATTTCTATACGCAACTGCTTATGATTCTCGCAGGATTGATCATTATCAGCTTCGGAACCTATCTGTACATGAGTGCGGGGTTTGGCGCCGGCCCAAGGGACGGGCTTATGGTAGTGCTCGCGCGTAAGACCGGACAGTCGGTTCGCGTGGTTCGTACAGTGAACGAAGGTGTGGCTCTAGTGTTTGGCTGGCTTTTAGGAGGCTCCGTTGGGATTGGAACAGTGATCATGGTATCGCTGATCGGCATTTTTGTTCAAGGAGTTTTCAAAATTTGCCGCTTCGACGCGAAGAATGTTCGTCATGTCTATCTGGATCGGCAAATGGTCAGCAGAATTTTGAATAAAAGTAAATCGGTAATTGGAGGAACGGATCAACATGGCCTTTGATACGCATAATCACACCCATTTTTCATTCGATGCGGAAATGGGCATTCAAGAAGCGCTTCAGGAAGCGGCGCGCCATCATTTAAATTTGGTTCTTACAGAGCACTATGATTTAAATGAGCGTCAGGACGACGGTGCTCCCGTTGACTTTGAGATTAGTAACTATTTTGAGACCTATTCTGCCTATCGGGGCGAGCATCTTTTATTAGGTATTGAACTTGGGTTGGATAATAGGCAAGACTATGTCGCACGCAATCGTGAAATTGTTGCCGCTCATCCGTTTGATATGGTTATTGGTTCGGTGCATAATTTGCAGGATTATGACATGTACACGGATCGCGGGAAAAATTTTCTCAGCAAACAGGATTTCTTTACACAGTATTTAATCTATGCGGAGCACACGATTCATCGCAATCCGTACATCGATACATTTGGTCACATTGACTATCCATGTCGTTATCTGAGTTATTCGGACAACGTGCTTCGTTATGAAGATTTCCCGCTGCTGATCGATAATTTTCTCAGCACACTGATCGAAAATGATATCTGCCTGGAAATTAATTTGCGCTTGATCGATCAAGGCGGGTTTAGGGAAGGCCTTGAAAGTATTGTGCGTCGGTATCGCGAATTAGGCGGGCAATATGTAACGATTGGCGGGGACAACCACGGGCCCGAAACTATTGGTGTCAAGTATCCTCTGGGTGCGGCGATGGCCAAAGAATATAAGTTGACACCGGTCTATTTTAAGAACAGGAAACGGATTGTGGACGAACCGATGAATTGAATCGGTATATGCCCCGCTTTCAATCTAATCCGGTAAAGGTATAATGAGTACAGAACCTCGCGACTTGTGGAGCTGGGAACGGACCTGAGCGAGTAGCAAATAGGACGTGGTGGCATTGACCCGATCATACCAAAAATTGAATGAAGAAAAGGTGTTTAAAGATCCGGTACATCGCTATATTCATGTCCGTGATCGACTAATCTGGGACTTGATCGGGACACCTGAATTTCAACGCTTAAGGCGGATTCGACAGCTCGGTACGACTTTTCTGACCTTTCATGGCGCGGAACACAGTCGTTTTGGCCATTCACTGGGTGTCTATGAAATTGCCAGACGAGTCATTGATATTTTCAAATATAGAAATCATTGGGATGATTCGGAGACGATGATCGCACTCTGCGCCGCGCTGCTCCACGATGTGGGGCATGGACCGTTTTCGCATTCCTTTGAGAAGGTGTTCGGTACCAATCATGAAGAGTATACGCAAAAAATTATACTCGGCAATACGGAAATTCATCGGCTGCTTGAACAGCAAGGTCAGGGTTTTGCGGAGAAAGTGGCTGATGTCATTGGTAAAACGTATCCAAACCGCCTCGTTGTCAGCCTGATTTCAAGTCAAATTGATGCCGACCGTATGGACTATCTTCTTCGTGATGCTTATTTTACCGGCGTCAGCTACGGCCATTTTGATATGGAACGTATTTGGCGAGTCATGCGCACTCAGGATGACCAGATTGTTTTTAAGCTGTCCGGAATGCATGCGGTGGAAGACTATATCATGAGCCGCTATCAGATGTACTGGCAAGTGTATTTCCATCCGGTCACGCGGAGCGCAGAGGTCATTCTTACGCAAATTCTTCACAGAGCGAAAGTACTTTACCAAGAAGGCTTCCACTTCAAGTATGCGCCGCATCCGCTGATTAAAATTTTTGAAGGAAAAATGACACTTCAAGATTATCTTAAACTAGACGAGTCGGTCATCCTTTATTTTTTCCAAGCTTGGCAAGAAGAAGAGGACGCGATTCTTAGCGATCTATGCTTTCGGTTCATGAATCGCCGTCTTTTTAAGTATGTTGAATTCACACCTTCACTGATCGGCTCTAAGGATCGGCTGGTGGAAGCGTTCAGGGACGCAGGTATTGATCCGGATTACTATTTGGAAGTGGATTCGTCGTCAAATTCTCCGTATGATCTGTATCGGCCGGGCGAAGAAGGGGAACGGCAGCCGATTCAACTTCTGATGCCGGATGGAACACTGCATGAACTCTCGCAGGAATCTGATGTTGTGGGTTCGATTACCGGAATGCGTCGAACAGATTGCAAGCTGTACTACCCGAAGGACAGAATTCTTGATTTGCCGGAGCATTCACCGTATCGAAAAACAATTCAAGACATTTTAGGCATCTAAGAAACAGCATAAAGGGAGCATTTTAATCGAGTATTTGAGATCATGTTACATGGGGGAAATGAAACATGTTGGAAGACCACGCAATAATTGCCGCATTAATTCAACAGTCAGGTAGAAACTCCGGACGCAAGAAGCTGCAGAAATCCATTTATATTTTTCAGAGACTCGGTTTTCCATTTCACCAGATTTTTCATTTTCATTTCAACGGTCCTTATTCTGAAGAATTATCGGTACAACTTGAGGAATTATGTGATTTTGGATTCTTGATTGAAGATCGGGAAGAGACTCAAAATAAAGATGAGACATGCTCTTATCGCATTTCAGAGGCGGGTCTGGATTTCTTGTCTCATTACAAAAATGTTCTGCCCAATATGCACGGTCTTACACAACACGTCGTAGCCCAAGAAACTTGGTTTCTTGAATGTGTCGCTACACTCCTTTATTTTGACTATTTGCCGCGCGTTGAAGCAGTAGAAAAGGTGAGGGCACTTGAAAAACGGACGATGAACGAGGATTTTGATCATGCGTTAGCATTCATCGACGAGCTTCGTTCCCTTCAGTCGGCTGAGTGTCCTGCGCTGCGCTGAAGATCTGAAACGTCAAAATTGGAACAGGCGGATGGCCACTTGCCATCCGCCTGTTCCTGCCTGATTCAGTTTAATTCTTCGAGCTGATTGAGTAAAAGTTTCAGAGCTTTCATCTCATCCACACTGAGCGTAATGCCCTTGCCCATTTTCTCCCCATCAGGTGCCCAATCTCTTAGATCATATTTCGGGGCGCGTCCGTTCCAACTGATCATATTCAGCTGCTTCGACCATCCATTGGGTGACTCATTCACCGTCCCGATCTTCTTCACGAGTTCAAATTGAATACTGCTCATTTACTGTCCCCCTGACCAAAGATCATTCATTTAAACAGATGATACCGCATTCACAAGAGCACAAAATGTTCATGGAACCAAGAGCCGCCACTTAGGATCTCATTGCTGTCGGCGATAATGTGCGGCTCGCCTTCTTCATCCTGCGTGACTAAATGCCCTTCATTATCTTGTTCAGCCATGTAAAAATTGTTCACTTTGAAAAGCAGCCGTGATTCCATGAAATCTGTAGGGATTTCGACTGTCTCTCCATATACATTTTTGATGCATCTGATCAGGACCATACGTTACGAATCCTCCACAAAACAAAAGTACCATGTCCAATTTTCGTAAGTAAAGGCTTGAAGCCATTTCATCACGAGAAACTATTTCTGCGCGTTTGGGACATTTCTACTTTAAGAATAAAGGCTGTCTCCATTTTTGGCAATGGCTGGAATAAAGGAGAGATATAGGAAATCATCTTGGCTATGCGTTCGTTTCATTGTGGCAAACGGTTAACTGCTTGTTAATGAGCTGAGCGACAGGGGGAAAGGTACGCATTTTTCATTTGTCTTGCCCAATGCATCGCTGCCGACGGCTCGCGCTTGAGCTCGGAATGAACGCGTGCTGCATAACTTTTTGAACGATCAATCCAGCGTGCTCGTGCGTCGTTTAGTGCCGATTCATAAGCGGCGGGGAGGCTTTGGCTACGTGTGAACGTAAGTAAAGCATCGAACAGCGCATTCATTTTAACGCTAAACGAGTCGGTGACCGTGCATAACGCTGCTTCATCTGATCGCGCATTCGCTTCTTTTTGGTCTTCTCTTGTAAATTCGCTAGCGTCACTTTGTGCACACCAGAGCAGGTAAAGATGCATCAAATACAGATCGTTTGGGTTGATTCCCGCACGAAAAAGTGGATTGAGATCGGCAATTCTCAGTTCGATCCGACCGGCTTTCGGTGCGTTCACAAGATCTTCAAAGCCGGTTCCCTTAATTCGGACGAGCTGATAGAGTTCGCGTGGGCTTTCAATCACGCCTCTTTCTACGGCGTCGCGAAGCGAGTCAATGTAATTCTGAGGGCTTGAGTAGTCTGGATACACGGGTTCAAGATTTTTGTATCCATGCGTGCTTAGCCGTACGGAACGATAAGGGATCGACTCGATTCGTTCCGGACTTGCCGAGAGCAGATGAACAAGAAAATAGCGATGCCGCAGAGCATTTGCGACTAGATTCAGATAAAAACGGTTGCATGCATCCTGATTTGGAAATAGATGGTCAGGAAAAGAAAAATTAAAATGAATACCACAGTAGAGCTGTTTAATGCGCCCGTATTTCTTCGAGAGGTAGACGCGGTAGCCCGTTTTATCTTGCCCTTTGCGACCAAAATCCGCGATCGGAATCTGGTCTTCTGCCGGTAATAACGAAGGAGGGGTACTCAGCGGCCATAGTAATTCATCGTTAATCCCCGTATAAATTGTCTTGGTCAACCGTTTTTCATGCGCAAACAGTTCCTGCACGGAATGCGCAACAGGAGTGACCAACTCAATCTGACTCTCAGAAAAATCAGTTGTAATTTCAGAATTAGTCAGCTTGTCACCGAACGCAAGGGGGTGCGGTGTCAGCGCCAACGTACCGCGTGGATCAACTCTTAAGTTCTCACGTTCCAAGCCAAAGCGTCCGTCTGCGGATACTTGAGTGATCGTGAATGGCTTTTTATTGCGCATGGTGTTCCCCTCACATTCTTTTAGAAAACTTGACTTCATCGTTGCTCATAGGAGGTGAGCAACGTCAGGCGATCAGACCGTTCACTAATATTGAGTCTAAAGGATGCGGCGCTTTGAATCAATTAATTAGAATTAGGGAGTTTGTCACAACCTAATTTACAACAGTTTTTATGGCATCTGACTCATAGGATGCTTGATTCGAGCAGATGGTGCAGGGATGATCTGCTCCGTTAATTGGGCGTTGCCGGAGCGCATGTGATAAACTAGCAACAGTGAGATTAATCACGTCTGAAAGGGTGAATGATTTGGATATTTTTCATCAGGATGGAAAAAAATCAGGCTTTAATATAATTAAAGGCGATTCGACAAAAGGCCATGGCGGTTTTGGTGCCGGGTTGATTAATTTGGACACTATATCTCCAGTCATCATTGACGTGGAAGAAGGCAAAGCGGAAGTTGACATAGGTGCGCTCCACGCGCGCAGCGCTATTGAACGCAGAATCCGTTTTTCGGCAAATAAGGACGATCTGCAAGGCGGGGGGAAAAAATATTGGCTTGTCTGGGTAAATACGGAAGTGACCAAAGAAGGACCGCGTTACTCAGGAGCGGGCGCCGCCGAAATGATTATCCATCGGGAGATCAAACGCGGTTATAAGGTACTGGCGGATCACGTTAATAAAATGGACAAAGCGCTCAAAGGAAAAGTGATGCTGGATGATATGGACGCCAAATCAAAAAAGGTACTTCGTGAATTTTTGATCAGCGTTGCGCCTGAGCAATGGGAACGAGCCAATCCGGACTTGAAGGCATCGCTCACGGCTGAATGAACGGGTCACAGGCGCATTAGTACTGTTGAATCAGCAAAATACCGGCGATCATTAATACAAGACCCGCCGCGCGCGGCCAATTCATTTTATGCTGCGCGACGCCAAACCAACCGAAGTGATCGACGGCTATGGCGACGATCATCTGACCGCAGAGTACCGAAACAACAGTTAGCGCCGATCCAAGTACAGGCAGCAGCAAAATGTTAGACGTGACAAAAATGACGCCGAGCATCCCGCCGATCCAAATCCACTTTGGTGCGCGCGGGATTAGTTTTAGATCCATCGTCATTTTGCGGTCGATGATCAGCGTGACTAGCACAAGGATGCATGTGCCGGTCATGAATGAGATGAGCGACGCAAGAAAAGGCGACTGGACGGCATAGCGCAGTTGGGTGTTTATCGATGTCTGAACCGGTGATACCATTCCTGCGGCGAGCCCCCAGATGAGAAATAGTGCTGTTACTGTGAATTTTTTACGCTTCATAATGGTTCTCCTTAATAGTTCTTGATCAAAAAAACGCCGCCGAGCATGCAGACAATCCCGATCAGGCGCGGAATGTTCAGTTCATGAATGGGCACGTTGAACCAGCCGAACTGATCAATTGCAATGGCCATGATCATTTGACCGATAAGTGTGATTACAACGGTCAGCGCTGCACCTAGTTGAGGAAGCAGCAGAATGTTCGAGGTCAGGTAGAAAACCCCGAGCGCGCCACCGATCCAGATCCACCACGGGTTATTGTGGAAACTATCCGGAGCGAAGGTGAGTTTATGATCAATAACCAGAGATAGGATAACCAGAGTCAGTGTTCCGGTAAAAAATGACAGAAACGAAGCCATGAAGGGCGACCCGACTTCAACGCCTAGTCTGGAATTAATAGAGGTCTGTACAGGAATAATACCGCCGGCAATCAATCCGCCAATTAAAAATAAACTAATCATCATAGATCCCCTCTTTTTTGCTCGGTGATCTAAGTATAAGAGAAGAACATCGTGATTGAGAAATAAAATGACCTCAAAATAGAACTTTTAATCTGCATTCAAAAAAGCAACAGAACTTTTCCGAATTTTATATCGGAAGTTCCTGTTGCTTTTTAGTGAGCTCAAAAGCGGGCTAGTTCACACCGTTGCTATTTCCACCAATGGAACAGGCGGTCAAACATGCTGCGCGGCTTCTTTTTCTTTTTGATGGCTTTTTCGGCTTTCGATTGACCGCAATACGCGGTCGGTTCAGTTCCTTTTACAAAATAAGTGGGTCGTCCGGTGCATCCTTTGCCAGCGCGAAGGCCGCTCTTCGGGTCAATACTGACGCTAACGACGCCTTTAGGCGGTTTGAATGCATTTTTTGGTGTTCCTTCGAGCGCTGATTCCATAAAATGACTCCAAATTGTTTTCGCATAGCCGGTGTCCGGATATGTACTGATGGTTTCGCCTTTGTCATAGCCGACCCAGACCGAGGCGACCAAATCAGGCGTGAATCCTGCCATCCAACTGTCTGCTGATGTCGATCCGGTTTTTGCGGCGACTTTGTGCGTCAGCAATCCTGCTACCGGACTACCCGTCACCCGCGTGTATCCATTCAGCCGTTTATCAAAGATACCGGTCATCATCTGAGAGAGAACGTAGGATGTTTGGCGATTCAGCACTTGCTTTTTCTTTGGCGCCCATTCATAAAGCGTTCGTCCTGCATGATCAGTCACGCGTGTAATAAGCGCCGGGTGAACACGCGCGCCCTCATTGGCGAAGGTCGCGTAGCCGCGGGTGAGCTCAAGAACGCTTACCGGCTTTGAGCCTAAAGCCAGAGAGGGAATCGGCGCAAGCGCGCTCGAGATTCCGGCTTGGCGGGCAGCTTGGACTAAGTGCTGCATGCCAATTGCTAAATGTGTCTTTACGGCAAAAATATTATCGGACAGGGCAAGCGCTTGCGCCATGGTAATCGGTTTGTCTGCATAATAGCCGCCGAAATTGTTCGGCGCGTAGTCGGAATGGCCGTTGTCAAAGGTGAATGCCGTTGGCGCGCTCTTTAAACGAGTCGCCGGTGTGAAGCCATTCCGTAGAGCCGCATAATAAAGAAACGGTTTAAACGCAGAACCCGGCGCGCGCTTTGCGCTTACTGCCCGGTTATAGGAACTGCTTTGATAGTCACGACCTCCGACCATCGCTACGACACCACCGGTTTTCGGATCCAAAGCAACCAGCGCTGTTTGAATTTTTGATGAATCCGGTATGGTATGCTTGATCCAAAATTCTGCCGTTTCTTGTGTTTCGTTATCGAGCGTTGTGTAGACCTTGAGCCCGCCGGTGGCCAATTCTTTTTGGCTGATGTGCAGACGCTCCGTCAGTTCGTGCCTAACTACGTCTTGAAAATAAGGCGCTATCTCTGCTTCTTTTTTGTCCGTGCGTACCAGCTGAAGCGGCGAATGGTATGCGATTTCAGCTCGCTTTTTTGTGAGATAGCCGCTTTTTACCATCGTGTTCAAAACAACCTTTTGCCGCTTTTTAGCCAAATCGTAGTTTAGAAAAGGCGAATAAAGGCTGGGGCCATTTGGAATTCCGGCCAGCATGCTGGATTGAGCAAGACTAAGATTTTCTGCGCGCTTGTTGAAATACACATGTGCGGCGGCTTCAACTCCGTATGCGCCATGCCCGTAATAGATTGTATTTAAGTAGCCTTCAAGAATCTCTTTTTTCGATTCATTCATTTCAAGGCGAACAGTGTAGAACATTTCGGAGAATTTGCGCAACCATGTTTTGTCGTTGGATAAAAACAGGTTTTTCGCATACTGCATCGTGATTGTGCTTGCGCCCTGAGCTTTGCTTAAGCTGCGCATATCGACAAAGGCGGACTGAGCGATTCGCTGAAAATCAAATCCATGGTGGTGGAAGAAGCGGCGATCTTCGATGGCAAGCGTCGCCAGTTTGATCGAAGGCGCCATGTTGTCACTGCTTACCCATTGTCTGTTGGTCGTATCCCATTTTCCAATGAACTTGCCGCTGTTGTCATAGATAACGGCGGGACGTGATGCCGGAATATCCATCGGTCCGGCAATCTTTGCCGACAAGAGAAGTATGGCAACGCAGAGCAGCAGCAGTATAGGAAACAATGCGGCGATGCGGACGCTCCATCGCGTGATTACGTTCTTCCTTTTTCGGATCCTCATGTCGAAACGCATGGATCAGCACCCCCTCAATCCGAAAAACAGGCAGCCATGACAGCCCCGTGTGTGTCTTTGTTTTTACCATTCATTATGGATGAAACCGCCGTTTTCTAAACCTTGCGAATCGAAAAAGGCGAATTAAGGTATAAATACGAGAAAAAAATAGAATCCTTGGAAAAATAGCCGGGTTAACCTTGCCCAGAGATAGTCAATCTTTTATAGTAGTATAAGTATGAACACATGCGGTTACGAAAGAAGGCTGCTGAATGAAGACACGTGATGCTGAAATCGTTTTTATAAGCCGAATCTGTGATCCTGGGCAGTCTAGGCAGCAGCAGAAGACGACTGCCGTTCTTCAGGGGAGGGTCGGTAGAAGCGGATCAAGTCTGTATCTTGTTTTTAGCGCTGAAATTGCAGATGTCGGACCTGCCGATTACACGATTCGAGTCAGCGGCAAAGAAGCGCTTATTATACGCAAGGGCGCTTCTCCAATGAGGCAGCCGCTCATGATCGGACAGACAATGACCGGCACTTACGGCACGCAAATCGGTCATATGGAAACGAAGGCGACCACCGAGATTATTGATAGCGATACCTCAGATGATTCAGGGGTGGTGCGACTTGTCTACGACTTAAGCGTTGCGGGTCAATCGGTGGGCAAAGTGATGCTTGATTACCGCTATAAGATCGGTTAAAGCCAAGCTGAGAATAGCGGTTTCCGGAAATGATACCACATAGAATACAATGCGAGATATGCGCCAGACGCAATTTTGGAGGTTATATAAGATGACGATCGTTGAGCAAGTCAAGAATCAATTAAAGGAAGAGATTGTAGAGGCGGTGATCAAGGCGGGTCTTGCCGCCCCGGAGCAAGTGCCGGATGTAGTACTTGAAGCGCCGAAAGACAAGTCGCACGGCGACTTTGCAGCCAATATGGCGATGCAGCTCGCAAGAATTGCCAAAAAGGCACCGAGGAAGATCGCTGAAGAGTTGATTGCGAGCTTCGACAAGGAGAAAGGTCATATTCGCAAGATCGAGATTGCGGGACCCGGATTCATCAACTTTTTCCTAGATAATCAATATTTAACGAATTTGATTCCGACAATTATCGAGGCAGGCGATTCTTACGGTGCTTCAAACAGTGGCGCCGGGAAAAAGGTCCTCGTCGAATTTGTTTCTGCCAATCCAACCGGCAGTCTTCACCTTGGCCACGGACGAGGCGCGGCGGTCGGTGATGCTTTGTGCAAGCTGTTGAACAAGGCCGGCTACCATGCCGTACCGGAATATTACATCAACGATGGCGGAAATCAGATTGCCAATTTGGCGATTTCATTGGAAGCACGTTATCTTCAGCAATTAGGGCAGAGTGCGGAGATTCCGGAAAATGGCTATCATGGCAAAGATATCATTGAACTGGCGAAGCGGCTGGTTGATGAATATGGTGATGCTCTGTCGGCGAAACCGGCAGAAGAACGAAGCCGCTTCTTCCGGAATTTTGGTGTTGAGCACCTCATGCGCGGAATCAAAAAAGATCTTGGAGACTTTCGTGTCCATTTTGACAACTGGTTCTCCGAACGTTCTCTTTATGAGGATAATAAGATTGAGCCTGTTCTTGAGTATCTTAAAAATAAAGGCGAAGTTTATGAAAAAGACGGAGCGTTGTGGCTGAAGACCTCTGAATACGGTGATGACAAGGATCGAGTGCTTGTTAAGTCGGATGGCAGTTACACATACTTCACGCCGGATATCGCGTACCACAAAAACAAGCTTGATCGCGGGTTCGAACAGTTGATTGACGTGCTTGGCGCGGATCACCATGGTTATGTGCCGAGACTGAAAGCGGCGATTCAATCGCTTGGTTACAATCCTGACCAATTAACGGTACAGATCATTCAGCTGGTTAACTTATTCAAGGATGGCGAGAAGGTCAAGATGAGCAAGCGTACAGGCAAAGCGGTCACGATGCGCGAGTTGATGGAGGATGTAGGTGTTGATGCTGCGCGTTATTTCTTCGCTATGCGCAGCTCGGACAGCCACCTTGATTTTGACTTGGATCTGGCGATTTCGCATTCGAATGAAAACCCGGTATACTATGTTCAATACGCGTATGCACGAATCACCAGCATGCTGAAACGGGCGGAGGCTTTTGAACATGATAACGTCGAGGAACTTGACCTGAATCTGCTCACCGGAGATAAGGAAATTGATTTGCTGAAGAAGCTGGGCGATTTTCCTGCAGTTGTCGCGGACAGCGCGGAGAAGTTGGCCATCCAGCACATTCCGAACTATTTGTATGACCTAGCAGCTTGCCTGCACAGTTTCTACAACGCTGAAAAAGTGCTCGACGAAACTAATGTGCTGCTTAGCAAGGCGAGAGTCGCTCTAATGAAAGCTGTTCGTATTACGCTTAAAAACGGAATGGAACTGATCGGTGTTAACGCACCAGAAAAAATGTGAACAAAAGAATGGATTAAGTAAAAACAGCCTCCAATCCTTATCAGGAGGCTGTTTTGTATGCAGAGCATTTGTTTAAAGAAAGTAGCTGAACCACGCACACACTTTGGTTTTCAATTTAGCCCAAGGTGAGCGACGGGCCAATTGGTCGTAAGAAATGGAGACGGATTTGTCCTTCATTTCCTTTTTCAACTGTACCAGTGCTTGGTGGACGAGTTCAGGATCCTCAATGAATCCTGATAGCTCATCGTTCCAAAACAGACTGCGCTGATCAAAATTTGCCGTACCAAGATAACATAGTCTGCGGTCAATAATGAAAACCTTCGAATGATAAAATCCTTGGTAAAAATGGAAAAGCTCGGCACCTTTTTTCAAGAGCGGTTCAAGGTATTGATATGAAGCCGGTTGAACAAGCGCGTGGTCCTTTTTCATTGGTAAGAGAATGCTCAACTTAACTCCGTGCTCCACGCGGTTGACGAGCACGTCCATGAGTCGCTTGCTTGGTACAAAATAAGGGGATCCGATCACGATGGATGTCTGGGCACTGCTCAATTTATCAACAAAGCAGGTTTCAAGCTGTTTGCCGTCCGTTCCAATCAGTGTCAGAGGTGATGGCCCTTTAGCAACCGCTGGGAAATAGGTACCGTTCTTGAGAAGATCTGCGTGGGTTGCTTTTTTCCAGTCTTCAAGGAACAAACGCTGAAGTTCGGGAACGCTCTCGCCTTCGATTTTTAAATGGTTGTCATGCCATGGTCCCATTTTCGGGTTGCGGCCGATATAGTCACGACTGACATTGTAGCCTCCGAAATAGCCGATTTTTCCATCGATAATCATCATCTTTCTATGGTTGCGATGGTTTAGGTAATAAAAGGTGAATGGAAAAGTTGGTTTTCCTGAGAAAGCAAGCTGAACGCCTGCTTTAACGAGTTCTGCTCTTTTTTTTCTTAGTGCGAAACTGCTAAGGGCGTCGACAAGCAATCGGACTTCGACGCCGTCTGCCGCTTTTCTTTTTAAGAGGTTGATCCATTCTTCCCCTACATCGTCTGCGATAAAGATAAAAAAGGAAAGATGAATATGATACTTGGCATTGCTGATGGTTCGCTTCATTTCTTCGAAGAGCGCATGACCATTTGTGTAATAGCGGAAATTGTTAAGTCCGGTTATTGGATTGCGCTCGGCAATTAAGGGCCGTTTCAATTTTAATCCCGCGCGAATGTCGAACAGGACCAAGGCAAAAAAGAGAATGGTGAGTGCAAAAAAAATGATGAGTAGTTGGACGAATGGGTGCATCATCGTTCCTCCGATCAACTAGGCGTATAATTTGCGCCGGTTATCATTTAATATATCCCAAATTTATCGTTGTATCGTTGTTTTACTGAGAATTTTTTTGACTAGACTTGATTTTAATTCATGAACGGATTATTGTATTTATTGTATAACCTTACAATGAGTCTCAGTGTGCGTACTTCCGTGACGGACGTCCAAATAGATTTTTGGATAAGCGGTTTGCGGATTTTTTTCAGCATTCAGAAGTCTTGCGTTAGAAAAACCTACTGCAGGGCGGATGTTAAAGCCTTGATAAGGTATGATAAAGGGAAAGGATGTTTCCATTGACAGAACACGTGGTTGAAAAAGCGAAGGTTGACCAATTCTATGATATATTGTCCCAGTCGAAAGAACCGAAAACTTTCTATGAACTGACCGACATGGTTTATAAAGACGGCGAAGTTGAGGCTGATGGCGGCGAATCACTGGCTCGTCTTTATACAACGTTGATTCTTGACGGACGTTTTCTGAGCGTTGGTCATAACCTCTGGGCGCTGCGCAACTGGTACCCGCTGGAACAACGCGAGGATGATATCGCTAAAACACTCGGGGACAGCCATCATGAGAAGCATAAGGTAGCGGATGATGGATTTGATGATTATGACGAAGATGAAGAAGAAGAAAATTTAGATGAAGACAATGATACAGACGATGACAACGATGATGATTTTGAAGATGATGATGTGAAAAGAATTAAGCGTAACGCGATTATTGATGATGATGAAGAATAAGCTTGCGATCGTACGGACGTGCCTTTTGCATCGCAAATAAGCTAGAATACAGAGTCAATGGAATGGAGTACAACCCAATCTCATTTCATCGAATCATGCAGGTGCTTTTTTCCTGTAACGTACTCTTGATTCAACTGGGCAAGTTTGTTAGAATTGCAAAGGGCGACAAATAGAACGAAATTCAAAGCAAAAGCGAGCCCTCCGAAAGGGGAGCGTGTCGCTTTTGCTTTTTTACAAACAAAGGCAAGAAAAACCGGTCGAAAAAGGTCAAAATTGATCGCAATGACGACCCCTTGCCATGTAGATTCATCACTGTGCTTGCCGTATGAATTCACGAAGCTTTTTCTATTGATAAGGGGGAAATCATCAAGGATGACGAAGTACATTTTTGTGACCGGAGGCGTGGTTTCGTCTCTCGGCAAAGGGATTACCGCGGCGTCATTGGGACGTCTTTTGAAAAATCGCGGATTGAAAGTGACGATCCAGAAGTTTGATCCATATATTAATGTGGATCCAGGCACAATGAGCCCGTATCAGCACGGTGAAGTATTTGTTACCGATGATGGTGCAGAAACCGATCTCGACCTTGGGCATTACGAACGGTTCATTGATATCAATCTAAATAAAAACAGCAATGTTACAACAGGTAAAATCTATTCCACAGTTCTGAAAAGAGAACGCCGGGGTGACTACTTAGGCGGCACCGTTCAGGTCATTCCACATATCACGAATGAAATCAAAGATCGTGTTTTCCGAGCGGGCAAAACGACGGGCGCTGATGTTGTGATTACGGAAATCGGCGGTACGGTCGGTGATATCGAAAGCCTCCCGTTCCTAGAAGCGATCAGACAAATTAAGAGTAATGTTGGTTTGGACAATGTGCTTTATATCCACTGTACATTGATTCCTTATCTGAAAGCGGCCGGTGAAATGAAAACAAAACCGACGCAGCACAGTGTAAAAGAGCTGCGCAGTCTTGGCATTCAGCCGAATATCATTGTTGTTCGTACCGAATTGCCGGTTTCCGAAGAGATGAAAGCGAAGCTCGCTTTATTCTGCGATATCGACAAAGAAGCTGTCATTGAGGCACGTGACGCAGAAACGCTCTATCAGGTTCCGTTGCAGTTGCAGGATCAGCATTTGGACGATATCGTCTGTGAGAAATTGCATCTGCCGCAGGGCGAAGCAGATATGAGCCAGTGGCATGATCTGGTGGATAAGGTTCTTCATCCGAAAAAACATGTGAAAATTGGCTTAGTCGGTAAATATGTTGAGCTTCAGGATGCCTATATTTCTGTTGTTGAGGCACTGAAACATGGGGGATACAGCTTCGATACGGAAGTGAAGGTTCAGTATATTAACTCTGAAGATTTGCTGCCAAACAACGTGAATGAACAGTTAAAGGATTGTCAAGGTATCATTGTTCCGGGCGGATTTGGTGACCGAGGCATTGAAGGGAAAATTTTGGCCATCCAATACGCGCGTGAACATAAGGTGCCGTTCTTCGGCATCTGTCTCGGTATGCAGCTGGCGACGATAGAATTTGCTCGTCACGTATTGAAATTGAGCGGAGCAGATTCAGCCGAATTTAATCAAGACGCTGAGGAAGCGATTATCGATCTCCTTCCGGAACAAATGGATGTTGAAGATTTGGGCGGCACTCTGCGTCTTGGGTTATATCCATGTAAAATCGTGAAGGATACGAAGGTTTTTGACGCTTACAACAAAGAAATTATCTACCAGCGCCATCGTCACCGTTATGAGTTTAACAACCAGTACCGTGAAAAAATGACGGAAAAAGGCATGGTGTTCTCAGGCTTGAGTCCGGACAATCGGCTTGTGGAAATGATTGAATTAAATGATCATCCTTGGTTTGTGGCATGCCAATTCCATCCGGAATTCAAGTCGCGTCCAACACGCCCGGAACCATTATTCCACGACTTCATTAAAGCATCTTTGGCTAATGAATAATAAATTTTAATACCTTCTTACCAGTGTATAACTGTATGAGAAAACCGGCAGACCGATTGATTTATGAATCGACCTGCCGGTTTTTGCTTTTTTTCTAATAATTTAAAAGAGGGAAATCACGTTCGATAAAGAAGTGATATATGTGAAGATAAATCTGAACCAGCACAGAGCGCGTTGCAAAGAATGAACGAAAGAGGGCAATCTAATGGTAAAACAGAATTTGGTGTGCACCGCAACAAAGGCAAACAAAATTATGATTGTTGACGATCAGGCAGGTATTCGACTATTGCTGAAAGAGGTTTTTAAAAAAGAAGGTTACCCCATTTTGACGGCGGGCAGCGGTGATCAGGCACTGAAATTTCTCAAAGAAGAGGACCCAAAGCTCGTCCTGCTTGATATGAAAATTCCTAAAATGAGCGGTATGGAAATATTGCACCATATGAAGCAAATGAAACCGAATCTGAAAGTGATGATTATGACAGCTTATGGCGAGAATACGCTCGTTAAGGAAGCATTGCGTGATGGCGCAATCGCGCATTTTTCAAAACCTTTTGATCTTCAGGAACTCATTGCCGCAGTTGAGAAAGAATGCCCGCAGTGCGCAAAATAATTAATCGGGTTTTCTATAGCGGGACGAGTCCGTACACACATGATTTACAGGTTTATGCTATAATGCTGAAAGAGTCTTCTAGTTGTCGGCAGGACCTATAAATGCTCAGTAATTTTATGAAAACGAGAGCATAGTGTTAATTTTGTACATATAATGGTTTTGCCTGCCTGGTTTCATGTATGAGTGTTCTTAGAAAAGCGCTTGATAATTTGATGTAAAAGGAAAAGGAAGTATTCTGACCATGGATAAATTACTAATTGAAGGCGGCACACGTTTAAATGGCACCGTTCAAATAAGCGGAGCGAAAAACAGTGCGGTCGCGCTGATTCCGGCCACCATTCTTGCTGATTCACCTGTTACCATTGACCAGCTTCCCGATATTTCAGATGTGCGCACACTATGCAAGCTACTACGTGAAATTGGCGGAACTGTTTCTTTTGACGACCATACATTTGTTGTTGACCCGAGAAAGATGGTGGACATGCCGCTTCCGAATGGTTCAGTGAAACGATTGCGTGCTTCCTACTATTTAATGGGCGCGATGCTCGGCAGATTTCATAAAGCCGTGATTGGTCTCCCCGGTGGGTGCAATCTTGGTCCGCGTCCCATCGACCAGCACATCAAAGGATTTGAGGCGCTTGGGGCAAAAGTGACGAATGAACGCGGAGCGATTTATTTACGTGCGGATTCTTTGCGCGGGGCGAGGATCTATCTTGACGTCGTCAGCGTTGGCGCGACAATTAATATCATGCTTGCGGCTGTTAAAGCCGAAGGGCAGACTGTCATTGAGAACGCGGCGAAAGAACCGGAAATTATTGATGTAGCGACACTATTGACGAGTATGGGCGCCAAGATTAAAGGAGCGGGAACAGATGTCATTCGCATTGAAGGCGTGAAGCAGCTCCATGGATGCAGACATATGATTATTCCCGACCGGATCGAAGTCGGCACATACATGATTATCGGAGCGGCCGGAGCCGATCGTTTGCTGATTGACAATGTGATCCCTCAGCATGTGGAATCACTAACTGCGAAACTTCGTGAAATGGGCGCCGATGTGCAGGTAGGCGAGGATCAAATTCTTGTCTCGAGAAGCAATAAGCGCCTGATAAGCGCAGATGTGAAAACGTTGGTTTATCCGGGATTTCCAACAGATCTCCAGCAACCGTTGACAAGTTTAATGACGCAAGCGGAAGGCACGAGTATTATCACGGACACCATTTATGGCGCGCGCTTTAAACATATTGATGAATTAAGGCGCATGGGGGCGAATGTGAAAGTTGAAGGTCGCTCAGCAATTTTGAGCGGACCGACACGCCTTGAGGGTGCGAAGGTTCGAGCCACTGATTTAAGAGCGGGAGCATCACTAGTCATTGCCGGATTAATGGCAAAAGGCATTACAGAAATTGTTGGTGTTGAGCATATTGATCGCGGCTATGATCATATCATGGAGAAGCTGCGAGCTATCGGTGCCAACATCTGGCGCGAGCGCATGCTCGAGGATGAAGCTAGAGAAAGTCTTAAGGAGCAAGAATAAGTCAGGATTTGCATAGAAACCATGTGTGTTTTCGTGCAGATCCTTTTTTACATCATTAACAAAACGCAAAATTCTGAATTCAAAGAAACGGTGTACGTGATTCGCAAAAAAGGAACACTATCGAAACCAGCACATTCTGCGGTTCACCGGATCTGGAATCTGGGCCATCCTGGCCGTAGCAACGGCTGTTTTACCATCAGAAGCTCGATGAAACTAAATTTTCTAACTTGATCCGTTGAAAATACGGGACTAATGGTTGATTAAAAGGGTATAATATGATATTAATGGGATAATGTGATTTATAAAAAATTATAACGGTGAGAAAAAAATTGCGTTTGGCTTTTTTTGAATGATATCTATGATCTGAAGAGACTGTGCTTATGCTCGTGAAGAATTTAAATTTGCCCAGCTGTTCGTGGCTTGCTCTTTCAACTTAATTCCTCCCCTCCTCTCAACTAGCACAGTTCTATGTCTTTTCCGAATTTCAGATGTGAAGAAGGTAAAAATATAAAGCCGAATTAGTTTCTGGCTTTATGTATTTGATGATAAATTTAAAAAGTGTGGTGTGAGAATGCCGATTACATTAGCAGAGTTAGAAAATATGAAACTTAAAGAATTATATGAGCATGCAAAAGAGTTTAAAGTATCCTACTATAGTAAATTGAACAAAAGAGAATTGATTTTCTCGATTTTAAAAAAACAGGCGGAAAAAGACGGCTTATCACTTATGGAAGGTGTTCTTGAGATTATTCCAACTGAGGGCTTTGGTTTTCTTCGCCCGATCAATTATTCGCCGAGCTCGGAAGATATTTATATTTCCGCTTCGCAAATTCGTCGATTTGATTTACGAAATGGAGATAAGGTGACGGGGAAAGTTCGACCCCCGAAAGAAAATGAGCGTTACTTTGGGCTGCTGAGGGTTGAGGCCGTTAACGGAGAGAATCCTGATGTAGCGAAGGAACGGGTTCATTTTCCTGCGTTGACTCCGCTTTATCCCGACAGACACATGGTTCTTGAAACGGACAAAGAAGATTTTTCCACACGAATTATTGACATGGTTTCACCTGTGGGTTTTGGACAAAGAGGTATGATTGTTGCTCCGCCAAAAGCCGGAAAGACGACATTATTGAAGGAGATCGCCAACAGTATTACTGTAAATTATCCTGATGTTGAATTAATTGTTTTGCTCGTCGATGAACGTCCGGAGGAAGTAACGGATATTGAGCGTTCGGTCAAGGGAGATGTTGTGAGCTCAACCTTTGACGAAGTGCCCGAAAATCATGTGAAGGTATCCGAACTTGTCCTTGAACGGGCAATGCGCCTGGTGGAACATAAGCGAGATGTCGTTATTCTCATGGACAGCTTGACCCGACTGGCCCGAGCTTATAACCTTGTCATTCCTCCGAGTGGTCGGACTCTATCCGGAGGTATCGATCCCGCCGCATTTCATAAACCGAAAAAATTCTTTGGCGCGGCTCGAAACATTGAAGAGGGCGGAAGTCTGACAATACTGGCTACGGCTTTGGTTGATACAGGATCGCGCATGGACGATGTCATTTATGAGGAATTTAAAGGAACAGGAAATATGGAGCTGCATCTTGACCGAAGACTGGCAGAACGCAGAATCTTTCCGGCTATTGATATTCGACGTTCCAGCACGCGTAAGGAAGAATTGCTTGTTGATCGTGATCATTTGGACAAACTGTGGACCATGCGCAAAACGATGGATGAATCTCAAGAGTTTGTGGAGCATTTTTATAAACGAATTCGTGAAACAAAGTCCAACCAGGAATTTTTCGATATTTTCGATAAAGAGAAAAAAGGCAGTTTGCAGTCAAAATAAGGACGATAAGGTTGACCCTGTTTTGGGTGTAGTGAAGAAAAACTCTATATGGCAAGGTTTTCCAAGTAAGACCTTGCTTGCAAACCCCACGACTGCCTGTTATAATACTCGTTGTGCGTTATATTATTAGGCACTATATGACTCTGGTTTGAGAGAATAATCAGGGCGCAAAGGAGATGAATGAGATGAAAGCAGGCATCCATCCTGACTATCATAAGGTTGTATTTATGGACGCAAGTACTGGATTTAAATTTTTGAGCGGTTCAACGAAGAAATCGAATCAAACGGTTCAATGGGAAGACGGAAACGAATACCCATTAATTACAGTTGAAATCAGTTCCGATTCGCATCCATTCTATACCGGCCGTCAGAAATTCGCTGACAAAGGCGGACGTGTTGATCGGTTTAAACAGAAATATAATCTTAAATAAGATTCGTTTGAAGTCCAGAGAGAAAAACGGCGTGTTCCGGTGCGATGAAAAATGGTGCGGAATTTGCCGTTTTTGTTTTTTTAGGACAAGGCGAGCATACATGATCAATTGCAGGCAGCCAACTGCCTGCTTTTTAACAGGTAAAAAAAGTAAAAGTATATGATTTTGAGCATGCTGACCCCAGATAATAAATCCAGACACGAAAGCGGGAATGCAGGCCAGGGGAGAACGCGCAGATAATCGTCTGTTCAAGGAGGCTCCCGGACTGCCCGCGGCAAGCGAGTAACCGAAGCGACGATTCAATATCATAAAGACACGAACCAATGCCATATAAAAAAGGAACTTTCGTATGCAAGGAACTTTCGCTAATTACGCATACGTCCTGTATGCAACGCGAAAGTCATCACATCCTGCGGAAGTAAGGACTGGGCTTGGCCCGCTTGAATGAAAATATAAAATGCCTTATTTACTTACAAAAGTTTATCATTTTTTGCCTTGCTGGTACGACGATAAGATCATAAGATTCGGTTGGGGCGATCAGGTAAGCGCCCAATCTTAGAAATAAACGGAAAAGTTCCGCTTAATTAGAAAATGAATGAAAAAATTGCTTGAATAGACGGAGAAATTCCGCCTATCGAATCGAAAAGCGTGAAAATGGAGGCTTTTTCTGTGCATAAGCGGAAAAATTACCCTTATTTACCTGTGAAACAAGCATCATGATGCAAATAGCCGGAAAATCTCCGCTTATTTAATTCCGGCCACGTTACTTAATCAAGAATCAAAATGACTCTTGAAATAGAACTGTTTGTTCAAGACAAGCTTGATGATTCAAAACCGCATTTGGAGCAATGGAACTTTCGTATGTAAGGGTCTTTCGCTAATTACGCATACGTCCTGTATGCAACGCGAAAGTCATCACATCCTGCGGAAGTAAGGACTGGGCTTGCCCAGTTTTTCTCACAGCCTGAAATCACTATAGAAAATTCAGTTGCATGAAAGGACGACTAACTAATGGCTCAGCTTTTCTTTAAGTATGGGGCGATGAACAGTGGTAAATCCATTGAAATTATTAAGGTCGCTCACAATTATGAGGAGCAGGGGAAGTCTGTTCTGCTATTTACTCCGGGAATAGATGATCGGGATCAGGTCGGCGCAATTTCCAGCCGAATCGGGTTTAAACGGAGGGCGCATCCTGTCTTTGAGTCCACAAACCTCTTCGCTGTTGTGAGCGACTATAGTCCGCGGCCTCACTGCGTGCTTATTGACGAAGTGCAATTCCTGTCTAAAGCGCATGTGCTTCAGCTTGCGGACATTGTCGATCAGTTACATATTCCCGTTATGGGTTTTGGTCTGAAAAATGATTTCCGAAATGAATTGTTTGAGGGAAGCAAATATATGCTGCTCTATGCGGACAAAATTGAAGAAATGAAGACGATTTGCTGGTTTTGTGAACATAAGGCGACGATGAATCTTCGCATTGATGGCAGGGGCAAACCCGTCTATACCGGAGAACAGATTCAAATTGGCGGTAATGAAAGCTACTACCCAGTCTGTAGGAACTGTTACAGTCATCCGCCAATCTAATGATTTGCGTCTGTTTTTTCACGATGAAATGACTGATATAATATAGTAAATGGGACGCAGACGGATACAATTGATGAGGTGGATGAAATGTTTGAACGAATACAGTCCATGGAAGAACGCTATGATAAACTGAATCAACTTCTTGCTGATCCGGATGTGATCGGTGACCCGGCTAAGCTGCGTAAATATTCTAAAGAACAGTCTGATTTACAAGACATTGTTTCAGTATATCGTAAATACAAACGAATGATTGCCGAAATAACCGATGCTGAATCGATGCTCGATGAACAGTTGGATGAGAGTATGAAGACTATGGTTCTTGAAGAAATCAACCGCCTTGAGTCGGATCGACCACGAATAGAAGAAGAATTAAAGCAGCTGCTCATTCCCAAAGATCCGAATGACGATCGGAATGTCATTCTTGAGGTGCGTGGTGCTGCCGGCGGCGATGAGGCAGCCCTTTTTGCCGGGGATTTGTTCCGCATGTACTCGCGTTACGCCGAGCAGCAAGGATGGAGAACTGAAGTTATTGACACCAATCCCAATGAAATCGGCGGGTATAAAGAAATCGTGTGTATGATCTCCGGAAAAGGTGCGTTTTCGAAACTAAAATATGAGAATGGCGCACACCGCGTGCAGCGCGTTCCTGAAACGGAATCGGGTGGACGCACGCATTCATCGACTGCGACTGTCGCGGTTTTGCCGGAAGCACAAGAAGTCGAGGTTGATCTTAATGACAAAGATATCCGTGTCGATCGATTTGCTTCTAGCGGACCGGGTGGTCAAAGCGTCAATACAACCATGTCCGCGATTCGTTTGACGCATATTCCGACGGGTATTGTGGTTTCCTGTCAGGAGGAACGATCACAGATTAAGAATAAGGAAAAAGCGATGAAGGTGCTGCGCGCGCGCGTCTATGATAAGTATCAGAAAGAGGCACAAGCTCACTATGATTCGACGCGGAAGTCAGCGGTTGGAACCGGCGACCGATCAGAACGCATCCGAACCTACAATTTCTCTCAGAATCGTGTCACGGATCATCGGATTGGTTTGACCATCCATCAATTGGATCAAGTACTCAATGGGAAATTAGATGACATTATAAATGCGCTGATTTTAGATGATCAAGCGAAGAAAATGGAACAGGCGGATGCTCAGTGACTGTGAAAAGATATGAACTGATGAACTGGGCATCTTCACTATTAAATGCGCATCAACGCGATGAAAATATTGGTGAAATTCTGCTTTGCGCCCGATTAAACCTTTCACGAACGGATCTTATTGCCGATCGCAGAGAACTGATAGACGATGAGGATGCGGCATGGGTGCGTGCGAGGGTCGCGGACCACGTGCAATTCGGGACGCCCGTTCAGTATATGATCGGATCTGCTCCATTCTATGGACGAACGTTCAAAGTCACTCCTGACGTACTGATCCCGCGTCAGGAGACGGAAGAACTGGTCTGGAGGGTCGGGCAATGGGTGGAACGCTATATGCCGGAGCTGAAGCATCCGTCAGTTTGTGATATCGGCACCGGCAGCGGGGCGATCGCGATCACACTAGCGCTTGAACATCCGGATTGGCGAATTTCAGCAGTCGATTTGTCAGAGAAGGCATTGGGTGTCGCCAAGGGGAATGCGTCGGCACTTGGCGCGTGCGTCGATTTTCGCCAAGGAGACCTGCTCGCGCCTCTGCACAATGGAACATGTGATGTACTTGTTTCTAATCCCCCTTATATAACGCGAGAAGAAATGGGCAGGCTGGACGACACAGTTGGAAATTATGAACCTCATTTAGCGTTGTTCGGAGGAACAGATGGTCTGGAATTCTATCGGCGGATCATTGATGACATACCTTCGATTTGGCGAAGAGAAGGATCTTTTATAGCTGCTTTTGAAATTGGGGCTGCTCAAGGAAGGGACGTTTCCGATTTAGTTCGTGACAAATTCACCAGTCAAATCAAAGCTCTGTCTGTGGAAAAAGATATTTCCGGTTATGACCGCAATGTTATGGCTGTGATCCGAAATTGTTCGAACACGTAATTTGAATCCGTATGTTTAGTTTCCCGCTTCTGTGTCCACAATGGGTGGTAAGGAGGCGGGCGTTGTGAAAAAATCATTTGTTTTCATGCTCTTATTATCTATTAATCTAGTACTCGTATTTTTTTTCTGGCAATATAGCACAACGAAAGCGGATCAGAAGGGACCAATTCCTCAAAACGCGATTCGGTTACGCATTCTCGCCAATAGTGATTCACCCGCTGACCAGGTTGTGAAGCGTCAGGTACGCGACGCGGTGAACGCAGATATAACGAAGTGGGTTCAGGACTTAAAAACAACCAATCAGGCAAAAAAAGTTATTCGCGCTCATATGCCCGAACTGAAGCGGACGGTTGAACAGACATTAAAGCGGGCGCATGCGGACGGCGCTTATAAAATAAAACTTGGACAAGCGGATTTTCCTACGAAAATGTATGGTACTTTTGTCTATCCGGCAGGGAAATACGATGCGTTAGTGGTCACGCTGGGAGATGGAAGAGGGGCGAATTGGTGGTGCGTCCTGTTCCCGCCGCTGTGCTTCCTAGATTTTTCTAATAGCGAGGCGGTAGCAAATCCTCGGGCACAGGTGCAGGGAAAAGTCGATGTTCAAAAGGAAGCGCAGCCGGTAAAAGCAAACAAACAGGTGAAACGGCAGCCTCAGCAAAATGTAACAACAGCATCTGAACCCTCATCACAACCGGTCGATAAAGTCGATGATCAAAAAGCAGCGCAGCCAGTAAAGGCGAGCGAACAGGTAAAGCAGCAGCCTCAGCAAAATGAAACAACAGCATCTGAGCCCTCGTCACAACCGGTCGATAAGGTCGAGGTTCATTCATTCGTTGTTGATTTCTTCACTAGAGCTTGGCACGCGATTGCGGGGTAAAGGCGTTGCGTACTGCTTGTCTGAATGGTATGGTGTATACGGAATGAAACAAGGTCGGATGAAATCCGGCCTTGTTTGCACCGTTGAGAATATTCATGAATGCAGAGAAGATCACTACGTCCTGTGAACGTATCTCCGGTGCGTGATACGAATGCCAGCCTATGAAACTTTTTATCTGCACCAAGAGCTTGCCTATCGACAAGCTTTCTCTGAGCGGATCAGTAACTAGTAAAAGGGGAAACGAAAATGGTAGAAACACAAGTATGGCGGGTGGATCCTGAAGCTCCTGATCTTGAACATACGCCACAGATTATGGCCGCAGCGGAAAAACTGCAGCAAGGAGAAATTGTCGCTTTTCCTACCGAAACCGTATACGGACTCGGCGGGAATGCAAAGCTGCGAGAGTCTGTGCAAAAGATTTATGAAGCCAAGGGAAGACCCAGTGATAATCCACTGATCGTGCATGTCGCCAATTTAGAACAGGTTCGCTCGATTTGCACGGAAATTCACCCGATCGCTCAAAAATTGATCGACACGTTTTGGCCGGGACCGCTTACCCTGGTGCTGCCGTCGCGTGGAGAAGTATCGAACGCAGTAACCGCCGGTTTGTCGACCGTAGCGGTTCGTATGCCGAGTCATCCGGTTGCTAGGGCATTGATTCTAGCATCCGGACTGCCAATTGCTGCCCCATCGGCCAACCGTTCCGGACGACCGAGTCCGACACGAGCGGATCATGTTTTTCATGATTTAGATGGTCACATCGCAGGCATTTTAGACGGAGGAGAAACCGGTGTCGGTGTCGAATCCACGGTAGTTGACTGCACGACAACGCCAATTACGATTCTTCGTCCGGGCGGCATATCCAAAGAACAGTTAATTGAAGCGGTAGGCGCGGTGGCGGATGATCCTGGATTGACACGTTCGGATCAAGCGCCAAAAGCGCCGGGCATGAAATATAAGCACTATGCCCCGGAAGCGACGATGTATCTGGTGCCCGCCGGCAAGAAGCGAATTCGTGAATTAATCCGAGCTGAAAAAAATAGTGGACGCAGCATTGGTGTGCTAACGACAGAAGAGAATGCAGACAGCTATCCTGACGCGGATGTTGTCCTTGTTTGCGGCAAGCGGAGCGAATCCGAAACTGTAGCGCATAATCTTTTTGATGTATTGCGCCATTTCGATCAAAAAAAGGTAAATGTTATATATAGTGAGACATTCTCTGAGACAGGGATAGGCAAAGCGATTATGAATCGACTGTCCAAAGCAGCAGGCGGAAGAGTGATTGAGTGATCGGCGCTGCGAACGGACTTCGTACAAAGTGAATCGAGAGAAGAAAAGGGTTGGGGGCGCCACGTCTCCGGCTCTTTTTTTTACACGAATGGCGGAGGATCATCGTTCATATCCGATTTCCGAACAGTATACGGAAAATGCGCAGCAAGGTACTCAATAAGAGGAGCTAGACCAAACTCATGGAAGGTTAGACCGAATTTTATCTTCTACTCTCCAATGGACATGCATAGATTGTCCATATGGACGAGAGGGAGGAACGGACATGGCTGCGGATCTGATCAACCAGGGGCTGGCGCTTTGCGTAATGGCCGTTGCACTGGGTATGGACGCATTTTCAGTTTGCATGGGAATGGGCATGACTGTTTTTCGATTGCGGAAGGCGGCATGGGCTGGAATGTGGATTGGCCTTTTTCATATGCTCATGCCGCTCATTGGCATGACCTTAGGGCAACTATTATCAGCCCAACTTGGAGGAATCACGGAAATGGCTGGGGGGCTGCTTTTGTTGGTGATCGGGATTCAAATGATCCTATCTCTAGTCGGAAAAAATCGTAGCCGATTTGAGACAGCCTATTCATCAGATGTGAGCCTGCTTCTTTTCGCGTTGAGTGTCAGCGTTGATAGTTTTTCTGTTGGACTTAGTATGGGCCTTTTTGGAGCGAAAATACTGGTGGCAATTCTTATGTTTGGTTTTACGAGCATGAGTATGGCCTGGTTTGGCTTTTATATTGGGCGGAAAACGGGAAACTATTTTGGGAGATATGGCGAAGCTTTAGGCGGCATCATTCTTTTCACACTTGGATTGAAGCTCCTGCTGCACTTTCATATATAACAAAAGCCATGTGCGAGAAAAATGACGTTCAAAAGGTTGTTCCCCGTTTATTCGCCAAATTATTTCCCAGGTAATAGCTGTTCCCCGCGAATCTTGTCGGACATTGCGTATTCTTTACTTCTGAAATGTGTAACCTGCTATAATAATGAGTGAATCATTGATAACTATGTCCTCACAAGGAAGGATTAAATATGGAACTATTGGATCCAGAACTAACAGAAGCAGTTGACAAAGCATTAGTCGATCTTGAGCATGCCATGCCTTTTACTAACCGGACGCTGCTAGTCATCGGGTGCAGCACCAGTGAGGTAGAAGGGAAGCATATCGGTACATCCGGATCATTGGGGATTGCAGCTTCAATTTTTGCCGCACTAGTAAAATGGCATGAACGGACAAACGTTCATTTCGCGTTTCAATGCTGTGAACATTTAAATCGTGCGATCGTGATCGATCGAACAGTGGCGCAGCAACGCGGCTATGACGAAGTAACGGTGAGACCGATTCGCCATGCAGGCGGTTCAATGGCTACATATGCCTATGACCATATGGAGGACCCGGTAATTGTTGAATACATCCAAGCAAACGGTGGTCTGGACATAGGCGATACGCTGATTGGTATGCATCTCAAGCATGTAGCCGTTCCGGTTCGCAGCGAGATAAAAGAAATTGGCAAAGCCCATTTAGTTATGGCACGAACTCGTCCAAAACTAATCGGGGGCGAGCGGGCCGTTTACCCGGAAAAGATAAGATAACTTCAATAAAAGATAAGATAAATAAGCAGCTGCCCTATTGGAAATGTTATCGATTGGGCAGTCTTTTCAATTTACATCTCTTTTTTTCTTTCATGTAAATTACAACTGGGTCATTTTCCGGATCGATTTAATTCACTGTTAATGGATAAAATGTGATAAAATTTACTTGAATTAGACTTGAGAGGAGTTGCACGCATTTCATGAAGGGTATTAAAGCGAACGATCCTGAAGTATTTGAAGCCATTGAGAAAGAACTGGGCAGACAAAGGAATAAAATTGAATTGATTGCCTCGGAGAATTTTGTCAGCACCGCGGTACTCGAGGCGGCAGGCTCGGTTCTCACCAATAAATATGCAGAAGGCTATCCTGGACATCGCTATTATGGCGGCTGTGAATATGTCGATATCGTTGAAGATCTTGCAAGAGATCGCGCGCTTAAACTGTTTGGCGGTGACCATGTGAACGTTCAGCCTCATTCAGGTGCTCAAGCCAATATGGCGGTATATGAAACCATTTTAAAACCGGGAGATACGGTTCTGGGAATGAAGCTTGCCCATGGCGGACACTTGACACATGGAAGCCCGGTGAACTTCAGTGGGCAGCTTTACAACTTTGTGGATTACGGAGTGACCAAAGATACGCAAACTATTGACTACGATGAGGTGGCTAAACAGGCTCAGGAACATAAGCCGAAATTGATCGTAGCCGGGGCAAGTGCGTATCCGCGAATCATCGACTTCAAGAAATTCCGAGAAATTGCCGACAGTGTAGGCGCCTATTTGATGGTAGACATGGCGCATATCGCAGGACTCGTCGCAGCGGGACTTCACCCGAGCCCGGTTCCTTATGCGGATTTTGTCACCACGACAACGCACAAGACACTGCGCGGACCACGCGGCGGAATGATCATCTGCAAAGAAGAATTTGCGAAAAAACTGGATAAGTCTATTTTTCCTGGCATTCAAGGCGGACCGCTAATGCATATCATCGCAGCCAAAGCAGTTGCGCTTGGTGAAGCGCTCAAACCTGAATTTAAGGACTATGCGGCTCAAATAATCGCCAATGCCAAGGCGTTCGCTTCGACCCTCCAAGAACAAGGAATTAATCTTGTCTCAGGTGGAACAGACAACCACCTTGTTCTTGCGGATATGCGCAACTTGGGGATTACCGGTAAGAAAGCCGAGGCTGTTCTTGACGCTATCGGAATCACCACCAACAAGAACGCGATTCCTTTTGATCCGGAAAAACCGTTTGTTACAAGTGGTGTGCGAATGGGAACACCCGCCGTAACAACGAGAGGATTCAAAGAAGTCGACATGAACGAAACAGCGTCCATTATTGCATTCGCGCTGAAGGATCCTGATAACGACAAAACACTGGATCAAGCGTCGAAACGCGTTCATGAATTGACTGCGAAATACCCGTTGTATGCTGAAGGTGCCGGAGTTTTTGCTTGACCATTAAAAAAGATTGCATGGGGAGAATTTATTTCTCCCTTTTTATACGTAAAGAAGTATAGAATTTTTAAAGGAAATGAGTGTAAGCGGCCCGGCAAATAAAGACTAACAGCGCTCGCTTCCTATAAGCAACGCCAAAGCCACCGCACGGCGCACCGGATCTAGGCCGTCCATGGCCGTCGCAACGCCTGCCCTTCCGCTAAGGGATTGGAGCTGCGTTTTCTAATATGAACTTTTAATTACCATCTCTGGTGATTAAAGTATGGAGGCACAAAATGGGTAAACTAGTTGTACTGAATCATCCGCTGATTCAACATAAAGTGACGATGATACGAGACTACAGAACAGGCACAAAAGCATTTCGTGAATTGGTGGACGAAGTCGCCACATTGATGGCCTTTGAGATTACACGTGACCTTGCTTTGGAAGAAGTTGAGGTGCAGACACCGGTCGCAAAAGCAAAGGCGTATAAAATCGCCGGAAAGAAGCTGGGCATTGTTCCGATCCTTCGCGCCGGACTGGGTATGGTCAATGGCGTGTTGAATTTGATTCCGGCGGCCAAGGTGGGCCATGTCGGTCTTTATCGCGATCCGGAAACACTGAAACCCGTGGAGTATTATGTTAAGCTTCCTGCTGATATTTCAGAGCGTGACTTGATTGTTGTCGATCCAATGCTGGCGACCGGTGGATCGGCGGCAGCAGCGATTACTTCACTGAAGCAGCGGGGCGGGGTCAATATTAAGTTAATGTGTTTGATTGGTGCCCCCGAGGGTGTTAAAGAAATACAGAAGGAGCATCCTGATGTCGATATCTATTTGGCTGCGCTTGATGAGAAGTTAAATGAGCATGGCTATATTGTACCGGGTCTAGGAGATGCCGGGGACAGACTATTTGGAACGAAATAAAAGGATTAATACGTTCAAAAATCATTTCGTTTCGTAGCGGTAAGGATGAGAAAAATTTTCATTGTTGGTGATTTGTCACAATTCGCCTGTGCCGTAGGTAGGAAAAATGATTAGAATTCTTATTATAAAGAAATATGCGCCAAAACTTTTTATCACAAGACGCAAACAATTGCAGTGATCAATCGCACACTTTGTTGTATAATGATTGCATGAAGAGAACGTTTTCATGGAAACGTTAAAAAAGGACCGCTTTGATGACCGCGTTTTCAAGTGCGACTGTACAGGCAATCCCCTTTTCTGTAGTAAACTTGCTTTGTGAACGATTTATGGCTGACTACAGTTTCGGTATGCTGGATTCGAAAAGTATAAAGGTGGGGCCTTCCCTGTACATCAATATGCCTGAGTGCAACAGTTGTGGAAGAACGATTGTTTTTTTGGAGGGGTTCTAATGCAACAGAAAAAAAGACCTAACTCTTTGCAGATCGCCGCAACGGTAAGCGCGATGGGATTTGAAATTTTCGCCTTTATCATCATCGGTGCGCTTGGTGGGAATTATCTTGATAAACGATACGGAACAGGGCATCTATGGTTGCCGGTTTGTGCGGTTGCCGGTTTCTTTTTGGGACTGATCAGCTGTTTTTATACTTTGAAATCCCTAATGAAGGAATGAATAGCGATGAAACCGGTCATGGAGTGGTTTTCACGCGTTTTATTGATTGTCACAGTTCTGTACACTTGTGTATTTGGGTTAATCTGGTTTTTGATACCGGCGAGAGCGCTGGCCAGCGGCTTTCTCCTCGGCGGATTAATCAGTTTATATAATGTTTTTCATTTATCGTTTCGTTTACGGATGGCCGGACTTCGGGTTCAATCAGGTGCCCGCAGACAAGCGGGATTACATATGACGGTCCGCATACTGACTATTGTGTTTGGTGCGCTGATGGTTTATCGTTTTCCAACCCGTATTGATTATCGATCTTTTGTGCTATCATTGTTATTCGGCTATCTGACACTTGTGACGGTGATGAGTTATTATTATCTGAAAGGCAATGGCATGACTTCTTCGGATGAAGGGGGGGAGATTCATGGAACTGACTCCGAAAGTGAAATTTCTCGGGATGACATTTGATGTCACATTGATGATTGGATCAGTGGTTTCCGCGTTAATCGTCATGTTAATTGTGTTTTTATTGACTCGGCGACTTAGCGTAAGACCCGAGGGACGACAGAATGTGATGGAATACATCATTGATTTTGTCAGTGGCATCACAGGCACGATGCTTGAAAAGAAAGAGTCTGCCAAATATTTAAGCTTTGCGCTGACAACTTTTCTTTTCATCTTGGTGGCCAATTTGCTTGGCGTTATCGTCATGGTAACGTCAACAGTAAACGGTCCGATTCCTTCACTTGGGATCACTACAGCTGGCTTGAAAATGGCAGATAATTCGGTCAGCTGGTTCAAATCGCCAACGTCCGACATCAATGTTACGGTGGCGATGGCTGGCGCAATCTTTCTTTATTCGCATTTTGCGGGCATTGCCAAAAGTCCGCGCGGCTATCTGCAGCATTATGTAAAACCGTTCTGGTGGATGCTTCCAATTCACCTGATTGACGAAGTATCGAAACCGGCAACGCACGCCCTGCGACTTTGGGCGAATATTTTCGCGGGTGAAGTATTAATAACCATTCTTCGTGAAGGCGCCTTTTATTTCACCGGTGTGCCGCTCTTTGCCTGGATGGGATTCTCCGTTTTCGTCGGATGTATCCAGGCGTACATCTTTACAGTACTGGCAATGGTGTACATCGCCCAAAAGGTGGGAGAGGAATAATGCCTATTTATGAATAGGCTCCTCTGCTTAGGCGATAGTAAAAAACATAGACAAACTAGGAGGAATCTTGTTATGAGTTTAGCAGTTCTAGCGGGTGGTATCATGATCGCATTTGGTGCGCTTGCAGCAGGTATTGGCAACGGTGTTCTTTTCAGCAGTTATTTGTCAGGCATTGCCCGTCAACCGGAAGCTCAGGGTACTTTATTCGGACAATCAATGATCGCCCTTGGCCTTGTAGAAGCATTACCTGTCATTTCAATCGCGTTTGGCATCCTGGTGCTCTTCGGTATTATCGGGTAATTCTGCCACTCTTTTGTTGCGGTAGAAATCAGCGAGAAAATCTGTAGATTGAAAGGAGTGGCAAGAGCTGTGCTGTCATTTTCTTTAGGAAATATTATTTTCCAATTAGTCGTCTTCATATTGTTGATGATTTTCGTCGCAATTGTCGGTGTACGACCGGTTATTGCGATCATGGAAAAACGAAAAAAATACATTAACAGTCAAATTGACGACGCTGAAAAGAAAAGTCAGAATGCGGAATCCTATTTGGCTGAACAGAAGTCGGAAATCGAACGGATTCGCAATGAAGCCCATAGTATTCTTGAACAGGCGAAAAGCCAGGCTAATGCTGAGGCAAAAGCTATTCTTGAAGCAGCGAAGAACCGTTCGGATCTGATGATTAAAGATGCGAATGAAGAAATTGGCCTTGAGAAAGAAAAGGCGATTGCCGCAATCCGCGATGAAGTCGCCGACTTGTCGGTTTTGCTCGCATCTAAAGTGCTTGAAAAAGAAATCAATCCGGACGATTATTCTAAAGAGATTGACCAGTTGATCAAACAAGTGGGGAATCAACGATGAGCGAAATCGTAGCGAACCGTTATGCTCGTGCGCTTTTTGAAGTTGCGGAAGAGCGTGATGCCATTGACACCATTGAATCTCAATTACACATCGTAGCAGAGAGCCTTTATGAGCACGAAGATCTGCGCCGAGTTCTGATGCATCCTCAGGTCAGTGGTGAAAATAAAAAAGAACTTGTGAACAAGCTGTTTGAACATCAAGCAGGTGTTGAAGTCCTGAATCTGCTGAGACTGCTCATCGACCGCAAACGCGAAGCTATACTTGATGAAGTGCTTGAGGCATTCACACATATGGCGAACGAAAAACGCGGCATACTTGACGTCACTGTTACGACTGCCGTTGCCCTAGAAGAGCAAGAGAAACAAGAACTTGCTCAGCGTTTGGGCAAGGCACTCGGCAAAAAGTTGAGCATCCACGTTAAAGTTGACAAGGCAATCATTGGAGGCATCCTGCTTCGCATCGGCGACCGTCTTTTTGATGGGTCGATTGCCGGCAAACTGGCAGGCTTCAAACAGGAGATTAAAGTAGGGAGACAGGGGTGAAAATATCGTGAGCATTAAAGCGGAAGAAATCAGCTCATTGATCAAACAGCAGATTGAAAATTATCAATCCACCGTTGAAGTGAGCGAAGTTGGCAGTGTCATCACTGTCGGCGACGGAATCGCCCGCGTCCACGGCCTTGACAGTGTCATGTCGGGCGAGCTTGTCGAATTTTCAGGCGGAGTCCTTGGCATGGCTCAAAACCTTGAAGAAGACAATGTCGGTATCGTTATTCTCGGCCCTTTTACAGATATCCATGAAGGAGACGCTGTAAAACGTACAGGACGTATCATGCAAGTGCCTGTTGGCGAAGCGTTGCTTGGCCGTGTCGTCAATCCGCTGGGTCAGCCGATTGACGGAAAGGGACCGATTGTAACGGATAAGTCGCGTCCGGTTGAAAAGAAAGCGCCAGGCGTTATGGATCGAAAATCAGTGTTCGAACCAATGCAAACCGGTATTAAAGCGATTGACGCAATGATTCCGATTGGCCGCGGCCAACGTGAATTGATCATTGGCGACCGTCAGACCGGTAAAACAGCGATCGCGATTGATACGATTATTAATCAAAAAGATCAGGACGTCATCAGTATTTACGTTGCTATTGGTCAAAAAGAGTCAACGGTTGCAGGTGTTGTAAACACCTTAAAAGAATACGGATGTATGGATAAGACGATTGTCGTCTCTGCCGGAGCATCCGAACCGGCACCATTGCTCTATTTGGCTCCATATGCCGGCGTTACAATGGGCGAGGAGTTCATGTACAACGGCAAACACGTGTTGATTATTTATGATGATCTATCCAAACAGGCGGCGGCATACCGTGAACTTTCCTTGCTGCTTCGCCGTCCGCCGGGTCGTGAAGCATTCCCGGGCGACGTTTTCTACTTGCACTCGAGATTGCTGGAACGTGCGGCTAAACTGAGTGATGAATTAGGCGGCGGATCAATTACCGCGCTGCCTATCATTGAAACGCAGGCCGGGGATATTTCAGCGTATATCCCAACCAACGTTATTTCCATTACTGATGGTCAGATCTTCCTTGAATCGAATCTTTTCTATTCAGGTATTCGCCCTGCCGTTGACGCTGGTACTTCTGTATCCCGTGTTGGTGGTGCCGCTCAGATCAAAGCGATGAAGAAGGTTGCCGGAACACTGAAACTCGATTTGGCGTCCTATCGTGAGTTGGAAGCATTCTCGCAGTTCGGCTCAGACCTTGATAAGGCGACAAGAGCGAAATTGGATCGTGGAGCTCGGACGGTTGAAATCCTGAAACAGGATCTTCACAAACCGTATCCGGTTGAAAAACAAGTAGCTGTTCTTTACGCGTTGACGAAGGGCTATATTGATGATGTTGCACTAGTAGACGTGAAGCGTTTTGAAAAAGAATTGCTTGCTTACCTTGAACAAAATGGTGATGGCATTCTTAATAATATCCGCACGACGAAACAACTGCCGGATGATGCAACGTTTGCAGCAGCAATCAGCGCATTCAAAAAGACTTTTGCTCCTTCAAAGACTGAATAAGTCACAGTGATCGAATAAACGTGCTTGAAAGAATGCACAGTCTTCTTAAGATTTGCCCGATCTGATTGGTTATGAAGTACATAATTAAGATCAGACAGGCTTTCAAGGGTGGTGAACGAACATGCCTTCAATGCGTGACATAAAGGAAAAAATCGCGTCTACGAAACAGATGCGCAAAATTACCAAAGCGATGCAAATGGTTGCAGCAGCGAAACTGAATCGTGCACAGGCAACCGCGGAGAATTATTCAGCTTATGCTGATAAACTGCGCGAAGTTGTGGCAAGTATTGCCAGCACATCATCGACAGGATCAAGCAGCAAACATCCGATGCTGGCGACGAGGCCGGTAAAGAAGACCGCATATCTAGTGGTCACGGAAAACCGAGGCTTAGCAGGTGCCTATGACAGCACCGTGTTGAAGTACACGCAGAATTTAATCCAAGAAAAGCACGCGTCCAAAGATCAATACGTGATCATCGTGACCGGGAAAGTTGGATTGAATTTTTTTGAAAAGCGCGGTTACCCTGTGACTTTGAGCAAAACGGATATTCCGGATGATCTTTCTTTTGATGATGTATTGGATTTCGCTAAGCAGATTCTTGCACTGTTTGATACCAAAAAGTTTGATGAATTGCATCTGATCTATAATCACTTCGTTAATGCCATCTCTCAAACCTTGGTTGACAAGCAGCTGCTGCCGTTGAAGGATCTTGAAAGTGAATCAGCAGCAAAGGTCAATTACGTCTATGAACCAGATGAAGATGAAGTGCTTGAGACGCTACTGCCGCTGTACGCAGAAGGACAAATCTACGGTGCGTTACTTGATGCAAAAGCCGCAGAACAAGCAGCTCGAATGTCTGCGATGAGAAGCGCTTCGGACAATGCGAGTGATATTATCGATCACTTGTCTCTGTCCTACAACCGTGCGCGCCAGGCCGCTATTACTCAGGAGATTACTGAAATTGTCGGCGGCGCGGCCGCTCTCGAATAACCGGCTGTAAGAAATTTTTATTGTTTCAAAAAGGAGGACAAAAGAGCGGAAAACAGGCTGACGCTGAACTTCCGCAGGAAGCGGTGACTTCTGTGTGTTGTGCACAGGATGTACTGTTAGCAGAGAGCCGTGAACCCCTTTTTCCCGGACTTTTTGAAAACCTAGCTGAAGGAGGTAGTTTCATGAACAAAGGGTATGTGACTCAGGTCATGGGCGCCGTTGTCGATGTTAAATTTGAACGCGGTCATCTTCCTGATATCTATAACGCTCTCACCATAAATTATAAAGCGCAGTCCTCCAATGAAACTGACATTCATCTCACGCTCGAGGTCGCACTTCACCTTGGTGACGACTCTGTGCGAACAATCGCCATGGATTCTAGTGACGGACTTGTCAGAGGACTGGAAGTGGTTGATACAGGCGCGCCAATCTCTGTTCCGGTTGGCGATGTGACGCTGGGACGTGTCTTTAATGTCCTTGGTGAAGCCATTGATGGAAAAACGATTGCTCCGGATGTTGAGAAACACGCGATCCATAGACAACCGCCAAAATTCGCAGAACTGTCTACGAAGACGGAGGTTCTTGAAACAGGAATTAAGGTCATTGATCTCTTGACACCATACATCAAAGGTGGAAAAATCGGCCTGTTTGGTGGTGCCGGGGTTGGTAAAACGGTACTTATTCAGGAATTGATTCACAACATTGCTGAAGAACACGGCGGCGTGTCTGTATTTGCCGGTGTCGGTGAGCGAACACGTGAAGGTAACGACCTTTATTATGAAATGACGGATTCAGGAGTTATTAAAAAGACTGCAATGGTGTTCGGCCAAATGAACGAGCCGCCGGGTGCGCGTATGCGTGTCGCACTTTCCGGATTGACGATGGCTGAATACTTCCGTGATGTCGATGGTCAGGACGTACTGCTGTTTATTGACAACATTTTCCGATTCACCCAGGCAGGCTCGGAAGTTTCCGCGTTGCTTGGACGTTTGCCGTCCGCCGTTGGTTATCAGCCGACGCTGGCAACGGAAATGGGGCGTTTGCAGGAACGAATCACATCAACGAAAAAAGGTTCCGTAACATCCATTCAGGCTGTGTATGTGCCTGCCGATGACTATACCGACCCGGCTCCGGCCACAACATTTTCTCACTTGGATGCGACAACAAACCTTGAACGTTCGTTGACACAGATCGGTATTTATCCGGCTGTGGATCCGCTTGCTTCCACATCACGAGCGCTGTCACCGGATATTGTCGGTGAAGAACATTACGAAGTCGCTGAACGTGTTCAGATGACACTTCAAAAATACCGCGAATTGCAGGATATCATTGCTATTCTTGGTATGGATGAACTCTCTGATGAGGATAAATTAACGGTAAGCCGCGCGCGCCGGATCCAGTTCTTCCTAGGTCAGAACTTTCACGTTGCTGAACAATTTACCGGTGTTTCAGGTTCCTATGTTACTGTTGAAGAAACTATTAAGGGATTCAAAGGAATTCTTGACGGTAACTATGACGATGTTCCAGAAGAAGCATTCCGAAACACAGGAACCATTGAAGATGTTTTGGAAAGAGCAAAGCAACTGGTTTAATTGGCGGAGCGAGATGAAACGCTTGGACCTAATGAGGGGGGCTGGCTGATGAGTACGGTGCATACGGATATCGTCACACCTGCGGGCAAGGTGTACGAGGGAGACGTCCATATGGTATGTGTGCGTTCCAAAAGCGGCGAACTAGGTATTTTGCCGCATCACTTGCCGATTGTCGCTCCACTTGAAATCGCACTTGTTCGGTTGAAGCATGAAGACGAGAAAATTGTCGACTATGTGGCTGTTCACGGGGGCTTCATCCAGGTGAGTCGCAGTACGATTACAATTTTGTCGGAAGCTGCAGAAAAAAGAGCCGACATTGATGTAGAACGTGCCAAGAAGGCAAAGGCTGAAGCTGAAGTGCAGCTCAGCACACTTCATGAGACTTCCGATGGTTATGCAGAAGCATTGCTGAAACTGGAGCGATCAGAGCTTCGCATAGCTACAGCAGCGATTGACGATTCAGTTCCAGAAGCATAAGAGCTATAAATCGAAGGACTTATCCCGTAAAGATTGTGGGATAGGTCTTTTTTTACTATAAGAAAATGTTAAATTGAGCGGAGTATTGTGTAAGCGATCCAAAAAATAGAGGAAACTTCGATTAACGGCACTCACATCCTATGAGCAACGTCGAAGCCACCGCGTCCTGCGGAAGTGCGTCCTTAGGCTTCCGGATCGCCCGCGGCAAGCGAGCAGCTAAAATGACAATTAGGCGCATAGGGTTGATGATTTGAAGTCGCATCCTGTGAAAGTAAGAACCGGGCGCTTTTTGCCCGGTTCTTCTGTGCCAAGTTAAGAAAGTATAACGTTTTGCCTTGCTGGTACGACGATAAGGTCATAAAATTCGGTTGGGCGATCAGGTAAGCGCCTAATCTGAGAAATAAACGGAAAAATTCCGTTTAATTAGAAAATGAATGAAAAAATTGCTTAAATAGACGGAGAAATTCCGCTTATTTGTTCAAAAAGTGTACAGATGTATTTGGTATATTTTTTTCGCACTTTAATAAATACAAAGACAGCATTATTTATTTCATAATGAAATAAATTGAAAAAAATATTATTAGAAAAACAGTGGTTATTTCTCGCGATCCGCGATAAAATGATCACAGGCAAAAAATATTATGTTTTCATTAAAAACGTATTACAATTTCATTACGAATGAGGAGATGGATGCACAATCTCTTGTTCTTATACGAATTACATGTGTTGATCGTATATGGAATTAGAGAACAGGCATTACATATGAAGACAGAAACAGGCGGTGGCTTTGATTGATTGAAAATTCCGGCCTTCAGGCAATGATCAGCATCTTAATTCATCTCAGTTTTCTTGCGCTCACGTGGTGGGCTCTGCAAAGCTTGAAATTCGAAGCAGTATTTCGCTATCCGAAAAGCTTGCAGGCAAGAATTTTTTATGTGCTTTTGGCCATCGCGATCAGTTATCCTGTAGCCAAGTTTTTTCTTGACTATGTCGTTTGGTCTCTGATGTTGCCGCAAATTTACAATTGACTATGATCATTCTCTTTACTACAGCGAAATTGCTCTGTTTTTGACGAAAAGTTCCACGTATGCCTCCTTCTTTCCCTTGGGAATAATGAAGACAGGGAGAGAGGCGGGCATAATGAATCGGAATATTTTTCTAATAATAATCTTTTTACTGAGTATCCAGTTGTATACGGCGACAAGTCAAGAACGAGCGTCAGCGGAACAGGCAACACATCAAAGCGACGAATTAAATCGTGTCTCATTATTTGCGCAAGCTTTTAAGAAGTATCATGCGCATGTGTTTAATTGGACGGTTTATGCGCGTGAGAACGAGGCTTCAAATGTAACGCTTACTCAATTTCACCATTTATTCGCACAAAAAAAGGCGCAATTAACTAGATACAGCTGGAAGAAATTGCGACCAAATGAAGGGGCCATAGGTTGGCAAGGAACAAAAAAAGTAACGTCTGGCAACTATCAAATGAGGGTAACTTATATCGCTTATCCCAAAGGAAAGTATTACCAGACGGTCGTACTATATCGAGTATCCGGCGAATCTCTTATGCAGAATGAATGGTTGAAAAACAAAAAAGAAATGACGGCGGAAATGAGTAGAATTTTTCACGGACAAGAGCACATCTACACTTGTGTAAAAGCTTATCGCAGTGCTAAAATGAAACTTGCCTTAATTGACGAAGGAAAACGATATTTGAACTTTTTTTCAGCTGCTCCAATTGAACGACTGCAAGAAAAAACCTTTGTATCAATTTCCGCATATACTAAGACATGGAACAATGCCATTTATACAGCGAACAAAAAGATGAACATTCAGGCGGCCTTGAGGAATGATGGGGACCGGACCATTATTGTCCTTGGCTCACCGATCATAACGACGGAATACTAAGTGGGGAATATAAATCTTAGGACACTCCTCGTTTTGATTTGATTTAGTAAAATACGCGGCACGGAAGAATGTTCCGGATCGAGCGAAGAGATAAATGGACGCGGAGGGGAAAAGTTTGGAAAAAATTATCGTTCATGGAGGGAAACGGCTTTCGGGCTCTGTGAAGATTGAAGGTGCAAAGAACGCTGTTCTTCCTGTCATTGCCGCATCAATGCTTGCCTCTGAAGGCACAAGCAAGATATATAATGTACCGGAACTGGCGGATGTATACACAATTAACGAAGTATTACGTTATTTAAATACGTCGGTGAACTATGAAAATAAAACGATTATGGTTAACGCAATGGCCGATCTATTTACGGAAGCGCCATTTGAATATGTTCGGAAAATGCGTGCGTCATTCTTGGTTATGGGTCCTCTTTTGGCAAGGGTTGGTCATGCGAAAATTGCATTGCCGGGCGGCTGCGCGATTGGATCACGCCCGATTGACCAACACCTCAAAGGGTTTGAAGCGATGGGTGCACAAGTTACCATTGGTAATGGTTCGATAGAAGCGAGCATCAACGGAAAACTTAAAGGCGCAGTCATTTATTTGGATTTCCCAAGTGTCGGCGCTACGGAAAACATAATCATGGCGGCATCGCTTGCCGATGGAAAAACAGTCCTTGAGAATGCGGCGTGTGAGCCGGAAATTGTTAACTTGGCGCAATACCTCAATGCGATGGGCGCAAAGATAAGTGGCGAAGGAACCGGCAGAATCACAATTGAAGGTGTTGAGAAGCTGCATGGTGCCGAACACACGATCCTTCCCGATCGGATTGAAGCAGGAACGTACATGATTGCGGCTGCGATCACCGGCGGTAATGTGTTGATTCAGGACTCAGATATTGAAGATCTTCGTCCCCTAATTGCAAAAATGCGTGAGATGGGTGTTACAATTGAAGAAGAAACGGATGGCGTTCGTGTCATCGGCAGTGACCATCTTCATACGGTTGACGTAAAAACAATGCCGCATCCCGGTTTTCCAACTGACCTTCAAGCTCAGATGATGGCACTCTTACTCAAAGCCAAAGGAACATCGGTCATCACAGAAACGGTGTTTGAAAATCGTTTTATGCATGTCGAAGAATTCCGAAGAATGAATGCAACCATTAAAATTGACGGACGCTCTGCGGTCATAAGCGGTCCATGCGATCTGCAAGGTGCCGAGGTGGCAGCAACAGACCTCCGCGCGGGTGCTGCACTTGTTATTGCCGGGCTTGTTGCAAAAGGCTATACAAAGGTCAGCCGTCTACACCATATTGATCGCGGCTATGTAGATTTGACAGGCAAGTTACGTGCTTTAGGCGCGGAAATTGAACGCGTAAACCTAAACGAGGTGGAGCAACCTGTTGCTGTCGCTGATGATCTGCGCGGATCCCTTAGCATTAATCCAAAATTTGCTTAAACAGATGTATTAAAATAAAATAATGTCTTAAATCAAACTCGACCTGACTGACCTGGTCGGGTTTTTTGCAGTACTAGATAATACTGGTTTAATCAATTGGTGGACGAATAGAAAGTTGCATAAATCGTTTTGAATTTTCAGAAATAGATAGTTATAGAAAGATCTTTAAACAAGATTATATGCAGCAGCGGCGGAACTATGTGTGAACAGCCTGTTCTAATTAACTCAGGGACAACATAAATTTTAATAAATCAATGTCCTGGAGGCAAAAACCATATGAAGAAAGCCGCCGTACTCCTTTTCCTCTTCGCGCTTGTCATTATTATTATCCCCGCGGCAGTCGTGATTCCATTCACACATAAGGCTGTAGGTGAACAGAAACAAAGCCTAAGCAGCAATCGAACTCAAAGCGCGGCTCAGCAAAGTTTGATAACCGTCTCCGTTTACAGGTCAGAACAAAAACAAACGGATCACGTGGATTTAAATGATTATTTGGTTGGTGTTGTTGGATCAGAAATGCCAGCCAAGTTCAGGGTTGAGGCACTAAAAGCTCAAGCAATCGCTGCACGAACGTACATTATGGCGCGTATTATTGAAAATTCGGATGTTCGTGTGACAGACACAGTACAGAACCAAGTGTATCATAGTCCCGAAGAATTAAAGAAAATTTGGGGTAAGGACTATGATTGGAAAATGAAAAAAGTTAAAAAAGCAGTTGATGGTACACATAACCAAGTCATTACTTATAATGGGAAATTAATTTCTCCGGTGTTCTTTTCGACAAGCAATGGACAAACGGAAAATGCTAAAGACTACTGGACAAATGATGTCCCATACCTTAAATCAGTACCCAGTCCATGGGATAAACTATCCCCAAGGTATAGAAACACGAAGTCAATCAGCATTCGAGCAGTTGAACAGGCACTAGACATTAATTTGGCAAATAATCAAGGTGTTTTAGGGAAGGTCGTTCGGAAAACGAGTACCGGTCATATTGCGCTCTATGAGATCGCGGGCAAGCGATTTACAGGCAGGCAGGTGCGCGAAAAATTAAAACTGAGCTCTACTGATTTCCAGCTCACACGAGTTGATAATCAAATCAAAGTGTTGACCATGGGCAGCGGACACGATGTCGGAATGAGCCAATACGGAGCGGAAGGAATGGCCCGCGAAGGAAAGGCAGCCGAACAGATCATCACTTACTTCTACAAAGGGACACAAATTAGCAAGATGACAGTCAAAGGGGAAAAGGAAATCGCAAAAAAATGATCGTTATTTTGCAGGGACCTGAGTTTTGGTGCCTGTTTTACATGTTTAGAAAGTACAGTGTTTTGGCTTGTTGATACGACGATAAGTGTCATAAAATGTGGTTGACAATTAGGCTAGCACCCAATCTGATAAATAGACGGAGAAATTCCGCTTAATTAGATAATGAATGAAAAATTCACCTAAATAGACGGAAAAATTACGCTTATCGAATCGAAAAACGTGAAAATAGAGGTATTTTCCGTGCATAAGCGGAAAAATTACCCTTATTTACCTATGAAACAAGCGTCGTGATGTAAATAACCGGAAAATCTCCGCTTATTTTTACTCTCACCAGATTTAAGTAAAGATCAATAAGACGGACGAGCACCATATTTTTTTCCAAGAATGCGCAGATGGAGTGTCTGTTCACAATATTTTCAGAAAACAGAACGCAGATTATTCTTAAAAAATAGCAATTTATCGATGCACTTTTGTTAATTTTATAAATTTTTACAGAAAAAAACTTGATTTTTCATTTTCAATGTATAGATTGGCCGCATTCTGATCAGAATGTTGCTGAGGTGATACAATTTGACAGATAACAAGGATCAAAAGAAAACGCAAGAAAAAGAGTTGTCCGGTCTGCGAAAACTAGCAAAACGGCGTTGGTTCTATCCCGCCTTATATTTATGCGCCGCATCACTTATCCTTACCGGGGTGCTGCTCTTTCAAATGAATGGCGCGGATAAGGCGAGCGAGAATCAGGATAGCACGGTTTTCAATCAGGACAAAGCAACGCCTCATGCACTTAATGCCGGGGATGAAGTATTTGAATGGCCGGCAAAGGCAGAGGACACAACAACGGTCCAGCCATTCTATGACGTCAAAGGAACTGAAGCAGAACAGCAAGCCGCTCTCGTAAACTATAACAATTCATACGTCCAAAATACGGGCATCAACATTGGCGCGAATGATGAAAAACCGTTTACAGTTACAGCGGCGATGGGTGGAAAAGTTACAGAAGCAACGAAGGACGACACCTTGGGTTACAAAGTCACACTGAAACATAAAGACGGTGTTGAAACAATGTATCAAAGTCTCGGATCAGTAGATGTCGCTAAGGGACAAGAGGTTGCTCAAGGAGAGAAAATCGGAACCGCAGGAACAGAAGCGTTGAACAAAGCGATGGGTGTTCATCTACATTTCGAGATTCGCAAAAATAATATTCCAGTCAGCCCGGAAAAATATATGAACAAGAGTGCTTCAGATGTGAAGGCAGTAACGGTTGGCGCTCAGTCAACAACAGCAAATCCGTCAGCCTCTGAAAAGGTAAAAGATCAAGGCAGCACAGAAACACCGAAACAGGACAGCGGAAAGTCAAAGGACCAAAGTAAATCGAACACAAAATCACAAAGCGATTCAACCAAAGGGTCATCAATTGACAAAAGCTCTCTTGACACGGACAACTGAAATAAAAATTGATTGAAAGCGGTGCCTGTACAGGCACCGCTTTTTGCTATTGTGCAAAGTGAACATAAGCACTGTCAATTGGTTGATAAAAAAGTAAAATCATCACGTGCCGCATATACAGGGTTAACATGGCTGGGGTAAAATGAAAGAACATACTCCACTGAAAAAGAGGCGTGGCACATGTTTGATTATCACTTTAATCCATTTCCCCAGTCGAGAAATTCAATTTTCGCAAAAAGAGGAATGGTGGCAACCGCGCAGCCATTGGCAGCCCAAGCGGGTCTCGATATTTTGAAAGACGGCGGCAACGCGATCGACGCAGCCATTGCCACGGCGGCTTGTCTGACGGTAGTTGAACCCACTTCCAACGGAATCGGCAGTGACGCTTTTGCGATTATTTGGACAAAGGGAAAACTTCACGGACTGAATGCCAGCGGGGTTGCTCCGCAGGGCATTTCCATTGAAGCGATTCGCGCACGTGGTTTTGATACGATACCTGCACACGGTTTAGAGCCGGTGATGGTTCCCGGTGCTCCCGCCGCGTGGGCAGAGTGTTCACGCAAGTTTGGACGTCTCCCTTTAAAGGATGTGCTCCGTCCGGCCATTGAGTATGCGGAGCAAGGCTTTCCTGTTTCGCCTGTTGTCGCCAAAAATTGGCGTCATGCCTTTGATGAATATAAGCAAATTTTCCACGATCCTATGTATGCGCCATGGTTCGATATCTTTGCTCCTGATGATCGAGCACCTGAAGCAGGCGAAATTTGGCGTTCCCCAGATCACGCGCGCAGTCTGCGAGCTATTGCCGCATCAAATGCTGAAGCCTTTTATCAAGGCGAATTGGCGGATCAAATCGATACTTTTTCACGCGCACATGGAGGATTTATCCGTAAAAGCGACCTTGAACAGTATCGTCCGCAATGGGTTGATCCTATTTCAGTTAATTACCGCGGTTATGAAGTGTGGGAGCTTCCTCCGAACGGGCAGGGGCTGGTTGCTTTACTTGGCTTGACTATTTTGAAGCAGTTCGATTTGAAGAACGAGGATTTGATTGATACATATCATAAGCAAATTGAAGCGATAAAGCTTGCTTTTTCCGATGGCAAATCCTATATTACGGATCCGCGCGACATGGGTGATGAAACGAAGCAGCTGCTTTCGGAACAGTACGCTGCATTGCGGGCAAAACAAATTGGACGATTGGCGATTACTCCGGAGCCGGGCAGGCTGCCAAAAGGCGGAACTGTCTATTTGGCAACCGCTGATGATGAAGGGAATATGGTTTCTTTCATTCAAAGCAACTTCATGGGATTCGGGTCGGGGATCGTGATTCCGGGTACAGGAATCTCAATGCAGAATCGCGGATACACCTTCTCGCTGAATCCAAAGGACGCAAATAGCCTCGCACCTGGAAAGAAAACATATCACACCATAATTCCGGGCTTTCTAACGCAGAACGGACAACCGATCGGGCCGTTTGGTGTTATGGGCGGTTATATGCAGCCTCAAGGCCATCTGCAGGTCGTGAGCCGATTAATTGACGAGCACCTGCATCCGCAAGCCGCACTTGACGCACCGAGATGGCAATGGATTGAAAACAAGACGGTAATGGTTGAACCTGAGTTTCCAAATGCGTTGGCGCAAGCATTAGCACGGCGCGGACATGACATTCGCATCGCTCTAGACACCGGTTCCTTTGGACGCGGACAAATTATTTGGCGCGACGCGAAAACCGGAACTTTAGCAGGGGGAACAGAATCACGGGCGGACGGCATCATTTCCGCCTGGTAATAGGAACACACTTTGATCTTCTAATATAGGAAGAAAGAATGGAAAAGATAGGAGTTTGATCGGATGACTCAGGAAGGTGAAAACAAGTCGATTCAGAAATCTACTTTAGCAATTCATTGGGATTTATTTGTCGCTTTTTTCCGCTCAGGGATTGTCAGTTTTGGCGGTGGTCCATCCGGAATCCCGCTCATAGAGGCTGAGGTGGTCAAAAAATATCAATGGATGAGTCTTGAAGAATTCGGCGATTTAGTGGCTCTGTCAAACGCTCTGCCCGGACCGATTAATACGAAGCTCGCCGGATATGTCGGCTGGCGCGTGAAGGGACTCTCAGGTTTGCTGATCGCACTTGCGGCAGTGGTTCTGCCTACCGTTGTTTTAATGATCGTGCTGCTCGGAATGCTCGCCCGATTCCAAGACCAGCGGTGGGTGCGCGGGATGACGCAGGCGGTTCTGCCGGTGGTCGGTGTATTGATGGCTCAGCTGACTTGGAGCTTTATGAAAAATGCTAAAAAGGGTTTGGGATGGACAATCAGTTTGATTCTGGTCGGATTGAGCTTTGTATTGATGGAAGTACTGCATGTCCACCCGGCAATTCTGATCGTGTTAACTTTGCTACTTGTTCTGCTTAAGCCTTCCAAAAAGGCGGGTGAGCACAATTGATTCTGTGGCAATTATTTCTGGCGTTTTTTATTCCGGCTATTCTTGGCTACGGCGGTGGTCCCGCATCGATTCCACTTGTAGAAAATGAGGTCGTCGGCCACTATCACTGGATGTCGGTATCGGAATTCAGCAATATCTTGGCATTCGGAAATGCTCTGCCCGGGCCGATCGCTACCAAAATGGCCGGCTATATCGGCTATGATGTGGCGGGTATTGCCGGATCGGTAGTTGCGATGGTTGCGACCGTTGCACCTTCACTTATTCTACTTATTACGCTTTTGCATCTGCTCGAACGATTCAAAGATTCGCCAAAGGTCAAGTGGCTGACTTTATTGATTCGTCCGATTATCGTAGTCATGCTTGGTATGATGGCCTACAATTTCTTTGCGACTTCTTTGCAATCATCAGGATGGCTGCCGATGGTCCTGATCGCCGCGGCAAGCCTTATTCTAATACAGCGCTTCCGGGTTCATCCTGCTTTTGTGATTGCTGGTACGCTCATTATTGGTGCTGCGTTTATGGGATGAAAAAATAAACAGTAAACGAAAAACCATTGGCTAATAAGATTAGGCCAATGGTTTTTTTATTGAAAGAATTGAAGGGAGATTCTGCTTTCATGCCGCCTTACTATTCCTGAACAGTAGACGTGAGATGCGCAACAACACGATGCGCGAAAATTACAAGATTAAGTCCCGAATTGCCGGGATAAAGCTCGAGCACGGCGTCCATTTCCGGGTAAGGCCGCAGTTTTCCGGGATAGTTCAGGATTTATCCCGGATTAAATGCCAAGTTTCCCTGATTAAGTCCCAACTTGGCGGGATATTTTGCGGAATTCGGCCGGTACGCCGGTTTGTTTTTTTCGGTGTGCGAACGAGCAGTGAGCAGAAAAGAAAGAAATGGCTGGAAAAGATTTATCAGGTCAGTCGTAACTAATTAGAAAAACCGGGCACAGCCCGGTCCTTACTTCCGCATGATGCGGTGACTTTCACGTTGCATACAGGACGTATGCGTAATTAGCGAAAGTTCTTCTATTGTTAGCGAAGGTTCCTTGCATACGAAAGCTCCTTTGCTCCAAATACCGGTTTGAATCATCAACCTTGTGCGTGAACAGACATTTCTGTTTCATAAATCATTTTGGTCCTTAATTAAGTAACGCGGCCGGAGTAAAATAAGCGGAGATTTTCCGGTTACTTGTATCCTGGCGCTTGTTTCACAGGTACATAAGGGTAATTTTTCCGCTTATTCACAGAAAAACCCTCCATTTTCACGTTTTTCGATACGATAAGCGGAATTTTTCCGCCTATTTAAGCTATTTTTTCGTTCATTTTCAAAATAAGCGGAATTTATCCGTTTATTTCTCAGATTGGACGCTTATCTGATCGCCCAACCGAATCTTATGACCTTATCGTCGTACCGGCAAGGCAAAACGCTTTACTTTTTTTACTTATTAGGAAACTTGGCTTTGCCAAGTCTCCGGCTAAGGCAAAGACTTAGTCGCACTTACACTCGTTTCCTTGAGTCTTTAATTTTTTTATACTTTCTTAACTAATCAAAAAGGCTTCCCGATGTACACGGGAAGCCTCTTTACTACTAAAAGTTTTTCTTTAAGCCAATTCTTTGTTCTTCGTCTCTTTACCGAGGAAGAGCACAGCTAAAATAGCGACAATAATGGAAATGCAGAAGATCGTGAAGATGCCGCCGATGGATACCTTCTGCACGAGCAAATAGCCGACAAGAAGCGGTCCGAAAATGCCGCCGATTCGTCCAAAAGCTGCCGCCATGCCTGTGCCGGTGCCCCGAATAACTGCCGGATACTGTTCCGGTGAATAGGCGTACAGTGCGCCCCATGCACCGAGGTTAAAGAATGAAAGCAGGATGCCGGAGATCAGAATGACCGGCAGTGTCGTCGCATAGCCGAAGAAATAAGCGAATACCGCAGTGCCCAGCAAGTAGACCATCAGCACCCACTTGCGACCCCATTTTTCAATCAGCCACGCGGCAGTGAAATAGCCCGGAAGCTGCGCAAGTGTCATGATCAGTACGTAACCGAAGCTTTTAACCATACTGAATCCTTTAAGAGCGACGACGCCGGGAAGCCAGAGAAACATGCCGTAGTATGAGAACACGACGCAGAACCAGAGGATCCAAAGCATCACGGTTTGGCGGACATATTTTTTCGACCAGACCTCAACGATGTTTTGCAGCACAGAGGGTTTATCCTGCAAATTTTTCGCGACATAGTTTGCCGAATCGTGGATATTCCAGCGAAGATAAATGGCGTAGAATGCCGGAAGCGCTCCGATCAATAATGCGATGCGCCATCCGAAAGGCGGAATAATAAAGTACGCAATCAGTGCAGCGATAATCCACCCACCTGCCCAGAAGCTTTCGAGCAGTACGACAATCCGACCGCGATTTTCTTTGGCAACACTTTCGGAAACAAGGGTTGAAGCGACAGGCAATTCACCGCCAAGGCCCATGCCGATGAAGAAACGTAGTACAAGAAAAACGGTGATTCCGGTAGCCAGTGCTGACAGACCGGCACCGACAGAGAACAAAAGCAGAGTTAAAATAAGCACATTTTTCCGTCCGATTCGGTCGGCCATTAATCCGAAAATAAGCGCGCCGACAGCCATACCGATTGAACTGATGCTGCCGATCCAGCCCATTTGAATCGAATCTAATTTCCAATCGGCTGCCAAAGCTGCGATGATGAATGACAGCATACCGACGTCCATCGCGTCAAACAACCAGGCGAGACCGGCGACGCCAAGCAACTTTTTTTCCGAGGGGTGATTCGTGAGTGACATAATATCCTCCTATTAAATGAGTGCAGCTCTTAGTGTTTATGAAACAGAGCGTGTTCATCTTTTATTATTCAAATCTGTCCCCATTATAATGACAAACTTTACAAGTGTAAATACACTTGTAGAAAACGTTCTTTCTAATTGTTCAGAAAATCATTGGGGTCAATCATTTTATCTTAATTTATCCCTGCTGCTCGGCCTTATCCGAAAACGTTTGGAAACGGATCAATTACTGTTTAGTTGCACCTTAGTCTAGCCCTGTCATTTCCGTAAAATTATGTCCGATTTTTCACCGTTAATCCTGCGTGATAGCGAACGCACGTGCTATAATCAACTCATGAAAAGTACCGGAAGATTAGTCGCAAAAGGAGCAAATGGAGGAATAATACATGAATCTGAAAGAAGTACAGGAATGGGAGAAAAGATTTTATGAAAAGCGTGGTTGGAAGGATCTTCCTCCATATATACGTGTTGGTTTTTTAATGGAAGAGATAGGAGAGGTGTCGCGCGCGGTTCGCGCCTATGAGATAGGGCGTGATCATCCGGGTGAGTCTGCCGAAACAAAGGCTGAGATCAAGCAGAATCTATCTGAAGAAATTGGCGATGTGCTCTCAAATTTAGCGATTCTCGCCGATCTGTATCAGTTAAGTTTGGATGATGTGGTTAACGCGCATCGCGAAAAGCTCTATGATCGATACAAGGAATAAGAAGAGAAAAGAGGCCAATGGAAGCAAGATATAGATGCGCTTACCGGCCTCTTTTCCTCTTTAGCAGCCCACTTCTACCGAAGCGTTAACAATGTACATTAAATCGTTTTTATCATTTTTTTCTTTAAGTACGATTCCGCTTGGAGCAGCCATACCTCCGTCCATAACTACAATGTGAACCGTGCCATAGGGAATCTCGGCTTTCACTTTTTCAAAGTCCAGGGATTCTTTATCCATAGGAACGGCGAGGCGAATGGTCACTTTCATGTTATTCAGATCATTTTCCGGCAGAAAGTGAGTGATGCCTGGCATAGAATTGCGGTGAATCGCATCGCGAACGGCACGGACAGCAGCGGTTGTCACATCTTGACCATGAACGTCAATACCAAATCCTGTTTCAATAAATAGAAGCCGATCCATAAATAGAAACCTCCTCAGAACCCTTTTGGCTTCATTATAACAAAAGTATCCTGTGTACTGTAATCATATGAATGGCATGACCTCTGTCAGATAATATGACAGTAACCACCATTTTTTTTGCATAAGAACTAAAATAGTTGAGAGATAATCTATTATGGAAAGGAGAAAGCAGGTGAAGAGCAACGATTCATGTGAAATACGCATGAATTAAAGAATTTTGACGGGGATAAATAATAAAAACCGAACGATTATTCCGTTGTTCTACTAAATTTTCGCTTTTTCGCTAGTTATTGGTTTCCTTTTGAACTGAGATAAGCTATAGTAAAGTCTGTGAGTTTAATTAAAAAGATTTAACGGGGGGATTTTAAGTGTTTAAAAAGAGAATAGCAGTGCTCGTAGCTTTCGTTGTTGTCATGGCATCTGTTCTTGCTGGATGCGGCAATGGCAAATCGAGCGGTGACAGCGCGACAAAGAAAAGCGCGTTTAAAGCCGGTATGGTTACGGACACAGGCGGCGTTGATGACAAATCCTTCAACCAGTCTGCTTGGGAAGGTTTGAAAGATTTTGCTAAAGACAACGACCTGAAAACAGGGACGGGCGTTAAGTATTTGCAGTCAACTCAAGCTTCGGATTATTCACCGAACTTGAATACGATGATTCACCAGAACTTCAACGTGGTTTATGGCATTGGATTCCTGATGCAGAGTGACGTTCAGAAGATTGCTGAACAGAATCCGAAAGCGAAACTCGGTATTGTTGATGCCGTTGCTGTTGATAAGAACAATAAACCTCTGAAAAATGTGGCAAGCATTACATTTAAAGAACAACAAGGCTCGTTCTTGGTCGGTGTCGTTGCAGGTTTGACAACGAAAACAAATAAAGTCGGCTTTATCGGCGGTATTAATTCAGCACTGATCAAGAAGTTCGAAAACGGCTTTAAAGCCGGTGTAAAAACTGTGAATCCGAAAGCGGAAGTCTATGCTCAATATGCCGGTGCTTTCGATGCACCGGATAAAGGACGCGCAATCGCTCAAACAATTTATACAAAAGGCGCGGACATTATTTATGCATCTGCCGGCAATACGGGCAATGGTGTATTTACGGAAGCGAAGAATCGCACCAAGAATGGCAAGAAGGTATGGGTCATCGGTGTCGATAAAGATCAGCATGATCAAGGACTGCCGGAAAACGTAACACTTACTTCCATGGTGAAACGTGTGGATAAAGCAATCTATGATGTAACGAAGCAAACAAAAGCAGGCAAATTTCCAGGCGGAAAAGTACTTGAATTCGGACTTGAACAAAATGGTGTAGGTATCGCGCCAACAACTGAAAACGTATCGAAGAAAGCTTTGGACGCTGTAAATGACTATAAAGGTAAGATCATTGATGGTTCGATCACTGTTCCAACAACGGACAAGGAATTAAAGGAATATCTTGCTAATTTGAAGTGATTATTAATATTTGCTGATGGATGAGGCGGAATTCTGTCTCATCCATCTATTATAATTAAGCAAAAAACAAGTTTTGACATAGTGATAAGGACAAACTTTTTTACATATTCAGAGATGGGAGACTGAAGGCATGTCCTATGCAATTGAAATGAGACATATTAGGAAAGAATTTCCCGGTATTGTGGCTAATGACAACATTACCCTTCAGGTAGAAGAGGGAGAAATTCACGCGTTGTTCGGTGAAAATGGAGCCGGAAAATCAACGTTGATGAATATCCTTTTTGGTCTCTATCAGCCTGATCAGGGAGAACTATATGTTCATGGGAAAAAGGCAGTCATTAATGACCCCAACGACGCAACTCGGCTCGGCATAGGCATGGTGCATCAGCATTTTATGCTGATCGACAAGTTTACTGTTGCTGAAAATATTATCTTGGGAAGAGAACCAAAAAAGCATGGCTTGCTGGATATGGCGAAAGCAGTCAAAATTGTTAAGGAACTCTCCGAAAAATACGGGCTGGACGTTGATCCTTATCAAAAGGTCGAGGATATTACAGTAGGGATGCAGCAGCGTGTGGAGATATTAAAGACACTCTACAGAGGCTCAGATATACTGATTTTCGATGAGCCGACAGCTGTGCTGACTCCGATTGAAATTAAAGAATTGATCGTGATCATGAAACGCTTGGTATCGGAAGGCAAGTCAATTATATTGATCACGCATAAGTTGAAAGAAATCTTTGAGGCATGTGATCGCTGCACCGTCATCAGGCGCGGGAAAAATATAGATACGATGTCGATTTCCGAGACGAATCCAAGCGATTTAGCCAGTATGATGGTTGGACGTAAAATTCATGTCCAAGTCAATGACGCACCATACGATCCTAAGGAAAAGGTATTGGAAATTGAGCATCTTAATGTACTGGATTCTCGCAAGGTTAATGTGATCAAGGATTTACACCTGTCCGTACATGGTGGAGAGATTCTTGGCATCGCGGGTGTGGACGGAAACGGGCAAACGGAGCTGATTGAAGCAATCGCCGGTCTGCGCAAAGTTAAAGAGGGAACGATCAAACTCAACGGTCAAGATATTACGAATCAAAAAACAAGAAAAATTGTAGAGGCAGGCTTGGGCTATATACCGGAAGACCGGCAGAAACATGGCTTGGTGTTGGATTTCACGATTGGCGAGAACATGGTACTCCAAACCTACTATAAAAAGCCTTATGCCGAATCCGGCGTTTTAAAGAACAAAGTGATTACCAAAAAGGCGGAACAACTGATCCAAGAGTTTGATATCCGCACTCCAAGTGAAAAAACGCTTGCACGCTCACTTTCGGGAGGCAATCAGCAAAAGGTTATTGTCGCTCGTGAAGTGGATCGAAGTCCGCAACTCTTGATTGCGGCACAGCCGACACGAGGACTGGATATTGGCGCGATCGAGTTTATTCATGGCAAATTGCTCGATGAAAAGAAGAAGGGGAAAGCAGTTCTGCTTGTTTCTTTTGAGTTGGACGAAATTCTTCATTTAAGTGACCGAATTGCTGTGATCTATGAGGGGAACATCATTGATATCGTGAATCCGAAAGAAACGGATGAGAATGAACTTGGCTTGCTTATGGCCGGTCGTAAGAAAGGAGGCGCAGAGTCGTGAACAGACTTTTGAAAAAAGTTGATTGGATCAATCTGTTGATCCCTGTTGTTTCCGTAGTACTTGGCCTGCTTTGCGGGGCGATCATCATGCTCATCATTGGTTACAATCCGTTGCTGGCTTATCAATCCATTGTGGAATCCATTTTCCTTCAGCCCTATTATGGTGGTGAAACGATCCGGGCGATGATCCCGCTTGTACTTGCAGGACTCGCTGTTGCATTTGCCTTCCGCACCGGTCTTTTCAATATTGGTGTGGAAGGTCAGCTGATGGCCGGCTGGTTGGCCTCTGTGGCTTGCGCCATCATTTTTGGTCACCTTCCAAAAGTGGTTCTGCTTCCGCTTTCTATTCTCGCCGGCGGGGCAGCGGGAGCATTATGGGGTTATATCCCCGGCCTTCTTAAAGCAAAATTTAAAGTGCATGAAGTCATTTCAACGATTATGATGAATTATATTGCTCTCTATTCGACGGCGTATATCATAAAGAATTTTCTTTATACCGAAGGGGAACGCACACCGACAATACCACACGCAGCATCACTGGCTTCCCCGTTTCTTGCCAACTTGACTCAGGGTTCTCGGCTTCACTGGGGCTTTATTGTAGCGATTATCGCAGTGCTGGCGATGTGGTTCATTTTATGGAAAACGCCAAAGGGCTATGAGCTCCGTGCTGTCGGCTTCAGCCCTGACGCGTCGAAGTATGCAGGAATGAATGTTAGTCGGAATATTATTCTGTCGCTGACAATTTCCGGTGTCTTTGCTGGCCTAGGTGGTGCGATGGAAGGACTGGGCACTTATCAGTATATGACGATTAATTCTGCATTTACCGGGATTGGTTTCAATGGTATTGCTGTTGCCTTGCTCGGCTTAAACACACCGGTTGGCGTATTGCTTTCCGGTGCGCTGTTCGCCGGATTGCAAACCGGCGGCTTGACGATGCAATCGGTAGCCGGAGTCCCGGTTGAATTAATTCAGATCATCATTGCTCTGATTATTTTCTTTGTCGGCTCCGGGTATGTGATTAAGTGGGCGCTCGGCCGCCTATCGAGAAAGGGGCACAAATAATGAGCCTTTTTGAAGTATTGACGATTATTATTCCTTCGACACTGCTTACCGCTGCCCCGTTGATTTTTACATCATTGGGCGGTGTTTTCTCTGAACGTTCGGGAGTTGTCAACATCGGACTGGAAGGATTGATGGCAGTCGGTGCCTTTACGGCGGCTATTTCTACCCTAGGGTTGGAGCGCGCGGGACTTGGTGACGCATCTCCCTGGATTGCCATTTTAATTGCGGCTGTTGCAGGGGGGATTTTCTCGTTGATTCACGCAGTGGTCTCGATTTCTTTCCGCGCAGATCAAACAGTCAGCGGCGTGGCGTTAAATTTTCTTGCAGCAGGGTTAACCATTTTTCTCGTGAAAATGATTTTTGATGGAAAAGGGCAGACCCCTTATATTTCGCATAATATTGATAAAATCAGCATTCCTGGATTAAGCAAGATTCCCTTTATAGGACCAATCTTTTTTCAACAAGTGACGTATACATCATACCTTGCCATTCTTGTCTCTGTGTTTGTCTGGTTTATTATTTTCAAAACGCCATTCGGATTACGCCTTCGTTCGGTAGGTGAACACCCGGCTGCTGCAGACACGCTTGGCATTAATGTCAGCAGGATGCGCTACATAGGTGTCGCTCTGAGCGGTGTGTTCGGAGGAATCGGCGGTGCCGTATATTTGGTAACAATTACATCCAACTACAGTGTGACGACGATCGCCGGACAAGGTTTTCTCGCGCTTGCCGCACTTGTCTTTGGTAAATGGCATCCAATTGGCGCCATGGGTGCATCATTGTTTTTCGGGTTCGCCCAAGCACTCAGTATTACGAGTCAGCAGATTCCGTATTTGGATCGTTTGCCTTCGGTCATTATGCTGACTGCGCCATACGTACTGACATTGATTGTACTCACCGGATTTGTCGGTCGTGCAGAAGCTCCAAAAGCGGATGGTGTTCCGTATATAAAAGGGCAAAGGTAAAGAAAAAATTTTTTTATATACTTATCCACGCATTGCTCGCGTGGTCTAAGAAAAGAACTGTTTCCGATTAATTGGTGACGGTTCTTTTTCACACTGCTCACGCCTTGATTGGTGATAAGAATTGTCGTTCAGGATAATGAATTGGAAAACTTGGCACTACATAAGAAATAATTTTCCGATATAATAGGAGATAAGATTATTTGGAGCCTGTGATAAGCGGGCTTTATCAGAAAGAACAGTTGGAGGATTGATCATGACGACAATTTGCCTAGTCAGGCATGGAGAGACCGATTGGAATGCGATCGGGAAACTGCAGGGACGCGAAGATATACCGCTGAATGAGCGGGGAAGACAACAAGCTGAAATGGTTGGAGAATTTCTGGAATCCTCGAAGTTTTCCGCTGTTGTGACCAGTCCACTGCTTCGCGCAAAGCAGACAGCGGAGATCGTGAACAATTATATTGGAAATTTGCCTTTAATAGAAAACGCAGACTTCATTGAAAAAGCGTACGGTAAGGCGTCCGGCATGACAATCCCGGAGCGTGATGAACAGTTCCCGGATGGAAACATTCCGGATATGGAGCCCATTGACTTTGTCAAAAAGCGTGTTGTTCACGGCCTTTCAACGATGAGAGCGTGCTTTCCCAATCAGACGATCCTGCTCGTCGCGCATGGAGGTCTAATTAATGTTATTCTGGCAATCCTGTCAAATGGGGAAATTGGAACGGGAAAGACCAAGCTTTTCAACACATGCATCAGTCATATTGCGACAGCTGGCGATTCGTGGAAGATTATTGATTACAATCGAATTGAGCATTTGAGCAGATTCGGTAAAGTGACCAGCATCTAATTGGCCGATTTTTTGCAGCTGGTTAAAGTCTTACGCAACGAAAAAAGAGCGGAAATCCGCTCCTGAAAATTTTTTGCTTGTAAAGCGGGTGATGGGAATCGAACCCACGACGAGAGCTTGGGAAGCTCTAATTTTACCATTAAACTACACCCGCGAAAGCCTTTAAAACCATAATTCATCTTATAAGAATGGCTTCTTTTTGTCAATGTTTCAGATTCGCTTGCATCATAAAAATTTCTTGAGATAATGGCAATAAGGAGCTGCCCTGAAAAAGTAATTGGGACAGTACTCGATTTTGACTAACGAACAAAAAACATGAATTTAGGTAAATGACAAACAGGGAGTGGAACAAGTGAAGGCGATTTTAACAGTAATTGGCAAGGATAATGTCGGTATTATTGCAGGTGTCAGCAGCAAGCTGGCTGAGCTTGACGTAAATATTCTTGATGTTTCCCAAACCATCATGAACGGTTATTTCACCATGATGATGATTCTTGACTTATCGGCTGTTTCAGACAGTTTTGGAGAAATTAAAAAGTCTCTAGCTGATAAAGGCACAGATCTTGGTGTTCAGATTAAAATTCAGCGTGAAGAAATCTTTACATCCATGCATAGCTTATAAGTTGGAGGAAAAAGAAAAAAACATGGAAACAACACAAATATTAGAAACGATTCGGATGATTGAGGAAGAAAAATTAGATATCCGAACAATAACAATGGGCATTTCACTTTTGGATTGTATTGACAGCGATGGAGAGAAGGCGCGTGCGAAGATCTACGATAAAATCACACGCCTAGCTGAAAACCTGGTGAAAACCGGGGAAGCTATCTCAGATGAATTTGGTATTCCAATTATTAATAAACGAATTTCCGTTACACCAATCGCGCTTGTGGCAGGAGCGTCGCAGGATGAAAGCTATGTTGCCTTTGCGCAAACCTTGGACAAGGCTGCGAAAACAACCGGAGTTAATTTCGTTGGAGGGTTCAGCGCGCTGGTCCAAAAAGGGTATACGGCTGCTGACCACAAGCTGATCCGTTCGATACCGGAAGCACTTGCGACAACCGACTTTGTTTGTTCATCAGTCAATGTCGGTTCCACACGTTCCGGCATTAATATGGATGCAGTTAAGCAACTGGGCGGTATTGTTAAAGAAACGGCAGAACGAACCGCAGATAGGCAAGGTTTAGGCTGCGCCAAATTAGTCATCTTTGCGAATGCCGTTGAGGATAACCCCTTCATGGCTGGCGCTTTTCACGGTGTCGGCGAAGAAGACTGCGTCCTTAATGTTGGTGTGAGCGGTCCGGGTGTTGTGAAGAGAGCGCTTGAAAAGGTAAAAGGCGAACCGTTCGATGTTGTATCGGACACAATTAAAAAGATTGCCTTTAAAATTACGCGTATGGGCCAACTCGTTGGTCACGAGGCATCAACTCGGCTCGGTGTTCCTTTCGGTATCGTTGACTTGTCCCTAGCGCCGACACCGGCGATCGGTGATTCTGTCGCCCATATTCTTGAAGAGATAGGGCTCGAATCTGTGGGTACGCATGGTACAACCGCCGCATTGGCGATGCTCAATGACGCTGTCAAGAAGGGCGGCGTTATGGCCTGCAGCCATGTCGGCGGTTTGAGTGGGGCGTTCATTCCGGTATCCGAAGACGCTGGAATGATCCACGCGGTTGAAAAGGGCGCGTTGAATCTGGAAAAATTAGAGGCGATGACCGCGGTTTGCTCCGTAGGTCTCGACATGATTGCGATTCCCGGAGATACACCTGCAGAAACCATTTCCGCGATGATCGCTGATGAAGCGGCAATTGGTGTCATTAATAATAAGACGACAGCGGTCCGCGTGATTCCCGCTCCCGGTAAATCTGTCGGAGATACGGTCGAATTCGGCGGTTTGCTTGGCTACGCTCCGGTCATGGATTTTAATCACAACTCCTCCGCCGATTTTATTAATAGAGGCGGTCGGATTCCGGCTCCGATTCACTCATTTAAAAATTAATATGCAGAAAAGAACGGAAACCGCATTGAAACGGTCTCCGCTCTTTTCATTAGGGGCTTAACGATTGTTATTATGGTTCTGGTCTTTGCTGTGACTGTGACATTCGCCGTAATTTTTTGAAGTTGCGTTGTCACCTGTGCGCTGCGCGCGTTCTCTTTCTTCTACAGAATGTTCGTCAAGTGGTTCGGCAAACTCTTCGTTAAATTGATTTTCCGACTTATTGAATTTTTCATCTTTATGTCCCACAATAACCACAGCCCTCTATTGGATTTTGGCGTTGCCGCCATGAGATAGTGTGAGCGTAATTCAAATAATTATGCCTCATCAGATTATGAATTGATATGGATAATACGATATGTTTTTGGATAGTCATGTCGCAAAAGCCATATCTTAAAATTATCGAAAAAATGAGAGGAAGGTTAAAAATGGAAGAAGGAAAATTAGCTAAAGTGGATCTGCAACGGGGCATAAAGCATAAGGAGGTATACGAGAAAAAGCTGGCGAAGTACCAATTGAAGTTGCTATCAATGCAGCACTTGCTTCTTGAGCATAAATTAGGGGTTCTGTTTGTCTTTGAGGGATGGGATGCAGCCGGAAAAGGAGGGGCGATTAAACGGGCGGTAGCTAACCTTGATCCAAGGGGCGTTCGTGTCTGGCCGATAGCTGCACCGGCGCCTCATGAGAAGCGCTATCACTATATGCAGCGTTTCTGGAGGAAAATTCCTCAATATGGACAGATCGCGATTTTTGACCGCTCCTGGTATGGGCGGGTACTCGTTGAACGCGTGGAAAAATTGGCGGAACCGAACGAGTGGAAACGGGCGTTTCAAGAAATAAATAATTTTGAAAAAGCACTGACCGATGACCGTTACATGATTGATAAGTTCTGGCTTCACATTAGTAAAGAAGAACAATACAAACGCTTCAAAAGTCGAGAGTCAGACCCATTGAAAAAATGGAAAATTACGGATGAAGACTGGCGAAACCGTGAGAAGTGGGATGATTATGTCATAGCCGCTGAAGAAATGTTCAAGAAAACCAATACAGCCGCTGCCGCTTGGCATATAATCCCTGCTAATAACAAATGGTACGCGCGTATTGCCGTGCTGAAGCAAATGACAAAATCAATTGAGCGTCATTTGAAGATGAATGGGGTCAAAGTCGTCGAGGAGTTTCCGGATAACTCAGAACTAAAAAAAGATTGAGTTGACGATCAGTTTTTCTGTAATTAGAGCATTTTCACGCATAGATCCACTTTTTAGACTATAATTTTAATTGAGAAGAGCCTGATCATACTGCTAATTAAAGGGTTGACGAAATTCACGCTCTCCGGGCGAAATGGGCAGGGGGAGAATATTTTGGAGATTGTGCAGAAACATGCGATGATTGACATAGGGTCAAACTCGATTCGACTTGTGATTATTGGCATTGATCGTGACTATTTTTTTAAAGAACTTATAAATTTTAAAGCAGTGGCAAGATTAAGTAACTACATAGATGAAAACGACAATTTAAGTAGAGAAGGTACTGCTGTTCTTCTGTCGGTTCTAAAACGATTCCAATTCATCATTGAGCGTGAAAAGGATGTGTGCGTGGTCGACGCTTTTGCCACTGCCGCGATGCGCAAAGCGAAGAACCGGGACACAGTATTGAAACGTGTTTTAAATGAAACAGGGGTGGAGGTTCGGCTTCTGTCCGGATTAAAGGAAGCGTATTACGGCTATTTCGCAGTCATTAATTCGACTTATGTCGACGATGGCATTTCAATCGACATTGGAGGCGGAAGCACTGAAGTCACGATGTTCAAAGGACGCCGGCTGGTTCACTCGCATTCTTTTCCGTTTGGAGCTGTGACGCTTTATCAAACCTTTTATAAAAACGGTGATCCGAATAAAATGGAACGGCTAGAGGCCTATGTTAAAAAGAAATTCAGCTCACTCGATTGGCTGTGCGGCAATGAACTCCCAATTATCGGTATAGGCGGGACTGCCCGTAATCTGGCGCGTATTGACCAAATTCAGGAGCATTATCCAATGGTCGGGCTTCATCAATACACGATTCCTCGTGAGCGGCTGAACAATTTGACGAAAAAATTGGCATCCATGACCATTGAGGAACGCGAAAGTATGGACGGACTTTCCAAAGACAGGTCCGACATTATTTTACCGGCGTCGGCAGTCATCAATTTGCTTGTGAAAATGAATCATGGGGAAACATTCATGTTGAGTGGTGAAGGTCTCCGCGAAGGCGCCTTTTATGAATGGATGCTTCGGCAGAGAGATGAGACGCGTATTCCCTATGTTTTGAATGAAAGTATGAGACAGATGAGGCATAACTTCAATTTGGACAGTCACCATACCGCATATGTGAAGAAGTTGGCCTTTCAAGTGCTTGACGGTATACTTGAATTGTTAAAGGGAAAAGGCTCGGAAAAACGTATTGCCTGGGTACTTTCTCATAGTGCCGATCTTGCGTACCTTGGCGAGTTTGTGAATAATGAATCGAGCAGTGCACAAACCTTTTACTTGTTGACGAATATTAACATTAATGGGATCAGTCATCACGACCGACTGGCAGTAGCTCTCGTTGCTTCATTTAAAAATCGCGCGAATCTCATTGATTTCGCTAAACCTTTCCAGCAGCTGCTGGCTAAAGATGAAATGAAGGTGTATGAGATATTAGGTGCTGTACTACGGCTCGCCCATGACTTTGATCGTACAAAATTGCATGTTGTTGATCGTTTAGCCGTCAAAATGACGAAGAAAAAGCAGCTTCAAATTATCGCCTATTATCATGATGACGCTTATTTTGAAGAACAGGCAGCGCAAAGGCATAAAAAGCATCTTGAGCGTGCTTTAAAAACAACAGTGGCGATTCAGTTCAAGAGGGTTGCCGAATAAGGCTTGTCAAGCATGTGTATAAGGTGGAAAATAAAAGAAGTTAATGTCACGTTCAGGACGGGAAGGGGTAGTTTATGTCTATTTTAGTATTAGGCGGAGCAGGTTATATCGGCTCACACGCCGTTTATCAGCTGATTGATGCCGGGGAAGATGTTGTGGTTGTCGATAATCTGCAAACGGGTCACAAGGAAGCACTGCATCCTAAAGCGAAATTTTATAAGGGCGATATTCGTGACAAAGCATTTTTAGACACTGTTTTTAAAAAAGAAGTCATTAAAGGTGTCATTCATTTTGCGGCGAATTCACTGGTTGGCGAATCGGTGGAGAAACCGCTGATGTATTTCAATAATAATGTATATGGAATGCAGGTATTGCTTGAAGTCATGCAAGAAAATAATGTAAAGCATATTGTGTTTTCGTCAACGGCGGCGACTTACGGTGAGCCGGAAGTGGTGCCGATTACAGAAGAGATGCCGACCCAACCGACGAATCCATACGGCGAGACCAAGCTGACTATGGAAAAAATGATGAAATGGTGCGATCGCGCATATGGTATGCGTTTTGTCGCACTCCGCTATTTCAACGTTGCCGGTGCAAGCAAGTCCGGCGCTATCGGTGAAGATCACCATCCGGAAACACACCTAATTCCAATTGTGCTTCAAGTCGCAGCCGGCGAACGTGATCATATCTCAATTTTCGGTGATGATTACGCCACGAAGGACGGGACTTGCGTGCGCGACTATGTGCATATTGAGGATTTGATTGCTGCGCATCGTCTGGCACTTCGATATCTTTTTGATGGCGGTAAGAGTGACGTTTTCAACCTCGGCTCAAGCGAAGGCTTCTCCGTTAAAGAAATCATTGAGGCCGCACGCAAAGTGACGGGCAAAGCGATTCCTGCAGAACTTGCTCCGAGAAGGGCTGGAGATCCAAGTACCTTGATTGCTTCACCGGAAAAAGCAAAACGTGTGCTCGGATGGAATCCGCAGCATACAAACATTCCTGAAATTCTTGCGGACGCTTGGAAATGGCACAGCAGCCATCCGCAAGGCTATGCGACGGCTGAACCAATAAAATGATGAGATACAGTCATTGACTATCAGAACGCTCTCAAAAGTGATGACAAACTTTTGACACATTAATCGTTTCATTGTACAATCAAACTACTAACCAATTGAATACTTCTTATCCAGAGTGGCGGAGGGACTGGCCCGATGAAACCCGGCAACCAAATGAAAATTTAGGTGCCAATTCCTGCAGAATCCGTTTGGGTTTTGAGAGATAAGAGAAGATACGGACAAGTCGAGCTTCTCTCTTATCGGGGGAAGCTCTTTATATTTTCCAACTTCTCAGGAGAAGGGAAACAGGATGGTTTGAAGAATCTGCGGTTAGAATTCATAGTATTCTTATATACAAATGGGAGGAAGACAGATTGAAAAAGGTTACTGCACTTTTATCAGCATTAGTGGCATTTTCTCTAGTATTCGTGCTAGCTGCTTGCGGCAACGGTTCTTCAAAAGAATTGAGTGAAAAAGAAATTACGGTCGGCGTGACCGGAGGCCCTCATCAACAGGTTATGGAGCAAGTGGTGAAGCTAGCTAAAAAAGATGGTTTGACGATTCACTTGAAAGTTTTTAATGACTACAATCAACCCAACATCGCTCTGAATGAAAAAGAATTGGATGCGAACAGCTATCAAACACTTCCATTCCTTAAGAATCAGATTGAAAATAAAGATTACAAAATTACCGACGTATTTAAGACAGTCGCTTTCCCAATGGGGATCTACTCCAAGAGCATTAAGGACATTAAAGATCTGAAGAAGGGCGATAAAATCGCAGTTCCGAACGATCCGGCAAACGAACTTCGCGGCTTGCAATTGTTTGAAAAAGCCGGTGTAATTAAACTGAAAAAAGGTTCTAACGTGACAGCAACGAAACGAGATGTTGTCAGCAATCCGAAGAATCTGAAGATCATTGAAATGGATGCGGCTCAACTTCCGGCTCAGCTTGGCGAAGTTACTGCCTCAGCAATCAACACGAACTTTGCGATGGGCGCCGGACTTACCGTTCTGAATGACTCAATCTACCATGAACCGTTAGTAAACAACCCATATCCAAACTATTTCGTTGTTCGTACCGATAATAAGAACGACAAAGTTGTAAAGCAGCTGAAAAAGTATTACCACTCAAAAGAAGTTAAAGATTTCATTAAGAAGAAATTCGGCGGTTCTGTAGTTCCTGCTTGGTAAGGAGGCAGCTTCTTGATTAAATTGCAGCATGTGTCAAAGACGTTTCGGGTTGGAAAAAACAAGATTGAAGCCTTGAAGGACGTCTCCCTAGAGGTGAATAAAGGTGAAATTTTCGGTGTGATTGGGTTCAGCGGCGCCGGAAAAAGCACGCTGATTCGTTGTGTGAACCTGCTTGAACGACCAACCGGCGGGCAGGTGTTTGTCGATGATCAGGATGTTTTGGGACTGAATAAAAAAGGTTTGCGGCAATTAAGACGAAAGATCGGCATGATTTTTCAAGGCTACAATTTGCTTGAAACGGCGAATGTCTATGAAAATGTTGCAACGCCTCTGAGACTGGAAGGCGTATCGAAGGAAGAGATCAAGGCCCGCACTGATAAATATTTGGAAATTGTCGGTCTGTCGGATCGTCGAAGTGCTTTTCCAAGCCAGTTATCCGGCGGCCAGAAGCAAAGGGTAGCGATTGCCCGTGCGCTCGCGCATGAACCGGAAGTACTGCTTAGCGACGAAGCGACAAGCGCGCTCGATCCGAATACGACAGACGCGATCCTTGAACTTTTGCTGAAAGTGAATAAAGAGCTTGGTATTACCGTTTTCCTGATTACTCATGAACTGAATGTCATTCAGCGTATTTGTGATCGGGTGGCAGTCATGGAGAATGGCCGGGTTGTTGAACAGGGCTCAGTTGTCGATGTATTCACTCGGCCAAAGGAAGCGATGACGAAGCAGTTTATCAGCAATGAAGCCAAATTCCTAATTCCAGCATCACTGAAAAGTGAGTTGCTGAAGTCGGGGAAACTGGTCAAGCTGACATTCCTCGGTGAGTCATCGAAAGATCCGGTGCTTGCCACTTTGGCGAAACAGTTCGACGTTCTGCCAAGTATTATTGCGGGCGGAATCGACCAACTGAAGGATCAATCGGTCGGTAATCTGCTGGTCCATATTAAAGGGGATCAGAATAAGGTTGAAACGGCCATACAATTTTTGCATGAACAGAATATTCTCGTGGATGAGGTGAAGGGCTGATGGCAGATTTTCTGAATCAATGGGGCGACGCGATCTGGGAAGGCTTCATTCAAACAACACAAATGACGCTTATTTCGCTCGCATTTTCCATACTTATCGGCCTTCCATTAGGTATTCTGCTTGTTTTGACGAGGAAACAAGGTCAATGGGAAAATATCGTTGTTTATACGATTGTCAACTCATTGATCAATATCATTCGGTCGATACCATTCATTATCTTGTTATTCTTTTTGCTTCCGTTCACAAAGTTCATTGCCCATACGACGATCGGAGTTCGAGGGGTTATTGTCCCATTAGTGATCGCCTGTGCGCCATTTATTGCGCGTTTGCTTGAAACGGCGATGCTTGAGGTGAGCAAGGGTGTGATTGAGGCGTACCAATCGATGGGGATTTCAACTCCGAAAATCATTTGGCATGTGATCATTCGTGAAGCTCGATCATCAATTATACTTGGACTGACAATTGCCATTATCGGATTAATCGGCGAGACGGCGATGGCCGGATTTGTCGGTGCCGGCGGGCTTGGCGACTTGGCCTATCAATTCGGCTATGTACGCTTCCAGCCTGATGTCATGTACGCAGTCATTATTATTCTGATTGTCATTGTTCAGATCATCCAGTCGCTGGGTAATGTGATTGCCAGAAAACTGAAGAAAAGTTAAAAAGGGGACGGCGCGAACGTTTCAATTTGAAACTGTTTGACCGCCGCTTTTTTTACATCTATAATGTTAATTAGAGTTAACATTATGTTTGGTTTACTATACATTGAAATGAGCTGAAAATGGTGTTTCTATCGAATCGTGTAAAAGAACTGCGCGCGCGCCATGACTGGACGCAAGCGCAATTGGGCGAAAAGGTTGGCGTGACACGACAAACGATTGCATCTATTGAAAAAGGTGACTATGTCCCGTCACTGCTGCTTGGCCTGCAACTTTGCGATGTGTTTCAACTGCCTATGGATGACGTTTTTTTATTAGAGAAAGGAGAGAGTGAAAAATGAAGCGCTTTTGGTTTTCACTAATCATGTCACTCTGTACAATTAGTTCATTTGCGCTTGCCATGGTTCCATTGATTCAATTGACCAATGGCTTAGCCGATTTGATTTACAGTGATACGGATAACTTTTCAATAGAAATAAAATTGATCTGGTTTCTTCCTATTCTTGTTTTAGGAATCATTGAAGGAATGGATCATTTGTGGAATAAACGAAAGAACAAATCATCATTCTGGATCTATCCGCTTGTTACGCCATCAGATGACGAGCGTGAACGGGCCATCACAGCTAACGCTTCGCATACTGCTTTTCTCACCATATGGGCAGCTGTACCGATATGTGCCGGTGCCATGTGCTTCTATCCGCTATTTGTAGAAATTTTTCCGATCTACCCGATTCTCGTTGTGCTCATGATTCCATTAATTCAGATAACGGTATACTATTTAAAGATAAGAAGAATCTTTTTATAAGGTATTCATTGAAAAAGGATGTGAATCCATTGGAGCGAAATAAGATTGATCGAACCATTACAACGATCCTGCAATGGACACTGAACATTGTACTGATCGCTCTGGCAGTTGTCCTCAGCGTTGCCTTGATTAAGGAAACGTATCAATTTTTTACTTATCTCTTTTTGAGTGAAAATGCCTCGTACTATCATTTGTTGGAGGGAATTCTTGTATTCTTCCTCTATTTTGAATTTATCGCGCTGATCATCAAATATTTTCAGGCTCATTATCATTTTCCGCTCCGTTATTTTGTCTATATTGGCGTGACAGCGATTGTTCGTTTGATCATTGTCAGCCATGATAATCCGCATTCGGTTCTGCTGTACGCGATCGCGATTTTAGTACTTGTCGGCGCGCTTTACATTGCCAACACGAAATTGTTGAATCGGGAATAAAGTCGATTCATTTTCAATGATTTTCATAAAAGTGGGCTTGCCCATTAATGTGCATCCTTCAGCTATTGAAATTCTTAGAAACATAAGGTATGGTTTTGTTGAGAGACTATGAACGGATCATCTGTGAATAGCCAATATACGTTAACTAAGGGGTAGAAAAAATGGGAAAAGTGCTTGTTTTCGGGCATAAGAGTCCTGATACCGACGCGGTTTGCTCGGCAATCGCGTTTGCTGAGCTTAAGAACAAACTCGGCGAAGATGTAGAAGCCGTTCGCCTTGGCGATTTGAACGGTGAAACGGAATATGTACTGAAGCATTTTCAGGTTGAGGTGCCACGTCTGGTACAAACCGTTGCTAATGAAGTTCCGGCTGTTTATCTGGTCGACCATAACGAACGCGCACAGAGCGTCGACGATATCGAAAAGGTGGACGTGCTCTCCGTTGTCGACCACCACAGAATTGCTAATTTTGAAACGAAAGCGCCGCTCTACTATCGCGCCGAACCGGTAGGATGTACCGCAACAATTATCAATAAATTGTACAAAGAAGCAGGCGTTGCTGTTCCTAAGACGATTGCGGGACTCATGCTGTCCTCGATTATCTCGGATACACTGTTGTTTAAATCGCCGACCTGTACGGAAGAAGACGTGAAGGCTGCCAAGGAACTCGAAGCTATTTCAGGCGTAGACACACAATCATACGGACTGGATATGCTCAAGGCAGGTACCAATATCGCGGACAAAACGGCGGAAGAACTGATCTCAATTGATGTAAAGCCATTTGAGATGGGCAAATATGCTGTGAAAATCGCTCAGGTCAACGTTGTGGATACAAATGACGCACTTTCTCGTCAGGCGGAGCTCGAAGCTGCGATTAACAAAGAAATTGATGCGAATAATCTTGATTTGTTTGTACTCGCAGTGACCAATATTCTGACCAGTGATTCCGAAGCACTGATCCTTGGTAAAGCGGCTGCGGCAGCAGAAGCAGCCTTTAAGGTCACGCTGGACAACAATGTGGCAACTCTTAAAGGCGTCGTTTCCCGTAAAAAACAAATTGTACCGGTACTTACTGAAGAACTGACAAAATAATTTTAATCAGAATTCACGAACAGAGGGATTGTCTCCCTCTGTTTTTCTGTGCGCCGGCATGGACGACAGCTTGGCGGTACGACGATAAGGCCATAAGATTCGGTTGGGCGATCAGGTAAGCGCCCAATCTGAGAAATAAACGGAAAAATTCCGCCTAATTACAAAATTAATGAAAAAATTGCTTAAATAGACGGAGAAATTCCGCTTATCGAATCGAAAAACGTGAAAATGGAGGGTTTTTCTGTGAATAAGCGGAAAAATTACCCTTATGTACCTGTGAAACAAGCGGCAGGATGCATATAACCGGAAAATCTCCGCTTATTTTACTCCGCGTTACTTAATCAAGGACCAAAATGAGTTATTAGAAAACTTGCCGATTGGCAAGCCTTGGCGCAGACAGAGGCTTAGTTGCACTTACACTCGTTTCCTTGAATCTTTAATTTTTTTATACTTTTTTATCAGTGTTAGAAAACTTGGCTTCGCCAAGCCTCTGGCGAAGGCGAAGACTTAGTTGCGACGGCCATGGACGGCCTAGTGTCCGGTGAGCCGCAGGACGCGGCGTTTTTCCGGACCGCTTACACTCGTTTCCTTTAAATGTTTTCTTATACTTTCCTACCAGTGTGAAACAGAATTGTCTGTTAAGGACAAGGTTGATGATTCAAAACGGTATTTAGAGCAAAGGAGCTTTCGTATGTAAGGAACATTCGCTAATGACGCATATGTAAAATCTTAAAAATAGCGGAAACAAACATAAGTCGCTCGGTAAATAAAGGAGCTTCAACTAACGGCGCTCTGATTCAATCAAACTCAAGGGTTCATTCATGCGCGCAGTGAATGAATCACGTATAATTAGAAAAAAGATTTCTAATAAGGGAGACTCATGATTGATGCATAATCCAACGATTCATACGCTATTAAACCATCGTTCGATTCGGAAATTTAAAAAACAGACACTATCGGAAGAACAAATAAAGCTGCTTGTTGACTGTGCGCAGGCGGCATCAACGTCAAGCTTTACGCAATCTTTTTCAATTATCGGTGTTGAAGATCCGGCGATCAAGAAACAGCTGCGCGAAATTTCAGGGGATCAGCCTTATGTCGAGGAATGCGGTTATTTCTTCGTGTTTGTCGCGGATCAATACCGCAACAAACAGATTGGTGATCGGAACGGAGCGGATACTTCGGTGCTGGACACCACGCAAAGACTTACGGTTGCGCTCGGTGATGCTGCTTTTGCTGCCCAGAATATGGCTGTGGCTGCCGAATCCATGGGGCTGGGCATTTGCTACATCGGCAGTATCCAGCGGGATGTTGAGAAAACGTCCGAAATTTTACAGCTTCCGGACTATACGTTTCCGGTATTTGGGCTTGCAGTCGGCTATCCGGATCAAGAGCCGGAAAAGAAGCCGCGCCTGCCCTTTGAGAACATCTTCCATCGGAACGTATATGGCCGGACAACGAACGAGGAAGCACTCAAAAAATATGATCAGCAAGTCGCAAGCTATTACCATACGCGAACAGGCGGTCATCGCGATGAAACATGGACAGATCAGATTGCGCAAGGATTGAGTGCGCCGCCACGCCTTGCCCTGAAACCTTTTCTTGAAAAACAGCACTTGGGCAGGCGCTGACAAATGATTGGTCCCTCATGGCTATCTATTGCCTTGAAGATCATCGGACTCACGTTAACACAGTTTATCTCTCTGCTTGGCGGATTGGTCATTGCCGGATTTATTCTTGGGGTCCTTGAACGACAGGCAAATGGCCGTGTGATACACTTGTTCGGAATGAAGGGAATTTATGGCACAGCCTGGCTGGGAACGCCGATTCATGAGTTGAGTCATGCCGCCATGTGCCTGTTTTTTCGCCACCGCGTGACTGAAATTAAATTGTTGCAAGCAGTGGATTCGGGCGGAACGATGGGCTATGTCCGCCATGCATACAATCCGAATAGTTTCTACCAGCGAATCGGCAATCTTTTTATTGGCATCGCCCCTTTAATTGGCGGCAGCCTTGTGATTGCCGCCGCGGCGAAATGGATGCTGCCCAATGTTTCCGGGACCTTTTTTGACTATGTGTCCGGCGCACCGCGGCTCTTCTCGTTTTTTGATTTGCCGTCATGGCTGGCGCTTAATAAGGCGGTTATTGCTGTTTTTCGTAGCCTGTTTGCTTTCGAAAATCTGACCAATCCGTATTTTTGGCTGTTTTTAGTGATCGCGGTTTGTGTGTCGTCGCGGATGTCGCTGAGCAGGGAGGACATTCGCGGTGCTTGGAGCGGAGCGGGTGCGCTTCTCGTGTTCTTACTTTTAGTCAACGCACTAAGCGCGCTTCTCGATCCGACACTGCGCGGCCAAATGATGTATTGGATTGCGCGTTGTAATTTTCTTCTCATGATCATGTTAAGCATGTCCGTCTTTTTTTCTTTTCTCGTCTTTTTCGCCAGCCATTTTGCCTTTGTCATTATGGGATTGCTGAAAAAGTAATTTACTATAAGAGTCAGTTCAAAAAGGAGGAATGTATATGAGTCGCTATAAAGGGTACATCGGTACGTACACAAAAGGGAAGAGTGAGGGTATCTATTCATTTGTCCTTGATACGGTGCGCAAGGAATTGACTGCACTGCGTGCGGAGGTGAAGCTGGACAATCCGACCTATCTTTCGATTAGCCAAGATAACCGCCATCTTTATTCAGTGATGAAAAGCGGATCGAAAGGCGGTGTCGCTGCCTATGCAATTGAAGCTTCCGATCACCTGCGGTTGCTTGGAACGAGCTTGAGAGAGGGCTCATCTCCTTGCTATGTCAGCATTGATCGGGAAAACAGACGTATCTTGGATGCAAACTATCACAAGGGTACGGCAAGTCTTTATGCATCGAACACAGATGTTGGCCTAAACGTTGTGGGGGATGTGGTGCACAAGGGCTCAGGTGCGAATCCTGATCGTCAGGAGGGACCGCATGTCCATTTTGCGGACTTTACACCTGATGGTCGCTTTGCAGTTACTGTAGATCTTGGAACGGACGCGCTCACTACCTATCAATTGTCGGATGATCGATGGACGAAGCAAAGCGAATTGACTTTTCTTCCCGGCACCGGACCGCGGCATTTGGCATTTCATCCGAATGCACCTTATGCCTACATGATGACCGAACTGAGTAATGAAGTAATCGCTCTGCATTTTGATGCGGAGCATGGTCAATTTAGCTTGATACAAAAAATGAACGCACTTCCTGCCGACTTTGATGGACACAGCCAGGGGGCGGCAATCAAGATTAGCGCCGATGGACGTTTCGTTTATGCATCCAATCGCGGGCACAATAGCATTGCGGTATTTCAGATAGATGAACATACCGGAAAACTGGCCTTGATTGAGCATGTGGACACACTGGGAGATTGGCCGCGTGATTTTGAAATGGATCCAAGCGGAACGCTTCTCATTGTCGCCAATCAGAATTCCGGAGATCTCTTCTTATTTGAGCGGGATTCAGTATCGGGACATCTCAGCCCACTTAACTCAAAACTGTCTGTTCCCGATCCGGTTTGTATCAAATTTCTGCATGCATAAGCATTATTGAAGTGCGTTTAACTCTTCATCGACTTTTTTTTCGATTTTTTCGAGACAGGCATCAATGGTGTTCGCAAAGACGCGCTGTCCGTTAACCATCGCAAATGGTTTTAAACTGCACATACCGCAAACATTCAGACAATCATAGTTCATCACTGCGACTTCCGGGTGACGGGCTATTTTTTCTAGGTGCTGAACGGTCAGCGATCCATAATCGCAAACTTCAATGGTGATAAGACCTAATCCTTCGTTCATAGTCAATCCTCCTAATGGCTTTGAAGCAAGCCCCTATCCATTCTAACGATAGTGAGCGGTGAAAATCAAGAAGCGCCCGGGACATAGAAATCCCGAAGTGAATAAACTCACTTCGGGATTTACATTAAAGAACGGTATTGGCGTTAAGTGTCTTTTCGTAAACGTCAGAAACAAAATCCCAATTAATAAGGTTGAAGAAATTCTTAACATACTCTGGGCGTCTGTTCTGGTACTTTAAGTAATACGCGTGTTCCCAGACATCGAGCCCAAGCAGCGGAGTTGCCTCATCCATGAGCGGGCTGTCTTGATTCGGCGAGTTGGTTACTTTAAGAACATTTTGTTTTGTGACCGTTAGCCAGGCCCAGCCGGAGCCGAATTGACCGGTTGCCGCAGCGGTGAAGGCTTCTTTGAATTTTTCAAAGCCGCCAAGCTGTTTATCAATTGCCTCGGCAAGTGCTCCAGTCGGCTGCTTGGATCCTCCGGGAATAAGCACTTTCCAGAAGAAGCAGTGATTGTAGTGACCACCGCCATTGTTCCGGACGGCGGTTCGACTATCCTCCGGCACTTTATCCAAATGAGCAATCAGGTCGGTCAGCGAATTGTCTTTTAATTCAGGGTGTTTATCAAGGGCAGCGTTCAGGTTTGTGACGTAGGTTTGATGATGCTTGTCATGATGGATCATCATCGTTTCCTTGTCGATGTAAGGTTCAAGGGCGTCAGGAGCAAATTCAAGTGCAGGCAGTTCAAAGTGACTCATAAACATCCTCCTTTTAACCAATTCATTTGCTAACCCCAATTCTATTGAATCAGATTTAGGATATATTGATCAATTATTTTGCTCAAGAAGCGGCACTTCTATGTATCAAGTTCTTACTCTATAGAAAAAATGCGGATCCAATTGGACCCGCATCAAACCTCCGATCATTAAACGCGTATCCCCGCACGCTTCATCAAGCGTTCTATGGCGACTTCGGATTCTTTTAAAACAAACGTTTGATCAATGGTTTTCATCTGTCGATTTTCCATGACAATGCGTCCGTCGATGATTGTGGTTTCTACATCTGAGCTGTTTGCCGAATAGACAATCCGTGAAATCGGATCGGTGCCGAACATCGGATTACAGTGAAAGGTATTCAAATTGAGAATGGCAAGATCCGCCTTCTTCCCGACTTCGAGGCTGCCAATTTCATTTTCTAAACCGACCGCTTTTGCTCCGTCAATCGTCGCCATACGGAAAATCTGCCGCGCGTTCATGGCGGTTGGACCATGAACCGGCTTTTGGATCAATGCGGCAAGACGCATTTCCTGGAACATATCCAAATTGTTGTTGCACGGCGCGCCATCTGCGCCAAGGCCAAGGTTAATTCCCATATCCGCCATCTGCGGCACTTGAGCGATTCCGGAAGCAAGCTTTAAGTTTGAACCGGGGCAATGGCTGACATGAACGCCGCGGTTTCGAATGATCGTTTTTTCTTCCTCAGTGAGCCAAATGCAATGGGCAAGAATCAACCGCTTGCCTGCAAGTCCAATATGATCGAGATATGCAATGTTGCGCATACCGGTATCGTGCTCAACAATGGCAATTTCACCGCGATTTTCCGATGCGTGTGTGTGAACAAAAACGTTGTAATGATCGGCGAGATCACGCACTTGTGTGAGCAGAGATTCTGTGCAGGAGATAACGAAGCGCGGTGCAAATGCGTAACGGATTCGTCCGTTGTCGTGCCCGTTCCATTTTTCCAAAAGATCGACACTTTCGCGAATGGAATCATCCGTTTTTTCTTGGAGGCCGAGTGGTACATCGCTGCCTTTATCCATCATCACTTTGCCGGACAACGCTCGGATGCCGCTTTCAGCAATTGCCTGAAAGGCTTCATTTGTGTAATGTACGGTCTCCATATCGACAATGGTCGTTGATCCTCCCGAAACCAATTCGCCGATTCCGAGTAATGCTGAGAGATAAATGGACTCGTCATCATGTGCGGCTTCAAGCGGCCAGATACGTTTTCTCAGCCAGTCCATGAGCTCCAGATCGTCCGCCTTGCCGCGAAACAGCGTCTGACAGAGATGGATATGTGTTTGGATGAATCCGGGAATGACCGTTCGTCCTGTTCCATCAATCACATAATCGCCGGGCTTCGACTGCATGGTTGGTCCGACTGATTGAATTCGGTCGTTCTCAATCAAAAGATCTCCATGGGTAATTGTCTCATTTTGATCCATGGTAACGATCTCAGCATTCTTAATAATTGTTCGTTTCATAACATCCATCTCCAAATAAAATTGTGGAAAACAAAAAAAGGGCTACGAAAAATATGCGAACATATTTTTCGTAGCCGGGAATTTACGGTTCCCAGGTAGAGACCCCTAAACCGTATTATTAAGGATATACGAAAACAGAAAGGATGAAGTTTACAAATCTAATAATAATCGAATGTGAAGAGATCGTCAATTATAATGTCATAAAATCTAACCAACGTTATTCTTTAATAAAGTAAATCTGACAAGCGATGAAGGAGGTGTTCGAATAATTTTAAAAATACATGATTTTCCCAAACTGTGCCTAACATCATTACTGTGCTCTGATAAAGTAATAAATAAAAAATTGACGAGCGATAGAATTTTCAGATACATGACATAAAAAATTATAAATAACGCTAACGTAATTTTTGTATTATCATAGAAGCAGATGAATTTAATGTAAGGTTTTGTTCCATAACATGTGCTAAACGAGTTGCCGATTTTCTAAGGAGGGGTCTGTTTGTCTGTGTTGCATAAATTTCTTGACGAGAATATGGTTCAGGATTCATTTGAAGATACTGCTCTTTTGGAAAAGTACTGGTCTTCAGATTGGGGAAATCCGAATGCCGTCGGAAAGGTGAGAAAGGTTTTTGTCCACCGTCCGGGAAATGAGGTCCATGAATTAAATAAAGCGAAATTCGAACCGGAAGCCGGGGCGAGAATTCTTCGCGATGCGAGCGGGAACATTGTCAGTTACAGCTTAAGCAAAGAGTCGCTGGATCTGGCGAAAATGCAGGAGCAGCATGACGGGATGACAGACATTTTGAAACAAGAAGGCGTCGAGGTCATTCCGCTTATTGAGGACGACCAGTTGTTGACGAACAATTTATTTGCACGTGATGTCGGCATGGTCATTCCCGGTGGTCTGATTTTGGCTCGATTTGCATTGAAATTCAGATATGGAGAAACACGACGTACGCTCAAGACGGCTGCTGAAATCGGTATGCCGGTGCTGGCATCCATCCAAGGAAAGGGCTTTGTGGAAGGCGGCAGCTTCATGGTATTTGATCGGAAAACGGCGATGGTTGGGCGTTCCATTCGCGTGAATCAAGAAGGGATCGACCAGTTGCGTGCTATACTTTCTTGGCAGGGCATGGATCTTGTTGTTGTCGATCTGCCCTCCAGCATGATTCATCTTGACGAAGTGTTCAATATGGTTGACGTGGACAAGGCGCTTGTTGATCCGACTAATCTGCCGCATTGGTTCCTTCAATACCTGCAGAAACGCGGTATTAAGTTGATCTATACCGATCCTCTTGATCCGCCGATGACCACTAATTGTCTGTGCCTCGCTCCTGGAAAGGTACTCTTCACTTCTCTAGGCGTTCGCACCATCGACGCACTTGAAAAAGCCGGTGTCGAGGTCATTGCGATTCCGGTAGATGAACTGAATAAAATGGGTGGGGGCATTCACTGTTCCTCACTCGTGCTTCAACGTGATCCCGTGGAATAATTCAACAGAAAGGGAGAGAGAATTTATAATGTATGAGGCCATTAAGGACTTGCCGGCGGAAGAGCAGATTGAGAAAATAGCGAGAGATCTTGTCAGCGTGAAGAGCGTCAACGGTACGGACGGAGAAGTGAACATGGCAGATCAGGTGGAAATGATTCTCCGCTCCTTCCCTTATTTCGCGCAGAATCCGGATCAGGTCTGGACGCAGCCGCTAAGTGATGATACGCTTGGAAGAAAAAATGTGTTCGCTCTTCTTGAAGGGGCGTTTGAAAATAAGAAGACCATCATTTATCATGGTCATATGGATACGGTCGGTATTGACGACTTTGGATCCCTTGAGTCACATGCGTTGGATCCGGACTATCTGCAGCGTTATTTTTCCAAGTACACGAAGGATAGCGATGTTCAGCAAGATGCGGCGTCCGGGGACTGGCTGTTCGGTCGCGGCATGCTGGATATGAAAAGCGGCGACGCTGTCCACCTGAGCAATCTGCTCTATTATTCGGAGCATCGGAACCAATTGAAAGGCAACCTGCTTGTCATGTTTAACCCGGTCGAAGAAAATGATCATGTGGGCGTAATGGAAGCAACGAAAGAGCTGATCCGCTTGAAGAAAGAGCGTGGACTTGACTACTTGCTGGCCATTAACGGAGATTTCAACAGCCCGCTTTACAAAGGTGATCCGCGCCGTTATGTCTATACCGGATCTGCGGGAAAACTGCTCGGCTGCTTCTACATCAGGGGCCGTGAAACGCATGTCGGAGAAACGCTCTCGGGAATTGATCCAACGCTGATCGCAAGTAAAATTAATGATGCGTTGAACAATAATATGGCCTGTGCGGAACAAATTCCCGATGAAGTTATTTTGCCTCCGTCATGTCTTTTTCTTAGGGATAAAAAAGCGTTCTATAATGTCCAGACAGCAGGAACCACTCATCTGTATTTCAACTATTTTCTCTATGAGCGCACACCGAAAGAAGTACTTGAGCAGTTGAAAGCAGTGGCGCAAGACGCCTGTGATGATTTAGCGCTTTTTTTGAAAAAGCAGTATACTGTGTTCGCAAAGAATTGCGGGCTTGAAGGACCGGCACCCGAGTGGTCGACCGATGTCTTGAGCTATGAGGAATTTGTGAGTGAGTTCAAGGCAAAAGGCGTGCCTGTCGACGAATTAACGAATCAAGTGATGCAAGCGAATCCGAACGAGGATTCCCGCCAAATCAGTTTTAAGGTGATTGAGGCGCTTGAGGCTCTCTCCGGAGACAAGCGTCCGAAGGTGATCGTGTTCTTTGCCCCGCCGTATTGCCCGCATAATTATCTGCGAGAGGACGTCGCGGCTGAGAAACGCTGCGATCAGATTCTTGATCACGTATTGCGTCAGGCAGAGCAAGAAACCGGCGAGCAGTTTGCCAAAAAGCGCTTTTTCCCTTATCTTGCCGACAGCAGCTATCTCGCAATGAGCGAGACTGCTGAAGAAACGGCTGCGATTATTGGAAATTTCCCGGTATGGGACAAAATGTACAACGTGCCGCTCGACCAGATTCGCAAGCTGAACATTCCTGTTCTTGATATGGGCGTGTACGGCAAGCGGGCGCATACATGGATGGAACGCGTCTACAAGCCCTATTCATATGGCGTACTTCCGAAATTAATTCGTTCAATGACTGAGCAGATTTTCGAGGATTTAGATGTATAATAAAGTTTTCTGGTCCCTAACAAGGGAATCAATAATATAAAAAAGAGGCGAAGATAATGGTTAAAAAAATTGGTTTAGTAATGATGGCTCTTCTTTTAATTGTTCTTTCAGCATGCAGCAGTTCAGGAAGCAGTGATTCAAGCAAGAAAAAGACAATTGTAATGGGTACGAGTGCGGATTACCCGCCGTTTGAATCGGTTGATACGGCAAACGGCAACAAGATCGTTGGATTTGACCTTGATTTGGCAAAAGCTATTGCTAAAGAACTCGGCTACAAACTGGAAGTAAAGAATCAGGATTTTAACGGGCTCGTAGCTGCACTTGGCAGCAAGAAAGTAGATTTTGTTATGGCCGGAATGGTTGATACACCTGATCGCCGCAAACAAGTCGATTTCTCGAAGACTTATTATCAGTCGTTCCAAGTTATTTTGACGAGAAAAGCGACAAACATTAAAACGATGGAAGATCTGAAAAACAAGAAGGTTGGCGTTCAGCTCGGAACGACGCAAGAAACACTTGCAAAAAAAGTCAGCAAAACGATCCCGATGAAAATTCAAACATGGGACAAGCTGAACGAAATGGTTGAAGCGATGCGCGCCGGCAAGCTGGACGCAATTGTTACAGTTGACACGGTTGCTTACGGCTACACGAGCAAGGACAAGACATTCCAACAGTTTAAAGCAGTCGTTGACGGCAAGACGCAATACGATCCGATCAGTGCTGCATTCCCAAAGAACAGCAAATTAACAGCAAAATTTGACAAAGCACTGAAAAAGTTGGAAGAGAACGGCACAAAAGACAAGCTTGTCACCAAATGGATCAAAAACCAGTAATAAATAAAGTACTGAAAGGATAATGGGGCGATGGAACAACTCATTAGCAGTTTCAAAACAATTGCTCCTTCGATTCCCTATATCATTAATGGTATATGGGTAACTTTGGGGATTGCGTTAGGCGCGGCAATTATTGGTTTTGTCTTAGGAACGTTGCTGTCTCTTTGCAAAATCAGTAATGTAAAATTATTGAATGGGCTTGCCCGTGGTTATACATCGATTTTCCGCGGAACCCCGCTGATTATGCAACTCGCACTCGCCTATTTTGCGGTACCGCAGCTCTTTGGCCTTGGCGATGTCAATGCGACGACAGTCGCAATTATCACGTTCGGTTTGAATTCGGGGGCTTATATGTCCGAGATCATTCGTTCAGGAATCAATGCGGTGGACAAAGGCCAGTTTGAAGCAGCCGGCGCACTCGGTGTCGGCTACTGGCCGATGATGAAGGACATCATTCTCCCGCAGGCGATCAAGAACATCCTGCCGGCGATGATGAACGAATTCATTACTCTGACAAAAGACTCGGCGATTGTGTCAACGATTGCCGTCACTGATATGATGCGGCGTTCGCAGATTGTCTCGGCACAATATTATACTTATTTCCCACCGATGTTCGTCGCGTTTATCATGTACTATCTCGTCATCCTTCTTTTGACGTTTATCGGCGGACGCATCGAAAGGAGGCTGAGCCGCAGTGATCAAAGCTGAACATATAATAAAAAATTTCGGCAGCATCAAGGTTTTGAAGGATGTTTCACTGCAGATCAATCAAGGCGAAGTGGTCGTTGTCATCGGCCCATCCGGCTCCGGAAAATCAACTTTTTTGCGCTGTATCAATTTGCTTGAACAGCCCACATCGGGTACAGTCATGGTCGATGAGCACAATATGACGGCAATGAAACCGAAACAGGTAACCAAAGTACGGGAAAAGGTCGGCATGGTGTTTCAACATTTTTATCTCTTTCCGCATAAGACTGTGCTTGAGAATCTGATCTACGCACCGATGAAAGTCAAGGGACTCTCAAAAGATGACGCAGTAAAAAAAGCCGAGGAACTATTAAATAAAGTCGGACTGCTTGATAAAAAGAATCAGTATCCGAACAAGCTCTCAGGCGGACAGAAGCAGCGTGTGGCGATTGCCCGCGCATTGGCGATGGAGCCGGACTATATGCTGTTCGACGAACCGACATCGGCGCTTGATCCGGAAATGGTCAAGGAAGTGCTCGACGTTATTCAATCACTCGCTGAATCTGGCATGACGATGGTGATCGTCACGCACGAAATGGGCTTTGCCAAACAAGTGGCGAACAAAGTCGTCTTCATGGATGATGGCAGGATACTGGAATCCAATACGCCGGAAGCGTTCTTTAGCAATCCAAGCACGGAGCGTGCCAAGGATTTCTTGGAAAAGATTCTTTAATGGATGGTGTTCCAGTTCTGCTCAATCAGCTTGATCAGGTGCATGGTCGTTTGATCCGTAAGTTTGTTTGTGGCGATAATTAAAGATGTTTGAATTTGAATCGGTTTCTTGTTCAGAGAGATTTCATACAACTGGCGTGAAACCAGTTCTTTTTTAACGAGATTGCGACTGATGAGACCGACACCGATATCGTTCAACACAGCACTCTTGACTGCTTCGAGGCTGCTGGATTCAATGACCTTACGTGCCTGGATGTCGTTTTCTTCAATATAGCTGTTCATTTGCTGCTCGAATGGTCCGATAATTTCATACTTAATAAAAGGGAAGCGCTCAAGTAACTCTTGGTTGGAATGCTTATCATGGAGCTCTTTTGAGACAATCAGGATGAGATCTTCTTTTTCAGAAATGACGACGTTCGTCACGCCGGCTTTAGTGTAAGATCCGGAAATAATACCGATATCGAAGCTGTTATCGTTGATTCCGGCAATGACCTTATCACTGGTACACGACACGAGTTTGATGCCGATCTCAGGATAGGCATCCAAAAATTGACGGATGATCGGCGGGAAGTAATACGTACAGAATGTTTCCGACGCTGCAATGATTAATTTGCTGGCCGCTTGGCTCTCTTCCTGCAAATCAGCGTCCATTTGCTCCAAAATCGGGAAGAGCTGGTCCGCATAGCGTTTCACAATTTCTCCATACGCGGTGAGAAAGGTTTGCTTCCCGATTCGGAAAAAGAGTGAATGACCGATTTCTTTCTCAAGTGCGCGGACTTGCGCTGTGATGGTCGGCTGGGAGAAATTCAGTTGTTTGGCGGCTTGTGTGAAGTTCAGCAGTTCTGCTGCCACCTGAAAGGTTTTTAATTGTCTGAGTTCCATCGGCCGTTCCTCCAATGAGTGATCGATTAAGTGCGAATTTTGACTTAATAAAAGTAAATAAACGATTGATTAAATTCATTATATAATATTGTGTAATATAGTGGTCTTTGATAATGCTCTTCTAATTTTTAATAAAAAGAGGTATGAGTGGAATGCCGGAAAAAAGCATGTATGAAAAATCATTAGATCTGTTCCCGCCGATTGCGCTGCGTGCGACGCAACTGGGTGTTGTCAAAGGCGAAGGTGCCTATGTGTGGGATGAGAATGGGAAAAAGTATTTGGACTTTGCCAGCGGTGTCGCGGTTGTTAACTGTGGACACAATCATCCTTACATTGTTGAGAAGGCTAAGGAACAAATGGACCAGCTCATTCATGGCGGTCATAATGTGGTTTACTATCCCTCTTATATTAAACTAGCTGAGAAGATTCTCGGCCATGTGGGTTCGGATTATAAAATCTATTTCTCGAACAGCGGTGCGGAGGCCAATGAGGCTGCGATTAAGCTCGCCAAGCAAGTTACTCATCGTCCCGGCATCATTACATTCAAACACAGTTTTCACGGACGGACGCTCGCGACGACAACGCTGACGGCTTCAAATGCGAAATATCGCCGCAACTATGAGGGGCTGCTGCCGAGTGTTTATTACGCGGACTATCCGTATGCGACGCATTCCGGCTTGACTGAAGAGCAGGAAGTAACACGTTGTTTGAATTCGCTCGAAGAAATTTTTCACGACTTGATTGAACCGGAGCAGGTTGCATGCATGATCATGGAACCAATCCAAGGCGAGGGCGGCTACATTGTCCCGCCAAAATCGTTCCTGCAAGCGATTCGCAAAATCTGTGACGAACATGGCATTTTGCTCGTGTTCGATGAGGTTCAGACTGGATTCGGACGGACGGGTAAAATCTTTGCCTATGAAAATTTTGACGTAAAGCCGGATATTATGTCACTGGCCAAAGCGATCGCCAATGGTTTCCCGCTTAGCGCGCTGGTGGCCAAGCGCGATCTGATGGATCAATGGCCGGCAGGAACGCATGGCGGAACCTTCGGCGGCAATCCGGTTGCCTGCGCAGCCGGTGTCGCAGTTTTTGAATTGCTTGAAGGCGGACTTGTCGACAACGCGGTAGAAGTCGGCGCCTATTTTAAAGGAAAACTGCTTGAATTTGCCAAGCAGCATGACGAGGTGCTTGAGGTCAGGGGACTCGGGCTGATGATCGGCATTGAGTTTGTGGATCGAAACGGAAAGCCTGACGGCGACCTCGTTACAGCGATTCGGGCCAATGCGCTGGAAAAAGGCCTAATTCTACTCAACTGTGGTGTTGACCACAACGTCATCCGATTCATTCCACCGCTGATTGTCACCAAGGAACAAATCGATGATGCCTTCGCTATTTTCAGTGAAAGCTTCGAAGCGTCACTTGCTGAGGCTGCTCAGAAAAATTAAAGGATAATCGGTAAAACCGGCTGATCTCGTATTCTCGGGAGCAGCCGGTTTTTGTGTTCTGCATAGAATACGAACTGCTAAGTACGAAAATGTTCCGGCGGGCAAAAGCAAAGAATTGCAATTGCTCGATCACTGGTTAAGACTTATGACCTGTTGATCATGGATGAACCGAGTTCGGCACTTGATGATCACTTGGAAGAAGAAATTATGTTGGCGCTAAAGCAAGAAATTTTGCAACAGAATAAAATACTGATTATTTTTACTCATAAATTGAAGGTTCTATCAATCTGTAATAAAAGATTGTGTTTATAGAAAGTAAAAACCGGCCTGGCGTGTGAAACAGACCGGTTTGTTGTTTACTTCCTTGTGAAGAATTGAAGAACAAACAGAACGGCTACGGCAACAAGAAGCAGATAGATGATTGCACCGCCGATTTTAAGCAATAGGAGTACGAGCCAGATGAGAAACAAGATAACGATTAACGACCATATGAGACCGAGCATGTTTATTCCTCCCTTTTGTACGGATTGTATTAGTATGAGCAAGCGAATCTTACTTCATCACATGAAACGTGAAAAAACACGATTTTTCATAAAATGTGCAGCTTCGGTTCATGAATATGGGCTGACAGATGCGCGTCGCGCCAAGAAACGTTAGAATGAATGAAAGAGATTAGATTGTGCGGAGGCGGGAACATATGGGGATACAAACGATTATGCTTGACTTAGATGGCACAACACTGACACCGGATAATCAAGTGACTCCTGAACTGAATCACTATCTGAAGGAATTAAGCGCGCGTGGCAAGCATGTGTTTGTGGTAACCGGACGGACAGAAGTGGATGCCTTGAATGTGCTTCCAAATGATTTTCCTGCGAAGGGAATGGTTGCGTCAAATGGAATGACTGTTTTTGCCGGTGCGGAAAAAATTTACCAACGTACACTTTCAAAGCCGCTTGTTCAACTTTTGATTCAACGCTCAGAGGAACATAAATTTTACTATCAGCTCCATCCGATCGGCGGCAGACGAACAATCCTAAGTCGCGACAGAGGCTATGTTACCGATCAAATTAATGGCGAGAAACCGGAATCAGTGGCGGTTAATGAGTGGTTCTCAAGGAGACAGGCGGTCTTAGAAGACATGGTCTGGAAAGACAGCCTGTCTGACAAAGAACTCGAGGAAATTGTTAAGATCTACTTTTTCAGCGATGATGTGCGTGAAATGGATGCGTGGAAGACAGGGTTGCAAGAATTGCAGGATGAATTCTCTTTTGATTATTTCTCATCGTCGCACAACAATGTTGAATTGGTTGGAAAGAATATTTCAAAAGCAAGTGGAATTCGACGCTTATTGGATCATTACCATCTTTCACCGGATGAGGTGTTGGCGGTTGGTGATGGAGAAAATGATCTGCCGATGTTTCGGATTGCCGGTCACTCTGCTGCGATGCAGAATGCACCTGATCATGTGAAAGCGCAGGCGGATTGGGTGACAGATGCTCCGTATTTTGACAATGGGCTTTATAAATTTCTCAAGCATATTTTTCAGCAGTAAGGATGGAAATGACGATCACGAAATCGTCATTTTTATTGCCTATTACTGCTTTTTTTGATGGTGCCACCTGTTATACTTAATAAGTTGTTCTTTTTCTCATCCTCTCAGGAGTTTTTCCCTCTCAAAGCACTCGTTCGAAAAATTGACACAAGTTCATTTTTCGCTCTACGATCCCTAAAAAACACGATTCATCTACATATTGTATTACTATACTGTTGAACATACTATATATTGTTATATAATTGCTTATAGAGCAAGATGTTGGGGGCGGTAAAGATGATCAAGGAACCGATTTTTAAAGAGAAAACGTTAGATGATAAGATTCGCGACTTAATTAATATGGATGAATATGTCGCCAATGAAAATGCGAATAAGGATGAAAAGGTATTTAATACAAAACGTGATTTGCTTGCGGGTGTGGCAGCTAGAGACTATGCGCTTCGCCATATTTTGCCAAAGGAATTCGCCGACGCGCACAATCAGGGGATCATTCACTTCCATGATCTTGATTATTCGCCGTTTTTCTCAATGTACAATTGCATGCTGATCGACTTTAAAGGCATGTTGGAAAATGGGTTCTCAATCGGCAATGCAGATGTGGAGCAGCCAAAATCAATTAAGACAGCGACTGCGCTGGTAGCTCAGATCGTTGCCAATGTATCCTCTAATATTTATGGCGGTACATCGTTCAATCGCGCGGACGAAGTATTAGAGCCTTATGCGAAAACCAGCTTCCGTAAATATTTGGAAACGGCGAAGGAATGGTTCTCGGATCCGGCGGAACAAGAACGTTATGCTTATTCCATGACTGAGAAAGAAATCTACGATTCGATGCAGTCGCTCGAATATGAAATCAATACTTTGTTTTCAAGTAATGGACAAACACCGTTTTTTACGCTGAACTTCGGGCTTGGTGAGTCGTGGTTTGCGCGCGAAATTCAGAAAGCGATTCTGAAGGTGAGGATTATTGGGCTCGGTCGCGATCACAAAACAGCGGTGTTCCCAAAGCTCGTGTTCACGATCAAACGCGGATTGAATTTGAATGAAAGTGATCCAAACTATGATATTAAGAAGCTGGCATTGGAATGCGCGACAAAACGGATGTATCCGGATATCTTGAACTATGACCGAATCGTTGAGGTGACTGGGGACTTCAAAGCGCCGATGGGCTGCCGCTCATTTCTCCCATCCTATCAGGAAGACGGACAATACATTACGGACGGACGCAACAACATGGGTGTCGTCACACTCAATATTCCGAGGATCGCAATTGAAACATGCGATGATCAGACCGGTTTCTGGAACCTATTTGAGAAACGTCTTGATCTTGTCTGCCGCGCGCTGCTTTTCCGGATTCACACGCTGGATAGGGTGGAGGCGAAAAATGCTCCGATTCTGTATCAATATGGAGCGACCGGCAAACGGCTGCAAGCAGACCAACCTGTGATGGACATTTTCAAGAATGGCCGTGCGACCGTATCCATGGGGTACATCGGGCTTTATGAGGCGGCGACGGTATTCTATGGACCGGATTGGGAGCACAATCCGGCTGCCAAAAAGTTCACGCTCGATATCGTGAAACGCTTCAAAGCGGTTGCAGATGAATGGCACAAGAAGACAGGCTACGCGTTCAGTGTCTATGCGACACCGTCAGAGAGCTTGACCGACCGTTTTTGCAGACTGGACAAACAGCACTTTGGCAGCATTGAGGATATTACGGACAAAGATTATTATACGAACAGTTTCCATTATGATGTGCGCAAAAAGATCAATCCTTTTGAGAAAATTGATTTTGAAAAGGACTATGAACCTTATACGGGAGGCGGCTTCATTCATTACTGCGAGTTCCCATCCTTGGTGAACAACCCTGAAGGATTGGAGACGGTTTGGGATTACACCTATGACCGCGTTGGCTATTTCGGTACGAACACGCCGATTGATAAATGCTATGAATGCGGCTATGAAGGCGAGTTCGAGTCAACGGCGGCAGGCTTCAAATGCCCAAGCTGCGGCAACCATAACCCGGAAACGACATCCTGCATACGCAGACTTTGCGGCTATCTTGGCTCTGTAATTCAACGCAAACCGATCAAGGGACGTCTGAAGGAGATCAACAGCCGCGAAAAACAGCAGAGTTAATGAAGATGCATGCATTTTTTGACTAGAGCTATCCGGAGTGTGAACAAAATGAATTACGCCGATTATAAACGCTTTGACTTTTTGAATGGGACAGGCATCCGGCACTCGCTGTTTGTAAGCGGCTGCCATTTTCATTGCAAGGGCTGCTGGAATGCAGTCGCTTGGAATCCTGAATTTGGTCAGCCGTATACAGATCAGATAGAGGATAAGATCATCAATGATTTAAAAGATTCGGGCAAAACAGTTCAGGGATTGTCGCTGCTTGGCGGCGAGCCGTTTGATCATCCGGATACCTTGACCAAACTCATCGGGCGCGTCAAGAACGAATGCCCGGACAAGGACATTTGGTGCTGGACCGGATTTCACTATGAAGATTTGCTGCACGACCCTGAGCGGCGAGACATGCTGAATCAGATCGACGTGCTCATCGACGGACCATTCGACATAACAAAGCGAAATCTGAAATTAAAGTTTCGCGGATCATCCAATCAACGTGTTATTAATGTGAACGAGTCGATGAAAAAAAGACAAGTTGTATTGCAAGTTCAATAGGAATAGCGAAAGATACCAGGGTAAAAGCTGAACCTGGTGTCTTTTTTTTACGTGCGGACCAGGGGAATGAATCTTCAACATTCATTCTTGAACAGTAGACGTAAGATGAGCAGCAACCTGTACGAAAAAATTACAGATAGGCGGTCACCTGCTAAATCAGGACAGCAGCCGAGTTTGAGGTTAGTCCGAACCCGTGGAAAATTGGACCGAATATTGAAGTTCAACCTAACGGGGGAAAAGTCGAACCCAAGAGAGGAAAAGTCGAACCGAAGACCCGAAGATGAACCGAAGCATCGGAAAGTCGAACCGAACACGATCAAAGTCGAACCGAAGAGAGGAGAAGTCGAACCGAAGACCCAAAGTTGAACCTAACCATCGGAAAGTCGAACCGAACACGATCAAAGTCGAACCCAAGAGAGGAGAAGTCGAACCGAAGACCCGAAGTTGAACCGAAGCATCGGAAAGTCGAACCTAACGGGGGAAAAGTCGAACCCAAGAGAGGAAAAGTCGAACCGAAGACCCGAAGATGAACCGAAGCATCGGAAAGTCGAACCGAACGCGACCAAAGTCGAACCCAATCCCTGGGAAGTTCAACCCAAGAGAGGAAAAGTAGTAACGAAGCCTGAAACTCGTAACGAACTCCTCGAAAGTCGTAACGAACTCATGGGAAGTAGTAACGAATTCCCAGACTCGTACCGAACCGAAGGAAAATCGTAACGAAAGAGCTCAAAATCGTAACGAAGTCACCGAAAATCGTAACGAATTCTCAGACTCATAACGAATTTGTTGCGCACTCCGTCTTTACTGTGCAAGAATTTCCCTATTTATACGAAAACGTTTACACGTAATGTGAATTTTTTAACATACATGTCCTAACCGCAGTGTTATAACGGATGTGTGATCCGAATCCAAATTGAGGGGGCAGCACATGATGTATGAATCATTGTTTCAGCCTATGAAAATTGGAAAACTGGAAGTGAAGAATCGAATCTCGATGGCTCCAATGGGCGCTTTCGGCTTAGTCGACAATGAAGGCTGTTACAGTCAGCGTGCGATTGACTACTATGTCGAGCGGGCTAAAGGCGGTACAGGTTTAATTATCACAAGTATCACAAAAGTTGAGAATAAATTGGACAAAGTTGTTTCAGGAATTATTCCTGTTGTCTCAGAGAATCCGGGACGTTTTTTAATGACTTCTGCAGAAATGACGGAACGCGTTCATGCATACGGGGCGAAAATTTTTCTGCAGTTGACGATGGGTTTCGGACGAAGCGGTGTTCCGGGCGCTTTGCTGACCGCGCCTCCTGTTTCCGCGTCGAATATTCCAAACTATTGGAAACCATCAGTCACATGCAATGAACTGACAACTGCGCAGGTCGAATGGATTGTGCAGCAATTTGTTGAAAGCGCAGACATTGCAAAAAAAGCAGGGTTTGACGGTGTGGAAATCCACGCGGTTCACGAAGGCTACCTGCTTGATCAGTTTACCTTGGCACTGTTTAATAGAAGAACGGATAAATATGGCGGTGATCTCAAGGGACGGCTGACGCTTCCGATCGAGATCGTTCAAGGCATTAAGAAAAGATGCGGCAAGGATTATCCTGTCGGCGTTCGCTACAGTGTCAAGAGTTGTATCAAGGACTGGCGCCAAGGCGGTTTGCCTGATGAGGATTATGTGGAAAAAGGGCGCGACTTGGAAGAAGGAATTGAAGCTGCAAAAATTCTGGAGGCAGCTGGTTACGATGAATTGAACACTGATATGGGAACTTATGATGCCTGGTATTGGTCGCATCCGCCAATCTACCAGAAAGAGGGGCTGTACCTCCCATACACGAAGAAGTTGAAAGAAGCAGTAAGCATTCCAGTCATCGTTGCCGGAAAACTCGGCGTTCCTGATGTGGCAGAAAAAGCGCTGGATGAGGATGCGGCAGATATGATTGGGCTTGGCCGCCCACTTTTAACCGATCCATTTTGGCCAAAGAAAGTGCTGAACCATCAAGTTGAACAAATACGGCCATGCATCGGCTGTCATGTCGGATGCTTGGGACGCGGGTTTGAAGGCAAGCCGCTGAGCTGCGCCGTAAACCCGGCATGCGGACGAGAACGCTACTATGAACCAAAGCCGGCATGCAAAGCGAAAAAAGTAATGATTGTCGGCGGGGGTGTTGCCGGGATGGAAGCCGCACGCATGGCAACCTTGCGCGGGCACCAAGTGACACTTTATGAAAAAAGCGAGGCACTTGGCGGGCAGATTATTCCTGCATCGACGCCGGATTTTAAAATCGATGACAGACGATTGATCGCTTGGTACGAGAATGAAATGAAGCGACTGAATATAGCCATTGTCTACGGCACAGAGGTCGATGAAGTACTTGTTAATAAGGAAAAGCCTGAAGTTGTCATCATCGCCACTGGTGCGCACGAGGTTCATTTAAATCTTCCCGGTGCGGATAAGGACAAAGTCGCCTCATCGATTGAAATTCTAAGCGGTAAGAAACAAGCAGGCGACAATGTCCTGATTGTCGGTGGGGGACTTGTTGGCTGCGAGACGGCGCTCTATTTGGCGCAAAAAGGTAAAAAAGTGACAATTGTTGAGGCACAAGATAAAATTCTCAGCAATGGCGGAGGCAAACCGATTCCGCATATGAACAAGATCATGCTCATTGATTTACTTAATAAATATGACGTAGCTGTAACTACAAATAGTTCACTAACTGAAATCACCGATGAAGGTGCGGTTTTAACGAATACCCATTTTCACAGACAGGCCGTGACCGCAGATACCGTTGTCATTTCTGTGGGCTTTAAGCCGGATCAGAGACTCTATCATGAACTGAACGGAAAGGTTCCGGATTTGTATCTGATTGGCGACGCGTATCAGGCGGCGAATATTATGAATGCCGTTTGGAGCGGAAATGAGATCGGCATGAACTGCTAGTCGGTACAAAAAAACAGGGGGCTCTGCATATCACGCAGGGCTCCCTGTCTTTCAGTTATCTTTTTCCAGATCGTCCATTGCAAGATTGGCGAGCTGATCGGCCCGTTCGTTATACTCGACGCCGTGATGGCCTTTGACCTTGTTGAACGCTATCTTTTCCTGCATCTGCGCAAGTTCATTCAGACGCATCCAGAGTTCCTTGTTCTTGACCGCTTTTCCGCCGGCCGTTTTCCAGCCTTTCTTGATCCAACCGGAGATCCAGCTGTTCATGCCATTCACCACATAGGCGCTGTCAATATAAAAAGAAACTGGAATTTGTCGCGTTTTTAATGATTCAAGTGCGCGAATCGCTGCTGTCAGCTCCATCACATTGTTCGTCGTGTTGCGCAATCCGCCGCGCAGTTCTTTGACATGATCGCCATACTTTAGAATCGCACCCCAGCCGCCTACATTATGGTCATCCTGATTGCCTCGGCATCCGCCGTCACAATAGATAATAATCTCACTCATTTCCATTCACCTGTTTCTCTTAAATTCAGATCAATTCAGTATTCTCTTATATCCAAGCCAATTCCTTCACAAATACAGTCACTGATCAGTATACCAAAAAATAGTGAGGCGCAGCCCGAATGTTACTACGAGAGAAAAAACGGATGAAATACTGTAGAATAAAAAGTAACATAGAGATAGACTTGTGAACTGCAGCAGGAGATAGAATTCAACACAGGGAATGGGGCGTGTTTTTTTGAAAATTGCAGTGTTGGGAGCCGGAGCAATCGGCTGCTATTATGGTGGAGTATTGGCAAAGGAAAAGATGGATGTGACATTTATTGCTAAGGGACAAACGCTTGAACGTTTGCGTAATCATGAGCTTGTCGTTAAAAGCATTAATGGCAATTTTTCTCTTCCTGTTAACGTAAGTGATGCGGAGCAGTTGGCAAAAGACGATGCATTTGATTTTATTCTCCTAGCAATCAAATCAACAGCTCTAGAAGCAGTGATCCCTGAATTGCGTGCTGTCGTGGGACCGAAAACAAAGGTAATTTGCCTGCTCAACGGAATCGGCAATGAGGAGCGCTTGGCGGAAGTATTTGGCGCGGATCATATTGTCGGAGGCTCTGCATTTATTTCAATTATTCGAGAAGCACCGGGCGTGGTCAATCATGTTGGTGATGGAAAGCTGGTCATTGGTGAATGGCAAGAAAATGCCGAAAAAAATGCCAAGCTTTACGAACTGGAAAAAGCACTTCTGCACGCGGGCACCACTGTTCAAATTTCCAAACATATTCGTCAGATCAAATGGGAAAAATTACTTTGGAACATCACATATAATCCATTAACCGCTTTAACAAAAACTCGTGTCGGTGAAGCGTTGAAGGATCCGGATCTTAACGGCCTGCTGAAGCGGGTCAGCGAAGAATTCTTGTCGGTCGCTGAGAAGTCCGGAATTGCGATCAGAGAGCAATACAAGGCCGGTTTGCTGTTCCCCGACGAAAAAATTCAGAATCACAAAACGTCAATGCTTCAGGATCTTGAAAATGGGCGCGCCATGGAATTAGACGCGATTCTAGGCTTCGTGATTCAGACGGCCGAGCAATGCGCCGCACAGGTACCGACGATTGAGACCATCTACCATCTGCTTCAATTTATGGATCGTCAGAATCAATAAAAGACGCAAGGGGATTGTTCATGCGAATACAGAGATTTATATCTGCTGTGTTAATGATTGTGATTATGATCGGATGCGTGCTCGTCATCTCACTTTTAGTACAAAATCGAAATGATCATGAAACGCAATCACAGGCCACTGAACCGAGGCAAACCAGCAATGAGAATACAAGCGAACAAAAAAGTGAACCGATAAAGCAACTACAACCCAAGCGCGCAAAAAAGAAAGGCGTAGCGGAAAAGAGACTGACCGCTCCCTATGTCAGTCAAAAGCCTGAGTTGCCGAACGGTTGCGAGGTCACAAGCTTGACGATGCTGCTTCAATCCGCCTCAGTGAAAGTGGACAAGTTGACATTGGCCAGCAAAATGAAAAAAGTGCCGTTTCAGTCAGGGGAGTTCAAGGGTAACCCCAACGAAGGGTTTGTCGGCAATATGTATCATGGCAGCCGGGCAAATCCGGGTCTGGCGGTGTACCATGGACCTGTTGCTGATCTCGCGCGAAGCTATTTGGGCAACCGTGTGATTGATTTGTCTGGAAAATCATGGTCTGCAATTGAAACGCAATTAGTTTCAGGCAACCCGGTCTGGACGATCACCAGCATTAATTTTCAGCCGATCCCGGATAGCGCGTGGCAGGAGTGGCGTACCAGACAAGGAACGATGCGCATCACCTTCAGAGAACATTCAGTTTTACTGACTGGGTTTGATGAACATAATGTCTATTTTAATGACCCGCTTGCCGGTGGACCGGGAAGCAAGTCCGACAAGCAAGCATTTATTAAAGCATGGAAGCAGTTTGGCAATCAAGCCATTTCCTATACATCTGAACAATGAAGATGGTGAAAAGTCCGAAATCGGGCTTTTTTTTGCGGTTTTCGGGCGATCCAATCAATCCTGAACATTTCGTTTCACCTATGAATTTTGGGGTATATAAAAATAGAAAACTGTCCTTTTCCTAGTTGATTTTTTTCGGAAAATAATAATGCGATCAACCTACAAGTAATTTTTTTCTGTATTTGGATCAATTAGGAAGATCATGATGCGAAAATAATGATAGTATAGTATTGAAATAGAATTATAAATATAAAGCAAGAATCGAGTTAACTAATGCATCCTGATTAGAAAACGTTTGCATTACTGCCAATGTAATAATATACCCGTGCCTTGACACCTATTAAATAACGCTTATTGACGATGAACTATTAAAAAAATACCGTTATATCAGCTTAACCCATTAAACAAATTCCATATCTTACCGATATAATAGTAAAAATATAATATATCATTTATCATATTCGGGGGTGGCTTACATTGAGCCCAAATCGTAACTTTACTATTGTCGGCACGTTCGCAGCAGCGGCGGCTGTTGCCGCAGTCGCAGGAGTACCTTCTCATGCTTCAGCGGATACATTTGAAGCGTATCAGGGAAAAGCAAAAACGAATTTGAATATCCGAAGCACACCCGGCACAGAGCAGCAACAAATCGGTATGTTGAAGAAAAATCAGACTTTTGATGTAGTTGGCATAGACAAGAAGAGTGAAAAAGGAAATTGGCTGAAAATCAAATATGAAGGTCGTACTGCCTATGTTGACGGGTATTATGTAGAACGTGTATCTGAGACAGCAACTGCCACGCCGACATTGTCGATACAATCGGTAACTAATTACCAAGGTGTGACCTCAGCGAATTTAAATGTGCGGCTGTTACCTTCAACAAATGGGACGGTTCTAAAGACGTTGACGAAAGGAACAACTGTGACGGTTACCGGGAAAACAGGCGACGGCTGGCTTCAAATTAAATACAAAGATGGATCTGCCTATGTTTCGGCAGATTACATAAAAACAGGTTCAGCCTCTGAAACGAGTGCGCCGGCAAGCACACAAACACTTTATACGGGAACGACAACGGCAAACCTGAATGTCCGCTCCGGTGCGTCGACCTCAGGCAAATTGCTGACAACGTTGAAAAAAGGAAGCGGTGTGGAAGTCGTAGGCACGAGCGGCAACTGGCTGAAAATCAAGTACAACGGTGGCACGGCGTACGTGTCCGGCGATTACGTGAAGAATGCGGGCAGCACGTCGAGCTCCGACAGTTCCAATGAAACCGTTCTGTACACGGGAACGACAACGGCGAATCTGAATGTCCGCTCCGGCGCGTCAACATCAAACAAAATTATGGCAACGTTGAAAAAAGGAAGCAGTGTGGAAGTCGTAGGCACGAGCGGAAATTGGCTGAAGATCAAGTACAACGGCGGCACGGCGTATGTATCGAAAGACTATGTGAAAAAGCCGTCAAGCGAGAACAGCCCCGGATCTGACAGCACGAGCGAGACAGTGCTGTATACCGGAACAACAACGGCAAACCTGAATGTCCGCTCCGGTGCATCGACCTCGGGCAAATTGCTGACAACGTTGAAAAAAGGAAGCAGTGTGGAAGTCGTAGGAACCGAGGGTGACTGGTTGAAGGTCAAGTACAACGGCGGCACGGCGTATGTATCGAAAGACTATGTGAAGAAGCCGTCAAGCGAGAACAGCTCCGGATCTGACAGCACGAGCGAGACGGTGCTGTATACCGGAACGACAACGGCGAATCTGAATGTTCGATCGAGTGCATCGACCTCGGGCAAATTGCTGACAACGTTGAAAAAAGGAAGCAGTGTGGAAGTCGTAGGAACCGAGGGTGACTGGTTGAAGGTCAAGTACAACGGCGGCACGGCGTATGTATCGAAAGACTATGTGAAGAAGCCGTCAAGCGAGAACAGCTCCGGATCTGACAGCACGAGCGAGACGGTGCTGTATACCGGAACGACAACGGCGAATCTGAATGTTCGATCGAGTGCATCGACCTCGGGTAAATTGCTGACAACGTTGAAAAAAGGAAGCAGTGTGGAAGTCGTAGGAACTGAGGGTGACTGGCTGAAAATCAAATACAACGGCGGCACGGCGTACGTGTCGGCTGAATTTGTGAAAAAGCCGTCAAGCGACACATCAAGTGACGCTTCGTCGGATAGCGATTCGTCCGGATCACAAGCGTCGAAGACAATGGGATTAATAACAACAGGCGTGAACTTTCGACAAGGCCCCGGAACGTCATATAAAAGTTACGGTGTACTTAAGGCGGGTACCCTTGTAGAGATGCTTGCCGACGCTCCGGATGGCTGGAAGAAAGTCAGCTATGATGGAAAAGATGGTTATGTTTACGGAGACTATTTGAAAGACGAAACGACAACGACCATTCAGGATGGCAATGCAGCTTATATAACAACCACTTATCCGCTGTCATTTGGACAAGCACTGGCGAAGGAACAAAACGTGAACAGCAGTTCTTCTATAGCGCAGTATCTCAATCCGAAAAACTTTACCAAGGGCAGTATTGAGTACTACCAATTTTTGCAGCTGTCGTCGCTAACAAACGTTTCCTTGAGTGATATGAATAAGATGCTTAGCGGCAGAGGGATCTTGTCAGGACAGGGCGCAGCTTTCATAAGCGCGGCTAATGTGAACAAAGTGAATGAAGTGTATCTTGTTTCCCATGCTCTGCTTGAGACAGGCAACGGCAGTTCGACGCTGGCTAATGGTGTCAACTATAATGGTACAACGGTTTATAACATGTTCGGTATCGGCGCGTATGACGGAAGTGCTGTTAACAGCGGTGCGAAATATGCTTACGAGCAAGGGTGGACCACGCCTGCGAAAGCGATCGAAGGCGGAGCTGCCTGGATTGCGAAATATTATGTTTACAATGCTACATACCGCCAAGATACATTGTATAAGATGCGTTGGAACCCAGAGGCGCTTGTTGTAGGGAGCGCCGCACATCAATACGCAACAGATGTTGGTTGGGCGGTCAAGCAGACTCCAATGATTGACAGCATGTACAGTACGATCTCCAAATACAGCTTAATCTTTGATGTCCCAGAATACGCGAATTAACTTATAGGTTTGAAAAATGGCCGGAGAGAATGATCACACATCTCTCCGGCCATTTTTCATTGGAAACAATCTTAGAAAATTAAATAGAGTGCAAATACTGCTGCAAGAATAAATCGGTAAATCGCGAAAGGTACAAGAGTGAATCGTCGCAATAGCTTAAGGAAGAAGACAATAGCGAGCATCGCTACGATAAACGCGGTGATAAAACCGACCACAAAGAGCGGGATATCACTGACATGCAGGAACTCAAGACTTTTTATAAGATCGACGCCACTTGCACCGATCATCATCGGTACGGCAAGAATGAACGAGAATTCCGCGGCTGTTTTTCGTTCAACACCGGCGATAATTCCGCCTGCGATGGTCGATCCGGAACGTGAAAATCCGGACCAGAGTGACAGACATTGGAATAGTCCGATGACAAAGGCTTGACCATAGGACAATTCCTTAGTTCCGGCGCCGACGTGATTTGCAGCGATCTTTTCGGCAATGATCATTAAAATACCTCCGACCACCAGAGCAACGAGAACGCTTTGTGGCGAGAAAAGAACATTTTTAATGAAATCATGCAGAAGAATGCCGAGAACCCCGGCGGGAATACCTGCGACAATGATATGCAGGAGATTCAGATGCTCAGGTCCGCTTTTAGGATCGTTTTTGTAGAAGCCAAAGAGGCTCCACAGTCTTTTCCAATAGAGGACAACTACTGCCATAATGGATCCCAATTGAATAATAACTTCAAAGGTTTTTGCGGTATCGCCTCTAAAGTGAAGTAAATCAGCAGCGAGAATCAAATGCCCGGTTGAAGAAACCGGCGCGAATTCGGTTAACCCTTCAACAGCGCCAAGAATAACCGCGATCAATAAATGAATCAAGAACGTCACCAACCTTAAATCAGGAGTATATTCATTTTTAAACAAGCCTTTTTATTATATCATATTCACCTTTCGCTACAGCATTTCTGTCAGCGGGGGCAAGCCCAGAATTTCACAAAAATAAGTGCTTCTAAAAGATTGGGCGGCGGAATAAATTACTTGTGAAGCGAAAACACATTAACTACAAAATAATTTGCAAATAAGGATTGACATATTTAGTGAACAAGGTATAATGAATATCACATAAGTTAGAAATAGTGACTAATTATTTACGAAAACCAGTGAAGAAGAGAGTAACAGTGAATCGCTGCTCAAGCGAGCCGGGTTGATGAGAGCCGGTGCAGTGAAACTGTGAACCGCACTTCGGAGGCGGCAGCCTGAATAATAGGTAGGGTTGTCCGGGAACTCCCGTTACAGAGTCTTAAGCAGATTCCCTTTTGGATTAATCATTTTTGAACGTCCATATATGGGAATAACCAGAGTGGTACCGCGGGCATAGTGATCAACGCTCGTCTCTTTTCTTTATGAAAAGAGGCGGGCGTTTTTTATTTTTACGTCGGACACCTTATTCGTGGACTTTTTCTATCATTATAATTTATCTCTCTGAAGCGTTAATAAGACACCGAATGAAAATCAACAGGTTATTGGAGGCTTTACAAGTGAAGGCAGGAATTGTTGGCGCAAATGGATACAGCGGTGTGGAATTGATCCGCCTGTTGCTGAATCATCCGCAAATCAAATTGGAGATGCTGATCGCTCATTCGACGCAAGGCATGGAGATTCAAAGCATCTATCCTCATCTAAACGGTATTGTTGAAAAAACCTTGGAAGAATTTGATGCGGATGAACTTGCGGCAAGAGTGGATGTCGTGTTCTTTGCGACCCCTGCCGGCGTCAGCAAAGATCTGCTTCCTGAATGCCTAAAACGTGGATTGATCTGTATTGATCTCTCCGGGGACTTCAGGCTCAAGAATCCGCAGGACTATGCGGACTGGTATCATAAGGACCCTGCTGAACAGGTATTGCTGAATGACGCGGTGTACGGATTGGCGGAGATTAACCGACAGCAGATTGAGGGAGCAACCTTCATTTCGAATCCCGGCTGCTATCCGACAGCCGCATTGCTTGGTCTCGCGCCTGTGCTGAAAAACGACGTGATTGATTTACAATCAATTATCGTCGATGGGAAGTCCGGCGTTTCCGGATCAGGAAAAAAAGCAGCGCTGGGCAATTTGTTCTGCGAGGTCAATGAGAGTGTGTTGGCCTATAAGCTTGGTCAGCATCAGCATACGCCGGAAATTGAGCAGATGATCTCAGAGATCAGCGGAGAAAAAAATGCGATCACATTTACCACTCATCTGATCCCGATGACGCGCGGGCTGTTATGCACCACATACGCGAACTTGAAAAAAGGATTTTCAACACGAGAGTTATTGGAACACTACGAAAAGTTTTATGAAAAATCGCCTTTTGTTCGGATCAGGCCGCTTGGAACTTGGCCGGCGACAAAAGAAGTGCTGGGCTCAAATTTCTGTGATATCGGATTGAATGTCGACGGACGAACCAGGCGTCTCACCATCGTTTCAGTAATCGACAATGTGGTTAAAGGTGCGGCCGGTCAGGCAGTGCAGAATCTGAATATTATCAAGGGCTGGGATGAACAGACGGGACTCGCGTTCACCCCGATCTATCCGTGAGAGGGCGAGAGAAATGGAAGAAACGTATCATAAGCAAACAGAAATCATTCATATAGAGGATGGCAGTGTCGGATCGCCGAACGGTTTTAAAACAGGCGGTCAGAATATAGGACTGAGAACAGGACGTCCGGATATGGGCTGGATTTATTCAGAAGTTCCTGCCTCGGCGGCAGGCGTTTACACGACGAACGTGTTTCAGGCAGCACCGTTGCAAGTTACTCAGGCCGGCATTGCAAAAGAAAAGAAACTTCAGGCAATCCTGGTGAACACGGTGAGCGCCAATTCATGTACGGGCGAGCAAGGAATCGACAATGCATTCATGACGAGAAAGTGGATGGCCGAACATCTTGGCATATCCGATCATCTTGTCGGTGTAGCTTCAACAGGAGTCATCGGTATGCAGCTGCCCATGGATAAAATGGAGCATGGTATTACAGGTATCGCCTTAGACGCACCTGAAGCACCATTCGAAGAAGCGATCCTCACAACGGATACGAAACCGAAACACCTTGCTGTTCAGTTCGAAATTGACGGCAAAAAGGTGACCATCGGCGGCGCGTGCAAGGGTTCGGGGATGATTCACCCGAATATGGCTACCATGCTTGGATTTGTGACAACCGACGCGGCGGTGGAACCCGACGCACTAAGCTTAGCGCTGAAATCAGTTGTTAATCAAACATTTAATCGAATCACCGTTGACGGCGACACGAGTACGAATGACATGGTGCTGCTGCTGGCAAATGGTCAGGCTGAGAATCATCAGCTGAACGAGCAGCATCCGGAATGGCAAACGTTCCTGAATGGGCTGGAGCATGTGTGTCAAGGTCTTGCTAAGTTCATTGCCGGGGATGGCGAAGGTGCGACGAAGCTGATTGAGGTGCAGGTGAGCGGAGCTAAGGATGATCATTCCGCTGAAATCATCAGCAAATCCATTATTGGCTCAAGTCTCGTGAAGACGGCAGTATTCGGCAGTGACGCGAATTGGGGCCGCGTGATTTGCGCCATGGGGTACAGCGGTGAACACTTCGATACTAACAAAGTGTCCATGGCACTTGGCGATTTTGTCCTCTTCAAGGACGGCATGCCGGTTGACTTCAATGAGGAACAAGCGAAGGCGTATTTAGACGGCGATAGCGTCGTCATTAAAACCAAGCTTGGTGAAGGATTTGGTAAAGCGGTCGCTTGGGGCTGCGACCTTACTTATAATTACGTGAAAATTAATGCATCTTATCGTTCGTGAGAGAAAATGATGTTAGGAGGACAACAATGAACCGTTATCTGGTGATTAAATGTGGAGGAAGCGTTTTTGAACGACTGACTCCGGCCTTTTTCAAAAGCATACAGGCGATCCAGGCGGAGGGCGAGTGGCTGCCGGTCATTGTGCATGGCGGCGGTCCGGCAATCTCACAGATGCTGGATAAACTAGCTATCCCGACGGTTTTTCATCATGGTCTTCGGGTGACGACTCAGGAAGTACTCGACGTTGCGGAGATGGTGCTTAGCGGAACGATGAATAAACAAATTGTTTCCAAAATTGGCGCTTCCGGCGGCAAAGCGTTTGGATTAAGCGGCATTGACGGCGGACTGTTCAAGGCCAAACCGCTGGCGCTTTCCAAGCTTGGTTATGTCGGTGAGATCACTTCGGTGGATTCATCGATAATCACCAATCTCTGCGAGCAAGGATATATTCCGGTTGTTTCGCCGATCTCCATGGACGATAAGGGTCAACATTACAATATAAATGCCGATCAGGCGGCTTCTGCGATTGCAGCGGCATTAAATGGGAAACTATGTTTCATCAGTGATGTCCCTGGCATCCTCGTTGAAAAAGATGGGACACTTACACGACTGAAACAAGTTTCCGATCTGGAAATTGAGCGGCTGATTGAATCCAAGAAAATTAGCGGTGGCATGATTCCGAAAGCGAAGGCAGCGGTGGACAGTTTAAAGAATAACGTCCAGGAAGTTGTCATTGTGAATGGTATGATGCCGGAATGTCTGGTTGATTATACTAAGGGCGTTGAAGTCGGAACAAAAATATTCCTTGAGGAGGAAGTACTCCATGCTTAATACAAAGTCGGAAGAAAAAATCGCACCGGTGATGAGTGCTTATGGACGTTTTCCAATTACTATTGAAAAAGGCAAGGGAACTTATGTATGGGACAGTGAAGGAACAAAGTATCTCGATTTTACAGCTGGGATTGCTGTTCTCGCACTTGGCCATGTTCCGGATGCTGTAGAGTCAGCTCTGAAGAAGCAGCTCGATACACTATGGCACTGTTCCAATTTGTATCATATCGGACCGCAAGAGAAACTCGCGAAAATGCTGACTGATCGCACATGCTGTGACCAGGTTTTCTTTGGTAACAGCGGGGCGGAAGCAAATGAAGGCGCGATTAAATTGGCGCGCCGCTACGCGACTATAGTGCTGAACAAACCGGAGGGACATATTGTCACTTTTGATCACTCCTTCCACGGTCGGACGCTCGCGACAATGGCGGCAACCGCCCAGGAAAAAATACACAGTGGTTTTGGAACCCCTGTTTCCGGATTCAAATACCTTCCTTATAATGATGAAGCAGATATCGATGCCATTGCAACGGATGACGAATGTATCGCTGTCATGCTGGAAATGGTTCAAGGCGAAGGCGGAGTGATTCCTGCGGATAAAGTATGGGTTCAGAAGCTCGCATCTGTGTGCAAGGAAAAAGGCATTCCGATGATTGTCGATGAAGTGCAGACGGGTATGGGCAGAACCGGCACGCTTTTTGCCTATGAACAGTACGACATTGAACCGGATATTCTGACAGTAGCCAAAGCGCTTGGCTCAGGGATTCCGATCGGAGCATTCCTAGCAAAAAAACATATTTCCCAGTTGCTCACCCCGGGGACCCATGGATCGACATTCGGCGGCAATCCGTTCTCAACGGCGGCAGGAGTGGCGACCATCGAAACCTTTGAGAAACAAGATGTTATTGCTCAATGTGTGAAGAACGCGGCTTATTTTAACCAGAAATTGACTAACCTTAAAGAAAAATACGCGAATCAATTGATTGCTGTCCGCGGTCTTGGCCTTTTGATCGGCGTGGAAACATCCGCACCGGCTATAGATATTGTCAATGAAATGAGAGAGAAGCATCACGTGCTCATTCTGACGGCAGGCAAGCATGTACTGCGTATTTTACCGCCGCTTGTGACCAACGAGGCGGAAATTGATCAATTTATCGAAGCTTTTGACGATGTATTAAAAGAACAATAATTAGGAGGCTGCTGATGATGAAAAAAGGATATCTGCTTCTGGAGTCGGGCCAACTATTCCCGGGGGTACGCGTTGGCGCTTCTTCATCTGTGATTGGCGAACTTGTTTTCAACACCAGTATGACCGGCTATCAAGAAATTATGACTGATCCATCCTATGCGGGACAGATCATGACGTTCTGCTATCCGCTGATTGGAAATTACGGAGTCAATTTGCATGATAATGAAAATGCCAAGATCCAAATGCAGGGCGTGCTGTTCAGCAATCTTTGCGAGCTGCCGAGCCATTATCAATCCATTAAAACAGTTGATGAATGGTTGAAGCAATCAGGTGTTCCGGGACTTGCGACTATTGATACCCGTGCTGTGGTAAAAGCGGTGCGTGAGCGCGGGACAATGAAAGCTGCCATCAGTGACTCTCCTGATTTTTCTCTGATTGACTGGAAGCAGCCGTTGCCTCAGGATATGGTCGCCAAAGTCTCGACAAGCAAAATGACGGTCTACGAAGGAGAAGGGCCGCATATCGCACTGTTCGATTATGGCTATAAGAAATCAATGCTGAAGGCGCTGCTGGCTGAAGGGTGCAAGGTAACGGTCGTTCCTTTTGATACGAGTTCCGCAGCCATTGCGGAATTGCATCCGGACGGGGTAATGCTGAGCAATGGACCGGGTGATCCGATTCAGTTGCAGCCGCTTTTTGGAGAGATTAAGAAAATCACGTCGAGTTATCCGACGCTTGGCATTTGCCTCGGTCATCAGCTGATTGCACTTGCCTATGGTGCGAAGACAGGCAAGCTGCTTTTCGGTCACCGCGGTGCCAATCATCCGGTTAAGGAATTGAAAACGGGAAAAGTTTGGATGACTTCGCAAAATCACAGCTATGTGGTCGAGAAGGAAAGCGTGAATTCGCAAAATTTCTCCATCAGCTATCTTAATGTTAACGATGGGTCGGTAGAAGGATTGAGCCACAACACGCTCCCAATTGAGACGGTTCAGTTCCATCCGGAAGCGCATCCCGGACCGGACGATACCCACCCGATCTTCTTGAAATTTATTGATATGATTAAACAGAACAAAGGTGAAGTGACTCATGCCGTTACGTACTGACATTAAAAAAGTGCTCGTCATAGGTTCCGGCCCAATAGTGATCGGGCAAGCGGCAGAATTTGATTATGCCGGTACGCAGGCCTGCCTCGCTCTTAAAGAGGAGGGTATCGAGGTTGTCCTGATTAACAACAACCCGGCGACCATTATGACCGACGATCAGATCGCCGACCGAACCTATATTGAGCCATTAACGATTGCGACAATTGAAAAGATTATTGCTAAAGAATGTCCCGATGGACTCATTGGTACCTTGGGCGGACAGACCGGTCTGAACCTTGCAGTTGCTCTCTATGAACAAGGAATTCTTGCAAAATACAATGTTGAACTGCTTGGCACCTCAGTCGATTCGATCCAACATGGAGAGGATCGGGAATTATTCAAGGATCTGATGCTTGAAATCAAGGAGCCGATTCCTGATTCCAGAATTATTCGCTCTTATGATGACGGTCTGGCTTTTGTTAATAAAATCGGCTATCCGGTCATCATTCGTCCGGCATACACGCTCGGCGGTTCCGGCGGTGGTTTTGCTTATAACGAACAGGATCTTAATCTTGTGCTTCACCGTGGTTTGACGCTCAGTCCTATTCATGAAGTGCTGATTGAGCAGAGCATTAAGGGCTGGAAAGAAATTGAATATGAAGTCATGCGCGATGCCAACGACACATGCATTATTGTATGTAATATGGAAAACATGGATCCGGTTGGTGTTCATACTGGAGACAGCATCGTTGTAGCGCCTTCGCAGACGTTGTCTGATGTGCAGTATCAAATGTTGCGAAACGCGTCGCTGAAAATCATTCGCGCGCTGAAGATCGTCGGCGGCTGCAATATTCAGTTCGCCTTAAATCCAAATTCAGATGACTATGCGATTATTGAAGTGAATCCGCGTGTGAGCCGGTCGTCGGCGCTGGCTTCTAAAGCGACAGGATACCCTATTGCACGCATGGCGGCCAAATGTGCGATTGGATTCCACTTAGATGAAATTTTAAATCCGATTACAGGGACGACTTACGCATCCTTTGAACCGGCGATTGATTACATTGTCGTGAAAATTCCACGTTTTCCTTTTGATAAGTTCACCGAGGCTGATCGAAGCCTCGGGACTCAGATGAAAGCGACCGGAGAAGTCATGGCCATTGATCGGACTTTTGAAGGGGCACTGAATAAAGGCGTTCGTTCCATGGAGATGGGCTTTACCGGACTTGAAAGTAAGGCACTTAGCAAACAATCGGACGATGTTCTCGAGGAACACCTGAGAAATACGACGGATTTGCGGCTGCTCGCGATCAGTGAACTTTTCCGAAGAGGACGGTCGGTCGCAGACATCAATCAGGCTACTGAGATTGATCCGTGGTTCTTGAACGCGATTTACGGAATTGTTACTTTTGAAGAAGAACTTGCCGAAAAAAGTCTGTTCGAAATAACCGTTGCTGAGTTCGAAAAAGCGAAATGGATGAACATTGGAAATCAGCGTCTTGCACAGCTGCTCAATACTTCTTTAAAAGATATTGACGCGCGCGTTACGGATGCCGGCCTTTCGCCTTCATATCACTTGGTTGATACATGTGCGGGAGAATTTGAAGCGCAGACACCTTATTATTACGCCACATGGTTCGGCGCAGATGAAGCGCCTGTCAGTGACAAGCCGAAGATTCTGATCATCGGTTCAGGGCCGATCCGAATCGGACAGGGCATTGAATTCGATTATTGCTCGGTGCAAGCAACAATGGCGGTGAAGAAGAACGGTTATGAAGCGATTGTGATCAACAACAATCCTGAAACCGTCAGCACCGATTATTCCATTGCCGATCGGTTATATTTCGAACCGCTGGCGATTGAAGACATCTTGCATGTTGCGGAGAAGGAAAAGGTTCAAGGCGCGCTTGTCCAGTTCGGCGGCCAAACAGCCGTAAATGTGGCCAAAGCACTGGAACAGGCCGGCATCAAGGTGCTTGGTACATCAACTGAAAGTATCGACCGTGTTGAGGATCGGGAGCAATTCTATGAACTTTTGCAATCGCTCGACATTCCTCATATTCAAGGAAAAACGGTTCATCAGCTTGAAGACTTGCCTGCGGCAGGTGAACAGCTCGGCTATCCGATACTTGTTCGTCCGTCTTACGTAATCGGCGGGCAATCCATGTTCTTGTTCCATCACTCAGAGGAACTCGATGCCTATATCAACAGTGAACGCAATTTAAATGCGCAGTCATTTCCTCTACTGGTCGATCGATATATGCCCGGTGTAGAATGCGAAGTCGACGCGATTAGCGACGGGGAAGCGACAGCGATTCCCGGCATTTTCCAACATGTTGAACGCGCGGGTGTCCATTCAGGCGACAGCATCGCTGTTTTTCCATCCTTCAGCCTCAGCCAAGCGGTACAGGATGAAATTGCAGAAGATACGCGTAAGATCTGCCAAAGCCTGAATGTTAAGGGATTGATCAACATTCAGTTCGTGATTTCAGCGGAGAAAGTGTTTGTACTCGAAGTGAATCCACGCGCTTCACGGACGGTTCCGATCATAAGCAAAGTGACCGGTATTCCGATGGTTGAAAAAGCGGTGAGTGTTCAGCTGGGTCAAAGTATGAACAAACTGGATCTCGCCAATGGCTATTGCCCGCGGCCGGGTTTTTATGCGGTGAAGGCTCCGGTATTCTCATTTACGAAACTGAAAGGCGTCGATCCTGTGCTGGGACCGGAAATGAAATCGACAGGCGAACAGCTTGGCATGGGTCGGACAGTTGAGGAAGCCTTTATGAAGGGTGTTTATCTGAACGAGGCCAATCCTTTTTCATTAAATTCGACGAAACGAGCAGTGTTCTGTTCGGTGACGGATAATCAGAGAAGTGAGAGCCTGAAGCTCATTAAAAAGCTTGAAAGTTGCGGTTTCGACATTTTGGCGACACCTGGAACTGCGGATTACTACGCTAAAGCGGGTATTCGAACAATAAAGGTAAGCGATGAAGAAGCGGAAGTGGCCAAACAAATGGCGAGCGGTGAGATAACTGCTGCGCTTAATATTCCAACGGCAGGGCGCAACAGGCAATCCTTCGGTTTTAAGATCAGGGCGCTTGCACTTCGCTATCAAGTACCTGTCTACACTTGTTTAGACACGATAGAAGCAACACTCTCGGCGGCTAAGGGCGAACCTTCACCGGAAGTGCACACATTGGATGAATATCGGGATTTAAGCTATATGACGAATAAAGGGAAGTGAGTAATTTGACAAACGAGACGGCTTCAACACTACAAGGCAGAGACTTTCTAACGATTGCCGAATTTACAGAAGACGAATTGAAGACCTTTTTACAAACGGCCGTTGCGCTTAAGGCGATGCAAAAGCAAGGCGTTCCGCACCATTTCTTAGAAGGTCAGACGCTCGCGATGATCTTCGAGAAAGCCTCAACGAGAACGCGTGTGGCATTTGAAGTAGGTATGTACCACCTCGGTGGTTCTGCGTTATACTTAAGCAGCAAAGATATTCAAATTGGCCGCGGCGAAACGATCGCGGATACGGCGAAAGTGCTTTCACGATTTGTCGATGGTATCATGATTCGGACATTCGGCCATGAAGTGGTTGAAGAATTAGCGGCTAACGCCGATGTTCCGGTGATTAACGGGTTGACGGACACTCACCATCCGACACAGATTATTGCCGATCTATTGACTATTTTTGAGCATAAAGGCAAGCTTGAAGGGTTAAAAACATGCTTCATCGGCGATGGCTACAACAATATGGCGCACTCATTAATGGAAGGCGCCGCCGCAGTCGGCATGGACATGACGGTCGCGAGCCCCAAAGGCTACGAACCGGATGCGGCAATTCTTGAAGCAGCGAAGGCAAGAGGCGCAAAGAATGGTTGTACCATCGCGTTCACCAACTCGCCTCAGGAAGCGGCTGAAGGCTGCGATGTCGTGATCACCGATACATGGCTGAGCATGGGCGATGAAGATGAGACTGAAAAGCGTCTGCATGATTTTAAAGGCTTCCAAGTCGACGACGCACTGGTCGCTTTAGCAAAACCGGATCATATCTTCATGCATTGCCTGCCTGCTCACCGCGGTGAAGAGGTCACGGAAAGCGTGATTGACGGTGCGCATTCCGTTGTATTTGATGAGGCGGAAAACCGTCTGCACGCGCATAAAGCAATTCTGAAATGTTTGCTGGAAAAGAACGCCTAAACGTTAGAGAGGCGGCATGTTGGCAAAATTTTAGTTTTTCTTATTCTAGGAAAAATACATTCTAAAAATAATTTATTCCAGGAGGGTTTCACTAATGGCAAAAGAAAAAATCGTTTTAGCATATTCCGGCGGTCTGGATACTTCGGTCTGCATTAAGTATCTGCAAGACAAGTACAACTATGATGTAATCGCACTCAGCATTGATGTCGGCGAAGAAGGTAAAGACCTTGATAAAGTGAAGCAAAAGGCAATTGATGTCGGCGCGATCAAATCATATGTCGTTGATGCGAAAGAATTGCTTGCAGAAGGATACCTTGCTCCGGCCCTCCAAGCGAACGCATTGTACGAAGGCGTTTACCCGCTTTCTTCAGGTCTTTCACGCCCGCTCATCGGTAAATTACTCGTTGACGTTGCGCATAAAGAAGGCGCGACAGCTGTTGCTCACGGCTGCACAGGAAAAGGAAACGACCAAGTTCGTTTTGAAGTAGCCATTCAGGCACTCGATCCGTCCCTGAAAGTTGTTGCACCGGTTCGTGAATGGGGCATGACGCGTGACGAAGAAATTAAATATGCGGAAAAGAACAATATTCCTATCCCAGTTGATCTCGACAATCCATTCTCGATTGACGCGAACATCTGGGGACGTGCGTGCGAAGCCGGCGTTCTGGAAAACCCATGGAACGAAGCACCTGAAGAAGCGTTCGCTTGGACGAATCCAATTGAAAAAACACCGGATGTACCGGAATATATCGAAATTGAATTTGAAAAAGGTCTTCCGGTTGCTTTAAATGGCGTGAAAAAGCCTTTTATCGAAATTATTAAAGAATTAAACGCGCTTGGCGGACTTCACGGAGTCGGACGGATTGACCATATCGAAAACCGTCTTGTCGGCATCAAATCACGTGAAGTTTATGAAAATCCGGCTGCGCTGATTCTGATCAACGCGCATCAGGGACTTGAAACGATAACGCTGACCAAAGAAGTTTCTAAATTCAAGCCGTTGATCGATAAAGAAATTTCTCAAGTGATCTATGATGGTCTTTGGTACTCACCGATTAGAGAAGCGCTGATGGCTTTTGTAAAGCAAACTCAGGAAGTCGTTTCCGGAAAAGTACGCGTGAAACTGTTCAAAGGTAACCATGTCGTTGTTGGACGCGCATCGGAAAAAAGCCTATACAACGAAAAATTGGCGACTTACACAACAGGCGACGCGTTTGATCATAACGCAGCCGTAGGCTTCATCAAGCTGTGGGGACTCCCGACCAAAGTGAATGCGGAAGTGCATAAGGAGGCAGATCATGGCGAAACTATGGGGCGGCCGGTTTACGAAGTCAACCAATAAACTGGTTGATGACTACACCGCATCGATTTCATATGATCAGGAACTAGCAAAAGAAGATATCGAAGGCAGTCTGGCGCATGTTCAGATGCTCGGAGAATGCGGCGTAGTCACAGAAGAAGAGGCAAAAACCATTCAGCAGGGACTGCGCGCCATCTTGAAAAAGATAGAGAACGGCGAAGCACATTTTTCAACGGACATGGAAGATATTCACATGAACATTGAGAAGATGCTGATTGATGAAATTGGTGCGGTCGGCGGCAAGCTTCACACCGGACGCAGCCGAAATGACCAAGTCGCGACCGACATGCACCTGTACATGCGGAAGAAGACTCAGGTTCTGATCGACTTGCTCGAAGATGTGCAATATGCACTTCTTGAGCAAGCGAAAGCCAATGTGGACACGATTCTTCCCGGATACACACATCTTCAGCGCGCGCAGCCGATCTCCTTCGCGCATCACATGCTCGCCTATTTTTGGATGTTTGAGCGTGATAAAGGTCGGTTAAAGGATAGCGTTAAGCGGATCAACATTCTGCCGCTTGGCGCCGGTGCATTGGCTGGGACGACTTTCCCGATCAATCGTCGTCGTGTGGCTGAACTGCTTGATTTCGATGATGTCTACCCAAACAGCATGGATGCGGTCAGTGACCGTGACTTTGTCGTCGAGGCGCTTGCGGACTGCTCGTTGATCATGGTTCATCTCTCGCGCCTGTCTGAAGAAATGGTGCTTTGGAGCAGCCAGGAATTCCAGTTCATTGAATTGGATGACGCATTCTGCACAGGTTCCAGCATCATGCCGCAGAAGAAAAACCCGGACGTATCCGAGTTGCTGCGCGGCAAAACCGGTCGCGTGTTTGGACATTTGGTCGGCTTGCTGACTGTGCTCAAGGGACTTCCGCTTGCCTATAACAAAGACATGCAGGAAGACAAAGAAGGCATTTTTGACACCGTCAAAACGCTGGAAGGGGCACTTAAATTACTCGCCCCAATCCTTGAGACCATGACCGTCAAGAAAGATCGGATGCGTCACGCTGTTGAAAAAGACTATTCGAATGCTACCGATATTGCGGATTACCTGGCGAAAAAAGGACTGCCGTTCCGTGACGCGCATGCGGTCACCGGAAAAATGGTCCTCTATGCCATTGAAAATAAAAAGTATTTGCTTGATCTAGATTTGGAAGAGTACAAGCAATTCAGTCCTCTTTTTGAAGAGGATATCTTTGAAGCACTGCTTCCTGAAAATGTGATGCGCGCCCGTGAAAGTGAAGGCGGCACTGCGCCACATCAAATTGAGCAACAATTGAAACTCGCGGAAACACGACTGCATCAGAATCATTCATTCTGAGACAGCTGTTTCATATAGTGTCTTTCCGTAAGAATTCCACAAATTGTATTCTTACTGTAAGGTTTATTACCCCCTAAATTAGCTTACTATTTTTACTTAAAGCACCGGATACGGATAAAACGTATCCGTTTTTTTTTAGACCTACGAAAGAAAGGATTGTGCGCGTTATGTATTGTGTATATGTAGACGGTCAATATGGTACTACAGGATTAAAAATTAAAGACTATTTGTCGAAGCATCAAAATGTACAAATCTTAACTATAGACTATGAAAAAAGACGAGATCCTGAAACGAGAAAAAAATACATGAATGAAGCGGACATCGTTTTTCTATGCCTCCCTGATCAGGCGGCTAAAGAGGCGGTAAAGCTCATTGAAAACAGTGAAACGAGAATCATTGACGCGAGCAGCGCACACAGGATTGACGACGATTGGGCATATGGAATACCTGAACTTGGCCCAACCCAAAGAGATAGAATAAAAAATTCGAAACGTGTGAGTGTTCCCGGGTGCCATGCAACCGCGGCAATATTGGCGCTTTCCCCATTAGTAAAAGGTGGAATTGTCCCGAAAAATTATCCGGCAGCTATTTTCTCCGTTACAGGTTATAGTGGCGGTGGTAAAGATGTGATTGCAAAATACGAGAGTGGGAATAGAGACCGACATTTAGACATCCCGAGACACTATGCGTTGAGTCAAAATCACAAACATTTACCTGAAATTCAAAAGTATGCAGGACTGGACGATAAGCCAATGCTCATCCCGGTTATTTGCGATTATTATAAAGGACTAGCCGTAAGCATTCCACTATTCTCTAATAAGTTAGCTAAAGATCACTCACCTGAAGAGATACGTCATTTTTTAGCAAATTATTATTCCGGAGAACCATTTGTAAACGTTATGCCTAATGAGACGGAAGGATTTCTTGAAGATGGGAGTTTCGACATTACGGCATGCAACGATACAAATAGGGCGGAACTTTTTGTGCTTGGGAACGACGATCGAATCATGCTGATGACACGATTAGATAATTTAGGCAAAGGAGCTTCCGGGGCGGCGATTCAATGCATGAATATTATGCTGGAAATTCCTGAACAAACCGGACTTGTTTAACCGTCTGAATGGACGGGTCAAGTCGTTGCATCTTAATGCAAGTTCGGTTTTTCCACGATTATCTAGTTGAAATTCAGCAACACCAACCAGTTTTTTGCTATGATAGCCACAAGAACTTCGTGAATGGAAAGGCTGATTGAACGTGAAAGCAACACAAACAGCTTCGGCGGTGCCGGGACTTGGAAGAGGGGCACATGTCCGTTTTGTGCTTGTACTCGGAGCACTTGGTGCGTTCGGACCGCTATCAATGGACATGTATCTTCCTTCCTTGCCGTCGCTGACAAGAGATCTGCAGACAACAACATCTATGGCGCAATTAAGTATCACCGCCTGTCTGATCGGGCTCGCGGTAGGACAACTTATTTTAGGCCCACTCAGTGATAAATTTGGACGGAAGCTTCCTTTGCTTGCCGGACTGATCACATTTACACTAACTTCTTTTCTTTGCTCCATCACCACATCCATCGGATTGCTCGTTGTTCTGCGCCTGATTCAAGGGATGGCGGGAGCGGCGGGGATGGTGATTTCGCGAGCGATCGCCAGGGATCTGTATGCCGGCACGAAACTAACGAAATTTTTCTCAATGCTGATGGCGGTTAATGGCATTTTCCCAATATTGGCACCAATTTTGGGTGGTTTTGTGCTCCGGTTTACTTCTTGGCACGGTGTTTTTGTCGTGCTGTGCGTGATTGGTTTCTTGCTTTTTATTGGAGCTGTAACCTGTATACCGGAAACACTGCCTGCCGAAAAACGGATTTCCGGTGGCATTGGCGCGACCGTATCCGCGATGGGTCATATTTTTCGCGACACCCGCTTCGTTGGGTACGCGCTCGTATTAGGGCTCGTTATGGGTGCGATGTTCTGCTATATTTCGGCTTCATCATTTGTACTCCAGGACATGTTTTCGGTGTCACCACAGGGATTCAGCTTGTTTTTCGCCACCAATGGTCTTGGCATTGTGCTTATGTCGCAGCTTGCGGGCCTGCTCGCCGGCCGAGTGGATGCACGAAAAATTTTGCGAACCGGTATTTATATAGCGACAATCGGAAGTATTGCGCTTTTTGCGAGCTTATTGTTTGAACCGCCACATTTAATCGCAGTGATGATTCCGCTTTTCCTCGTTGTTTCAATGGTAGGGCTTGTCAACTCAACGGCTTTCTCGCTAGCGATGCAAAGTCAGGGGAGAGCGGCGGGAAGTGCATCGGCGATTCTCGGGATGGGCATGAATACCGTTGGCGCGTTGCTCTCGCCGCTAGTCGGACTTGGCGGCAGCCATACGTATTTTCCGATGGCGCTGATGATTCTCTTCTGTGAAGTAAGCGCGCTCTTCATCTATTTGTTTTTTATCGCTAAGGGATCTTTAAAAATCACGAAATGAAAAGAGATTGACAGCATGAGATCATTTTTAATGGATTTATACCAGATTCGACCAAGCCAGCTTTACTTAGATCAGGATAAAATTGATCGCTTAAAAGAGCTATTTGATCCGCTTAATGTGCGCTTCAATGCGCCGCTCCCCATTAAGAAAAATGGGGGTGAGGCTTTTCTGACTGATGGTCACACGCGCGCTTTCCTCTATAGTGAGGCGAAAATATCGGTCATTCCGGTCTATTGGGATGAAGATGATTTGGATATGAACCTTTATCAAAGCCGCCTCAACTGGTGCCGCGAAGAGCGTGTCATGTTCATCGACGACTTGAAAGAACGAATCCTCCCCCATGATCAATTTGAAAACGAATGGATTAAGCGTTGTGAAAAAGCAGTGAGAAAAGAAAAATAAAATAAGAACGGACAGCTTGGATAAGCCGTCCGCTCTTATTTTTTGCAGGTTATTAAGCGTTTTGCGTAAATTCAGCTTCAACATTAATCTTGATCTTGTTGCTGACAACAAGATTGCCGTTAGCAAGTGATTGGCTCCAAACTAAGCCGTATTCGCGACGATCAATCGCAAAGGACAAGCTTGCACCGTTTCGTTTGAGACCATATGGATCGTCGACAGGAGAGCCAACCTCTGCTTCAAAGGTCACTGCTTTGCTCGTTCCCTTGATCGTGAGTGTTCCCTCAATTTCATAGTCGCCATCATCAGATGCGGTCACTTTTGTTGATACAAATTTGATTTCCGGAAATTTTTCTGCATCAAAGAAATCGGCGCTTTTTAAGTGATCATCACGATCTTTAATGCGCGTATCAATACTAGCGACGTCAATCGTAACCTCGACCGCAGTAATTTTTCCGCTGTAATCAGTTGTCACATTGCCTGATGTTGTCTTGAAGTTTCCTCTTACATTTGAGAGCCCCATATGTTTTACAGAGAAGCCTGTTTCTGTGTGTGCTGAATCAATTGTCCATTTTGCCATGTTCATCCACTCCTAATGGTTTTTTGAAATCTATTTTAGAATCAACGCAGCTGCGTGTTCTGCTGATTTATTAGCTTTTAATTTTCTTCGGAAACTACAGTAAATCGTTCTCTAACATGCTTCGGTGCTTCGATTTCGTCGATGAGCGCCGCTGCGTAATCTTCACAACTGACATAGCTTTTGCCGGTGTTGTTGAGAAGCAGTTGATCCTTTCCGGTTCTGTAATGACCGGTTCTTTTGCCCAACGCGAAGACTGCTGACGGACTGATAAAGGTCCAATTCAAATCAGTCGTTTCCTGAAGCTCTTCAAGATTCTTTGCCTGATTGGAAGCAGTTGCCTTAAAGATATCCGGAAAGTCCGGTGTATCAATGACACGTGTTTTCTGATCTTTATCAACAAACAGGCTGCCCGCGCCGCCAACAACGATCAGACGTGTTTGAGAGAGACCCGTCACTAATTCAATGAGCTTTCTTCCTGCCTTGACATGCAGGTCTTCTTGACCAAACGGCGCTGAAAAAGCATTTACGATAGCGTCAAAAGCTGCCAGATCTCCGCGCGTCAGATCGAATAAGTCTTTTTGAATAATGTTGAGACTTGTATCGTCTAATTTGTCAGGATGTCTGACAATTGCGGTCACCTGATGGCCGCGTTTGATTGCTTCTTGAGCAATGCGTGATCCCGCCTTGCCCGCAGCACCTATAATTGCGATGTTCATGGAAAATCCTCCTCCTTATCGGTGTAACATAGTTAGTTACAGCTTGCTTATTAGAAAACTTGGCTTCGCTGAGCCTTTAGAGAAAGCGAAGCCTTGGTTGTGCTTATGATTTCGCTAATCTTTTACGATTTCACACCTACTTGGTGCATAAATCACTCTTCTTCAAAAAGATGGTGAAGGATGGTTTCAATCGTTTCACTTGAGAGTTTGCGCTCCAAAGCAGCTTGAGCAGTGCCAAATGCATCGTCAAGCACGTGACGGATACTTTTGCCTACCGGACAGTGCGGATTCGGATTGTCATGAACGGCGAAAAGATGATCTTTCGGTTCAACCGCTCGGAATACATCAAGTAATGAGATGTCGGAAGGCGGCCGAGTCAAGGACGCTCCGGCTTTGCCGGCGGTTGTTTGGATCAAACCGGCTTTCTTAAGCATGCCGAGAAGTCTGCGAATGACAACCGGATTGGTGTTCACACTGGCGGCAATATAATCCGATGGCAAATCCTCATGGGGCTTAGATGCGATCAGAGCTAAAATATGTACGGCGACAGCGACACGGGTATTGATCATTTCCTACACCACCTGTAACTATTATAATTACAGGGTATTCACCTGTCAATCATTTTAAACTTAACGGAATAATATTTTTGGCGATTTAGCTTAATAACTAAACGGCTGACGGAAGAAGCGCAGCAAACCTATAAGAGAAGGAGTTAGGCCGAATATTGAAGTTCAACCTAACGAAGGAAAAGTCAAACCGAACCATCGGAAAGTCGAACCGAACGCGGCCAAAGTCGAACCCAAGAGAGGAAATGTCGAACCGAAGACCAAAAGTCCAACCTAACGAGTGAAAAGTTACACCTAAAGAGTAAAAAGCCGAACCGAACACGTGGAAAGTTCAGCCGAAGAGCGGAGA
>NZ_FOOY01000006.1:0-18942 GCF_900113325.1 Sporolactobacillus nakayamae | reverse complement strand
CTGAACGCTGATTCTTTTGCCTGAGCGCTGATTCTTTAGCTTGAACGCTGATTCTTTTGCTCGAACAATGCAAAATTGGTCTCTTTTACTCACGTATTTTTACTTCGCCGTTTGTCTTTACTGCGTAATAATCTGCTAAAAAAATTACAAATATCCAGATTTTGAACGATTCAAGGATAGGCAGTAACGAATTTCTATTTAGCAAGGAATTAGCGGAAAGTTGAGCCAAATCATAGCAAAAAATCAAAAAATACCCCTATCTGAACCGCAGATAGGGGTATTAGAATCAGATTATCTTTCAAGTGTTTCGGTATGTCCGTCCGGATAGCCGATAATGACTTTTTCTGTCATGCCGATAAAGAGGCCGTGTTCGACGACTCCAGTGAGATGATCCAGCTCATTCGCCAATTCCTCGGCATTGGTAATGGACTGCAAATGAAGATCAAGAATGTTATGATGCGCATCGGTCACATAGGGTTGTCCATCAGCGGAGCATCGAAGCTTAGGATGATAACCTTTTCCGGTAAAATAGGCTTCAACATGTTTCCAACCAAATGGAACAACCTCGACAGGGAGAGGAAAAGTGCCTAACTGTTCGACTTTTTTGCTGCTGTCCACAATCCAGATCCGTCGATCAGACGCTTTGGCCACCAGTTTTTCATAGAGCAGAGCGCCGCCTCCGCCTTTAATGCCGCTTAATTGTGAGTCAACTTCATCGGCTCCATCGATGGTCACATCAATTTTTGTCACTTCATTGAGCGGAAGCATCGGAATTCTCCATTCCTTAGCAAGATCGATTGTTTTCTGAGAGGTCGCGACACCGGTTAGTTCAAAACCGTCTGCTACTTTTTCGGCAAGTGCCTCTAGAAAGTAGTAAACGGTCGAGCCGGTGCCCAGGCCAATGGTCATTCCTTCTTTAATTTCGTCTATAGCTTTTTGTCCTGCTGCTTGTTTCCCGTTCATCATTATCCCTCGTTTTCTATTGAATGCATGTAATGTGTCTATTGCCATGATCGCTACATGTGGGAACGTTCTCATTTTTATTATAGCTAAAGTAGTGAGCAGTTCCAATGTACATTTTTCGGGAACTTGTTGATTCGTTGGCAAAAAAAGAACATGTCTCTTCTATTAGAAAAAGCGACATGTTCTCAGTAGCAGTTATTTGTTTATCGTTTCATAACTTTTGCGCAGATCTAGGGCGGCCTCCGGATGATCCGTAATGATGGCGTCGAGCCCCATTTCAAAAGCAAGCTGCATGTTTTTCGGCTGATTCACAGTCCAGGCACGAACCTTGATGCCATGATTCTGCAGCTGTGCCGCAGTTTCCGAAAGGGCAGTGGGTTGCCATAAATGCTGAGCAGTTGCACCGACCTGCTCCGTATAGCGCCAAGGATCGGCAAGACGTTCCCATAAAAGGAGGGCGATCTCTGCATTCGGCTTAATCTGCTTCAATCGAATCAAGGATTCATGATTGAAGGAAGAATACACAACAGGCAAAAGCGGACGATACTGATCAACGAGATCAGCAACACGCGCTTCAATACTTGGGTAGACGTTGCGATCCGTTTTAAATTCTATATTCAGGACACCTTGGTAATTTTTCAGAAGCTCGAGCACTTGACTAAGGGTGGGTACACGTTCACCTTTGAACTTCGGTGAAAACCAAGAACCGGCGTCGAATCGTTTTAATTCTTCTAATGTATACGATTTAATCTGTCCCTTGCCATTGGTTGTCCGATCAATTTTTTCGTCGTGCATGACAACGACTTGCTGATCTTTAGTCAAATGTACATCCAATTCGATGCCGTCACTTCCGACACGCATCGCCTCTTCAAATGATGCGAGTGTATTTTCAGGCCTGTTGCTTTTACTGCCGCGATGGGCGTATACAGCTGTTTTCATGATAAATCCTCCTCATCCGTTGCAACGCGGTGAATCTCATCATTAGAACTAATCGCTGGATATCACGGAAAACTGGCGGTTTTAATGCAGGTTCACCTTTTGTTATGGCAATATGTCTAATCTATGATTGCAGGGCTGAAGTGATGTTGACAGGGAATAGACCGTAAAAGAAAGTGCTCGGTGCAAAAGAATAGGACAGTTGAAACCGATATCAATCGTTTCATTGATTTCCGGTGGGCTGCAGACGGACCATACGGAAAACATTTTTTAGGATTTTCATACCGGCTTGTGCGTCAAGAGACATTATAGACTCGGGATGAAACTGAACAGCAGCAATCGGAAGGCTCCGGTGCTCGATCGCCATAATGATATCATCCTCCGATTTTGCCGTAGCTACCAGATCTGTCGGCAGTTGATCGGCATAAATTGAATGATAACGCCCGGCTTTGAACGGTTGCGGCACATCCTTAAATAAAAAACTTCCGTTGTGGCTAATGGTTGATGCTTTGCCGTGAGCCGGAACGGGCAAGACGGCAAGCGATCCGCCAAAATAATTGACGATGCCTTGAAGGCCAAGGCAGATACCGAATAAGGGGAGACGATGCTTGATACATAGATCAATCGTTTCCTGCATTTGAAAACGCTCAGGGCGGCCGGGTCCGGGTGAAAGGACGACAAGATCAATCGGCTCAGCGCCGATACGGATCATTCTGCGGGCTGCCGGACTGCGCCTGACGGTAACCCTCGCGCCAAGCGTTTGGAAGTATCCGGACAGCGTATGGACAAAGGAATCTTCATGATCGACAAATAGAATGTGAAGCGGGTGCTCCGCATATTCTGCTCCATTTTGGCTCGGGACATTCTGCTCTTTGTCAACAACCGGATGAAGTGCTTCGATCAGCGCGCCTGCTTTGGTAAGTGTTTCGCGTTCCTCGCTTTCCGGATCAGAATCATAGAGCAGAGTGGCACCAACGCGGATTTTCGCTTCACCTTTTTGAAGACGCAGACATCTTAAGGCAAGCCCGGTATTCATGTCGCCATTGAATCCCATCCAGCCGACAGCGCCGCCGTACCAGCCGCGCGCGGTTCTTTCATGACGCTCGATCCAACGCATCGCTTCACGTTTCGGTGCTCCGGTGATCGTCACCGCCCACATATGGCTGATAAACGCGTCAATAGCGTCGAAACCTTCTTTTAGATGTCCCTTAATGTGGTCAACCGTATGGAATAAGTGAGAATACGTTTCAATTTGGCGCCTGCCGATTACTTCCACAGAGCCCGGAACACAGATTCTCGATTTATCATTACGATCGACATCCGTGCACATTGTGAGTTCAGATTCCTCTTTTTCAGAGCTAAGCAATGTCTTAATTTGCTCGGCGTCCTCAATCGCAGATCCCTTTCTCTTGATCGTTCCCGAGATCGGGCAGGTTTCGACGGTCGTTCCGTCGACACGAACAAACATTTCAGGAGAACAGCCGATTAAGAATTCTTCGTTATTTAAATGAATTAAGAATCCATAGGGACTGGGATTGATCTGTTGCAGCCGTTGGAAGATTTGCGAAGGACGGCTAGAGCAGTTTCGCGTCAGGACGCGGCTAGGTACCACCTCGAATAAGTCGCCCTTGCTAAATGCGTCCTTTGCCTTGCGAACAAGTTCGGCATAATCACCTTCCTTGTCTGCATAGCCCAATGAAGTTCCGGACTTTTTCAGAGCGTGAAAAGGGTAGCGGGTTCCTGAATGGGGCAGATCCTTCGTCGTGAAGCTGCCATAGGTAAAATCATAGTTTATTTTACAGGCCTCGTTCTTCTCACGGTCAACAACAATCAGTTCATCCGGAAAATAGAGCTGTAAATCATTTTGACTGGGATCGCGTTCTTTATTCAAAGAATAGCGCTCAAACTGGAGAACAAGATCGAATCCGAATGCACCATACAAGCCGAGAAACGCGTCATCCGTTTGAAACAAGGATTGAATTTCTCGCAGCACCGAAAAGATTGAGGAACGTTTTGTACGGTTTTCTTCTTTAATCAACGCGTCATCTGTTCGTTTGATCGTACCGGCTAGCTCATCAAGACTATTCTGAACCAGCAGAACATCGGGATTGGATAAATGATCAGTCAAGAAAGCGATCAGCACTTTGCCGCGACTGTTCAGTGCCTTAATCCGAAACGCATCATTTTTTGATGTGAGTTCGAGTGGCGGGTTAACAAAACCGATATCCCAGCGTGAATAACGGCCGGGAAAATGATAGGCACTGGAAAACAGGGCGCCTTTATACTCGTCAAGTTTCTTTTGGATCTTAAGAATGGAAGGTTCTCCGGAGATGGGTACTTGGTTTCGGGTGATGTTCATGCCCTTGCCTGTGGAATAATGAATGGACTTGTGAAATTGATCAATTTCTGTTAGAAAACTCATCTTATTATCCTCCTGTATAAGTGTTTTTTATACAGAAGAGCAACGGTGAATCAGAAGAAGATAACAAATAAAAGCAAGCCCGGACGGACCCACGATAAATGTGCGATTCTGTTCTCAACTCTGCTCTTCTTTACTCAGCTGAACTATGCTAAACTATACTATCTACAGCATACATAGGAATTGAAATTTAAGCAACATGTAATAGATTAAGTGGAAAAAAGGGCACAAAAAGACAGAGCGCGGCGAAGAACAGTGAGAGGACGAATAAGATGACTGAATTTGTGCAGCGGGTTACCAGAGTACGGTCCTGGAAGAGGCCGCTCGGAATGATGCTTGTGCTGAGCGGGGCGACACTATGGGGGGTGTCGGGAAATGTCGCACAATATTTATTTGAACGGCAGCAAATTGATGCCGGCTGGCTGACTTCTGTGCGGATGCTGGCAGCGGGAATCCTATTGCTCGCTTTGACGCAAGGCGGTAAGGACAGACGTCTGACGTGGACTGTTTGGAGGAGACGAAAGTCGGCGGCGGGATTGCTGATTTTTGGTTTGATTGGCATGATTGGCGCACAATATACCTACTTCGAAGCAATTGCGGCAGGAAACGCGGCGACCGCGACACTCTTGCAGTATCTAAGCCCTGTATTGATCATGCTGTATTTGATTATTCGCTGGCGAAAAAAACCAAGTGTGACGGAAATTGCGGCCATTTTCACAGCGATCTTGGGCGTTTTTCTGCTTGTTACGAAGGGTCATCCGGATCAAATTTCGATCGCTCCATTAGCTGTTTTTTGGGGGCTTATGTCAGCACTTGGCGGTGCGATCTACGCAATACAACCAGGAGCACTTTTAAAAAAGTATGGGCCGGGCCTTGTTGTTGGTTGGGGGATGGTCATTGGCGGTGCCGCAATGAGCTGTTTCTTCCCACCCTGGAAATTTCACGGGGTGCTCTCTGTTCAGTCACTAGCTGGTGTCGTTTTTGTTATCTTATTCGGAACATTGCTCGCCTTTTATTTGTACTTGGCGAGTTTAAAGTATTTAAAGCCAATTGAAACCAGCCTGCTTGGTTGCGCCGAGCCGCTATCCGCAGCTGTTGTCAGCGTCGTTTGGATGCACGTACCCTTTACACTAGTCGATTGGATCGGAGCAATTTGTATTATTGGGACTGTGATCATGTTGGCTCTGGCACAGAAAGCAATTACGACAAAATAGGGACTATGTTGAGAAAATAAAAGGGAAAAGATGTCGCATGCTGATTATTGCCTGGGAAATTAAGACGAATCACGCGTATTTATTTTGATCCTGCTGTTTTGTGCGTAACAATAAGAAGTGAAAAAGAGTTGCGTCGATTTATGGTCTCAATTCTCGTAGGCAATACTATAAACGAAATACTCCCTCTTGCTTCCATGAACGTCACGACTTACAATCGATCTGCGGAAAAGAATAACGTCTTCTTGCAGTGATGAGACGATCGTTTCTTTTCGCATAACTAAAACGAATTTTGCAAACAACTTCGCGTGGCGCTGTCATGTGAAAAGGAGTAGAAAGTATGTTAATGAAGTTGAAACGATTGCTGATCGGCAGACCGTTAAAAACAAATGAATCAAGTAATCAAAAGTTAAATAAATTTAAGGCTCTGGCTGTATTGTCTTCCGATGCATTGTCTTCGGTAGCTTATGGTCCGGAACAGATTCTCATTGTGCTGATGGCCGCGGGGAGCAGCGCACTTTGGTTTTCACTGCCCATTTCTCTTGGTGTTCTTATTCTGTTGATCGCACTTGTCCTATCCTACCGACAAATTATTTTCGCTTACCCGCAAGGCGGCGGTGCTTATATGGTAGCTAAGGAAAATCTCGGAACGAATTTTGGGCTGACTGCGGGCGGCGCGTTGCTCGTCGATTATATTCTGACGGTCGCCGTTAGTATTTCTGCGGGAACCGATGCCATCACGTCGGCATTTCCGTCACTTCATGAGCATAGCGTGACTGTGGCTGTGGTCATTGTTGTGATCATTACAATATTGAATTTGCGCGGCTTGACCGATTCAGCGACTTTATTGTCTTACCCGGTATATTTCTTTGTCCTCATGATGCTGATCATCATCGGAGGCGGTTTTTTTGCTGCTTTTACCGGCCATACCGCCCCCATTCATCAGCACGCGGCGGTGGGTACACCGGTTATGGGTGTCAGCTTGTTTTTTTTGCTGCGTGCTTTCTCATCCGGCTGCTCTGCATTGACCGGTGTCGAAGCAATTTCAAATGCGATACCGAGTTTTAAGGATCCCGCACCAAAAAACGCTGCCCGTACGCTTCTGATGATGGGCGGTATTCTTGCTGCTTTATTAGCCGGAATTGTTTACCTGGCCTATTGGTTCGGCGTACATCCAACGAGTGATCAGACTGTACTTTCTCAGCTTTCCAGCAATCTGTTCGGGCGCACCTTTTTTTATTACATTATTCAGGCGTCCACCGCGTTAATCTTGATTTTGGCGGCGAATACGGGGTACTCTGCATTTCCTTTGCTCGCATTTAATTTAGCTAAGGATAAATATATGCCGCGGCCGTTCAAGGTCAAGGGAGACCGATTAGGGTTCTCAAATGGTATTCTAACTTTGGGCGCTCTTTCCATTTTGCTTATTATCATTTTCGAAGGACGAACGGAAAATCTGATTCCACTCTATGCGGTTGGTGTTTTTATTCCGTTTTCGCTCTCCCAGACCGGTATGATTGTTCACTGGATTAAGAAACGGCCAAAAGGCTGGCAGGGTAAGCTGATGATCAACCTGCTCGGAGCGTTAATTTGCTATCTGATTCTTGTCATTTTCTTTTTGACCAAATTCCCGCAGATCTGGCCGGTGCTCATTTTTGTGCCGATTGTAGTCACTATTTTTCATAAAATCCATGAACATTATATGCTGGTGGCTCAGCAGCTGCGCGTTGATTTTTCCGATCCTGTGCCAACCATCCATGTATCGGACAATATCATTGTCGTGCCGGTAGCGGGGATCACAAAGGTCGTTGAGCAATCATTGACGTATGCCAAATCACTGTCCGGTAATGTGGTTGCGGTATTTGTCGGAGACAGTCCTGAAGCGATCACTAAGATGAATCAGGAGTGGAACGAATGGGATCCGGGCGTAAGATTAGTTGCGCTTCATTCTCCATATCGAAGCATTGTCAGTCCACTCGACAAATTTATTAGCACGGTAAAATACAAAGCTGATATGCGAGGTGCAACAGTAACCGTTGTATTCCCGCAGTTCTATACAAAAAAATGGTGGCAGAGCTTGCTGCACAACCAATCCGGTGTTCTGATCAAAGCAAGTCTGATACGCCATAAGGATGTTGTCATTGCAACGGTTCCGTATCATTTTAAAAAATAAATAAACGACCGATTGGCGCGGCAGTTCGCGCCCATTTTTTATTGGTATGATGAGTCGGCATCGCGCGCACATAAAATCATCGCAATAAAAACCAGTCATAAAAAAATGCGAACCTTCACACCTGAAAGGTCCGTATTTTTTTGCTTTTTTGCTCTAGCAAAACGCACGCCCTTCAAATTATGATCCTTAAGCAAATATTAAGAAAGAATCATTAAACTAAACCCATAACATAGTACATTTGAAAAAGCGGAGGGGTTTGGGAAATGAAGAAAATCTGGATTATTAGTTTAATTTTGGTCATTGCCGTTGGAGGAGGCGCGGCATACTGGTATTTCTCACGGGACAAGTCGGCAAATAACACGACGATGATCCCAACGACGACCGTTAAGAAAGGAACACTGTCAACAGATGTCAGTGGTTCGGGTACACTAACTCCGGCTGTTGATCAGGATGTGACGATTGACTCAGACGATGCTTCAAAGACCATTTACAGTGTTGATGTTGCAAAGAACGATAAAGTCGATAAAGGTGATAAGCTCGTGACATTCACTGATGGCACAACGCTTACTGCTCCAAAATCCGGAACGGTGACAAGTATCGAGGTTTATGAAGGTGATCGAGTGAACGCCGGACAGAAAATTGTACATCTTACCAATTACAGTGACCTGAATACCGTTGTACAAATTGACGAATTGGACATTGCGAAAATAAAAGAAGGTCAAGCGGTTTCTGTTGTCGTGAACGCATATCCGAGCAAGATATTCAACGGCAAGGTTAAATCCATTGCCAAGGAAGGTACGAGTACAAACGGAACATCGTCCTTTGATGTGACGATCCATCTCTCGAAGTCAACCGGGTTGAAGCCAGGCATGACCACGACTGCAAATATTGTATTGGAGAAAAAAACAAGCGCACTTTATCTTCCATCCGGAGCGGTTCACCAGAGCGGTGATGGTTATTATGTTTATTTGTCCAGCGGATCCGGCAGTACGAATAATCAGGAAGCAAGAAGATTCAGCAATGTGGAAACCGAAAGAGGCAGCCAAAAAACGGTAACAATCGGTATTCATAATGATAATTATATTGAGATCAAGTCTGGTCTTGAAGAAGGACAAACCGTTCAGTTGAACGCGATTACGAAATCATCCGGTACAACAATTTCGTCAAATGGTCAAAACCAGTTTCAAATGATGCGCTCCGGCATGAATGGAGGCTCACAAGGCGGCTTTGGCAGAGGAGGCAATCGCACGCAAAGTGGAAACGGGGGAGGCACGCGACCATGACCGAAGCCATGATCACAATGAGCAAGATTGAGAAGACCTATAAATTAGGCGATACTAGTGTTCATGCTCTGGATCATATTGATCTTTCGATAGAAAAAGGTGACTTTGTTTCCATCGTCGGTCCTTCCGGTTCGGGAAAATCCACACTCATGAATATGATGGGCTGCTTGGACAAGCCTGACGCAGGAAAATACATTTTAGGCGGAAGCCACATTGATCTGCTTAAAGATCGAGATTTGGCAGAAATTCGCAATCGAAAAATCGGGTTCATCTTTCAAAACTTTAACCTGCTTGGTAAATTAACCGCTGTGGAAAATGTAGAATTGCCCATGCTCTATCGCGGTGTCAAAACGAAAGAACGACGAGCATACGCTTTGGCGTGCTTGAGGAGCGTCGGGCTGGAAGAACGAGCCGCGCATCTTCCAAATCAGCTTTCAGGCGGCCAGCAGCAGCGCGTCGCCATCGCGCGGGCGCTAGCCGGCGATCCGCAAATTTTGCTTGCTGATGAACCAACCGGAGCGCTCGACAGCAAAACGAGCAAAGAGATTATGAATCTGCTGACAAAACTGAATGATAACGGACGCACGATTGTCTTGATCACTCATGATTTGACTGTCGCGCGCCAGGCGAAACGGACAGTCAGTATCCGTGACGGCAAGCTGCAGGAAGGTGAGCATATCTAATGAATCTATTTACTTCACTGAAAATGGCTATTCGCAATATACAGGGAAATAAAATGCGCTCTTTTTTAACCATGCTTGGCATCATTATCGGCGTAGCATCGGTTATTGCTCTGCTCGCCATCGGTCAAGGCTCCAGCAAGTCGGTTTCCGACAGTGTCACTAGTCTTGGAACCAATCTGATTACCGTCACTATAACTAATACGGATACACATTTTACAATGGATAATATGAAAGAGGTCAAGCAGACCACTGGTGTGAAATCGGTGGCACCGGTACTAAGCGGGAGAAGTACGGTGCGCAATGGCAGTACATCGTCCCAGGTCAGTGTGACCGGGACAACATCGAGTTATCAATCTATTCGTCAATTAACAGTTAAGGAAGGGCGGTTTGTGTCGGCACTCGATCAAAAATTCCGCCAGAAGGTTATCGTTCTCGGCAGCGATCTTGCCACGACACTTTTTGAAAATCAGTCACCAATCAATAAGAAGGTGCTGGTCGACGGCGAGAGTTATACGGTTGTCGGTGTGTTGAACAGCAAAGGCGGCTCTATGGGACAAAGTAGTGATGATGCGGCATTTCTTCCATTTTCAACCGCGCAGCGTCTGATGAAAACGACCTATATTACGCAGTTTTATGCCCAGGCTGAGAACCAGAATTCGGTAACTTGGGCTATGGCAGGTATTTCGCGGGTGATGAGTGAAACCTATAGCGATTCTGATGACTATAGTGTTGTAAATCAACAGGATGTTATGGAAGCAATGAGTTCAGTCACAAGCACCATGACAATGCTCCTTGCCGGTATAGCAGGAATCTCGCTGCTCGTCGGCGGCATCGGGATCATGAATATTATGCTCGTTTCCGTCACCGAACGGACACGTGAAATCGGTATTCGCAAAGCAAACGGCGCGCGGCGACGCGACATCATGCTCCAATTCTTAATTGAAGCTGCGGTGCTGAGCATGTTGGGCGGCTTGTGCGGTGTCGGCATTGGCATTCTAGCGTCGAAGATTTACGCACTTGCTACTGGAGGAACTGTTGTTTACTCCCTTTCAATCATGGCGGCAGCGTTCCTATTTTCTGCAATTGTCGGTATGGTGTTTGGCGTTTTCCCGGCTTACAAAGCGTCGAAGCTTAACCCGATCGATGCGCTCCGCACCGAGTAATTTCCGCGGCAACTTTTCAACATCGGCTCTTTATGTGTAAAATGAAGTTAATGATTGTGTGAATGAGAGGTGTTTTCTATGCGGCTGCTGGTTGTTGAGGACAATAAAAATTTACTGAAAGAGATTGTCCGACTGCTTTCAGAGGAATACACGGTTGACTCGGCAGAGGACGGTGACGAAGCACTGTATTTAGCGGAGCAGAATATTTATGACGCGATCGTTTTGGATGTCATGCTTCCGGGGATGGACGGCTTCGAAGTGACCGAACAGATCAGAGCGAAGGGCGTCGCGACACCCATTATTTTTCTGACTGCCCGTGATACTGTCGATGACCGTGTAAAAGGCCTGAATTTGGGCGGTGATGACTACATGGTCAAGCCATTCCAGAACATGGAACTGAAAGCAAGGGTGGCCGCAATTCTGCGTCGCAGTTCGCCAATGTCGCTCGATCACACCTTGCGCTATAAAGGCATTGAAATTGACAATAAGCGAAAACAGATCAAGGTGGATGGAGACGCTCTTGCGTTTACAACGAAACAATATGATTTACTGGAATACTTGGTGCAGAACGAGGATCAAATACTCACACGTGAGCAGATATTCGACCGCATCTGGGGCTTTGATTCCGACACAACGGTGGGCATCGTCGAAGTGTATATCCACCAATTACGGAAAAAATTGAAGAACTATGCATATGACGCCGATATCCAGACCGTCCGCGGTATTGGGTATATGCTGACGGATAAGTGAGTGCGCCATGACTCTTTTTCGGAAGACACTTATAAAATTAACAATTTTGAATGCCGCATTACTGATTCTGCTGCTTGGTATCTTAAGCGGAACGATTTATTTCTATGAACAAAGTGTGACCTTTCGTGATAGTAACAAGATGCTAAAGGATGCAGCTTCGGGTAAAATGCCTCATCGCAGCCCAATGCGGGGGCAAGACGCGGTAGATCAGCAGCGCCTGCGTACCAATCCACGGTTGAGCTGGGTTCTTACAAACAGTAGCGATGAGCAAATTGAATCAAGTATGGATACTTATCTGGGCACTGAAGGGGCAAAAAATTTTTTTAAGCCTTTTTTAAAAGTAACTGCGGGCAGTACCGTTGAAATAAAAGTTGGCAAAACCTATTATCATCTGCATGCTCAAAAAGGCAAGTTATTAAATGGTAAAACAGTAAAGATCATTTTTGGTGTTGATGTGACTCCGGAGAAAAATCTGCTCAACACATTGCGTTCGATCATTCTTTACGGTCTAATCATCGGCGCGCTGGTTTCAATTGTCGTCGGTTACTTTCTTGCCCGGCGCGCGCTTCGGCCGATTGAGAAGGCGTGGGATCGGCAAAATCGCTTTGTTGCAGACGCTTCGCATGAGTTACGTACACCGCTGTCTATTATTCAATTGAAAATTGAAGGCCTGCTTCGGCAGCCGAGGCAAAAGGTTCAGGAGGTCGGCGAGGATATCGCCGTCATGCTTGACGAGACACGCAGGCTGTCCAAGCTTGTCGGAAATTTGCTGACCTTGGCGCGCTCAGATTCGAATCGGCTTGAGATAAACCTTGCGCCGCTTGACTTGAGTGCGATGCTAAAAAAAGTAACCGAGCCATTTGCGGAAATGGCTGATTTCGAAGAGAAATCCTTCACACTTGACGGAGCGGACGATCCCATTTACATTAATGGTGATGAACAGCGTGTACATCAACTGCTCGTCATCCTTTTGGACAATGCGATGAAATTTACGCCAAAGGGTGGAGCAATCACAGTGGATTGTTCGCGGGAAAACAAATATGCACGGCTTAGTGTATCTGACAGCGGATGCGGCATTTCGGACGAAGATCTCCCGCATATTTTTGATCGATTCTACCAGGTAGACAGCGCACGCAGCGGTCAAAAAGGAACAGGGCTAGGGCTTTCGATCGCCGAATGGATTGTTCAAAAGCATCGCGGGAAAATTGAAGCAACAAGCGCTGTTGACGAGGGGACAACATTTATCGTACGGCTGCCCCTGTTGAAAAATGAACCGGAAGACCAAAAAGAGGTCCACGAAGGAGACAAGACAAATGACTCAAATTCTTGAAACAGCGACTTTTGCCGGAGGATGCTTTTGGTGTATGGTGAAGCCGTTCGACACGTTGCCGGGCATTGAGAAGGTTGTCTCGGGTTATACAGGCGGGAATCTTGAAAATCCGTCCTACGAGCAAGTGAAAACTGGGAAGACCGGCCACATGGAAGCCATTCAAATTCTCTTCAATCCTGAATTGTTTCCCTATGAAAAGCTTCTCGACTTGTACTGGACTCAGGTCGATCCGACCGATGACGGTGGCCAATTCTTTGACCGCGGCGACAACTATCGTACGGCGATTTTCTACCATGATGATGTGCAAAAGAGGGCGGCGGAGCGATCTAAAGCAGATTTAGCCGCGAGCGGACGCTTTCTCAAACCAATCGTCACTCGGATTTTGCCTGAGGCTCCGTTTTATCCTGCCGAAGAAGAGCATCAGAAATTTTACAAAAAGCACCCGGACCGTTACAAGGCTGAACGCGTGGAATCCGGACGTGATGCGTTTATTAAGGAAACATGGGAATAAAATTTGATTAGAAGAACGCTTCCATAGTATTGTGGAAGTTTTTTTGTTGGCTTGGAATCCAAAAAAATGTGTGAAAAGGTGATTAGATGAACGTAAATGCTGATTTATGCACAGGAATCACTGGATATATCGCGAAAAGGAGAAGGCGCTTGTGATTCGGCCAGGTCTTTTTCTCTGCAACATACCTGATTGAGAATCTGATCTTGTCGCTCAGTGAGAGACAGCAAGATATAAATATGATCCGACTTTGAAGCTTGCATTTCGCCTAGCGCATGTGCTGAATAAACGAGCGGACGAACTTTTTCAAAAAATGAATAAATCCTTGAAAAAAGACGGACTCTAGTGTAAACTAATCAACAACTGAACAAGATTATTTTGATTCTTATCAAGAGAAGCCGAGGGACTGGCCCAATGACGCTTCAGCAACCGTCGCAGAAATCATGCGACAAGGTGCTAATTCCAGCAGACTGCGTGCAGTCTGGGGGATAAGAAGAAGCCCGGTATATCAAGCCTTCTTCTTACCCGAAGAAGGCTTTTCATTTTGCGTAAATTCAGTGCGAGTGATCCGGCAATAAGCGAATGTTCGTCCTTTGGCGAACCTCACTAGGTCATCCGTTACTGTCGCGACGGCGTTTTCGTTTGTGACAAGGTCTAGGCGAAACAAAGTTTTCGTTACCATTTTTTCATTGCCCGCATGGCATATCCACCATACATGGCGATCAGTATCAGTGAAGGGGGAAGATTATATGACTTCATACAAGACAGAAACAAAGTTAACGCAGATCGGAAATGGCTTTGACGAGCTCGGTGCGGTTAACGCGCCAATCTATCTATCTACCGCTTACAGGCATGAGGGTATTGGTATTTCAAAAGGCTATGACTACATTCGGACGGGAAATCCGACACGTTCGATTCTTGAAAAGGCAATCGCAGATGTCGAAGGCGGTCAGGAAGGCTTTGCCTGCAGCTCCGGAATGAGTGCGATTCAACTCATTTTCTCATTATTCAGTACAGGTGATCATATTATTGCTTCAAGGGATCTATACGGCGGAACGTTTCGCTTTTTTGACATTCTCAGCAAGCAGTATCATCTTTCTTTTTCTTACTGGGATGGAGAAAGCCTTGATGAATTGACAGATCTCGTCTGTCCGGAGACAAAGGCGATCTTCATTGAAACACCAACCAATCCGCTGATGCGTGAAGTCGATCTTTCGGAAATTGCAAAGATTACGAAGAAAAATGATCTGCTGCTTATTGTCGACAATACGTTTTACACACCGATTTTGCAGCGGCCGATTGAACAGGGCGCTGATATCGTTGTTCACAGTGCGACGAAATATCTGAGCGGTCATAATGACGTGCTCGCGGGACTTGTGATCTCTAATCAGATAAAAGTGACAGAGAAACTGCGACTCTATCATAATTCATGCGGCGGAGTCCTTGATCCGTTTGATTCATGGCTGGTTATTCGTGGGTTAAAAACGCTTGCTCTGCGTATCCGCCAACACCAGGAAAACGCGCGTAAGATTGTCGCATACCTCAAGGAACAGCCGCTTGTGACCAAGGTACTCTATCCGGGAAAAGGCGGAATGGTCAGCTTTGAATTAACCAAGCAGGAAAATGTCGAACCCTTTCTTAAGGCGCTGCAGCTGATCACGTTTGCGGAAAGTCTTGGCGGTGTAGAAAGTCTGATAACGTATCCGGCAACGCAGACGCATGCGGATATTCCGGAACAACTGCGTTTGAAGTACGGTCTGTCCAATTCGCTGCTCCGGCTGTCGACCGGGATCGAACATTCGGATGACTTAATCAGTGACTTAAATCAAGCATTTCAATCGCTAAAGATAGGAGTAGGCGCACATGAGTGAATCGTTTCATTTTTCTACAAAACTAATTAAAGAAACGGTGGCCGTTGATCCGCAAACGGGAGCAGCCAATGTACCGGTTTATTTATCATCGACTTTTCATCAGAAGGATTTCGACCATTACGGAAAATATGACTATACACGTTCCGGCAATCCGACGCGAGATGCGCTTGAGGATGCGATCGCATCGCTTGAAGGCGGCGTGCGCGGTTTTGCGTTTGCTTCAGGTATGGCGGCAATTTCCACAGCCTTTTTACTCTTATCGGCGGGCGACCACGCTATTGTTCCGAAAAATGTTTACGGGGGCACGTTCCGCATCTTGACTCAAGTACTCGGTCGTTTCGGTATCGAGCACACCTTTGTCGACACGACGAATCTTGATGAAGTGGAACAGGCGATCAGACCGAACACGAAAGTGATTTATGTTGAGACGCCTTCAAATCCGACATTAGCTGTGACGGATATTCGGGCAGTTGCGGCTCTTGCTAAAGCACATCGATGTTTGACTTTCGTTGATAACACCTTCATGACACCGGTTTTTCAAAGGCCTCTTGAACTCGGTGCGGATCTCGTTCTGCACAGCGCGACGAAGTTTATTTCCGGACATAGCGATGTCGTTGCAGGGCTTGCGGTTGCAGGTTCTGAAGAGATTGCCGACAAATTATATTTTCTTCAAAATGCGCTTGGTGCCGTCCTAGGTGTCCAAGACTCATGGCTGCTGCTTCGCGGACTGAAAACGCTTGACGTCCGCATTCGTAAATCTGCGGATTCCGCGCGGCGAATCGCAGCATTTTTTGCGGCACAGTCTGAGGTGCGCCATGTGTTCTATCCCGGTTTGACTGATCATCCTGGGGCGAAACTTCATGCCGAGCAAGCGACTTCGGGTGGCGCTGTCCTTTCTTTTGAACTCGAAAATGAAGCGAGTGCTCGGTTGTTTGTCAACCATGTCAAGTTGCCGGTGTTCGCGGTCAGTCTTGGTGCGGTTGAATCCATTCTCTCCTATCCACCGAAAATGTCGCACGCAGAATTAAATGAAGACGAACGTGAAAAAGCGGGAATTGGCAGCGGACTTTTGCGTTTGTCCGTCGGACTTGAGGATGCGGACGATTTGATTCGTGATTTTAGCGACGCACTTGTCGATGTGCGGGCTCAGGAGACAGTGGGGAGTGGGGAATAATGCGTCAGTCGATACGTGAAGAACTGAAGAAGAGGATTTTAATTGGCGATGGAGCGATGGGAACGCTGCTCTATTCCTATGGTATTGATCGCTGTTTTGAAGAACTTAATGTCTCTCAAGCTGAAGAAGTTCGCCATGTTCATGAAGCGTATATCAACGCGGGTGCCGATGTGATTCAGACGAACACATATGGCGCAAATCAAGTTAAACTTGCGCGTTATGGCCTTGAACATGAGGTCGGACGCTTTAATCGCGCGGCAGTGCAGCTGGCAAAGCAAGCAGCGACTGCTGAGACGTATGTATTTGGGACAATCGGCGGTATACGAGGATTTCAGAAACAATCGGTGGAGATTAAAGAAATCTGTTCCGGATTCCGGGAACAAGCGGATGCTTTACTAAATGAAGGCGCCGATGGGCTTTTGCTCGAAACCTACTATGATTTCGATGAATTGCGCGAGGTACTGCAGATCGCACGCAAAATAACCGATTTGCCAATCATCGCGCACGTATCGATGCAGGAGCCGGGGGTGCTGCTGAGCGGTATGTCCTTGTCTGATGCGCTGACTCAATTGGAAGCGCTGGGCGCCGATATTGTGGGCACCAATTGCCGTCTGGGTCCATTTCATATGATCGAAGCGCTTCGCGATATTCCTTTACCAAAAAAGGCATTTTTATCTGCCTACCCGAACAGCAGCCTTCCCGATTATCGCGAAGGCAAGCTGCATTATGAAAATGAGCCTGAGTATTTCAAGAAATACGCGGTCGATTTTCGCAATGAAGGGGTTCGGCTGCTTGGCGGCTGCTGCGGAACCACGCCTGTGCAGATTCAAGCGTTCAAGCAAGGAATCTTGGAACTGGAGCCGTTGGAATCAAAAGTGGTGACGGTACAACCAGAGGTAATTAAAGTGAATAAATCGGGTGCGAATACTGAATCTCCGCTCTATGAAAAAGTGTTACAAGGGCGTTCCGTATTTGTCGAGTTCGACACACCGCGTCATTTAAATACCGCCGGCTTCTTCAGAGGGGTAAAAGCGCTTGAAGAGGCGGGTGCGGACGCGATCACGATGGCCGACAATTCGCTCGCATCACCGCGAATCAGCAATGCCGCGATCGGCAAGTTGATTAAAGACCGTTTTCAGATTCCTCCGCTTGTGCATCTCACGTGCAGGGATCGGAACCTGATTGGTCTTCAGTCGCATTTGCTCGGTCTTCATGTTCTCGGTCTTCATGACCTTCTGATTGTCACTGGAGATCCGACGAAAATTGGTGATTTTCCGGGTGCGACGTCTGTGTATGATGTCTCGTCGATGGAACTGATCAAACTGGTTAAGCAATTCAATCGCGGCATTTCGTACTCAGGTAAAAGTCTAAAGCAGCCGACCCAATTTCGGGTGGCGGCGGCCTTCAATCCGAATGTGCGTAACTTGGACCGCGCCGTACAGCGTTTGGAACGCAAAGTGGAATGCGGTGCCGATTACTTTATCTCACAGCCTGTTTTCGATAAGGAGCGAATTATCGAAATCAGTGAAGCGGCGCGAACGATCACCGCACCGATTTATATCGGCATTATGCCGCTGACTTCAGCACGCAACGCCGAGTTTCTGCACAATGAAGTGCCAGGCATTCGTTTGCCGGATGAGGTGCGCGCCAGGATGGCTGCGGCTCAAGGAAAAGAGGAAGTACGCGCCATCAGTCTCGACATTTGTCGTGAACTGATTGACACTGCAATGGAGCATTTCAGAGGTATTTATTTAATCACGCCAATGGGTCATTATTCAATGAGCGTTGAATTGCTTAAGTACATTAAAGAGAAAGAACAGGAACTGGCAGTACAGGAAAACAATGCCGGAGTAATTTTTTAAACGTGAAAAGAAAACCGTTCTTTGAATCAGAATGGTTTTCTTTTTTGTTGTATTGAATACGTGATTGAGAGCTCCGAATGATCGATGCAGATTTCTTCAAATCATTAAGCGGTCAAACGCATAACCGGTACAGATGAGCAGAATCCCGATAATAAAATGAACCTTTTTTTCATTGATTCTCGTTCTTTCTAGAATAGTGAAGATGATGCCGATCAGTCCGATGAATACGGCGCTTCGAATGAAATAGTTAGTATGAACAAGAAATAATTCGGGAAATTTTTGGTGCAACCCGGATACGATACCTATGACAAAGAGGAACAGCGGAATTCTTAATTTCCAATACATAAAATCACTTTCACCTTCTAAAAATAAGTTGCTGATTCATGAACCACAGATTAATTAGAAAGCTTTCTAGTTGTTGCGTGGTAAAGACGGAGTGCGAAGTGAATTCGTTACAAGTTTGGGTTCGATACGAGTTAGGGAATTCGCTACAACTTTCTGTGAGTCGATACGATTTTGATGTCCTTCGATACGATTTTCCTTCGGTTCGATACGAGTTAGGGAATTCGTTACGACTTTCTGTGAGTTCGATACGATTTTGAGGTCCTTCGATACG
>NZ_FOOY01000018.1 GCF_900113325.1 Sporolactobacillus nakayamae | reverse complement strand
GCCCCCTTCAAGATGAGATTTCCCATGATTTTAAATCAGTAAGACCCCTTAGAGATGATGAGGTTGATAGGTCTGGAGTGGAAGCACGGTGACGTGTGAAGCGGACAGATACTAATCGGTCGAGGGCTTAACCCAGAACTTTGGATGTTTTACTTGACAACGCAACTTTCGTTACCGGTTTTGAAGGCTCATGTGAGCCGGTTCGTCTGGCGGTCATAGCGAAGAGGTCACACCCGTTCCCATCCCGAACACGGTCGTTAAGCTCTTCTGTGCCGATGGTAATTGGGGGCTGTCCCCCTGTGAGAGTAGGTCACTGCCAGGCAATTGAAAGAGGCAGGAAGTCATCGATGGTGGCAGCCTGTTTCTTATTATATTTTATTATGTGAACCCTTCCATGGTAATGGAGAGTACATTATAATATACATAGCTTTACTTATGTATTCCACAGTAGCTCAGTGGTAGAGCAATCGGCTGTTAACCGATCGGTCGTAGGTTCGAATCCTACCTGTGGAGCCATGCTTCCATAGCTCAGCAGGTAGAGCACTTCCATGGTAAGGAAGGGGTCGCTGGTTCGAATCCAGTTGGAAGCTTACTTCAAAAACGTGATAACAGCGGGGTTTATCGGCTATCCGATACCCCGCTGTTTTTCATTTTTCAGTGCTATTTTCAGTTTCGTTGCCCAAACCACTGTCTTCAAAATACTTGGCTTCAAGTTTAACGACCATCTTCCTGGCGGAAGGAGAAACCTTTAAGATTCAGTTCACCTAAAAAAGAATGTTAAAAAATCAATAATCGGTTTCCACATGTGCGGGTATTCTTTATGGATCAGCATTCTGACTTGTTTTGCGGAAATATCGTTAAAGTTGGCATGAGTGACGATCATTTCAAGACCTCTTGCGGTATGACCAATCGCAATGTGACCGTTCGCATAGTCTCCGATGGCAACGTGTGAGGCAATCGCTGCCCCGCCGATCGAAAACATACCTATAGACAAGCCTCCTAAAGTAGCAAGCCCGATGGCTAAGCCACCAATGGCGAGGCTGCCAATAGCGAGTCCGCCGGCGGCAGCAAGAAGGCCGAGGACCGCTCCGCCAAAGCCGATGATTCCCAGGGATACTCCTCCGAAACACAAACCACCAATGGCGAGGCCACCAAGAGACAAGAAACCGATTGAAATGTTACCTATTGCCAGAATGCCTTTTGCGACACTGATGCCATCAAAATTAAAGTTAATATGAACCAAAGGAAGGCCAAACAGTGTTCGCTTGCTCTTATACTCATATTGACGACGCAATAAATACGGATAAGTTAACTGCCGCGCATGAACAGAATGTTTTTCCCTAACGGTATGATCTTTAACCATGGAATCAATACTCACCTCGAATAAGTCACTGAGCGAGATCAATTTATCCATGTCCGGTAGTGATTGTCCGGACTCCCATTTCGATACGGCTTGTCTTGAAACACCAAGATTTTCGGCCAACTTTTCCTGAGACCATCCTTTCTGTTTCCTTAAATTCAGCAGTTTATCTTGAAAGCTCATGAAAATCACCTCGATTCAAGCGTACAAAAAAAGCGCAATAATGGGCTACCAACCAAGGCTGCCAATCTGTCAACCAGTGGTTGCATGCAAAGGGTATGGAACAACAACATGAAAAGTGGCAGGGAAAAGCACCTTTATTGATAAACGGATTCAGGAATCTTTATGAAAAGATAACCATCAGGGTAGGATTTGACTTCACCGTCTTGAAAGACGAGATAAATGCCATGATCGTACAACGAGATTTGCGTAGCTTTGTTCACCGTAAAATCACTTAATTTCGATACGGATTTGGCATAAGGATCGTGTGTACTTAGATAGTTAAAAGCGTATTTTTTCACTTTTTCATACTGGGCAGAGGTTTTGAGAATGTCCTTAATCTCATACTGCTGCCCGGTAGACAAATCGAAATTGTACATGGTTATGTAGAGGCTGCCGTTTGAGCCTCCGGTATACATGTAATCACGATATAAAATGCTCAACTTGCCGTTCTTATTATTAATGACGTTGTAAGCGGAGTTGTAGGAATAACGAGAATCCTTAGTAAAGGTTCCGGCTCTTTTTAGATTTAGTGCATTTTTGTAGGAATTTTGGCCGGCTTTTTCCAGCGTCTCATTAATTCTTGCGGCAGCTTTTTTATTGATCCCTTGAACTTGAGGGTACAGCAGCAAGCGTTCGCCGCTGTAATGATGCTTTGTGAAGCGGGGTACAGAGGTTTCCTGATGCTGAACGGCTGTAAATAAGTAGATTAAAAAGGCAATGAAAATAAGAGCTAAAGCTGTCAGAAAGAACACACGACGTTTCATCGCAATCATCCTTTGCACGATATTTTTAAAAAAGTAACAACATAGAGCAGCACCAAGAAAGTGGAGTGAAGCAAATGTTGTACGCAATTTCCAATATGAAAAATTATTATCTCATAGAATCGACAGAAAAAGAGAATTAAGGTGAAGATTTATACATTTGAGGATTTGCAATGGTTAATGATCAGATAGCTCTCTTCGGAACTTCCGCTTACTGTTTTTTAGGTGATTTTATTTAAAACAAGGTCACCGGTAGTGAGGTGATTTTAGTATAATATAATGGAACCTCCAACATGAGATAGAGAAGCAGTCCTCGATAGTATCCATTTCAAACCAAGCCAGCAGATAAATTCATGTTTCATTTTATTTAACAATAACTAATGACAGAAGATTTCATAACTATAGACAATGATAATGACGTTGCTAGGGGAAGACAACTTGCGAAAAAAGTTAAAGTGTCGTCAATTAAGCCAAAACAATAAAAAGGAAATTTTGAATAGCAAGTAACTGATTATTGATCAGAGGCTCATAAAAAAGAGAGGAAATCATCGGCGGATTATTGTATCGGCCATTTCTAATGTTGAGCTGTTGCCCTAATGGTTAATTGTCTCTCCTCATTAGACTGAAGCTCTGCGCGGTTGGACCGATCTCCGGCTGTGATGCTAAAAATAGGGCTAAGGGGGTCACATCTTCGGGCTCTTTTATCCACTCTCCATCTATTTGAAAGACACTATCCTTAGCGTTATCGTCCATTGTCGTGTTAACCGGGCCGGGAATCAGTTCATTAACACTGATTTTATACGTGCCTAATTCCTGAGCGAGAACGCGGGTCAGCATCCATAATCCTGCTTTAGAGCAAGCATATGCAGAGCTGCCATGTCGCCCTTTATGCCCGACACCGGAGCCAATTGTTATGATTTTTCCTCCGCGCTGTTTCATATAGGGAATTGCTGAATGAGCACAAGTGTACGCACCCATGAGGTTTACATTAACCGTTTCAAACCAATTTTGCGGATGGCTTTCCTCGACTAAATTTCTGTCCTTATTGACACCTGCGTTGATAACGAGTATATCTACGCTGCCAAAGTGTTCAACTGCTTTATGGAAAAGGTGCGTAACGGCATTCAAATCAGTAACATCAGTTTGGATGGCTAATGCAGTGCCGTCACCCGTCCGTATTTCATTAACCACTTCATCAATGTCTTTTTGTGTTCGTGCAGCGCAAACGACGGAAGCCCCGTTTTTTGCGTAGGCCAATGCAATCGCTCGGCCAATTCCCCGGCCAGCCCCGGTAATGACGGCTACCTTGCCGGCAAGCAGCTTTTCTTTAGTATGCATCTGATTTCCCCTCGTTTGACTACTTTTTTTGAAACTCTATTTCATTAGCATTTTTTGTATCCGCGAACCAACGTAAAACTTGATTATGATGATTAATGATTTGTTGCGCGGTCAGTAATTCGCTGTCCCACGTACTATGCGTATCTTTTACCAAGGTAACGGTATAACCCATGCTGAATGCTCTTCTGCATGTTGTATCAACGCATACTTCGGTTTGTATCCCTGTAAGAATCAGGTGATCAATCTCTTTCGCTTTTAGTTTTTCTTCTAAACACGTATTAAAGAAGGCGTCAGGGGTTGTTTTTTGGACGAACGTGTCCGTATCCATTGGTGAAAGCCCGGGATGTAGTTCCCATCCTTTCGTTTTATATTCCAAGGGTTTTCCGACAGGGGTGTTGTGCTGGATATAAAAGATAGGTACATCAGCAATACGTGCTTTATGAATGAGTGTTTTCAAATTACTGATTAGATGATCTCCATTGTATACGGGGTTTTCACTTTCAAACATTCCATTTTGTACATCGATAATAATCAATGCCGGATTTTGCAGCATAATATTCCTCCTAAAAATAGAATGTGTGTTCTTGTTAAGGATACATGAACGTTTAAAGTATGGCAAGGAAAAGTGAACAGATACGAGTACATTGAAGGTGAAAAATCCCTCACAGCTACTCTATCTCTGGCTTACCATGGGTCTCATCCTAAGGCAAAATGTTGAATATTTGACTTTTCAAGTCCGATTGAATAGATAACTTTATTTTCTGTTATTCAGGTGGTAAGCTTGACGGAAAATAGTTTAAAAGGAGAATGAGACTGTGGTTGACTCGATTACTTTAATCAGTTTTTCACTGGTAGCTTTGGGAATTGTCTGTGCACCTGGGCCAAATATGATGTATCTCGTATCCTGTTCTCTGACTCAGGGCAAGAAAGCTGGTTTCATTTCTTTATTGGGTGTCGTCACAGGGTTTATTGTCTATGTGATTGCGACAATCTTGGGACTTGATTTCATCTTTAATACGGTTCCTCTGCTTTACTCAGCTATTAAAATAGCAGGAATCATTTATTTGCTGTGGATGGCATGGAACGCCATAAAACCGGGTAGTGAGTCGGTTTTTGAACCTCATGATGCTCCCCGTTATACTCTGAAAAAACTATATTTGAACGGATTAATGACGAACTTATTAAATCCAAAAATAGCGGTTCTTTACATCTCTCTGTTACCGCAATTTGAACATCCTCAAAATGGTCCATTAGCCTTGCAAATCGGAGTGCTCGGGACCACACAGATTATCATCAGCTTTTCTGTGAACTTATTAATTGTGTTATTTGCGGGTCAAGTTTCCAAAATGCTAAGAGAGAAACCGGTATGGAAGAAGATTCAAAAATATTTCATGGCAACTGTTTTAGGACTACTGGCGTTAAATTTGGCATTTACTAAAAATAAATAAATTCTGTTATTCTTTAACTGAAGACTCGTGGCTTCATACCATGTTGTAAGGAAACGCCAAAAGCCCCCCGAACTGGTCTGCGGAGGGCTTTTTGATTTCGTATAAAACGCTCTTTGTGTCGATGATAATTATATCATAAACTTCTAGTTTACTCTAAAGAGCTACCTTGTCAGACATTATTTTCTAGGTGAATATATAACGCTTTCTGATCAAATGCTTTTCCTTTTTGCCCAAAAATGAGTGGACAAGGAAAGTAGCAGAGCGACGACTAACAGGATGATCGTTCCTGTTATTACGACCGCTCTTATTGAGAAATATTCTGCTGCCAGCCCAAAAATGATCGTTGTCACAATGATGAGTACGGCTTCAATTAGGTCATATAAGCTGCCGACCCGTCCCATGATTTGTGTTGGTATGCTCTGTTGGTAGAAGGTTAAGAACCCGGCATTGGCGGGGGCCATGAAAAAGGAAAGAACAAAGAAGCCTGCCGCAGCAACAGAGAATGAGTGAGAAACAGCATAAAGGATGTAACCCAATGAAAATAATAGAGAACCTATTTGGATTAGGAACGAAATCGAAAACTTCCGGGCAAAAAGTGACGTGACAAACGCGCCGCAAGCAATGCCAGCTCCGGCAATGCTGACGAGAAAACCATAACGTGTATTGGAAAGAGCTAAAATGGTTTTTGCAAAAGCTGCTTCAAGAGAATCGACAGATGCTGCCATAACCATCATGCAGCTGAATAAGAAATAGACAGTCATGACTAGTGAATTTTTTAGGCTGAATTGAATGACAACCTGCCAATCCATTTTAATAATCTGAAGAGACATGCTCTCTGCGATGGAAAAACGGGTATGCTTTTCTACATCAGGAAGGAATAGGATGACCAACGCTGATAGAACAAAGGACAGCCCGTTAATATAAATTGCGAACATGGGAGAACCAATTAGAAACAGTAATCCGGCAATAGCCGGACCAATTAAGAACCCTCCGGATTCGATTAAACCTCGTAGCGAATTAAATTGTTTTCTTTGATCTGGCGGTGTGATTTTTGTAATGTAGGACATAGAAGTTGGGTTAAATAGTGAACTTGCCATGTTAGTCAAAAAAACAATGAGGAAGATAAAGAAAAGTGACGGTATGCTGGGCAAAAGGACAATCAATGCTGCGCGCGCCAAATCGAGCACAATCATCAGCTTACGTTTATTCAGCCGATCAATGAGGCTTCCCGACCAGAAATTAGTCAACAAAGTTGCTGCCGGCTTCAGTATATACAGGACAGTGACAGCCAGCGGTGAGTGGGTCATATCAAGAACGATTAAGTTGAGGGCTATTAGATAGATCCAGTCTCCGATATTAGAAATGCCGATGCCCAGTAATAGGAGCAGTGAATTTTTCCATAGTGTCAACCTTTTGCTGATTTTCATAACGACTACCTCCGTTTAACCTTTTGATTGATCATGTGGTTAATCGAGGGCAGGAAACATCGTTTCATCATAAAAAAGCTCACCTCCAAGACAAATCAAGTCTTGGGGACGAGATCAGCTTCGTGGTGCCACCCCAGTTCGCAAAACGGTTACCCGCATTTGCCTTGTCAGGTATCAATTACCTGCGCTCGATAACAGGAGCGCTGTCACATGATCATCGTTCAGAATCCCATGCGAAGCTCAGAGGCTTGTTTCAGCATGCTGCTCGTGATCCTTTTCACCAACCGGACCTCTCTAAACAGAACAATCATAGCTTACTTTTCTCGTCATCGCTTTTCGTGTTTAGCAATGAATGTAGCACAATTATTATAGAAAGTAAATTGAAATAGCTTCATTTTGCCTGGATGGAAATCTAGAAAAATTACGTATTCTTCAACTGGGTAAATAGATCAATCCAGCACCGCGAACAATCCCCAAAGGTATGATAAACCTCACTGGTGAGATAGTCACAGTAGCGTAGAATGGTAACAAATGACTAAAAGAAGGCGCTTTATTGTGGCTGAAATGCGCGATTATAACCAAAATCCGTTCATCGTCATCTGGGAAGTGACACGCATGTGCCCACTTCACTGCCTGCATTGCCGAGCAGAGGCGCAATTGCATCCGTATCCGGGTGAGCTGACGACTGAAGAAGGAAAAAGGCTGATCAATGAAATCTACGAGATGGACAACCCGCTGCTGGTGTTTACGGGTGGTGATCCGTTGATGAGAGCAGACATCTATGAGCTGATTGGTTATGCGTCTCAAAAAGGAATGCGCGTGTCGATTACGCCATCGGCAACGCCGCGTCTCACGCGCAAAGCGATATGTCGTACGAAAGAGGCGGGGATTGTGCGCTGGGCACTGTCTCTGGATGGGCCGGATGCAGCGACACATGACTATTTCCGCGGATTCCGCGGCACATTTGACCGAACGATTAAGGCGATTGACACGCTCAATGAGCTGAACATGCCCTTTCAAATAAACACAACTGTTACTCAGTACAATGTGGACAAGCTTCCGGAAATTGCGGCACTTATGGCGAATCTGGGTGCGGTTGTCTGGACCTTGTTTTTTCTTGTCCCGACCGGACGCGGCGATCGGCTCAGACCGATTAGCCCGGAGCAGCACGATTCGGTTATGCGCTGGGCTTTTCAGCTTCAAGGGAATGTTCCGTATATGATTACAACAACGGAAGGACAGTTCTATCGCCGCGTGATGTATCAAGGGAATATGAAAAGAATCAATGACGGACTGCCTCCAATCGGACGTTTTCATGATGATTTGGCGCGGGCTCCCCGCGGAACAAATGATGGCAATGGCTTTATTTTTGTCAGTCACACCGGTGATGTGGAGCCATCGGGCTTCCTTCCCATTGTGTGCGGCAATGTCAAAGAAGAGTCGCTCGCAGAGATCTATCGAACATCTCCATTATTACAGGCCTTGCGCAAACCGGACGGTTATAAAGGAAAATGTGGGGTCTGCGAATTTCGATTGATGTGCGGCGGTTCACGGGCGCGCGCCTATGCGGTCACAGGGGATTATCTGGCATCTGAACCATACTGTGTGTATCTCCCGCAGGCCTATGAATCGGAAATGACAGGTAAGACTGTCTAGGTGAAATCGATCAGCTTCATTTTTTTACAAAATTAGAAAAACCGGGTGAAAAACGCCCGGTCCTTACTTTCACAGGATGTGATGACTTTCGCGTTGCATACAGGACGTATGCGCACTTAGCGAAAGATCCTTACATACGAAAGCTTCTTCACTCCAAATGCCATTTTGAATCATCAACCTTTTACTGGAACAAACATTTCTTTTCATTAAGGTTTCTGGTCCTTCATTAAGTAACGAGCAAAATAAGCGGAATTTTTCCGGTTATATGCATCCTGGCGCTTGTTGCACAGGTACATAAGGGTAATTTTTCCGCTTATGCAAAGCAAAATTCTTCATTTTCACGTTTTTCGATTCGATAAGCGGAACTTCTCCGTCTATTTAAGCGATTTTTTCATTTATTTTCTATTTAAGCGGAAGTTTTCCGTTTATTTCTTAGGTTAAACGCTTACCTTATCTGATCGCCCAACCGAATCTCATGACCATATCGTCGTACCAACAAGCCAATACGCAAATAGGACATTTTATATTTTCATCCAAGCGGCGTCCTGCGCCCCTCAAGCGGGTCATGGATGTTTCTCTATTTGCAAAAAAGCACCGAATAGCCGGTGCCCGGACGTGTTGAGATAAATCATGATCGACTACTTTTACCAATCTGTTCTCTTTTTTCTTCAAGCAAGGCGAATCGATCACGGTCAATGCTGCGGGAGCCGGGAACAGAATCGGTATCTGTATAATAGCCGTGAAAGTCCGACCCGCCGGTTTGGGAGATGTGGAACTGTTCGGCTAACTGTATTGCTTTCTTCTCGTCGGCTGCGTCGTGGAGCGGGTGAAAAACTTCAATGCCTTCCAGACCGGCTTCGACAAATTCGGGAACTGCGGAGAAGTTGTCGAATTGGCCGGGATGAGCAAGAATCGGAACGCCGCCGGCTCTGCGAATCGCGTGAATCGCGTCGATGGCGTCGAGGTAGTGAACAGGTATAAAGGCAAGTCCCGGAAGAGTCTGGCGATCGCCTCTGAAAAATAATTTTTTATAAAGCGGGCCATAAATGGAGTCGGCATAGCCGTTCAAAATAAGCGCGTGCATGATATGCTGCTTATAGACGCCGGTGCCGTTTTCCGCCAATCTGGATACTTGCTCCCACGAAATGTGGTAGCCCGCCTGAATCAGTTTCCGTGTCATGAGACGGGATGCGTTATGCCGTTCTTCACGCATTGGGCGGCAGAGCGCTTCAAGTGCCGGGTGTCCGGGCGTGACAAAGAGACCGAGAATATGCGCGCGTCGATTCCGTTTATAGTCATAGGCGGAAATTTCAATACCGGGAATGATGTCAATGCCCATTTTTTCACCCAGAGCAAGTGCCTGTTCAAGACCGAGTGTTGTGTCATGGTCGGTAATTGCGAGCTTCTCGACGTGCTGCTTATGAGCGATTTTAAGTACATCCTCAATTGAGTACGAGTTGTCGGAACAGTTTGTATGGCAGTGCAAATCGATAATCATGGGTTCAACTCCGTTCTAAAGCTGATGCCGTGCTGCTGAAATCCGAGGTGTTCATAAAACGCATGTGCGCCTTGTCGCTTCAAGTCGCTGGAAAGCATCAGTTTGTAGCATCCTTGATCCGATGCGCGTTTCATGGCGTCCTGCATCATTGTGGTACCGATTCCGAGGCCCTGCGCATCAGGTGTAACGACGACATTTTCCACAATGGCGATTTTAAGGCCGCCATGGCCGAAATTATCGAGAATGATTAAAGAATAAGTGGCAAGAATCTCTTGCGCAGACCATGCGCAAAAGATTTTGTAGTAGGGGTATTGTTTTATTTTCCGAAACAGTGCCTGCGCATCTCTGTGGGACATTGAGCGCTCGCTGTCAAGCTCCTGAAGCAGTTCAGCATAAGTCGGAATGTCAGCGAAAGCAAGTTCTTGAATGGCCACGGTCACTTTTTCTGTGCCTCCTTCATTAATCCATCCTGGAGCTTATAGGTACGGTCGACGACGGATTCCATAAAATCCAAGTCATGAAAGATACCGATTAATGTGGTTCCCGCAGCTTTTAATTCATGAATTCGTTCTTTGACCGTTTCTTTCGATGCTTGATCAAGGGATGCTGTCGGTTCGTCTAGAAGCAGGAGGCGTGATCTTCTCACCATCGCGCGAGCGAGATTAAGACGTAACTTCTCACCGCCGCTGAACGTTTTCGGATAGGTATCCCACAACTCTTCCCGCAAATTAAAGTGCGCCAGCATTTCTTTGGCGCGTTTGCGTGCGGTCAATCCGTTTTCGCCCATCTCAAGCAATGACTCCATAACAAATTCCAGAGCGGTCATACGTGGCATGATGCTGAGAAATTGAGAGACGTAGCCGATTTCTTCTTTCCGCAGCGTAAGAATCGTGCGATCCGGTGCTTCAGCAAGATTAACCAGTCCATAATGGTCAGAGCTATACCGGATAAGTCCTCCGGTAGGCAAATAAGTGCGGTAGATGCACTTGATTATTGTTGACTTCCCGCTGCCGCTCTGGCCGGTGATGCCGATAAATTCGCCTTTATTCACGGTGAAGGAAATGTCGCGGCAGCCGGTAATTCGTTTTTCCCCAAACTGATGCATCAGAAATGTTTTGTCTAATTGATCGACCTGAATCAGTGCAGTCATTGTCTTTCCCTCCATTTACGAATGAGCCGGATAAAAGCTTGGGGATCGCATAGTTCCTCATAATGTTCTTCAAGCGTTTGCCGATCCCAATCCCACCAGTGGCTGTCTGTGATTTCCTTGATCAGTTCATTGCTGAATCGTTTCCGAATCGGTTGAGCAGGGACACCGGCGACAATTGTGTACGGAGGCACATCTTTGGTGACTACGGCGCCAGCGCCAACGACTGCGCCGTTTCCGATCGTCACCCCGGCCATAATGGTTGCCGAATGACCGATCCAGACATCATGGCCGATCGTTACCCAATGGGCACGCCGCCAGTCGAAGACGCGTTGATCGTTCGTTTCGGCCAGCCCGTAGCGGACACGGCGGTAGGTCAAATGATGCTGGGTGACGCGATCCATTGGATGGTTTCCCGGATTAATCCGGACATGTGACGCGATCGAACAAAATTTACCGATGGTTGCATAGATGATCGTCGCGTCACCGTCGGTATAGCTGTAATCGCCGAAGTCGGTATCTTCCATTCGGGTGTTTGGACCGATGTCCGTCCAGGTGCCGAGTTTGCAGTTGACGACGACTGCACTCAGCGAAATCGTCGGTTGTTCGGATAATGTTCGTTCTGCCATAGGGCTCACCTTCCCTCGACTGTTTGCTGCGGCTGTGGTGTCAGATAATGCATGCGGCAGACCTCTGAGCCGTCGACAAAGACGTGAGTGAGCTGTGGCCTGCTGGTTTCACTGACGTCGACAACAAGCAGATCGGCTTTCTTTCCTAATTCAATCGATCCGATCAACGGGTCAAGATGCAGCGCTTTGGCCGGATTGAGTGTCACCGTGTTAAATGCCTGAGAGGCACTGATGCCGAACTCATAGTGCAATTTAAAGGCCGCATGCAATAGCGATGCCGGGTAATAATCCGAGCAGAAGATGTCGACAAGTCCTTCTTTGACGGCTTCATGGGCGGATAAGTTATTGCTGTGCGATTTTCCAAGCACGAGATTCGGTGCGCCCATTACGGTGAGCATTCCGAGTTGCCGCGCGTATCGCGCCGCTTCAATCGTAATTGGAAATTCGCTGATGCCTGCCTGCCAGCTGCGGACAATCTCAAGCTTTTCAATCGTATCATCATCATGTGAAGCGACGGGCACACCGTATGCGCTGGCTAATTGTGTCAGCTTCGCAATACTTTGCGGGTCAAGCTTAGGCAGTTTTTTCGTTTCGTCAATAATTTGCTCTGCTTCTTGTTCAGAATAGTGGCGATGTTCGACCAATAGACGGCGCTGAACTTCTAAATCGCGATACTGTCCCTGACCAGGCGTATGATCAGTTAGGGACAACTGATCGATCTTGCCGTTTTGGATCAATGCGGAAACCGCAGCCAGTGCATCGATGTTGGCAATCTCGTAACGCAGATGCGTTTTGTGGCGGATCAAGTGCGGACCACCGGCTAAACGATTTAGCGATTCAATCAGTGTGTATACGGTCTCGTTTTCCCGGCCTTTGCGCACGGTATTCTGCTTCATTAAAGAAACCGCGTGGAAGATGGTTGTGATCCCTTCAGCAGCCAGTTTCTTTTCCAGTTCGGCAAAGGAGAGTTCAATGCTAAAGCGGCTTGTCGGACGCGGTTCAATTTCTACTTCAATCGCATCACTGTGCGAATCAATCAAACCAGGAATCAGCCATTTTCCTCCTGCATCAAGATCTTCATCTTCCACAGTGTCCGGTTCCCCTGGTTCAATTTGAGCGATTCGGTCCTCTTCAATGGAAACATAGCCGTTCTCAATGACTTGATCGGGTAATACGATTCTTGCATGATAGATTTTCATTTTGGCACCTCACAATAAAGAGTGGACGAGCAGCTGAGTATAGGCATGATGCGGATCTTCGAGAATCTGGTCGGTTAATCCGGCTTCGATGCAGCGTCCTTCTTTCATCACCATCGTTCGATCACAGAGCATACGGATGACACCGAGATCATGCGAGACAACAATCATGGCTGTTCGACTTTCTCGTTGGATGCGGCGGATCAGATCAAGGACGCGCGCTTGAACCGATAGATCAAGGCCGGTGGTCACTTCATCCAGCAGCAGAATGGGTGGATGATTAGCCAGTGCCTTGGAAATTTGCACGCGCTGCTGCATGCCGCCGCTGAAGTGGAGCGGGGCTTCATCCATTCTCGTGACTGGAATCTCAACATGATTAAGCAGCTCTTTGGCACGTGCGCGTATCTCATGTACATTGAATGTTCCGGCGGCAATCAGCTTTTCGGCAATATTTCCGCCGCTTGAGAATTGCATCCTCAGCCCGATCCACGGATTTTGGTAAACCATGCCCATTAAATGATTGCGAATATAGCGCTTTTGCTGAGAGGATTCACGGAAGATATTGGCCGTCCCATCCTGATAGGTGGCAATAGTCGCTGATCCATCAGTGACCGTATTGTCAAAATAAAGGCATTGGACAAGCGAACTTTTCCCCGATCCGCTTTCACCGACGATTCCAAGAATTTCCCCTTCATAGAGATCAAAGGAAATGTCATTGACTGCCCAGACCGTACCGCAGTGCGGACAATGATTGTTCCCTTCAGGCAGCTGTTCCGGATGGCTGCAGGCAACGCAGCCTTTACCGAACCGCTTCGTCAAGTGACGAACGCTAAGCAGCGGGCGGCTTTCATCATGGATCATGGTGTATGCCTCTTTTCTTGTCTTTTTTGGCAGTTGCCGGTATCAGAGCATTGGTAGAATTTCTGTCCGGTTGTTTCATCAAAAATCTCATCGAGGAAGGTATCATTGCTGCCGCATAGCCGGCAGGTACACCCATCGAAATGTTCGACTTCAAATGGATAATCGTCAAAAGCGAGCGGTTCGACGTCTGTATAAGGCGGAATCGCATAGATTTTCTTCTCGCGGCCGGCACCGAACAGAAACAGCCCATCTGCCCGGTTCAGCTTAGGCAGATCATAGCGGGGGATCGGGCTTGGTGCGAAAATGTAGCGTTTATGTGCGAGTGCCGGGTAGTCGGCACCGATGCTGATTTTCCCCCATTTGACAATGTCTTCATATAAGCGCAGCCAAATCCCGCTGTAATCCATTTCCGCATGCAGCTGCTTCGTTTTGCGCTCCTTGGCTTCGACCATCCGAAGCGGTTCCGGCAGCGGCACTTGAAAAATGAGAATTTGATCGGCACGAATCGGGACTTCGGGAATACGGTGGCGGGTCTGAATGAGCGTCGCACGCTCGGAATCGGTCGTGACCTCGGCCTCTGTGCAGGACTGGACCAACTTTTTGATACTGACAGCATTGACGCTGTCGTCGTTTCCCTGGTCGATCACTTTCAGACAGTCTTGATCGCCGATCAGTGACAGAGTCAGCTGCAGCCCGCCGGTCCCCCAGCCGCGGCCGATCGGCATTTCTCTGGAGGCAAACGGCACTTGATAACCGGGAATGGCCACCGCTTTAAGTGTTGTGCGACGAATTTCTTTTTTGGATCCCTCATCAAGAAAGGCATAATTGTACGTCTGTTTCAAATGTGCCTGCATGGTGGTGTCACTCCTTTGGCGTCTCCGTTTTTTCAGACTCGGCTAGTTTCTGTGTTTGCCGCAAGACATCCAGTTTCGATTGGAAGGTGATATAATGCGGCAATTTTAAGTGCGACACGAATCCGTTGGCCTCAATGCTGTCGACATGGAGAAGAACGAATTCTTCATCTTGGGACGGCGTTTCGCCCTTTGTTTCAAGACCTTGTTCGAGAATGGCCATGGCGATGGCTTTCGTCTCGTTTTGCCCGAAGGTCAGCCCGTAGCCGAGCCTCAGCTTCACATCGCCCTGATCATCACGTTCAAAAGCATTGATGGTTTCGACCTCGGTCAGCATGAGCTCACCAAGACAGAGACTTTCGCTGGAGTCAAATGGATAGGCAATGGTGACTTCCACATAGCCGACCCGCAATTCACCGACTGTCGGATGGTTGGTGGTATGGCCACGCATACTGCTGTAAGCCAGTGCGGTCATCGCACCGGTCTCTCCGCGAGCCAGAATTTGAAGCTTAGCGGATCTCGGGGCTGGGAAGGTCAGCTTGTCTCGTGTAATATCGAACAAGGCACCCGATGACTTTGGCGGAAACAGCAAGCCTTGTTCGCGAAGCAGACCGGCAACCTTTGGAAAGGAGAGCGTCTGATTTGTATCAAATTCTGGTATTTGCTCTTTTAATAATTCCTGCAGAACATGTGCCTGTTCATTTTCAAGGGTAAAGTTAAGCAGGCGATGCGTATAATCCATGGTTGGGCCGAGCATTTGACCACCCGGAATATCTTTAAAAGCGGAAGAAATGCGGCGAATGACACGCATTTGACCTGGATCTATGATTTCTGATTCATAAGTTCGCTCGAGTGTGGATCGATACGCACGCATGAGAAAGGCGGCTTCGCAAAGATCACCTTCTGCCTGTTTAATGGCAAGTGCAGCATATTCTGAGGCGTAAAGACCGCCCTCGCTCATCACGCGATCGGTAAGATGACGTAATTGTTTTTCGATCTCAATGGTCTCTAGGCTGTGCGCTGCATCTTTGATTCGGTACCATTGATTGATCCGGTCGGCAGCTTCGATCGCTTTTTGTCCGCCGGTTACCGCAACATATCCCATTTAGAAACCCCTTCTTTCGATGCGCGTTGTTCTCGGCAGCGCAGCGATCTGTCCATCATCGTCGAATAAGACGAAATCACAGCCGGTCGGATAGTCACGATTGCGTTCGGAACGTAAGCGCAGCCACTCGATGTTCATACCTTCTGCGGAAAGCAGGTGCCAGCCATTGATGCCCGGACCGCGCAGGATCATTGGCAGCGTCAAATCATCGGCTCCGGATAGCTTGCGAACGTGAAGGGCAATCGTTGCGCTCTTTTCCGGTTCGGTCAGCGTGCCGATGCGGACCGATTGCATGATCGAATCGATTTCATCTATTTCCGGAGACGTGTCGATGAACCAATAGTCAGCAGCGTCTGAAGCCGTATGACGGCTCCCGGTTGTCCATTCAATCGCGCGCTCCGCATCATCAGCGTTTAATTCCTGTGAATAGTAATAGAAGCTGACTTGTTGATCCAGCAGCGTTTGTGCAAGCGCATAGGTGCCGGGTGAACATGGACACGTTTCCGGGACTCCGCGGAGAAGGTCGGCAATGTCATTGATCTTTCCCGGTCTTGCCATACTGTCAAGCAAACGTCGATACAGTTTTCGCGTGTCGTGAACGTGATGAAAGGCGTTAGCGTTTGTCATTGTATTCCTCCATCGTATCGAAATGGACTTGGGACTGTGCGTTGCGTGCATATTCTAAAGCATGCTGCTCCTGAATACGCTGTTCTTCTGCATGAAATTGGGATTCCCATTGATCGAGCACCGGCAGCCCCGCGTTGTGCGCTGCGTCGATGACGGCCATACAATAGGCGCGTAGTGGTTGTCTTCCGATAACGATGCCGATTCCTAGCTGTCCATCGACGGATAGGGTACATTCGGTGACGAGTACTTCACCAAGATAAAAAGGCTGACCGGAGACGGAGTCCTTGGCTTTGGTCATGATCAGTGAGGTTTGCGGCTCGCGCTCCACCCGTACTCTCTGTTCCTGTTCGATTTTGTGCGCGATTTCTTCTAATAGAGGAAGCGAGCAAGCGCTCGTGATTCGGCTGAGGTGTTGTTTGGTCATTGTCACCATTGAAAGAGCCTCCCTTTCTTTTTCACCTACAAGAGCACTGTAACTTATCGATAAGTACGAATCATGAATGTAGTGTAAAAAAAGTGTAAAGTGCTAGAAGGATTCAGCAGTCAGGATTCAAATAGAGCGGTGACATGGACGCATAAAGTCATAAAGTGAATGTATGTTAAAAGTGGATCAGGCACCGGCACATATCCCCGCGCAGACGGGAGCGGCTGATTTCAAATGGCTGGCTTGCAACCGGATCATTAGCGATACTTTCGATCTCAAGAATGGGTACATTTTCCGGAATGCCCAGCCATTCCGTATCCTGCCGGCAGGAAATAACTGCCTGGAGGACAGATTTTGTGCGTAAAGGTTTGATATTAAAGTGATCGTCAAGCAGTTGATAAAGGGAATGAAAATCCGTTAAAAAGGTTTCAAGTCCGGGGACACGGCGCGCCGCAAGAATGGTTTGGGTTAAGGAGATGGGCTGCCCTGAAGCATAGCGGATGATGTGCAGATCATAGACTTGATCACTTGATCGCAGCTGCAAAGTCTGGCATTCCTTTTGATTCGGTTGCCTGATCTGCCAACCGAGCAATTTACCGTCAGCGTGCACATCCTGTTTTTGGAGATTTTCTGTGAAACGGGTTCGCTTGGTAAGCGGATAAGAAATTTCGCGAATGCGCTCCGAAACAAAAAAACCTTTTCCCTGATGAGGAAAAATCAGTCCAAGATGAATCAGTCGCGCGAGTGCAAAACGAATGACATGGTGATTGACACCGAATTGTGCGCACAGCTCGCGTTCAGACGGCAGTTTATCGCCACTTTCAAAGCTGCCATCTTCAATTTGTTCGGTTAATTTTTGTGCAATATCTGCATAAATAGCCTGAGTTTTGTTCATCTGAGCGAGCGCTCCAATCCTTGATCGACATGGGCTGTCGCTTATTTGCCTAATCATAATTTATCGCCATATAAGGAAGAAAAGCAACGCCAGTTGTTGAATTTTCTAAATCTTTACAATTCGTTAAACCTGGGTTAACTTTCTTTACGTTGTTTTGCATTACACTATGTAGGGACAAAGGAACTGAGAGGGGGTCGAAGCTGGTCTCTATGGATGTGCAGCATATTGAGATTGCCGACTACTTTATTCAGGCAATTAGTCAAGGGCTTTATCAAGAGGGAGATCGTATTCCTTCAGAAGCAGAATTGCAGGTTTTGTTTGGCGCGAGGCGGTCGGTGTTGCGTCGTGCGGTCGCGCGGTTAGAAGAGACCGGATGGGTGACAACGCGGCAGGGCAAAGGATCATTCGTCACATCGAGAAAGGTGCCGATCGACTATGAACTTTCATCAAGAACAGCGTTTTCCTCAATCATGAAGGAAAAAGGAATCGTTCCTCGTGTTGCACTTCTGCACTGGGAAAAGCGGGCAGCGAAACAGCGTGAGCAAGATCAGCTGGCGCTGGGCATCGATGAAACCGTTTATGCTCTAGAAATTTTAAGAAGCACAGGCGATGTGCCTTTGTCGATCACGACCACGGTGATGCCGGCTTACTTAGTCCCTGACTTAGAAGCCCATTTAACCGGATTCCATTCTCTGTATGCGTTGCTGTCACGGAATTACCAGCTGCAGCCGAGACGATTAAAATCTATCGTGCGTGCGGCGCTTCCGGAACCGCGGGATGCACAGATCCTTAACATTGCCGACCATGCACCCATTCTGCAAATTGAAAGCTTCGTGACGCATCGCGGCGTGAATTTAATGGAATACAGCATGTCCAGAATCCGTGGTGATCTCAATAAGAGTTGTGTTACCTTTTGACTAACTGTCGATTCTCAAGACGATCTAGGATCCTTTGTTTACGAAGTATACGTACCGCTCACTGAAAATGATTTCGGAGGGAACAAAAAGTGAAAAAAGCAGTCATTGGTTTTCTTGTATTGGCACTCCTACTCTTAACTGCCGCATGCTCATCAAATGGAAGCGGGTCAGGAAGCAGCGAGAAAAAAACGATTACGGTAGTTTGGTATCCTAATGAATCTGGTGCGGATATGAAAGATGCCCGCCAAGCACTCGATAAAGTGATTGCCGATGCAACGGGTAAAAAGGTTGTTGACAAATTAACGACGGACTACAACATTGCTATTGAAGCAGTTGCCAGCGGCAATGCAGATATCGGCTTCTTAGCTGCCCAAGGTTACATTGAAGCACATAAGAAAAATTCCAAAGTTGTACCGTTGGTTGTCAACAGTGGCGCTTCAGGAACTTTGAAAGATGCAGTCTACTACAGCTGGTTGGCCGTCAATGCAAAAGACGCAGATAAATACAAAAACGGCAGCAGCTACTCGCTTGAGGGAATTAAAGGCAAGAGAATGTCTTTCGTATCCACGAGCTCCACTTCAGGTTTTGTTGTTCCGTCATCACGAATCATTGCTAATTTTAAATCGGACAATCTGACTCAGGATGATCTCCAAACCGGTGGCAAGTTCTTCAAACAAGTACTTTTTGGCCAATCTCACCAGGGATCAGCGGTTAATCTATTAAGCGGGAAAGTGGATGTCGCAGCTTTCTGCGATACTGAACTGGAACGCTATGTTGATGTTGCAAGCGGAGAATTTGATAAAGAAGGAACCACTTATAAAGTGAAGAGCGGCGCTGCCGAACCCTTTAATAATCTCACCGGCAAAGAATTTACCGTACTCTCTGTGACACCGGTACTGAATGCCCCGGTTGTTATGAATACAGAAACGTTAAGCAAAGCAGACCAGAAAAAGATTCTTGATACGCTTACCTCAGATAAGGTGGCTAATGACAAGGGAATATTCGCTCCTGAAGGTTCTAAAGGAATGTATGCGAAAACAAAGGATGAACGCTTCCTTAAAATCGAGGATTCTTGGTTTGATGAAATCAGAAAACTGACCGAATAAGACTTAGCGAACGAAAAATGAATCGAGGAGTTAGCTATGACGACGTTATTGCAGTTTAAAAATGTCTCCAAGCAATATGGCAATTCTACTGTGGCGTTATCTGACGTTAACTTCTCCGTAAATGAGGGAGAGTTAGTTTCCATCATCGGTCCTTCGGGAGCGGGGAAATCAACTCTCCTTCGTTGCATCAATCGTTTGATTGACGCAACAAGCGGAGAAATTATTTTTGACGGCGCAGATATGCTGAAAATCAACAAAAAACATGATTTAAGAGCTTTGCGGACGAAAATCGGCATGATTTTTCAAAACTATAACCTAGTGGAACGCCTGAGTGTGTTTGAAAATGTTCTGCATGGCCGTCTTGGTTACAAATCGGCTTTGGTTGGCGCTCTTGGATTATATAACGAGAATGAAAAAAAGCAGGCAATCAAAATCATTCAGTCATTGGGGCTGAATGAACAAGTCTATAAGCGCTGTGATCAACTGAGCGGCGGCCAAAAACAACGTGTCGGCATAGCGCGAGCGCTCGTTCAGGAACCAAGGGTCCTGCTCGCGGATGAACCGATCGCTTCGCTTGATCCGAACTCCTCAAAAGTGATCATGGATCATTTGAAAAATATATGCACGACTCTTGGAATTACAGTTTTGGTGAATTTGCATCAGTTGGATGTTGCCTTGAACTATTCGGATCGAATCATCGGTATCAGTGGCGGTCGCGTTGTCTATGACGGTCTGCCTGCCAATCTGACCGATGAGGATATCCGGAGAATTTACGGTTCGGATCCCGAAGCATTGAACCTCATCATTCAAAAGCCGAAAGAAGTGGCGCAAAAAATATGAGATCCAACTTTCTGATGAAAAAACGCCTCTACTCTGGTGGTATTTTGCTGGTCCTCGTGTTGCTTGCTTTTGGTGCCGCGTCAATGACAGAATTCAGCTTAGCCAAATGCTTCAGCTCGATTCCTAAAGCCATTGTGTGGTCACTCGGCAACTTTTATCCTGTAGCCGACTCATTTGCAAAGCTTCCGGATATTCTCGCAAAATTGCAGGAGACGCTGTTGATCTCCATTGCTTCTGCTTCTGTCGCGGCCATTTTTGCACTTGTTTTCGCGTTGATTGGGTCACGAGTGACCAAAATCAACAATTTTCTTGCAACATTGAGCCGGTTGATTGCGAATATTTTTCGAAATATTGACGTCAGTATATGGGCGCTTGTGCTGCTCTTTTCATTTGGTCAAAGCTCACTGACCGGCTATTTCGCTCTGTTTGTTGCTTCATTTGGTTTTCTGACTCGCGCATTCATGGAAACAATTGATGAAGTTGGCGCGGATACCGTTGAAGCGTTGCGAGCGACCGGTGCAAACTTTTTCTCAATCGTTTTTCAAGCGGTGATTCCGATGAGTGTTTCTCAGCTGATCAGTTGGGTGCTTTTCATGATTGAAACGAATATACGAGCTGCCACTTTGGTAGGGATTCTTACCGGATCAGGAATTGGTTTTGTTTTTGATCTGTACTATAAGAAAATGGACTATCATTCGGCAAGTCTGGTGGTTCTCTCAATTGTTCTATCCATTCTTTTGATTGAACAAATTTCGAATTATGTCAGGAGGGTGATGCTGTAATGGCAATGACTAAAACAGCCGGACCTGTACTGACTAACGGAGGGGTGCCTCCTTTTCAAGAAGGACGGATTAAGATACGGGTCCTGTCAAAAGCCAACATCGCGATCCGCCTGACCATGCTCATCCTTGCCGTCCTTACCATCGTTGGGTTTGCAACCTTTAACTACCAGGGCGTCCATTTATTAAAGGGATTAATGAGTACATTGGCTAATTTTAAAACCATTTTTTTTCAACCGCAGTTTGCGCATTTCACATTGCTTGAAGCCATCTATCAGTTGTTCATCACGCTGTCATTAGGCGTTCTGACCACCTTGATCGGGGCAATTATCGCGTTATTCCTTGGTATGCTGGCTGCAGAAAATCTGTCAAATAAAACAGTGTCCAATAGCATTAAAGGATTTGTCGCCGTGATTCGTGCGGTGCCAACTGTGCTCTGGGTGCTGATTTTCGCAGTATCCGCAGGACTCGGCAGTGTAGCTGCAGTGATCGGTATGTCTTTTCACTCGATCAGCTACCTGACTAAAGCCTATTCAGAGTCGTTTGAAGAGTTGAATCAGGGAACGATCGAAGCTCTGGAAGGATGCGGCGCGAGCTGGTGGCAAATTGTTTGCCAAGCGGTACTGCCTTCATCGCTTACTTCTCTGATTTCCTGGACGTTTATTCGCTTCGAAATAAACTTTGGTGTCTCAGTGGCCATGGGCGCTGCCGCCGGCGCGGGCGGTATCGGTTACGACATGTTCATGGACAGCGCGTTCTATTATAATCTTCATGAAATGGGCGTTATTACGTACCTAATCCTGATCGTCGCCATGCTCCTCGAATTCATGTCTATAAAAATTAAAAATAAAGTCCGTGCGTGACTGTCTGTAGATTCATCTGTTCAGATTATGTATAGATCCATACATTAAAGTAAACTGTGGGTAAGGCAAATGCATTTACCCCCGAGATTGGGCCTTATAGGCTCATTTTTTTTATCTCATTTCCAGCCATAGATCAGAAGGAATCTGTTCAGATTATGAACAGATAGAACGATTAGACTAATTTTGGGTAGTTATATGATCTCTATCCCAGAATTTGGGCCCTGTGAAGGGCTCTTTTTTCACAAGTTAAAAAAGCATAAAAAAATTAAAGATTCAAGGAAACGAGTGCAACTAAGTCTTTGCCGTCGCCGGAGACTTGGCAAAGCCAAGCTTTCTAATAAGTAAAAAAAGTATGTGATTTTGAGCATGCTGCCCCCAGATAATAAATCCAGACACGTAAGCGCGAGGGCGCCTGCGGGAGTGCAGGCCAGGGGAGACCCCGCAGATAATCGTCTGTTCGAGGAGGCTTCCGGACTGCCCGCGGCAAGCGAGCAGCTGAAGTGTCGCTCAAGCTCAAGGTTGATGGATCAACGCCGTTTTCAGAGTGACAGCCAAGGATCGGGCGCTTAATGCCCTGTTTTTCTTATAAGTAAAAAAAATATAGCGTTTTGCCTTGCCGGTACGACGATAAGGTCATAAGATTCGGTTGGGCGGATCAGATAAGCACCCAATCTGAGAAATAAACGGAAAGATCCCGCTTATTTTGAAAATGAACGAAAAAATCGCTTAAATAGACGGAAAAATTCCGCTTATTTTATTCGCTCTCGGAACCTTCGCTATAAAGAGGAGCTTTCGCTAATTGTAAGGGATCTTTCGTATGTAAGGATCTTTCGCTAAGTACGCATACGTCCTGTATGCAACGCGAAAGTCATCACATCCTGTGAAAGTACGTCCTATATGCAACGCGAAAGTCATCACATCCTGTGAAAGTACGTCCTGTATGCAACGCGAAAGTCACCGCATCCTGTGAAAGTACGTCCTGTATGCAACGCGAAAGTCACCGCATCATGCGGAAGTAAGGACCGGGCTGTGCCTGGTTTTTCTAATGCTTGTTTTTCCGGACTGCTCTCTGAATAGAGGCCAAAGCCCTGCAACCGGAAGATCCAAACAATGTATAACGAAAAATTATTATCATGAAAATATATTTGATTTTCGTATAGCCATAACTGATTATTTTTTATTATAATAAATGTGAGTATTATCAGAAGAGTCATAACTAAGAAAGCTGAAGCGCTAGGTTGCACATGTAGGACGAGCCATCAGCTTGGCATCAGAAGATTTTTGAATGGGGAGGATCCATCAATGGAAAAATTGGAACAGTATCAATTTTCAAAACGTTTTGACGGTGTGCCGCTGATCGGATCAGCTTTCGCCGGTGAACATCCGGGGCTGATTCCGTTAGCATTTGGCTTTCCGTACCCAAATTCTTTTTCAATTGACGGGCTGGCCGAAGCCGCTGTAAAAGCGCTGAAATCCGAGGGAACAGAAGCACTCCAATATTCAGGAGGACCAGGTCAGAAAAAGATTCTCGAATGGATCCGCGAGCGTTCGAAGCTTCGGTCTATCCAAGTGGATACGGATCAAATTATGGTGACGTCCGGTTCCAACCAAGGCATTGATTTGGTGGCTCGGACGTTGACTGATCCCGGGGATTCGGTATGGGTCGAAGCACCGGTGTACTTCGGTGCGTTACGCGCGTTCTATTTGGCGCAAAATGAGCTGACCGCATTTCCCGTTGATGAGGCGGGACTTCGTGTCGACCTCATTGAAGAGGCGTTAATTGAGGCTTCCGAGGGCAAACGTCCGATGCCGAAATTTATCTATGTGCTACCGAACTACCACAATCCGGCAGGAATTAGTCTTTCAGTTGAACGACGCAAGAAGTTGGCGGAGCTTGCCTACACGTATAATTTCTACATCATCGAAGACGACGCTTATGTGGAATTGAACTTTGACGGCGAGTTCTTGCCGTCTATCTATTCGTTCGGTCCGGAGCGGGTGATTTATATGAGTACGTTCTCGAAAATTGTCGCACCCGGTATCCGAATGGCTTGGATAATCAGCGATCCGGAAGTGCTCAACCGGATTAAAATCGTGAAGACAGAAGGACTGACCAGTGTTCTGATGCAGGAAGTAGTCAGCTGTTTCCTTGAAAAGGTGGATTTCGCAGAACATTTGAAACCGCTTGTCGCAGGCTATCGAATGCGTCGCGATGCGATGGTACAAGCGATCAACGACTTTTTTGGCGACGAGGTATCCTTTGAAAAGCCGGAAGGCGGGTTCTTTCTGTGGCTGACATTCCCAGAGAAAATTGATACTACCCGACTGCTGCATGACGCAGTTGAAGCCGGTGTCAGCTTTGTCGACGGCAAATCCTTTTACTTGGATGGAAAACCGACAAATAATTTGCGACTTGCTTTCAGTTTCTGTGATGAAGCGCAGATTCGTGAGGCGATTCAAACGTTGGCCAAGGTTTACCAAAAGCAGAAGCGTAGCGTTTGTTAATTCAAAGGACTGCACGCATCCTATAGGCGGTTGTCACGAGAAACGTCACTCATCATATCTTAAAAGAGATGGAAGCTATTGATGAGGGGGCGGGTTCTTTATGTATGGTCATGATCCTGCGGACAGAAACATGAATCAGTATCCGAATGGGTATCGGCAGAGGATTACGGCACAGCAGGCGGCGGAAATTGCTGTTGCCAGAGTTCCAGGCCAGATTATCCATGTCGATCTTGAACTCGATAATCATTTATTAAAGTATGAAGTGTATGTGCTGACTGACCAAGGTATTGTTTATGAAGTGGAGATTGCGTCAAGGGACGGGCGGATACTAAGCGTTGAAGTGGAAGACTAAAAAGGCAATTAGGAAACTTGGCTTTGCAAGCCTTGAAAAGGACGAAGCCAGCATAAAAAAGATGCCGACCCGGTAAAGGGTCGACATCTTTTTTCATTGCCCAAGTTCACCTGATGTGCGCCTGGTTTGCAGTGCCGACGGTTTGCTTAAGTGAACGCATCTTCTCAAGTTTTGCCTGACGATTATCTGAGAATAGTTCCACGCAGGAACCGGCGAGAATGAGCAGAATTCCTGACAGAACATTTAGCGTGATTGCTTCTCTCAGAATGAATAAGGCGAGAATCGGTGCCAATGCCGGCTTAATGAAGAAGACCAGCGAAGCAGTCGACGCAGATGTTGCCTCCATTGCGAGAAAGTAAAAGCTGAAGCCGAGTCCGGTGACAAATACACCGAGATAGATCAAGGCCGGTACTGTGTTCCATGAAATACCCTGCAATACCGGAATATTGCCGAATTGACCAAGACCAACGCTTTGCAGCCAATGTGCGACAAAACCAATCTTGGTAATCAACATCAATACTAACAACTCGGCACTGCCGGTCAGAAAGCTGAAACTGCTCTGAACGACACCATCAAAACCATAGGTCAAGCTTCCTTTTCTGCCGATAATTCCGTACAGAGCAAAAGTAATAGCGGCAAGAAGTGAAAGCGTGATGCCGGTAACATTCGTCAGATTTTCAGGGTTGACAATGCAAATCATGCCGATCAGGCTTATCACAAGTGACAAGAGCGACAGTTTCGTCAACTTCTCTTTCAGAAAGAAATGCGCGAACGGAATGACAAATACTGCGTTGCAGCTAAACAAAATAGCGACCGTTGACGCTTTTGAATAAACAATCGCCATTTGAAAAAATGTCATACTGACCACGACGCACATAAACCCTGAGAAGAGAAAGTAGAGCATCTTGCTTTTATCAAGCGTAAATCCGCTTCCTTTCAAGTGCCGAAGAGCAAGCGGTGAAAGAATAATCGATCCGATTAAAAATCTCAGAAAGTTCAATTGCATTGGGTTAAAGTCCGTTGCCACCAGCTTGATGGCAATTTCCATCGTACTAAAGAAGAGTGCGGAAAAAGCAATAAAAATAAGACCTTTTTTCATGATAAAACCTCGATTTCTCACCGTATTTTTAAGGTGATCTGATCGCTTTACTAAGAGCCGCGAAAGACCGGCGTGAGCCACATACAATGAAAACGTTACCAACTAATACTTGCCACATCTATTTCGTCATCTACTAATATAACGCAGATATTAGAAAATGGTAAGTAGTTATCGTAAAATTGGACACTTGGAAAGCAATGGATTTCCTTAAAGAAAATTAGAGCCGTGCTGCATTATTTTGCACTCTTCTTAGCGGAACCTGTGGTAAAATAAGGGTAGCAGGGAATGTTCAAAGGATGTCATCATGAAGGTATAAATCATGGAACATCATTGAAAAACAGAGCTCGTGGTGATACGCTCTTTCGGAACAGACCTGTGCCTAAATGTGAGAAGGCGGTGATTTGATATGTTGTTCTCAAAAATTCTGGTATCCTACGATGATTCGGACTTATCAAAGAAAGCGCTTCAAAAAGCGGTTGATTTGGCGCGGATCGACGAAAATACGGAGCTTGACGTACTGAATGTGGTGACGGTGCCAACAAATCAGTTCATTGTCGGTGATGTCTATCGCGAAGTCCGCGAATCGACACTTAAGTACGGGCATGAAGTGGTTAAACGAACTGATAAAGTTCTTGATGAACTTCCGAACGCCACGCATACATTTGTTAAAGAAGGTCAACCAGTACGGACAATTCTTGACTTTGCGAGCCAAAATGGCTACGACCTCATCATCATTGGCAGTCGAGGATTGAGCGGAGTCAAAGAATTTCTTGGCAGTGTCAGTCATGGCGTTGTTCAGCGTTCAAAGATTCCTGTATTGATCATCAAGTAACAGGGTACAATGGTTTTAAAAACGAACGAAGCATCTTATAGAGAAGGCGCTCTCTTCTAAGAACAATGAGGGGGTGCCTTTTCCTGTCGCACAAATAATCAAATTTTAAAGGATGGTTGTCGGTCATGTCTGAGGCGGAAGTGATTAAACGAAGCAAGAACGCGGTAACGCATTCCCTACTGACAAGGGATTTGCGAAAAATCGGTTTAGAAGAGGGCATGACTGTTATTGTGCATGCTTCATTAAGCCAGATCGGTTGGGTTTGCGGCGGGCCATCTACGCTTATCATGGCACTTCAGGATGTGCTGACTCAGGCAGGAACGTTAGTGATGCCGGCGCATAGTGCGGACGTGTCAGATCCGGCAGACTGGGAAAATCCACCGGTGCCGCAAACATGGCTGCGTGATATCTATCATGAAATGCCGGCATTTGATCCACGCCGGACACCGACATGCGGGATGGGGCGAACGGCTGAGATTTTTCGCTCGTTTCCGGATGTACGGCGCAGTAATCATCCGATTTACTCTTTTTGTGCATGGGGAAATGGACGGGACGCGCTGCTGGCCCATCATTCGCTCGACAACGGATTGGGAAAAAAATCGCCTCTTGGAAAAATTTACGAACAGCACGGCTATGTTCTGCTTCTTGGCATCGGTTATGGAAACAACACGTCGATGCATCTAGGCGAATACCTGTCCGGCAAGCTCGAGATCGTCAAAAGATCAAGTCCGGTCCGAGTAAAGGGAAGAAGACAGTGGGTTACCTATCAAGATGGGGATTACCATGAGGAGAACTTTGAAACGATTGGTAAAGCGTTCGAAGCAAGCCGTCCTGGGGCGGCTGAACTGCGTGCCAGACATGTCGGTCAGGCACCTGCCATCCTGCTCTCGCAACGCGCGATTGTCGACTTCACGGCAGATTATTTAAAGAAAAACTATAGATAAAGCGGATATCCGTTTTACTTTTTACACTAACTTAAAAAAAGCGTTATGCTGGCTCAATAGAGACGCCTTATTCTTAAGGTATCAAAAGAGTAACCACTGAGGGGATGAAAATCATGGATGTTAATCAATCAAATGATTTTTCACAAAACGAAGTGTCTGTTAAGTTAAATCGAAAATTGCTGCTGACTAATATTATCTTGACTATATCTATAATCATCAACGTGAAGCTTTTCATTGGCTGATGGTCGATATGCTTTGATTGCTTTTATATAGGTCGCCAACTGAGGCGCACGGCGTTTACTGCCGATGCAGTTCGCTAAATCCATTTTCAAAGATCCGAGTTTTGGATCTCTTTTTTTTGCCACGATAATGAAATCACAACGTGTTTCGAATAAACTATATATGTACATGCTAAAAATCGACATGTTTCTACCTCGAAGGATCATTTCAAAAGGTCTATCAATTCAAAAATAAAAATAAATGGAGTAATAAATGAACTATAAAAAGGTATATGCCGCAGGAACAATGGCGGCTTTATTAAGTTTATCTGCTTGCGCGCAATGGCCATGGACGGATCAATCAAAACATATGCCGACGCAGCAACCAAAGAAGTCCACATCCCAGAGTAACAAGCCAAAAGCAAACGGTAATTCTTCTTCGTCCGAGAAAACCGTATCTGCGATGAATCAAAGAGGTATCCATGTGGTTGCCGATCCGTCAAATACGCTTGTCTTAGTTAATAAGTACTTTAAATTGCCGGATGATTACGTTCCAAAGGATCTAGTTGATCTGAATGTCCCGTATATTTTCTCAGGGCAGTCGGAAAAGAAGAAGATGCAATCGGTTGCTGCAAAACCGCTTAGAGAAATGTTCACTGCCGCAAAGCGTGATGGCATTCAACTTGCCGGCGTGTCCGCATACCGCTCGCATAAAACGCAGGTTGCGCTGTTTAATTATTATGTCCAGAGAGATGGTGAGAAAAAGGCGCTGGACTACAGTGCGCGACCGGGTACAAGTGAGCATGAGACCGGCCTTGCGATCGACGTCTCCGGAAGAAATGGGAACTATGCGGCGACACAGGAATTTGGAAAGACACCCGAAGCTAAGTGGCTTGCACGGCACGCGCAGGATTTCGGCTTCATTGTCCGCTATCCGGAGGGCAAAGAGTCGATAACCGGATACGAATATGAGGCATGGCATCTTCGCTATGTAGGTCTACCCGCATCGCAAAAGATGGCGGCAGCGAATCAAACGCTTGAGGAATACGTGAAGGCTGTTCCGGTCAGTGAATGAATTGGCAACGATTCACGCTCATTGAATCCTGCGCTAGGGATAATCTATAGATGTCCGGATCAAATGGACAAAACCTTCACGGTGGTGGACAAAATGAAACAAAGAAACGGACTAATGCCGCTGATTGCATCAATCGGTATCGGAGCAGCATGTTATCAGATGATGAAGCATAATCGGGCCGGACATGCAATTAAAGGCCGGATGGACAAAATGATGCATCAGAAACAAGTGTTTCCTGAGAACAGCTGACTTAGGAAAAAAGGAATCCAAGTAAGATTTGGGTTCCTTTTTTTAGTCAAGTACAGAAATGGTGTATTCGATAATTGACTCGATACAGGCATGCGGAAAAAAAGGTGATGCGCGGCCGTTTGAGCCATGTTATTTTTACAGGCGAATATTCTGAATAAAAAGGTTTCTTGTTTTCGCTTTACAAGGCTTGTCATTCTGTATATAATAAAAAACGTCGATTGCGACGGATAGCATGGCCCGTTCGTCAAGCGGTTAAGACACCACCCTTTCACGGTGGGTTCATGGGTTCGAATCCCGTACGGGTCACTTTGGAGGATTAGCTCAGCTGGGAGAGCGTCTGCCTTACAAGCAGAGGGTCATAGGTTCGAGCCCTATATCCTCCACTCCGCCGGTCTAGCTCAATTGGTAGAGCAACTGACTTGTAATCAGTAGGTTGGGGGTTCAAGTCCTCTGACCGGCACCATAAAGTTTACCTTTTATTTTTGGAGGGATAGCGAAGAGGCTAAACGCGACGGACTGTAAATCCGTTCCCTTAGGGTTCGAAGGTTCGAAACCTTCTCCCTCCACCACTTATATATTTTATATGTGGGCCATTAGCTCAGTTGGTAGAGCATCTGACTCTTAATCAGAGGGTCGAAGGTTCGAACCCTTCATGGCCCATTATTTTTTTCTTTATTTTGGCTTTGCGGGTGTGGCGGAATTGGCAGACGCGCTAGATTCAGGTTCTAGTGCCCTTTACGGGGCGTGGAGGTTCAAGTCCTCTCATCCGCATTATTGCTTTGGAATAGGCAGTCTACGTCATGTAGGCTGTCCTTTTTTTATGCTCTCAGCACTAGACAAAAAGCGTCAAAATCTAATGCACTAGTCTAGTGGAGGGGAATAACATGCGCAGGAAAATGTTGACAGTGGATCAGCAAAAACTGATCAATCATTCATCGACGATTGATGATGAAAGTGCGATCAAAGAATTTGTGAAAAGCAGACGGTTGAAAAATGTTCGCGAGACGACGATTACGTATTACGAAAATGTGATTCATGTAATGAAGAGGGATATGGAGCAGTTACACATCAATAAGCAACTCATAGAACTGTCTGAGAAAGATGTGGAGGATATTATCTTGTTGTGGAAGTCGAAGATCAAGATTACGTCCATAAACAGCAAGCTGAGGGGCGTGAGACCGTTCTTTTCATATCTTAAAGAGAAAGGGATGATCAAAAAGAATCCAACCGCAAATATCAAACTGCTGAGGGAGCGAAAACAGATCCGAGCAACTCTTGAGGATTTTGAGGTTAAGAAGATCGCTGACTACTTCAAGAAGCAGCAATCATTTTCTGGTTATCGAAATCTGATCATGTTCTATTTGCTGTTAGATACTGGAGTACGAATCAGCGAATGTATCGGTATTCAGTTGGGCGATATTGATGGCAGAAGGCTTATCGTTCGAGAAACAAAGAATCTTCAGCAGAGATTGGTCTTTTTGTCGAAGAACATGGTCGAAAAGTTGCAGTCGTACATCAAAGTCAGGGGCAGTCTTTCGCATGATTATATGTTCATCAACTGTGATAATAAGATCCTGTGTAAATCATCTTTTCAGGCTCAGCTGAGGGAAGCTGCTCAAGCGGTTGGCATTAAGAAGCAGGTCAGTCCTCATGTGTGCAGAAGAACGTATGCGAAAAATGCTGTCATGAGAGGGATGGACCCATTTTCGTTGGCTATGTTACTTGGTCATCAGTCGATTGAGATAACGAAGCGCTACGTTCAAATTTGGGGCTCTGATTTGGAGGTACAAGCTGAAAAGAAGCATGATTACTCGGGGATCTTTTAATTATAATTGTACGAAAATTCTGAAACTATATATAATTAAATAAGAGATAGCTATGAGTTTGGCGGCTCGGCTATCTCTAAGTTAAAAGGACAGAAGTTAGACCTCTGTTTTCTAAATGTTAGCATGTCTTCTTTTGTCTTGTCAAAGGAGAGAAGCATGAATGATCAAGTATTACACAGAAGATCAAACGGACAATTTGATCTATGTTCAAACACCTAAAGTTCTGATCTATGGCTCAAAGTATAAGGATATGATGCCTCAGGCTAAGATGCTTTACATGGTGCTTATGGACAAGATTAAGCTCAGCATGGCAAATGGATGGAAGGACAAGAAGGGACGACATTTTGTCATTATGTCAATTGAGTATGCCTCAGATATGTTAGGATTTTCAGCTTCAACTATCCGTCGATGCAAAGGAGAGCTGAGAAAATATGAATTGATTGAAGAAAAGAGGATGGGACTCAATCAACCTAATAGAATTTACGTTGGGAGACTTTCATACACAGATGAAGACCTTTACAAGCTTGATTCGTCCCGGAGTGTTCAATCTGAACATTCAAGAATGCTCAACGAGAGCACTCATGAGTGCCATATACGAGCACCATATAATAATAAGAATATTAATAATGAGCTAAATAATAATGAGTTAAAAGATCTTGTTAACAAAAGAGACGAAATCGTTAACAATCTCTGGAAGCAATTCTCACTTAAAGGAATGAACAAAGAACTGTTCTTTCGTGTTCTTTATCAGATCGAACTTCAGGAAAAAGAAGGAATTCAAATCGAAGACTTCGAAAGATACTTCGCTCGAGCATTACATACGGCTATGACCAAATCAGAGTACAAACGAGGGTTGAAAGAACCTCCAAGAATCAACATACCTGGATTGCCTGATTATGACTGGCTCAATGAGGATTCGGAATAGCTCTCAGGGGCCTCAGAATTCACTCTAAGGAACAAATGATCAACAGATTTATATTCGATTTATATTCACATTAATGCAGCTATGTTGGTCATATAGGACAAAACAGAGCTTCGATCTTATAGGGATCCACAATGACCCGTATGATCTCTTTTTGTCTGCTCTTATATTCATATTTAAAAAACTGTTTAATTCAATACGGATAACCCAGCAGCCCAGAAAATATTACCATGATCTATTTTATAGATTTGCTTTACACTCGGACAAAATTTTCAATAATAGTGGGGTATAAAAACAGCAAACGAAGGAGGAGCGCGGAAAAAAATAAAGTTTTTTTGGGATTTTGCTTTACAGAGTGTCCAACACCAGATAGACAGAGAGGGTAAGAAAAACACAAAACAAATCGGAGGAATTATTAATGGAAATTTTAATGAAAGAATGCGAATTGGGTTTTGAATCTGAAGGAAATGTTTGGGTTGCTAATATCAAATCAATAAAAGAGCTTATTTCTCTGCATTGTATTTTTGACGAGAGAAAACGTACTAGCGAGGTTTTCTTTAGATTGAAAGATGATAATGGAAAATGGAGGAAACTAATTGAATTCATAATTGAATACTTTCCGAGTAAAATTGAAAACAATTTTCCAAAAATCGAGTTTTTCAAATTTGAAGAGGAATCCACAAAGATTGAAGAACCGAGAAAAAATGAGGGGATTTTCCTTTGTCAAGGAGAAGTTAGAGACGAAGAGAAGAAAGACATTCCAACTTCTTTCTGGGATGAAATTGTAGAAGCCTACGGTGTTGAGTTTTTTGATGATGATGATGATTATTATGATGATTGTTATGGTTACGACGATGAACAAATAAAAGAACTTTGTCATTTGGAACGAGTAGAATCGGCGAGATCATATATTAAAGAAATGCAAAAGTTAAATAGAGAAGGCTGGTTAATCAATGGTGAGAGACCTCAATATTAAATGTAAAATGTTCTTCTATTTATGAAAATTCCATTTTATAAACGTATGAAGTCGGATCCTCCAAATTATTTCCATAAAATTCCTCAAACTGATTTACGTTATTCGTGCTCCAGATACAATAACAAAAATCAGATAGAGGAGAACTGATAATGAGGAAAAAAGAATATGTAAGTGATGTGATTACAGCTAATGTGATCGATAAATTGAAAATTGGTAAGAATTATCTTATTGCATCGGAAATGGATAGTGGTAAAAATTATTGGGTGCGAAATGTGCTTCTACCTTACGCACTTGACAAAAGAAAGAGGACACTCGTTCTATCCCATCGAAGTTCAACGCTCAGTCAGCAAAAAAATTACCTTGAAGAATATAAATGGGAATGCATTCGTCAATTTAAAGGTGGAATGTTTGATTTAAAAACCTATCAAGCGTTTCAGAATATGCTCAAGCGAAACGATCCATCCGTTGATGATTATGATTATATAGTTTGTGACGAGGCTCATTATTTTGTCAGCGATAGCGCATTCAATACAAAAACTGAATTAGCTTTTAATTACTTGAATCGAAATCATAAGGCTGTAAAGTTCTTTTTGACGGCCACGCACGAAGGACTTTATTACTTACCTTGGAAAAACGAAATAGAGGTACTGAAGGAAGCAAATTTTGCAAATAACTCTGTAAAAGATCTATATCGGTATGAAAAAGATGAGACAGCGTCTGCAGCAATTACTAATGAAGTCGAAAAAGGAAATAAGGTAATTGTTTATCACAATTCAATGAATACACTTTCAGATTTTTCTATTGGAAACAGTAAAATCCTATATTCAGGAAATCGAAATTTCTCAGATGAATATAACCAGATTACGGATAACTGTCAATTTGATTGTGATGTACTGAATACTACAAAGCTGATGACAGAAGCAACAGAAATTAAGGACGATTCGGTGGAGTCGATAGTTATTCATGGCATAAGTGATATTGATACGTTTGTTCAAGCAACTGGACGTGTCAGAAATAAAAAGGTAAATGTCTACTATAAGCGCGTCTCAAAAAAATCAATTCTGGCTAAACTCAGATATATCCAGAAACAGTTATTCTATTATGATGAATTCGAACGATTGGGAGAAGTAGATTTTATTGATGAATATGGTATAGATGTTATTAGCAAATCTATGAGAGCATTTTATCTTGATACCGTGATTGACCCTGAGAGCTCGCAGAAATATACACGGCTGAGAGTTCATAAAACTGGATTGGCCTATTTATGTTATCAAGAAGAAATCTATGAGTTCATGGATGAACATGGATTTGAAAAATTTTTTGACAGATACTTTCCTGACATTTCATACTTTGATTTAGAGCAGCTACGGAAGGAAGAACTCATTAAGTTAGATATCATTGATAACTTCATTGATAAGAAAATTTTCAAGGATCGCCAGAAAGAGTTAATTGGTGTGATTTGCAATAAGTATGGACTTCGAGCAAAGAATGGCTCAATAAGAGTTGGTTTAAAGACTATCAATTCATTCTTTGAAGAGAATAACATTCCACTCGTTATTAAAAGTGAGCGAGAAGGCAGTAGGCAATCAGAAAACTATAAGAAGACATATTGGATTCTATCCGAAACTTGATTTTAAATTGGGACAAAAAAAGTTAATATTACTTATTAATATACAAAGGTAACCTTTTTTGTCCCAGTTAGATTGAAACAGATAATAAAGCAATGAATTTACTGCAAATGTAACTTTTTTCCAAAATACTGTTACAAAAAGTCGAGTTGTATATATTATATTATAGAGAGCTAAAGTTGTTTTAAAATTCAAATTTTTTCCAAAAACCCATATAAATTTTGCGAGTTGTATATATATATTAATAGAGAGGTCTTTTGAGCGCTAACTCCAAAGTGCGTATTTCAAAGCCTTTCTTATGTTCAGTCATTTTATTTGCCTCGAAATTATCTAGTTTGCTTATGTCCGTCGGAGGACAATTGAAGAGTTCGTCTATACGAGTTCTTCATTCTTTTAAACACAACCCACTTTATATATTTCCAAGTCAATGAACCAATGAGATAGATTGACTTTCTCAGCGCGAGGTCAATTTGTCTCAGTACATAACTGGACGTGCCTTCGGGTGCGTCTTTTTATTTTGCTCGCATTTGCCGTGCGCAGCAAAACAACAGACAGAAAGGAAGAAATTAATGGCCAATATTTTTAGATGGGGGAGCCCTAAAAACAACGAACGAGATTATTTTAGTGCTGCAATTATCTCAACTCATTCTACAGGCAAAATCTCAGAACAATCAGCTTTAAAGATTCCTGCTGTCAAAGCAGCAGTTGAATTAATTTCAGGCTCAATTTCGCAGCTGCCAGTCTATTTGTACGAAGAAAATAAAGACAAGTCCGTTGATCGGATTGATGACGCTCGAATTGCAATTCTCAATGAGGATTCAAGTGAATATGAGGTTGCTCAAATACTCAAGAAGAAACTTGTAGTCGATTACTTACTCTATGGCAAGGCATACATTCTTACTAAGAACGACAAGCTTTATCATCTTCAGGCGCGAAGTATTCAAGAAGAGTTGTTCACTGAAGATGGGGTGACAATAGCAAAGAAAAAGTTTGTTTATCACGGAGTTAAAGATGTCGAATTAAATGAGCGTGAAATGATAGTTATCGATAGCGGAACAAACGGTGTACTTGTTGATGGAGAAGAAATCCTCGGTACAGCTCTTTCGCTGATTAGTTATCAAAGTTCCATTATGAAGAACGGCGCCCTACCAACAGGAGTTTTGAAAGCTTCATCTCGTCTTACAGAACCAGCAATAAATAGGTTAAGAGACAGTTTTGAAGGATTGTATAATGGTGCAAGAAAAGCTGGTAAGACAATGATTCTCGAGGAAGGCTTAGACTTCAAAGCGCTGTCGATGAAGCCTGATGAACTTCAGATGGATGTTGCTAATAAGTTCATCATCAGTGAAATAGCACGTCTCTTCAACATACCTGAGTCTCTTTTAAATTCCGCAGCGAACAAATATAACAGCCTCGAGCAGAACAATTTATCATTCCTGCAATACTGTTTAGCCCCAGTTATTACGAACTTCGAGTCTTCCTTTAACAAGAATTTGCTAACCACATATGAAAAACAATCCGGTTACTACTTCAGATTTGACACTTCAGAGCTTCTAAGAACAACTGAGAAAGAAAAAATTGATGCTACTTCAAGTGCATTTACAAAGGGATTAATCAGTTTCAATGAGGCACGATATACGCTTGATAAACCACCGGTAGATGATGATTTTTACTTGCTCAATCTTGGAAACGTTATCAGGAATGCTGAGAATGGTGAACTGACGATTCCGAATATGGGAGTCGTTGATCAAAAGAAGGAGGAAAAAGATGGAGAGGCAGAAAATTGAAATTCGAGCTCATGAAGCAGCGTTGACAGAATCGGGAGAACTTAAGGTTTCAGGCTATGTCAATAAAACAAATGAGCTCAGTGAAGTACTCGGATCAGTTAAACAATTCCGCGAGAAAATCGCTAAAGGTGCTTTTGATCGAGCAATCAGACAAGCGAAGCGAGATATTGATTTTTTAGCAGGACATGAAGCTAAATCAATCCTTGCTTCAACTAGAAATAATTCTCTATCCCTCGTTGAAGATGACGAGGGCCTTTTCATGTCTGCCAATATTACGCCGACAACGTTCGGTCGCGATTATTTCGAACTGATTCGATCTGGCATTTTAAGAAATATGTCATTCGGCTTTAGGAGTCTGAAAGATAGTTGGCAGCAGGTTAATGGTGAAATGGTGAGGACAGTCGAAGAACTTGAACTTATCGAAGTGTCGGTTGTTCGTGATCCTGCTTATTCACATTCGTCAATCGCAGCACGGGGTTTAGAAGTGGTCACTGATCTAGAGGTTCCTTCAATGGAACAAATACAAGCTAATAAAACTGAAATTTCAAACAAAAGGGAGAGCAATAAAATGATGAAAATGAACGGAACGTACAATGACTTTGAACAAATTTTGCGTGGAGAAGTGCGTGCCCTCCAAACAACTGCTGACGGTGGTGCAGTGATTCCTGAGCAGGTCCATGACGAGATTATTAAAAAGATGGAAGAGACGAGCCCGGTATTTGCATTAGCTCGCAAACTTAATTCAGTTGCAGGGACACTTCGTGTGACACGTGAAGATGACAGCGTGCAAGGTGGATTCGTGGGAGAAGGAGAAAACATTCTTGAGCAAGCGATTGCTTTTAAGCATGTTGATCTGAAGCAGAAGCGAGTTGGCGCTGCGGTTACTTTGTCGAATCAGTTAATTAATGATAGCGCTGTCTCTATTGCTGAGTATACGAAAGATTTGCTCGCTCGGAGGGTGGCGAAATCCGTAGAAAAGTCGATGTTGGTCGGAAATGGTGGCGTGGAATTTGCTGGACTCGTTAATGATGTAGAGATCGCAAATGTAGAAACAACTGAAGCGCTCAATATGGACAAGCTGCAGGATTTGTATTTAGCGATTCATCCTTCTTTTCTGACGAACTCGGTGTTTATCATGCAAAGAGATCTCTTCAACGAAGTCGCAAAATTGAAGGATAACAACGCTCATTACTTCCTTCAGATGGGTGTCGTTAACGGAAAGATTCAGCACACACTCTTCGGAATGCCTGTTCACATTACGGACGCTCTGACTGATGAAAATCCGGTGGCATTCGGCAACATTACTGAAGCTTATTCTGTGATGATTAAGCAGGAGGCAGGTATTCAGGAAATTGTCGATTCTCAGCAAGCGTTGCGTGGTAGTAAGTTGTTTGTTTTCGACGCTTACATGGATGGTGTCGTTGTCAATCCTCAGGCTGTTGCAAAGCTAACAGTTAATGCTGACTAAAAATGTGAAAATATTCACAAACAAGAGCCGTTCATTCGGTTCTTTATTACTTTAAAAGAATTGAGGTTCATATATAATGCCTAAAATTACGGGTATGAAAGTCAAACTGTATGTCATGCAAGCTGCTACTGGTAAAGTTCTTGCCGGACAGAAAAATGCTACATTGAATCGATCTGCTGATTCAATTGATGCAACAAGCAAAGATACAGAGGGCTTCTGGAAGGAAAGCATGCAAGGCTTCAAGGAATGGAGTATTGATGCAGACGGAGCTTTTGTCGCTGATGATGCAGCTTACGGTGTTCTTGAAGATGCTTATTTAAACTCTGAGAATGTTGATGTGTATCTTGAATTTCCGAGTGGAGCGAAGTATGAAGGAAACTGTGCAATTACAGATTTTTCTCTTGATGCTCCCTTCGATGATCTCGTCACCTATAAGCTCAGTCTCCAAGGTAATGGCGCATTAGCTGTTACAGCAGGTGAATAAGAAGCAGGAATCATCCTGCTTTTACATAGCGTCAGAAAAAATTAAGGAGGTGAATTATTATGTACCAGGAAAAACTGAAGAACTTAGAAGCTGTTCGCTCAGATATCGGTGAAGATCTATTTAGACGTATCTGTGCTTCAGTGATCACAGAACATTACGCAACAGCAATGCGTACCAGACATAGTGAAGTCAATAAGACAATGCTTCATCAATTAGTGAATCTTCATCTGCGAGAGATTGGTGTAGAAGAAGTAAGCTATGGGTTCATCCGCAGAGTAGATAGGGTTTGTTGATTATGATGGTTGAGAAGCAATAGAGATGCATCTATCTTATGAGGGTTCGATGGGTGCATCACATACATAGCACGAACGCAGAAAGACATAAGCATTAAGCATCTATTGGAAGACAACAACAGTGAGTCAATGGGTAGAGCTTTGTTTGATCAAAGAGTTAGGAATGTGAATGGGTAGATCGTGAGTCATTTGACCAGAGATCAGCGCTTTGGAGAGGGATACGCCCTACCTTTTTTGAAAAAAAGACACACTGCTCTTTTATAACGGTGGGTGTGTCGCTCTCAACAACTCACCCAAAACGCGCTTTCTCGTAAAAATAATTTTACATTTATTACAAATATTTACATATTCAATCTTTATGTTCAAGTTTGCGCATGATCGGCTCGAATTCCTTTTCCCAACGAGCATGATCTTCAATCGATTTCTTGAGCTGTTTGCCACTTTCACTGGTTATTTCATTTATTTCATCTAACTTATTTTTAATAGAATCGAAACCAACATCAAATATCTGAACAATAGAGTCAAACTCATTTCTCATAGAGTCAAACTCATTTCTCATAGAGTCATTGAATTGTTTTAACTCGTTGAGGATAAGCTTCAAACCTTCGATCACATCTTCGGTCATATCAATCGCTCCCAGCCATCTGTTTAAACTTTATATTCATAGTATATCTGAATAATTATAGTTCGTGTACTCATTTTTAGAGATAAAAAATAAATAGACAGAAAATTGTAACTAATAGTGTACGAGGACAAACAAACTATTTATAATTATAAATGTGAGAGATGTAAATATATTCCAGTAGGAGGAAATGAAATGGATCAAGAGTTTTTCTTTAACTGCTTTGACAAAGAGGTGAGATTTCTAGAAGAGTGTCAAATTGATGGAATTCGGCCAATGCCATACATCCTAAGTGATCTCTACAGTGACAGCGATCCAGAAGTGACGATCATCAGCAATGATCTTTACGAATTTACCTTCTTCAAAGCAACAGACTTGGCAGAGATTCACACAAAGACATCCAACAAAAATATCTCATCTTCTGTCATTAGAGATCTCATTATTATCGATCGATCTAGACGTAGTATTGAATACCATCTTACTAAAATACTTCAATTGGAGGCATCAAAATGAACGATCACTACGAGTTGGCGAAGGAAGAACTTTCATTCTATGGAAATGAAAACACATCACTGCAAAATATCTTGGCCGTGCTGATTGGACCAAAAGCAAGCCCTTCAATTACTGGGGAACTTTCAGGACTCGGTGTGGATCGTTTAGCAACATTGAGCATTGAAGAGTTGAAGAAATTTCAGGGCATTGGTGAAACAGCAGCGAAACGAATTAATTCAGCATTTGGGCTCGCTTTTAAGATCAGAAAGTTCAGCAAGAAAGAGAACTACACGATCAGAAGTCCACAAGATGCGGCTGATTACTTTAGTGATTTGGAGCAAGCAGAACAAGAATACTTAGATGCGATCTACCTGAACACAAAGAATGCAGTTATTAGTAGAAAGAACATCTTCAAAGGCTCCCTTAATGCTTCGATTGTTCATCCTAGAGAAGTCTTTAAAGAAGCTGTTAGATTGAGTGCGGCATCAGTAATTGTTGCCCATAATCATCCAAGTGGTGATCCGACTCCGAGCAAAGAAGATATTGACGTGACTAAGAGATTGGCATCAACTGGGAAAGTGCTTGGTATTGAACTGTTGGATCATATTGTTATTGGTGCTAAGAGTGATTATGTTTCGTTGAAGGAAAAAAAATCTATATAAATTTGTTATCAATTTTGACTTAATATAGGTGATTCCTTGAGATAAATGGTTAAATCATCTTCAGAAAGGCCAACACCCTTTATCAAATCATATAAATAATTCTTCTTGCTTTCATTACTTAAATTGGTATTGATATAATATTCTGTATTTGAAAGAGTATGGGTTCCTCTAATACTTTCTGGATCTTTTGAGATATAGTTCTTTGAAATTAATTCTGGACTGGTTACAGTGTTATAAAAAGAATCAGGGCTAAGATGATATATTTCAGTTATAACTTGAACATATAGATTGGTCATGTCTTTAGTATTATGTTTTTCACCCATGAATACAAAAGACTTAGGCTTAATATTCTTCCAATCGTCATCAAAATCTAAAATCATGTTATAACTTTCATCTATCAATTCAACATTTGGAATTGGCCATATTAAATTTGCTTCATCATATAGTCTATTGGCCCTGCTAAGAATTTCGTGTTCGTTCCATGTATCTAACTTAACGAGATCTGTGTTTAATTTACAAATACTGTCTTTAAACCCATTTTGCATATCTCGTTTTTCGGTAAAGAATTTCTTGCCCATTTCTCCATTGTATCTTGTCAAGGTTAGATTTCCGATTGTATGCAAATATTTTGTGTGTATTTGCTCCCAATTTTGTCCTAGAGCATTTATCCATTTTTGAGACAAATTGTTAGATTGGGGCATAATATGTTCAATTGAAAAACTTTCGATGTTTAAAATTTCTCTATTACCATAATTAACTAATCTTTCAAGGATAAATTTACAATTTTTTAAACTATACATATCTTTATAGAGAAATGAATCTTTGAATTCTTCATTCCTAGGAAAACGCTGAGGCCCTTTTTTTGACAAAAGTATCTTCTCGGCTGATTCTAAATAAGAATCTTTGTCGATATCTTTTAGAAGACTCACAATAATTTTACTTATAGAGTTTGGTGGAAGAGTACAAATTACGCGCCTAATTATACATGATTCGAGAAGACATAATATTCTTATAAAATATTTTTCAGATAACTTTTCATTAGTGTAGTCGTAGTAAAGCTCTAAAACAAATGGGTAAATAACGGTTACATTCAATTTAGAGAAGCTAATGAAATATTCGTTGATATCACTGTTCTTCTCGGTACATTTTATAATTCTTTCATATAAAATCGAATATTTGTACATATCTTTAACAAGAGACTCGATAGATAATTCGTTTCTTTCAAATTTTTTGCTAAAGTATTTCTTGAATTCATTATATTCGGCGGATTTGCTTGGAAACTTACTTATTTTAACAGTTAAATAGTCTCTAATAAAATTTGACAAGTTATTTTGTAATGAGTCTTCCATTTTAAACCAAAAGGAATTGTATATTTCTGTTTGAAAGTCGTCTTTTAAATCCATTAATAAAAAATTGCGTATTAAATCTGATTGTTGAAGCTTCACACCCGTAGAGTTGAGACTTTCAAAGATGAGTTGTGGGTTATCTTGTGACCTGATAATTGAGATGGATACAATCCATAGCTTAGCGATGCCATTAAATAAATTATCTATATCAAGTTCTTTATTTTTAATTTCATTACAAAAAAATTGATAGTTATTATAGATGTTATGGTCTAGGTCTTTTAGTGGGTAGTTTTTGATAAGTCTATCGTAAAAATCTTTATCATGTTTGGTTAAAGATAATTTAGGAATGAAGTCCTCACTGCGGTTATTTTGCCTCTTATCAATGACAAGGTAATTTTTTATTAGCTGAGCTGCAGTAGTATCGTACTCATCGGGATGCGCTTTAATATAATTAGCCATGGCCATTAATAGGAGTGAAATGGTAGTTAATCTTTGTTGACCATCAATAATCGTTAGTTTTTTAATTCTTGTTACTGAGTAGTTTTCATCTGTTATGTAGACTATAGAACCCATAAAATGAGTTTTATTTGAACTATCACTTGCCTTGATTATGTCTTGTAAGAGTTGAATACAATTTATTTTAGTCCATGAATAGGTTCTTTGGTATACTGGAACTACAAATTGGCTATTACTCAATTCAAGAAATTGAATAATGCTACTGTCATCAGACTTCAACTACACCACTCCCAAACAAGTTAAACTAACTATAAAATTATTATAACAATAATCTAGTACGTTTGGTAGTACAATTAGCCTAGGATATAATAGGGTTGCGTGCTCTTAGACGAAATGATTTTTAAAAAATTAGAAATATAATATGGATAATTTAAAGTCAGAATGGACGTGATCATTTTGAACGACTTTGATTTTATTTTAGTGGCAGCAGCCGTGAGTAAAACAACTAACTATAACTATATTCATGACTATTTACCGTTGATTACAGCTTTAGTGACATTTATTTTGACTAGTGTATTCTCGATAGTAAAAGATCATCAAAGATCTAAAAAAGATTCTAGAGTTATTTTTAATATCGAAAGAAAAAGGATACCTTATCATATCGAGGATCAATCATATGGATGGGGTAGACAGTTGCTTGATACGAGGTATGATAGTGACCATGAACAATATGTTGAAGACTATGGAAATCGATATATTGTTGAACACATAGTAATAAAAAATATTACGAGTAAGACTGCCTGTAATGTATTTATCAAAGTCGAAAGCTCTTATCAGAATGAACTGATTAAAAGGAACTTTCTATTACCGGTCATTTCTAGCGATGAAACGATTTACATACCTACAAGTCTACCAGGAGCCACGTTTATGACTGATGAATATTTGTCAGTTGACTATAGGACAGAAGGAAATGAGAGAATGAGGTATATAGAAAAGAAGATAAGGTTACACAAAGTTCAAACATTATTGGAGTCATTTTTCTCTAGGGTAAGTCAGACCCAGAATAAGAAAAAAGTAAAAAAAACGAGTGAAAAATATAAAAGCACATTATATATTTATTGGTTACATTTTATAAGAATTCCACTCTTTAGATATAAAGATACAGATTTCTTTAAGTGGGTTCACATCAAATAATATAAAATATTGATTTTATAACTCCTTTTTACAAATCACCAATCCCAGATAGAAATAGGGGTGAGGTGATTTTTATGTACTACATCTATCATTGGTACAATATCGAAACTGAAGAAGTGTTTTATGTCGGATTGGGTACGGGCAATCGGCGCTATCAGGTCAAGAACAGAAACAAACTATTCAAAGCGTATTATAGGAAGAACAAATGTGATGTACGTGTTTACAAAGCTGATCTTTCTTATGATGAAGGAAGACAACTGGAAATTGATCAAATTAAAGAACTGAAGCCTTGTTGTAACATGACCAAAGGCGGAGAGAAAACAGATGGTGCCAAAATATCAAAGGCGCTCACCGGAAGAACTCTGACTCAGGAGCATAGGGACAATGTATCAAAAGGCATTCAACAGTGGTACAAAGAAAGAGCTGCTGAAGGGAAACGGACAATCAATGGAAGAAAAGTGGCAGTTCTTGATAAAGATATGAAGGTTGTCCGAACTTTTGACGCAAAATATAAGGTCGGTATTTGGTTGCATGATGAACTCGGTTATGGTCATGATTGGAGATCAGCACAAAGGAATGCGGACAAGCACTTCAAGACAAAGATGCTGTTTGATGATAAATTCTACTTTGTTGAAATTCATGTTGACAAGCATTAACTGATCATTTATACTGTGTCTTGTGACGTTAAAACGGATGCTTTTGGAAGTGCCTGATATAGAGGGCATTTCAAGGCTTTAATTTTTGGGTGAGATTCAGGTTCTAGTGCCCTTTACGGGGCGTGGAGGTTCAAGTCCTCTCATCCGCATTTCACTATTATGTATTCTATGAATTAAAATGGGCAACACTTTTTGTACAGCCCTTATTTGCGGAAGTAGTTCAGTGATAGAACATCACCTTGCCATGGTGGGGGTCGCGGGTTTGAATCCCGTCTTCCGCTCCATAATATGGGGCCTTAGCTCAGCTGGGAGAGCGCCTGCTTTGCACGCAGGAGGTCAGCGGTTCGATCCCGCTAGGCTCCATTGGAGTATACATATGAAAAATGGGATTTTTGCTGAAGAGCAAAAATCCCATTTTTCATTCTGGTTAAAGGATTAAAGTCTGCTTATTTCATTAGTATCCGTTTACTCCGCATCGATTATTGTTTATTATCGAAAATAAGTCATAATGCGAGAAGGGCGGCGAAATGGTGAAACGGCTTGCAGTTATTGGCAGTAGTGGAGGAAACTTATTTTATCTGGGCGGGAATCAGCCGCTCAATTTATTGGAGGAAATCGATCAGCAATGCAAACAAAACGACTGCCAATTAATGGCTGTACAGTACATCGGCGCTGAGGAATCGCTGGATCGAAATAGACCTGGGACACGGGCGGCACTCTATACACTGAAAAATGGAAAAATAATTGTGGGATCTCATGCGTATCTAGAGAATATCAACAAGGAAGCAAAAAAGTCAGATGAAGTGATCGCGGAAACTATTAGGAACGGTCAAATCGATGGACTTATTATGATTAGCGCAGATCCTTTAGGCGTAAATAGTTGTGCTGTAAAAGCTGCCATAGAAGAAACGATTCCAATCGTCGGCACAGGAGGAACGTCAATGGCATGGGTCGAATCAATCGGCGGTCATGTGGTTGGTTCGTCGGGAACTACAGGGACAACCAATCGAACACGCGCACTTACCTTGGTTTCATATCTTTGCTCTTATTGGAAGATCACCAGTCGACCCGTCCATATTCAATGGAACAAGCTCAATCTGACCGGTATTTTGACGGCGGGTTTGCCTGCATTTATCGCCCTGGCAATGGTTTATACAGTTGCCGAACGTTTTCCTGCTCAAGAAACAGCTCAGTTGCTTCAACTGGCAATCGCGTGCATTCCTGTTTTGCTTGCTGTACTCTCCGCAAAGCAAATCAGTGATTTAAACGAAGTGACACTGATTGCTGCTTTGCTGGCCGGTTTTTTTGCGAACAATTCCGGTGTTTTGGGCGGAATTGCATCTGGACTGGCTGCAGGTGTTCTTTCCCAATATTTACTCGATGTCTGTACTCGCTGGAAAGTACCAATTACGACAAGTAATTTAATTGCCGGTGCTCTGTCAGGACTAATTCCCGGTGTACTTATTAATCTTGTGCTTGCTCCATTTTTATTGTTTATACAAAATGGACTCGTTCGATTCATTGAAGTGATGGTCAGTTGGAATGGATTGCTGATTGGTGCGCTTTCTGGTTTGCTTATTTGGGGGTCTCTATTGAAAAAAGGATACCACGCGCTAATTTTGCCGATCATACTAATCGAAATCGCTCAGACGGGTACGAGTTTTTTTGGTGCTATTGACATGATTTGTCTGGTGGCGACTGCAGCGGGTGTGAATGCTGCGATTTCTGTATTAAACCGTTCGGAGAGAGCGGCAGCAAAAAAAGGATTGGTTATGAATGTTTGTTATGGTACTTTTGTGGAATCAGTCTATCCGTATTTCACAAACAAGGCGATATTTATCAGCACATTGGTATCTGCTTGTGTGAGCGGAATGCTGGCTGGTTGGCTAAACCTGCGAGGTGTTGCTTATGTACCGTTTGTGGTCGCACCCCTTCTATCTCATTCTTTTGTTGTATTCCTATTGGTAATGGTAACGGCTATGACTCTCTCTTTTATTCTTGTCCTAATCGGGCTGCAAGTGGATAAAAGTACACATATCAATGACTGAAAAGAATGTTTTGTCTAAAAATTCCGTTGACAATTACTGCTGTTCATGAATATAATTATTCACATAATCTAGATTATGAATTAATTGATTAATAATGCGTAATTAGTCCAAGGCAAGGGAGGAATATTTTTTATTATTTGTAATTTCAGAAAAATAAGTCAAGGAGAAAAAATAGGTGACTATTTATTTGAATGGTGCATCATTAGACTTTGTCCAGATTGATAAAATAATCAATCATCATGAGCTCGTTGCGATTGATCAAAAAGCAATCCAGCAAATTATGTCAAGTAGGCAGACGGTTGAACGGCATATTCTAGCCGGTGATGTGATTTACGGCATTAATACGGGGTTCGGTAAATTCAGTGATCAATTGATCTCAAATCGTAATATTGAGACGCTGCAGGTTCATTTACTTCGTAGTCATGCATGTGCCGTTGGGGAGGCTTTTTCGGATCGAGTGGTTCGCTTGATGCTTTTGTTGAGAGCCAATGCACTGGCCAAAGGGTATTCGGGTGTTCGCCCGGACATTATTCAAGCCTTAATTGATTGTTTGAATAAAGGAGTCATTCCTGTTGTCCCAAGCCAGGGTTCTTTAGGTGCAAGCGGCGATCTGGCACCGCTTGCTCATCTTGCGCTTGTACTTATCGGCGAAGGAGAGGCTGTTTACAAGGGAAAGAAACTGTCCGGAGCTGATGCGTTAAGCGCCGCAGGGTTATCTCCAATTCAACTAAAGGCTAAAGAAGGATTGGCACTCATTAACGGAACACAGGCGATGACGGCTACGGGTTGTGCCGCGTTCATGGATATGACTCGATTAATGGTGGCAGCAAATCGAACGGCAGCATTAACCTTTGAGGCTCTGCGTGGTGTTGAAGAAGCATTTTGGGATGAGTCTCATCAGGTTCGCGTTTTCCCCGAACAGATTCAGGCAGCGCAGACGATGATGGGCTATTTAAAAGGAAGCAAATTAACAACGCATCAAGGAGATCTTCGTGTACAAGATGCCTATTCACTCCGATGTATTCCGCAAGTGCATGGTGCGATTCAACGCGTAATGAATCGTGTTCAGGAGGATCTGCTGATTGAGATAAACGCTGCGACAGATAATCCGTTAATCTTTGCGCAGAGTGGTCACGTTATCTCGGGGGGGAACTTCCATGGTGAACCAATTGCCTTTGCTATGGACTTTCTTGGAATTGCGGCAGCAGAACTTGCGACTATTTCTGAACGACGTATTGAGCGCATGGTAAACCCTCAATTGAATAACGGTTTACCCGCATTTCTCAGCGCGGAGCCGGGACTGCAGTCCGGGTTTATGATTACACAGTATGTTGCCGCTTCTCTTGTTTCGGAGAACAAAGTGCTAGCGCATCCGTCCAGTGTAGATTCGATTCCGTCGTCAGCGAATCAGGAGGACCATGTAAGCATGGGAACAACTGCCGCTCGAAAGGCAGTGCAGATAATTGGTAATACACGAAGAGTTGTGGCTATCGAGGCGCTCTGTGCCGCCCAGGCCGCAGATTTCCATGGATCGGAATTCTTAGCAAAGGAAACACATGCTTTTTATCAAGAGATTCGTTCCTTGGTTCCTTTCGTCGTGCAAGATAAGTCTCTTTCAGCAAGTATTGAAAAGTTAGCAGAGGCAATCTAAGTTTTGCCTAAAAAAATGGACAGCCTTAGGAGGAAAAAAATGAAAAAGTTAATTGGATTGCTTGCTGCACTATGTATGGTTTTTCTGATGTTAGCCGGTTGTTCGAATTCAAGTCAAAGTGGAGGAGATTCCGGCAAAAAGTCTGTAGATGTCAAAATGGGTACTGAGGCTTGGATTGGTTACGGTCCGTGGTGGATCGCTGATAAGGCTGGTATTTTCAAGAAGAACGGTATAAATATTGATATCATTATGTTCAAACAGGATTCGGACATTAATGCTGCCTTTGCGTCGGACAAAATCCAATTTGCAAACATTGCTTCACATACAGCAATGAAGATGAAAGCGAATAACGACCTGAATTTAAAGAGTGTTGTTTTTCTAGATGAATCAAAAACAGCAGACGCAATGATCACAAAGAGTAAATACAAAAACTTGGAATCTCTTAAAGGCAAGAAAATTGCATACGAAGAAGGAACAACCTCTGATCTTTTGTTCCGCCAAGCGGTGAAAAGTGCCGGATTGTCCATGAGTGATTTTAAAGTAGTCTACATGGCTGCTTCGGATGCTGGTCTTGCGTTGATCTCTAACAAAGTAGATGCTGCGGTTACTTATGAGCCGTATATTTCCACAATTATTAACAAAGATAAATCGGTACACCATATCTATTCCGGTGAAGACTCACCTGGCTTAATCAGTGACATGACGGTTGCAAAGTCAAATTATCTAAGCAAGAATCCTAAAGTTAAAGCTGCAATGCAAAAAATTTGGGACGAAGCACTAGATTACTGGAAAGAACATCCTGAGGAAGGTAATAAAATTGTAGCTGAAGCTTCAGGTACATCAGCTGATGAACTGCCGACTATTCTTGACGGGATTAAGTTCTTTACTCTTGATGAACAAAAAGAAGATGTCGATTCTGGAAATCTGAGTAAAAGCTTATCAACTATTAAAGAAATTCTTAAAGGGCAGAAACAGCTAAAGAAAGAAATCGATGTTGAAAAATTGATTGATATTAAGTAAATGCATACCAGACAGGTAGTTAAGGGAAGCAATGCTGTGAAAACGGGTTATGTCAGGTATTAAGAATGAGGATTTTTACGAAGAAAAGCGACACAGGGCATGTTGTGGACATGCCCTGTGTCTTTGGAGGGACATCATGCGATTTAAAATAATATCGGGTTCAGGAATTATCCTCGTCCTTGCTGTCTGGGCGTTTATTACTTATACGGGCATGGTAGGCAGTCTCTTTTTGCCAACGCCGACAGCGGTCATTCTTGAAGCAAGAAAACAGATTGAGGACGGTATTTTCTTTCAAGATATATGGATCAGCTTCTACAGAATTTTAATCGGATTCTTGCTTGCAACACTTTTTGCACTTCCGATTGGCGTTATGATGGGGACATCGAAAACATGGAAAGCATTCTGGGAACCGATTGTCGGTTTTGTTCGCTATATGCCCGTTGTAGCGTTCATTCCATTGTCTATCCTCTGGTTTGGCACAAGCGATATGCAGAAATTTTTCATTATCTTTTTCGGCGTGTTTTTTCAGCAGGTCATTATGATTGCTGACAACTGCAAAACCGTGAAAAAGTCAGTGGTTGAAGTCGGATTGACACTCGGACTCAATCGACTTGAAGTGATTAAAGATATTGTGGTAAAAGCAGCGATGCCAAGTATTTGGGATACGTTGAGGACAGTGTGGGGATGGGCTTGGACATATCTTGTTGTTGCCGAATTAGTTGCGGCAACGAGCGGCCTGGGTTTCAGAATTATGCAGGCACAACGCTATTTATCAACCGAAACCATTATTCTAGGCATTTTAACCATCGGCTTATTGGGACTGATCACAGATACTATATTCGGTTTGTTAGCAAAAATGATGTTCCCATGGCATGAAAAAGAAAAAATAAATAATTAATAATTGGAACATGACCGTTCATCGGTTTATGACAGAACCTTGGAGGAAAATCATGAACGAACATCTATTGACTGCAACGAACATTAATCGAATTTTTGTAAGCAAACAGCGTTCATTCACCGCACTTGATAATATTAATCTAACGATTGGCAATCATGAATTTGTTTCTTTGCTGGGCCCTTCAGGATGTGGAAAGTCTACTTTTTTGCGCTTGGTAGCCGGACTTGACAGTGCGTCTTCCGGATCGTTGCAAATGAATGGAAGCATCCTCGACAAACCTGGGCGCGACCGGGGTGTTGTTTTCCAACAATATAGTTTGCTTCCATGGCTCCTAGCTTGGCAAAACGTGGCTTTTGCACTTAAAAAGGAAAAGAACATGCGCAGTGCTGAGAAGAAAGAGCTTGCTTATCATTTTTTGGATCTTGTGGGACTGAAGGGTTTTGAAGAAATCTACCCGTCACAGATGTCCGGAGGTATGCAGCAGCGTGTTGCGATTGCTAGGGCCTTGGTAATTAAACCGCCGCTTTTGCTGATGGATGAACCATTCGGTGCACTTGATGCACAGACGCGGCGTGATATGCAGGATCTTTTAGTAACTATTTTTAAAGAAACCCGTTCGAGTGTTCTATTTGTGACGCACGATGTTGATGAAGCGATTTATTTATCTGACCGTGTTTATATCATGGCCACCAATCCGGGGAGAATTGCAAAACAGATCGATATCCACCTGTCCGACGATAAAGACTGGAGTATTCAGTTATCTGAACCGTTTATTAATTATAAAAAAGAAATTCTGATGGAGTTGAAGCAGCAGAAAAAAAACGTACATCAATCTAAATAATGAGAGGGGTTTCAGGGCAATGCTGACAAAGGAACAGCAACAAGTACTCTCCTGTCTCGATGAAAAAGGATTGATTCGTTTTTTGCAGCGTCTTGTTCAGACAAATAGTGAAAATCCGCCTGGAAATGAACAATCGGTTGCCCAAATAATTACTGATGAGCTGTATCACTCTGGAATTGATACGGTGAAACAAACAGTTGAAGATAATCGATTTAATGTTATTGCCGTGCGGGAAGGAATGGATAAAGAGAAACTTTTATTTAACGGCCATATGGATACCGTATTATGCGGTGATGTTGAGCGATGGAATGATCCGCCTCTCAGTGGAACCATTATTGGGGATAAGATGTTCGGTAGAGGTTCTGCTGATATGAAAGGTGGGCTTGCCGCGCAAATTTTTGCATTTAAGGCATTAGTTTGCAGTGGCATCCTATTTAAACGTGGAATGATGTTGACGGCGGTTGTTGATGAAGAAGTCGGGTTTAAAGGCACTCAGGCATTAATTGATGACCATTGGATTGATGACTGCGTCTACGGTGTGGTTGCTGAGCCTTCCTCTCTGCATATTGCCGATTGTTTAAAAGGTGGAATTGAATTTACACTTCGTGTGTACGGGCGGAGTGCTCATACAGGAGTTGCGTCAACAGGTGACAATGCTGTCATTTCAATGACCAGAATGATTGGTGCTATTGAAAAATACAGCAATCGTCTCAAACGTCGACAGCATCCTTTGTTAGGCAGTCCAACTTGCAATATTGGACGAATAGAAGGCGGGTACGGTGTCACGCTGGTTCCAGAATTTTGTGACATGGCTTTTGATCGTCAGCTGCTTCCCGGTGAACAAATTGCCGAAGTTGACTATGAAATTAAGGACTTGCTGCATCAAACGGCGTCTGAATTTGGGATTCATATGGACTTAGTTCGGACGCAGAGCTTTCCAGCTTGGCAGCTCAGTCACGATGCTGATGTAACTCATTTGCTGCATGGGGCCTATAAACAGTTATATGGCCGCCCGGCAGCATACACAGGATTTAACGGTTACTCAGAAGTGGAATTATTGGCAAGGCACGGACTGCCGTCACTTATATTCGGACCAGGTGACCTTGCCGTTGCCCATGCACCTAATGAATATATTTCTCTTAAACAGGTGATTGAAGCAGCCAAGGTGTATGCACTGCTGGGCTGTCAATTTGTTGGCAAATCGTCAAATAAACAAAATTTTTAATTTGTGTAAATTTCTAAAAACTCGTTGACAGTACTGCTTTTCAAGAATATAATTATTCACAACAAATGTTTTGTGAATGGATTCATTCATAAAAAATAAGATTAAACAGATTTGGTACAGGTGATAACTATGGATTTTCAAACGAACAGCAAAGATTTTCATCAGTTGATGGACAATATTGCCAGAGTGGCTCATGAATCGCCAACTTACGAAAAACTAGCATATACCATCGAAAAAGGGTATAAACATATTATTTTTATGACAGCATCAGAGGTTGCTGAACATGCAGACGTAAGTCAGGGAAGCGTTTCGCGTTTTTGCATTGCATTGGGTTATAAAGGCTATAATGATTTTTTGCATCATCTTCAACAGTTTGTCCGAAAGGAAATTACGGCACCACAGCGGCTTCAATTTACATCACATTCAAATAAGCATATCTCAAACATTCTTAAGTTGGAGCATGAAAATATTGATGCGCTGGAATCGCTACTTGAGCGTCCGGAGTATAAGAAGATGATTGACCAAATGATTCACGCTGATCAAATCATTCTTTTATCTGCACGGATGTCGGCAACTTTATTGTCTTATACCTACTATATATTGAACAAAATACGAGCCAATGTTGCTCAGGTCACACCAGGCACTCCAGCATGGGAGACACTGGAACTGATGGATCCGGCACGTGTGCACATTTTCTCGTTTGTATTTCCAAGATATCCAAACCAGCTTCTTGAAAAGTTAAAGCAGTTGCACCATAAAGGATTTTCTATTTCATCGATCACCGACAGTATTACATCACCTGTTTATGCGGTCGCTGACCCTGTACTAAGTGTTCCGATTACGACATCATCTATTTTCGATATTTACAGTACGCCAATTCTCTTTTTAAACTTGCTGCTTCGGGAAGTGGCGACGGCCACGGATGGATTAGATAAACGAATGGCAGCATTGGAAGCTTTAGAGAAAAGGGATCAAATTTATTATGAAACGTATCATTATGATGCAACACTAGATTAATTGTGTAACGTTTCATCGTAATAGATCTGCTTCGAAGTGAAAGGGAGGGTGTGTGAATGACTTATAAGACACCACAAAATCTTTATCCTGTTACGGTTAACGAAGAAAGGATTGCTAAGAACATTCAAAATCTGGCGCAATTTGGAATGAATAAGGGAGGGGGGATTGACCGCTCGCTCGGCAGCAAAGCGGATATTCAAGCACGGGAATGGCTCAAGAAATTATGGGAAACAGAGCTGCAAGCCACAGTAGCCGTTGATCCGGCAGCTAACCTATGGGCGGAATGTGCTGGAAAAGAAACATTGAAACCCATTGTTCTGGGTTCGCATCATGATGCAGTCGCCAATGGTGGGAAATATGATGGAGCGGTCGGCGTGTTACTGGCAACAGAGGTGGTTCAATCCTTAAAGGAAGCAGGCTATAAGTTGCGCCACCCGATAAAAATTGTCTCATTTTCAGCTGAGGAACCTAATCCGTATAATATTTCAACGTTGGGTAGTCGGCTGATTACCGGCGTTCTCGATAGTAAACAAGTTGGGGAGGCAACGCATGCCTATACACACGAAAAATTATCAGAAACTTTAAAAAGATTAGGAGGTGATGTGGCTAACATAGCGAATCATTTACTAACAGACCACGATGTGGGAGCCTTTCTTGAATGTCATATCGAGCAAGGCAGGCGATTGTTAGATAATGGTTTGTCACTTGCTGTCGTTTCAACCATTACAGGCATTTATCGTGAAGAAATTACGATTTATGGTGAAGCCAATCACGCAGGAACAACGGTGATGGAGAACCGTCATGATGCACTGCTGGCAGGGGCGGAGTTAAGCTTAGCCGTCGAACAGGCAGTCATCAAGCAAAGACGATCCGATGTTGTGGGTACCGTGGGACATTTTGAAATTTATCCCAATTCGGCGAATATTATTCCGGGTCTGGCTCATTTGACTCTCGAAATGAGAGTATCGAATGATCAAGTGCTCAAGGAGCTACTGGTGCAACTAGCAGATAAGTTCGCTGAAATCGAAAACAAAAGACAGATTATTATTAAAAGACGGATTATTCTTGATCAAAAGGCTGTTCCTATGGATCCAATGATTCGGGAAACCTTGCAACAATCCATTAAAGCAACCGGCGATTCGTATTTAGATTTGCCGAGCATGGCCGGGCATGACTCGGTGCATATGGTTCCTATTGCAAAGACGGGTATGCTGTTTGTTCCCAGCCTTGAAGGAAAGAGCCACTGTCCGGAGGAAGAGACGAGGATTGAAGATATCGTTAAGGCAGGCAATGTACTCATTCGAACAGTGATTGCACTGGATAAGGAGCTCGATTGATATGAAGCTGTACAAACCGTTTTTACTATTTGAAGAAGGGCTGTTTAAGCCGGATCGAGCGCTTGTAACCGATGGAGGGAAAATTGTATCCGTAGGAGCATACGAAGCGCTGGTCGCGCGGTATCCCGCTGCAGAAATTATTAGCTGGCCGGATGAAATTATTGTCCCCGGCACCGTCAATGCGCACAATCATTCCTTTCAAAGTCTGTTGCGCGGACTGGCAGCAGATCGACCGTTTCTGGAATGGCGCGATGAGGCACTTTATAAGTACTCGCCATATCTAAAAGCAAAAGATGTATATACCGGGGCCGTTTTTGCTTTTAGTGAGATGATGAAGTGTGGCGCGACGACCGTCAGCGATTATTTTTATGTTCACAATGAGGGGATCGAAAGTGACGAAGCGGTCATTCAGGCAGCTAAAGATGTGGGCATTCGCTTTGTACTGGCGCGTACCATGTACGACTGGACGGGTGCGCCGACAGGTTATGTTGAATCGATTGATGAGGCTGTCAAAAATGTGAAGTATTTAGCTGAAAAATATGAGAATGATCCAATGGTGTCAATCGTACCTGCCCCGCACAGCTTGCATGCGGCATCTGTGGAGATGGTAAAAGCCGGTCATCGTCTTGCCCAGGAATTAGACTGTAAGTTCCATATACACATTGCGGAAGAACCTTTCGAGGTGGACCAGGTGCTGCGTGAGCACCACATGCGGCCCGTTGAGCTGCTTGACAAGATCGGCGTCATGGAAGATGGCCGGATGACGGCTATTCATTGTGTTTGGCTAAATGATCATGAGAAACAACTAATGGCCAAAAATCATGCGTCACTAGTCTATTGTCCGTCGAGCAATATGTTTTTGGCAGACGGTATTACAGACATTCCCGCATTGATGGACGGAGGCGTGACGATCGGACTTGGGTCTGATGGCGCCTGTAGCAATAATCGCATCAGCGTCTTTGAAGAGATGCGGATGTGTGCCATGCTGCAAAAGGTGAATAAGCTGGATTCACTTGCGGTGAATTATCATCAAGCGTTTGCCATGGGAACGAAGGGCGGTGCTGAAATTTTGCAGTTGCCGATCGGCGAGCTTAAACCGGGATTCAGTGCCGATTTTGTGGCACTGAATCAGAACGATCTTTCCATGCAGCCGATTTCGGAAACGCATGAACAGGTGCTTCCGAATATCGTCTATTCCATGCAGCCGACAGCCATTGATTATGTTGTGGTTAATGGAATGTGCACAGTTGATCAAGGTAATCTGAAAACGCTGAATGAGAAACAGATCGTCCTTAATGTTCAGAATCTTATGAACAACATTAATAATGAAGCGTCAAAATCGTGAACAAAAGAACAACGTGAACACATTTTTGAGGAGGCGATTCCATGCAGTTGACAGTTGAAGAACAAGAAATGCTTGATGGGAAATACGGTAAGGGTACACAGATTGCGATGAAAATCCAAGTTGCGCTCGGAGAAGTTTTTGATGCGCCGAAAATGGTCCCGGTCAGCCGGACGCATGTCGCATTGAGTAATCAGGAAGCGGATCTGTGGTTTGTTGAGAAGCTTGTGAATGCGGGAGCTAAATGCCGGGTATCGCCAACGGTCAACCCGGGCTTTAATCTTGAATATTTTCAATGTATCACGACCATTTCGAAGGAAGACGAGCAAACGATTCGCCGAACGAGACAGGCTTATAAGGATATAGGCGCGACGCTGACTTTTGACTGTACGCCTTATCTTGAAAAAAATGTGCCACGATTTGGCGAAATCACTGCTTTCTCTGAATCAAGTGCAACCCCATTTATCAATTCGGTTTACGGCGCAAGAACGAATCGTGAATCGGCACAAAGTGCGCTATGTGCGGCGATTACCGGAAGAACACCGCTCTATGGATTCTTACTTGACGAGAATCGTAAAGGACAGGTACTTGTCGATGTTCAAGCCGACGTGAAAAATGATTTTGATTATCAGCTGCTTGGCTATGCCGTTCCGAAGAAACTTCAGTTTAAAACGCCGGTTTTCGTAAACCTGCCTACAACCCCCTCTCCGGCAGCTTTGATGAATCTTGGTGCTCAGCTCAATACGGCAGGCAATGTACCGATGTATCATATTGTCGGTGTCACTCCTGAAGCGCGGACTATTGAAGATGCATTTCAAGGGGATGAGCCTGAACGCATCATCACGATCACGCAGGAAGATTTGGATCAAGTACACGCAGAGATTACTGATCCGGTTGGAAAAATTGACTTTGCCTTATTTGGTTGTCCGCATTTCAATCTGAATCAGGTGGCACAGGTTGCAGAATTGGTTAAAGGGAAAAAGCTTGAAGTAAAGCTTTGGATCATGACTTCGTCTTTGACAAAAGAATTGGCCACGCGCATGGGCTACCTTGAAACATTGCAAGCCGCTGGCGGAGATATTGTTGACGATACCTGTATGGACCAACCATGCTGGGAATTTCTTTATGGGAAGAAGGGCGTCACTGACTCCCCGAAATGCGCTTATTATACAAAAAGACGGAATATGCAGTTTGTCATTCGAAAGGTAGAAGATTGCATTGAAGCTGCGATGAGAGGTGAAGTGTCATGAGTGAGACTTATGCATGTCATAAAGTATCTGAGGGTGTCATTGAGGGTGACGTTCTGATCTCAACAGATGATTTCTGTTTTTATCTCGTTGATCCGAAAACGGGTGTCGTCATTGAGAAGAATCATTGCCTAGAGGGTCAGTCAATTGCAGACAAGATTCTTGTTTTTCCAAGTGGCAAAGGCAGTTCTGTTGTCCAGGCGGACGGAATGTATCAGCTGAAAATGACCGGAAAGGGACCGAAAGCTTTAATTATTAAATATCCGGATACGGTGCTCGTAGCCAGTTCGATTATCATGGAAATGCCTGTTGTCGACCGTGTGCCGAAAAGTTTTTATGAGCAGGTCAAAAATGGCGACAAGCTCCGCGTTGATGCCGATCAGGGCACACTGACCATTCTATCCTGAACGGAGATGAGCATATGTCTGAATCGCCGCTTTTTCGAATAAAAGGGAAAATTGCGCTGGTTACCGGTGCCGGCAGAGGGCTTGGCAGGGGATATGCGATTGCATTGGGACGAGCCGGCTGCAAATGTATCTGCGTTGGTCGAACGCTTGACGATCTTATTGAAACCAAACGAATGATTGAACAGGAACAAGGCAAGGCAGAAACAGTTGTCCTTGATATTACACAATTTAACCAGCTAAAAGCAGCCATTGATCAAATTGAGGAGCGCTTCGGTCCTATAGATATTCTGGTGAATAATGCCGGGACCGAGATTGCCGAACCTTTTCTGGAGGTCACTGAAGCTCATTACGATGCGATCATGGATGTGAACTTAAAGGCCGTTTTCTTTTTGACTCAAGCAGTGGCAAGAAAGATGAAAGTAAGAAAACGAGGAAAGATTATTAATATCGGTTCTCTTGGCAGTGTTATCGGCCTTGCCGGATCATCCGTCTATTGTTCCTCTAAAGGAGCCATTACTCAGTTGACTAAGACAACTGCTTTGGAATTCGCATCCGAAGGCATTCAGGTGAACGCCATTTTTCCAGGCTATTTTCTAACGGAAATGACAAAGTCCTTCTTTGATGATCCTGAACACAGGGCGTGGATTGAAGATAAAATTCCGCTTGAACGAATCGGCACTGCTGATGATCTGGCAGGGACCCTATTATTTCTTTCCGCTCCCGCCTCTGACTACATTACCGGTCAGTCGATCAGTGTCGACGGCGGCTGGACGGCAGGATAAGAGGCGGATGACCAATGAAGGTATTAAGAAACTATGGAATAGGCGATGTGCGGGTTGAACAGGCTGAACTTCCGATAACGCAAAATGGAGAAGTGTTAATTAAGGTTCACTATGCTGGAATTTGTGGATCGGATCTGCACATTTATCGTAAGGGAATGTTTGTTCAATGCCTCAAGGAAACTATGGGTCATGAATGCGTAGGCGAAGTCGTATCAATGGATGCGGGCGCTTCACTAAAAGCAGGTGACTATGTAGTTTGTGATCCGCGTGTACCTTGTCTCAATTGCTCGGCATGCAAAGAAAATGCATGGAATCGTTGTGCACATATAGGGTTTATTGGCGAAGTCAGACCGGGATGTTTTGCCGAATACATGGCTGTTCCTGTTGAAAAGCTGATCCCGGTCAAAGAGATTAGGCATCTTGAATGGTTGACACTCACTGAACCGTTAGCGGTTGCTCTTCACCTTTGCCGGAGAGCAGCAGTTCTTTTCAATGATAAGGTCTTGATTTTCGGGGCCGGTCCTATAGGTTTAATGGCCTTTTTGTTATTAAAATATGTTTTTCATATCAACCAGATAACCGTCATGGATTTATCTGATCAACGTTTGTCGCTCGCGCAGGCATTAGGAGCCAATACAATCCGCACGCTGAAGTCATCAGACCAGTCGTCCTTTGATCTTGTGCTTGAGACTACCGGTGCACCCGTATGCATGGGACAGGCAGTTGGTGTTGCGAAGTCAGGGGGCAGGATTTCCGTGGTTGCTTTGTATGAGAGTAAGGTCGCTATTGATGCAAATCAAATTACCGAGAAAGAGTTGTCGGTGCACGGTTCAAGCACATACACCACTGATGAACTACGTGAGGCAGCACAATTGATTGAGTCAGGACATTTGCCGCTGGACAAGTTGATTACACGAATTGCGCCGATTGAAGAGGCACCAATCCTTTTTGAGCAATTAGCTAAAGAGGCGCAAGATTGCAAGGTACTATTTCAATTATAAAAGGAGAGGATTCGTCTTTTATGAAATGGATTAAGAAAGCGACTGAGAAAACTTATGAACGCGACCAGAAATTAACTGAATTGGTTTCTGGAATCATCGACAATGTTCGCACGTACGGAGATCAAGAATTGATTAAACTGGCTGAACAGTTTGATCATGTTTCGCTTGAATCGGTAAAAGTAAGCAAAGAAACCGTAAAAGAAGCCTATAAAAAGGTCGACAGCAAAACCATTGATGCTTTGAATTTTGCGGCAAAAAACATTAGATTTTATGCTGAAAATCAGTATAAATGTTTGAAAACAATGGAGATCAGCAGTCCGGTTCCCGGTGTTACCCTCGGTCATCGTCTCATACCTGTTGAACGATGCGGCGCCTATATTCCGGGCGGACGGTATCCGTTGCCTAGCTCAGCATTAATGTCCGTCATAACAGCCAAAATTGCCGGTGTGAAAAGTGTTGCTGCCTGCTGTCCGCCGGCAAAGGACTACGGTACCATTCATCCGGCTGTTCTCGTGGCTATGGATATTGCCGGTGCAGATGAAATTTATGCGGTCGGCGGTGCCCAAGCCATTGCAGCACTTGCCTATGGGACAGATACCGTGCCGAAGGTTAACCTGATCGTTGGCCCCGGAAATCGTTTCGTGACCGAAGCGAAACGGCAAGTACTGGGTGACGTAGGGATAGACAGTCTCGCTGGTCCGAGTGAAGTGCTGATTCTGGCAGACGAAGCATCAAATCCTGACTTTGTTGCCATTGACTTGCTCGCTCAAGCAGAACACGATCCGAATACGAAGACCATTCTCGTCTGTACGGATCGAGAAATGATTGAGGCGGTGCAGCAATCACTTGAAAAATATTCGGGCGAGCTGGTTACTAACAAAATTGCCAACCAGTCATGGAAGGATAATGGTCAGATTATCTTGGCAGATCATTTGGAGGAAGCCATTGCCATTGCTAATCGCATTGCTCCGGAACACTTGGAAGTGCAGACCAAGAATCCTAAGGAAGTAGGTGACCAGCTAATTAATTTCGGTTCGCTCTTTATTGGTTCGCATGCCCCGGTTGCATTCGGCGATTATGTGTCGGGTACGAATCATATTTTGCCAACGATGGGGACTGCAAAGTATTCTAATGGCGTTTGGGTCGGTACATTTATCAAGACATCGTTTTATCAAGAAATTACAGAAGAAGGCTGCTTGAATTTATCCGAAGCATGTATGCAACTGGCACAAGTTGAAGGTTTGCATGCGCATGGAAAGTCCGTAGCTGTCCGCGTAAACGCACTTAATAATAATTAACAGAATAGAAAAACAACTTAACATGGGAGGTGATGTCTTGAAACCGCTGATTTGGATTATTGACGAGGAGTGGTCCGATTACAATATAGAACAAGAACGTCTGAAACAGGCCTTTCCCAACTGCGTCATTAAGTATTCAGGAAATGATTATCAAAAAGACCTTGACGATTTCGGACGATACGCCGATGCCATCCTTTGCCAAGTTTATGTCACCATCGGAGAAGAGACCGTTGAGAAACTGGAGAATTGTCAGATTATTGCCGTTTATGGCGGCGGGTACGATCGAGTAGCTGTTGATGCTGCCAAATCCAAAGACATAACGGTTACCTATGTTCCGGGTTATTGTGTTGAGGATGTTTCTGATTACGTTATTTCGGCCATCTACTTCTTTAACAAGAACTTACCTTATTACTTGCAGGTAGCAAATAAAGGCTCATGGGGAGCGCAGGCGGTATCTGTCCTTACCCCGCGCATTGCCTCATCCACTCTGCTCATTATTGGTTTTGGCCGAATCGGACAAAAAGTGGCTGAGAAAGCAAATGCTGCCCATATGCGCGTGCTCGTGCACGATCCGCGGCTGAGCAATTCTGATGCTATCGAATGCGGAGTTATAAAAGTAACGCTGCAAGAAGGATTGCCAGAAGCTGACTATGTGACGCTTCATACGACGTACACATCTGAGACCGACGGTTTGCTGGCAATGCCCGAATTTAAGCTGATGAAGCAGACCGCACATGTTATTAATACATCGCGTGGGCGCGTTATGAATGAAGATGATTTAATCGAAGCGGTAAAAAGTAAATTCATTTCCGGAGCAATGCTGGATGTGATTGCCAATGAGCCGCCGATAGGCAGTGAAGCTGTTTTTTCCTGCCCGAATATTTATGTCACACCGCACGTTTCCTATCTATCAGTTGAATCGCTGCACACGCTTAAGGAACGCGCCGTTGCTAATGTCATTACTGTGTTAAATGGCGGGCAATCAAAAGACGCGGTTATCTAAATTTATTTTATATAATCACTTAATAATAGGAGGGAATTTCATGAAAAAAATCGTTGTGCTCATTCTTGTTGGTCTATTATCAGCATCCCTGTTGCTCGCTGGTTGTTCTTCATCATCAAAAAGCGGAAACAGCGACAGCAAAAGCAGCAAAAATCAGTTTAAGGGAACCGTAAAGTTAGGTATTTCATCTTGGATTGGTTTTGCACCTATGTATCTTGCAGAAGAAAAAGGGTTTTTTGAGAAAAATGGTGTGAAAGTGAAACTGCAGACTATTCAAAGTGCAAGCGATCGACGCACAGCGATGGCGGCAAACCGAATTCAGGGTTTCTTCACGACTGTTGATACACATGTCATGACGGCAGCTGCCAATATTCCTGTTTATCAAGTGCTGGCCCTAGACACATCCAGCGGCGGCGATGGTCTTGTTGCTAAGAAGGACATAAAGTCGTTCGCAGATCTAAAAGGCAAGAAAGTTGCCATTGATACAAGTGGCGGCGCAAGCTATTTCTGGTTTATGTATATGCTCGATCAAAACAATATGACGATGGATGATGTGCAGATTGTCAACATGAGTGCCGGAGATGCCGGAGCAGCTTTTGTCGGCGGCAAGGTCGATGCAGCGGTTACCTGGCAGCCTTGGCTGACCAAAGCAGAAAAAACGTCTTTTGGTCATGTGCTCCTCTCTAGTGACAAAACCCCAGGATTAATTGTTGATTCACTCGGCCTGCGTAAAGACTTTGTTGATGAAAATCCGAAGCTTGTACAAGGTATTGTTAATGCTTGGTATGATGCGCTTGATTATGCAAAAGAAAATCCTGATGAAGCTGACAAAATTATGGCCAAAAGTATGGGACAGACCGTTAAAGACTTTAAAGCTACTGAACCGGATGTGACTTTCTATGATAAAGCGGGCAATAGTAAATACTTTGGCACAAAGAGTGATCCGGGTCTGATCTATGATGTTACAGACAAAGCAGCAACCTTTTGGAAGAAAGTTAAGCTGATCAGCAAACAGCCGAAGGCGACAGATCTAATTAATGGTGATTTCGTCGGTAAGTAAGACATTTGATTGATCATGATCTCTGTCCATTCTCAGTGGTGGACAGAACTTTTTTTGAGCTACTAATAAGGAGGTTCTTTTCATGCCTGTTCGTCCTGATTCACATTATTCTTTATCCATTTTGAGTGAAGGCCAACCGTTGCCTGACTATCCTGAATTTGTTGAAGGCATTCGGCGTGCACCAGACAGGGGTTATACGCTGAGTCCGCAACAGACTCGTGTCGCATTAAAGAATGCCTTGCGATACATTCCTGAGAACTATCATGAACAAATGATTCCTGAATTTCTTAACGAATTAAAGACCCGCGGCCGCATTTATGGCTATCGATTCAGACCTGTGGGTCGCATCTATGGAAAACCAATTGATGCTTATAAGGGAAAATGTACTGAGGGTAAAGCGTTCCAGGTGATGATCGACAATAATCTCGATTTCGATGTTGCACTGTATCCATACGAACTGGTGACCTATGGCGAAACCGGAAGTGTTTGTCAAAATTGGATGCAGTATCGTCTGATTAAAAAATATCTCGAAAATTTGGAAGCGGATCAGACCTTAGTGCTTGAATCAGGGCATCCGCTTGGCGTTTTTAAAACGAAGCCGGAAGCCCCGCGTGTGATCTTGACCAATGCGTTGATGGTTGGTGAATTTGACAATTTGAAAGACTGGGAGATTGCCGAACAGATGGGGGTCGCCAATTACGGCCAGATGACGGCAGGCGGATGGATGTATATTGGTCCACAAGGAATTGTCCATGGCACGTACAATACGCTGCTTAATGCCGGACGTGAGAAATTAGGTATTCCAAATGAGGCAGATCTTTCTGGTTATCTGTTTATCAGTTCAGGCCTTGGCGGGATGAGCGGTGCCCAGCCGAAAGCGGTAGAAATTGCTAATGGAGTCGGCATTATTGCCGAGGTCGATCAGTCGCGGATCGACACGCGTCTCCGTCAAGGATGGGTCAATACGGCTTCGGATGATCTCGATAAGATTTTTGCTATTGCTCAAAAACATTTGGACGATAAAACAACTGTGTCAATTGCTTATCACGGAAACATTGTCGATCTGCTCGACTATGTGGTTGACCATGACATCAAGGTTGATTTGCTATCTGACCAAACCTCCTGTCATGCGGTTTACGAGGGCGGTTATTGTCCCAAAGGGCTTACCTTCGATGAACGAACGAAACTGCTTAGTGAGGATCGCGCGCAATTCAATCAGCTGGTTGACCAATCGCTGAAGGACCATTACGCATGCATTAAAGCTCTGGTTGACAAAGGTACTTATTTTTTTGATTATGGAAACTCCTTTTTAAAAGCTGTCTACGATGCAGGAGTGACAGAAATATCGAAGAACGGCCATGATGATAAAGATGGCTTTACGCTTCCGTCTTATGTAGAAGATATTATGGGGCCGCAACTGTTTGATTATGGTTATGGACCATTCCGTTGGGTTTGCCTAAGCGGAAAAGATGAAGACCTTCGGAAAACCGATGAGGCTGCCATGGCTTGCATCGATCCGGATAGACGCTATCAGGATCGCGATAATTACAATTGGATTCGTGATGCAGAGAAAAATCAGCTTGTCGTGGGTACAAAGGCGAGAATTCTGTATCAAGATGCAGAAGGACGAGTCGCCATTGCACTTAAGTTTAATGAGATGGTCAGAAAGCACGAAGTCGGGCCGGTGATGATCGGCCGTGATCATCATGATGTGAGCGGTACGGATTCTCCATTTAGAGAAACAGCAAACATCAAGGATGGAAGCAACGTAATGGCTGACATGGCCGTTCAATGTTTTGCAGGAAATGCGGCGCGCGGCATGAGCCTTGTTGCCCTTCACAATGGCGGTGGAGTGGGTATCGGCAAATCAATCAATGGCGGTTTCGGGTTAGTGCTCGATGGCAGCGCGCGTGTGGATGAAATCATTAAGCAGGCGATCCTTTGGGATGTTATGGGTGGTGTTGCGCGGAGAAACTGGGCGCGAAACGAGCATTCAATGGAAACAGCCGTTGCATTTAATCAGAAATACCAGGGTGAAAATTATTTAACAATTCCTTATTTGGTTAATGAAGAACTGCTCACAAACCTGAGCGGATCTGAAGGCGGAAACAATGACTAAACGAATCATTCTCCATGCATCGGAAATTGCAACTCCGATGGGGACAAAAGCGCGAGCAGGAAAAGAAATGTCTCAGATTAAAGTCATTGAAGACGGTGCAATCGTCATTGAAGACGGAATGATTGTTGCTGTCGATACAAGTGCTTCGATCTTGTCTCGATTTGATCTTAATCAATACACAGTAACTGATGCTTCAGGCAAGAGTGTTGTTCCGGGATTCATCGATTCTCATACCCATTTCATTTTTGGCGGTTTCAGACCTGATGAATTTTTGATGCGTTTGTCCGGTAAAACTTACATGGAGATCATGAAAGCCGGAGGAGGCATAGAAAATACGGTTCAGGCAACACGCGCAGATTCTTTTGAATCACTTTTTAATAGCGGCATCCAGCGTCTGAACGGTATGGCTCGTTTAGGCATCACCACAGTTGAGGGCAAAAGCGGATACGGTCTGGATCTGGAAACCGAGCTGCGCATGCTTCGCGTGATGAAAAAATTAAACGCGGATCATCCAGTTGACGTTGTACCCACATATCTAGGGGCGCATGCGCTTCCTCGTGAATTTAAAGCGGACAGTCAGGCGTATCTTCAATTTATGATCGATCAAGTCATACCGGAAGTAGCTAAGGAGCGTTTAGCAGATTTCTGTGATGTCTTCTGTGAGGAAGGTGTTTTCTCCATCGATGAATCACGCCGATTGTTGAATGAAGCAAAAAAATATGGATTTTTGCTGAAGATTCATGCGGATGAAATCGAATCGATGGGCGGAGCTGAACTGGCCGCTGAAGTGGGCACGGTTTCTGCTGATCATTTGCTAGAGGCTTCCGAACAAGGGGTACGAGCGCTTGCTGAACGGGGCATTGTCACGACCTTGCTTCCGGCAACCGCATTCTGTTTAAACAAGCCATTTGCTGATGCACGCAAGATGATTGATGCGGGCTGTGCAGTTGCTTTGGCAAGCGACTTTAATCCCGGCAGTTGCTTTACCTATTCTGTGCCGCTCATTTTTGCACTTGCAGGGATTCATATGCAGATGACCAGTGAGGAAGTGCTGACCGCATTTACACTTAATGGAGCGGCGGCACTGAATCGTTCCGAGACCATTGGCAGCATTGAACCTGGGAAAAAAGCTGACCTAGTCCTGCTCAATTATCCAAGCTACAAATATCTTATATACAATACAGCCATGAATTGTGTCAATACAGTGATTAAGAACGGACACAATGCATTTTGATATCGAACAATTCCCGAAAGGAGGCCATTTGATGGAACCTGATCGTCAAATCAGTAACAATGCGAAAAAATCAAGCACATCGTTGAAAAGACTATTTACGCCGATGGTAAACATCAAACACAGCTTGTATTTGACCTTAGGAGTGGTCGGCTTTGTCTTTGTACTTGCAGCATGGAGCATAATGACGTACGGGGGTATGGTTGACCCTATATTTCTTCCCACGCCAACGGATACCTTTAGAGCTGCAGTCGATCTGTTTACACAACTAAATTTTACTCATGATATATCGGTGACGATTGTTCGAGTTATTATTGGTTTTCTATTGGCAGCTGTGATCGCAGTTCCGCTAGGAATCATGCTTGGCACCTATAAGCCAATAGAAGGCTTTTTGGAGCCGCTCATGTCTTTTGTTCGGTATTTGCCGGCCTCTGCTTTTATCCCCCTTTTCATTCTGTGGATTGGGGTGAGCGAGTCGCAAAAAATAGCTGTCATTTTTATGGGCAGTTTTCCACAGTTAATCCTAATGGTTGCTGCTGCTACGAAAAGTGTCCAAACGGATCTTATTGATGTGTCCTATACACTGGGTACGTCCCGAGCAGCAGTCTTATGGCGCGTGATTCTGCCGGCTAGTATGCCGAGTATTATGGATTCTTTGCGGATGGTGCTTGGCTGGGCATGGACCTACATTATTGTTGCTGAGTTGGTGGGCGCGTCGTCCGGAATCGGATATATGATTATTCAATCGCAGCGAATGCTGAAAACCTCAAACATTTTTGTCGGTATCCTCATTATAGGATTAATTGGTCTGATTTTTGACTATGTATTCAAATGGCTGTCTAAACGGTTGTTTCCATGGCACTAAAGGAGGGGCACAGATGACTGAACAGGCGAAAAAACTGATCATTTCAAATTTGTCAAAGACGTTTAAACAAAAGGAACGGAAAATTCAGGCGTTGAGCGACATAAACCTTGAGGTCAAGGATAAGGAATTTGTGTCTATTCTCGGTGCTTCAGGTTGTGGAAAGTCAACGCTGCTGCGTATCATTGGCGGGTTGGAAACGCCGTCCACCGGAATAGTATCAATTAATGGAAGTGAGATTTCTGAACCGGGCGCTGATCGTGGGATGGTTTTTCAATCGTACACACTTTTTCCATGGCTCACCGTGCAGAAAAATATAGAATTTGGCATGCGAGAAAAGGGTATACAGGTGAAGGAACGAGAAAAGATAGCAAAGGAATATATCGAAATTGTTGGATTACAAGGATTTGAAAATGTGTATCCGAAAGCGTTGTCTGGAGGTATGAAGCAGCGCGTGGCGATTGCGCGGGCCCTCGCCAATGATCCTGAAGTCATATTGCTTGACGAGCCGTTTGGGGCGCTGGATATGCAGACACGGAGTTTGATGCAGGAATTGCTTCTAGACGTGTGGCAAAAGTCACAAAAAACGGTCATATTGGTAACCCATGATATTGATGAAGCAATTTTTATGGCGGATCGAGTAGTTGTGATGGAATCGCGACCGGGAAAGATTAAAGAAATCATCAATGTTGCGTTTCCAAGACCAAGAGATTACCATATTAAAACAACGGAGCAATTTCTTAGCTATAAGGCTCAGGCTGTTGAACTGATTCGCAGTGAAACACTAAAAGGTATGAATGCTGTGTAACAAAATAATAAGTTTTAATTTGAATTTGTGATAAATTAGTTGAATAAATTATGTCCTTCGATGTAGTATAAGCGCCTGCTTTGCACGCAGGAGGTCAGCGGTTCGATCCCGCTAGGCTCCATTGGAGTATATATATGAGAAAGCGATCGTTTTGCTGAAGAAGCAGAATGATCGCTTTTTTTATTTTAAGTAAAGAAAGTCGATAAGGTCATAAGATTCGGTTGGGCGATCAGGTAAGCGCCCAATCTGAGAAATAGACGGAGAAATTCCGCTTATTTTGAAAATGAACGAAAAAATAGCTTGAATAGACGGAAAAATTCCGCTTATCGAATCGAAAAACGTGAAAATGGAGGGCTTTTCTGTGCATAAGCGGAAAAATTACCCTTATTTACCTGTGAAACAAGCGCTAGGATGCAAATAACCGGAAAATCTCCGCTTATTTTATTCCAGCCCCACGTTACTTAATCAAGAATCAAAATGATTCATGAAATAGAAATGTCTGTTCAAGACAAGCTTGATGATTCAAAGTCACATTTGAAGCAAGGGAACTTTCGCTAATGACGCATATGTCCTGCAAGCAACGCGAGAGTCACCGCATCCTGCGGAAGTAAGAACTGGGCTGTGCTCGTTTTTTCTAACGGCTAATGATAAATCAAACTTGTGAATTCCGCGTACTTTGAGAATTCAAAGCGCGTTCACTCGATCAATTCGTTTACCGACTTTCTAAATAATGGTGAATCAATCTGATTTTTAGTTGTTGGGCGCTTATTTACTGATGAGATCCATCACATCCCGCCGCATGCTCTGAGGAACTTTCTCGGTTGGCTTTCCTATACGGACAAGCATTTGGATCGTTTGACCTTCCGGCGCATACGTGTTGTGAATGCCGTGGTACAACTTGCTCATCTCCGGATATTCTTCCAGAGCTTGGCTGACCGGCTGCACGGCCAAGCCGAGATTGTGCGCGGTTAGTGTTAATCGGCTGTATAGCATGCCGCTCTTCACTTGACTCGCGCGGCTGTTATCGCGAGAGGAAATCATTGCGTAAGCCGGTGTATGGTTAATGGATGTTTTGGTTGATTGAATCATAAGATCGGATGCTGCCTTCTCACTGTTCAAAAAAGGGAAAAGTGTGACAAGGCCTTGCATGAAATAGAGCGAGAATCCGGAAGTTCCTTGCCCTTCAAAAGAAAATCCATAGCGGTAGTTGTTCTTCTGATATTCGTTTGGGCGGAAGATGTCCGATGCCTCTTTCGTGACGCGAGGAACTCCGGCCTCAATGACCGCCCCGTCAATCGCGAAACTTCCGAGCTTTCGCACATTTGCCTTGTCCTGATAAATTTTTGTTGTGATTTGCTCGCCTTCGTTGAGTGATTCTAAAGAATCTACTTGCTGCTTGGTCAATGCGTCTGATTTATAATCCGCTCTGTTTGTATCCGGTAGATATACAGCGTTGAAGAGCGGACTGCGCTGTGGATCCGCCTGTTTTAAAACGACCCTGGCTACAGGCTTATCGGACATACTTTGTGCAAGCTGCTGCTCGTTGTAGTCACCTTTGGGAAACAGGGTAATTGTTACAGGATAGCCGATTTTCTGACCGGCAACCGCTACATAGTCCAGAAAAGTGCCTTGAGTGACCATTAACTGGCGTGCGAGGGGATCGGCCTGCGGAGACATTCTTTGCGGATCAGCATACAAATAAAAGGTCATGGGATCATTTTTGTCGAGTTTAATGATCCATGGCTGCATGTTATGGCCGTTTGCTGCCAATAGTCCGAAAGCCGCAAGCTGAACGCGCGGATCTTTGTGAAGCTTTGCATAGCTTTTATCCCAAGGTTGAAGGTACTTTTGCGGCTGTAAAAAACCGCTTGCTAAGAACAGTGTGATGAACGCGAGTAAAAGAAGAGCTGCAGCACATGAAAAAATAATCGTCATGACTTTTTTCACACCTCGTTTTTTCATTTAAATGGGACCTCCATTATCGTTGCGGATCGAACGAAGCATTAATTCGAACGCGTTGTGGATCAAAAAATCGGATGAAATTGAATGATACTTTTGCAAGTAGTTCTTTTTAATAAGTGAGTTGTTGAGGACGCCGCTCATACAGGACCACAAGACAACTGCTGTTTGCGTGGTGTCCAGCTCCTCGCGGAAAATTCCTTCGTCCTTTCCCTCACTGATCAGGGCTGCCAATTTGCCAAAGACTACCTCACCAAGCGCGTAACATTCTTCTCTTGATGAATCTTGAACGCTATTCCGGAAATCCGTCATAGCGTTCTCATACGAGAAAATAGTCCGAAAGTAGTCAGGGAAATCCTTGCGGAACCGGTAAAAGGCGTCCGCCATTTCCCTAAGCTTCGCATCTGCGCGAACGTGTTCTTCACTCGCCTCATCAAGCAGAGCAATTAACTGTTTGTAGCCCCGGATCATGATTTCGAAATGAAGCTGTTCTTTGCTGGTGAAATAGATGTAAAGCGTGCGCTTACTGAGCCGCGCTTCTTGGCACAAATCGTCCATTGTTGTACGGGCAAAGCCCTTGGAAAAAAACAGACGCTCTGCGGCATCAACAATTGCGGTTCGTTTCTTCTCCTTTTGCATCACTCTTTTTGATTGCACATGAATCGCTCCTGAATCATAAAAGTAAACTGTTGGTTTACTTTTATTTTCAAAGAAAAACTTGCCCCTGTCAAGAGGAACAAGTTGTTTTGTTAGTTAATCGATACAAAAATTATGGTATAATTTTAATGCTTGACTCAGTTAACAGACTGCACGCAAGCGTTATCGGATGAGCCGTTCATATTGATTCAATAATTGATCGAGGTGATGGCTCATATGCTGGATATTCGGAGAAATAAGAGGTTCATGGATGGCCGCATTCGTCATCATACTACGCAAGATTTCAATTTTTCCGAGGAGTTCTTGTCTGTCCATATATCCACCTCCATGCTTAGTACTTGCTCATTATAGAATACCCCTATAGACGGATTTCAAACGATCAATCATTTAGGCGAACAGACCGCCGGATTCTTCATTTCTTGAACGAATAACAGCTCATGAACAAGGTAATGACTGAAACTGTTTTATAATTAAGCGACATCATGAAAATCAGTATTATTTGAGGAAACGCCTTAAACTATCAATGAAACTTGGGGCGCTTGACTTGCGTATTAAATAATGCTTCAAACGAGAGGTTAAAATGGATCAACAAGAGAAGCGATTGATCAAAAAGGTCAAAAAAGGCGATCAACAGGCATTTGCCGAGTTGGTGGAACGCTATAAAAACAGCGTGTTTGCGATCTGTTTGCGCATGGTCGGCAACGCGCAGGAAGCAGAAGACCTGTCACAGGAAGCGTTCATTCGCGCGTATAACCACATTGATCAATATGATCATGAACGTAAATTTTCGACATGGCTGTTCCGGATTGCAACCAATCTGTCGATTGACTTTTTGCGCCGGAGGAAGAGCAATATCTCGCTTGACGCCGTTGTTCCGGGTACGGAAGGGCTTTCCCTGAACGCGATGCTTCCTGACCAAACAGAACAACCGGAAGAGCTGGCTGTGCGTAAGGAAACCGAGGAAATGGTACAAAATGAGATAAAAAAATTACCGGAAAAATACCGTTCTGCGGTGGTACTTAAATACATTGAGGATCTGAGCTTAAAAGAAATCAGTGAAATTATGGATATTCCGGTCGGTACGGTAAAGACGCGTATTCATCGTGGCCGGGAGATGCTGAGAAAAATGATGATGGCCGGGGGAGGCGATCGAGCATGAGCTGCACGAATAAGAAGTATCTGTCATTAATGAATAAGGTCTTGGATGAAGAGGCGACGGAACGAGAAAAGCATGAACTCTATGAACATCTGGATTCTTGTAATGAATGCCGTGTTCATTTTAATGAATTGACGTATTCGACCGAGTTGTTGCGGCGGCTTGCCCACCCTCAATTGTCGGCCGCTTTTACGAAAAGTGTTCTTGATCAACTGCCTGCTGAAAAACGTCATGTGATTCTGCGGTGGGGCAGCCGCCATCCGGTACTGACCGCTGTAGCGATTTGCGCAGTACCAATGTCACTTGTCGTGATCGGCGCCAGACATCAAACAAGAGATAAGAACGACTATGTGCTCGTTAACGTGTCGGGAGATCAGACCTGAGAAGGGCTGTTCATTTTTTAACAGCGCAACACATAAGATAGAAAAAGACGAGCCTTGGGTGCTCAATAATTTTTAAAGAATGGGTTTACCTAGGGGATATACAGAAACACTAAGATTGTCGGTGCATTGATAAGAATGGCTGATTTGGAGGATGAAAAATCATGTCTTTGTGGACTCATGTGAATATTTTAAACTACTTGACAGACATCATTGACATTTTGATTGTCACTTATGTGATTTACAAAGTGATCATGATTATTCGAGGCACAAAGGCAGTTCAGCTAGCGAAGGGTATTCTGGTGATCATCGCGGTCTGGTTTCTGAGCAGTCTGTTCCAGCTTCGAACGTTGGAATGGATTCTGAACAATGCCATAACCTACGGCTTATTTGCGATCATCGTGATTTTCCAACCGGAGTTACGCCGCGTGCTCGAGCAGCTTGGGCGTGGACGCCTGTTCTCCAGAGGAACGGTCGTTGAAGAAGAACATAAACAGATGGCTGAAGCGATTGTCAAAGCTTCTTCTTACATGGCGAAACGAAGGATCGGTGCTCTGATGTCGATTGAGCGCAAGACCGGTCTCAATGACTACATTGAAACCGGCATCCAGCTGAACGGGAACCTAACTTCCCAACTGCTCATCAATATTTTCATTCCGAACACACCTTTACATGATGGTGCGGTTATTATTCGCGGAAATGAAGTGGCTGCGGCGGCGTGCTATCTTCCCTTGTCGGAGAGCCCGTTTATTTCTAAGGAACTTGGGACAAGGCACCGGGCGGCAATGGGTGTAAGTGAAGTAACGGATTCGCTGACCGTTGTTGTGTCCGAGGAAACAGGGGGCATCACCGTGACGAAAAATGGTGAAATGTTCCGTGATATTAGTGAAGAACGTCTGAAAGAAATGCTCCAGCACGAACTCGATGAATCGGATAATCAGACGACGATTCGCTGGAATTGGAGAGGAAAGCACAATGGATAAACTTTTGAATAACAATTGGTTTGTCAAAATTGTATCCTTTGTTATGGCGCTGATGCTGTATGCGATTGTTTCAGCTGGTGACGGCACGCCGTCGGGTTCTTCCTCCAATATCGCTGTGAATCCGACACAGCAATCGGCGATTATAACGTCAAAGTTAGCGATAAAATATGATCAAAATAAGTATGTAGTGAGCGGGGCGCCACAGACGATCAGTGTCCGCCTGAGCGGGTCCAATGAATCCATTCTTAAGGCAAAACTTCCCAGTACGAAAAGCGTTTACTTGGATCTATCGGGTATGAAGCCGGGTACCTATGACGCTCGCGTGCAGACACGCGGCTTTCCGTCAGGTCTCACCGTCAAGCCGAGTCCGAAGACGGTACGTGTCACCATACAAAAAAGAACGAGCAAAGAGCTTCCTATTGCCATTGATATACTCAATAAAAATTCGCTAGCAGAAGGATACACAGTTGGTGATCCTGTCATAGACACGCAGAATATTACGGTTACCGGCGGCGAGGATACTGTCGACTCGATTGCTTTCGTAAAAGGCGTCATTAGTGTCAAAGGCGCGGATGCGGCAGTGGAAAAAATGATCACCCTGCATGCATATAATAGTAATGGTGATCAAGTAAATGTGACCATTAATCCATCGTCAGTTCATGTCCGTGTGCCCATTGAAAAAGTGTCTAAACAATTGAGCATCAATGCGGTGACAACGGGGACACCGGCCAAGGGGTACAGCGTCGACTCTATTGATCAGTCCGCGAAAACGGTCACGGTGACCGCTCAAGACAAAGACGCACTTGACCAGATCACCTCTCTTGAACCGCTTTCCGTACCTGTTGACGGATTGAAAAAGGATAAAACAGTTACAGTGAACGTTGCACTGCCTTCCGGAGCAACAAGGAGCGATCCGGAGAAAATTGATGTGACGGTGCATATCATAAAAGAAACGGATGCGGAAAGTGATGAGAGCAGTGCGGATTCAAGTTCTGATTCAAATCCTGATTCTAGCTTGAGTACGGACAAACAAACAAAGAAGTTAACGAATATCCCAATTAAGGTGATTGGACTTAAGGATGGCTTGAATGCATCCTTTGATAAAGAAGACCATGTAAGTGTCTCTGTAACCGGCTCGTCGCAGGATATTGACAAATTGACAGCTGATGATGTTCACGCTGAGGTAGATCTGGATGGTTTGGATATGGGAGCGCATGAAGTGACTGTCGCAGTTAGTGCCGCAGATGGTCTCGTTGCAAAGGCGACCCCGGGTACGGTGAAGGTGAACATCAGCTAATGGTGTTGTGAGGATTTCTGCTACTTTCAGAGTGGTTAGAACATCCTTTGACAGAATGCGGCCGTGAGTTTACAATAAAGCGGCGGAATTTGGACGAGGAAAGATAGGAGCGATCGATATTATGACAAAGTACTTTGGAACGGATGGAGTCAGAGGTATTGCGAATCTCGGCTTGACACCCGAATTGGCTTTTAAATTAGGGCGTGCCGGCGGTTATGCATTAACGAAGACGACTGAGCATCCTAAGGTTCTGGTGGGCAGGGATACGCGCATTTCCGGTTATATGCTTGAAGGCGCGTTAATCTCCGGCCTACTGTCTATTGGCGTTGAAGTCATGCGGCTAGGTATTATTTCAACTCCTGGTGTCGCTTATCTGACAAAGGCGATGGACGCCAGTGCAGGCATCATGATTTCTGCGTCACATAATCCGGTCGCTGATAATGGGATCAAGTTCTTTGGCAGTGACGGTTTTAAGCTGAGCGATGAGGTTGAGGAAACGATTGAAGCGTTGCTGGCGAAGGAAACAGACGATCTGCCGAGACCAATCGGTGGCGATTTGGGCACGTCAAGTGACTATTTCGAAGGAAGTCAGAAATATCTTCAATTTTTGAAGCAGACCATTCAGGAAGACGATTTTTCCACAATTAAGATCGCACTTGACTGTGCTAACGGATCAACGAGCGCGCTCGCTCCGCATCTTTTCGCTGATCTTGAAGCAGATATCGTAACTATTGGTACATCACCAAACGGGAAAAATATTAACGAAGGTGTCGGATCGACGCATCCTGAATCCTTATCCACACTCGTTGTTGAAAAAGCTGCGGACTGCGGGCTTGCTTTCGATGGCGACGGTGACCGTTTGATTGCTGTTGATGAACTAGGAAACATTATCGATGGCGACAAAATCATGTACATTTGTGCCACTTACTTGAAATCAAAAGGAATGCTAACTAAAGACACACTGGTTACGACCATAATGAGTAATCTTGGCTTATATAAAGCACTTCAAGCTGAACAGATTGAAACAAAGCAGACGAAGGTCGGCGACCGTTACGTTATGGAAGAAATGCGCGCGGGCGGTTATGCACTTGGCGGCGAACAATCCGGACACATCATCTTTCTTGAACACTCGACTACGGGAGACGGGATGCTGACGGCATTGCAGCTGGTCGGCATCATGAAGGCGACTGGAAAGAAGCTGTCTGAACTTGCGGCAGGGTTAAAAACCTACCCGCAGAAATTGGTGAATATTCATGTCGCTGATAAATTCCATGTTACAGAAAATCCGGAAGTAGCTCAGTCTATTAAAGAAGTTGAAGCGGATATGGCCGGTGACGGTCGGGTACTTGTCCGCCCTTCAGGTACTGAATCGCTGATCCGGATTATGGCCGAAGCACCTACAGCAGAAGCGTGCGATGCGTTTGTCGACAAAATTGCACAAAAGGTCGTTGATGCAGTGGGCGGGGAAATTCAATAAAATATGGTCAAAATATCTGGAACGGTAATGAGTTCCTTCTGCTGAACTATAGGACCTTCGAGAAAGAAGGATCTTTCGCTAAGAACATGCACGTCCTATGCATAACGCGAAAGTCACCACATCCTGTGGAAGTTCCGGTCGCTCTTTGTTCGAATTTATAAAAGTCGTCAACTGAGGAAACTCGACTTTTTAATGCAGTTGAATTAGTGCCGATGTAGTTCGCCAATGTCTGAACAGACCGTTGTTGAAAATTTATCGATGAAAATTATGCTTGTCGGTTACGGGACATGGCATTGTTGAATAGATATATTGAGTAACAAAAATCCCACTCATAGATGATTGACGCACCGATCAGATTAAAGTAGTATGTGGGTAACTCGAGAAGGAAAGTGAGGGGTGGATAACTGAATATTAAGCGCCTGGACTATTCCGTTGGACGGAGAAATTGGGAATAGTTGACGAGGAAGAGGTTTATCGAAGAATTCGGCGGATACCTCTCGGAATCTTGCAACCGTTAGCACGTGCTCAAACCAGAAAGGCAACTTTCTGTACAGAAGCCGTGCAGCAAGATATATAAGCATTAAAATAAAAAACAAGTGGGGCAAGACTGCCCTATATGATGACGGTGACAACATCTTAAAGTGCACCTTGCCTCACAAGGAGGACATCATCCTATGTGTGGTATTGTAGGCTATATCGGCAACGAAGATGCACGTGACATTTTGCTTAAGGGACTCAGCAATCTTGAATACAGAGGTTACGATTCGGCAGGCATCGCACTCTTAAATGCAGACGGTGTCCACGTTTTCAAGGAAAAAGGACGGATCGCCGTTCTTCGCGAATCTGTGGATCCTGCCGTTCACGCAACGCTCGGTATCGGCCATACACGTTGGGCAACACACGGCCAGCCGAACAAGCGCAACGCGCATCCGCATCAGAGCGCTTCTAGCCGTTTCACCCTTGTTCATAACGGTGTGATTGAAAACTATGTTCAGCTGAAGGCCGAATATCTGTCCGGTGTTACCATGAAAAGCGAGACGGATACCGAGGTCGTTGTACAGATGATCGAAGTTTTCGCAAACGAAGGTCTGAGCACTGAAGCGGCTTTTCGGAAAACGCTGAAATTGCTTGAGGGTTCCTACGCGATTGCGCTGGTTGACGCGGAAGACAGTGACACGCTCTATGTGGCAAAGAATAAAAGCCCGCTTTTAATCGGCCTTGGCGACGGTTTCAATGTCGTAGCAAGTGACGCGACAGCCATGATTCAGAAGACGAAACGGTATGTTGAGCTGATGGATGAAGAAGTTGTTGAGTTGACTCGGGACAGCTATACGATCATGGATCTCGACGGCAACGAAAAAACGCGCGCGCCTTATACGGTTTCCTTCGATGCGCATGATACGGAAAAAGGTGCTTATGCTCATTATATGCTGAAGGAAATTGATGAACAGCCGGCCGTGATGCGTCGCCTGCTGCAAGAATACAGCGGCAAGGACGGAGTTGTTACCCTCGATCCGACAATTACGAAAGCTGTCAATGCCGCCGACCGGATTTACATCATCGCCTGCGGCACGAGCTACCACGCCGGACTTGTCGGCAAGCATCTGCTTGAGACGATTGCCGGGATCCCGACCGAAGTGCATATTTCGAGTGAATTCTCCTATAATATGCCGCTTCTATCGAAAAAGCCGCTGTTCGTCTTTATCTCCCAAAGCGGGGAGACAGCGGACAGCCGTGCTGTCCTTGTCAAGGTGAAAAAGCTCGGTCATCCGACTCTGACCATGACGAACGTCGAAGGATCGACCTTGTACCGCGAAGCAGATTACAAGATGCTACTGTTCGCCGGCCCGGAAATCGCCGTAGCATCAACGAAAGCGTATACGGCCATGATCGCCGTCTTCGCCTTTATCGCGGTTGCTTCTGCTCAGAAGAAGGGAACGAAGCTCGATCTAGATCTTGTTCATGAGATGAGTATCGCGGCACAAGGTATGGAGCAGATGATCGACGAAAAAGCGCTTTTGAAGGAAGTCGCGCGCGACTATCTCTCGATCACACGCAACGCTTTCTACATCGGCCGCGGACTCGACTATTACGTCTGCATGGAAGCATCGCTGAAGCTGAAGGAAGTCTCCTACATTCAGGCAGAAGGCTTCGCTGGCGGCGAGCTCAAGCACGGCACAATCGCATTAATTGAAGACGGAACACCGGTCTTCGCCTTCGCAACCCAGAAAAATGTCAACAACAACATTCGCAGCAATGTTCAAGAGGTAGCCGCTCGCGGCGCCCACACGTGCATCATCAGCATGGACGGAGTCACGAACCACGCGGACGACCGCATTGTGCTCCCGAACGTGCATCCTGCCCTGACACCACTTGTTTGCGCCGTTCCCCTGCAGCTGATCGCCTACTATGCGGCCCTGCAGAACGAATGCGACGTTGATAAACCACGTAACTTGGCAAAGTCAGTTACGGTGGAATAAAAAAGGAACAGGTAAGTACATACTCGTGTACTTGCCTGTTCCTTTTTTATTAAAATTCTTTCCTGAGGATGTCTTTGTTGCGCAGTAAAGACGGAGTGCGCAGCAAATTCGTTACGA
>NZ_FOOY01000042.1 GCF_900113325.1 Sporolactobacillus nakayamae | reverse complement strand
AAGCTTCAAAAAGAGTTCCAGGGCAGATCGTACGATCTGCTGATTAGCCACACAACCATTGTCTTTACAAGGTTTATTCTCCTGTCTTGGCAAAACCGTTGCAGTACAGATAATCGAACCCTTGGTGGTATGTTTTATGAACTCTGTGACGAAATGAATGAACTGGATTGGGCTGTAGCACTGACGCAGCTCATGGATATTCTTCATGACGCCCTAACAAAAACAAAAAAATCAATCAAAAGATGGGTTACTTGTCAACTGACACAATGGATTGAGAGCTTACCCAACTATATCAAGGTTTATCTGCCCAAATTAGGGTGCGAAAGTTGAGTCACCGTAAGTTATATTTTTATTTATTTTAATTTACTGTTTAAGGGAAAATTGATCAAAAATCAGTGTGAAACTTTGCATGAGTAGCGAAATTTTTTCTGATGCAAAATCAAATATAAAAAAATATTTGACCCCATTACATAAATCCAGGTTGGAGAGAGTAAATTTGAAAAAAGGAACAGTCATAATAATAACTTTACTGCTCGTTTTTACAGGATGCGCCGTAGACCAAGGGCAGAAAAATAATGAGGAACTATTGCGATATACTAATGAATCTGGAAAAATTAGCTCGATTTACAGTAAAGAAAAGAGTGACAAAATAAAACGTGCCTTTGGTCATACAAAATGGAATCAAAAAAAGTTCAATAATCAAAGTGGCTATTATTCTGTTTTGAAAAGGACGGAAAAAAACAAAGAAAAGTAAATTATCGTATTTGGATTGATGCTGATCCCAATGATATAACTAAGGACGTTGCTAAAATTTTCAATCCAAAAAATGGAGAATACGGATACCTTAATTCAAAGTACACGGAAGAAATTAAATCAATATTTAAATGGTAATGGTAAATCATGTCTTAATCTGTATGATGCAGATAGATTGTTTTTTGAATTTATAGAGGGATCACGATTCTGCAAGGAAGCGCAGGTAAAGAGCATATTCACCTGCTGATTTCCTGTCCACTAAGTCTGGCTCCGAATAAAGTGATGCAGTATCTGAAAGGACGTTCATCCAGATTATTACAAGGATGAATTTTCAGAGTTGAAAAAGCGATACTGGGGCCAGCATTTATGGCCCAAAGGCTATTTTTGTGCAACGGTAGGAAGCGTGACAGACGAAACATTCGTAATTATATTGCGAACCAGTCAAATAATGTCAGGGACGACATGTTCAAGATTAATGACTGAGTTCAGTCAGAATTGGAGGAGTATTAACGAATGTTCAGAATGAACTTTTCATTGAAGAGGAGGCAATGTATGTTTACTATCTTATTATACACTCTACTATTGACGACCTTTATAATCCGTACGCCACAATTCAATACACCCCTTAAAAAATATTTAAATTTAACTTTAATATTGGGTACAATTGTGGTGGTTTGTATCAATGCCGCAACTGGTTCAAAAGTTCCGGATATCATTATGTACGCTATCTTATTCATAGGCTTTCTACCAACATTGTTGAAGCTTGGTGAGCGAAAGTATAAATAGCATTTGGGTTGAATAAAATGGATCCCATTGTCGGCAGTGAAAATTCGCTACAGGTTCTGCAGTAAGAACTATTAGCCAATAGTAGAATTCTTTTGAACGATTATTTTTAAAGTCAGTAAATGCTTTCATAAATTGTAATAAGCGGAATAATAATTTGCTTGGGAGGTCATCATGGTGTATTTCTTTTTCATCACGTTGCTGTTAATATCTTTTTCTGTCCTGCCGCTATTTAAAGAAAATAAATTTTTGAAATATGGATATTTATTTCTGTTATTATCCCTTAATTTTTTGGTGACTTATAACAACAATCGTTATAACATCCATATCCCGGATCAATGGATGTATTTAATGATTTTAGCCGTCTTCTCACCGGTATTATACAAGCTGATATTAAAGAAGATTAAGGAATAATCTTCTCTGTATTGTTACTTGATTGAAAAAAGGTATGTGGATTATGTCGCTACCAAATACATAGGATGAACGCCCCCGAACGGGATTGTGCGTGACCCCGCACGAAAAAATGCGGGCTTTTTCATAAAAAATGCGGTTTCTCCAGCGAAAAGATGATTTACAATAAAGGAAAAGTAGATGGTTGGGGTTAATGGTAAAGCACGTAAGGCGATGTGTCATGTATTTTTTTGTTGGTAGTTTATATGCCCTATTTCGGTCAACGTACAGAGAACGGATAAAACTCCAATTCTCGAGAACATGCAGTGTCAAAACGCATAGGACCCCCAAAAATCATCCGCTTGCTTTATATCAATTCGATGACATAGATTGAGCGAAAGGAAGAAGGAGTGAATGCGGAATGAAACACTGGCTGATTTACGTGACAGCGGTTATGCCCTGGATTATTACGGGCTTTTTGCTTTGTTTTTTGGCACTCATTGTTGCTGCTTGCATGAGACATTCGCAAAAACGATGAATCGTTGGATTCAGCAGCTCAATAGTTTACATAGAAAGGTGGCGGAACTATGTCAAAGAAGAAAAGCGCGTGGTATTTGAGACCCAAACCACTTTTATTTTTCTGTTTGATCACACCGCCTATTGGCTATCTGCTTGTCGTTTTCAATCTGGATCGATTCAAGAACGAAGAACGAATGAGCTATTTAACGTTGGCGACGATCACCGCATCTTTATGGGTATTGAGATTTTTGCCTAGAACCGTCGGCATTTATGTGTGGAGCGCAATTTTGGCGGCCATTCTTGCAGGCGAAGCGATCCACTTCTTAAATAAGCGCAAACATAAGTAATAAAGAAGTGCGTTCTTTATTTTGTTTTTGATGTTTTCTTCCGCTTTTCCAACACTCAGCAGAAACCAAAAAATTCAAGGGTCGATGCCTAATTGCATCACCCCCTGAACAACAGCTCTCCCATTCAACAATACGCCTTCTCAAATTAATCGCCTTCTCATTATAAAATGTAACAATCAACTAGATTATCTACTGTTTATGGAACAATAGAAATTTATGTTTAATAAAAACTTCATATTTTTCACTAGGAGCGCTTAAGAACCAGCAGATAAAATCTAAGAAGGTCAGATAAGTGAAAGAACCGTTTTAACAATTGTTGTTCTTTGTTATGACGAGGAGGAAGTTCTTGAAGAAACGATCCATTGACTGAATGCTGCTCTGAGCAATGCATGCCGAAAAGGATTGGCTTCTTCAGAACAAGTAATTGGAAATTTTCTCATTAAGTACAATGAAGGTTTTGATATCGTGTATGGTGTTCGAGACGGAAGGACATTGATCATTCTTTCGATCTGGGCACTTGGGGAAATTCAACAAAAAATGTCCATGCTACGTGATCGAAGAAAAAAGCCTGCATGCACCAAAATTGAGCAGCACTCCTATTTAAATGGTTTGTTAGGATGTGATTGTTTGTTTCGAAGAATACTTCTATCAGGATTCACCTATGTTTTTGTGGCATTTTTTTCTTTTGTGTTGGTTACTGCTTTAGGCTACCCGTTTATTTTCAAAGGCAGCGATACACCGATCCTGATTAGTTCACTTGTTTTTTTTACACTGATTACCATTCTTTTTTTTCTTGCTGTAAATCGTTTCTTTCAGGATATGCCTGATCGGATAATGGATCGCGTGTCATGGATTATTTTTCTGGTGATTGGCGTTATCGAAGGTATACTCATTTTTGTTTTTCATTCCATCCTGCCTCCATTGATTGACGGCGGCCACACCTATGTGGAAGCTCTATACCTGCTCAAACATGGTCATGCTTCTGACAACAGCTATTTCGCGATTTATCCGAATAATATTCCGAGTACTTTGCTCAGATATGCGTTGTATAAAACGGCATCGCTGTTTCACTATGCCAATTACATGGTTATTGATCGTGTTTTTTGCTCTGCTGCTTTAAATAGTGGGATTTATTTTGCTTGGAAATTGTTGAGGCGAAAATCCGGAGCAAGATCCGGGACTCTATTCATGCTGACGGCCTTGACCTGTTTTCCTTTATTTTTATATACGCTGTATTTTTACACGGATACGGCAGCGATCCTGTTCCCCTCACTGATGCTGTATCTTTGGTACTTATATGAAAAGTCTAAGAAAAATCGATATATAGTGCTTCTCGGTCTCGCACTTGCTGTCGGCATTCAGCTTCGCATGAATTTGATTTTGTTTCTTCCGGCACTTGCGATTTATATGTGTTTCACACTTAAATGGAAAAAAATAGTAATGAGTCTAGGCATTATCTTAATAATCCTTTTCGTCGGGAATTTCATCATGAAAGGTATCGAAACCCAGCTAGGTTATAAGAATGATCCGGCACTTGCTATGCCCACCATTCATTGGATGATGATGGGACTATCTCCTGAAGGGCGCTACTCGAAGGCGGATTTTAATTGGACGTTGGAGCATTCTGATCAGGCGGCAAAAAGAAAAGCAGACAGCGCACGGATCGCAGAACGAATAAAAGAAAACGGTCCATTCGGTTTAATGCGCATTTGGGCAGTCAAAACATTCCGAACATGGGGTATGGGTGCGCATGGCTATTATTGGTATACGGAGTTCAACATGCAACCCACAAGAGACTATCACTATCTGTTCGGTGATCAGCGGCAGATGGTGGTGTGGATTATTCAAGTTTTTTACATTGCCAATCTTGTTTTTTTGATTTTTTCTGCAGTCCGCTATTTCCGAATGAAAAAGGTGGATCTGCGTTTGTTGATTCTGATTTGTCTGTTCGGCAATGTTCTATTTTATACATTCGTTTGGGAGGCTGAGCCTCGTTATAGTTTACTCTTCACACCTTTTATTCTGATCGGCAGTGTTTTTGGACTGCAAGATGCGTCTCGCCTAGTACGCGCTCGTGCTTTTGCTTCCGAACGAATACCAATGGTTTTATTTCTTATCGTGGTGCTGCTGATCGGCGGGATTGCCGGTGCTCACACGATGACAGAAAAGCGGGTGGCGCATCCTATTGTTGCGGCAGATCAGCCCTTTTCAGGAGGAAAAGAGAACGCCATTATTGACAAAGAGAGGTCAATCACCCAAACATTCCAACCGATGGCGCCATACCGTCATCTGGCTGTGCGCGTCTTTTCTCATCATGGTTCCGGCATCTACCGTATGAGGCTTGCCAATCGGAATACGGGTCAAATGATTGCATCCCGAGACTTCATTTGCGGAAAGATGAAACCGGGTCAAAACCTCAATTTCAATTTAAATCAAATGGTTCATCCGAAACAAGGCGCAATGCACCAGATCAGCTTTACTCAGGTTGAAGGGCAATCAGATTCTCGTCTGATCCTTGCGGCAAACGGAAAAGTGTTTGAGCAGCGCGACGCGTATCCTGATGGCCGCATGTTCGAAGGCGGAAATTCAGCCGGCAAAATGGATTTGGCGTTCACCGTGGACAGAGTTCGGTACAAACCCTATTTGAGTTCTTCTGTTTATTGGCTGCTCATTCTTATTCCTACTACGATGCTCAGCTTCTACGGTTACGTCATTCTGCGGGGCTCGGAACAAAAAATAAGACAAATTGATCGGAACGGACGGCTTCCATCCCAGTATCACTGATATTCGATCCAGCCTTCTTAAGAAATCCTTCATTTTTTCCAGTTGTATTTATTAAGAAGCGCCCTTTACAATAAGTAAAGTAAGCTGATGTGCGGGGAGAGTAAACGATGGAAGAGTATAACGTATTAGTTGTTGACGATGATAAAGAAATTCGTGATGTCATAGGCATTTACTTAAAAAATGAAGGGATTCATGTGCTGAAAGCAGAGGATGGACTAGAGGCGATCGAAGTGTTGCGCTGTCACACGGTACATCTTATTTTGCTTGATATTATGATGCCGCGTATGGATGGTATTCAGACAACGTTCAAGATTCGTGAACAGAAAAACATCCCGATTATCATGATTAGTGCTAAAACCGAGGACATGGATAAAATCCTTGGTTTGCAAGTTGGCGCGGATGATTATGTGACGAAACCATTCAATCCGCTCGAGCTCGTGGCACGTGTGAAGTCACAGCTGCGAAGGTATGTGACACTTGGTACATATGAGAAGAAAAATGAAGTGATCGATCTGAACGGGCTTGTTCTGGAACAGGCCGAGAAACGCGTTTCTGTGAACGGCGAACCCGTTCGCCTAACGCCGATTGAGTACCGAATTGTCGATTTATTGATGCGCAACGCCGGTCGTGTTTTCTCGATTCATGAAATCTATGAACGTGTCTGGGAAGAACCAAGCTATAACGCAGAGAATACGGTCGCCGTACATATTCGTAAAATCAGAGAAAAAATCGAAATTGATCCGAAAAATCCAAGATACTTGAAGGTGGTGTGGGGCATTGGCTACAAAATTGAAAAATAAAAAAGCGGGATATCTGTTCACTTGGCTGATGATACTCGGTCTCTCGTTGCTCCTGCTTGTGATCACGGTCTACAGGCCGATGATGTTTAGCGCTTTTGAGAATTTCAGTGGTTTTAAAAGTACTTATTATCAATTCAGATATGAATTAGCGATGACGAAACTCAGTCATCCATCATCAAGCCAGGTGCGTAAGCTCCCCATCACCAAGGATGATATTCACGAGTTTCGTTATCGTTATGGCGATCTGCCTAAGCAATTATCGAACGTCCACAGTCAGTTCTCAGATGTGATCGCAAAAGCGGAGAAAGCAGAAGATAAAAAGGCCGCATCCTATTATAAAAAAGAGCGAGACAAGAAGATTCGTGCGATCGAGAAAAACTTTAAGAGTGATGCCCATGTGGCCAGGCAGATCCGCGAAGAACGTGTAGCACTGATGAAAAAGTTTCAGAATACCTCACTTTCAAATGAACAAGGGAGTTTTAATCAGCTAGCAAAAGTCTTTAAGTATCGCTTTGTGAATAAGAAAACCGGCGAAGTTTTTACAAATGTGACGGATGTTCAGGGAAAAGAAAAGCAGCCGGGAAAACGCTTTGAAAAAAGTTTTAAAAACTTTTCGCCCGATGATTACTTGAGCAGTGGAGATAAACGGATTACCCGAATTTTGACACTTTGGGGTGCTCAATACTCCGGAAAAATTTATATTAATCGGGATGCCCCGATGGATCAATTGGATGTGTATTCGAATTATCGTGCCTATGTTCACAGTAAGTTCATTGGCTTTGTACTGCTTGCCTTGGCACTGACCATGATTGGTTATGCATCGTTTCTCCTTAGGAAACATAGGGTATTTTCGCTTGTCGGCTTCCAAAAAATAAGCCGGTTGTATCACCGTATTCCAATTGAGCTGCGATTGATGGTTCTTGCACTCGAACTGGTTATCTTTTTGACTGTTATTATCAGTGTCGGTGTCAGCTCGACAAGCTATGTTTACCCCGTGTTTGGAAGCCTAGGAAACTTGAGTAATTTTACTTTTTACAATTTTGGTATTCTAGGTGCGGTGACAACGGTCCTTTTCCAGATTCAATGGCTCTTGAAGATGATACGTGATCCGGAGCAGCGTTCGCAATGCCGGAAGGGGAGCATCATCGCGCAAACTGGAGAGATTATTAACGGCTTTTTCATTGCACCCTTTACCGGTCTGAAAGTTTTGTTTATCGTTGCCGCTATCTTTTTCCTTGGCATGTCGGCTCCACTTTTTTCTATGAGTGGCAGCGTTGTCGCAGCATTCTTATTTTTGATTTTTACTGCACTGCCTCTGCTTTGGTTGGCGTTGAAACGTGCTACACAGTTTAATCGTGTCTTTAATCAAGCGAGCGCCTTGGCTGCCGGAGAGGAAGAGCCGGATCTGCCCGTGCAAGGAAGGGGCAGTATAAGCCGATTGTCTCAATCCTTGAATACATTGAAGCATGGCGTAAAATCATCGCGAAACGCGCAATTGAAAAGTGAACGACTAAAGACGGAGCTTATTACCAATGTAAGTCACGATCTGCGCACGCCGCTGACGTCAATTATTACTTATAACGATTTGTTAAGAAAGTCGGATGTGAGCGATGCGGAACGGCAGGACTACTTGGCCATCATTGATCGAAAAGCGAAGCGTTTAAAGCGGCTGATTGATGATTTATTTGACGCTTCAAAAATGGCAAGCGGCGCAATTGAATTACACAAAACAAAGGTTAATTTGACTGAATTGCTGACTCAGGCACTCGCTGAATATGATGAAGCGATTCAACAATCAAAGCTTAGTTTTCGTATTAAGACGCCGAATGAAGAGATACCGGTTATTGTCGACGGTCAGAAACTATGGCGCGTTTTTGATAATATGATTGGAAATATTATTAAGTATTCATTAGAAGGGACACGTGTGTACATCACGCTTGAGGTAAAAAATGGCGAGGCAATGGCGACGTTCAAGAATATCACCAAATATGAGCTCGGAGACAATGTCGATGAACTATTCGAACGCTTTAAGCGCGGCGATGCGTCACGCCATACGGAAGGCTCAGGGCTTGGATTAGCGATTGCTAAGTCGATTATCGATCTTCACGACGGCGTATTTGAAATCGATCTGGACGGTGATTTATTTAAAGTTGTGATCAAACTTCCCATTGCGTAGTCAATCACGAAAGGAATCGGCTTCTCCTTGACGCGAGCATGTGGCCAGTGAGACAATAGAATCCGGTATTTAATTGGAAGTAAAAAGCGAGCAGATCATGCCCGCTTTTTTTGGAAATGAGGAATTTGCCATGTCTTACGACGGTATTGTCACCCATGCCGCGGTTCAAAGTCTGCAAGATTTTGTCGGCGGCCGGGTTGCGAAAATATATCAGCCGACACCTACTGATCTCATTTTTCACCTGCGCGCACGCGGCGTACGCGGGAAATTGCTGATTTCTATAAATGCGGCGTTTGCGCGCATGCATTTGACGGAACAGTCGGAGGGAAACCCGCAAGAGCCGCCAATGTTCTGTATGCTCTTGCGAAAGCATCTTGAAGGAAGCGTGATTGAACGGATCGAGCAAGTAGGTTTTGAACGCATTGTGCACCTTGACCTCCGTTCGCGTAATGAGCTTGGCGATGTAAATGAAAAACAACTGATTATTGAACTCATGGGTCGGCACAGCAATGTAATTTTGACAGATAAAGAAAGTGGTCGGATTATTGACTGCATGAAGCACTTGACACCGGCTGTCAATCGTTTCCGTACGGTTCTACCCGGAGAAACCTATGTTTCCCCGCCTGATCAGGGCAAGCTCAATCCGCTTGAAATGACAGTCCAGGATTTAACGAGCCGGATTGAATGGAACGCAGGGAAGATTGATCGGCAGATTGTTGGTATTGTCAGCGGCTTTTCCCCTCAAATCGGCGCTGAGATTGTCCACCGAGCAGGACTTCCGCACCAAAATGCGATTGCGGCTGCTTTTTGTGAGATTCAGTCTGAAATTCGCAGTCATGATTATCAGCCGATGATCGTTTTTAACGAAAAAGGCAAGGACGATTTTCACGTCTTGCGTCTCACACATGAATCAGGGAAAACAGAGACATTTGCCAATGTCCATCAGATGCTTGATCGGTTCTACGCGGTTAAATCACAAACCGATGCGGTACGGCAGAAAGCCGGAGATCTCAGCCATTTTATCAGTCTTGAATTAAAGAAAAACAAAATGAAACTAAAGAAGCTTGCGAAAACGCTTCAGGACGCGGAAGACGCGGACAAATACCGTTTGTACGGCGAATTGTTAACGGCGAGTATGCACGCATTCAAACGTGGCGATCAGCATGTGGATGTGGTTAATTATTATGATCCGGATCAGAAGCACGTGACAATAAGTCTTAATCCGAACCGGACACCTTCTGAGAATGCGCAGGCATACTTTAAAAAATACACGAAAGCGAAGACGGCAAAACGGGTTGTGGCGGAACAAGTGGTGCAAACGAAAAATGAGGTCGCTTATTTTGAGGGCTTAACGCAACAAGTCGAATCCGCTTCACTGAAAGATATTGAAGAAATTCGCGAGGAGCTTGTTGAGGGCGGTTATTTAAGAAAAAAACGGTCGAACAAGGCAAAAAAGAAGAATAAGACTGTGATCGACAAATACTACGCCTCAGACGGAACCCTCATTCTCGTCGGGAAAAACAATAAACAAAATGATTATTTGACCACGAAAGAGGCTGCGCGCGATGAGATTTGGCTGCATACAAAGAACATTCCAGGGTCTCATGTGGTCATTCGATCCCAAGATCCGAGCGAAAAGATTTTAATGGAAGCGGCAAATCTTGCGGCTTTTTACAGCAAATCGCGAATGGGAAGCGGAGTTCCTGTCGACTACACCAAAGTGAGGTATGTGAAAAAACCGAGTGGTGCCAAGCCTGGCTTTGTGATTTATACCGATCAGAAGACGCTCTATGTGACGCCGGATGAGTCGCAAGTACTCAAGTCACGGGAACAACCAAAATCAGAGACAAGATAGATTTATGCTGTTGATCAATGATTTAATTTTCACGGGCACTTGCTTCATCTCCGCAAAATTGTATAAAATGGTAAGGTGGAAGTGATCGGATGATTAAGAGTATGACCGGCTTTGGATTGAGTGAGAAAAGTGCTGGAGACGCACATGTTCGTGTTGAGTTGAAATCAGTCAATCACCGCTTCTTCGATTTTTCGTTCAATGGACCGAAACCATTAATCTATCTTGAGGACCGGATACGAAAAGTAATTCATTCTTTTGTAAAAAGAGGATCGCTTACCTTGTATTTATCCGTTGAAGGCAGCGAGGCGATTGCTCCTAAGGTTGAGACGAACTGGTCGATTATTGACCAGTACATGAGTGTCGCTAAGGAAATTCAGAAACGAAGCGGAACCGAGAAGACAGACGTGAATGTCATTCTTCAGCTTCCGGGCGTCTTCACGCTGCGTGATGCGGACAACCTTTCTGCGAAAACAGTTGAGCCGTTGGTGCTTGAAACAGTGCGCCGTGCCTGCGAGCAATTGATTTCCATGCGCGAAAAAGAAGGCGAAGCGCTTCGAACGGATCTTTCGGAGAAAGTTGAACGTATTCGACGGGCGGTTGATGGTCTTGAGGTGTTTTTACCTGCGGTTCGTGACCAATATGAAAAGAAGCTGCGCACATCCGTCTCCGATTTTCTCAATCGCTATCAATCGATTGACGAAGATCGTTTAATGACTGAGATTGCTGTGTTTGTAAATAAGACAGCAGTTGATGAAGAACTGACTCGGATGAAAAGCCACTTGAATCAATGCGTTGGTTTATTAAGCGAAGATGTCGATGTTCCGGTGGGACGACAGTTAGATTTTCTCATTCAAGAAATGAATCGTGAAGTGAATACGATCGGCTCGAAGGGCAATCATGCTGAAGTAAGCCGTTTTGTCGTATCGTTAAAGAATGAGATTGAAAAATTGCGCGAACAAGTGCAAAATGTAGAATAAATGGACTGATCGATGTGTACCAGTTGGGGGCAAAGTGATGGGCTTTAAAGAAAAAGGGCTGCTGGTGGTTCTTTCCGGACCTTCCGGGGTCGGCAAAGGGACTGTGTGCAAGGCGCTTCGCAAGCGCGGCACGCGATTGAACTATTCGATTTCGGCAACAACGCGAAAGCCGAGAGAAGGCGAAATCGACGGCGTTCACTATTTTTTCAAGACGCGCGATCAATTTCAGCAGATGATCGAACAAGATAAATTGCTTGAATGGGCGGAATATGTCGGCAACTGTTACGGTACGCCTGTTGACTATGTTCGGGAGACCATTGAATCCGGCAAAGACGTGATCTTGGAAATTGAAGTGCAAGGTGCTCTTCAAGTGAAACAGAGGTTCCCGGAAGCACTGTTTATTTTTCTTGCACCGCCGAATTTGACGGAGCTGAAAAATCGAATTGTCGGTCGCGGAACAGAAACGGCCGAACTGATTGAAAGCCGCATGACGGTGGCAAAATCAGAAATGGAATTAATGCAGAATTATAATTATGTGGTTGAAAACGATCAAGTTGAGAAAGCCTGTGATCGGATTGAAGCAATTGTGCTCGCCGAACATTGCAGAGTTGACCGGCTGATTGAAAAATATATAAATAGTGAAGGGATTGACGGAAAATGATGATTTACCCGTCTATTGATAACTTGCTTGAGAAAGTTAATTCTACGTATACGCTAGTAACGCTTTCCGCGAAACGCGCGCGTCTGCTGCAGGATGGTTCCGCACATCTAATGGTTGAGCATCCTCGTTCGGTTAAAGAAGTAGGTCAGGCATTAGAAGAAATCAATGCCGGACTGCTTAATTATAAACATTAATGCGCACGCATGCGCGGCAAGGCAACAACCTTAATATAGGTTGTTGCCTTTTACGTGCGCCCGGCATGGACGACAGCTAGGCGGTGAAAGTCCGCTACAGGCTTGGCAGTAGGAACTGTTAGCCAAAGGCAAGGGTGTCCATCGTGAGGTGGAATCTGAAGGAAGCCGGAGGCAAACTTCTGGGCTGATGAACAAGAACTGCATACTAAGGCTGAATAGAGACGGATAAGCCTGCGTAACAAGGTGAAGTCCAATACTGCCCGAATCTCAAACAGTATATGCAGCAGCCACATGGAAGGAAAGCGGTCGTTCTTACCCGGGGAGGTCTTACAAGGGTTCCCGACAAGAGGG
>NZ_FOOY01000003.1 GCF_900113325.1 Sporolactobacillus nakayamae | reverse complement strand
GGCGAAGAATTCGCCAGATCATTTGGAAACGTTGGAAGAAAGTCAAGACGAGATATAAAAGTCTCATGAAACTTAACGTTCCAAAACCAAAAGCATGGGAATGGGCGAATACACGAAAAGGCTACTGGCGCATCGCCTGTAGCCATATCTTACATCGGTCGATCACAAACAAAATACTCGAACAGGTGGGACTCAAAAATCTAGTCCATCTGTTCGAGCATGCACACTTAAGCTATTGAACCGCCGTATACGGACCCGTACGTACGGTGGTGTGAGAGGTCGGAGAAATTATCTCCTCCTACTCGATATAGGTAGTGAGCACAATATAACGTATCGTTTAGCAAGCTAAACGGTATTAGAATTGCGAGACTTCTTGAACTCGTTCTTTAGGATAAGGAAGTGATGATATGGAGCTTCAGGGCAAAAAAATTTTACTCGGTGTTACCGGCGGAATCGCGGCATACAAAGCAGCCGAGCTGGTCAGCCGTCTTGTTAAAGAGGGTGCAGATGTTCATGTATTAATGACTGAATCCGCAAAGCAGTTTGTCGGTCCGGTCACTTTTCAGGCACTCACAAGACATCAGGTTTATGATGACGTCATTTTGAATGAGAAGGAAGGACAGATCGCTCATATTGATTTGGCAGATGAGGCAGATCTGTTCATCGTTGCACCGGCTACAGCCAACACAATCGCGAAGATGGTGGCGGGGATTGCTGACGATATGCTCACAACCACGGCACTCGCTACCAAAGCGCCGGTGTGGGTCGCTCCTGCGATGAATGTCAATATGTACGGGCATCCGGCAGTTCAGAATAATTTGCACATACTTGAGCGTTACGGTTACCGCATAATAGGTCCTGCAAAAGGTCATCTCGCCTGCGGATGGACGGGTGCCGGAAGAATGACAGAGCCTGAAGACATCGCTCGTGAGGTGAGTGACTTTTTTACTCAAAAGTCTTTGGAAGGGAAAAAAATAATTGTTACTGCGGGTCCAACAAAAGAAGCGCTCGATCCAATCCGTTTTTTCAGTAATCACTCGAGCGGCAAAATGGGTTATGCGATTGCCGAAGCTGCGCGTCGCGCGGGTGCCGAAGTCACACTTGTGACAGGAGCCGCGTTGGCTGATCTTTCAGGGGTGACAACAGTCCGTGTAACCACTGCCCGTGAAATGTATGATGAAGTGGTAAACAGATACCCGGAGGCTGACGCGGTAATAAAAGCGGCGGCAGTTGCGGATTATCGTCCCGAGCATGTCAGTATGCGGAAAATCAAAAAATCGGATGGCGCAATGACTGTCACGATGGTACGCAATCCAGATATATTAAAAGAGCTTGGCGTTCGGAAGAAAGATCAAGTGCTTATCGGTTTTGCGGCGGAGACTGACCATCTTGATGAAAATGCGAGAAAGAAACTTGAAACGAAACATTTGGATTTACTAGTAGCCAACCATGCATCAGATAGTTTTGGTGAGGATACAAACAAAGTGACCTTCTTTTTTGCGGATGGCAAGGAACAAACATTTGAGAAAATGCCGAAACGCCAAGTCGCGGTTAGAATCTGTGACGCGCTTGCAGATCTGTTTGAAATGAGTGAGCCTAGTGATCGCTGAAGTCTATATAGATATTCCGGCGAATCCGGTAAACAAACCGTTCGATTATCGAATTCCGGAATCTTTAGAAGGGGTTGTCGCGCCGGGCATGCGCGTGACTGTGCCGTTTGGACGTACTCGACGTCTTGGATTTGTCACTGAATTGAAAGAAGTCTCAACGTTTAAAAAGTTAAAAGCTATCGACTCTGTAGAAGATCATGCACCTGTCTTAACACAAGAACTGATAGACTTGGGACGCTGGCTGGCCGACTCGATACTTTGTCCAACCGTAACTGCTTTTCAAGCGATGCTTCCGGCCGCGATGAAGGCTGAGTATAAAAAAATAATTAAAATTGAACAGCCGGAACAGCTGAAAATAGAGGACGCAGATTTGGCGTCTTTTTTTGAAACGACAAAACAACCGATCTGGTCGGAGATCGTGAAAAGTCATTCGGAATTGTTGAAAAGAATTAATCGGGCAATTCGTCAAGGCTCTCTGTCCATTCACCAACTCGTTCGTAATCAAGCGACTGTGAAGAAAGTGTCTGTCATTTCGGTTTGTGCAACGAAAGAGCAGTTGAGGCTTGAGCTCGCAAAACTTGACGATCGGGCGAAACGTCAGAAGGAAGCGTTGCAATTTTTTATTAAGCAATCTGATCTGTCATCATTCCATTCACCAATACATGCATTGGTGAAAGATGGCTTGAGCCGAGATGCAATCACAAAACTCGTGGATAAAGGACTGCTTCATTTAGATCAAATGGAACAATTTCGTGATCCATACAAGCATCCTGTGGAGCAAACGAAGCCGCTCAATTTAACTGATGAACAAGCAAAAGCGCTTGCGCCCATTTTGCAATCGATGAACGAAAATGAACATCGTGTTTTTTTGTGCCATGGGGTTACGGGAAGCGGAAAAACGGAGATCTATTTGCAGTCGATTCAGCGTGTTCTTGAACATAAGCGGCAAGCAATCGTACTCGTTCCGGAAATTTCATTAACACCGCAGATGGTTCTTCGATTTAAAGGCCGCTTTGGCGATCAGGTGGCGGTGATGCACAGTGGACTTAGCCGCGGCGAAAAATATGATGAATGGCGTAAAATTCGCGAAGAAAAAGTACAGGTAGTCGTTGGTGCTCGATCCGCAATTTTCGCCCCCTTCAAGAAGCTCGGCTTAATTATTATTGATGAGGAGCATGAGTCCAGCTACAAGCAAGAGGATATGCCAAGGTATCATGCTCGTGATGTCGCCATCCATCGTGCGGAGAAACATCATTGTCCGGTCGTTCTTGGAAGCGCGACGCCGTCACTTGAATCTTTCGCCCGCGCGCGCAAACAGGTTTACACGTTATTATCTTTGAAGGAACGAGTGAATCATCGTCCGCTTCCCAGTGTTCACATTGTTGACCTTCGGGAGGAAATGCGTCAAGGGAATCATTCGGTTTTCTCTAAGGAACTCCTTGAAAAAGTGAAGGATCGTCTTCAAAAGAACGAGCAAACGGTGCTGTTTCTAAACAGGCGCGGATACTCGACCTTTGTGATGTGCCGATCATGCGGGACAGTGGTGAAATGCCCCCATTGTGATATTTCGTTAACCTACCATCGTACGCAGCATTCGCTGAGATGCCACTATTGCGGGTATGAACAAAATGTGCCGGCAACTTGTCCGACATGCGACAGCGATGCGATGCGCTTTTTTGGGACAGGAACACAGAAAGTCGAGGCGGAGCTTAATCGCTTGCTGCCTGAAGCGCGCGTGATTCGAATGGATGTGGACACGACAAGAAAAAAAGGCAGCCATGAAAAACTGCTGCGTCAATTCGGCGAAGAAAAAGCAGATATTTTACTTGGTACACAAATGATCGCAAAAGGTCTTGATTTTCCAAAGGTAACACTTGTCGGTGTACTTGCAGCGGACTCACTGCTCCATCTCTCTGACTTTCGAGCATCGGAGAAGACCTTTCAATTGATTACTCAGGTATCCGGACGCGCGGGCAGACATTCATTGCCTGGAGAGGTCGTGATTCAAAGCTATACACCTGATCACTATGCGGTCATTGATGCAGCCCGGCATGATTATGAAAGCTTCTACCGAGAAGAAATGACGATACGGCATCGCTGGGGATATCCCCCGTTTTTCTATCTGGTATTAATCAGCCTGACTCACCCGGATCCGGCAAAAGTTGCAGTGGCGGCGGATCGCATCGCAGCTATTCTAAAGAATAACTTGTCGGATTCGACTCAGATCTACGGCCCTGTCGTTCCGTCCGTCTCCAAGATAAAAGATAGATATCGCTACCAGTGCATGGTAAAATACAAAAGAGAACCTGCGCTCGTACCCGTGTTGCATCAAATTCTGCAGCATTTTCAAGAGACCGGGAAAGACAGTCTTCAGGTATCCATTGATCTAAATCCTGTCGCGCTTATGTAATTGAGCTTGCGAAACAGTGCTTCGTTTGTTTCCAAACAGGTACCAACCGAGAACTTTTAATTATTAAAGAGGATGATTGAATGAAAATAGCATTTATGGGAACACCGGATTTTGCAGTGCCAATCCTCCAGCGGTTGCTGGAGGATCCAAATTATGATGTGGTCTGCGCGATCACACAGCCCGACCGTCCCAAGGGCAGAAAACATAAATTAACGCCGCCACCGGTTAAAGTACTAGCTGAAAAGTATTCTGTTCCGGTGCTGCAACCGGAGAGGGTACGCAAAGCGGAAGCGGTTCAAGAAATTTTATCATATGGTGCTGATCTATTGATCACGGCCGCTTATGGACAGTTTCTGCCTGAGTCCTTGCTCAAAGAGCCGCCACTCGGATGTGTGAACGTTCACGCATCATTATTACCGTCCTATCGCGGCGCCGCTCCGATTCAACAGTCAATTATTGACGGGAAGAAAGAGACCGGTGTCACAATCATGTATATGGTGAAACAAATGGATGCGGGAGATCTATTGAGCCAAGTCCGTGTGCCGATTGAGCATCAAGATACGTTTGGAACACTACATGATAAACTTAGCGCTGCGGGCAGCAGGCTGCTCATGGAAACCTTGCCGAAACTTGCGGCAGGTTCTTTGAAACCGACACATCAGAATGAAAAAGAAGTCACGTTCGCCCCAAGTATCCAACATGAAGATGAAGAAATTAAATGGGAGAAAACTGCAGTTGATGTACGTAATCTGATCCGTGGATTGAATCCTTTTCCAGGAGCGTATACCCGGTTGAACGGTTCAATTTTTAAAATTTACGCAGCTGAGTTAACAAAGGTAACGACTAAAGAAAAACCGGGTACCGTTTTTGACAACGACACTGACGGATTTCTTGTTGCGACAGGTTATGGCCAGGCAATTAAGGTTATGGAATGTCAGCCTTCAGGAAAAAAACGAATGCATGCAGCTGATTTTTTACGTGGAAAAGCGCTGGAACTGGGCATTGTTCTTGGAGGCGTGTCATGAGCAGGCCAATGGCGCGCGAGACGGCCCTTGATCTTCTCCTCTCCATAACGAAACATCACGCATACAGTCAGATCGCCATTAATGAAGCTTTAAATGCGAAAAGTTTGTCGGATAAAGATAAAGGCTTGGTAACCAACCTCGTCTATGGGGTTCTGCAGCGAAAATCAATTTTAGATTTTTACTTGTCTTCATTTGTTGATAAGAAAAGAAAGATGGATGATTGGGTTGAGATGCTCCTTCTGTTGTCTATTTATCAGAATGTGTTTCTCGATCGAATTCCTGATCATGCGATTGTGAATGAAGCGGTTACGATTGCAAAAAAACGCGGCCATCGCGGTATATCCGGTTTTGTAAATGGTGTACTTCGCAGGTTTCTGCGTGAGGGAGTGCCTGATGTATCAAAAATTGAACCGGAATTAAAGCGCCTTTCCATTCAATACAGTCATCCGCAATGGCTGCTAAAGCTATGGGAAAAACAGTGGGATCGAGCAACTGCAGTGAAAATCGCGGAAGCAGATAATCTGCCGCCAAAAGTGTCGATCCGTGTAAACCGACTCAAGGGTACAAAGCAGGAACTGTCCGAACAGCTCGCGATGGAGGGAATTCAGACGGTATCTGGAAACCTTTCTCAAGATAGTTTGATTGTTGAGAGCGGCGGGAATCCTGTTAATACTCAAGCATTTAAAGACGGATTTTTTACAGTACAGGATGAAAGTTCCATGCTTGTCGCAGATGTCGTAAATCCTGATGAAACCATGCTTGTGCTGGATGCATGTGCCGGGCCCGGAGGAAAAACAACGCACCTTGCTGAACGAATGGGAAACAAGGGCAAGATTATTGCGCTTGATTTGCATCCGCACAAGACGCAGTTAATCGATCATGCAGCTGAACGCCTTGGCTTGACCAATATATCAACACAAGCGATGGATGCGAGATCGGCTCAAGAGACTTTCGGTGATGCTTCCTTTGATCGGGTATTACTCGATGTTCCTTGTTCCGGTTTAGGCGTGATTCGGCGGAAACCTGAAATAAAATGGAGTAAATCTGCTGAAGAAATTAGAGGTCTGTTTCCGATACAGAAAAAGATTTTAGACGAGATGGCTCCACTCGTGAAACCGGGCGGACGCCTTGTATATAGCACGTGCACGATTAATAAGGATGAAAATGAGAAGCAAATCGCTGATTTTCTCTCAAATCATCCGGATTACCGAGTAGACCCTTCCTTCATAGAGCGAATACCGTACCTACGGGATGAATTTCAATCAGCAGGTTCAACCGGCATGGTTCAAATTTTGCCCTATATGATTCACACAGACGGCTTTTTCATTTGTTGTCTTGAACGGATCTGAGAACGGATTCTTTTAAAGGAGTGAAAAGCGTGAAGACCGCATTTTGTACAGATTCCGGAAAAGTTAGAGAACAGAATGAAGACTGTGTTGGCGTGTTTTTTGGAAACAAGTGTGTATTTGGACTCGTTGCCGACGGGATGGGGGACACGCCGCGGGAGAGATTGCCAGTAAGATGGCTGTGGACCTATCAGCAGAAAAATTTTCAGGGCATTCCGGACTTTTTACACAGGATGAGGCAGAACTCTGGCTCAATCATTTGATTCGTGGTGTCAATCTGCATTTATATGAATATGCGGAAGCCCACGCGGAATGTCGGGGAATGGGTACAACTTTTGCGGGTGCTCTTTGTACAAATGAATTCATCACAATTACTTCTGTTGGCGACAGCAGGATATACATATGGAATAAGGGGCATCTTGTCAAACAAATTACTGAAGACCATACATTTGTCAATGAACTGCTTAAATCAGGACAAATCACAATGGAACAAGCCGTGGATCATCCCAAGAGACATATATTGATGCGTTCTTTAGGAACGGAACCAACAATAGCGCTGGATACATCAACTTTTGAATGGACGAACGGCTCACATATACTTATTTGCTCTGATGGATTGACGAACAAGTTATCAGATGAGAAATTGAGTGAAATTATGGAAGACGCAAAGAGTTTGCGCGAGAAAACGGACATGATGATTAAGGAAGCAAACCACTCTGGTGGCGAGGATAACATATCAGTGGTCATTATTTCCAATGATGGTGATGGTGATAAGGAATGATTGGTAAACGAGTTGGTGGAAGATATCAAATTTTATCCCGCCTTGGTGAGGGCGGAATGGCAATTGTCTATAAAGCGAAGGATCTGATTCTGGATCGAATGGTTGCGGTAAAGACACTTCGTCCGGAATTGTCGGGCGATGAAGAATTTGTCCGCCGATTTCATCGGGAGGCAGAATCTGTAGCGAGTCTGTCTCATCCGAATATTGTTGCCATTTACGATATCGGCGAGGAAGACTGCTATTATATTGTAATGGAATATGTGGAAGGTATGACTCTCAAGGAGTTTATTAAGGATTATTCGCCAATAGCAATTAATGAATCAATTTTTATTATGAAACAGATTTTACTCGCAATCACGCATGCGCATGAGCACGGCATTGTCCATCGAGATATAAAACCGCAAAATATATTGATCAATGAATCCGAACGTGTTAAAGTGACAGATTTCGGTATTGCGCTTGCTGTAAGCGGGGCGACAATTACTTATACCCATTCGATTATGGGATCGGCACACTACCTGTCTCCGGAACAGGCAAGAGGCGGAAAAGCGACAGTTAAATCTGATATTTATGCAATTGGTATTGTCATGTTTGAATTATTGACTGGCAAATTGCCTTTCCCAGGGACATCTCCTGTATCTGTCGCATTGAAACATCTCAGTTCTCCGATTCCCTATCCGCGTGATTTCCGAGAAGATATACCTCAATCTGTAGAAAATGTTTTAATTCGGGCGTTGGCTAAAAATCCATCTGATCGCTATAACAGTGTGACCGATATGTATCATGATTTGCTGACCGCGCTTGATCCTGAACGCGCGAATGAACAACGCTTGATCTTTGCCGAACCTGTTCCGGATGAAGAAAGCGATGATTTGGAAAAGACGATTAAAATGGAGCCAATCAAAAATCAATCGGGATTAAATCAGCAAGAAGCCGTCGAAAAAACAGTGACTGCACCACCTGAAAAGAGTAAAAAGGAAAAAAAGTCGAAAGCGAAGAAATGGTTGACCATCTCCGGCGTACTCCTCCTTTTAATTACTGCGGGGATAGTACTCGGGGTGACCTTACTTCCGAAATTGTTTTATGTGTCAAATGTCCAAGTTCCCGATGTGACCGGCCAGACGTATCAAGCAGCCAAACAGACGCTGTCCAATAAGAATTTGAAAGTAGTTCGCACAGATCGTGTGAACAATTCTGTAGCCAAGGGAAAAGTGATTAGCCAAAATCCTGAAGCGGGTGCTGAGGTGAAGGAACATGCAGAGATTTCACTTGTCGTCAGCAAAGGTTCTAAGAAAGTTGCACTGGATAATTATGTCGGCTATAGCCGAGATACAGTTGCCGGTGCAATTAAGGATGCGGGGTACAAGGATGTTGTCTGGCATGAAGAAGAGTCGTCAACGATTCCCGAAGACCAGATTATACGCCAAAATCCTAAAGCAGGGGTAAAGGTTGTTCCCGCAAAAACTATTTTGGAGCTCACCTATAGCGCGGGCAATCCACAGGCGACTGTTCCAAATTTAAAAGAGAAAACAAAAAGTGAAGTAAACAAGTTACTTGAAGCGCAAGGCTTGAAGGCAGACTTCTCAATTGGTGATTACTCTGATGATGTGGAAAAAGGGAATGTGCTTGATCAAGACCCTGAAGCTGGAAGCCAAGTAGATAAGGGTTCAACAGTTATCGTCACATTATCCAAGGGGAGCCAGCCGAAGCCTAAGGAAATCGATCAGCCGATCAAGGTGGTTTATCCAGGTGACAGCAGTCAATCGTCTACATCAAGTTTAGGTAGTGAACCGATTCACGTGCAGATTTATTATACAGACGCCAATCATGATAATGCGGTATTCATTGATGAAGAAATAACCGAGACGAAAACTTATACAATTCCATTCACCATTAACCCGAATGAGAAGGGATCTTATCAGGTATTAATTGATGGGACCGAACGAAAAACAGGAACGGTCGATTATCCGGATTAAAGCGGAATGTCGTCTGCATGAAGGAGTTTAGATATGACGGAAGGAACAATCATTAAAGCGCTAAGCGGATTCTATTATGTAAAAAGTGGTGACGAGCAGGTCCAATGCCGGGCGAGAGGGCTATTTCGCAAACAAGGAGTAAGTCCGCTTGTCGGGGATCATGTTGTCTACGAAGCAAAAAATCCGACGGATGGTTATATTCTATCGATTAAAGAACGGAAGAATGCGCTGAATCGCCCGCCGATTGCCAATATTGATCAAGCGATCCTTGTTTTTTCCGTTGTCGAACCGGCTCTTGATTGTCAGCTTCTTGATCGTTTTCTCGTCTATATGGAGGCACACTCTATTAGTCCGGTTATCTGTTTTACAAAATGGGACTTGATCGCAGAGGATGAAACGGAGTGGATTCACGAGCGCCTTGAAGCATACAAAAAGATTGGTTATCCCATTTTGTTCACATCCAGTTTAAACCAAGAGGGTTTTCCTGAATTAAGGAAAATAATGGATAACCGAATAAGTGTAGTGACCGGTCAATCCGGCGTAGGCAAATCAACATTGTTGAACTATCTGGATGAATCCTTGAACATTGAAACGCAAGCCATCTCGCATGCTTTAGGAAGAGGCAAGCATACCACAAGGCATGTTGAGCTTATCCCGGTTTCTGAGACAGGTTATGTTGCTGATACACCAGGTTTCAGTTCGCTGGAACTTCCGGACCTTGAACCAATTGAGTTAGAACGCTGTTTTCCTGAATTCGACGCGTATCGTGCAAGTTGTCGCTTTCGTGGCTGTACGCATTTAGCTGAACCGAATTGTAGGGTAAAGCAAGCACTTGAAGAAGGGGAAATTGATCAGTCCCGTTATGAAAACTATAAGGTTTTTTTTCATGAACTAACTGAAAGACTGCGCAACAAATACTGACCGTTTCGTTCATCTCTCACCCATTCAGAATACCAATGATGACAGGACTGACTAAAATGGAAGATACACAAATAGATGATGTGTATCTGATTGAATACATTATAGAAAGCAGATGTATCAATGAACTTAGCAATTGTTGCCGGCGGACCTGAAGAACTCGTGCCCGATTTAAATGCGCCGGAGTATGCGAACTACGAATGGATTGGGGCCGATCATGGCACCATTGTCTTGTTAAAAAATCAGATTATACCGACGCGTGCATTTGGCGATTTTGACTCGCTCTCTGAACAAGAGCGCGACGAGGTGGACGGAAAAGGATTGAAGCTCTGCAGCTATCCACCGGAAAAAGATAAGACCGATCTTGAACTGGCGCTTGATTGGGCACTCAGTCAGAATCCGGATCATTGTCTTTTGTTTGGTGCAACGGGTGGTCGGATGGATCATGCGCTTGCTAGTGTTCAACTGTTGATGAAAGCTGTAGAACGGCATGCAGAGCTTGAGATTATCGACCGGAATAATCGAATCACTTTATTAACTCCGGGCGCATACCCTATAGAGAAAAATCCATCCTACCGTTATCTTTCATTTCTTGCTATGACTGAAAAGGTGACCGGGCTGACTCTGTCTGGTGTGAAGTACCCGCTTCATGATGCGGTATTGCCTCTTGGATCAAGCCTTTGCATCAGCAATGAAGCTGAGGAAAACCTGTTTACTGTCAGCTTAAACCAAGGGTATTTGCTGATGATGCTCTGTCGTGACTAACTTGGCCGTAATGGCTGGTCATAGTTTCCGTCATCGTCTCATATATTCTAGAAGCACGTGATAAAGGATGACGGCGCTTGAGACAAGGAGGAGCAGTGCAATGAAATTTTATACGATTAAATTGCCAAGATTTCTGGCCAGTATTGTGAGAGCCCTCCTCGGTTCGTTTAAGAAGGGGTAAGCTAACTCGCATGTCAAAAAAGACATCTTTTATGGGGTGTCTTTTTTGAATGTGCCACAAAAAACACCCCCCTTCACTGAAGGGGGGTGTTTTTTGTGGTTCACGTTTAGTCAAATCCATTGGTTGAGTACGCGTTAAACGCGTTCAACTTTACCTGCTTTAAGCGCTTTTGTTGATACATAAACGCGTTTTGGTTTTCCGTCAACAAGAATACGGACTTTTTGCAGATTTGCTTTAAACGTTCTTTTCGATTTATTTTCAGCAAATGAACGGTTCTGACCGAACTTAGTTGTTTTGCCGGTAACAAAGCATCGACGTCCCATTTAGATGACCTCCCTGACCATGCAATTCATTAACACAATAGTTTTATACTAACACGTTCGGTGCCCGCACGCAACTAGATGTCATCTGAAAAATGAATCGGCAGGCGTAATTTTGTGCGTCGCTTTAAAATTAAGGATAGCTAGTGTAAAATAACGATAAGTCGACTATGTTTACGGATAGAGAATAATCGTTTATCGCATTGCCAATTCTTCTGTGCCCTCACAAAAAATGAAGTTTATTCAGGAGGTTTTATACATGTCTGTTTCAATTAGCAATAACTATGGACAAATCGATATATCTATTGACGTTATCGCCAAAATCGTCGGCGGCGCGGCGATGGATTGCTATGGGATCGTTGGCATGGCTTCGAAAAATCAATTAAAAGACGGTTTTGCAGAACTGCTGAAAAAAGATAATTTCAGCCGCGGAATCATTGTCCGATTTGACGATGATCAGAATCTGCTCATTGACATGTATATCATTGTCAGCTACGGAACGCGTATTTCAGAGGTAGCGGGAAATGTTCAAACAAAGGTTAAAGAAACCCTGAATGAAATGCTCGGGTTAAACGCGGCATCAATTAATATTTTCGTGCAAGGCGTTCGTTTAAATGATGAAGAAGTGTCACCTGATGATCAACCATTACAAGCATAAGGGGCGTGTCGCATTATGAAATATCGGAGCGTCTTTGATATTATCGGGCCGGTTATGGTTGGACCATCGAGTTCGCATACTGCTGGTGCTGCAAAAATTGGGCGTATGGCTAGAAAATTGCTAGGAACCGCACCAGTACGTGCGAAAATAACGCTTTATGGATCTTTCGCCGAAACATATCGCGGACATGGAACCGATGTCGCCATTGTTGCCGGTCTCCTTGATTTCGATGAAAGTAACACAAGTCTTCCTGATTCACTTTCAATAGCGAAGCAGAAGGGCATGGATATTGAGTTCTTCATCGACAAAGAGACTCCGATGGAGCAGCCGAATACCGCGCGTATTTTTTTATCGAGCGGCAGCAACGAACTTGAATTAGTCGGTGTATCCATTGGTGGAGGAAAAATTGAGATTACGGAAGTCAATGGTTTCTCGATATCCTTGTCCGGGAGCAATCCCGCACTTCTTGTGCTGCACCATGATAAATATGGTGCGGTTGCTGAGGTAGCGGGCTTGATTGCTAAATATGAAATGAATATTTCCTATATGGAAGTTTCTCGTCAGGATAAGGGGCGTTTAGCCCTGATGGTTATTCAAACGGATGAAGAAATTGGTGAAGGACTTGCTGCCGAAATTTCCGGACTTCCCAATATCTTAAATGTCGCTGTTTTATCCTAAAAAAGCAATTATTCCGGAAAAGGAGGTGCCTTTATGTTTCAGACAATTAAGGAATTAGTAGACATCGCAAATAGTCGGAAGCTTCCAATCTCTGAGGTAATGATCCAAACCGAGATGGAAACCACAGGGAAAAGTCGGAAGGATATTTTAGATAAAATGTCCGGACAATTAGAAGTTATGGAAAAGGCTGTAGAGAGAGGCATTCGTGAAGACATAAAGTCGCGCTCAGGCATGTCCGGCGGGGATGCCCGACTTTTGCGGAATTACTTGGAACAAGGAAATACATTATCAGGTTCGGTACTGTTGGATGCGGTGAGTAAGGCAATGGCGACGAATGAAGTAAATGCGGCGATGGGAACCATTTGCGCCACACCGACTGCCGGTTCAGCAGGTGTCGTGCCGGGGGTTTTGTTTGGCTTGAAATCAAAACTGAAGCCGAACCGAGATCAAATGGTCGCTTTCTTGTTTACCGCAGGTGCTTTTGGATTTGTCGTCGCCAATAATGCCTCGATTTCCGGTGCGGCAGGCGGCTGCCAGGCAGAAGTGGGTTCGGCGACAGGAATGGCTGCGGCTGCGGCGGTTGAAATGGCAGGCGGTACACCGGAACAATCAGCACATGCGATGGCCATTGCGCTCGGTAATATGCTTGGATTGATTTGCGATCCTGTGGCAGGGTTAGTAGAAGCACCTTGTGTGAAAAGGAACGCAATCGGCGCTTCAAGTGCAGTTGTTGCGGCAGATATGGCGCTCGCAGGAATTAAAAGCATTATCCCGTGCGATGAAGTGATTGAGGCCATGTACCGTGTCGGACGCATGATGCCTGCTGCTTTAAGAGAAACCGCGCTTGGCGGTCTTGCAGATACAAAGACCGGTCGTGCACTGAAAAAGAGAATTTTCGGCTCGGATGCGCAGCCATCCATGATAAAAGAACGATGAGAGAATCCTACTCGCTTTTACCAATTACAGAACTTAAAGGCGTCGGGGCCAGACTAGCTGAAGAACTCGAACAATTAGGAATCGCGACGGTTGATGATTTATTTGCCTATTTTCCTTATCGGTATGACAACTATGAATTAAGAGATCTCACTGATGTACAAGATCAGGAACAGGTGACGATTTTAGGAAAAGTGCAAAGTGAGCCATTATTGAATTACTATGGGAAGAAAAAATCGCGCTTGACCGTGCGCGTATTGTCCGGGCGATATCTTATTACAGTTATCTTATTTAACCGTCCTTATCTCAAAAGAAGTTTAAAGCTTGAGGATACAGTGACCGTAACGGGAAAGTGGGATCGGAACCGTGCGACACTGACCTCGTCTGATTTTCATATAGGCCAACCTGATCAGAATGCTCAATGGGCTCCTGTCTATCCTGTGAAGTCGGGTGTATCCGTGAAAAAATTAAGAGTGCTGATTAGCCAGGCGTTCACCCAATTTCCTAATCGCATCAAAGAGAATCTACCAAAGGAATTGCTTACATCTTATAAACTAATTGGCCGGGAGCAAGCGATTCGAACGATTCATTTTCCAGATGGCCAAGCGAACCTGCACCAGGCAAGAAGGCGGCTCGTCTATGAAGAGTTTCTAATCTATCAATTGAAAATGCAAGCCTATAAACGAATGAAACGTTCGTCGTCTGATGGAATCCGCATTCCCTTGGATCAAAAACGGATTCGCGAGTTTGTTGGCTTGCTTCCTTTTTCAATGACACATGCGCAAAATCGAGTGATTGATGAAATTCTAAAGGATATGGCCTCATCTTCACCAATGAATCGCCTGCTTCAAGGCGATGTCGGATCGGGGAAAACCATAGTGGCTGCCATCGCCTTGTATGCCGCTGTTTCAGCGGGCTATCAAGGAGCTCTGATGGCGCCTACTGAAATTCTAGCCGAACAGCATGCTGAAAATCTTCATAATCTGTTCCAGCCATTTTCAATTTCTGTCGGACTATTGACAGGAAGCGTTCGCGGAAAAAAGAGAAGAGAACTTCTGGAAAATTTATCGAACGGTAAAGTTCATATTCTTATTGGCACGCACGCGTTAATCCAGCCGGAAGTGGTGTTTCAGAATCTTGGTCTCGTTGTGACGGATGAGCAGCATCGCTTTGGCGTAGGGCAGCGGGGAGCATTACGGCTCAAGGGGAAGGAACCGGATGTTCTGTACATGACCGCCACACCAATTCCGCGCACGCTTGCGCTGTCGGTTTTTGGGGACATGGATGTGTCGACTATTGATGAACTTCCCGGTGGAAGAAAACAAATCAAGACTTACTGGGTCCAGGAGAATATCATAGATCGTGTGATTCAATTCATGAAGAAAGAACTTGACCAGGGAAGACAGGCATATGTTATTTGCCCGTTGATTGAGGAATCCGAGCAGCTCGATGTCCAGAACGCGCTTGATGTTCATGCGCAACTTTCACAAGCGCTTCCGGGTTATACAGTCGCCCTAATGCACGGAAAGCTGACGCCTGAAGAAAAAGATGAGGTCATGAATTCATTTAAAAAAAGGGACGATCAAGTGTTGGTCTCCACTACAGTAGTTGAGGTTGGAGTCAATGTTCCGAACGCTTCGTTAATGATCATATACGATGCGGATCGCTTCGGGCTGTCTCAATTGCATCAGCTGCGCGGTCGTGTCGGCCGTGGTAACGCCCAATCTTACTGCATCCTGCTCTCAGACGCTAAATCGGAGACAAGCAGAGAAAAAATGCGGATGATGACTGAGACCACTGATGGATTTAAATTATCCGCTTATGACCTTAAACTTCGTGGCCCGGGTGACTTTTTTGGAAAGAAGCAGAGCGGGCTGCCTTCTTTTAAATTGGCAGATATCGTTCATGACTATCGCACCTTGGCAACAGCCAGAGATGATGCGGCAAGGCTGGTGCAATCTCCTCAATTTTGGCAAGAAGATCGTTACGAGCAATTGCGCAAACCATTAATTGAATCAGGGCTTACACAGACACTGCATTTGGATTGAAAAATGAAACCGTAATAATGGACACCTCGTATGTTATGGGTCGTGTATGCGATTCTTGAACATAAATCACCCAAGCTACCCGTTGAAGGTAAGTTATGATATACTAACTAATATTACCTAGTCTTAATTGCTAAACTTAGCAATTAGTGACGATCACAAGACGGCGGTGTCCAGTTTATGAGGAAAAGCAAGAAGGACAGACAGGCCTCCCTACATCAGACAATTGATGAGAATCCATTTATTACAGACGATGAACTGGCGAAAAAGTTCTCAGTTAGTGTTCAAACGATCCGGCTTGACCGGCTGGAATTATCCATTCCTGAGTTGAGGGAACGAATTAAACATGTAGCCAAACGGCAATTCGATGATGTCAAAGCGCTCCATAAAGAAGAAGTAATTGGGGATATTCTTGATCTTCAATTGGATACGAGCGCGATTTCTATTCTTGAAATAACACCGGATTTTGTTTTTTCAAGAACCGGAATTGCCCGCGGCCATCATTTGTTTGCACAAGCGAACTCGCTCGCAGTGGCTGTAATTAATGATGATCTCGCCTTAACATCAAAGGCTGAGATCCAATTTATTCGTCCGGTTAAGTCTGGTGAGCGAGTGGTTGCGAAAGCGAAAGTTATGCGCAAGGAACGGGTGCGCACAATCGTTGAAGTGGACAGCTATTCTGGACATGATCATATTTTTACAGGTGTGTTTACGATGTATCGAGCGCACGGAGGAAAAGATAAGTCGGAAGTATGAGCGGCGACGTGAATTGCCTCCGCCTTTTCTTTAGACATTTTCAAAAACTAGTGTATTGAATTAGGTCGCGGAGGTTGATGTATTTTGGGTAAGATCGCATTTGTTTTTCCCGGACAGGGCTCTCAGACAGTTGGTATGGGCGCAGATCTGATTGAGGCTTATCCTGAAGCAAAAAAAATGTTTGAAGCAGTGGATCAGCGCTTGGCTTTTCCGTTAACAGAACTGATTATGAACGGTCCCGATGATGCGCTGAAGAAGACAGAAAATACGCAACCGGCGTTGCTGACAGTAAGTGCTGTGCTTTGCACGTTGCTGGAGAAGCAGGGGATTAAGCCGGACTATCTTGCCGGACATAGTCTTGGTGAGTACAGCGCATTATTTGCGGCTGGTGTGCTTGGTTTTGAAGATGCGGTATACGCGGTACGTAAAAGAGGAAAACTGATGGAAGCAGCAGTTCCTGCCGGAAAAGGCACGATGGCGGCAGTGCTGGGGCTGGAAGCAGAACAGTTGAAAGCAATTTGCGCCAATGTCTCTGAACAAGGCGATTCCGTACAAACCGCGAATCTAAATTGCCCGGGGCAGATTGTCATTTCCGGAACGGTTGCCGGAGTGGAGCAGGCATCACAACGTGCCTCTGAAGCGGGTGCGCGCCGAGTGGTTCCACTTGCAGTAAGCGGACCTTTTCATTCATCATTGATGAAACCTGCTGCCGAGAAAATGAGGACGGTGTTGCAGGCGTTGTCTGTCCGTAATGCCGACATTCCCGTAATCGCGAACAGCACGGCTCAAGAAGAGCAGACGGCTGCAGAAATTTGTGATCATTTAATTGAACAACTCTATTCGCCTGTTCGCTGGACTGAATCCGTGGAACGGCTGATTGAACTTGGTGTCGATACTTTTGTTGAAGTCGGCCCCGGTAAGGTGCTCTCAGGATTAATTCGTAAGATTAACCGGAAATCTACAGTTTTTCAGGTCAATAATGTACAGAGTTTGATTGATGTGTCTGAGAAGCTGAAGGAGCGTGTATAATACTGATGGGACTCGAAGGAAAAACAGCACTGGTCACCGGCGCTTCCAGAGGAATTGGACGCTCCATTGCCATTAAGTTAGCTCAGTTAGGTGCCTCTGTAATTGTAAATTATTCAGGCAATAAAGTTCGTGCTGAAGAAACAGCCGCTCAAATCCAATCGGTTGGGAGCGAAGCACTTATTTGGCAGTGCGATATTTCTGATGAAAAAGCAGTTCAGGAAATGGTGAAAGAATCAATCGCTCATTTCGGAAAACTAGATATTGTTGTGAATAATGCGGGCATTACACGTGACGGTTTGCTGATGCGCATGAAAGAAGAGGACTGGGACGCGGTGCTGAATACAAACCTCAAAGGTGTATTTCTGGTTACGAAAGCGGTTCTTCGTCCAATGATGCGGCAAAAAAAAGGTAGAATTATTAATGTGGCTTCTGTTGTAGGTATATTAGGTAATCCGGGTCAAGCCAATTATGTAGCTGCCAAAGCTGGTGTGATCGGATTGACAAAAGCGACCGCGCGGGAAGTGGCATCCCGAGGAATCACAGTAAATGCGGTTGCTCCAGGTTTCATTGTTACGGATATGACCGATCAATTGTCTGATGACGTGAAGAATAAAATGAAACAGGAGATCCCGCTTGGACAACTGGGATCACCTGATGACGTTGCCGGCGCTGTCGCATTTCTAGCTTCGGATGACAGTAAATACATGACCGGACAAACATTAAGTATTGACGGCGGTATGTCAATGCAATAAAATAGTCTAGGTATGCTTTGAATAGAGGCTTTTCGCTAAGTGCACGATTTTTTGCCAAAGATGCACGATCAGTGAAAATTTTCTTAAGTATTTTGTTCCTTCTTACTTTTGAAGGGCGAATGAGCTTTTTTACAAATTGTAAATACCCTCGAGAGGAGGTGAAGACATGGCAGATGAAGATGTTTTGACACGTGTCAAGAAAATCGTTGTTGACCGATTGGGCGTAGATGAAGCAGATGTTAAACTTGAAGCTTCGTTTAAAGAAGACTTGGACGCAGATTCTCTTGACATTGTAGAACTTGTCATGGAACTTGAAGATGAATTTAATTTGGAAATCTCCGATGAAGATGCGGAAAAGATTCAGAGCGTTGGTGACGTCGTATCTTACATAGAGAACCACAAATCCTGACAATCTAACCATGAGTCCCGTTTTTATAAATCCGTTTATAATGACGGGACTTCTTATTTATTTGGGGATATATGGAAAAATGGATTTTGGTTTAGTTAGCGGAGGTGCAGGCATGACAGGTTCAAAGAAAGTACAAGATCAAGAAGTAGTTGTTACAGAGAGGCTTCATCAATTTCTTAAAGACTTCTCTTTTTCATTTAAAAATGAAGAATTGTTAAAACAAGCATTCACTCATTCATCTTATGTGAATGAGCACCGTCGCGAATCAAAAGATGACTATGAGCGGCTCGAATTCCTCGGAGATGCCGTACTTGAACTGCTTACGTCACAGTATCTGTTCAAGCATTATCCGGATCTGAGTGAAGGGGATATGACCAAGCTTCGTGCGGCAATTGTCTGCGAGACCGGATTGTATCAATTCGCTTCCTCATTATCCTTCGAGGACAAGATTTTTCTGGGACGCGGAGAAGAAGTAACTGGAGGAAGACAACGTCCTTCGCTTTTGGCCGATGTGTTTGAGGCCTTTATTGGTGCCTTGTATCTCGATCAAGGCTTGTCGGAAGTCGACCGGTTTTTGACAACCGTTGTCTACCCGAGGATCAGCGACGGTTCTTTTTCCCATGTGATGGATTATAAAAGTCAGCTGCAAGAAACGATTCAGCGAAATAATTTGGGTGAACTCGATTATGAGTTAGTTACTGAAAAAGGACCAGCTCACCAACGTGAGTTCACGTCAAACGTGTTGCTGAACGGCGAAGTGATCGGAATGGGAAAGGGACATTCAAAGAAAGACTCGGAACAAAGCGCCGCACGCAAAGCGCTAAAGAATCTCGCCGAGTAACAAAAGCAGCCGGGGCTCTCGGCTGTTTTTGTTACTCGTCTTGCTACGCTCAACGTTGAGCGCAGCAGCCAAAAGTGAACGAACGAAGATCAATATATGGAACGATCATGATGAACGAACGATAGGTATGAAACGGAGGGAATGGGATGTTCCTCAAACGATTAGATGTCTCAGGCTTTAAGTCATTTGCCAACAAAACATCTGTAGAATTCGTCCCTGGTGTGACCGCTGTTGTCGGCCCTAACGGAAGCGGAAAAAGCAATATTACAGAAGCGATCCGCTGGGTGCTTGGTGAGCAGTCGGCGAAATCATTGCGCGGCTCAAAAATGGAAGACATCATATTCTCCGGAAGTGACGCGAGAAAAGCGGTTAATATGGCCGAGGTGACGCTCACCTTGGATAATAGCGACCGCTACATCGCTATGGATTTTAGTGAAATCAGCGTCACGCGACGAGTGTTTCGCTCGGGTGAAAGCGAATTTCAGCTGAATCGCCAAAGCTGCCGATTGAAGGATATCGTAGATTTGTTTATGGATTCCGGATTAGGCAAAGAAGCCTATTCAGTCATTGGTCAGGGGAAAATCGATGAAATTTTAAACAGTAAAGCAGAGGATAAACGTAAAATATTCGAAGAAGCTTCAGGCGTGCTCAAATACAAATTGCGCAAGCAGGCTGCTGAAAAACAATTGAATGAATCTGAAGACAACCTGAATCGTGTCGAAGATATTCTTCATGAGCTAGAAGCTCGGCTTGATCCATTGGAACAACAGGCATCGATCGCCAAAGACTATTTGGAGAAAAAGGGCGAGCTGGAGGAAGTTGACATTGCTCTGCTTGCACATGATATAGACGACCTCCATGGTCAATGGGAAGAAAAAAAGAAACGCGTGGAAGCATTGACTCTTAAGAAAAAGATGCTGACCGATGAAATTGAGCAGTTTGATCAAGAATATCGTTCCAAACGATCAGCACTTGAAGAACTTGACCATTCAATTGAAGTGAGACAAACGGAATGGGCAGAATCTGCGGAACAGCTGGAGAAGCTGCTCGGAACAAAACAAGTGTTGAATGAGCGTAATAAGCACGCACAAAGCAATGCGGAGGAATTAAGAGAAAGAATTGCTCACTTAGGAGAGCAGTTAAACCAAGAACAACGCATACGTGCAGAGGCGCTCAAAAACGAACTAACCGAAAAAAGCGCATTGACGAAAATACGGCAAAATCTAGTAAAAAAGCAAAAAGAGTTTGGTAGTTTTGAGCAAAATTTGGATGAATTGATTGAGCAATTGAAAGAGGACTATATTGAAGTTTTAAATCAGCAAGCATCGATGCGAAACGAGCGACGTTATTTATCTGATCAAGAGAAAATATTGGAGTCCAAAAAAAAGCGTATTTGGACAAACACTGAAGAAATGAAAACTGCGGCAGAAAAAGCGGGCGAGCAAAAAAAAGCGCTCACGTTGCAGCTTGAGAAAATAGGCGCCAATGGGAATGTGTTGAAAGAACGCTTTGAAGCATTTCAATCACGCTCGGAGGAAGAGAGAAATCGCTACGCAAAGGAAAAAGACGCAGTTGATAAAATTAATCATTTTATCGAGCAGGCGCATTCTCGAAAGGAACTGCTGGAGGCGTTAAAGGAAGATTATGCCGGTTATTATCAAGGAGTCAAGATGGTGCTGAAGAACCGGAAAAGACTCTCTGGAATTCACGGCGCCGTCGCGGAACTGATCCAAGTTGCTAAAGACTATGGAACAGCGATTGAAACGGCTCTAGGCGGTTCTTCGCAGCATGTAGTCGTGTCTGATGAGTCTGCGGGAAGGCAGGCCATTCAGTTTTTGCGCCGGAATAAAGCAGGGCGTGCGACGTTTTTACCTATTTCTGTAATCAAGCCCAAATCGATTTCTCCGGCGGAACGCAGCCGTTTACAGAGACATTCTGCTTTTATCGGTACAGGATCCGAGTTGCTTACCTGTGATCCGCAGTATAAACAGATCGTTGCTTTTTTACTGGGATCAGTTATCGTAGCGAGAAATTTGGAAGGTGCTAATGAAATTGCCCGTCAGATCAATTACCGCTATAGAATTGTTACCTTAGAAGGTGACAGTGTTGCCCCAGGCGGCGCGATGACTGGAGGCAGCACGAAGCAGCATCAGGCAAGCTTGATTGGTCGAAGCACTGAGATCGATGAACTGGATCGGCAGCTCAAGGAAATGCGGGAGAAAAGGGCGCAGCTTCAGCACGATTTCTCGAAGCTCAAGAATCAAATTGCGGCCGATGAAATGGAAACAGAGAAAGTGCGTCAGGAACTGCAAGAAACGCTGAATCAATACCGCGAGATTGAAGCACAAAAACGAGAGGCTGAAACTAAAGAGACAGCAAGTCTTGAGAAATATCATTTGTTCACACGAGAGAATGGCGATTTCAATGCGGAACAGGAAAAAATAACAGCACGTCTCCGCGAAATTGATGGCAAAGTTTCCGAAAATGAGAAGAAGGGAAAGAGCCTCACAGATCAAATCAGTCGCCTGACCAAGAATAGAGAGGATATTGATTCGTCGAAAGAGGCACTTCAGGCTGAAATCACATCGCTAAAAGTAAAGGTAGCAGAGCAAAGTCAAATTGTGGCGCACCAAGAAGAAAAAGCGCTGCAATCCAAGGCGAGGGTCGGTGAACTTGAATCATCACTTGAGGCGCTTCGATCATCGGCAAACGGAATTGATTCTGAAATTGAGAACCAACATGAAAATGTTGAACAACTTGATCAACGTATTCATGATGCTCAGTCAAGAAAAGAAATACTAATGGATGAACTGATGAAAATGCGTACATCCCGCCATGACCGGCAGCACGCGCTTTCAGACGAGGAAACCAGAATGTCAAAGCGCCGCGCTGAATTGAACGAGGTTAGTATAGCGTATCAGGAAGAAAATGTGGTTCTTGGACGGATGGATGTTCAGCTTGACCATCTTTTGGATACATTAAGAGAAGACTATAAATTGACAATTGAAGCGGCGAGAGAAAATTATCAGCTGACAATGGAGCTAATGGACGCGCGCAAAAAGGTGAAATTGATTAAAATGGCTATCGAAGAGATGGGAACAGTGAATCTTGGTGCCATTGATGAGTACGAAACCGTTCTTGAACGCAAGAATTTTCTCTCAACGCAAAGAGCAGATCTTTTAAAAGCCCGAGATACATTGAACCATGTTATGTCAGAGATGGATCAAGTCGTTGAGCAACGGTTCACCGAAACCTTCAATAAAATACGAACACATTTTCAAAGTGTCTTTCGCGAATTGTTTGGAGGCGGAAGAGCCGACCTTCAACTCATTGAACCCGAGAATATGCTAACAAGCGGAGTAGACATTCTGGCCGAGCCTCCAGGTAAAAAGCTGCAGAGGCTGTCTCTTTTGTCTGGTGGCGAACGGGCACTGACAGCTATCGCGCTGCTCTTTGCTATTCTAAAAGTCCGACCGGTTCCCTTTTGCGTTTTGGATGAGGTGGAGGCAGCTTTAGACGATGCGAATGTCGACCGATATGCAGCTTTCCTAAAAAAATTCAGCCTTGAAACTCAGTTTATTGTAGTCACTCACAGACATGGAACGATGGAGCGTTCTGATGTACTCTATGGTGTCACGATGCAGGAATCAGGTATCTCACGACTTGTATCTGTGCGCTTGGAGGAGACAACAGATTTGCTGACCGCAGGTAATGGTTGATGAGCAGTAATAGTAGGTTCAGTCTAAAAGATAGGGGATGAACAAATGAATTTCTTTAATAAACTAAAGGATCGGATTACCGGAAGTACAAATACTGCTACAGACAAGTTCAAAGATGGTTTGTCAAAGTCGAGAAAGTCATTTGCCGAACGCATGAATAATTTGGTCAAGCGCTATCGGAAAGTAGACGAAGATTTTTTTGATGAATTGGAAGAATTGTTGATTGAATCTGATGTCGGCATGACAACGGTTATGGATCTGGTTGACAGGCTTAAGAATGAGTCACGTACGCGTAATATCAAAGATACCAACATGTTAAAGGACGTCATTGTCGAAGTCCTATCTGAATTTCTGACGAAGCATAAAGAAGAAACCCGGTTGAATTTAAATCCATCCGGACTCACAGTCATCCTTATGGTAGGCGTCAATGGTGCTGGTAAGACAACGACAATCGGCAAGCTTGCCGGCAGATTAAAGAATGAAGGGAAAAGCGTATTACTTGCGGCGGCCGACACATTTAGAGCCGGCGCAATTGATCAATTACAGGTTTGGGGCGATCGAACAGGTGTCGATGTGATCAAGCATCAGGAAGGTTCTGATCCGGCCTCAGTTGTCTTTGACGCAATGCAAGCGGCGAAATCACGTAAAATAGATGTACTGCTTTGCGATACAGCGGGACGATTGCAGAATAAAGTTAATTTAATGAAAGAATTGGAGAAGATCAAACGTGTAATTTCTCGTGAATGTCCCGGCGCACCCCATGAAGTACTGCTTGTTTTGGATGCTACTACGGGGCAGAATGCGTTAAGTCAGGCTAAACTATTCCGACAGGCATCAGAGGTCACTGGTATCGTCCTTACCAAATTAGATGGTACAGCAAAAGGAGGCATCGTACTTGCGATTCGCAATGAATTAGACATACCTGTTAAATTAGTAGGCCTAGGCGAACAGCTTAACGATCTGCAAACTTTTGATGCGGATGCCTTCGTTTACGGACTGTTTTCGGAGTTGTTCCAGACTGACGAGCAAGGAGCGAATCTTGAATAACGAATGGAAGACGATATCGATTAGAATTTGGACATTTATGAAGCTTTTCTTTTACTGTTTTCGGCATTTGGGGAATAACTTGACACATGCGAGAAAAACCTGTAATATTTATCGCGTAAAGTAAAATGCCTTTACAACCAAGGGGATTTGCTATGCTTGAGAAGGTTTTGAGAGTTAATGCCCTATACGATTTTTATCAGCCGCTTCTCACCCCAAAACAGCAAGAGTATTTGAACCTTTACTATCTCAATGACTTTTCTCTTGGTGAAATTGCGGAAAGAAGTCAAGTTACAAGACAAGCTGTTTATGATAACCTGAAACGGGCTGAGAGCGCTCTTGAGGCGTTCGAGGATAAGTTAGGGCTGTTTCATAAATACGAGATTCGACTTTCTGTTCTTTCAAAAATGAGAGATCTTTCTGATCATATGAGTAGTGAAGAAAGCCAAAAACTAGATTCTTTTATCGATGAACTGGAGAATTTAGATTAGGAAGTGAGAAGTATGGCATTTGAAAGTCTGTCGGATAGACTGCAGGCGACGATGAAGAAGATTCGCGGCAGAGGCAAGGTCTCTGAGAACGATGTCAAGCAGATGACGCGTGAGATTCGTTTGGCACTTCTTGAAGCGGACGTCAATTTTAAAGTGGTAAAATCGTTTGTCAAAAGTGTTCAGGAGCGTGCCATCGGTCAGGATGTCATGAAAAGTCTCACTCCGGGACAACAAATTATTAAAGTTGTTCAGGAAGAACTGACCGAGCTGATGGGCGGCGAGCAAACGAAGCTGAACCTCGCTCTGAAGCCGCCGACTGTTCTGCTCTTTGTCGGACTGCAAGGTGCCGGTAAAACGACATCCGCTGCTAAGCTTGCCAATTATATTCGAAAAACCCATAATAAGAAGCCGCTGATGATCGCGGCCGATATTTATCGGCCTGCAGCGATCAAACAGCTGCAAACCTTAGGCGGCCAATTGAATATTCCTGTTTTCTCACTTGGGGATCAAGTAAGCCCGGTCGAGATTGTGCGTCAGGGGATGGAGCAGGCCAGGGCGGATCATCATGATCTGATTTTGATTGATACCGCCGGGCGTCTTCATATTGACGAAGGACTCATGGAGGAACTTGATCAAATCAAGGCTGTCAGCCATCCGGATGAGATCTTTCTTGTTGTCGATGCGATGACTGGACAAGACGCGGTGAACGTAGCCACCTCATTTAATGAGCGGCTCGACTTGACCGGTGTCATCATGACAAAACTTGATGGCGATACGCGCGGCGGTGCTGCCTTATCTATCCGCTCCGTTACCGGAACCCCAATTAAGTTTGTGGGTATGGGCGAGAAGATGGATGCACTTGAACCTTTTCATCCGGATCGTATGGCATCGCGCATTCTAGGCATGGGCGATGTGCTTTCTCTCATTGAGAAGGCTCAGGCGACGATTGATGAAGAGAAAGCGCAGGATATGCAGCAAAAGTTGCTTTCCGCCAGTTTCACGTTGGATGACTTTCTTGATCAAATCGGACAGATCCGTAATATGGGACCGTTGGAAGATTTGCTTGCAATGATGCCTGGGGCGAATAAGTTCAAAGGTATGAAGAACATGCAGGTTGACGAGAAGAAAATCGGGCAAATTGAGGCGATTATTCGCTCCATGACATCCCAAGAAAAAAACGATCCGGATATCATCAATGCGGGCCGGAAAAAACGGATCGCACTTGGCAGCGGCACATCTGTCGCCGATGTCAATCGATTGCTCAAGCAGTTCAAAGACATGAAAAAAATGATGAAACAGTTTATGGGCAAGACAAAGGGCAAGAAGCGCAATCCTTTTAATTTACCATTTATGTAAAACCATTTAGAAGAGTATTCTTGAAAAATGGGATAAACGTTCATTCCCAACTTTTTGAACACCCTCAAAAAAAACATTAAATTTAGGAGTTGTTTTACTATGTCAGTTAAAATTCGTTTAAAGCGCATGGGCGCAAAGAAACGTCCTTTTTACAGAGTTGTTGTTGCCGATTCACGTGCACCTCGTGACGGCCGTTTTATTGAAGAAATCGGCACGTACAATCCGGTTGTTACACCAAAAGCATTCACTGTTGATGAAGAAAAAGCGCTCGATTGGCTTCAGAAAGGTGCGCAACCGTCTGATACGGTGCGCAACCTGTTCTCAAAGCAAGGTCTTATGGAGAAATTTCATCTTTCTAAGCTGCAAAAATAAGAGCAAAGGGCGGCAGATAAATGGAGGAATTAATCAAAGCCATTGTATTCCCGCTCATTGACGATCATGAACATGTTCAGATTGAGAAACAGGAGATCCCTGGTCAGGTTACCTATATTCTGACTGTGAACAAACCGGATATGGGGAAAATCATCGGCAGACACGGTCAGGTGGCCGAAGCAATACGGACGGTCATTTCTGCCACGGGTCATGCTAAGAGGGTTAAAACACGTTTCTTAGTCCGCGAATAACATAAAAAAGAGAAGGGGGATCTTTTACCCTTCTCTTTTTCAGCTTACATAGCTATGCGGATGAAGATGATGTGATTCATGAATAAGGAGGTTCTAGGATGACTGAACAGTGGCTTTACGTTGGGAAAATTGTGAATACCCAAGGAATTAGAGGAGAGGTACGAGTAGTGAGTGTCACAGATTTTCCGGAAGAGCGCTACGCGAAAGGAGCGGTCCTATATGTACGGGATCAGAAGAACAGTACATATGAACCACTTAAGGTCGCAAGTTATCGCCGTCACAAACAATTTGATTGTCTGATGTTTGAAAACTATAACTCAATAAATGATGTAGAAAAGTACAAGGGTTGCTCACTTTTCGTCACAAAAGAACAATTGTCCCCACTTGAACAAGGCGACTTCTATTATCATGAAATCATTGGTGCACAGGTAGTCACTGACACTGGCGCGAAAATGGGAACTGTTAAAGAAATATTATCTCCGGGTGCGAATGATGTATGGGTTGTGGACACAGGAAAAAAGGATGTTCTTATCCCGTACATTTCCGACGTCGTGAAGAACGTTGATGTTGTGCATAAAACGGTGATTGTTCACCTGATTCCGGGGTTGGTCGATGATGAAGATTGATATTCTATCTCTGTTTCCAGAGATGTTTGAAGGTGTTCTGAATACATCAATACTAGGAAAAGCGGCTGAGAAAGGCGCTGTTTCATTCAAGGTCACCAACTTTAGGGACTTTACAACCAATAAGCATAATAAAGTAGATGATTATCCATTTGGTGGTGGCGCAGGGATGGTATTGATGCCTCAGCCTTTGTTTGATGCGGTCGATGCCGTCCGTAAAGAAGAAAACGCCAAGCCACGCATCATTCTTACCTCGCCGCAAGGAAAGCCGTTTAAGCAGCAGGACGCGGAGATGCTGTCAAAGGAATCCAGTCTGATTTTTATCTGCGGTCATTATGAAGGATTTGATGAACGGGTACCGGAACATTTGGTCACGGATGAGTATTCCATAGGAGATTTTGTCATGACTGGCGGAGAACTGGCGGCAATGTCGATGATCGACAGTATTGTCCGATTGCTTCCTGGTGTTCTTGGTAATGATACATCTGCAGTTACGGATTCATTTTCTACCGGCTTACTTGAACATCCACACTACACACGACCAGCCGATTTTCGCGGCATGAAGGTACCGGATATTTTACTGTCGGGAAATCATGAAAAGATCGCTGAGTGGCGCCTTCGAGAATCACTGAGACGTACTTATGAACGCAGGCCGGATTTATTGATTGATCTTGAACTGAGTGAACAGGAAAAGAAATGGCTCAACCAATTTGAATGTGAGTCGGAAGAGAAACACTAGTTGCTTTGGCGTAGCCGAAAAAGCTTGCATCAAAGCGTTTAAATGTGGTAAGATATTCTTCGTGGCAATTGCCAGTGAATACGATGTTCCGCTGTGTTCCTTGGGAATGTAAGAGCATTTGTACGGAAGGAGGCCATTCTATTATGTCTAATATCATTGATGAAATTACCAAAGAACAATTGCGTACGGATCTTCCGGATTTCAGACCTGGCGATACGTTAAAAGTGCACGTGAAGATTACTGAAGGTTCACACGAGCGTATTCAGGTATTTGAAGGCGTTGTGATCAAGCGTCACGGCGGCGGAATCAGCGCAACCTTTACGGTACGAAAGATTTCTTATGGTGTCGGTGTTGAACGCGCATTCCCTGTTAACTCGCCGAAGATCGATAAGATCGAAGTGGTACGTCACGGTAAAGTGCGTCGTGCGAAACTGTATTATCTGCGTGCACTGCGTGGTAAGAAAGCGCGTATTAAGAGCAGATAAGCATGATTTGAAATTAAATGTACGCAGTAATGAAAAGGAGGGGCTTGGGATGACCAAGCCCCTTCCGTTTTTTTTATGCGGAGAATCCATATATGGAATGAAATGAGGAAATCATTATGACGATCCAGTGGTATCCCGGTCATATGGCGAAGGCAAAGCGGCAAATGATTGAGAAGATTAAACAGATTGATGTTGTCATTGAACTTGTGGACAGCAGAATTCCTTCTTCTTCAAGAAATCCACTTGTCGAAGAAATATCTTCAGGTAAGCCAAGGCTTATGATCTTGAATAAAATCGATATGGCAGATCGTAAGGCGACCAAGCTGTGGAAAGAGAAATTCGAAAGTGATGGATTGAAGGCACATCTCATCAACAGTCAAACAGGACAAGGTGTTTCAACGTTGCCTGATGCGGTACATGAGTTGACAGCCGCACGACGAAAAAGAATGGAAGATAAAGGGTTCCGTCCTCATGCAGATCGCGCGCTGATTTTAGGTATTCCGAATGTCGGCAAGTCAACATTGATTAATCGTCTCGCAGGAAAAAAGATTGCCAAAATCGGTGATCGACCAGGTGTCACTAAAGCCCAGCAGTGGATTAAAGTTGGGACAACAATGGAATTGCTCGACACACCGGGAATTCTTTGGCCAAAATTTGACGATCCGCGTGTGGGACTTTGCCTTGCCGCAACCGGTGCGATTAAAGAAGAACTGCTTGATTTTCAAGAGATCGCTTTTTTCTTATTAAAAACCATGTTGAACTACTACAGAGAGTCCTTGGTCAAGCGCTATAATCTAACCGAACTTCCCGTGCTCACAGGCACAGAGGAAGACCAGCAGCTGCTGATTGGATTATTTGATCAGATTGGTAAAAAAAGAGGTTGCTTGATGAGCGGCGGATTCATTGACTATGACCGGGTATCGGAAATCATTTTACGTGATTATCGCAGTCAGAAACTTGGTCCGCTCACGCTCGAATGGCCGTAATGTATGTGTAAACGTTAAATTCAAAAAAATAATAATTGCACCGATATAAATAACAGGGGAAGAAGAGTATGAAGCAAGCGACAATTGCCGAAATAAAAGCGAAACTATCTGAAGTGACGTGCTTGTCTGAACAGGAACGGGAACAGTTCGAATCAGATTCACGGATCGGTGTCCGCCGATTGCTCCACAGGTGGGAGGCGCGTAAAGCCCATTTACAGGAGCTTGTTGATAAATACCATGTGATGAATCAGTTTGAGGATGAGTTGCGGCTTGCTGGAGCACAGCATGTTGCCGGTATTGACGAGGCTGGAAGAGGGCCGCTTGCCGGACCTGTTGTTGCGGCTTGCGTCATTTTGAAGTCGGATGCAGTGATTCCGGGAATTAACGACTCTAAGCAATTATCCGCAGGAAAGCGCGACTATCTATTTGACAGAATTCGTGAATTGTCAGTTGCGTGCGGAATAGGGATCGTCTCAGCCCACGAGATTGACAGGATAAATATCTATCAAGCAGCGAAAAGGGCGATGGTACTCGCGGTTAAACAGTTAGATGTCCAACCGGATCATCTTCTGATTGACGCAATGGAACTACCGCTTGATATTCCACAAAATTCTTTAATCAAAGGAGATGCGCGAAGCAATTCAATTGCTGCCGCATCTATCTTAGCAAAGGTGACACGTGATCGCATGATGTGCGATTTAGATCAAATTTATCCAGGCTATAATTTTGCTTCACATAAAGGCTATGGTACTGAAGCGCATCTACAGGCGATTGAACGATTGGGCACTTGCCCGGAACATCGAATGACCTTTGCGCCCCTGAAAGCTTGAAAAGACGCTCAAGAAGGTGATCATGTGAATTTTCAACCTTACGCGATCAATCAGAGTCAACTTATTGGCACATACGCTCCGGAACAGATTCTTCGCGGGAAAGTACTTGATATTTTGCCGGACAGGACAGCGCTTGTGCAGCTTGGTGCAAAGCAGGTAGTAGCTAAAGTGGCTTCTGTGGACCCGCCTCTAAAAGTTGGTCAGGATTATTTGTTTCAAATCCAACAAGGCGCAAATCCACTCCTTGCAAAGCTGGTTGATCGAAAACCGGCCAACAGCGGATCTATGCCAACGATGGCCGATGACGTCTTAAGTACGCTTCAATTAAAAAATGATTCATTGAATAAGCAAGTGATTCAAGCGTTTCTTGATCATGGTGATCCTATTTCGCGCGAGTCTATCCTTAATGCGCGCGCATTGTTAAAAATGAGCGGCGACTTTTCAGGAGATATCCAGACGATACGCTGGATGATGAACCGACAGCTTCCTCTTACGGAACCTTTTTTCAGGTTGGCAAAAGATGTTAAAACATCCGAACATCTAGGCTCTCAATTTGGCTCAATGCTTCTTGAAATTCAGCGCTCAGGTGCTCAAACGGAAACAGTAGAGCGATTGAAAACTGCGCTGAATACTTTTTCTCAATCGCAAAATGCAACAGGTCTCACTTCTCTTGTTCATGGAATGGGTTCTAAAAAAAACGCTGAACTACTGCGTTCATTCTTTGACACGCATATTCCCAATCTTCCGGAGAAGAGTCAGCATAAGGTCGACAGCTTTCTGTCGAGTTCGATGTCGCTGAAGGATGTTGCGATTTTGTTAAAAGACTTGAAAATAAATCGCTCATCACAAGCGTTTATCAATGAAGTAAAAACCTTTGCTGCGGAACAGATTGCAAATGCCGGATCCCGATTAAATGAGACTGAGCACTCGAATTTATTTCTTAAAGCATTGAAAAAATTGGGTTTCGATTATGAATTTCAAATTAGCGATTCTGTAAAGCATGGAACATTAGCAGCGAAACCATTTGATTCATTAAAAGGGCACCTGCTCGCTGTTGTTCAGGATCAGGGCGCGCCGCCTACAGTGCGAAAAATGGCTCATGAAATGGTTCAAAAGATTACTGGAGAACAAATTCAGATGGCTTCCGCTGATCCGTTTGTGGCGCAATTTTCATTGCAAATTCCCATTGCCTTTCAAAAAGAACTAACCAATGTATCCGTGTATTGGGAAGGAAAGAGAGACCGAAAAGGATCTCTGGATCCGAATTCTTGTACGATCGTTCTTTGGCTTGAGCTGACTCATTTAAAAGAAACATTGGTGAATATTCGCGTTCAAAATCGTTCGGTGACACTGAATATTCAGAATAAACAGATGGATTTGCGTAGATGGATGAAATCCGGAGAATCTATTCTTAAAAAACACCTTGCTGAAATGGGTTATGATCTTGTCTCGCTTTCGCAATCGGAAAAGATTGACCGTAATCTTATGAAGAAAGCGACCGATCCACTTACTGAATCAAATTACCGTATGGATGTGAAGGTATAATGAATTCTGAAAAGAAGAAAAAAGCTGTCGCGTTAACGTACATGAACGGTATTGATCAAGCCCCTTATGTTACCGCAAAAGGGGAAGGCTTAATTGCTGAAAAAATTATTTCACAGGCGGAGCAGCATAAAATCCCGATTCAAGAGGATCCTGCACTCGTTTCGATGCTTGGAAAACTTGATTTGAACCAGATCATTCCGCCTGAACTTTACCAAACAGTTGCGGAAATCTTTGCATTTATTTATAATATTGACAAACAAGTTGGGAAAAATATCCCCAAGTAGATTAGACAATTCCACTTGATCTAGCTTCCTCTATACCCAGCTACCCGTTGTTCCATTCCAACGATCAAAGTATCTTTAGTCACACTCCATTTGTTTGATCACGATTTCCGCTTTTGCTGTTATAACCAAATAGCCTAGATAGGTATAAGCAGTCAACACTATGAACTGAAGAGGTGAATCTATGGATCACTTTATGCTTCAATTAATGCTGCTGAATCATTGTCGCGGCATAAGCAGACGTACCATTTGGAAAATGATCAAGATAGATCCGTCGCTGACTCGTATTCAAAATTATTCGCTTGAAGAATTGCAAGTCGGATTTCATCTTACATCAGTCAATGCAAAGCTTTTCATTGAGGATCGTCAAAAAATCAACCCTCAAGCGCTGTTCGAAGCTTGTCAGGCTGAAAAGATCACGCCAATTTCCTTTCACCACCCAATGTATCCTCAATTATTGAAGAACATTTATGATCCACCCTATCTAATTTATACCAAGGGAAAACTTTCGCTCTTAAAGGAAAAGAAGATGCTTAGCGTGGTTGGAACAAGACATCCAAGCGCAGAAGCGGCAGGAGTCCTGAGACGCATCCTTAATCCTTTGATTGAGGACGGATGGACGATTGTCAGTGGGATGGCCATGGGCATTGATGGGATGGCACATCGACTTGCTTTGAATGGTCGAACCGTCGCGGTTTTGGGTTCCGGATTAAATCGCCCTTATCCAAATCAGCATGGTCAGTTATTTAAACAATTATGCGACTCACAGCTTGTGATCAGCGAATATCCGCCCACGGCCCCACCGGAACGTTGGCGGTTTCCGGAGCGGAATCGAATAATAAGCGGGCTGACATTGGGTACATTAGTTATTGAAGCGAAAGAGAAGAGCGGTTCCTTGATCACTGCTGATCAAGCTTTGGAACAGGGCAGAGAGGTACTCGCAGTTCCAGGATCAATTCTAAGAGAAACAAGTGGAGGGACGAACCGTTTGATCCAGCAAGGCGCTAAACTAGTGTACGACTGGCTGGATGTGGTTCATGAGCTGATGCAGGGTTAGGAGCGGAGATGAAGAAACACAATTAAAGAAAATAATTTTTATTACGCCTTATTTCGGTGTAAATAGATTTATTATCTGCCATTCTATTTGTTAAGGTTTGACAAAGCTTTCATCAATCATTAAGATTAGTGAAGATTTGAATATTCACAGAAAGGGGGAGAAACATCATGAATGATTATTTAGTCATTGTGGAATCTCCCGCTAAAGCAAAAACCATAAAACGTTATCTTGGTCCGAAATTTGACGTTAAAGCATCAATGGGTCATGTCCGAGACCTGCCTAAAAGCCAGATGGGCATCGATGTTGATGATCACTATAAACCACGCTACATTACAATTCGTGGTAAAGGACCCGTTCTTAAAGAACTAAAAAGCGCGGCCAAAAAAGCGAAAAAAGTCTACCTCGCAGCTGACCCCGATCGTGAGGGAGAAGCTATTGCATGGCATTTGGCACACAGTCTTGATATTGATGACCATTCGGCATGCCGGGTAGTTTTTAACGAAATCACGAAACCAGCAATAAAGGACGCGTTTAAAACACCACGGAGAATAAACATGGATTTGGTAGATGCGCAACAAGCGAGGCGTGTCCTTGACCGACTTGTTGGCTATAACATCAGTCCGCTCTTGTGGAAGAAAGTAAAAAAAGGGTTGAGCGCCGGACGTGTACAGTCCGTTGCATTGCGAATGATTATTGAACGTGAGAAGGAAATTAAGGCATTCATCCCAGAAGAGTATTGGTCAATTAACGGTAAGTTCCGTGTTGATAAGGAAATCTTTGAAGCTGCGTTTTACGGTTTAGACGGGAAGAAGAAGGCACTTAAGACTGAGAGTGATGTTAAAGATGTTCTCGCTAAACTTACAAGCAAAAATTTTACTGTTCAAAACGTGCAAAAAAAAGAGCGTTTGAGGTATCCGGTTGTTCCGTTCATTACTTCCTCATTGCAGCAGGAAGCAGCTCGAAAGCTGAACTTCAGGGCGAGAAAAACAATGATGATTGCGCAGCAGCTTTATGAAGGCATTGCACTTGGAAAGCATGGGAGCACCGGTTTAATTACCTATATGAGAACGGATTCAACGCGTATTTCCGACGTCGCAAAGGCTGAGGCCAAGGGTTTTATTCTTGATAACTATGGTGATCGTTATTATAATAACCACCCACATAAAGCAAAAAAAACGGAAAATACGCAAGATGCGCATGAAGGTGTGCGTCCGACCTCTGTGCTCAGGCAGCCGAAAGAAATTAAAGAATATCTGAGCCGCGACCAATTTAAGCTTTACAAACTCATCTGGGAGCGTTTTGTCGCAAGTCAAATGGCCCCTGCAGTCTTGGATACGGTACGAGCGGATCTTGAACAAAACGGGGTGATCTTCAGAGCTTCAGGATCAAAGGTTAAGTTCCAAGGATTTATGAAAGTGTACATTGAGGGAAACGATGATCAAAAGAAAACAGATTCAGTGTCTCGAGAAAATTTCCTGCCTGAACTTGAAAATGGGATGACAGCGGTTCAAGATCAAACGGATCCAAAGCAGCATTTCACGCAGCCGCCGCCACGCTATACTGAAGCGACGCTTGTGAAATCAATGGAGGAAATTGGAATTGGACGGCCATCGACTTATGCGCCGACGATTGATACGATACAAAGGCGCAACTATGTGACAATGGATGCGAAACGTTTCGTACCTACTGAATTAGGCGAAGTGGTATTGAATCTGATTGTGGAATTTTTTCCGGAAATCATTAATATTGATTTTACCGCACGAATGGAAACCGATTTAGATGAGGTTGAGGATGGCAAGAGAAATTGGATCACGTTGATTGATCTATTCTATCAAGATTTTTCAAAACGTTTAGCCACAGCTGAAAAAGAAATGCAGTCCGTCTCAATTAAAGATGAACCTGCAGGAATTAAATGTGAAAAATGCGGCCATGAAATGGTTTACAAAATGGGCAGATTTGGTAAATTTCTCGCTTGCTCCAATTTTCCGGAATGCCGCAACACGAAACCAATTTTAAAAAAGACCGGTGTGCCATGCCCGAAATGCGGCGAAGGAGAGGTCGTAGAACGTCGCAGCAAAAAGCACCGCATTTTCTACGGTTGCGACAGGTATCCTGATTGTGACTTCGTTTCGTGGGATAAACCTATTCAGCGAAAGTGTCCTAAGTGTGATTCTTATCTTGTGGAGAAGAAAACAAAAGGCGGAAAAACCGTTGAATGTCCGAAATGTGATTATAAAGAAGAGCCGCAATAAGTTGATTTATGATAAATTGTTTTTTAGGAATGAGGAGAGGAAAAGAAATGGCAGGACATTCGGTGAATGTAATTGGTGCGGGACTTGCAGGGAGTGAAGCGGCTTGGCAAATTGCCAAACGTGGTATTTCAGTCACTTTATTTGAGATGAGACCGAAGAAACAGACACCTGCACATCATACCGATCAATTTGCGGAACTCGTATGCACGAATTCGCTGCGTTCGAACAGCATAACGAATGCAGTAGGCATATTAAAGGAAGAAATGCGTCGGCTTAATTCGCTCATTATGAAAGCTGCAGACACAGCATCCGTTCCGGCAGGCGGAGCACTCGCTGTTGACCGTCATGATTTCTCTGCAATCGTCACGACGACACTTAAAGAGATGCCGAATGTAACGATTATTGATGAGGAGGTTGACTGTGTCCCCGAGGGTCCGACAATTATTGCGACCGGACCGCTCACATCGGAAGCGCTCTCAAAGAATCTCCAACAATTAACCGGTGAGGATTACTTCTATTTTTATGATGCGGCGGCACCCATCATATCTGGTGAAACCATTGACCGAGACAAGGTTTATTTGAAATCTCGCTATGATAAAGGGGACGCGGCTTATCTGAATTGTCCCATGGATAAAGAGGAATTTGAATCCTTCTTTCATGCGCTGACGACTGCAGAAACGGCTCCGTTGAAAGACTTTGAGCAAGAGAAGTATTTTAGCGGGTGCATGCCTGTTGAAGTGATGGCACGGCAGGGGGCAAAAACACTCTTGTTCGGACCGTTGAAACCTGTTGGGCTAGAAGATCCGAAAACCGGAAAACGTCCTTATGCTGTCGTACAGCTTCGACAGGATAACACTGCGGGCACGCTCTTCAATATCGTTGGTTTTCAAACGCATCTAAAATGGGGTGAACAAAAAAAGGTATTTCAAATGATTCCCGGACTGGAAAATGCGGAAATCGTTCGGTATGGTGTCATGCATCGCAACACTTTTTTGAACTCACCTTCGCTGCTAGAACCAACTTACCAAACTAAGTTTCGACATGACTTGTTTTTCGCTGGGCAGATGACCGGCGTTGAGGGGTATGTTGAATCCGCGGCGTCAGGCCTTATAGCGGGTATCAACGCCGCCCGTTTAGTTTCCGGTGAGCATCCGGTGGTTTTCCCTGAGGAAACGGTGATTGGCAGCATGTCCCATTACATCACAACTGCAAACGCTAAGAATTTTCAACCGATGAATGCTAATTTTGGTTTGTTGCCCCCGCTTAATCATCGAATCAAAGATAAAAAGGAGCGTGCGGAGCACTATGCAGTACGCGCTCTGGACGCAATTCAGAATGTTGTTATAAAATTGTAAATATTATTGCTACTTCAGATCACATGTGCTAACATAGATGAGCAGGACGAACCAAACCGTTCATGTTGTCAAGAAGGATGATTGTAATAAAATATGAATCAATTTTTTAGGATTAAATGGGTGAATCATTAAAAAATTCGGCTTTTTTTACCGACATATTAAGTGAAGAGGCTCAGAACGATGCTGCTCAATCGTACTGCAGCTTTATTTTATGAACATGTATAAAGATCTAATATTCTGACGATAATGCAGGCAACACACTTGATTCTTGCATATCTTGTCGGCATCGGATAATCTTGGTAAGAGAAAGGTTACATACAATTTTGGGAAAATTGCTTAAAATTTGCCCATTTGAGGCAGGCAACCGATCATTAGTAACAAAATGAGTTGCTTGATTTGTGGACACTTTAGTTTACAATCGTTGTACAAGCCATAATCTTAACCAGTTTATTTATAAATATGAAACTTATGTTTCGCAGGAGGTACACTAATGACATTATTAGAAAAAACAAGAAAAATTAATCAATTGCTTCAAGGAACAAAAACACAGGTAGATTTCAACGAAATGGCGCAGACATTGCGCGATGTTATTCAAACGAATACATTTGTTGTTAGCAGGCGTGGAAAAATTCTTGGTCTGTCACTAAAACTTGAATTTGAAAATGAGCGTATGCAAGAGATGTTCGAAAGCAGACAGTTGCCGGATTCGTACACACAGAACTTGTTCATGGTCGCTCAAACATCTCCAAATCTTGATGTTAACAGTGATTTCAGTGTTTTTCCAGACGAAAACAAGGACTTGTTTGCCAACGGATTGACAACGGTTGTTCCAATTGTCGGCGGCGGAGAACGATTAGGTACATTAATTCTCTCTCGTTTAAATGATACATTTACAGATGAAGATTTAATTCTAGCGGAATACGGAGCGACTGTTGTAGGCATGGAGATTCTCCGCGAAAAGACGGATGAAGTTGAAGAAGAAGCGCGTGAAAAGGCAATTGTACAAATGGCCATCGGTTCTCTCTCCTATAGTGAACTTGAAGCGATTGAACATATTTTCGAAGAGTTGGATGGCAAAGAAGGTCTGCTTGTTGCAAGCAAAATTGCTGATCGAGTAGGCATTACCCGCTCTGTGATCGTCAATGCACTTAGAAAGTTGGAAAGTGCCGGTGTCATTGAATCTCGATCACTTGGCATGAAGGGAACCTATATTAAGGTACTTAATGACAAATTTCTGTATGAACTGAATCGTATCCAAGGCGAATAAATACCCGAACAGGATAATCGAAATATAAAAAAGGACTTTTGGTCACTGACTTTGTGACTAGGAGCCCTTTTTTTGCAACCTTTTTTGTCTCATTGATCGATTCTATTTATTAATTTCTAAATGATAGTTCTCATGACCTGTTTTTTATATATGTAATAATAATGTATCCGATTACAATTAGCGGTAATTAAGTTTTCGATTAGGAAATACTGAAAAATTATGGGACTAAATAACTATCACGAAGATGAGAATAAAGTTGAAACAAGTCGAATCCTGTATATCGACGTAGACAATGGTCAAAAAGTTGATAAAATAGACTTAGGTACCTAAGATGAGTTAAGCGCTATTTGGTAAAGAAAGGATGTCGATCATTGTATTCAATAACTCCGTTAACAGCTATTGAACGTGCACTGAATGGATCGATGGCACAGCAAAACGCGATCGCTCAAAATATAGCAAATGTCGATACGCCTAATTACAAAGCAAAAAAGGTCGTTTTTAATGACGTCCTGCAGAATGAACTGAAAGCTAATCGTACCAACGAACGGCAGGTCAATTTTTCATCTTCCGATCATTCCGGTTTTAAAAGCGTAACGGATACCTTTGGCACAGTTCAGAATAATGGTAATAATGTTGATGTTGATCACGAAATGTCCGAATTGGCTCAAAATCAATTACTCTATCAGGCACTTAGTCAAGCGGCAAGCGACCAATTTCAAAGATATAACATCGTGCTAGGAGGATCAAGATAATATGGGAATGTTTAACGGACTAGATATTTCCGCTTCCGGGTTAACTGCGCAGCGATTTCGAATGGATGTTGTTTCGTCAAACATCGCGAATCAAGATACAACGCGCGGACGTTTCGTTGATGGAAAATGGGTGCCGTATTCACGAAAAGTGGTCAATCTGAAAGCAATTGGTTCAAACTCGTTTGATTCACTATTACAAAGATCGCTAGGCACTTCATCAGGGGGAGTTGAAGTTTCTTCTGTCAGTGAAGATCCTACGCCTTTTCCGGTTAAATACGATCCGCAGAACCCGGATGCGGATGAGAACGGTTATGTTCAACAATCTAACGTTGATCCACTTAAAGAAATGGTTGACTTAATGGATGCTAACCGCTCTTATGAAGCTGGGGTTACTGTTATGAATGCGAACAAAAACATGCTGACACATGCTCTAAGTATAGGAAGGTAGGTTTAGGCGTTGAACATAAATTCCATCAATTTTAAAACGGCAGCTGATGCGATTTCATCTGGAAAACAAACGGTTGCTCAAACACAAGACGGGTTTTCTGAAGCACTAAAAAATGCTTTAGGGGCAGTTAATTCGTCACAACAGTCGGCCGATCAGATGGTCACCCAGCTGGCGAATGGAAGCAGTAATGTTGACTTACATAGCGTTATGATTGCCATGCAGAAAGCCGATGTGCTGTTAAAAACTACTGTTCAAGTTCGTGACCGGGCGGTTGAAGCCTACCAAGAAATCATGAGAATGCAAGTTTGATTGGTTACCGGCGTGTCAATGAACGGGGGAAACAGCAATGAAAGAACGGTTATCATCATGGCTTAATCGAATAAAGATTTTTTGGACTCAATTGCCGAAAAAAAATAAAGCTTGGATTATCGGGGGAATAACAGCGATTCTCATCGCTGTTATCCTTATTGTTCTGCTTACGAATGTGAAGCACTATACACCATTGTACAGTAATCTATCCGAAAGTGAGGCAGGTCAGATCACTGATACACTGGACAGCAAGAAAGTTTCTTATAAACTTTCGGATGGCGGAACAACGATCAGCGTACCTAAGGAGCAAGTGGATCAGCTTAAGGTCGAACTAGCTTCACAAGGTCTCCCGAAGACCGGTCAGATTGACTATTCCTTTTTTGGTCAGAACGCAGGTTTTGGTATGACGGACAAGCAGTTTGATGTACTCCAACGAGCCGCAATGCAAACAGAACTTGCCAATCTCATAACCAATACAAAAGGAGTAAAATCCGCTAAAGTTATGATCACTTTACCAGAGAGTGATGTTTGGGTGAGTGATCAGGACAAGAAGAACTCAGCTTCCGCATCAATTGTGCTCAATATTTCGCCAGGCAGTCAGCTTAGTTCCGACCAGGTGGATGGTCTTTATCATTTGGTATCGAAGAGCGTTCCTAATTTGTCTGTTACTAATATCGCGATAATGGATCAGTATTATAACTACTATGACTTTAAAAATAATGAAACGAACGGATCGACCTTATCAGCATACGATCAACAACAATCAATCAAACGAGACATTGAAAGTAATGTGCAGCGTCGTGTCACACAAATGCTGACAATGATGATGGGTGAAGGAAAAGTCATGGTTAATGTTACCGCTGATGTTGACTTCACACAATCAAAAGAAAAGCAGGATCTGGTAGAGCCTGTGAATCAGCAAACAATGGAAGGTCTTCAAACCAGTACGGAACATATTACTGAAACGTACACTGGTCAAGGAGCCGCAGGTCAGGCAGGCACCACCACAAATGACGTGCCAAGCTATCAAGCAGGAACAGATGGCAACGGCTCATATAAGAAGGTGGAAGACCGCGTCAATAATGAATTCAATAGAATCCATCGAGAAGTAGTCAACAGTCCATATAAGGTGACAGATCTAGGCATTCAAGTGATGATCGAACCGCCGACCGCAAACAACAATAATTCATTATCGGCACAGCGTGTCAATGATGTTCGTCAGATTCTTAATTCGATTATCAAAACATCGATATCAGATAAGCAAGGTCAGGAATTGACAAATAATGTAATAAACCAGAAGACTGCGGTTACGGTTGGCCGTTTCAATGGAAAGGCTGCTGTTCAAACTCAAAGCGGTGGATTTAATTGGTGGTACCTCATCGGCGGTGTCCTTTTGGCACTAGTAATTGGTCTAATTGTTTGGTTGGTACTGCGCAGAAGAAAGAATGCGGATGAACTGGCTGATGAGCAGACTGTTGTTCAGGACATACCGCAACAGGAAGACTACGAAGACATGCTTAATAAAGAAAATCCGGAACAGAAAAAATATCATGAGCTTGAAAAAATGGCGAAGCAAAAGCCGGATCAATTTGTTAAACTTTTGAGAAGCTGGATGGCTGAAGATAAGTGAGGGGTTGGCCGTTATGCCTGAACGAAAAACCAAATTAAGTGGAAAACAAAAAGCAGCTATTCTGATGATCGCGCTTGGGACGGAAGTATCCGCAAATATATTTAAACAATTTACGGAACAGGAAATTGAAGACATGACATTGGAAATCTCTAATGCCCGAAAAATAGATCCTGAAACCAAGGCACAAGTGATCGACGAATTTTTTCAGACCGCATTAGCTCAAGAATACATATCTCAAGGCGGAATTGGTTACGCCAAACAAGTCCTAGAGAAAGCGTTGGGATCTGATGAAGCAAACAAGGTGATCCAAAGGCTGACTTCGACCCTTCAGGTTAAGCCGTTTGATTTCATGAGGAAAAGTGATCCACAACAAATTTTGAATTTTATCCAAAACGAGCATCCGCAGACCATTGCACTCGTTTTGTCGTATTTAGATCCTGATCAGGCAGGCGCTGTTCTGTCGGCATTGTCTGTTGAATCGCAAGCTAATGTGGCACGTCGAATTGCGCAGATGGACCGTACATCGCCCGAAACGATCACGCAAGTTGAAAGGATTCTTGAGAAAAAGATCTCCAGTTCTTCGGTGAACGAAGATTACACGCAGACCGGTGGTGTTGCTTCAATCGTAAGCGTGCTGAACGGAGTTGATCGAACGACTGAACGCAACATTTTAGAGAAACTTGAGAAAAACGATCCTGATCTTGCAGAAGAGATCAAAAAAAGAATGTTTGTCTTTGAAGATATCATTGTTTTGGATGATCGTGCGATTCAACGCGTTATTCGCGAGAGCGAGAATGAAGACTTGATTCTCGCAATGCGGACTGCGAGCGATGAAGTAAAAGAGCTGTTGTTTAAAAATATGTCGGAACGTATGGCCGCAAGCTTCAAAGAAGAGATGGAATACATGGGGCCGGTTCGTTTGCATGACGTTGAAGAAGCGCAAACCCGAATCGTCAATACAACAAGAAAACTGGAAGATGCGGGAGAGATTGTGATTGCGCGCGGCAAGGGGGACGACGTGATTGTCTAACCTGATTAAACAAGTACAGTCGGATGGAAAGGCAAAAGTCGTGCAACTTTCAGCTGTAATTGACCCTCGCCTTGATGCATTAAATGACAAAATGGATCAAGAAGCCATTGAAAAAACGCTCCATGAAAAAATTAATGACGCGAAATACGAAGCGGATCGCCTTGTCAGAGAAGCTGAAAAAAAGTGTGCTGAAATGAATCTTCAGATTGCGAAAGAGGAAGAAGAGGCAAAACATAACCGAGAAGCAGCGTATGAGACGAAAGTCAAAGAAGGGTACACAACCGGTTTTAACAACGGGACAGCAGCAGCAAAGGAACATTTTGCCTCCCTTATCGAGCAAGGCAATCGATTTGTCGATCAGGCGAAAAACTATTTTAATGATTCAATCAAGCAGGCTGAACCTGAAATTTTGAAACTTGGAATGGCGGTAGCAGAAAAAATTATCGGCACATCAGTTGCACTTGATGAAGATAAATGGTTTGCACTTGTGGCAAAGGCGGTTCGAGAAGTCAGAGATCAAGAAACAATAAAAATTACCGTTGCGCCGATTCATTTTGACCACTTGAATCAGCATCGGCCGGAATTCGATCAGCTTGTTCAGGATGCCAAGATCTTCATTTACGCAGACAGTGATTTTTCAGATACCGATTGCACGATTGAGACGTCATTTGGAAAAATAGATGCCGGTGCAGCAAGTCAATTACAGGTGGTTAAGGAAAAATTAACTGAATTGATGGAGGAAAAAGGATGAACGTGGATCAGTTGATTGATGAACTTGCAACAATCGACAGCTATCGGCGTTATGGAAAGATCAATCGGGTTGTAGGGCTCTTGATTGAATCCAAAGGACCTTCAGCCTCTGTCGGTGATGTTTGTCTTATACATATCAAAAACGGACGAAAAAAAGTAATGGCTGAAGTTGTCGGTTTTAAAGATGAGAACATATTGCTGATGCCCTATACATCGGTAGCACAAATTTCACCGGGATGTTTGGTCGAGGCGACAGATAAACCGTTAGAGGTAAAGGTCAATGATGAAATGATTGGTGAGGTCTGTGACAGTTTAGGTCGCCCAGTTTCCGGCATGAACTTCACCAAGCCGGTAGACAGTGTGTTAACGAATCAAGAGCCTCCTGATCCAATGACACGGCCGCGAATATCTGATCCGATTGAGCTGGGCATCCGGTCGATCAACGGATTACTCACTGTTGGAAAAGGACAACGCGTTGGAATTTTTGCCGGCAGCGGTGTTGGCAAAAGTACATTGATGGGTATGATCGCGCGAAACACTTCAGCTGACTTGAACGTCATTGCTTTGATTGGTGAACGTGGCCGCGAGGTCAAAGAATTCCTTGAAAAGGATCTCGGGTCAGAGGGTATGAAGCATTCCATTGTCATTGTGGCAACGAGTGATCAACCGGCATTGATGAGAATTAAAGGAGCACTTGTGGCGACGGCAATTGCCGAGCATTTCCGGGGAAAAGGAAAAGATGTGCTGCTGATGATGGATTCATTGACACGTGTTGCAATGAGTCAGCGTGAAATTGGACTCGCGATCGGTGAACCTCCGACAACGAAAGGCTACCCGCCTTCCGTATTTGCCTTGCTTCCAAAACTTTTGGAACGTACCGGAACCGACGCTAATGGAACGATTACCGCATTTTATACCGTTCTTGTTGATGGCGACGATCTTGATGAACCGATTTCCGATACGGCACGAGGCATTCTTGATGGTCACATCGTTCTTGATCGAGCTTTGGCGCAAAAAGGGCAGTATCCAGCGGTTAATCTATTAAAAAGTGTCAGCCGAGTCATGAATGAAATTTGCGTCGCGGATCATTTGCACGCAGCACAAAAATTTCGTTCCATGTTGTCTCAATACACAGAATCTGAAGACCTTATCAATATTGGCGCATACAAACAAGGAAGTTCATCCTCGATTGACGCGGCGATTCATTATCATCCCAAGATACTCAGCTATCTGCGTCAATCCGAAAAGGAACGTGTAAATCTGCACGATTCAGTAAGCCAATTGATTCATGACTTCGGACAGGAGATGAACGCGAATGGCATTTGACTATCGATTTGAACGCGTGATGAAGCTAGCCGAGAGTGAAAAACAAAGTCTTGAAGTGCAGTACAAAAAGCTATTTGACGATTTCGAGAACCTTGCACACATTCTGATCAACATGGTTGAAGAGAAGCAAAGAGTGCAGACGGAGCTTCAGGAACAGATGAGTCAGGCGATAACAATCGATCAAATGAAGATGGGATTCTCAGATGTTGATAAAATTGACTTTCTCATTAGCGAAACAAACAAAAATTATTTGAATGCAAAAGCTCGTCTCGAAGTCTTTCAGGCCAAGCTGCAAGAAAAAGCAATTGAAGTTAAGAAATATGAAAAAATGAGAGAAAAACAGCAAGTTATCTATCACAAGTTAATCAATAGGGCTGAAACGAAACAGATGGATGAAATTGCGGGACAACGAACGATAAACCATTAAAAGGAGAATCGAGGTGTATGGATGAGACAAAAAGAACCGGTTTTGGTTTGAAACTGCTCAAGGTTAGTTTAGCTATTCTCGTTCCGGTTGTTTTCTTAGTACTTCTGGCTGCTTTATTTCTAAAGTTGTCCGGCCTTGATCCTGTAGAGGAAGCAAAAAATCTTGTTTTCCAAGACAAAACCTCTTCTCAGAATCAGCAAGCGGCATCCGGCTCCTCACAAATTGCTCAGTTGAAGCAGGAGAATACTGATCAAAAAACTCAAGTTAAGCAGCTTCAAAGTGACAATAATAAGTTGAAAGATCAAGTCGCCGAATTGAAAAACCAATTGAAGCAAGCGCAAAATGACGCCAATGAAAAAAATAGTCAGGCGAAAAGTCAGACGAAGGCGGCACGCCAGGCGGTTTACGCCCAAACTTATAAATCAATGGACTCAGCCAAGGCTGGCGCAATCTTTGACAAATTGTCAGTGAAACAAGCAGCCGAATACATAAATTTGCTTGATGATAAAACAAAAGCAGCAATTCTTGAAAATATGGATGTCGAGAAGGCTGCAGCTTTGACACCATTATTGAAAGCACACGCAACGAGTACAGAATCATCATCAACAGCACCGACAACGCCTTAATCCGATAAAATCTGCATTGAAAGGAGGTGAGAAACATGAGCACGAACGTGAGCACTATTAAATCTAATAATGCTGAGCAGGTACTTTCTGGGAATAATTCGAAGAAAAAGAAAAAGGGAGCGAAACCAGAAGACTCTTTTTTGTCGGTCATCCATTTGATTCAACATTCGGGTAACAATCCGATTACGTTAAATGTAGAAAATGGGCAAAACAAGCGTTTAGTGACGGATCATTCGTTGACAGCAAGTCCTGTTCACCAAACAAATATGGAATCTCGTGAAGCCATAACAGCACAAAAAATGGAATCTCTGGTTAAAAAGGCGCAGTCTTTAGCAGCACAATCAGGCAAGACGAAAGTTAACGGCGTGTTTGAGACTAAGGCCATTGATCCGTTGAAGCCAATTGGTGATTTAATGATCACTAATAAAACAAACATATCCGAAAAAGGTATCACGGATCATTTTGTCCATCAGCTGCATGAACCTTTACGCGCGGATAGTCAGCAGAAAAATCAATCGATTCATATGAGTAAACAAAGAAGAGTCGGCCAAACTTTTTCAAATAACGTTAACCAATCATTGGGTGAATCGTTGCTTCAGCATACGGATGATCATACACACAAATTAAACGCAGTTCAGGGCAGACAATTGGTGGTCAGTTCGCAGGTTGTCGAGGATCCAATAAATGTGACTGAACAGCAATCCGAGCTGCTCACTCGTGTTGGTGGTAAGCAGAACTCAGATAAAGGTCGGTTACCTGACTATCTAAATGATGTTCAGCCATTAACTTCGAGATCTTCTTTGGGTAATCAGAAAGGGCTAGGTGAACCGCTGTCTTCTCAGGCAAATGGATTTGAGCAAGCCTTATCAAGATCTTCAGAAACGCGCTTAATACGCCAAGGAAATCAAGCGTCTCCAAAGGCAACGCCCGGTCGTCTGACCGATCACGCCGCTGACAGTGAGGAGACATCGTTTAAAAAAATGATTTCATCCGAGGAGCGCAATTCAACTAACCAAACACGTCCGGATCATCACCGTGCGGTCTCAGGACAAATGAATAAATTGGAACTATGGGCAACGTTCCAATCAGAGAAAAATCCTGGAAAGCAAGCTTCTTTGCACGAGCAGGTTGCTGATCATCTAAATGAATGGTTAGGAAAGTCATCATTTAAACTTGATAAAAATGGCGTTCAGTCCTATACAGTTACCCTTTATCCTGAGCATCTGGGCAAGCTTGTCATTTCTGTAAGCCGCGGTGAACAAGGCTTGACTGCTCAATTAACTGCGGAGACGCAAAAGGCGAAAGACCTACTTGAAGGCAATTTAGGACAGCTGAAACATGATTGTGCGGGTCGCGGAATACCCTTGACCCAGATTGATGTCAATCGACAACTTCATCAGGCGTCTGTTGACAATAGCCAGTATCAGGGACAGGATCAAAGCGCATTTCAGCAAAATACTGATCAACAAGAGGAAAATCAAAAGCAGCATCGGGAAAATCATCATTCCTCAGCTCCGGATCAAGACCAACAGGAACATTCGTTTAGTGAATGGATGACAGGAGGCGTGATTTGAAATGAGTATTACGGTAAACTCGGGATCAACGGCAACTAATAGTTCGACTTCTTCAACGTCAAGTGTTAATAGTGCGCTTGACAAAAATTCTTTCTTGAAACTGCTCATTGCCCAGCTAACAAATCAAGATCCGACATCGCCGATGGACAGTGCTCAATTTGTTTCACAAATGGCAGACTTTACAACATTGGAACAGACTCAGAATATGAGTAATGCTATTGATAAACTAGTAGCGAGTCAATCGGACCAATCGCTTTCTGAACAGGCATCCATGATTGGAAAACAAATTAGTTGGAGCGAAACAAGTACAGATAGCAATGGAACGTCGAACACACACTCGATTAGTGGAGTTGTACAGGCAGTGAGTCTGAAAGATGGGGCGGTTACTTATCAAACGGATAATGGATATGAAGTAGATCCTTCTTCGATTAGCGAGATCAGCAATTCTGAAGAGGCGGGTCAGAGTGACTAAGATAAACACTTTTTCCTATCAGCCATTACCGCGGGTGCCGTCGAAACAAGTAAAGGGCGATCCTACTAAGAAGAAGGAAGAAAGGCCGCATCTATCCTTCTCTCAAAATCTTAGGAATGAATGTGACAGGTTGCCTGTGAAACTATCAAAACACGCGCGTGAACGTATGGATGTACGCAATATTCACATATCGCAGAGTGAATGGCAGTTGATTCATACGAAAATGCAAGAAGCAAAAAAAATGGGAATTAATGACTCACTCGTTTTAACCAAGGACGCGGCGTTGGTGGTCAATACATCAAATCAAACGGTTATTACGGCAATGGGCATCGATGAAGCGCGAACAAGAATTTTCTCAAATATCAATGGGACAATCGTGATTAATCAGTAAACCAGCTGGACCTTTTTAAGGAGAGCTGAGGCTGTGGAATGACTGAAGCAGTCAAACAAAAGGAGGAAATCATTATGTTATTACGCTCATTAGGATCAGGTGTTTCAGGATTGAAGAACTTCCAGACAAGCTTGGATGTCATCGGAAACAACATCTCCAACGTCAGCACAACCGGTTATAAGAAAGCAAGAATCAACTTTGAAGATTTGTTTAATAACAACATCCAAGGCTCAAGTACAAATAAAAATGCCGTTCAGGTTGGTCTTGGCGCGCAAACAGGCTCCATTGACAACATTGTGACAAACGGTGTGGTGAATCCGACAGGAAATCCTTATGACGTAGCAATTAATGGTGAAGGTTATTTTCAGGTAACTGATGGGACGAATACCTATTACACAAGAGCCGGTGATTTGAAATTGAATACTGCCGGTACACGATTAGTTACATCCCAAGGAATGCAAATTACAATGGTTAATGAAAATACAACGTATGATTTAACTGATTGCAGCGCGTTTACTATTAACGGTCAGGGGGAGATCATTGGTACACTTAATAATGCCATTGATAACGGCGACGGCACGACAACTTCCAGTGTAAACTTAGGACGAATCGAAGTATTTACATTTCCTAATCCGGCTGGCCTTGAAAAAATTGGCAATTCGCTTTTTCAACCAAGCCAAGCATCAGGGAACTATAGAGTCGATCCAACTACAAACGGTCAAGGCAAGATTGTTCAAAATGCTCTTGAAGGTTCGAACGTTGATTTGACGGATGAAATGACTGCATTGATTGAAGCGCAGCGTGCGTACCAAGCGAATGCACGAACGGTAACAACAGCGGACCAGATTCTTCAAGAATTAGTGCAGTTGAAACGATAAATAAATAGAGGAGATGAATGAGCTGGGCGGTCTCGTTGCCCAGCGCATTTTGTGGCGAGGATGATTCAATTAACCCATTTTAATAACCAATCCTTTGTACTTAACCCATTTTTAATTGAGCAGGTGGAATCGCTTCCGGATACAACGATCACATTGACAAACGGGAAGAAGCTGATTGTCAAAGAATCTCCGGAGGAAGTCAGCCAGATTGTGATTAAATTTCTAAAAGAAATCTCTTTACTGTCGGGCTTGAATGCAGAAGAAGGTGTGTTTAGATGTTCAAAAGCCGAGGAATGAATGTACTCTTTATTTTAATGGTCCTTATGATCATCGGAACGATCGCAGCCTTCTTCATTATGTCAAACTTAGGTCGTGGTAGTGAAGTGGAGAAAGATCCGGATATTGATGAGATTGTAAAAAATCTTACAGTTGCTACCGGAGAAATCACCACCAATATAAAAGGTGATCACTTCATCAAATTGGATTTTAATATTCAGGTCTCAAGCAAAGAAACGAAAGAAGAACTTGAAAAACGATCGTATCAAGTGAAGAACGCAGTTATTTATACCGTTTCAGGAATGTCTCCGAGTGATTTACAGGATCAGCAAGGCATATCCAATTTGGAAGACATGGTAAAAAAAAGAATTAATGCGTTCCTTAAGAGCGGCACAGTAGTTCATGTATATACGACAGAAAAAATTGTGCAGTAATCTCTGGCGAAATTGGAGGTGGTGAAGAAAAATGGCCGACGTACTTTCACAATCTGAGATTGATGCGCTGCTCTCCGCACTGTCAACAGGCGAAATGGATGCAGAAGAATTAAAAAGCGAGGAAAAAAAATCAAAAATACGTGTTTACGATTTTAAACGCGCGCTTCGCTTTTCGAAGGATCAGATTCGCAGTTTGACACGCATACATGAGAATTATGCGCGGTTGCTGACTTCCTATTTTTCGGCACAGCTGAGAACTTATGTTCAAATATCTGTTGCTTCGGTTGACCAATTGCCCTATGAGGAATTTATTCGCTCAATTCCATCCGCGACAGTCCTGAACATTATTGAGGCACCGCCGCTGGAGGGGCATTTGATCGCTGAAGTTAATCCGAACATCGCTTATGCAATGCTTGATCGATTGCTTGGCGGAAGCGGCGAAAGCATGAACAAAATTGAAAATTTAACTGAAATCGAAACAGATTTGATGAAGGGGCTTTTTGAAGGCAGCTTACCTGCCTTAAAAGAAGCATGGTCCTCTGTTGAGCACGACATTGATCCTATCTTGATTGAACTTGAGACCAACCCTCAATTTCTTCAATTGGTTTCACCGAATGAAACGGTGATTGTTATCTCACTATCCGCAATGATTGGAAAATCAAGCGGAATGATTAATCTTTGTCTGCCACATGTGGTACTTGAACCGATAATACCTAAATTGTCTATGCATTATTGGATGAGCGAGAAGAAAAACGATATCACAACGGAAGAATATCAATCTCTGAAAAAGAGTGTGGAACATTCATACGTCACATTGACTGCAAATCTTGGTCATTCACAAATAACGGTCAATGAGCTATTAAACTTAAACGTTGGGGACGTCATCAAATTGGATCAGCATTTAAATCAGCCGTTGAGGATTGATGTCGGCGAATTCTCTAAATTTATTGCACAGCCGGGAAAACGTCAAAAAAGAATTGCTGTCCAAATCATAAAAACCATAACAGAGGAGGATGACGTCGATGAGTGACGGACAACTTTCGCAAGAAGAAATTGATGCGCTTCTTGGAAACAGTCAGAGCCAAAATTTAGAACAAATGAACGCATCTGAGTCAGATACGCAACTGGATCGCAAAATTGTAGAAGATATGTCCGATTTAGATGAAGATGTACTTGGTGAAATCGGTAATATTTCTTTCGGTAGCGCGGCAACTGCATTATCCACCATATTGAATAAGAAAGTCGAAATCACAACACCGCAAGTACATTTAGTTAATCGTAATAATTTGTCTGAAGAGTTTCCCGTTCCACATGTTTCTGTGCTTGTAAATTATACGGAGGGCTTTCAGGGTTCCTGCATGCTTGTCATTAAGACACGTGACGCCAGTGTCATCGCAAACCTAATGATGGGTGGAGATGGAACGAATCCAGCCGAACAGATCAGTGATATGGAAATGAGTGCGGTACAGGAAGCAATGAACCAGATGATGGGCTCTTCGTCTACCGCTATGTCGACCGTTTTTAATCGGCGAATCGATATTTCACCACCAAAGTTGAGTCTGATGAATGTTAAAACGAATCAAGGAATTGAAAATCTGCCAAAGGATGAGATTATGTTTGAAATCTCATTTCAATTAAAGATTGGCGATCTTGTGGATTCACATATCATGCAGTTGATTCCAATTGATTTTGGTAAGCAACTCGTCAATTTACTTGTTAAAGAAACGGGTGGACAAAACTCCGTACCTAATGAGCCAAGCGAACGTGCAGAAGAGATGATACCAGCTATGTCCAAGGACATGAGCAACGATTCAGCTCGAAAAGAGGCGGCTGTGGCTTTGGCCCCTGAGGCGCCTGCGGCGAGTCATGCTCAGGAGCGTGCAATACCTCATGAGGACGTCCATCCCGTACGCTTTTCCGATTTTAATGAAGAACCTCCGTCAAGAGAACAACCGATGCCGAGAAATCTTAATCTGTTGATGGATATTCCACTTGACGTTAGTGTTGAACTTGGCCATACAAAGAAAACAATTAAAGATGTTTTGGAACTTGGTCCCGGTTCAATCATTGAATTAGACAAGCTCGCCGGTGAGGCGATTGATATCTTGGTTAATCAAAAGTATATCGCAAAGGGCGAAGTTGTCGTGGTCGACGAAAATTTCGGTATCCGCATTACAGAGATACTTGACCAAAGCGACCGAATTAAAAATCTGTAAGACGAGCATGGAACTGTTTGTATCGCTTTTTTTCCTGGCAGATTCGCTTATGCGCTCTGGCAGATTAATATATTTCTGATAAATGAAACCGGAGGGATTAACGTGGCAGGACGCATACTTGTTGTTGATGACGCTGCTTTTATGAGAATGATGTTAAAAGACATTTTAACCAAAAATGGTTATGAGGTTTGCGGCGAAGGAGCTAATGGTAACGAAGCGGTAGCTAAGTACGAAGAATTTAAACCTGATTTGGTGACTTTGGATATCACGATGCCTGAAATGGATGGGATCAACGCGCTTAAGAAAATAAAAAGCATTGACCCTAATTGCAAAGTAATTATGTGCTCCGCCATGGGTCAGCAGTCAATGGTTATTGACGCGATCCAAGCGGGTGCGAAGGATTTTATCGTTAAGCCGTTTCAACCTGACCGTGTCATCGAGGCAATCAAGAAAGCGATTGGATGAGTATTTGTGAAGAGAACTCATTGGTTTAAATTAGCGCTTGCTTTTTGCTTGATCTTATTCTTTTTAATCGATCCTATTTCGATCTCCCATGCGGAATCAGAGGATAATACGGTAAAAGAGTGGATTGAAAATGGGCAAAAAACTCAAAAAACAGACAATCAACCGACGAGTAACAGCACGAGTACTCAAAAGACAAAATCGGTTAATTATGGAAACTCAAACCTATTTGTAACCTTTATCAAATTGTTCTTTGCTTTGCTGATCGTACTCGCATTGATTTACTTACTTTACCATTTTGTTGTGAAACGCACCGGGAAATTCACTCAAGTTCATTCGCTGAAAAACATGGGCGGTGTCTCATTAGGAGCAAATCGCTCCTTACAGCTCATTCGCGTTGGTGATGAGGTTCTTGTTGTCGGTGTTGGTGAAACCGTTCAGTTACTTAAGGAAATCAAAGATCCAGATGTGATTCAATCGCTGACACGTCATTCTGATTCTCCCGATCCATTTGAAGAGAATGTGCTCAAAGCACTCAAATGGACGACTGATCACGCACTACGCCGTTCAAAATCAACAACCGATGGACAAGACAGAACGACACCGGTACAAAATGAATTTCAAAAACAGCTCGATGTACTGAACAAAGAGCGTTCCAATCAATTAAGTGCTTTGATTCAGGAGGTCAGGAAAAAATGAATAGCATACCTGGTATTCCTGCCGACTTTTTCACGAGTCAGCCTCAGGATGTGGCAACAACACTGCAATTATTGCTTGTCCTGACGGTGCTCTCACTCGCGCCGGCGATTCTGGTACTCATGACCTGTTTTACCCGAATCATTATTGTACTTTCTTTTGTGAGGACATCGTTGTCAACCCAGCAGATGCCTCCTAATCAAGTGTTAATCGGTCTCGCTTTATTCCTTACTTTCTTTGTTATGGCGCCGGTGTACGGTCAAATTAATACTGATGCCATTCAGCCTTATATGAAGAAAGAAATTTCACAAAAACAGGCATTGTCGAAAGCGCAGATACCGATAAAGGAATTTATGGCGAAGGAAACACGGGAGAAGGACTTGCAGCTGTTTCTCAGTTACGGAAATTATAAGTCTCCGAAAAAGGTGAGCGAGATTCCGTTAACGGCGCTTATTCCGGCTTTCACAATAAGTGAACTGAAAACTGCTTTTCAGATGGGATTTATGATTTTTATCCCGTTTCTCGTCATTGATATGGTGGTGGCCAGTATCTTGATGGCGATGGGTATGATGATGCTGCCGCCGGTAATGATTTCACTTCCATTTAAAATCTTACTCTTTATCATGGTGGATGGCTGGTACCTAATCGTTGAGTCTTTGCTTAAGAGTTTCTGAGAAAGGTGATACCGAATGAGTTCTGAAATGATTTTATCGATCGCCGATCAAAGTGTCATGGCCGTCTTAATGATTGGCGGTCCTATACTGGTCCTGTCACTAGTCATTGGACTGATCGTCAGTATCTTTCAGGCGGCGACGCAGATTCAGGAACAGACGCTGGCCTTCATTCCGAAGATTGTCGCAGTACTCTTCGGATTGATCCTGTTCGGACCATGGATGCTTTCAAAGATGCTCGCGTTTACCGAGAATATTTTTGCGAATCTACCGAACTTCATTCGATAGAAAGGGAATAGATGAATCTTGTCATTATTTAATGCACTTCCCTTATTGTTATTAATCTTTGCACGACTGATCAGCTTCATTGCCACCATGCCAATCTTCTCATATCGGACGATACCCGCACCGGTGAAGATTGGACTTGCGGCTGTGCTTGCTTTGTTAGTTGACGTGACGATGCTTGAGAGTCAGACTGTCCCGCTTGACGGACGATTTGTTCTACTTTTGCTCAAAGAGATTCTTGTTGGTTTGTCCATGGGATTTGTCGCAGGAATTATCACTTATGGAGTCCAGCTTGCCGGTGCGTTTATCGATATGCAGATCGGATTTGCTATTGCAAATGTTATTAGTCCGGAGAGTGGTGTTCCAACACCCTTGACCGGTCAGTTCTTGTATCTGTTGCAATTGCTCTTTTTTCTTGGTGTCAATGCGCACCACATGCTGATTAACGGGATCTTATCAAGCTTTCAAATGATTCCTGTCAATGATTTAAGTGTTGCATTCGGATCAGGAGCAACTGCTGAATTTGTCGCTCGAGTAACCGCGCAAATGTTCTTGATTGGGGCACAGTTGGCACTGCCGATCGTTGGCTGTCTCTTTTTAGTCGATGTCGCAGTAGGTCTCGTTGCGCGCACTGTGCCACAGGTCAATGTGTTCGTGGTTGGGCTGCCGCTCAAAACACTTGCGGGCTTTGCAGTTTTGCTGGTTGTATTTCCATCGCTTATTGGGCTGTTTCGGGTTATTTTTGAATCCATGACCTCAATTTTTAGCGACTTTATGCGTTTGTTAGGGAGTTAAGATGATGACGAAGCTGCGCTATTCGCTTGATCTACAATATTTTGCGGGAGAGAAAACGGAGAAAGCGACTCCACATAAACGCGAGGAAGGAAGGAAAAAGGGACAAGTCTTTAAAAGTGCGGATTTGTCGACAGCAATCAGTATGCTTGCTTTTTTCCTTTATTTTCGACTTGCTGGCGGAGGAGTTGTGAAGCAGCTGGCTGAAATGATGGGGCAATTTTATACGATGAATTTGGGTATGTCGGTTACTGAACTTAATTTACATCGAATGCTGTCGGACTTATCTGTTCAGGTACTTAAACTATTGCTCCCCATTCTCATCATCGCATTGGTTGTAGGGGTTGCGACTCAGATTTTTCAAGTCGGATTCATGTTCTTGCCGGAAACACTCTTATTTAAAGGTGAACGGATTGATCTGCTTAAGGGATTGAAAAGAACCTACTCGTTACGGGCAATCGTTGAACTGCTGAAATCAATGCTTAAGATTATTTTTATCGGACTCATTGCATTTTCAATTCTTTGGATGAATCGCCAATCCATTGCTCAATCTGCGAGTCAGCCCATTTTAGAGAGCATTCGCTCACTGTCGCAAATCATGCTCAATATGGGGATCGCCGTTTCAATCGCTTTGATTGCGCTATCCCTGCTCGATTATCTTTATCAGAAATATGATTATGAGAAAAACATGAGGATGTCCAAGCAAGATATTAAGGACGAGTTCAAAACAATTGAAGGTAATCCGCAAATTAAATCCAAGGTGAAGGAACGCCAAAGACAAATGGCATTAAACCGCATGATGCAGGAAGTACCCAATGCGGATGTTATCATTACAAATCCGACACACTTTGCCGTTGCACTGCACTATGACGCAGAAGAAATGAATGCGCCCATAGTCATTGCCAAAGGCGCGGATCTCATTGCTCTTCGAATTAAAGAGATTGCCAAAGAACATCAGATTGTCATTGTTGAAAAAAAACCGCTGGCGAGAGCACTCTATCATTCTCTTGAAATAGGGGATAGTATCCCGGAAGAATTCTTCAAGGCGGTTGCTGAACTATTGGCATATGTTTATCGGTTGAAAGGAAAAGCATGATTGGAAAGGAGGAATACGATGAAAACGAGAGATTATATTGTGATGGTTGGTGTCGTTTTAATTGTTATGATGCTGATCATCCCGTTACCTGCAGCATTGCTTAGTTTTCTAATCGTCATGAATATATCGCTCGCTCTTGTTATTCTTCTTGTCACACTGAACGTCACGGAATCTCTCGAATTCTCTGTCTTTCCTTCGTTACTTTTGATTATGACTTTATTCCGTATCGCTTTGAACGTGTCGACAACCCGACTGATCCTTTCTGAAGGTGATGCGGGCCGCGTCATTGAAGCGTTCGGACAATTCGTTGTTGGAGGAAATATTATTGTTGGTCTTGTGGTTTTCTTAATCCTTATTATCGTTCAGTTTCTTGTCATCACAAAAGGCGCGGAACGGGTAGCGGAAGTGGCAGCCCGCTTCACGCTTGATGCGATGCCGGGAAAGCAAATGAGTATTGATGCAGACATGAACGCTGGATTAATTAACGATCAGGAAGCCAAAAAACGTCGAGAGAAAATAACGCGTGAAGCTGATTTTTATGGCGCTATGGACGGTGCCAGCAAGTTTGTCAAAGGTGACGCGATCGCCAGTATGATCATTGTCGCGATAAATTTAATCGTCGGCATGATCATCGGGGTGGCGCAGCAAGGAATGGATCTTGCAGATGCGGCACAGAATTTTAGTTTGCTTTCTGTAGGTGATGGAATTGTCAGCCAGGTCCCGGCACTTCTCATTTCGACGGCAACCGGCATTATTGTCACACGATCATCTTCAGAAAACAATATGGGTAAAGAAGTATCGGATCAGTTACTCTCCTATCCGATCATGCTCATTATTGCAGGATGCGTCATTTTTATTTTAGGGCTGACACCTATTGGTATGATGGCAACTCTGCCAATTGCGCTGATTCTGGTGATCGCCGGTTTTATGATTCGAAGAAGACGCGGAACAGAGCAGCAGGATGTTGCGGAGGAAGAGAATAAGAAAGCGGAAGAGTCCTTTAAAAGTCAGGAGAACGTGATGAATCTCCTGCATATGGATCCGGTTGAATTTGAATTCGGCTACGCGCTTGTTCCGCTTGCCGACAGTTCACAGGGCGGAGATCTTCTTGATCGAATCGTAATGATTCGCAGGCAACTTGCACTGGAACTTGGTTTTGTGCTTCCGGTTGTGCGAATCCGTGATAACATTCAGCTCGAACCAAACAGCTATCGAATTAAAATCAACGGCAGTGAAGTTGCCAAAGGTGAATTGCTCCCCGATCATTATCTCGCGATGAGTCCGGGAATTGAAGATTCGTCAATAAAAGGAATTGAGACAGTTGAACCAGCATTTGGCCTTAAAGCACTTTGGATCGATGAGCAAACAAAGGAACAAGCAGAACTGTCAAGTTATACGGTTGTCGATCCCCCGTCCGTTGTATCAACCCATCTGACTGAGGTGATGCGGCGACACGCCTATGAACTGGTTGGCAGACAAGAAACTCAGCAATTAGTTGATCACTTGAAAGAGCAGTATCCCGCCCTCGTTGACGCAGTGATTCCGGATCCTTTGACGGTTGGCGATATACAAAAGGTTCTTGTGAATTTATTGAAGGAAAATCTGTCCATTAGAAATTTACCGATTATCTTTGAAACATTGGCAGATTACGGACAAATGACCAAGGAAACCAATTTGCTCACTGAATACGTCCGGCAAGCGCTCTCGCGTCAGATTACAGAGCAGTTCACAACGCCTGGCGAAACATTAAAGGTCTTGACGCTCAGCCCTGATCTTGAACGAAAAATATCTGATTCCATTCAGAAGACAGAGCATGGGAACTTTCTCGCTTTAGATGGTTCGACCACATCACAAGTATTGAAAAATCTTTCTTCTTCTGTTGAAAAATGGGCGGATTTGGAGAGTGATCCAGTTATTCTCTGTTCACCTGCCGTGCGCATGTACGCGCGTCAATTAACCGAACGATATTTTCCAAATATTAGAATTCTATCTTATAATGAACTCGAGACAAATGTTGAAGTACAAAGCATTGGGGTGCTGAGCGCGGCATGAAAATGAAGAAAATTATTGCGCCTACTATGGCTCAGGCAATTGAAAAAGTGAAACAAGAACTGGGCAGCGATGCGGTCATTTTTCATACGAAAAAAGTGACGACCGGCAGATTTTTTAATTTGTTCAAAAAAGAAAATGTTGAAGTTCTTGCTGCCAGTGATCCTGAAATTAATGCGCCATTAAAAAAAATAAGAAAAAAAGCCGAAGAACAAAATGAGGCTATTCGGTTCAATCATCATTCGGTTGCGACTAACAAAATGCCCTTCAGACGTGTAAGTGAAAAGGTTGATCAACTTTTTTCCGCACCTCAATTAGTTCAAGAATTTCGCGATAAACTATTGAGTCAGGGAATGCTGCGCGAGGACACGGATCCCTTGGTACAAAAATTAATCAAGAAGTGGTATCAGAGCGATGAGCACATGAACCAAGAAGAAATGAAGCGTGCTTTGAAGGAAGAACTTGTTCAAAGTCTTGATCCGACTCGTTTTATGCCCTCGGTTCTGCACGAGCATTTTGTTATGTTGGTTGGCCCAACTGGCGTCGGCAAGACGACGACTTTGGCAAAGATCGCAAGTCGTGCCGTTCTAAATGAAGGAAAAAAAATAGCGTTTATCACTTCAGATACGTATCGAATAGCGGCGATCGATCAATTGAAGATGTATGCCAATATCCTAAATGCACCAATTGAAATTGCTTACACAGAACACGATTTTCATGAACTGATTCGAAAGTTCGCGCATTTTGATCATGTTTTTATTGATACGGCAGGGCGAAATTTTCAAGACAATTCCTATATAAACGAATTGATCAAACTGATTGATGGCGAGTCTCAGATTGGCTTGTATTTAGTTTTATCCGCAACATCAAAATTGGAGGATATGGACATGATCATTAATCAATTTGAGGCATTACACCTTTCACGAGTCATTCTCTCGAAAATTGATGAAACCTTATCCTTTGGCGCGATTGTCAGCATTTTGTTGCGCCATCGACAATTGAGTATTTCATACATAGCAAATGGGCAAGACGTTCCTGATGATTTACGTCATCCTAATGTACGCGAGCTCATTAATCGGCTATTTGGTGATTCACATGGCTAATGATCAAGCAGAACAACTAAGATTACGTATACTTCAAGGAAAAAATGAGGAGCGCTGCGCCCAAATTGTTGGCATTGCCAGTGGCAAAGGTGGCGTTGGCAAATCTGTTTTCTGTGTCAACTTTTCTCTAGCACTGGGCGAAATCGGCAAAAAGGTACTGATTATTGATCTCGATGTCGGTATGGGGAATGTTGAACAATTAATGGGGAAGTCGGCTCAATTAAATATTGTGGATGCAATTGTCAATGAGGTTAATTTTCAGAACGCTTTGGTAAATGTTACATCAAATGTTTCGTTTATCGCGGGAGGAACAGGTCTTTCCTCCTTGTTTCATCTAGATCATGGCCATTTATCTTTTTTTATAGAACAACTTAGTTTAATTAAAAGAGACTATGACTTTATCATTTTTGATTTTGGCGCGGGGGCATCAGATGACATGTTCCACTTTATGCTTGCGGTAAATCGTTTGATTCTCATTACAACGCCAGAACCGCCTGCGATGGCAGACAGTTATTCATTAATAAAAATGGTGTATGCGATGAAAAAAAACCTTGATATATCTTGCGTTGTCAATCAGACATTTGGTCGCAAAGAAGGCTGGGCAACTTGGCAACGGTTATCATCGGTATCAGAGCGGTTTTTGGGGGCGTCCCCGTCATGGCTTGCTTCATTACATAGAGACAACGATCTTTTAATGTCCGTGCGAAATCAAATACCTTGCATGCTGAATCGTCCACAAGCTAAGTACTCTGTGGAAATGAGAATTCTTACTCGCGCTTTTCTTGCTCAATGCGGGGAGCAGGTTGCACGCAGACATCAATCATCATTTGGAGATAAAGTTAGAAAATATTTAAAATTGACAAGGAGGGATGAGGAATGAATCCGATCAAAGTACTCGTGGTTGATGATTCTGCTTTCATACGTCAAACCATAAAAGCGATGATTGAAGAGGATTCAAGACTTAAAGTGGTAGCGACGGCACGAGATGGTAAGGATGCACTAGAAAAATTATTTCGCTATCAGCCGGATGTCGTAACACTTGACATCATCCTTCCGGGAGACAAAGATGGGCTCGGTGTTTTACACGACATCATGAGTTTTCAACCCACGCCCACGATAATGGTCAGCGGGGCTTCTGATGAGAACGCAAATTACGTTATTGAAGCGATAAGCAGTGGGGCGTTCGATTTTATTTTTAAACCATCAGGCAGACCATCTGATGTTGAGCGAATTGAGCATGAACTTCAACAGAAGATTAAACAAGCGGCAGTATCAAAGATTAAAGTGGGAGACAACAAACAAATTTATGAAGGAAAACATGAGCGGGCTGAACCTGCAAGGCAACCCGTTCATCCTTCACTAATTAATGCTCGGATTGTGCTCATCGGTACATCCACCGGTGGACCGAAAGCCTTACAGACCGTAGTTCCTGGGCTGAGCAAGCAGTTGCCTGCTCCTATTCTTATCGTGCAGCATATGCCGTCTCGTTTTACGAAATCGTTGGCGGAACGTCTGAATCGCTTGTCAACGATAACTGTGACTGAGGCAAAAGAAGGAGAAATCCTTGAAAAGGGGCATTGTTATGTTGCTCCCGGCGGTATGCATATGTGTATTGAAAGCGATGAGCAAGCCCGCCTCAGGTGTCATTTATCAAATTCTGCTCCGGTAAACGGTGTTCGGCCTTCGATCGATGTGACGCTGCGATCACTTGCCAAGCTTCACGGATATTCCTATGTAGTATCTATTTTGACAGGAATGGGAAAAGACGGCGCACAAGGCGTTATCGATTTATGCGCGGCAGGGAAGAATGTGCACACCATCGCTGAATCTGAAGAGACATGTACAGTGTTTGGTATGCCAAAAGCATTGATTGAAACTGGAAAAGTGAATGATGTTCAACCTTTATATCATATTGCCAAAGCAATCTGCGGCGAATTCGGATTACAGGGAGATGAATGACCATGGATATGAGTCAATATTTGGGCGTATTTTTGGATGAAGCACGAGAACATTTGCAGAATCTGAATGATAAACTGATGACTCTAGAGCAAAATGCCGAAGATCCTGAATTAATTAACAGTATTTTCAGATCTGCACATACACTGAAAGGAAGCTCGGGTCAGATGGGCTTTCAAAACATGATGGAACTCACACATATCATGGAAAATGTATTTGACGCACTCCGACATCAGAGTATCAAAGTCAGCTCAGAAATGATTGATGTTCTTTTCGAGGGCTTGGATCATCTCGAAGCGATGGCTGACACCATCGAACAAAATGGGAGTGATGTTCGTGAAGTGTCTGGAACCATAAAGAAACTTCAAACGCTCACTACAGATGGCACACCGGATAATGATGCTCCTTCGAGCGACCAAAAAGTCACAGTATCAACTGTCTCAGAACCAGTGAATACGAAAGCCATGGAACTTACGGACTATGAAAAAGAATTTATTTCCCAGGCGCAGTCGCAAAAACTCCATGTATTTGAAACGGTTGTGAATCTCAACAAAGATTGCGTGCTCAAAGCGGCTCGAGCGCTGATGATTTCAAATGCCTTGGAAGAATCCGGAACAATAATCGGGACAAGGCCATCAACTGAAGAAATTGAAAAAGAAGCGTTTGATCAGCAACTGGTTTTTCTGATTGCAACAGAATCCGAAAATCAGGAGATTCAGAATAAAATAAATCAAATTTCAGAAATCGAGAACGTTACTGTTTCCCCCATAAATAATTTAGAAGAGAATTCACCAGTTGTACAGAGGCAACAGGCGCAGGATATAGGTCCGAAGAAACAAGCTCAGAAAGAAAACGAGCCGAGCAAACCGGCTGCCGCTCATCCGGCTGTCACCGTGGCTAAGACAATTCGTGTAAATCTGGATCGAATAGATCAACTTTTGAACCTTTTTGAAGAATTGATTATTGATCGCGGACGACTTGAGAAAATCGCATCCGATATTGATAATACGGACCTGAAGGATACAGTAGGAACGATTAAACGTATTTCCAATCAATTACAGGAAACCATTCTTAATTTGCGCATGGAGCCAATTGAGCAGGTCTTCAACCGATTCCCAAGGATGGTCCGCAATCTCTCAAAGGAATTGAACAAGAAAGTTAATTTTGTAATCAATGGAGCGGAAACCGAACTGGATCGTACGGTAATTGAAGAACTGGGCGACCCGCTCATGCATATGATTCGGAACTCCATGGACCATGGAATTGAGACACCTGAAGTTCGAAAGGCGAAGGGAAAAGATCCCGAAGGTACGTTGTCCCTTAGTGCATATTACAGCGGAAATCATGTCATTGTTGAAATTGTGGATGACGGCGCAGGCATCAACAAAGAAAAAGTACTTGCGAAAGCGATTGAGAAGAATGTTGTAACCAAGGAAGCTGCACAAAAGCTTACCGACAAAGACATCTACCATTTACTTTTTGCCTCGGGGTTCAGTACCGCTGACAAGATTTCGGATATATCGGGACGAGGAGTCGGACTCGATGTCGTTGAAAGTAAAATTCATTCGCTCAGCGGAAGCGTCGAGGTAGATTCCGAGCGGGATAAAGGATCGAAGTTTACAGTGAGACTGCCTTTGACGCTCTCCATCATCAATGCTTTGCTCGTTCAGTGCAGTAAGGAAATTTACGCGATTCCAATCAATTCCATTGCTGAAACAGCGCTGAGGCGTCATATTGAGGTGATGAGCATCCATAACCGGAATGTGATGCAGTATCATGGACAAGTTGTCCCTATTATTAATCTCAGCGACTACTTGTCGATTACCTCTGCAGAAAAGAACAACACTAATGAAGTCGATCAAGGGAGTTCCGTTGTGATGGTTAACCATGGTGATAAGATTGTTGCATTAGTCGCAGATAAACTGCTTGGCTATCAGGACATTGTCGTCAAACCGCTTGGCAACTATTTGAAAAATGTGTCTGGTTTTTCTGGTGCAACGATTCTCGGCGATGGCAAGGTTGCGTTAATTATCGACTGTCAAGCGATCATCACGACACAGAAAAAACTATTCTTAAAAGAACAGGCTTGAGGAGGAACACATGATGACAAATCAGAAAGAAACAAATATGAAGGTCATTTTGTTTGAAATAAATTCTGAATCATACGGTGTGCCGGTTGAGCAGGTATTGTCAATCGAGAAAGTAGATGACATTACTCGTCTTCCTAACGCTGCCTCATTTGTCAAAGGGGTAATGAATCTGCGTGGGTTGATCGTCCCAATTATTGATGTCCGCAATCGGTTCCAGATGGGCGAATCTGTCGTGACAAAAGAAAGTCGGATCATTGTCGTCGATGTGGAGGATATGAAAGTAGGATTACTGGTCGACTCGTCCAAAGAGGTCTTGGACATTGAATCAGCTAAGATCGAAAAAGCTCCTGAAATCATTGGCGGGCCGTCAGCGAACTATTTGAATGGTGTCGCACAAATCGGAGACAATGAACTGCTTCTTTTGCTCAATCTTGATCGGGTACTGAATCAAGATGATGTTGCCGACTTACTGAAGATCGAGGGATGATTTATGAACAATTTAAAGGAATTACGTGCCTCACATCTTGATTTACTAAAGGAATCGGGCAACATCGGCGCCGCTCATGCCGCCTCGTCATTATCCATGCTGTTAAATAAGTCTATTGATATGAACATACCCTCTGTGCGTGTGCTGCCGATTTCAGATTTAATTGACAAGGATGCGGAAAGGCAGGTTGCCGCTTCTTATATCCAAGTAGATGGCGGACTCAAAGGCTTCTTTTTCATGATGTTTGATATGGAGCAGGCTAATGCATTGATTCAAGAACTAGTACCCAATGGGAATGTCCTTGATGACGAAATGGGAAAATCAGCATTTTGTGAAATCAGCAACATCCTTTGCGGCTCTTATTTGTCAGCACTAGCTGCTTTTCTCAAAATTTCATTAACGCAAGCTCCGCCAAATTATGCAGTGGATATGGCGGGGGCAATTCTAAGTGAGGGACTCGTTGAACTCTCGCTTTACGACGAATCAGCTTTGCTAATCGATGCTGTTCTTTTTGATCGTCAGAAGGGGAACAGGCTAAATGGCGAATTTTTATTTCTTCCATTCCCTGATTCTCTTGACGTTATCTTCAACATCGCTGAAGGGAAGTCTTTCCATTGATTCACGTCGGTCTTTCAGAGATTAAATTTGCCGAATCGCCGGAGACATTGAAGACACTGGGTCTTGGATCATGCGTGGGCGTTGTGATCTATCATGCACAAAGGAAGGTTGCGGGAATGGCGCACGTGATGCTGCCTGATTCAGCGCTTGCGAGAACGATGACGTATCCGCTTGGCAAATATGCGGATACAGCCGTTCCAGAGCTGGTAAAGAAGATGACAGAGTATTATTGTTGTCCTCTATCCCAGCTCAGGGCAAAGATCGCAGGAGGTGCCGAGATGTTCAAGTCAACGCGAACACTACCTTTAGGGAGCATTGGAAAGAGAAATGTCGAGGCTGTAAAAGACCAACTGACCAACTATCATATACCGCTCATCGCAGAAGAGACTGGTGCAGATTATGGACGCACTATAGAATACTTCATAGACAGCTGCGAGTTGACGATTCATGCTATATTTAAAGGGAAAAGTGTTATTTAAGTTTGGCTTGTTACAAAGGAGGGGAGACAATTGGGAAAATCTGAAGCCGTAGAATCGAAATATTGGGATCACTGGATTCAGTCTCATGATGTAGAAGCAGCAAATTGTCTTCTCGAAATTTATATGCCACTTGTCAATTACCACGTGCAGAGAATTGGGGCAGGATTGCCCCGAAATATTGATCGAGGAGAGCTTCAAAGTTATGGGTTGCTTGGTCTCTACGATGCACTAGAAAAATTTGATCGTAAGAGAGATTTGAAATTTGATACATATGCATCGTTTCGAATTCGCGGAGCGATTTTAGATGGATTGCGGAAAGAAGATTGGATGCCACGCTCAATGCGGGAGAAGAGTAAAAAGATTGAAAAGGCTGCCGAGAAAATTGAGCAAGAACAAATGCGCTCCGCCACAATTGATGAGGTCGCCGCAGCTTGTAAATTGTCTCCTGAAGATGTTTCACAAATATTGTCTGAAAGCCTGCTATCTAATTTACTCTCACTTGATGACAGTGCTTCGAGTATGAGCAGTGAATTTCCGGCCGCCATAATCGAGGATGTTCGAGCTGTTTTGCCGGAGAAAAGGTTAGTGGATCAAGAAAATAGAGCCCAACTCGCCAAAGAAATTGACAAACTAAGTGAAAAAGAGCGTCTTGTCGTGTCACTTTTCTATTTTGATGAACTTACTTTGACTGAAATCGGACAGGTGTTAAACCTTTCAACATCACGGATTTCCCAGATCCACAGCAAAGCGCTTTTTAAGTTGAGACAATACCTCAACGCTACTGAAAGTAAATCTATATAACTTGAGAAGCGAGGTGAACGTTTTGTCAGCTTTTTGGATTACGCTTAATTTTGTATTAGTGCTTTTAGCCTTATATCTTACTGTGCATCTTTATCAGAGAATCCGACTGCTTCAACAGAAAGGCTCAGGACAAAGCGCTCAAGAAGCGCAGCAGCTTCTTGCTGAACATATTGAGGCAGTTCGCTTGGAAAATGAACAATTTTTGGCAGAAGTACGTGGATTATTGGCAAAACAGGCGATCGAAATTGAGAAAGCATCTACATCGAAACGTACTGAGAAAATGAATGCACAAGTAAAAGCAACTGAAAAAAAGACAGAACCCGAAGCTGTGAGCGGCAATCATTCTTTTGCAGACACGCTCAACGATCAAAAAGAACAGTTACATAAGGCTGTGAAAAGCAAGCCGCCACTATCTTCAGTATCTGGAACGGAAATACCTGAGAATGAATGGATGCCGCCAATTGACAATGTTAAGGATCAAGTGGAGGAATCTCCCTTTTTACACGCGATGAAATTGAAAGAAAAAGGATATTCGACTACCGAGATAGCGAAAGAAATGAATCGAGGAAAAGGCGAAATCGAACTATTACTTAAATTACATGGAAAAGTTTAATTCGAATCTTGCCATGCCGTTTAGAGTATGGTATATTTACGTTTGGTGTCAATCACACACGTCTGTTGATTTATGCGCGGGTGCTGAAGCAATTCAGCCGCACACGAAAATGATGCAGGCGGAGGGAATAAAACCAAACTAGGAGGAATTTTTTAATGTCAGTTATTTCAATGAAACAATTATTGGAATCCGGCGTTCATTTCGGTCATCAGACCCGTCGTTGGAATCCGAAGATGAAGCCGTATATCTTTACGGAAAGAAATGGTATCTACATTATCGATCTGCAGAAAACCGTAAAAAAAGTTGAAGAAGCTTATAATTTCGTCAGAGATATTGCTGCTGACGGCGGTAAAGTTCTATTTGTAGGTACAAAGAAACAAGCTCAAGAGTCTGTAAAAGCAGAAGCGGAACGTTCCGGCCAGTATTTTGTAAATCAACGTTGGCTCGGCGGAACGCTCACTAATTTCGAGACAATCAGAAAGAGAATCAAACGTCTTAAAGACATTGAAAAAATGCAAGCAGACGGAACTTTTGATGTTCTTCCTAAGAAAGAGGTTGTCGGTCTTAAGAAAGAATGGGCGCGTCTTGAAAAATTCTTGGGCGGTATCAAGAATATGGAAAGCCTTCCTCAAGCGCTTTTTGTTATTGATCCGCGTAAAGAAAGAATTGCGATCGCTGAAGCACATAAGCTGAATATTCCGATCATTGCGATCGTTGATACAAACTGTGATCCGGATGAAATCGATGTTATCATTCCTGGTAACGATGACGCGATCCGTGCTGTTAAATTGCTGACAGGCAAGATGGCTGACGCTGTTTTGGAAGCAAACCAAGGCGAAGAAACGGAAGAAGTAGCAGAACCGGAACAGACTGAGGCTGCTGTTGAAGTGCCAGTTAAAGCAGAATAATTTTGAATTAAAGCATGACACGGGGTGATAAGGGGCTTGCCCTTTATCACTCTTTTAGCGAAAACTTTGGAACGACATAAAAGGAGGACTCCTATTGGCTGCAATTAGCGCAAAACAAGTAAAAGAATTACGTGAACTGACAGGTGCAGGTATTATGGACTGCAAGCGAGCACTCGCTGAAGCGGAAGGTGACATTAAGAAGGCTATCGACGTACTCCGTGAAAAAGGCATGGCAAAAGCCGCAAAGAAATCCGGTCGTATTGCTGCAGAAGGCTTAGCGGAAATCAAGACCGATGGTAATCGAGCTGTTGCACTTGAAGTCAACTCAGAAACCGATTTTGTGGCAAAGAATGCTGAATTTAAGGCTTTGATTGACACACTTGCACAACATCTTCTTGACAACGAACCTGCTACTGTAGAAGAAGCACTTAACCAGAAAACAGCAGCTGGTGAAACCATTGCAGATACCATCACTGCAGCTATTTCTAAAATTGGTGAAAAAATCACTTTGCGTCGATTCTCAATTGTTGAAAAAACAGATGACGAAGTATTCGGTGCTTATCTGCATATGGGTGGCCGTATCGCTGCTTTGACAAAACTGTCGGGCACGGATGAAGCAACGGCAAAGGATATCGCGATGCATGTGGCAGCGATTCGCCCTCAATATCTAAAGGAAGATGAAATTCCTGCTGATGTTGTCGCACATGAAAAAGAAGTTCTTACTCAAGAAGCACTCAGCGAAGGCAAGCCAGCAAACATCGTTGAAAAGATGGTTGTCGGCAGAATAAAAAAATTCTTTAAAGAAATATGCCTCGTTGATCAGCCTTTTGTTAAAGACGGCGATGTGACTGTTAAAGAATTCTTGAAGAGCAAAAACGCTGATGTTCTTGCATTTGTGCGTTTTGAAGTAGGCGAAGGTATCGAAAAGAAGGAAGATAACTTCGTTGATGAAGTAAAAGCACAAATGAAACACTAATTGCGCCTGTAACGTGACTGTTGAAAGACGATAATGATAAATAACCGTCACATAGCCGTTTTGCGGTTTTCAACACCTGATGAAACAGAGCAAGGAATCACAATGGGGCACGGGTCACGTGTCCCATTTTTTAAAATAATCCAATGTGAGGTGCGGTGGAATATGCCGGAAAAGGCGAACTATAAGCGGGTCATTTTAAAACTAAGTGGAGAAGCACTGGCGGGCGCTGGCGGTTTTGGAATCGAGCCAAGCATTATTCGTTCGATTACAAAACAAGTCAAAGAGGTCGTGGATCTAGGCGTAGAAGTTGCAATCGTTTGTGGTGCCGGAAACATTTGGAGGGGCAAGGCAGGCAGCGAAATGGGAATGGACCGGGCACAAGCTGACTACATGGGTATGCTCGCTACTGTGCTTAACGCTCTCGCACTGCAGGATTGTTTAGAAGGTATCGGTGTCGAGACACGCGTTCAGACATCCATTGAGATGCGACAAGTTGCTGAGCCCTATATTCGCAGACGCGCAATTCGTCATTTGGAAAAAGGACGTGTGGTCATTTTTGCTGCGGGAACCGGTAACCCTTATTTCTCCACGGATACGACGGCTGCACTGCGTGCCGCGGAAATTGAAGCGGATGTAATATTAATGGCGAAAAATAATGTCGACGGCGTTTATTCAGCGGATCCTAAGGTTGATAAAACGGCGAAAAAATATAAAGAAATATCCTATCTGCGTGTTCTGAACGAAGGGCTTCAAGTGATGGATTCCACAGCGTCTTCACTAAGCATGGACAACGATATTCCGTTGATTGTTTTTTCACTATCAGAAGAAGGCAATATAAAACGTGCTGTTCTTGGTGAAGATATCGGCACAGTTGTAAAGGGGCGATAATTAATGGGTCAATCAGAACTTTTTAAAGGCGCTGAAGAGCGCATGGAAAAGGCTGTTAAAGCCTTCCAACGCGAGTTAGTGACGGTTCGGGCAGGAAGAGCAAATCCGTCATTGCTTAATAAAGTAACGGTCGAATATTATGGTGCGGAGACACCGATCAATCAAGTGGCTTCGATTACAGTTCCGGAAGCACGTCTTCTGCTTGTGCAGCCATATGATCGAACGGCGCTTGCAAACATTGAAAAAGGCATTTTGAAGTCCGACTTGGGCGTAACGCCGACGAACGATGGCTCTGTGATTCGAATTGCAATTCCTCCTCTGACCGAGGAAAGACGGACAGAGTTAGTGAAACTTGTTCGAAAGATGGCTGAAGAAGCAAAAATTGCTGTACGCAATGTACGTCGTGATACCAATGACCAAGTTAAAAAGATGGCAAAAAACAATGAATTAACTAAAGATGACGTTCGCGAAGCAGAAGAAGATGTGCAAAAACTAACCAACGAAACGATTAAGAATATTGATCAAATCGCATCTGAAAAAGAAAAAGAAATGATGGACATCTAAAGAAGGATATTAACCAAACTGACACCATATTCAAGAATTTTAGATCCTATTTTTGTAGGCTGCCCTAGGGATGTTCAGTATCAGTAATGGGGGAAAATCAATGTTTGAAAAATTTTCCTTTAATATGGGAAAAACGGATACGTCAAAACAACAAAAAGATATAAATACAGGTAAAATTCCGCGGCATGTGGCAATTATTATGGATGGTAACGGTCGTTGGGCAAAAAAAAGGGGACTGCCGAGAATTGCCGGTCATCGCGAGGCTTTGAAGACCATTAAGCGCGTAACAACAGAGGCGGATCGGCTAGGTGTAAAGGTTCTCACGTTATATGCTTTTTCCACTGAAAATTGGAAACGGCCGAAAGCGGAAGTCGAGTTCCTAATGAAATTACCGCAACAATTCCTAAATACCTATTTGGCTGAGCTTGTTGAACAAAATGTTCAAGTTCAGGCAATGGGGGATTTGTCGCGACTCCCATCTTACACGTTAAAAGCGGTGGAAAGCGCAATTGAGCGAACGAAAGAGAATACAGGCTTGATTTTGAATTTTGCGCTGAATTACGGCAGTCATGCGGAAATTGTCACCGCGGTGAAGAACATTATTTGTGAAGTGAACGACCAGCAGCTTGAACTCGATAATGTGACCGAAAAGGTTATTGCTGAGCATATGATGAGTCGATCATTACCTGATCCAGACCTTTTGATTCGAACTGGGGGAGAGATTCGTCTAAGCAATTTCATGCTGTGGCAGCTTGCCTATACTGAGCTTTATTTTTCAGATGAATTTTGGCCGGATTTCAATGAGCTCAGTCTTCAGGAAGCGGTGCAGACATTTGCGACAAGACAACGCAGATACGGCGGATTAGAGGAAGGAAGCGAGAAAAATTGAGACAACGAATAGTTACAGGCGTGCTTGCCGGTGCCTTTTATCTTGCCCTGCTTTGGATCGGCTCCTTTCCTTTCGCGTTGCTTGCAACAGCAATTGCTGTGATAAGCTATCTTGAACTTGCCGAAATGAACAAACTGCGTGCCTATTCGCCGGAAGTCATGATCGGCGCTCTTGCAGTAGCCGTCATAGTGATTGGCGCAATGTTTTCTCTATCTTCTTTTCATGACATTTGGCTTAAACTCTTCGCTCTTTTAGCATTGCTGTTCGTAAGTGCAGCTGTCGTGACAAGAAACCGTATTTCGTTTGCGCATTCCGCTTACTTGTTTTTATCTGTTTTCTACATAAGCATTCCCTTCTATTTACTCGTTCGGATTCGACTGGATAGTCTCATACTCGTTTTGTTTGTTCAGATTATCATTTGGTCGACAGACAGCGGTGCCTATTTTGTCGGACGGAAATTTGGCAAGAATAAACTCGCTCCCTATATCAGTCCAAACAAGACACGAGAAGGGTCTATTGGCGCAGTACTGGTTGCTGTACTGATTGCCATCATCTATCGATTGATTGTCGGAGGGGCATTCCTTGGTACATGGCCTGCTTTGATTGGCATCACCTTGCTCATTTCCATCTTTGGACAGCTTGGAGACTTGACAGAATCGGCAATTAAACGATTCTATGGTGTTAAGGATTCAGGATCGATTTTGCCGGGACATGGCGGTTTGCTTGATCGTTTTGACAGTTTAATTTTTGTGCTGCCTATGCTGTATATTCTGGGTTTGATTGGATAAGGGGGGAAGCGCTATGAAGAAGATCAGTTTGCTTGGCGCGACGGGATCAGTTGGAATTCAGACGCTAAAGGTTATTCGTGAACATCCTGATCAATTCTCGGTTGCTGCTCTGGCGTTTGGTGAGAATATTCAAGTGGCGCTGCCGATCATTAATGAATTCAAGCCTCAATTAGTATCAGTTAAGAACAAGCAGGTTGCGGATAGAATACGAATTCAATTAGATGACCAAACACGTTTGGTATATGGTATCGAGGGCATGATTGAAGTATCGGCGTTCCCCGAAAGTGACATGCTCGTTAATGCAGTTCTTGGCAGTGTGGGGCTTGAACCTACACTTGCAGCGATTGAGGCAGGTAAAACCATCGGTCTTGCGAACAAAGAAACGTTAGTAACTGCAGGCCACATAGTAATGAAACGGGCAGCAGACTGTGGTGTCCGGGTTCTCCCAATCGACAGTGAACATTCAGCTATTTTTCAATCAATGCAGGGGCAAGATCGTTGCGCAATCTCGCGCCTCATTATCACCGCGTCAGGTGGAAGCTTCAGAGACAAGAATCGTGAGGAACTTATTGGAGTGACGATCAAAGACACTCTAAATCATCCGAACTGGTCGATGGGCGCAAAAATTACTGTTGATAGTGCGACTATGATGAATAAAGGTCTAGAAGTTATTGAAGCGCATTGGCTTTTTGACATGCCTTATGAAAAAATTGACACAGTAATTCATAGAGAAAGTATTGTTCATTCTTTAGTTGAATATGCTGATCATAGTGTCATTGCACAGCTTGGTCTCCCAAGTATGCTTGCTCCCATTCAATATGCACTTACGTATCCTTCCCGAATGGAACTGAAGCAAACTAAATCATTAAATTTATGGGAGATTGGGAGTCTGCACTTCCAAAAAGTGGACACGCGGCGATTTCCTAGCGTATCATTAGCATATCAAGCAGGAAAGGCCGGCGGTTCTATGCCAACCGTATTGAATGCGGCAAATGAAACAGCGGTTCAAGCGTTTCTTTCTGAAAAAATTACGTTTCTGGATATCGAACGATATGTTGAAACGGCTCTTAATCGGCATCACGTTATTCAAATGCCTGATTTGGAAACCATCGAGGCTGTTGATAAGGAAACGCGCGCTTTTGTCAAGAATCAAATAAACTAAGGGCAGAGGTGTCACGCACGTGGAAACTTTGATTATCGTTGTTATCATTTTTGGACTGCTTGTCTCAATCCATGAATTTGGCCACCTGATCGTTGCCAAGCGTTCCGGTATCCTATGCCGGGAATATGCAATCGGATTTGGTCCGAAAATTTTCGCGGTTAAAAAAGGAGAGACGGTGTATACATTGCGCCTGCTTCCTATCGGAGGCTATGTGCGAATGGCGGGAGAGGATCCGGAGACATTTGATGTGAAACCCGGCCAGAGTATCGGAATTTTCCTGAACCGACAAAATCGTGTATCGCGAATTGTCAGTGATCATCTTGAGAAATACCCTAACGCTCGGTTCATAACTGTTGAACATTGCAATCTTGACAGCGAGCTTGTCTTATCGGGCTATGAAGAGGAAGATGGTCCGCTGGTTCGTTATGATATTGATCGCGATGCGACTTATGTATCGGACAATCAGGATTTTCAAATCGCGCCGTGCGATCGTCAGTTCGCATCTAAACCATTACTTTCCCGATTTCTCACCATTTTTGCGGGACCTTTTATGAACTTGATTTTAGCGGTAGTCATCTTTGTCATTTATTTCAGTATCCAAGGTGTTCCCTCAGACGCGCCGAAACTTGGAAAGGTGATTCAAGGTTATCCCGCTGAGAAGTCCGGTTTGCTTGCTGGTGATCGTATCATTCAGATTGATGGGGAACAAACAAGCAGTTGGCAGGATATTGTCAATTATGTGAGCAAACATCCTAAAGAACGAATCAGTCTGACGGTTGTTCGTGATGGCAATCAGCAGAAAATGGATCTGACGACAGGTCAGCGCAAAGGAGCAAATGGAAAAACAGAAGGGGTTATCGGTGTTTATCAACCGACCCGACATTCTTTTGCGGCCTCTATTGGCGCCGGATTCAGCCAAACCTATTATTGGATTAAAATGGAATTTGTCGGTTTGAAAATGCTTGTTACCGGCGGATTTGATTTAAATAAATTAGCTGGCCCTGTAGGCATTTACAATGCGACCGGAGAAGTGGTTGCACAAGGCCTGTTCTTTGTATTGAATTGGACCGCCTTTTTGAGCGTTAACCTTGCTGTCATTAACTTATTGCCGCTCCCCGCGCTTGACGGAGGACGCTTAATGTTTATCATTCTTGAAGCGCTGCGAGGAAAGCCTGTTGAGCCTCAAAAAGAGGCGTTGGTTCATTTTATCGGTTTTGCATTGCTTATGCTTTTAATGCTGCTTGTCACGTGGAATGATTTGCAAAATTTGTTTACGCGATAGACAGCATCCCATTAATACAAGGTATATTTTGAACCATTTTAACGAGTTGAGGTGTTCAGTAATGAAACAAAGCCAAATGTTCATTCCAACGATGAAAGAAACTCCTGCCGACGCAGAATCCGTAAGTCATCGTCTGCTTTTGCGCGGCGGATTTATTCGTCAGAATGCGGCCGGAGTCTATTCATACCTGCCGCTTGGTTATAAAATCATTAAGAAAATTGAAACAATTATACGTGAAGAAATGGATGGTATCGGTTCACAGGAATTATTAATGCCGGCAATGCAGCCTGCTGAATTATGGCATGAGACAGGGCGCTGGGATGTCTATGGACCTGAATTGATGCGGCTTAAAGACAGGCACGGACGTTATTTTGCGCTTGGTGCGACCGGTGAAGAACTGATTACGAGCCTAATTCGTGATTACCTTAATTCATATAAAAAATTGCCCATGAGTCTTTATCAGATTCAAACAAAATTTCGTGATGAAAAAAGGCCGCGCTTCGGTCTGCTTCGCGGACGGGAATTTATCATGAAAGACGCTTATACTTTCCATGATTCAGCAGAAAGCTTGGATAAATCATACTGGGAGATGTACCATGCTTATTGCCGTATTTTTGAGCGATGCGGCTTGAAATATCGCGCTGTTCTTGCTGATTCCGGTGCTATTGGCGGTAAGGATACACATGAATTCCAGGCGCTTGCCGAAATAGGTGAGGATACCATTGCTTATTCAGACAGCTCTGATTATGCGGCAAATCTGGAAATGGCTGCTGTACTTGATACAGATGATGCAATTAAAGGAAAAGCACTGCCTCTGGAAAAAGTTTCCGGCAATCAAGAAATTGCTCAAGATACAGCATTAACCGCGCATTGGTTTAAGACAAGAACGGATACCGTTGTTGTTTTTATAAAGACTGGTGACGAGATTAATGACGTAAAGATTAAAAACGTACTTGGGACTGATCTCATCGAACCACTGGAGACATCGAACAAAGACGCAATCCATCCTGATAAAGGAGTTCGTGTACTGGCAGATAACGCTTTGAAACATTTGGCGCAGACTTCTGTCTATAACGAAGCAGAAAATCTTACCTATTTTCATCTTGACCCGGACCGTGATCTTGCAATTGAGCGTTATGATGATTTGCGCTTTATTAAGGAAGGAGATCCGTCTCCGGATGGAAATGGCGTCATTAAATTTGCTCGAGGTATTGAAATTGGACAAGTCTTTAAGCTTGGAACAAAGTACTCCGAAGCAATGAATGCGACTTATTTAGACGCTGATGGAAAAGCGAAACCGCTAATCATGGGTTGTTACGGTATCGGGGTGTCACGCACGCTTTCGGCAATTTGCGAACAGTATCACGATGATGAAGGAATGATTTGGCCGAAATCACTAACGCCATTCACGATTCACTTGATCACTGTTAACCCCAAAAATGAGGAGCAGCTGAAGTTGTCCGAAAAGCTCTATACGCAATTTAGCAATCAGGGTTATGATGTGCTCTGGGATGAACGGAAGGAACGTCCGGGTGTTAAATTTGCCGATAGTGAGCTTATTGGTTGCCCGGTACAAGTCATTGTTGGGAAAAAGGCTGCGGATCAGATTGTCGAACTTGCTTCGCGTAAGCAAAAAGAACGCATTGAGACTAAGGTTGGACAATTGTCTGATGCAGTCACTGAATTACTGAAAACACTTGACTAATGAAACAGTTTTGAGGAGCCGTTTGTGCTCCTTTTTTCTTTTTGCGGTGAAAAAATAGCGTTCTCGTTTCCGTAATCATTCAAATAATACAACGGATAGCAATTCTTAACTTGTTTTAGTAGAATTATAGAGAGAGGAGACGATGATTGATGAGTGATGCAACATCCAAAGCGGAGCGTTTTGCGATGCTTCTTGAGCATATTGACGCACCACAAGAATGGATCGAACGTTATTTTAATCATGGCGAAATTGAAAAACTGTCTGTCTTCCGCTCGGAGCGACGCTGGCATTTTGAACTGCAGCTTGAGGGCATTTTGCCATTTCAGGTTTATGAATGGCTTGATTCTCACCTAAAGCAGCATTTTCAATCGGTTGTTTCCAACGTAACATTTACGATTCATGCACGTGAAGCAGAGGAAGCAGATAATTATTTTGCTGAGTATTGGAGTGCGGTCAGTGGTGAATTAAGCCAAGACTTTCCAGCGTTGAAGTTGTGTTTAAGCAGACAGCAGCCAGAGCTTCACGATCGGCAGCTTGTCCTTTCAGCAAACAGCGAGACAGAGGCAGGTTTGATTAAAAGAAAAATTCCTAAAGTATTGAATGAAAAAATACGCGACTTTGGTTTTCCCCCCATATCGCTTGATGTAAAAATTAATTCCGAAGATCGATCAAAAGCTTATGATTCTTTCGTTAAACAAAGAGAAGCAGAGGATCAGCAAAAAGTGGTTCAAGCAATGATTGAACGGCAAAAGCAGAAGGATGCCAATGAAGCGGCTGGGGATATTCCCCAAGGACCATTTAAAGTTGGCTATGATATTCATGATGAACCCGTGTCTATTGAGACCATTCAAGATGAAGAGCGGCGGATCACGATTCAAGGCTATATTTTTGATTCGGAGACTCGTGAACTGCGCAGTGGACGCACTTTGCTGCTCTTTAAAATTACGGATTACACGGATTCGTTAATAGTTAAAGTCTTTTCGCGTGATAAAGAGGACGCTCAAAAATTTGGCATGCTGCATAAAGGCATGTGGGTAAAAGTGCGCGGTGGCGTGCAAAATGACAGTTTCGCCAGAGATTTGGTTATGATTGCTAATGATATTGAAGAAATTGCTCCGAATAAAAAAGAAGATACCGCTCCAGAGGGGCAAAAACGTGTCGAACTTCATGCACATACAGTTATGAGTCAGATGGATGCCGTTGTGACAGCTTCGGCATTGATTAAACGCGCAAAGCAATGGGGGCATCGTGCGATAGCGATTACTGATCATGGTGTCGCACAATCCTATCCTGAAGCTTATACTGCGGGTCAAAAGAACGGTATTAAAATCCTGTACGGTGTTGAGGCAAATCTGATTGATGATGGCGTGCCGATCGCCTATAATATGGCGCATCGTTTGCTGGCTGAAGATACATACGTCGTATTCGATGTTGAAACAACGGGTTTGTCAGCGGTATACGATACAATTATTGAGCTTGCAGCCGTTAAGATTAAAAACGGTGAGGTGTTGGATAAATTTGATCAGTTTGCCAATCCCCACCACCCATTGCCGCAAAAGATCATTGAATTAACCAGTATCACAGACGAGATGCTCGCAGATGCTCCGGATGCGGATCAGGTTGTTGAGGAATTCAAAGCGTTCGCGGGCGATGCGATACTTGTCGCTCATAATGCTACATTCGACATGGGATTTTTAAATACGGCTTATCAGAAATTGGGCCATGGGAAGGCAGAAAATCCGGTTATTGATACCCTGGAACTCGGCCGTTTTCTTTACCCAGAATTCAAAAATCACAAGTTGGACACGCTTTGCAAAGCCTTTAATATCGAATTGACTCACCATCACCGAGCAATTTATGATACGGAAGCCACTGGCTATCTTGCTTGGAAGATGTTGAAGGATGCCGCTGAAAAAGGAATGAATTATCACGACCAGCTCAACGACAATCTTGGAAAGGGAAATCTGGATCGAATCCGCCCGTCGCACATCATTCTACTTGTAAAAAATCAAACAGGGCTTAAAAATCTTTACAAACTAATTTCCCTGTCCCATGTCGCCTATTTTTTTCGAGTGCCAAGAATCCCACGTTCGCTCTTGAACAAGTATCGTGAGGGACTGTTAGTAGGTTCAGGCTGCGAGAAAGGTGAACTGTTCGAAACGATGATGCAGAAGTCTGCCGAGCTTGCAGAGAAGGTCGCTGAATTCTATGATTACATCGAAATTCAGCCGCCTTCTAACTACCAACATCTCGTTGAGAGAGGAATTGTCCGAGATGAACTGGCTCTTAAAGATGTGATGATTAAGTTAGTAAAACTCGGTGAAAAAATGGATAAGCCTGTTGTCGCTACTGGAGATGTTCATTATCTGGATAAGCATGACAAAATCTATCGGAAGATCTTAATCAGATCTCAAGCGGCGAATCCGCTGAACAGACAAACCCAGCCAGATGTTCATTTTCGAACAACAAATGAAATGCTGGAGTGTATGAGTTTCCTTGGTGAAGAAAAAGCAAAACAGGTTGTTGTGGACAATCCGAACCTTATTGCGGACCAAATCGACGCCGTCCTTCCGGTTAAGGATAAATTGTATACGCCAACGATTGACGGTGCCGAAGATGAGGTGAAAGAAAAAACATATAGCCGTGCACATTCGCTTTATGGGGAACAGCTTCCTGAACTAGTAGAGAAAAGGCTCGATAAAGAATTAAAAAGTATCATTGGTCATGGTTTCTCGGTCATCTATCTGATCGCGCATAAACTGGTAAAAAAGTCACTCTCTGATAACTATCTTGTTGGTTCGCGTGGATCAGTCGGTTCATCTTTAGTTGCGACGATGCTTGAAATTACCGAGGTTAATCCGCTGCCGCCGCATTACTTGTGCCCATCATGTCAACATGTTGAATTTTTCACGGATGGATCAATTGCTTGTGGTTTCGATTTACCAGACAAAGAGTGTCCGGAATGTGGAACGGCAATGAAAAAGGAAGGACATGATATTCCTTTTGAAACCTTTCTTGGATTTAAAGGTGATAAGGTTCCGGATATCGACTTGAACTTCTCCGGTGACTACCAACCGGTGGCACATAACTATACTAAAGTGCTTTTTGGTGAGGATAAAGTGTTTCGAGCCGGAACTATCGGCACGATTGCTGATAAGACAGCTTATGGTTACGTTAAAGGATATGAAGAAGATATTGGCGGCAGCTTTCGAGGTGCGGAGCGAGATCGGCTTGCAGCGGGCTGTACGGGCGCAAAAAGGACAACCGGTCAGCATCCGGGTGGGATCGTTGTTGTTCCGCGTGATATGGATATCTACGATTTTACGCCAGTGCAATTTCCGGCCGACGACAAGACAGCAGAGTGGAAAACAACACATTTTGATTTTCACTCAATTCACGACAACATTCTGAAACTTGATATTCTCGGACACGACGATCCAACCGTTATTCGTATGCTTCAGGATTTGAGCGGCATTGATCCGAAAACAATTCCTACAGACGATAAGGAAGTTATTAAGATTTTCAGCACCACGGAATCACTAGGTGTTACCGGAGAACAAATTCGATGTAAGACAGGGACACTTGGCATTCCCGAATTCGGCACACGGTTCGTTCGCCAAATGCTTGAAAGTACGAAACCGACAACCTTCGCCGAACTCGTGCAAATTTCGGGATTGTCACATGGGACTGATGTGTGGCTAGGTAATGCACAGGTTCTGATCGAAGACGGAACATGCGTGCTTCGCGACGTTATTTCCTGTCGTGATGACATTATGATTGACTTGATGCATCAAGGCCTGGAACCGTCACACGCTTTCAAAATCATGGAATCTGTTCGAAAAGGGAAAGGCTTGAATGATGATTGGATCAATGAAATGAAGGAAAATAATGTGCCGGGATGGTATATGGATTCATGTCTTAAAATAAAGTACATGTTCCCAAAGGCGCACGCGACTGCATACGTTCTAATGGCCATCCGCATTTCTTATTTCAAAGTACACTATCCGATTTTGTTTTACGCGACCTATTTTACTGTTCGAGCCGATGATTTTGATGTGGACGCGATGAAGCGCGGATCCGATGCAATACGAGCGAAAATGGATGAAATTGAGAAGAAAGGAAACGATGCGCTTCCTAAAGAGAAGAGTTTGCTGACAGTTCTTGAAGTCGCATTGGAGATGTGTGAACGTGGGCTCAGTTTTCAGTCTGTAGATCTTTATCGTTCTGACGCGACACAGTTTCTTGTCGAGGGAGATACGCTTATTCCACCATTCAATGCGATTCCCGGTGTTGGGACCAATGCTGCCAAAGCGATTGCAAAAGCGAGAGAAGACGGAGAATTTTTGTCTAAAGAAGATCTGCAAAAGCGTGCTAAAATATCGAAGACTGTTCTTGAATTCCTTGATGGTCAAGGTTGTCTTAAAGGCATGCCGGACGCGAACCAACTGTCTTTGTTCTGACTTCTTGCAATTCTTGCCTTGAGTACATGGGTATGATATAGTGTTTATGGAAATACTGGAAATAGTTCGTCTGCAAAGAGTGGGAAATTCCCACTCTTTCATTTTCAAAAGGAGGCTGAAAATGGCTAGCGTTATCGCGAAGATGACAGATGATTTGATTTCCCCGATTTTGCGCGAAATGAATCTGGAACTCGTTGATATCGAATACGTCAAAGAGGGAAAGAACCGCTTCTTGCGTGTTTTTATTGATACTCCTCAAGGTGTAGATCTAGATACATGCGCCGCTGTCAGCGAAAAATTGAGTGAAGCTCTCGATGAGAAAGATCCAATAAAAGAAGCGTATTTTCTTGAAGTGTCTTCACCCGGTGCAGAACGACCGTTGAAGAAGTTCGGAGATTTCGAGAAAGCCGTGGGAAAAGATGTTCATCTAACCACCTATGAACCTATTGATGGTGACAAAGTATTTGAAGGTAATCTTACTGAAGTGAACAAGGATTATATTGTACTCGCTATCAAGAACAAGACAAGAGTAACTCATGTGACTCTGCCTTTTGACAAGATTGCGAGCGGTCGACTTGCGATCATTTTTTAAGATAGAACTGCCTAGAAAAAAGGGGAGAACAAAATGAGCAGTGATTTGTTAGAAGCGCTCACCGCATTGGAGAAAGATAAAGGAATCAGCAAGGAAGTGTTGCTGGACGCTTTGGAAGCAGCTCTGATTTCCGCTTATAAACGAAACTTTGACCAGGCGCAAAATGTGCGGGTTGATATCAATGAAGGCTTGGGACAGATCAAGGTATTCGCCAGAAAAGAAGTTGCTGAAGCAGTAGAAAATGGTAACTTACAGATTTCTCTCGAACAAGCGAAGAGCCTGAATCCTCACTACCAAGTCGGCGATACTGTTGAGATCGAAGTAACGCCGCGTAATTTTGGTCGTATCGCCGCTCAGACAGCAAAGCAGGTTGTGACACAACGTGTTCGAGAAGCGGAACGAGGTGTGATTTATTCGGAATTCATTGACCGCGAAGACGATATTATGACAGGTATCGTTCAGAGGATCGACCATCGATTTATTTATGTTGATCTTGGCAGGGTTGAGGCATTATTGCCACAAGCGGAACAGATGCCAAATGAAACCTACCGCCCTCATGATCGCATTAAAGTTTATCTCACAAAGGTAGAAGACGCGAAAAAAGGACCGATGATTACCGTATCACGAACGCATCCGGGTCTCCTAAAACGTTTGTTTGAATTGGAAGTTCCTGAAATCTATGATGGAACGGTTGAGATTAAATCAATTTCTCGAGAAGCCGGCGACCGTTCGAAAATAGCGGTGCACGCGGCGGATCCGGCAGTAGATGCTGTCGGCGCATGTGTCGGACAAAAGGGTGCTCGCGTTCAAACCATCGTAAATGAACTCAAAGGCGAGAAAATTGATATTGTGCGGTGGTCTGAGGATCCTGTAACCTATGTTGCCAATGCACTCAGTCCTTCGAAAGTAGTAAAGGTTATTGTTCATGAAGAGGATAAGGCGACAACTGTTGTCGTTCCTGATTACCAACTTTCCTTAGCGATCGGCAAGCGTGGTCAAAACGCTCGTCTTGCTGCCAAGCTGACCAGTTGGAAAATCGATATTAAGAGTGAATCTGAAGCAGAAGAAATCGGACTCTTTGATGATGATCCTGTTTCAGAAAGTGCCGACGCTCAAACAGAGAATCCGTTATCTGAAGACCATACTGAAGTCGGCGCTGAGGATTCATCTGAATCTGAGCAAGACTAAGGAGGCTTTTTAGATGCCTAAACAGCGGAAAATTCCGTTACGCAAGTGTATTGCCTGTCAGGAATCCACTGAGAAAAAAGCGCTCTTCCGCATCGTTCGCTCCCCTGAAGGAGACGTTTCTCTTGATTTGACGGGAAAGAAAAACGGACGAGGGGCGTATCTCTCAAAAAAAGCGGATTGCATAAAAAAAGCAAAAGACAAAAACCTGCTCTCCAGACATTTAGGTGTTACTGTGCCGGATCATGTTTTCGAAGAGATGACCGACTATTTAGAGGCGCATTCTATCGATGCCCACTAATGGATGGACATCATTTTTGGGACTTGCGCAACGGGCAGGGAAAGTAAGTTCCGGAGAAGAAACGGTTATGCGATTGATTCGTCAGGGAAAGGCCAAAGCAGTTATTTTGTCTGCGGACGCTTCTGAACGAACACGGAAAACGATTAGTAATAAGTGTAGTTTCTATCACGTTCCGCTTTTGACCGTACCGGATAGAGAGGTGCTCGGCCAGGCGATTGGTCAGCCTTCACGCGTGATCATCGCGGTCACGGACAGTGGTTTCGCAGGCCAGCTGATCGGAAGGATCGGACCATCATCACGGGGGTGAATATATGAGTAAAATGCGTGTATATGAATATGCTAAAGAGCATCACGTATCCAGTAAAGTGATCATAACGAAGTTAGAAGAACTTGGCTTTGATGTGAAAAGCCATATGTCGATTATTGCAGATAATGCGATTAACCAATTGAATCGGAAAATGAACGGCGGGGCGGCTTCACCCGTTCAAAAGGTAACTGCAAAGCCAAATAAAAACAAAGCAGAGGGTCCAGTGAATCAAACAAAAACCAAAGAAAAGAAACCAACTCAGACAACGTCAAATTTAAGGAATACTGATAGGAATACAAATTCAAGACCGGCGAAAGCGCGATCCGGTGAAACGGGAAGCGGCAGAAAATCAACTGGAAGCAATCCAAACAACAATGAACGCAATCGCTTTGGCGGCAATGGAAACAATAATTATGGCGGACGCAGAAGTTATGGCAACAGAAATCGGAATAATAGAAGGAGAGGCGCAGCGCAGCAAGCAAATCGTCAGCGTCTCGAAATCAAGCTTCCGGAAAAAATTATGTTGTCCGGATCGCTGACAGTCGGTCAATTTGCTGAAAAATTAGGCCGTCCTTCAACAGATATAATCAAAAAACTGATGGCGTTAGGTGTTATGGCGACCAAAAATCAGGATTTGGATAAGGATACAATCGAACTGCTTGCAAACGACTATGGTGTTGCGGTAGAAGAAGAAGTGTTTGTTGACGAAGCAAGCTTTGAGGATGATGTACCTGAAATTGATGAAAAGACAGCCGTTATTCGTCCTCCGGTTGTCACCATCATGGGGCATGTTGACCATGGTAAAACGACTTTACTTGACTCGATCCGCCACACGAAAGTGACTGCAGGCGAAGCTGGCGGTATCACCCAGCATATCGGCGCGTATCAAATCGTGCACAACGACAAGAAGATTACATTCCTAGATACACCAGGCCATGCGGCGTTTACAACAATGCGTGCGCGCGGAGCGGAAATTACCGATATTACAGTCTTAGTTGTTGCCGCAGATGACGGTGTCATGCCGCAAACTATCGAAGCTATTCACCATGCTCGTGCAGCCAAGGTGCCGATTATTGTTGCTGTCAACAAAATTGACAAGCCTAACGCAAATCCTGATCATGTCATGCAGGAACTTTCCGATCAAGGACTTGTGCCTGAAGATTGGGGCGGGGATACCATCTTTGTTAAGATCTCCGCAAAAAAAGGCACGGGTATTGACGATCTATTGGAAATGATTTTGCTTGTCGCTGAAATAGAAGAGTTTAAAGCCAATCCGGAAAATGTGGCAAGAGGCGCGGTTATTGAAGCCGAGCTTGATAAAGGAAAAGGCCCGATCGCGACTTTACTTGTTCAAAATGGCTCGCTTCATATTGGAGATCCGATTGTTGTCGGCAACACGTTTGGACGTGTCCGGGCGATGGTCAACGACCTTGGTCGGCGAGTGAAGAAAGCAACACCATCAACACCGGTTGAGATCACAGGTTTAAACAATGTTCCGCAGGCAGGAGATCAATTCGTTGTTTTTGATGATGAGAAGAAGGCGCGTCAGATTGGTGAAATTCGCGCAGAACGCGCGTTGATTACGGAACGTAAAGAAACGAAAAGCAAGGTTAGCCTTGACGATCTGTTTGAACAGATCAAGGAAGGCGATATGAAGGAGATCAATCTAGTCATCAAAGCAGATGTTCAAGGTTCTGTAGAAGCATTGTCCGGATCCTTGAAGAAGATTGATGTCGATGGTGTGAAAATAAATATTATTCATGCCGGTGCCGGCGGAATCAGCGAGTCGGATATCATTCTTGCTTCTGCTTCGAATGCGATCATCATTGGATTTAACGTACGTCCAGATAACCACGCTCAAAAAGTCGCTGAAGAAGAAAAAGTGGATATCCGCTTGTATCGTGTGATCTATGACGCTATTGATGAGATGGAAGCGGCCATGAAGGGTATGCTGGATCCTGAATTCAAGGAAAAAGTGATCGGGCAACTTGAAGTCCGTACGACTTTCAAAGTTTCTAAAATTGGAACCATTGCCGGCTGTTACGTGACGGACGGTTTGATTTCCAGAGATGCTGGAATTCGCCTTGTACGCAACGGTGTTGTTATTTATGAAGGACATGTCGATACATTGAAACGGTTTAAAGATGATGCCAAAGAAGTTAAGGCTGGTTTCGAATGTGGCCTGACACTCGAAAATTTCAATGACATCAAAGAAGGCGACACGATGGAAGCTTATGTGATGGAAGAGATTAAGCCTAAATGATCATCGGCGTCGTGCGCTGTGAATGTATGCTTTTTTGCGCCCATTCATTGAAGGAAAAGCGATCGGTTATTAAGAGTATCCTTCGAAAAGCTGCGGATGGACACAATCTATCAGCCAGTGAAGTGGGTTATCAGGATACATGGCAGCGTGCTGAACTCGCATTTGTTTGTGTGGGTTCTTCCAAGGTTCCGGTTGAACGCGAACTGGCACGTGCGCTTGTGATTATTGACTTTCGGACAGAGATTGAACGTGTTCATACAGAATACGAATGGTTGTAAAAAGGAGGGTGGACTCCATGGCTAATTTGAGGGTTCATCGCGTCGCAGAGCAGATGAAAAAAGAAATGAGCGACATAATTGGAAATCGGATCAAGGATCCGCGCGTCGGTTTTGTGACGGTTACCGGCGTTGAAGTGACTGGCGATCTTCAGGAAGCCACGGTTTATATTAGTGTATTTGGCGATGATGAAAAGAAACAAGCGTCACTCGAAGGATTGAATAAAGCTAAGGGGTTTGTTCGCAGTGAAATCGGCAAGCGAATTCGTTTACGTAAAACCCCTGAAATTTCATTTAAAATCGATGAATCTGTTGAATATGGCAGCCATATTGACCAATTAATTAACAACTTACATCGAAAAGATTAACCGGTGCGTGAAATAAGTATGCTACGTGAACGTTTGTTCTTAGAAAAGCTAAGAGAATTTGGGAGGATGAACGATGCCGGAGTATAACGGCTTGTTGCCTCTCTACAAGCCAAAAGGTATGACTTCTCATGATTGCGTCTTTCAGATGCGAAAATTGCTGAAGTTCCGAAAAATCGGTCATACAGGGACACTGGATCCTGCTGTAGAAGGTGTTCTGGTCTTATGTTTAGGGAAGGCGACTAAAATTGCCCAGTATTTATTAGATTACAGCAAGGCATATCAAGGCGTCATACGTCTTGGCACGTCAACGACAACAGAAGACGCCGAGGGTGAAGTTATTGACAGCAAGACGGTTAGCGAAAGCTTTGCTAAAGAAACCGTTGAGCAAGCGATGCAATCGTTGGTTGGCGAAATCGAGCAATCCGCGCCAATGTACAGTGCTGTGAAAGTTAATGGCAGAAAACTATACGAATACGCACGTGCGGGCATCCCGGTTACGCCTCCGATTCGCAAAGTCTCGATTTATCAATTTGAAGTAGACAGCGACGCGTCTTCATTTTCAACGGATCTTCCGTTTAAAGTGTCATGCAGCAAGGGAACCTACATTAGAACGTTGGCAGTCGCTCTCGGGCAACGGATGGGGTACCCCGCACATTTGCATCGCATGACGCGGATTCAGGCAGGCCCTTTCTCACTTGCTGATTGTTTCACTTTCGAACAGATTGAGCAGCAGCTTGCGGAGGACCGTTTTGCTGATACTTTAAAGCCATTGGCATATGGTTTAAGTCTTATGGATCGTTGGGTTGTTAGTGATGAACTTGTGGAAAAAATTGCGCATGGCGCAATACTTCCCGCTCCGGAACAGTTCGGGGCGGGACCTCATGCTGTTTTTACAGAGCAGGATGAATGTCTCGCAATCTATCGTCGTCATCCCGAAAAACCAGGTATGGTTAAGCCTGACAAGGTCCTTGCGAGCGATCCGAATAGTTAAACGTATCGATCAGAAACATGAGTTTACAAGAATTGAAGGTGCCTGTTATGGAGCGCGTTTTTTTAGACGGGCGGCCATTTATTGAACAAATGGACAGCCATGAAAGAGTTATCGCGTTAGGTTATTTTGATGGTGTGCATCTTGGTCATCAAAAAGTCATTAAGACTGCGGTCAAGATTGCAGAAGAAAAAGGATTGTCAGCTGCAGTCATGACGTTTTACCCGCATCCGTCCGTTGTCCTGCGTCCGGATTCAAAGCGAGAGACGGAATTGACTCCAAATGCGATAAAAGCCGAACTGATGGAAAAATTAGGGGTGCACACACTCTATTTTGTCAAATTTGACCGAACGCTTAGCCGTTTGTCACCACAGGATTTTGTTGACCAGTATCTGATCCAGTTGCATGCCAAGCATGTCGTTGCGGGATATGATTTTACTTTCGGGCGCAAAGCTATGGGAACTATGCAGAATATCGGTGACTATTCACGCAGTATGTTCAGCTATACGATGGTGCCCAAAGTTGAATTATTTGGAGCTAAAATCAGTACGAGTCATATTCGTTCATTAATTGAACAAGGTGCTATAGAAGAAGCTGAAGAATTGCTCGGAAGGCCTTATCAGACGACAGGGGTTGTCATCCATGGTGATAAGCGCGGCCGCACCCTAGGATTTCCTACAGCCAATGTAGATAAGGATGAGGCTTTTCTTATTCCTGCGAATGGCGTCTACGCGGTTCAGCTAATTGTTGATGGCAAGCCGCTAGATGGCGTTTGCAGCGTTGGTCTTAGACCCACCTTTTATAATAAAGATGAAGCGATTCAAACAGTTGAGGTTTACGTGCTCGACTTTAAAGGCAATTTGTACGATAAAAAAGTGAGCATCAATTGGTATAAGCACTTGCGGCCAGAATTAAAATTCAACAGTGCTGAAGAACTAATTATTCAAATGGACAAAGATAAAGAAGAGACACGGAACTTTTTTACACTGGTAAGAAAGTAAAAGAATAGAAAATTTAAGGAAACGAGTGTAGGTGGCCGGATAGATAAAGGGATCTTCGACTAATGGCGTTCACTTCCTGTGAGTAACGTCGAAGCCGCCGTATCCTGTGGCACATCCGACATTTAGCCGTCCATAGCCGGCACAACGTCAGGGGCTTGGCAAAGCCAAGTTTTCTAACAAGTAAAGAAAGTTTATTATTTTGCACGTTTTCAAACCAATAGACCAGTGTCTTGGCCGAGAATCAAAACGGAGGTCGAGACGCCTGCGGGATTAGCGTTGCCGGCGAGACCCCGCAGATTTCTGCCTGTTTGAGGAGGCGCGCGGTGCGCCCGCGGCAAGCGAGTAACCGAAGCGACGATTCAGCACTGAAAAGACACAAAACCATCACACATGGCTGGAGATTAAGGACCGGGCTGTGCCTGGTTTTTCTAATGGCAAAGTAACCTTATACTATTCACCTAAATGACTTGAATTTCGTTTAAAAAAAGTGTATTATGATCCAGTACGATTTGATTGTACAAGAACCTAGGCTTGGCTGTTTGCTCCACCGGCGACAGCGAAGCTTATGGGGATTTTAGATTAGGAGGTGAACGCAAGTGGCTTTAACAAAAGAAGAAAAAACGAACCTGATTCATGAGTTTGCGACTCATGAAAACGATACGGGTTCACCGGAAGTACAGATCGCTGTACTAACCAAACAGATTAATTCGTTAAATGATCATCTGAAGCAGCACAAGAAAGATCATCATTCACGCCGCGGACTTCTGAAAATGGTCGGCAAACGCCGTAACCTTCTCACATATCTTCGTGAAAATGATGTCAAGAGATATCGCGAGCTCATTAACAAATTGGGCCTGCGCCGATAAGGAAAAAAAGAAGCGGGAGCATTCCCGCTTTTTTATTCATATATGGAGATTTGCGTGCCAAAAAGATTAGATTTTTGAGGACGCTCAGACAGATTCATCATGGGGAAAGAGGTGTTAAGGATGGTGCAAGCAGAGAAAAAAGTATATCAATTTGACTGGGCAGGTCGGAACCTTCGCGTTGAAATTGGTGAAGTTGCCAAGCAGGCGAATGGTGCGGCACTGGTTTATTACGGAGACACAGTCATTTTGTCAACAGTCACGGCTTCTAAAGAACCTAAGGACGGATCATTTTTTCCTCTGACGGTCAATTATGAGGAGCGGGCATACGCAGTTGGGAAAATACCTGGCGGTTTTATCAAAAGAGAAGGGCGTCCGAGTGACAAAGCAACACTGTCTGCTCGAATGATCGACCGCCCGATCCGGCCATTATTTCCCGAAGGTTTTCGAAATGAAGTGTTGATCGGGAATATGGTGCTCAGTCTTGACCTGAATAATAGTGCGCAAATGGCAGCAATGGTTGGTTCCTCAATCGCTCTTTCCCTATCAGATGTACCGTTTAATGGACCAATCGCCGGTGTCATTGTGGGTAGAATTGACGGTGAATTCATTGTTAATCCGACCGTAGAGCAAGAAAAACAGAGTGACTTGCATCTGACTGTTGCCGGAACAAAAGACGCGATTAATATGGTAGAGGCTGGTGCCGATCAGATTCCTGAAGAAACGATGCTTGACGCGATTCTATTCGCACATGAGCAGATCAAGAAGCTGATTGCCTTCGAAGAAGAAATTATTTCAGAGAACGGCAAAGAAAAGATGAACGTGAAACTCTACAAAGCGGATGAAGCGCTTGTGCAGCGGATTCGCAGGTTAACCGGTAATAAGCTTAACCTCGCAATGCGAACCGAGGAAAAGCAAGCGCGTGATGCGGCGATTCAATCGGTGAATGCATCGGTAGTTTCCATCTTTGAGGAAGAAAATAAGAACGCTGAGATTCAGGTCGACCTTGCTCTTGTTGCTGATGTTTTACATACAATTCTTAAAGAAGAGGTTCGGCGTATGATTGTCAAGGAACATCTTCGTCCGGATGGACGGGCAATTAATGAGATTCGTCCTTTATCTGCGCGCGTCGGCTTGCTTCCGCGTGCTCATGGATCAGGGTTATTTACGCGCGGTCAAACGCAAGCGCTCAGTGTGTGTACGCTTGCGCCAATTGGCGAGGCACAAGCATTGGATGATTTTGATGCTGAAGACTCGAAGCATTTCCTGCATCACTATAATTTTCCAGGGTTCAGTACCGGCGAAGCAAAGGCGTCGCGTTCCCCTGGCAGGAGAGAGATCGGACATGGAGCACTCGGCGAACGCGCGCTTGCCCCGGTTATTCCGAGTCCGCAAGATTTCCCGTATATGATCCGTTGCGTGTCTGAAGTGCTTGAATCAAATGGCTCTTCATCTCAAGCAAGTATTTGTGGGAGTACCTTAGCCTTGATGGATGCCGGAGTGCCGATCAAAGCGCCCGTGGCTGGTATCGCGATGGGCCTCGTGAAGCATGGCGATGATGTTGTCGTTCTAACCGATATTCAAGGTATGGAGGACTCTCTGGGCGATATGGATTTCAAATGCGCGGGAACGGAAAAAGGTGTGACTGCCTTGCAGATGGACATCAAAATTTCAGGTGTGACACGTGAAATTTTGAGTCGTGCGTTGGAGCAGGCAAGAGAGGGACGGATGAAAATTATGGAAACGGTCCTTTCGACGATTGCGGCACCTCGTGAACATCTTGCACCATATGCGCCCAAAATCATCCAATTGACCATTAATCCGAACAAAATAAGAGACGTTATTGGACCTAGCGGCAAGATGATTAATAAGATTATTGATGAAACCGGCGTGAAAATTGATATTGAGCAAAACGGATCAATTATGATTTTTTCCGTTAATGAAGATAGTGGGAAAAAAGCAAAGGATATCATTGAAAATTTAGTTCGAGTCGCACATGTCGGCGAAATATTTGTCGGCAAGGTGAAACGAATTGAAAAATTCGGCGCTTTTGTTTCTTTGTTCGGACATACAGATGGATTAGTTCATATCTCTGAATTAGATTCGAAACGAGTTGACAAAGTGGAGGATGTTGTATCGATTGGCGATGATATCCGTGTAAAGGTGATTGAGGTCGATCATCAAGGTCGAATAAAACTTTCGCGTAAACTGCTGCTTGAACAAGGTGATCACGCAGCCGAAAAGACTCAGGAATCAGCTTCTCAGTAAACTAAATGTAGTGATGTATTGAGCGGGATTCCCTGTTTTTTTTCGCATACTATTTTAGAAAGAATCAGTATAAGCAATCTAAGGATTCGCCTGCGCCATTGCCCTGACTCAGGCGAATTTTCTAATTCTGAAATATAGCCGGCAATCTTTCTAGTGTTGCATTTTTTTCTGATTAACAACATATAATTTTCCAATTGAGTGATGGTAAAAGTTACGCCAACGTGAATAAAGTTGGAAAATGTCGAATCTATTTGTGTGCTTATTTTCATCGTGATATAGTAGATAGTAATTTGATAGATTAACGAATTGATAAGCTAGCAGGAGGATTCGTTTGTGGTTATAAAAAAAAGTTTGTCAAACGGTGTGCGCATTTTGCTGGAGAACATTCCTACGGTACGATCGGTTACCATTGGCATTTGGGTTGGTACGGGTTCCAGGTATGAAAATGAATCGAACAACGGGATCTCTCATTTTATCGAACACATGCTGTTTAAAGGCACGGAAACACGTAGTGCACGTGAAATCGCTGAAGCCTTTGATATAATTGGCGGACAGGTGAATGCATTCACCTCTAAAGAAAGTACATGTTATTATGCGAAAGTGATGGATAAAGATGCCGGTTATGCGATTCAAGTGCTTGCCGATATGTTTTTTCATTCGCGTTTTGATAAAGAAGATATGGAAAAGGAAAAACAAGTTATCGGCGAGGAAATTAAAATGTACGAAGATACGCCGGATGATCTTGTTCATGATCTGCTCAGTGCGACAAGCTTCGCACATCATCCGCTCGGATACCCGATTCTTGGAACACAAAAGACGCTGGCAGATTTTGGGCCGGATGATTTAAGAGCTTACATGCGGACGCATTACACGCCAGACAATATTGTTATTTCTGTCGCAGGTAATGTAACCGAAGACTTCATTGATGATATAGAAGCGATCTTCTCAGAATATGAAATTCCAGATGCGGATGAACGTCAGCCCGCTCCTTCATTCAATCCTGGGAAGATTGCCCGCAAGAAAGAAACGGAGCAGGCACATATCTGTCTCGGTTTTGCCGGTTACAGCAGCCGAGATCAGGCTATGGCGCCATTAATGGTGATGAATAATGCACTGGGTGGTGGTATGAGCAGCCGGTTGTTTCAGGAGATTCGCGAGGAACGCGGTCTCGCATATTCTGTTTTTTCATTTCACACGGCGTTCAAGGACAGTGGGTTGCTCACCATTTATGGCGGAACGGGTGCGAACCAAATTGAAGATCTTGGGAAAACGATTCTTGAGACGATTCATCAATTAGTTAAAAAAGGAATCTCAAAAAAAGAACTTGAGAGCAGCAAGGCACAAATAAAGGGCAATATGATTTTTGGCCTTGAAAACACAAACAGTCGAATGGGAAGAAATGCGAAGAATGAACTCATCCTTGGAAAAGACCGATCAATTGACGAAACAATTGCGTCGATCGACGCAGTCACTTTAAGTGATGTTGATGATGTGGCGAAAGAAGTATTTGAGAAGCCTTATTCGTGTTCTGTTGTCAGCCCTACAGGAAACCTTCCTATTGCCCTTTAAAGAAAATATTCTTAAGTAAATAGCCAGATTTAAACCGACTCGGATTCATTTGACTCCGGGTCTTTTTGTTGCGCCCAATGATTTCACACTACCGGGTATTTGTCATACCATAAAGTGTTGAAGAAAATACGGCTATGCACGAAAAAGGATGTAAATAGCCAAGCGGAGGGACAGTCGATGCTGACAAACAGACATATTGTGATCATGGGAGGGGACGCCCGACAGATTGAAGTAATCAATAAATTAACTGCGCTTGATGCTCATCTGTCGCTTGTCGGTTTCGATCAGCTGGATAGAAATTTTAATGGTGCTGCAAAAATGAACATGGATGAGATTAATGCAAAAGATGTAGACAGCATTATTCTTCCTGTGAGTGGAACTGATGGTGAGGGCGTTGTTGAAACGACCTTCTCGAATGAAACGGTACGACTTACAAAAGAGTGGCTGGCTGAGACACCAGAACATTGTGCGATTTATTCTGGAATTTCAACCCCTTATCTCAATGATATTACTCATGAAACACAACGCGAGATTGTGAAACTATTCGCCAGAGATGATGTGGCGATTTACAATTCCATTCCCACTGTTGAAGGAACATTGATGATGGTCATTCAGAATACAGATATCACGATACATCATGCAAATGTAATCGTGCTCGGTCTTGGGCGAACAGGTATGAGTATCACACGTGCGTTTCACGCGTTAGGCGCACATGTAAAAGTTGGATCACGCAATCCGGAACAAATCGCACGTGCAGTGGAAATGGGTGTCAACGCTTTTTATCTGAAAGATTTGGAAACCGAAGTGGAAGGCAATGAGATATGCATAAACACAATTCCAGCGATGGTGCTGACAAGCAAAGTCTTATCAAAAATGCCGGCAAGCAGTTTTATCATTGATATCGCATCGCTCCCAGGTGGTACCGATTTTCGCTATGCCAAAAAAAGAGGCATTAAAGCAATGATTACTCCGGGTTTACCGGGTATGGTAGCACCAAAGACTGCCGGAAGGATTATAGCAAACGTTCTCGCTGAATTATTGTTAACTAAATTCTCAGAGGAGGATGGGGAATGAGTCTAGAAGGAAAGCATATAGGCGTTGGCATCACAGGCTCACATTGCACGTATAGTCAAGTTGTCCCCCAAATTGAAAAGCTGGTAGCAGCTGGTTGCAATGTATCAATATTTGTTACGTACACAGTTAAGACGACGGATACCCGTTTTGGAAAAGCAAATGATTGGATCAGCAAGGTTGAAGAAATAAGTGGTAAAAAAGTGGTTGACTCGATTGTTGATGCTGAGCCGTATGGACCCAAAACGCCTCTTGATTGCATGGTTATTGCGCCGCTGACCGGAAATTCAATGAGTAAATTTGCCAATGCCCAAACAGATAGTCCGGTATTAATGGCAGCAAAGGCAACGCTGAGAAACGGAAGCCCAGTTGTTCTTGGCATCTCAACGAATGACGGCTTAGGCTTGAACTTGCAGAACATCGCTAAATTAATTGTCGCAAAGAATATCTATTTTATCCCATTTGGTCAGGACGATTCGGTCAATAAACCGAATTCGCTCGTTTCTCACATGGAGCTGCTTACAGATACCGTTGAAAACGCCCTGCTTGGAAAACAGACACAACCAATACTCCTCGAAAAATCCAGAGGAAATAAATAATCTCGACTTCTCCTTGATTTAATGTGATAAAATAAAACTGTATTTTTCGGTAAGAAGGACATTTTTAAGAATTGTCCTTTTCTTTAAGCCGCTATTGATTATATAATAGTAGAAAAAAGCAGTTAGTTTATAGAGGAGAGATGGTTTTGCTTAAATCAGAAGGTTTAAATGTAGCAGTCGTCGGTGTCACTGGCGCTGTTGGTACGCGAATGCTTAAAATGCTCGAAAGTTCACCATTGCCGGTTAAATCTCTTTTTCCGCTTGCTTCGGTGCGATCCGCCGGGAAAAAGGTACTATTTTGCGGTAAAGAATGGACGATTGAAGAAGCGAAGCCTGAATCATTTGAGCATATAGATATTGCTTTGTTCAGCGCAGGGGGCTCGGTTTCGAAACAGCTTGCGCCAGAAGCAGCAAAACGAGGCGCGATTGTTATCGACAATACGAGCGCGTTTCGTATGGATAAAGATGTGCCGCTTGTTGTGCCTGAAGTTAATGAACAAGCGCTATTCAAACATCATGGCATTATTGCCAATCCGAACTGCTCGACCATTCAAATGGTCGCAGCCTTGGAACCAATTCGAAAGGCTTATGGTTTAACCCGAATTATTGTTTCCACCTATCAGGCGGTCTCCGGCGCGGGCGCTAAAGCGATCGCGGAACTTGAAAGTCAGTCTAAGGCAGTGCTTGACGGAGAGACCCCGGAAGTTGCGATTATGCCGGTTAAAGGCGACAAAAAGCATTACCAGATGGCATTTAACGCAATTCCACAGATTGATTTGTTTCAACCAAATGATTATACTTTTGAAGAAATGAAAATGATAAATGAGACAAAAAAGATTATGGACGATCAGGAGATCAAAGTGTCTGCGACTTGCGTACGAGTGCCGGTAAGTATTAGCCACGGTGAGTCCGTATACATTGAAATCGACAAAACAGACGTTGCATCGGCTGATTTGAAACATTTGCTCGCCGATGCACCAGGTGTTATTTTGGAAGACGATCCTGCAAATCAAGTCTACCCAATGCCGGCTAGCGCTACCGGAAAAAAAGAAGTTTTTGTTGGGCGTATTCGGCGTGATCCGGATGTAGCAAACGGGTTCCATATGTGGATTGTTTCGGACAATTTACTAAAAGGTGCCGCATGGAATTCAGTACAAATTGCGGAAAGCCTTCTTAAGCTTGGTTTGGTAAAGGTCTGACCACTAGTAACAGCTCCAATTGCTTTTCTGAATGGTCTGCTGGCGGGTCTTGTTTCATGGCGATCTCCCTTATTTGAAAGGGTGGAAGAATTTGAAAATCATTGTACAAAAGTTTGGCGGTACTTCTGTCCAAACGAAAGAGATGAGAGAACGCGCGGTTCATCATGTCGCGCGAGCAGTTGAAAAAGGTTACAAAGTTGTTGTTGTCGTTTCCGCCATGGGACGCTCGGGTGATCCTTATGCGACCGATACGCTGCTTGGACTTGTTGGCCGAGGAGCGACTTCCGCCCGTGAAAAAGACATTTTGATGTCTTGCGGCGAAACCATATCAATGATTGTTTTTTCAAACTTACTGAAGCAGGCAGGCATTCATTCGGAAGCAATGACAGGTGCCCAGGCCGGTTTTCGAACAAATACTGCGTTCAATGAGGCGAAAATCATTGAAATGAAGGTCACGCCACTCTTGAGACGACTGGAAACATGTGATGCGGTTGTTGTTGCCGGTTTTCAGGGCAGGACTGCAGATGGCGAGATCACAACACTTGGGCGTGGCGGCAGTGACACCTCGGCTGCGGCACTTGGCGCGGCTGTCGATGCTGAATGGATCGATATTTTCACGGATGTCAACGGCGTGATGACTGCCGATCCACGAATTGTCAGCGACGCGCGCAGATTGTCCGTGCTTACCTACAATGAAGTTTGTAATCTCGCTTATCAGGGTGCGAAAGTGATCCATCCGCGTGCGGTAGAAATCGCCATGACATCGAAAATACCGATTCATATCCGGTCGACGATGTCCGATGGTCTTGGAACACTCGTCACAACGATGAATCGCTCAGGCAGAGGACAGGATCTTATCGAGCGCCCGGTTACGGGAATAACTTATGTACGCGATGTCACACAAATCCGTGTGCGCGCAGGTAAAAATGAATTTGGTTTACAGTCAAAAGTGTTCAAAGCGATGGCCGAAAAGGGCATTAGCGTTGATCTGATTAATATTAGCCCAAATGGTGTCGTATACACGGTTAGTGAGCAAGCGACTGAAGGAGCTGTGAACATACTGAAACAGAAAGGCTATTTGCCTGAAGTTCAGATTGGATGCGCAAAAGTTTCTGCGGTTGGGGCAGGTATGGCGGGTGTTCCCGGTGTCGCTTCGAAAATTGTCAATGCATTGACAGAAGAGGGCATTCAGATTTTACAATCCTCTGACTCTCACAACACCATTTGGGTTCTGGTTGAGCAGAAAAAAATGAATGAAGCGGTAAATGCGCTTCATAAAGCCTTTCATCTTGAGGCAGAACAAGAAGAATCAACTTTGAAACATCCTAAACAGGAGTGAAAAATATGGACTTTGGACGATTATTGACTGCTATGGTCACACCTTTTGATGAAAATGGAAAAGTAAGTTTAGATCGAACAACGGATCTCTTAGAGCATTTAATAAAAACGGGTTCGGACGGCGTCGTTGTCGCAGGAACCACTGGGGAATCCCCCACATTATCGCAAGAAGAAAAATTAGCCTTGTTTGAGCATGTGGTTCGCGTTGTTGACGGACGGATTAAAGTTATTGTTGGAACAGGCGGCAACAATACTAATCTATCAGTCGCATTCTCGAAGGAAGCGGCAAAGCTGGGTGTCGATGCAGTCATGGCGGTCGCTCCTTATTACAATAAACCGAATCAGGCAGGATTGTACGCGCATTACAAAGCGATTGCTGAAAATATTGCCATTCCTTTAATTGTCTATAACATTCCTAGTCGTTCAAAAGTAAACATCTCGGCAGACACGATTATTCGACTTTCGAAAATCGACAACATCGTCGCAGTTAAAGAGGCAAGCGGTGACCTTGATCAAATGGCAGCCATCATCAGCGGTACGAGCGATGACTTCCATCTCTATAGTGGCGATGACGGTTTAACATTACCGATTTTAGCCATTGGTGGTCATGGTGTCATCTCGGTTTCATCGCATGTCATCGCACCTGAGATGAAACGAATGATGGATGACTTCGATAAAGGACGAAATAGTGAAGCCGCTCAGCAACACCAAAGGATGCTTCCGTTTATGCGGGAATTGTTCGCAGCGCCGAGCCCCGCACCAGTGAAAGCGCTTCTTAATGAATTGGGCATTTCAGTAGGAAGCGTTCGCCTTCCAATGGTCGATCTTACGAAACAGGAGCTTGCGTCTTTAATTAACATTTATCAGTCGTTTAAAGAAAGTAAGGACTTGAGGGTAAGTAAATAAATCAGAGAAAAGGTGAATCAGAGCGCTGTTGCTTTCAATTCACCTTTTTATTTTCATAACTGGAGGAATCGGAGAGATGAGAGTATTATTAAGCGGCTTCGCGCCATTCGGGGGAAGTGAGCTAAATCCTTCTTGGGAAGCGGTAAGACGCCTAGATGGCATTCAGGCTACTGACACAGTTGAGCTTTTCGCAACGAAGCTTCCGGTTTCATACAGAGAGGCGGCTGACCGGCTCTTCGCATCAGCACGCGTGATTTGTCCTGACGTCATTATTGCAGTTGGACAAGCCGGTGGCCGCAAGGCAATTACTCCAGAACTTTACGCGACAAATATGAGCGATTCGGAAAATGCGGATAATGAAGGAGTTGTTCTCAGCGGACAGCGGATTTTAGAGGATGGTCCGCAACACTATGGATCGAGCTTACCAGTCCATGACATTGTAGTTTCGCTTACAGAATTGGGCATACCTGCCGAGCTGTCGGAGAATGCGGGATCTTTTGTCTGCAACCATGTTTTCTATAAATTGATGCATGAGCTGCAAAAGTCAGGAAAACCGATAGTCGGCGGTTTTATTCATGTTCCTTTTTTACCGGAACAGATTACAGTTGACGACGCGCCGAGCTTGGACATTGATTTGCTGACAGAGGCGATCAGGCGAACCGCAATTATTTCAGCAAACGCTTTTTCGCAAATAAACGACCTTAGCAAGTCCATCTGACTCATTCTAAGTAATTGAACCTGTTGCAAAAAGAACGATTAGAAAAATTGTACTTTGCGATAGGGATTGGGTATAATAAAATCAATGATTAGTTCGGGTCAATAGCGATGACTGCTCAACTTAATAGGAGGAATGCCCATTGACACATGCTAAGAAAGACAGCGTGAAAATTTATGCAATGGGCGGCGTTGGCGAAATTGGGAATAATATGACAGTCATTGAAGTAAATCATGACATTTATATTATTGATGCGGGATTAATGCATCCACATGAAGACATGCTTGGAGTTGACACGGTAATTCCCGATGTTTCCTATCTGGTTGAAAGGCGTGATCAGATTCAAGGTTTGTTTCTGACACATGGCCATCAGGCGAACATCGGCGGTCTGCCTTATCTAATGAAAGAGCTAAAGGTTCCGATTTATGGAACCCGGTTGACGCTTGCACTTGTGTGGGAGAGTCTCCGAAAAGTGGGTGTAAGTCTCCCAAAAGATTTATTTAATACGATCAATCCAGACAAGCGTTTGAAAGTGGGACAATGTATGATTGACTGCTTCAGAACCTATCATAGTGTTCCTGACGCTGTCGGCTTTGCCATTCAAACTGCGCAAGGATATATTGTTCATACTGGAGATTACAAATTCGATTTCACACCGGTCGGAGGAATCCGAACAGATGTCAGCAAAATTTCGGGATTCGGAGATCGAGGAGTTCTATGCTTGCTTTCCGACAGCAAACACGCAGAGATCCCTGGCAAAGCGGCTTCCGATTCACTAGTTGGCGATCGCTTCAACCATATTCTCTACTCTGCGGAAGGACGAGTGATCGTTGCGATTCATGCAACCAACATTCACCGCATTCAGCAATTTTTCAATGCATGCGCGATTCATAATCGCAAGGTTGCATTAGACGGAAAATATTTGGAGCGGGTCGTTTCAATTGCTGCTAGAGAAGGATTTCTTGACATTCCCCAAGACATGTTAATTAATTGGGAAAAATCACTCAAGCATCCGAAAGAGGAACTTGCGATTTTGACAAGTGGTCCGGACGGAGATCCATTGACACCATTGTCGAATATTGCCAATCACTTGCATAAGAAGCTGAGACTTAAGGAGCACGATCTGATTATTTATGCTGCATCTTTGACACCAAGTAATGAAAAAACAGTAACGAACGCGATTGATCAACTGATGAGTGAAGGCGCGCAAGTTGTTTTTGGTAAAGATGTTCATGTCTCGGGTCATGGTTCTGTGGAAGATATTAAATTGATGCTGCAGCTGACTCGGCCGAACTATGTGATTCCAATTGATGGTGAATTTAAGATGATGAAAGCCAATCAGGCTATTGCTGAATCAATGGGCATACCTGCAAGTCACACGTTCTTGTTAGACAAAGGCGATGTAGTCGAATTCATTAATGGAGAGGCAAGGTCGTCTGATTCAGTTCCGGCAGGGCAACTGCTTGTTGATGGGCTTGGTGTTGGCGATGTTGGAAATATTGTGTTAAGAGACCGCCGCCTGCTCTCTCAGGATGGTACAGTAATCGTCGTGGTCACTTTAGGACGCAGAACGAAAAAAATACTTGCCGGACCTGAAATCATCACCCGTGGATTTGTCTATGTGCGTGAATCAGAAGATCTTTTAGATCAAGCTAATCATATCGTTTCCGATGTGCTGTCCAAATCTTTGACACAGCACGTATCTGAGTGGTCATCGCTAAAGAGTGGAATAAGAGATTCGTTAAGTCGTTATTTTTTTGATAAAACCAAACGCCGTCCAATGATATTGCCAATTATCATGGAATTCTAAAAGCCGGGCTCTAAAGCCCCGGCTTTTTTGCACGAAAAAATCCTAGATAAAATGAGTATTTGCTGGTCGGCGATAAAAAGTGATTTTCACTAAAGACATGTACCGTCTGCATGCAACGAAACTCGGAGTACCGGTGGCTCAGCCTTTGTCTAAGCATGAATACCTATATCAGTAATGCTTTGCCAAAAACATACATTTAGAGTAAATTAAAGACAGAAAGTCTGTAGGACAAGCAAGGCTTGGATAAGAAATGAATGAGGTGCGAGGAAATTATGGCTAAGAAGAAAAGGAAGCGCACGCGCGCGAGTATTGGTTGGAAGGAGACGCTGATCTATGAGGTAGGCGGTCTCTGCATGTTTGCGCTGACCTGTATCGGGATAAGCAATTTAGGCGTTGCCGGAGAAGTTATTAAAGAAGCGGCACGGTTGTTCACCGGTGATTGGTGGGTGCTTCTCCTCCTCTACTTCCTTGTGCTCTCCGTTTATTATATTTTTTTTAGAAAACAGCCGGAATTCTTTACACGAAGACTTTCAGGAATGTATTTGCTCACATTCACATTACTTCTGGTCAGTCATGTACGTCTATTTGAGGCGTTGTCTGCAACTAATGTCTGGCAAAATCGGTCGGTAATTTTCAACACCTTTTTATTGTTCCGCGGCGAGTTGTCCGGAGCCATTCCGAGTCAGGGACTTGGCGGCGGATTGATCGGTTCGATTGGCTTTGCTTTTTTTTATTACCTCTTTTCCACAACCGGAACTTATTTTATGACAGCATTCCTTGTTCTTGTTTCCATAATCCTGATTACCGGACACTCCCTGCGTGATCTTACGCAAAAGCTGTTTGGTGGTATGTTCCGTTCAATGAAGAAAAGTGGAACGAATTGGCGAAATTCATTAAGCCAGTTTTTTAAAAGGGAGAAAAAGGAAAAGAAAAAACCTGAAACTCATCCGGAAGCAGATCCTTCTGCGGACATTGAGGAATCCATTGAATCGCATGGCCAAGAGCCGGAAATCCATGACTTTAATGAGACGTCAATGGAAGTACCTGACCCTGCGCCAATAGAGAGCAAACAGCTGTCTGCGGAGGATTATGAAGAAAGTGAAGATGCGGATGCTCCTCCTGACTTTTCACAAATTCCTGTCGAAAATGAAGACTATCAGCTGCCGCCGCTAACATTACTGCGCATGCCTGGAAAAAACGCGCAAAATACAGAACGCAGGCATATCGCTGAAAATGTCCGGACACTCGAAAGAACTTTTGAAAGCTTTGGAGTGCGCGCGACTGTTAAGGAGGTTCATCTCGGCCCGGCGGTCACGCGCTATGAAGTTTACCCTGAAGCAGGGGTGAAAGTCAGTCGTATACTCAGTCTCAGTGATGATTTGGCGCTTGCTCTTGCCGCCAAAGATATTCGTATTGAAGCGCCAATTCCGGGCAAGTCGGCCGTCGGTATCGAAGTGCCTAATCAGGAAGTCGCTATGGTTTGTCTTAGAGAAGTGTTAGAGTCAAAGAATGCGAAGCGTGCGCTGTCAAAACTGACAATAGGACTTGGACGGGACATTTCCGGAGAGCCCATTCTGGCGGATCTTAACCGAATGCCGCATTTGCTTGTTGCCGGAGCAACAGGCAGCGGCAAAAGCGTGTGTATCAATGGTATTATTATTACACTGCTCATGCGCACCAAGCCGAGCGAAGTGAAATTGTTCATGATCGATCCTAAAATGGTCGAATTAAATGTCTATAATGGAATACCACATCTTCTAACACCGGTTGTGACCGATCCGGCCAAAGCGGCTTTAGGACTTAAAAATGTGCTTGGCGAAATGGAAAGGCGTTATGAACTTTTTTCAGAGAGCGGCACACGAAATTTGGAAAGCTATAATGACGCTGTTCGAAAATTTAATCAGGATCATGAAGAGAAACAGCCACTGATGCCCTACATCGTCGTGATTATTGATGAACTTGCCGATTTAATGATGGTCGCATCAAAGGATGTTGAAGAAACCGTGACGCGACTCGCTCAAATGGCCCGCGCAGCTGGAATTCATCTGATTATAGCGACACAGCGTCCTTCTGTGGATATCATTACCGGCGTCATCAAGGCGAATATTCCATCGCGTATCGCTTTTAGTGTATCATCTATGATGGACTCGAGAACCATTCTTGATTCCGGCGGGGCGGAAAAGCTGTTGGGAAAGGGAGATATGCTCTTTCTGCCCATTGGTGCTTCGAAACCGGTGCGCATTCAAGGCGCGTTTTTGTCGGACGAGGAAGTTGAAGCTGTCGTTAATCACGTAGTTGGACAACAGAAAGCAAATTACAGGAAAGACATGATTCCTTCTGAACAACCGGAACAACCTCAAGAGAAGGTAGAAGACGATCTGTTTGACGACGCCGTGCAGCTCGTAGTCAGCATGCAGACCGCAAGTGTTTCCATGCTGCAACGAAGATTTCGGATTGGCTACACTCGAGCCGCGCGATTAATAGACGCTATGGAAGATCGGCATATTGTCGGGCCATATGAAGGAAGTAAACCGCGTTCGGTTCTTGTGCCGAAGCAGAGCGATGAAGTAAGCGGAAGATAAGGTGAGTCACTGATAACGGAGTGGAAAAGATGAAGAATATATTGGTTACCGGGGCAAGTGGAGCGATTGGCGGTGCGGCAGCACGTGCGCTTGCACAGTCAGGTGCTTCGCTTTATTTGCATTATCATTCGTCAAAAGAAGCAGCAGAACAACTTGCTTGCGAACTTAGAGAAAACTATGCAAATCAGAACTTTATTTGTGTTCATGCGGATCTCTCGGATGTAGGCGGACCGGATCAGTTGATTGAGCAGCTTCATAATCAAGTAACTGGAGTCGTATATGCCTGCGGCAACAGTGAAATCAGCCTCTTTCAAGACACAAATGCAGAGACGATCAAGAAAACCATTCAACTGCAGCTGACCAGCCCGTTTCGACTTTTGCAGCAACTGATTCAACCAATGATTCATGAGAAAAAAGGCAAGATCCTGCTTGTTTCATCAATATGGGGATTAGAAGGGGCAGCTACCGAAGTACTTTACTCTATGGTTAAAGGTGGACAGAATGCTTTTGTTAAAGCATTGGCAAAAGAGGCTGCACCAAGTGGAATCACAGTGAATGCAGTTGCTCCAGGAGCGGTGGATACACCGATGATGGATCTGTTCAGCGCTGAGGATATTCAGCTTGTGAAGAATGAAATTCCAATGGGACGAATGGCGGCGCCTGAAGAGGTTGCTTCATTAATTAATTTTCTCATGAGTTCTTCTGCCGATTACATCAGTGGTCAAGTGATCTCGATCAATGGTGCGTGGCATTGCTGAACATTTATTTGGATAGTGGTGCCCTTTTTGGAATCCTAAACAGGATCACACAAAAGGGGTGGGCACGTCATCATGGGATAACTGGAACCTTTGGACAGAACTTCTTGGTGATCGGGTCGAATAAGCAGAAAATCTTGGCACGAGTGAGGATACCATCGCGTCTTTTGCCAAGATAGTTGGTGACTATTTAGGTGAACATGTAGATCCGAAAAACGATCCGGATCGCGTGTTAATGGATCTATGGACGGCGGCAGGTAAACTTGAACATCTTGTCCTCGCACGGTTTATCAGGAAAATGCTCATTTCAGATTCCGTACGTGTATGTCAATCGATGTGATCATTAAGCGATTCGCAAAAAGAGACGTCATGTGCGTTTCTTTTTTTATTGATCGTATCGTTAAAATAGTGAAGATATGATAATATTAATAGCATAGGTATTGATTTTATGATATGTTTTTTTATTTGTGTCGTGACCTTTGAACTTGAAATGACTGTTCTGATAAGGATACCCGCAAAACACGTTAAATCGAAGGAGGAAACTTCTTGGTGTCCGACGGTAAAGAATGGTATTTGGAATACGAAATACATAAGAACAGGCCTGGATTACTCGGAGAAGTTTCCTCGCTACTCGGGACGCTCGGAATCAATATTCTTACCATCAACGGGGTTGATCACGAGCGCCGCGGGCTGCTGGTTGTCTCTCAAGACGATAAGCAAATGGAACAGTTCCTGATTGCAATTAAGAAAATGGAGACCATTTATCTGACCAAAGTCCGGCAACCGACGCTTGGAGATCGTCTGGCAGTACGCCATGGACGCTATATAGAGAGAGATACAGGAGACCGCAAAACATTCCGCTTTTCTCGTGATGAAATTGGTTTGCTTGTTGATTTTATGGCAGAGGTATTTAAAATGCCAAATCATCCCCTTCTCGGCATTCGGGGCCTCCCTAGAGTAGGTAAATCGGAGTCGATCATAGCAGCAAGTGTGTCTGCAAATAAACGCTGGCAATTTATCTCATCAACACTTTTGAAGCAAACAATCCGAACAAGACTGTCTGACGATGAACGTTCTCAAGAGCATATTTTTGTCATCGATGGAGCTGTTTCCAAGAGATCCGGCTCAGAAAGTCATTGGTCGTTGATAAGAGAACTGATGAGACTACCCGTTACCAAAGTCATCGAACATCCGGATACCTTTGTAACAGGAACAGAGTTTTCTATGAATGATTTTGATTATATTATTGAGCTTCGAAGCCATCGAGAAGAGGAAATTTCACATGGAGTTTCACCGACTCCGTATTTTTCATGGCCTTATTTTAATTCATAATGGCAGGTGTTAGGATTGAGTGAACTAGGTCAAGTGCTTAAAGAAGCTCGTGAGCAGAAAAATCTGTCTCTGGATGAACTTCAAGAGCAAACAAAAATTCAAAGACGTTATTTGAAAGCAATTGAGGACGGCGATTATGGCAAACTCCCCGGCGAATTTTATACGAGAGCGTTTATCAAGAGCTACGCCGAGACTGTGGGGTTGGATTTTAAGAGCTTGACGGAACAGTATCCGAGCGATATGCCCAAGGTTGAACGCCAACACGTCGAAACGCATGTGAAACCACCGGATGGAAGTGAGAATGAACATTCACCGAAATCACTGCGTGGACGTGCAGTGAGAGCGAAAAATTGGTCTTCATTCGTCAATAAGGCGATCGTTGTTGTTTTCATCTTAATCGCGCTGATGATTGTTTATATTTTGGTGACTCATCTCGCAGGAAACCAATCGAAGTCATCCGCGGATCAGAGCAGCAGCAATTCTGTTCAATACAAAGGGGATAGTGCTCCTCCAAGCAGTTCATCATCTAGTTCTTCGGATTCAGCGAGCAGTTCAGACTCCTCTTCCGAACAGGTACTGAAGAAGGACAAAGAAGAAGGAACGACGACTACCTATACGTTGTCTGGAACTGATAAATTTGATGTTACCGTCACAGCTAAATCCGGTTCTCCCGCTTGGTTTGCAGCACAAGACAACCAGACACATAAACAAATTGCTGAAGGTACCGTCACTACGAACGGCAAAAAGTCGTATCACTTTGATGCTGCCGACGTTCAGACACTGTATCTCAAATTCGGCAATGCACCGGGTACAGAGCTGAAGGTTAACGGGAAAACGGTCGAGCTTCCAAATGAGAACACAGTGCAGATCCTTTTAATTAATTTCAGCAAGTGAACAAACATTCTTATTGGAGCCAGCCCACTGCGGCGGCTCACTTTTTTTGATTATGCGACAGGCATACTTTGTCAGAGGTATCGTCACGTATTCTGATCATTTACTTTTAGGAGGACTTCTAAATGAATATCGCCAATAAGTTAACTGTGACTCGAATGATCATGATCCCAATCTTTTTAGTTCTGCTATTGGCCCCAATTCCTATGGGCAGTCTTGGTTCGGGAAGCTACCAGCTTCCGGTAGCGCAACTTCTCGCCGCGGTTATTTTTGTACTCGCTTCATTCACCGATTGGCTTGACGGTCAACTGGCGCGTAAGTACCACTTGGTTTCTAATTTTGGGAAATTACTTGACCCGCTTGCGGACAAACTGCTTGTCATGAGCGCGTTTGTTGCCTTTGTCGGACTGGGCAGAATGGATTCATGGCTGGTTATTCTGATTCTCGCGCGTGAATTTGCTGTAACCGGACTCCGTCTTGTCGCAGTTGAAGAAGGTGAAGTGATCGCTGCGAGTAAGATTGCCAAGTGGAAGACATTCTCCCAAATGGTCGCTATTATTCTCTTTTTGTTTAATAATGTGCCTTTTGGAGTCAACGGTTTCCCGCTGGATCAGATAGTACTTTGGATTGCCGTAATTCTTACGGTGCTTTCAGGTGCAGATTATTTCTATAAAAACCGCGAAATTGTTTTGCGTTCCAAATAAAGTTGCACCTTGCTTTGCGGGTTTCTGTGCTTGATAATAATGAGAGAATAATAGATGTGAAAACGGATGATAGGAGTTCTTGTTCATGAATGCAGAAATTATTGCCGTCGGTTCGGAGCTTTTACTTGGACAGATTGCTAATACGAATGCTCAGTTCATTTCTGAACATTTGGCCGCGCTAGGTATTGATGTTTATTTTCACACAGTATGCGGCGACAACGAAGGGCGAATGATCGATGTAATTAAGAACGCTGAAAAAAGAGCTGATCTGCTGATTTTCACAGGAGGGCTTGGACCTACCAAAGATGATCTCACAAAAGAGACTGTCGCTCATGTACTAGGAAGAAATTTGGTCACGGATCAGGAAGCGATGGAAAGTATACTTGAGTACTTCAAAGTGACCGGCCGCGAGATGACAGAGAACAATAAAAAGCAGGCGCTTGTGGTTGAGGGAAGCCATGTGCTGCCCAATCATCATGGCATGGCTCCAGGCATGATTGTGGATACAGGTCGGCATTTGTACTTGCTGATGCCCGGTGTTCCATCGGAAATGAAACCGATGTTTCTTGATTTTGCGCGTCTTTACTCAGCGAGCCGTAACGAAGAACATATTCAGTCGCGTGTACTCCGTTTCTTTGGAATCGGCGAGTCTCAGTTGGAAACCCAAATCATTGATTTGATCGACGCGCAGTCAAATCCAACGATCGCACCGCTCGCCAAAGAGAGTGAGGTCACATTAAGATTGACCGCAAAGCATGAACAGTTAGATCAAGCAGAAGCTATGCTTGATGCGATTGAAGCCAAGATTGACGCGCGTGTCGGTCAGTATTTATACGGCTACAATGAAGAGTCGCTTCCAGAAATTGTTTTTGAACTGCTGCGCGAGCAGAAAAAAACGATTGCTTTCGCTGAAAGTCTGACCGGGGGGATGGCAGCCGATTGGATGGCAGCTTTCCCAGGCGCATCGTCTATTTTGAACGGCGGTATTGTCTGCTATACGAATCAAGTGAAACATCAGGTGCTTGCTGTTCCTCAAGAGGTGCTGAAGACGGATGGGGCTGTAAGCGCGAGTTGCGCGAAGCATTTGGCTGCGTCTGTAAGAAAGCTGTGCGGATCGGATTTTGGTGTTTCATTCACAGGCGTCGCAGGCCCTGACAAAAGTGAGGGAAAGGATGTCGGAACCGTTTATATCGGTTTTTCAGATAGTAATGGATCGGAAAGCTACCGCTTCCAATTTAACGGATCACGGCAAAAGATCAGAATTCAGTCGACGAAGACAGGCTACGACATCGTGAGAAGGCATTTAAGAAATCTTCCGATTATCGGCTGTTGACAAAAACGAATAAACATTCGCAGAACACTTGTACTTATAAAGAAAAAACGGTATGATTAGGAAAAGAATGTTGAAGGAGATGAACCACAATCATGGCTGAAAAAAACGAACGAAAAGCAGCACTTGATAGTGCACTGCGTCAAATTGAGAAACAGTTTGGCAAAGGTTCAATTATGAGGTTGGGAGAAAGGCCGGAACAGCGTGTATCCACAGTATCCAGCGGTTCCTTGGCTTTAGATATAGCATTGGGCGTCGGCGGTTATCCGCGCGGACGTATCATTGAAATATACGGACCTGAATCTTCAGGTAAAACAACAGTTGCCCTTCATGCAATTGCCGAAGCACAGCAGGGCGGTGGACAAGCGGCATTTATTGACGCTGAACATGCACTTGATCCGGTTTATGCTGAGCATTTAGGTGTGAATATTGATGAGTTGCTTCTCTCTCAACCGGATACCGGGGAACAAGCACTTGAGATTGCCGAAGCGCTTGTCCGCAGCGGTGCGGTTGATATTATCGTTATTGATTCGGTAGCGGCATTAGTGCCGAAAGCGGAAATTGAAGGGGAAATGGGCGACGCACACGTCGGTCTTCAAGCGCGTTTGATGTCACAAGCGTTGAGAAAACTTTCGGGAGCGATCAGTAAATCGAAGACAACGGCTATTTTCATCAACCAAATCCGTGAAAAAGTGGGTATTATGTTTGGAAATCCCGAAGTAACCCCCGGCGGTCGTGCGCTTAAATTCTACGCTTCAGTGCGGCTTGAAGTGCGCCGCGCCGAACAATTGAAACTTGGCAATGACATTGTCGGGAACAGAGCGAGAATTAAAGTAGTTAAGAACAAGGTCGCTCCTCCGTTCAAACAAGCTGAAGTTGATATCATGTATGGGCAAGGCATTTCTCAAGAAGGTGAAATTCTTGATATCGGCGCAGATCTTGATATTGTTGAGAAAAGCGGATCATGGTATTCCTACAATAAAGAACGCTTAGGTCAAGGTCGTGAGAATTCGAAGCTATATCTGAAGGAAAACGAATCGGTGAAGGCGGAGATCAAGCAGCAAATTCGCGCGCATTATAATCTGGACGGCAGTGCAAGCGAAGAACCTGCGGCAGAAGCCGAACCGCTGCCCGAAAAAGAATGAATGCTAAAATAAACAACCTTTTTAAACTTGTGCCTTGATATGTGGGCACAAGTTTTTTTTACGGGCAAAGAAAGTGTAAGATTCTGCCTTGTAGTATACGAAAAGCGGCATTTTATCAATAAATCCGTTCGAGAGACGTCTGCGGGAGCGTCTCTGTTGATCGCGAGACAAAGAGACCCCGCAGATAATTGTTTGTTTGAGGAGGCTCCCGGTGCGCCCGCGGCAAGCGAGTAACCGAAGCGACGATTCAGCACTGAAAAGATACAAAACCATCACACATGGCTGGAGATTAAAGACCGGTCGCTCTTTGCCCGGTTTTTCTTATACTGTCATCACGTGCTTGATCATATCATGCAATTGGTAAGCAAGGTCACAACAATCTGTATAGAATAATTGGCAGATCAATTTACATTCTTTCAATCCAATGGCACAAGGTTGACAACCCAAATAGGCAATTATACAATGAACTTGTAACTACAAAGTTATTGATTGCCTGATTATGTAAACTTTGCGCATGAAAATGCTTAAAAGGACGATTAAGAGAGTAACTAAAGCTACCATGTTCCTTTCAAGCAACTCGTTTTTTACGAGCAATAGGGATATCAAGTCGAAATGCCCTTCTTACCTATCGTTTCTTTGTTAAGCATCATTCAAAAGTAAAAAGCATCTGTTTTACTGGTGACGATATGGAAAAGCAAGGAGGTGAAATGATGACATTTATTACTGTTGTGATCATCTCCATTGCGCTACTGATCTCTGTAGTTTGTCTGTTTGTTGGCTATTACATTCGAAAGAAATTTGCTGAGGCGAAAATAACTTCTGCGGAAGCTGCGGCACATCAAATTGTTGAAGATGCCCACCGGGATGCGGAAGCCTTGAAAAAGGAAACGCTGTTGGAAGCGAAGGACGAAATTCATACGCTTAGGAACCAAACGGAAAATGAAGCGCGTGAACGGCGTAACGAACTCCAGAGGCAGGAGAATCGTCTGTTGCAGAAAGAGGATCTGCTCGATCGAAAAAGTGAATCTCTTGATAATAAAGAAAGTTCTTTGGAAAAAAGGGAGGAAACTCTTAGCAAGAAACGAAGACAAATTGAAGAGATGGAAAGCAAAGTGGAGGAATCGCTGCGAAAACAGCAGTCGGAACTTGAACGGATTTCCGGATTAACCAATGATGAGGCGAAGGAATTGATCCTGAACCAGGTGAAGCAGGAAACCATTCACGAGGCTGCTCAGATCGCAAAGGATATCGAAGCAAAGGCGAAAGAAGAAGCGGAAAAGAAAGCGAAAAGTATCCTTTCACTTGCGATTCAGCGTTGCGCTGCCGATCATGTGACTGAAACCACAGTCTCTGTTGTTAATTTGCCGAATGACGAGATGAAGGGACGTATAATCGGACGTGAAGGTCGGAACATCCGAACGCTTGAAACGCTCACCGGAATTGATCTAATCATCGATGATACACCGGAAGCGGTTATTCTGTCAGGATTTGATCCGATCAGGCGCGAGGTTGCGCGTATTGCTCTCGAAAAGCTTGTTCAAGACGGACGTATTCATCCGGCTCGTATTGAAGAGATGGTTGAAAAATCGCGTCATGAGGTTGACGAGAAGATTCGAGACTATGGCGAACAAACCACCTTTGAGGTGGGGATTCATAGCCTGCATCCGGATCTGATCAAGATATTGGGACGACTCCACTTCAGAACAAGCTACGGCCAGAATGTGTTAAAGCATTCTATGGAAGTCGCTTTCTTGTCAGGTATGATGGCAGCCGAGCTGGGTGAAGATGAAAACCTGGCGAGAAGAGCCGGATTGCTGCATGATATCGGTAAGGCGATTGACCATGAAGTTGAAGGCAGTCATGTTGAAATTGGTGTTGAATTGGCAACGAAGTACAAAGAACATCCCGTTGTTATTAACAGTATCGCTTCACACCATGGAGATACGGACGCAACTTCTGTCATCTCGGTTCTCGTTGCAGCAGCAGACGCATTATCTGCCGCTAGACCGGGAGCGAGACGTGAAACGCTTGAAACGTATATTCATCGTTTGGAGAAATTGGAAGAGATCTCGGAATCTTTCGAAGGTGTCGAGAAATCCTATGCGATTCAAGCCGGACGAGAAATTCGAATCATCGTTCAACCAGATCTCGTAGACGATGCAAAATCGTTCCAGCTTGCCCGCGAAATTACCAAGAAAATTGAGAATGAACTGGATTATCCGGGAAATATCAAAGTAACGGTAATTCGTGAAACTCGAGCTGTAGAGTACGCAAAATAAAAAAGAAGGGTGTTTCAAAGGTTCGTTTTTTACTTTGAGACACCCTTTTTGTACGACAAGAAAAGTATAGTTATGAACCCCAAACGTGCAGATACGAAACTCTTGCGGAGCGAACTAGTTGTTTGCGAATAATCGGGGTGCAGTATAAGTTTAATGTGATGAACCTTTTGGGACAGCTTCTTCTAATACCCGGAGGTAAAAGCACTAGAAAAGAGCGTGTACAATGAAAATTTTATTTGTCGGTGACGTTTACGGACGTACCGGAAGGCAAATGATTGAAGATTATTTGCCTAAAGTGAAAAGTAAGTATCAGCCTACGATAACCATAGTGAACGCAGAGAATGCGGCACACGGTAAAGGATTGACCAGGAAAATCTACAGGCAATTATTAGAAGCTGGGGCAGATATGCTCACCATGGGAAATCATACTTGGGATAACCGTGAAATCTTTGAATTTATTGAAGATGCGAAACAACTTGTTCGACCTGCAAATTTTCCTGAAGGTACACCGGGCACGGGCATCCGCTATATTACCCTGCCGCACAATACGCAGGTAGCCGTGATTAACATACAGGGGCGTGTGTTCTTGCCGGCGCTTGATGACCCGTTTCGTGTTGTGAGTCAGCTTGTCGATGAAGCAAGGCAAAAGACGCCGATTATTTTTGTTGATGTACATGCGGAAACGACAAGTGAAAAACTGGCATTAGGCTGGTACCTGGATGGCAGTGTTTCAGCGGTCATTGGCACACACACACATGTGCCAACTGCGGATGAACGAATCCTTCCGCGAGGCACTGCTTATCTCACAGACGTCGGTATGACTGGCCCATACAATGGGATTATCGGCGTGCAAAGAGCATCCGTGACGAAACGGTTTCTGACCTCCATGCCTGTTCGTTTCGACAGTGAGGATGGCCCGGGTCAGCTTGGTGCTGTGCTCATTCAAATTGATGAAAAAACAGGTAAGGCGACAAAGATCAATCGTATTTTAATTAATGATGATCATTTGTTCTTTGATTGACATTGGTTTTAAGGACAAAAAAAGCCTCACGGGTTGAGGCGAGGCAATAATGAATAGGCTACGCATTAATGCGTGTTTGTTATAAGGCATAAAGTATGACTGTTGTCATTTTTATGTCTTTTTGTATGGAAAAACGCTCTTGCATCGCCAAAAGCTCATCGCGGCTCAACAATGAGTTTTATTGCGGTTCTCTCCTCGCCATCGATCGTAATATCTGTAAATGCCGGGATGCAAATTAGATCAAGGCCACTTGGCGCGACAAAGCCTCTGGCGATGGCAACAGCTTTGACCGCTTGATTGATCGCTCCTGCTCCGATCGCCTGTATTTCTGCTTTTTTTTGTTCCCTCATTGCATGTGCAAGGGCACCGGCAACAGAGTTAGGTACAGATCTTGCTGAAACTTTTAATACATCCATTTCCGCTTGTCATCTCCTTATGAGGATCGCCCATAAATTACTATATTCTTGGATAAGATGACTATGCCTGTTTTGGGACACGAGAGACGCTGGATACATTCGCCAACCTAATGTGGAGAATGCAACCGGTAATTAATACAGGAAGCCTCTATTAGAGGGTGTTCAAAAAGTCCGGGAAAAAGGCAATGAGGATCTTCTGCTAACAGCATGCACGTCCTGTGCAAAACGCAGAAGTCACCGCATCCTGCGGAAGTTCTGTGTCAGCTTGTTTCTCCGCTCCTCACGTATTAGCAGGGGAACTTCAACTAACAACGTGCACGTCCTGTGCACAACGTTGAAGTCATCACATCCTGTGAAAGTACGCTCTGATGCTCGAAACTGCGCTTCCTTGATCTTCGACGCTCAGGACGAGCTAGTGTCAGGCATGCCACAGGACGTGGCGATTTGCCTGACCTCGGCTCTTTTTGTCCTCCTTTTTGAACAGATTCTATTAAAGAGGTACTATTATGGCAAAGAAAAAAAGTTTTTTACTCAGAATTGATCCGGAAGTCTATGACCAACTTCAAAGATGGGCGGATGATGAGTTTCGAAGTGTTAATGGGCAAATCGAATTTCTGCTGCGTAATGCATTAAAAAAATCAGGCAGAGGTAACGGAAAGAAGAAAGATGAATCCGATCAGTAAATTTACTATATAAGCGGTTACATGATCATGGTATACTAAAGAGAGAACGGCATGATTGTAGGATTCCGAGGAGGTGCATCTCTATGATTGTTGAACAATTGATGCTAAAAGATGTTGTGACCGTCCGCGAGAGCGACACGGTCAAGACATTGATTGAAACCATGATTGATCACAAGATTGGTGGCGCTCCGGTTGTGAATGATCAAAATCAGCTTGTCGGCTATATCAGTGACGGAGATCTATTAAGAGAGATTTCTCCGAAACAACAAACCATTTATGATCTATATTCGCTGATTTCAGCGATCCGTGTTGATCTATCAAAAGAAAAACTGAAAGATCTGTTGACTAGGCAAGTGAGAGATTTGATGAAGAAAAAGAATTTGCGGACAGTAGAGAAGGATAAAGAATTAGATGCTGTTTTGAAGCTGCTTTCTCACGATCATATCAAACGGATCCCGGTTATTGACGATGAGCGGCATGTGATCGGCTTGGTGACGAGAAGCCATATCATTCGCCATATCGGTGAACAACTATTGAATGAATAAACAGTAAAAAGAGCATAGCCTGCAAAAGGCAATGCTCTTTTTACTGTTTTATAATTGAAGTCATTTATTACATAAATAGATGCAGCCGTATCATGTCTATGCACAGTTTTTGAAACCTTTCATTTTTCAAACATGTTCATTCATCGTTTCTGTTTCTTGTTGGAATCCATAGTTTTCCGGTCTTACGGTACCCGCAGAGGGCAAGGTGCGCAGTACGGGCATGAGCAGAACATAGACGGCATAGAATAGAAACCCGCAACTTGTGGCAATGAATATGATATTCGGTCCGAACACAGAGCTAAGAGCACCACCGACAAGCGATCCGAGCGGCATGATACAGGTTGCGAGACTTGCCACAAGTGACATGGCGCGAGCAAGCATGGTTCGTGGCACCACATTCTGAATGAGTGTAAAATTGAGGACGTTATTGCATCCGGGAAAAATCAAACTTGCTGAAAATAAAACGACTGTAAGAACGGGAAATGGTGCAACTGCTGCCGCAACCCAGAAAAGAAATCCAATAAAATAACCGGTCATAAGCATTTTGCCAATAGGCTTACGTTGAAAATTACGCGCCATTAGCGCACCGATTAATGTACCAATAGCCATTCCGGCCATCATCAACCCATACATGCTTGATCCGCCTAATTGGTCTGAGTAGGCCGGCAGTACCGCGACCAACGCACCGAGTGCAAAATTAGTCATCAATGAACCCACCATCATTTTTCCTATTAACGAATGAATAACACTATGGAAGCCTTCGCGCAAATCAGAGAAATAACGTGTACATTGCGCTTTAATAGATAGATTTGTATGGGTTTGATTAACCTGAGGCAATTTGAGCATTGAGAAAAGCACGATAGCAATTAAAAATGAAACAATATCGGCACTAAACAGTGAAATCGCTCCGATTACCGTAACCAAGACACCGCCAATTGCCTGAAATACTGCTTCGGTTCCCTGATAGGCAAGCGTCATTAAACCATTACCTTGAACACGCTGTTCTTTATTTAATATGTGTGGAATAAGCGCGCTCTCTGCCGGGAAAGAAAACTGATTAAAAAACGATACTATGGGCATGACGGTAAGAATGAGTGGAACGGTGAGGATGTTAAACCAAGCAGCTGCAGGAATCGTGATCAGAAGAAGAGCCTGAACGAGTTGAGTGACTACAATTAATCGCTTGATTGAATAACGGTCGATAATTGGACCAATGACGAATTGCAAAGCTCGTGGAACCATGATAAGAAAGCCGGCGAGTCCGGAGTAGAATGATGATCCGCTCATCTGGTAGACAAGCCACATTGCGGCAATAAAATAAATGCTGTCACCAACATTCGTGATCATGCGTGCCGAGAACAAGAAGCGAAAATTCCTATTTTGTTTTAGTAAATTCATTTGACTTAAATGCCCCCATGTTAAAGATAAATGATTCTTTGTTTAATTTGCAAAATCATAGCATAAATTCCGATTCATTTTTCAAAATGTTGATTATGTTATACACAAATTACTATAAGAAATTAGCGGTATATACGGTTATATTAAACGAACGTTTAATAATATTGACTCGTTTAGTGGATCTGTGATCATGTTCTTGGGATTTTATCATCCAACAATGGATCATTCTTTCATAACATCAATGAGTTTGCTATAATTTAGGGATGAGATTTGAAGGAGAGGTTGCTCTGTGGCTGATAAAACAATCAGCAAAGTTGATTTTTCGAAGTACTTTCAGCCGCCCTCTCTGAAAGACGCACGCAGGCGTCGCAGAGAGGCGGTACAAATTATAAATGATTTTAGTATTCCGGAAGATATGCAGCATGTTGGTAAAGGTAAAAAGTATCTGATTGAAACGTATGGTTGTCAGATGAATGAACATGATACGGAAGTCATGGCCGGTATCTTAGAAGAAATGGGCTATCAGGAGACATCTGAGCCGATCGATGCCGATGTGATTTTGCTCAATACGTGCGCCATCCGTGAAAATGCAGAAAACAAGGTGTTCGGACATATCGGTACATTGAAAATGTTGAAACTGGAAAAGCCCGGATTAATTCTTGGCGTTTGCGGATGCATGGCTCAAGAGGAAGTTGTCATAAACAAGATTCTCGCCAAACACCCGCAAGTCGATCTGATTTTCGGTACGCACAATATTCATCGCCTGCCACAGCTTTTAAAGGAAGCTTTGTTCGGTAAAGAAATGGTTGTTGAAGTTTGGTCGAAAGAAGGAGACATTGTCGAGAATCTCCCGCAATCCCGCAGGGGGCATTTTCAGGCCTGGGTCAATATCATGTACGGTTGTGATAAGTTCTGCACCTACTGCATTGTTCCCTATACACGAGGCAAGGAGCGAAGCCGTCATCCGGAAGAGATTATTCAGGAGGTGCGTGATCTTGCCCGCAAAGGATACAAAGAGATTACGCTTCTCGGGCAGAACGTTAATGCTTATGGTAAGGATCTGCCTAACATGGAAAATTACGGACTAGGAAATCTAATGGATGAAATGCGTACGATTGGTATTCCGCGCGTTCGCTTTACGACAAGTCATCCGAAAGATTTTGACGATCATCTGATTGAAGTCTTAGGTAAGGGCGGCAACCTTTGCGAACACATCCACCTTCCGGTTCAGTCAGGAAGCTCTGAAATCCTAAAGATTATGGGCCGCGGATACACTCGGGAACGCTACCTCAGTCTTTTTCACAAGATTAAAGATACGGTTCCCAATGCTTCGTTTACGACCGACATTATTGTGGGCTTTCCTAACGAAACGGATGAACAGTTTGAAGAGACGATGTCCCTTGTACGAGAATGTCAATTCGACGGTGGCTTTACGTTCATCTATTCACCAAGAGCAGGCACTCCTGCAGCGCGCATGACAGACAATGTTCCGATGGAAGTGAAGAAGGAACGGTTGCAGCGTTTAAATAAACTGATGGATGAATTATCGGCAAAGAGTAATACCAAGTATCAAGATAAAATCGTGGAAGTGTTAGTAGAAGGTGAGAGCCGCAAAAATGCCGAGGTTCTTTCCGGTCATACACGTACCAATAAAGTCGTCAATTTTAGCGGCCCAAAATCTCTGATCGGACAATTGGTCAAAGTTAAAGTGACGAACACCAAAAAGTGGTCGCTTGATGGTGAATTGCAGGAAGCAGAGGTTTTCAATCAATGACGCAGTACTATTCAAAGGAAGAAATTCTTGCTCAGGCAGAAAAAATAGCAGAACGATTATCCGAATCGGACCAGATTCGTTTTTATAAGCAAGCTGAAACGAAAATTAGCGCAAATAAAAAAGTTCAGCGATTAATTGAGCAAATCAAACACTATCAGAAGGAATCTGTGAATCTGCAGCATTTCGGGAAAACAGAAGCGTATCATCAAAATGAAGCGGTGATTAATCAGCTGCAAGCAGAACTTGACGCGATTCCTGTTGTCCAGGAATTTAGGCAGTCTCAAGAAGATGTCAATGATTTTTTGCAGCTGCTTACGAAACTTGTGTCGCAACGTGTTACCGATGACAAGACCCGTTCTGATATCCGTCCATGAATTCAGAAGACTCACGAACCTGTTCCAATCATAAACTCCTAATATAGGAGTTTTTTTTGTTGCTTACGCCCTCTTTTTGTTTCACACGTGTCATTTGCCCTGCATAACATGAAGATGAAGAAGGTAAAGGAGGTTTGGACTTTTGGCAGAGAATGCATATAGGGAAATTATCACAAAGGCCATTTGCGGGAAAGGTAAAAAATTCAGCCAATCCGCACACACAGTTACACCGACGCATAAACCATCGAACATCCTTGGATGCTGGGTCATTAATCATAAATATAAAACCAACTATCATAAGGATGCGGTTATCGTCGAAGGAACGTATGACATTAACACTTGGTATTCCTATAACAACAACACAAGAACTGAAGTTGTATGCGAGACCGTAAATTATCGCGATCGTGTACCGCTGACACTTCGTGACAAACAAGTTGTTTCGGACCAGGTAGATGTTACTTGCCGAGCACTGCAGGAACCAAATTGTTTGGAAGCGAAAATTTCGCCAAACGGCAACAAAGTGGTCGCTCAGGTAGAGCGCGAGTTTCTTGTTGAAGTGATTGGAGAGACTAAAGTTAAAGTCCAAGTGGATGACGATGGTTTGATTGAAGCTGCAGATGATGATGATGATCTAGATAAAGAATTGGACGGTCTGGATTCAGAGTTTCTAACTGAAGATGACAAGGAAGAGGATTGAGAAGAAGAGCGCGCCTCTTCTTTTTTTTGCATAGGTTCCCAGTAAAAAACCATGATCTTTTGGACAGATCATGGTTTTTGAGATGCGAATTATTTTTTGAAGACGATGTGTTTTCTCGATGTGAACAGAACTAGAAAAGCGAGAAACAGCAATGCGGCAGAAATATAAAACACGGAACGGACGCCGAGCGTATCGGCCAAATAGCCCAGCAGCAAACTGCCGATACCAAACAGAATAGATTGTATCGCGTCTTGTGCAGCGAAAACGTTTGCGAGGTGATTTGGAGATACTGTTTTCTGTTCAATGGTAAGAAAAATAACAGATTGGAGTTGAAACGCAATCCCATAGAATAGGGTAAGGACGAGCGCTGCCCAAGGTAATGAATTCATGCCGAATAAAAATGTGACAATACATCCTAAAAGTGTTCCGACTGTTACGAAAGGTGCCGAGTGTTTTTTAAGATGTGCGCTCCAACGCATACCATAAAAACTAGTTAGAATTAACCCAACAAAAAAGATAAAGTTAATATACCCCCACCAAGAAGCGTCCACATGTAATGCTTGATCAACAAAAACGTATATGATCGCGGCAATCCATACGACATCGGCAAACGACCATAAGGATTCGGTAAGAAAGATGATACGCAATACCGGTGTTTGCCAGACGGTTCGCCAACCGTTTTTCAAAAGTGACCATTTTGATTGGCCGCCTTGACTCTTTTTCCTAAGATCTTTCTTTGGGGAACGGATCAATCCCATACACAGTGACGCTGTGCAGTAAAGGATGAGTGTGACAGCAATCAGAGAAGTGCTTCCCCATTTAGCTGCGAAAAGGCCACCGAGCGCCCAGCCGCTCATGGTCATACTTTGATCCATCAGTGCAAGAAAACTGTTTTTTGCAATCAACTTTTTTTCCGGGACAAGCACAGGCACAAGTGCGCCTCTTGCCGGTGTTGCCCATCCATCAAGAAAACTGACCAAGACAACCACTAAGAATACGATCGGTACACGTGCAGAGTCCAGTGAATAAAAGGTAAGACCAAAGAAACCCAGTAAAAGTAAGGTCTTGCAGGCTTGAGAGATCACGAGACTCCGTTTGAGCCCCATCCATTCCATCACAAGTGGCGCCATTAAAGCACTCAAAAAGCGAGCTATCGTACTGATGAATGGTACCAATGCCATGTACATGGCCGATTCGGTCAACCCGTAAAGAAATGTCATCAACCCGACAATATAAAAAACATCACCGAGATTCGCAAGGGACTGTCCGATCCAGAGGTACTGAAATCCTCTGTTTTTCATGACGCATTCACTCCTATTCAATTAGTTATGAATTTGGCGAGAAATGCGTCAATCACATATTTGGATGTTCATCCCTTCGAGTTTATGATTTCATCCTATCATGTTTCACTGCTCTTTACATCATTTTCCTGATGTTCAGGCTTGTTTAATTGCTGTTCCGCTTTTTTAGCTGTTTTAAGAAATGCGTTGAGTTCCGATTCAGTGAGCTCTTTTCCACCATAACGAACTTTTTCATAAGCGGTCATTAACACATCCTTGTCGCTCAGGTTCAATCTCTTCAACCAATCCGACAATGTTTCCGATGCGCCGCGTCCGCATTTATGCTTTGATGCCAGCTTTTGAAGCTTGTAAATGGCACGTCGGACAGGATGCTTCGGCGGAAAAAAGCGATTGACACTTCGTTTACGATCCTTATCGGCAAAAAGGAGGTTTTCTCGGGTTTTGAACTCAGTAGTCATGGCAGGCGCGGTGTGCTTACTTATTTTAATCCGCCGCAGTTGCCGGAAAACGATGAAAACTAATACAACAGCAATCAATAGTCCAAAGAGCAATCCAAAATTAACCAGTGGATGACCATCGGGAGGCAGGCCTTGACTCGGATGCTTGTTTGTGTTTGATCCTTGAAGTGCTTGTTGAATTCTTCTGCCGGTTTGTTTATTAGAAAAACCATTTAGCCAACCAAAAAGTACAGTTGAAATACCGTACGTAATTGGACGAATGATAAGATAAAAAAGAAAATCGTAAACCGCCGCGACAAGTGGTTTTAACATGCCTGCGACTAAGGTTAAAATCGCCGCTACAGTTATGAAGGAAGTCGATAGGATAGATAGCCATCGGTTGCCCAACCCATTGTTCAAACTAATCCACGTAATTGCCGCCGCAAGCTCAGCAAGCAGCAATAGAAAAAGGGCGTTCGGATGGTTAATCCGCGCAAACAGCGCGTAGATAACAACAATGCTCGAGAATACCAGAACGAATCGCCAAAGTTTATCGGCACTTTTGCCTTCATCATTTCTAAGCGAAAAATAGGTAAGCATGGCTGTTAATAGTGCGCTGGCAAAGAAACTCAGGTCAAGAATAAATAATGCAAGCAAACCGGTAACTACGGCGACAAGGAGAAAACTGGCAAGACTTGAATGTTTCATCTGTCTCAATAGAAGAAGCATGGAACAGTGAATAAGCGCGAGCACGATAAAAGGGATCAGTAACGCCCATTGCCCCGCCATTATCGGAAGGAGGACGAGAAAGCAGAACAGCCACTCGCAACTAAAGTAGAGAGCGAGCGACACAATTTCTTTTGATTTAGTCAACCATGATCGCTCCTTTCTCAATCCGTTCCAATGCACATCCCTGATCGGATACATGCAGTTTAAATATAATATGACCATCTCTTAGCCATTTAGAAAGAAATGGAGACGCGAGCTCCGGTTGATCAAGAGCTGCAATAATCAGGATGCGCGTCTGATTCAGTTTGCGATCGATAATTCGCATCGCCTGCGGGATCGGTGTCTTGATTTGCCATTTCTGCAAGAAGGCAAGCATTTCCCATGTTTGCCTTAAGTGATCACCGCCTTCTTCAGGATCGAGTCCCAATAGCTTTCTTCCAATCGTTTTTGTATTACAGTAAAGCGAGAATTCAATATGACGCTTTCGCGCATCCTGCGTTAACCATGCTGCCGCAGAGATGCGTTTTTCAAGATCCTCAGAGCGTTTATGACTCATGTGGCTTGACGCATTGAGAAAAAGGAATGTCCAGCTTTGTTGCGAGACATGTTCAAATGTTTTCGTCTGAAGTCGCCCTAACCGCGCGCTAGCCATCCAGTGTATCTGCTTAAATGGATCAGAAGTTGCGTAATCGCGAATTCCAGCGGGCGCTGTATAGTCCTGAAAAAGCGAACGCGCGGATGGAAGACTGCCTAAATTCTGTGGCGCGACAAGTTTCAGATGGTTTACAACTTCAGGTTGCGGAAAAACGATGAGCCTGCTTTTCAACAATTCATTAAAATGAAGGGAACAGGTAACTACATGAAGCGGATCTGAGCAGGTCAATTCAAACGAACGCATGCGTGCGGTTCCACGTTCAAGCGCTTTTACCGGACAATGCACAAGGATCTTTTTCTGAGCGGGCAACGTAAGGGTAAATTGATACTCTGATTCATTTACGTGACTGCTTTCGTTTGAAAAGGAAACAATCGGGTCGGATACGATGCGGCCTTTTAATGAAAAGAAGGGCAGCTTTGATGGATTGACAAAAGTGATGATCAAATCGCCTGTATCACCAATGGACAAGCGCAAACTGCGATCCGTATTTTCAATAGACAAGGAGCGAATCATATGTACTAAATACCATTTTGACACAAAGGCGAGTGCAATAAAAACTAACCCTGTTAGTGCCAGTAAAAATGTATTCCTGATGAAGCCAATGAAAAAGACAATGAAGCCGAATAAATAAAAGAGTGACTGATTACGCGTTTGCCACCCGGTTGCATATCCTTTCATTTCTGCGACGCTCCTGCCTCAACAGGTACATCGATATGCTCAAGCACGGCATTAATAACGCGTTCCTTAGTGGCGTGCAATTCCCCTTCCATTGACAGCACAAGCCGGTGAGCGAGAATGGGTGCTGCCATGGCTTTTACGTCTTCAGGAACCACGTAGTCGCGACCATGGATCAAAGCTTTGGCTTGGGCTCCTCGCATGAATGCTAACGTACCTCGAGGACTGACACCGTTTGCCACCCAGTCATGTGCGCGTGTTGCGCGAACGATATGAAGCAGATAGTCTTCGACCGGTTCGCTCATTTTTACCGCTTTGACTTGCTCTTGCAAGTGGGCAATCGTTTCTTGTTCAATGACTGCTTCAATTTTTTCAAGGGGATTTCCCATTCGATGGAGACGAAGCATTTCCTTTTCTTCATTGAAATCTGGATAACCGGAGGAAATCTGCATAAAAAAACGATCCATTTGCGCTTCAGGAAGCGCAAATGTGCCTTGGGATTCAATCGGGTTCTGTGTGGCGATAACGAGAAACGGTTTGTCAATGGCGAACGTTTCGCCTTCAATCGTCACTTGGCGTTCTTCCATAACTTCGAGCAGGCTTGATTGTGCGCGCGGTGTCGCGCGATTAATTTCATCGGCAAGAAGAATATTGGTCATCACCGGTCCCATCTTCAGTTCGAAATTCTGCGTTTTCGGATTGAAAAATCGGATGCCGGTAATGTCGGAGGGAAGCAGATCCGGCGTGAATTGCACGCGTCGAAACTTGCCTTTTATCGATTTGGCTATGATTTTGGCCATCATTGTTTTACCGGTACCTGGAACATCCTCCATGAGCAGGTGGCCTTCGCAGATCATCGCGATAAAAATGAATTCAACCATTTTATCCTTGCCGGTGAGTACAGTTCTGACATTATTCTTTAAAGATTCTAAATTCTTATTCATGAATCAGGTCCCTCTCAATTACGATTTTGTCTATTATATCATTTATTCTGAAATGCAAACCGAAAAAATGATCGATAACTTGGAAAGGGATACACTACATGAATCGACTCAAGCGGGTATGTCCCTGTGCTATAATAATAGAATGATAAATTGTATATAAACATAGGCAAGGTGGAGTGGGAAGACAATGAGCTATACACCTATGATTCATCAATATTTGGCGATTAAGGCGCAGTACCAAGATGCGTTTCTCTTTTTCAGGCTTGGAGATTTCTATGAAATGTTTTTTGAGGATGCGAAGAAGGCATCGAAGGAGCTTGAAATAGCGCTCACCTCTCGGAACGGTGGTAAGGATGAATACATACCGATGTGCGGCATTCCTTATCACGCGGCGAAACAATACATTAAGGTACTAATTGATAAAGGCTACAAGATCGCAATATGCGAACAGATGGAAGATCCAAAGCAGGCAAAGGGCATGGTTCGCCGCGAAGTGATCCAGTTAATTACTCCAGGGACAATTATGGAGGATGAATCACTGCAGCCGAAAAAGAATAATTATCTTGCCGCACTGAACGCTTCCTCCGATGGCTCCTATGGGTTTGCCATGAGCGATTTGACTACCGGTGAAACTCGGGTCACGTTGATCACAACTTGGGACGGCGTTATCCAAGAGATGGATGCGAACGATGTACGTGAACTTGTCCTCACGCCGGATTTCGATCCAACAAAAAAAGAGGAATTGGTTGAACGGCTGAATACGACTTTCTCAGAAAGCAAAGAAGACCAAGTACCTGATCAACTAAAAAGCATTACTGAAGGGATCGAACAAGAAAAGCTGCTCCGTCCGTTAGGCAGATTGTTGAATTATTTGCTGAGCACGCAGAAACGTTCGCTCGATCATTTGCAGCCGGCGGATGTCTACCATATTAATGAATACATGATGATTGATCAGCATTCCAGGCGCAATTTGGAATTGACGCACACCAATCGTGAGAAGAAAACGTACGGTTCACTTCTTTGGCTGCTCGATGATGTGAAGACAGCGATGGGCGGGAGGCGCCTGAAGCAATGGATCGAGAAACCGCTGCTTAATCAGAAACAAATTGAGAAAAGAATGGATGCCGCCGAAGCGTTGAAGGAACATCTATTGGAACGTGAGACGTTGCGTTCGCTGCTTGGCAATGTTTATGATCTCGAACGCTTGGTCGGCCGCGTATCATTTGGTAACGTCAATCCACGTGAAGTCGTGCAGCTCAAGCGTTCTCTGGAACAGATTCCTGAAATCAAGCGTACCTTGGCGGAGCTTGGCGAAGCGTCGCTTTCCAAGTATGAACAAGAGATGGACCCGTGTGCCGAAGTTCGGGAATTGATTGCTGGGGCAGTTGTCGATGATCCCCCTTTCTCAACAGCGGACGGTGGAATGATCAAATCAGGCTATAACGAGACATTGGATCAATACAGAGATGCGTCGAAAAATGGGAAACGCTGGATCGCCGAACTTGAAGCTAAGGAACGCGAAGAAACCGGCATTAAATCGCTGAAAATCGGCTATAATCGAGTGTTCGGCTACTACATTGAGGTTTCCCGCCCGAACTTGAAACTGATTCCAGAAGGACGTTATGAGCGCCGACAGACGCTTTCAAATGCAGAGCGATTCATCACTCCGGAGCTGAAAGAAAAAGAACGGGTTATTTTAGAGGCGGAAGAAAAACGCGTCGGTCTTGAATTTCAATTGTTCGGCGATGTCCGTTTAAAAATAAAAGAACAATCAGCACGTCTGCAGAAGTTGGCGCGGCTGGTCAGCAGCTTGGATGTTCTGCAAAGCTTTGCTTCTGTTAGCGATCGCAACGGCTATGTGCGCCCACAATTTTCAAAAGATCGCACACTGTCGATTAAGAACAGCAGGCATCCGGTAATCGAACGCGTCATGCGCCGAGGAACCTTCGTTGCAAACGATTTTAATATGGACAAGACTTGTGATCTTTTAATGATTACCGGCCCGAACATGGGCGGAAAAAGTACCTACATGCGCCAAGCCGCACTAACAGCGATCATGGCTCAAATCGGATGCTTTGTACCAGCAGATCAAGCAACACTGCCGGTCTTTGATCAAATCTTCACGCGCATTGGAGCCGCTGATGATCTTGTATCCGGCCAAAGTACGTTCATGGTGGAAATGGACGAAGCGAATTACGCGCTTAGTCACGCCACACAGAACAGTCTGATTCTGCTTGATGAAATCGGCCGCGGAACGTCGACTTACGACGGGATCGCGATTGCTCAGGCAATTGTTGAGTACATTCATGATCATATCGCGGCCAAGACTTTTTTCTCCACACACTATCATGAGCTGACCTTTCTCGAGGAGAAATTGGATCGGCTTAAAAATATTCATGTTGGTGCAATGGAGGAAAACGGTACGGTTGTTTTTCTTCATAAAGTGCTTGATGGTCAGGCAGACAAAAGCTATGGCATTCATGTCGCTAAGCTGGCCGGGCTGCCGGATAATTTGATCGATCGCGCGGACGAGATTTTGCAGGGACTTGAACAGTCGTCTCCGGAATCGGTGGAAAGCACGGCTTCAACGATTCAAGAGGAAGCTGAACAGGAAGTTGCGGCAGCTGAGACTGTGGAAGAAGAGCCGGAGCAATTGGCACTCTTTGCCGACGTGAAACAAGAAGATACGGCACCGTCGCTCAGTAAGCGTGAACGAAAAGTGCTGCATGAGTTGGGTAAAATTGAACTGTTAACGATGAATCCGATGGATGCGATGAATAAGCTCTATCAGCTGCAGAAAGCATTAAAGAAGTAAGCATGTGAAAGGGGAGATTCACATGGGCGTAATTAAACGGCTCAGTGAGACACTTGCGAATAAAATAGCCGCCGGAGAAGTGGTTGAACGTCCGGCATCGGTTGTCAAGGAACTGGTGGAAAATGCGATTGACGCAGATGCGTCCTCAGTATTGATTGACATAGAAGAGGGCGGATTGAAATCAATCAAAATTACAGATGACGGCCGCGGATTCGCTCCCGAAGATTGCAAAATAGCTTTTGAACGGCATGCGACGAGTAAAATTCATGAGGATTCCGACCTCTTTCATATTGCAACACTAGGCTTTCGCGGCGAAGCGTTACCTAGTATCGCGGCGGTATCGCATCTGGAACTGTCCACATCCGATGGTGAACACCCTGGCACGCATCTTGTTTTGCAAGGCGGCCATGTGATCTCATCGGGTCTCGCTCAAAGCAGGAAAGGCACGGAAATAAAGGTGGAACGCCTTTTTTACAATACCCCGGCGCGATTGAAATATTTGAAGAGTATACATACGGAACTCGGAAAGATTACCGACGTTGTTAACCGTATGGCGCTCGCTTATCCAAAGGTGCGTTTTAGCTTAACTCACGAACAGAAAACGCTTTTTCAGACCAATGGCAGTGGTAATCTGAGCCATGTACTAGCGGCCATTTACGGTGTTCGCACGGCAAAAGCCGCTTTTTCTTTTTCAGGCGAATCGCTCGACTTTAAGGTGGAGGGCCTTGCGGTGCATCCGCAGATTTCCAGAGCAGGCAGACAGTATGTCTATATTTTCATCAATAACCGTTTTATCAAAAATTATCCGATTTTCAACGGAATCATGGATGGCTACCACACCTTGATGATGATCGGGCGTTATCCGATTTGTGTGCTCCATATCCAGATGGATCCATCGCTTGTCGATGTAAACGTTCATCCGGCTAAGCTGGAGGCCAGAATCAGCAAGGAAAAGGAACTGTGCGCACTGATCAGCGAAACGATTCGGGCAGCTTTTCACCGTGAACGACTCATTCCTTCTGTTTCAGGAAAACCTCATATGGTATCGGATAAACCAAAGAATGAACAGCAAGCCTTAGACTTTTCTCCGGCTGCCGTCACCGGCCCGGAACTTTCTAATAAAGAAGAATGGAAAGATGATGAAACGAACAGTTCCGCTTTTACGGAACACGTGCGTGAACCGGAAGCTGACCATTTCGCGGCTCAATCGGAATTTAATGAGATTGCGGCGGCTTTTCAAACGGAATCAGCAGTTGTGAATGAGGAAAGACCTGTGGACAATGAATCTGACGGTGAACCGAAGAAGCGGATGCCAAAACTGTATCTGATTGGGCAGATGCATGGCACCTATATTTTCGCTCAAAATGAGGATGGGCTGTATATTATTGATCAGCATGCAGCACAAGAACGGATCAAATATGAATACTTTCGTGAAAAAGTCGGTGAAACAGCACGCGAAGTGCAGGAACTGCTCGTCCCGATGACCTTTGAATTCAGTGCATCTGAATACGAAACCGTTATAGAATATCAACAATATCTGCGTGACATTGGCCTGAATTTCGAAGAGTTCGGTGCGCGCAGCTTGATCATCCGTTCCTGCCCAACGTGGATGCCGAAGGGTAAAGAAGAAGAAATGATTAATGATCTTGTTCATCAATTAATTGAAACTGGCAAAGTATCGATCAAGAAACTCCGTGAGAAACTTGCGATGATGATGTCTTGCAAGCGTTCGATCAAAGCCAATCATTATTTGCGCCAGGATGAGATCCAAGCGTTGCTCGACACACTCAGTAAAGCCAAGGATCCGTTCACCTGCCCACATGGTCGTCCGGTTCTCGTTCACTTTACACCCTACGAAATGGAAAAGATGTTCAAACGCGTGCAGTGAAGGGATTTTTAAGGGGGGGGGAAATGGATTTGCCCCCTGTCGGATACTGCAGAAATTGTGCGATGAGTCTTTCGTCAATAGTGATCGTACGGATACTGGACACGGTATTTGGTGGGAACAACCAGTCTTGTCAAGTGAGTTCGTGATCTTGATAGATTTGCGCATCACAGTTCGCGGTTGTATCCATAAAGATTTTGACTCCGTCTTAGCGATTGATACGTTTTAAAACTTATAAAGCACAACATTTCTAATTCAATGGCTTTATTCTTAACCGTGCAGAAGATGGAGTGAATCGACTGTAGGGTTATTTTGTGTGCTTTTTTGAGTCTCTTAATGAATCGCTGATTGTGTCTATGTTATAGTTGCCGACCGGTATCCACCAAGATAAATGATCCGGCATTATCACTTATCACCACGTTTTATGTAATTGACCATAGATTTTCCATATCTGAGGTTATGACCGGGTCGATGAAAATCATGGATGAATATTTCTGTTCGAACTGTAATGAACAAATGAAGTACTGGAATCTATGAACGTCCTGGTTGAATGCTTGATTGTGAGGTCGTGGATGAAACGAATGGAAATGATAGCCACGATGGTAAGTAAACAGACAATGAATGCAATCAGAGAGGAGTGGTAACTATGCGTGAAAAGGAAATTGAACTGAATTCAGATCGAAAATTGGTGACATAAAATATTGAGTCAAATAAGATTCTAGTGCTTGTCCTCGATGGTGTGCAAAACAAAGCGAAAGTAGCCGAAGCTGGTGAACATGGTTTCACAATTATAGAGACAGCAAAGGGAAAGGTTACCAAAATCAAGTATGGGGAAGGGGAATTATTTTATATGGATCTAAAAAAAATAATTAGTTTTAATAATGTGTTACTGTACTGCAATGCCGTGGGTGATCGCGCATCATAGTTGCGGGGGTCACCCACGAAAAGTGCGGATTCATGTGCTAAATAATTTGCTATAATACTACTACCAATATTAGGTAACTTTTTTTATTTGATCGTTGATGAGTGACATGTAATGACGAGTTAGAGCTGTCGATTATCAATAATGGCTTCATTGCCTTCAATTTCACTGAATCTCAAAATAAGAAAGAATGCGCATGGCGCTTACCCAACCTGAGTAGCGCAATCAGACCGGATACTGTATTTTGAAAGACTTCGACAGGTTTAAAGTATTGGTATCCCTGTCGGATTATTAAAAATTGCACAAGGGGTGAACATACAATAAGGATAAGCCAACCCAGCAGATGAAATTTCGTAGTTGCCATTTTTAATTGAATAGAAATTAATCTGGGCATCATCTGCTCCTTTCTTTGTTCTTATCGTAGTTTAGAATTCATGATTCTGTCAATCGTTCTCCATTAAATGCTAAATCTATTTATTGTAATTGAATCCCATAATTTATATATATATTTTTGCGAAAATAGAATAACAGATCTATTCTATCATCATTCCAGAAAATTGGTGTATAATATTCCCGAGGTTTGACGGATGATGTCTGCCTAATTAAAATGGCTGAGTGCCGAAACTGCGGCTGATTTTGCAAAATTCAGACGTTTGATCTTTTCGCTTTTTTAGCAGCCTATCGCCGTTTATACCCGTATTTAAAGTTTGGGGGGAATTACATATGCAAAAGAGATCAAAATGGGCAAAGTATCTGGCGCCGCTCGTCTTTGTCCCCGTGCTGATCCTTTCTTCTTGCTCAGGAGGTGGCTCTTCTGACTCTTCAGGCTCTTCAACTTCTTCAGGCTCTTCAACTTCTTCAGGGAAGACCGGTCTGGCGGCAAAGCAAGTGCTTCGCGTCACGACGACTGCCGATATCCCGACGCTGGACTATACGCAGGCGACGGACACGCAGTCAACCAATACACTGGCGATGGTGAACAGCGGTCTGACGCGGATGCATCTGGATAAGCTCGGGGCTCCAAGTGGTGAAGTGCAGCTGGATCTGGCGAAGAGCGCTAAAGCAAGCGCTGATAAACGGACGTATACGTTTACGCTCAGGAAAGGGATCAAGTGGTCGGACGGAAAACCGGTAACGGCGCAGGATTTTGTCTATGGCTGGCAGCATGAAAACGATCCGAAAGCCAACCCCGCTTATAATTTCCTGTATGCTTCGGCAGGAATCAAGAACGCGGAACAAATTGAAAATCCGAAAGATCCGTTGTATGGCAAGTATAAAAAACTCGGTATCAAAGCGATTGGAACCCATAAAGTTCAGGTCACCTTTGCAAAACCGGCACCGCCGTTCTTCCTAAGCCTGCTTTCGACGCCAGCCTTTTATCCGCAGCGCCAGGATTTTATTACCAAGCAAGGCAAAAAGTATGCCATGGGTCCGAAAAATCTATTATATAATGGGCCGTTTAAACTGCATGCCTGGAATAAAGGTAGCGGCTGGACGTATGTGAAGAACAACAGTTATTGGAATGCCAAAAAAATTCATCTGACGAAGATAACTGTTCGTGTCATCAAGGAAGAAGCGACACAGGTGAACCTGTATAAGGCGGGGGAGACCGACATGATTGAAAGTATCTCCGGTGATCAGGCCAAACAGCTCAAAAATAAGATTCCCGATCAGCTCTATTACGGCCTGACCTCGACAACCCGTTTCCTTTATGTGAATCAAAAAAATAAGTATTTGAAAAATGCTGCCCTGCGTAAAGCGCTCAGCGAATCGATCGACCGTCATGCATATTCATTTGTCGTAAAGCTGATGAAGGGCTCATTATTGCCTTCGAACTTTGTGGTTCCGAAATTCTTCGTCAGAGGTCCTCACGAGGAGGATTTCCGTGCCGGGACAGAAAATGGTTATCCGCTGGGCAGTACGGAACAGGCGCAAAAGGATTGGGCAACGGCCAAAAGAGAATTGAACATTAAAACACTCAATCTCAATTTCCTGACGCCGGATGGCGATCAGCTGAAGAATTACAATCAATATCTGGCTTCACAGTTCGAAAAACTCAAAGGCGTTCATGTGACGATCAATCAGCAGCCCTTTGCCAATTTCTTAAAACTACGGACAGACTTCAAATTTGATCTTTCATACGCCAGCCGGGCACCGGATTATCAGGACCCGATGACCTATCTGGATATGTTCACGACCGGACATCCGGAAAATTCGTCAGCCTGGTCAAACAAAACGTATGATAAACTGATTACCTCAGCAGAAAATGAGGCCAATGAGACCAAACGTTGGGATGACCTGGAAGCAGCAGAAAAAATTCTGATTCAGGATACGGGGATCATTCCGCTGGAACAGGACGGCCAGATTTGGATGCAGAAGCCCTATGTCAAGGGATTACAGTATCCGGTTTACGGACCGCGGGTTGACTTTACCGGCGTCTACATTAAAAAGCACTAAAAAATGAAATGAACAAAAAAGCCGAGCTAACATGATCAGTAAGCTCTGGAGGGCAGCATTCAGAACATTGTGCCTAGTTTCTGAACGTTCGACCAGATTCTGAAGTTCACTTCTTGTCAAATGGCGGGTGCCATCGCAATAGACTGTTTTATCTTTTTCCATTGCTGTTCTCCCAAGTATCAGTCGAAAGAACATTATATATATCGCGGTCGAAACCGTTTGACAATAATATAGGTTTGCGTTCATGTTATTTTTAAGTAATATTACTTTTGAGTAATAAAAAAAGGTACCTTATATTTTAGGCACCTTTTTTTATTATCGATTCTGGATATACTCCGATTGAACGGCGTCCGGCCAGCCACTTTTCATTGATCTCCATGAAGACTGAGCCCATGAGGCGAGTCACTGACTCACGTTTGGAAAAATGCGAATGAGTACCCCATCCCATGCGACGAAATTCTTCATTCAGTCGTTCCATTCCATATATTGCCCTGTTCTATTTATCATACATAAAAAAAGCAATGAGCGAGCGACCATGACCTCTTCAAACGGTACACACTTCAAGAAGTTCTTGATGAATTGGATGTCATTGAACAATTCCGGCAACGCGGTTCATGAGCCATCCATTGGTGAGATGACCAAAACCCAGATGCATCTGTTCAAGGCACTTGGGGTGACGATTCCATCATAGGTATAAATTCACGGGGAATGCAGGTTGATCGTTGATGAGTGACCTGTCATGACGCATTAGAGCTATCAATTGCGAATAATGCCTTCATTGCCTTCAATTTCACTGTAAGAACGAACGTAACGGAAACGTACCCAACCTGAAGGTACTGAGCTCTTTTGAGATTTAAGGTAGAAGTAAATATCTTGTTCCCGAGTCCTTTTTACAGCCTTAGTGACTTTAAATTTAGCCAGACTTGGAATTGTTGAGTTTACTTGACCAAAGCTCTTAGTCTTGTATTGAGTGTAAGGAACATGATTCCAAACAGTACCTGGAATGGCAACCCCGACGTAATTCATAAAGTTAGCAGGAATTGTTGTGGGTTGGGTAGTCGTTGCTTTTTTAACTCCGCCGGCAAATGAACCTACTTTTTTACCCCCATAGATGTAACCCCGATATTTACCATTCATCGTCACGACACGATAATAAACGGAACCGGTGTGGGTGACTTTATAACCGTAGGCACGGAAATAATAAGTTGAACCCTTATAAGCGTGGTTCTTCAGACGACCATAGTAATAATCAGCATCTGCACGAGTATAAGAAGCAAATTTTGCCATCTTGCTCTTGGAAGCCACTAGTTTAGCCCCTTTTACCGTGCCGGGTTTCGTATAAAGGGCGTGTTTACCCGTAGCAACCACGTTACGAGTGGATCCAGCTGTCTTTAAAGGCGTGTAGCCCACTTTAGTTGTTGCTGTATGGGAAGTATTAGGTTTATTGCATGCTGTTATAGTCAGTAAGCTCGCTACAGCAAGTACTGAAATCATTACTGATTTTGTCCATTTGTTCATATCTAAATCCCACCTATCTTGCCCTCATTATAACGCATAAACCGGTCAAGTCCGAATTTGTGTGTCAATTGATCTCAGTTGGAACAGGTCGTTAGCTAGGTGAAAGTGAAGACACTTTAGAATGAATCCTGAGACTGTTTTTTAGAGTGCTGTGCCTTCCACTTGAAATAGTCATCCATTGCCAAATAGCGCCATCCGGTCAACCACTATAATAAGTGGAAATATGCGAAAATCCGTAACACTTACTAGAAAAAATCAAAATCAGTTAAGGACTATTCTGGATTCAGAGAATCGATCATTTACCAGGTTGGTTCAAAAATGGATTAACCAGGAATTTCAACTTATTGAGGCGGATTTTGATTTTTCAGGGAATAAAAAATAAAATTTCTTTTTAGCTCCTACCTTTGTTTTGACCGGTATGACAACAACCGATTATTATCGTGTAATATATTAATCACTGATAAGTGTTACAAAGAGACACTAAAAATGGTTCATGGAATCCCAAGGATTTTCATGAACCATTTTTAGTCAACGACAATAAAAAATCCCACACCCTCGCTTGGGAGTGGGGAAATATTAGGTCATCTTGCAATACTCTCTCTATCAACTTATTTAAGCATCAATCAGATCTTTTTTACTCTTTCAAGCCAATCAATATCACGGCAAACTGCGTAATAAACGGCACGGTTGTTTAAGTCATTCTGATGCTCATTTTCGTATTTTCTTAAATCAGAAATTTTCCCATCAATTGCTTCAATTATGGCATCAATTAAAAATTGATTGAACATTTTAATTGATCAGCTCCTGATTTTGTTTCTCGAGATATTCAATTTCATGGACGACCGCCCAATAGATAGGGCCTGCTGGCAGATCATTGTGATGTTCTTCTTCATATTTTCTTAGATCAATAAGCTTTTGGTTATTGGTATTAATCATAATTTCTACAGAGCTCAGTTTGATTTTTGCACTCATTTATTCAGCAACTCCTTGCCCATAATTTGCCCATGTAGATTTGAAATGCTATGATTTTACTTGAAAATGGCATTCTCAAAAATGGCTCTACAAAGGGATTTTCATAAAATATGAAACTGTAAAAAAGGCTCTGACTATACGCCCTACGAAATGGAAAAGATGTTCAAACACGTGCAGTGACGGGGGTAGGGGGCAAAATAAATTTGCCCCCACAAAATTAATAGTTGAGGTAGGATTGAAGGTGTTGATCAATCTTTTTCACAGGCTGTTTAAGATTGATTGAGTCATGGTTTCGTATGATTAAAACGTCGATCTTCCGGGAATGTCCATTTTTATTCATGCGCGTCGGTGGTCTGTACTATACCGGCATAAATAATTAAGATTTTAAATTTTTAGAGACAAGGCAGATTGACTTGATAGGTGAGGGATATTGACGATGAGTAAACTGAAACACCCTAATTTAATTGCATTTTTTCTTATGTTTGTTGGCGCTGCGTTCAGCAGCGGGTTTCAAGGAATGGCTTATTGGGGACCAAGACCGCTCTGGTATTGGGTTGGCGCGGGGATCGCGTATGTCACGACGATTGCAGCCCTAATTTTGCTTGTAGCACTGAACAAAGCGAGGAAAGAAAATAGTCTGACATTAGTTACAAAGGTGATTGGAATTATTATCTGTACGCTGATTCTCTTGTGGACGACGTTTCTATTGATTGCAGGAGCTCCTAGATTATGAACGGAAATTTTTGTTTAAAGTCTAATCATTTACTGGTTTAATTGATGGAACACTCAGTCAGTATTTTTAGAAAGGATGCGTGCATTCCCATTGGATGATCATAATCATGAACGGCAAAACAATAACTTTGATCGTGTTTTTATCGGGAGACCAGGATGCATGTCCATCATCGTCATTTTAGCAGTACTTTTTCTGATCTATGCTATTTTTATTGCTAAATAAGAGTCAAAGCAGGCGCATCATCATGATTACAAAAGGATAACGAAAACATCATAGATAACGCAACATATATTAAGGGTTTCTTAAGAATTCTAAGCTAGGATAGAAACATGAAAACAATAACTTCCCCCTTTTTAAGGCGCTGCGGCGTCTTTTTTTCTTGTTCAGATTTTGTTCAGTGGGGCGTGCTATTCTTTGTTTACCGTATAGTGTCATTTCTTGAGCCTGAGAGGGCTCTCTTTTTTTGTACATTTTTTTCAACTCTGTCTCGAGACGGATGACAAAAGGTGATGCACGCGCTATGATTTTAGTAGCTTACTAGATTCCCTCAAGAGGCAGGAGAGAGATTCATTGATAAAGAAAATTAAAATCCTATTGATTTCAGCACTATTCGTTTTATCGGTCGTTGTGCTATCCGGATGTCAGGTGTTGGATTTTTTTACAACGCAAATTGAAGGAAGTTTAAAGGGACTCAATGTTACGATGCAAACCTATGACGCAGATGGGCAGCCGATTGATACAATAAAAGGTGTCTCAGGATCGATAAAGCGAGACAATAAGTTTGACCGCACGAATGAGAAGGGCGAAACAACAAAAGAATCTTCGGTTTTAAATATTACAATTGGCGGAAAGCAAGTCGTTCATGTGGGCAGCACATTGATTATGTATGAAAAAGGTTTGCAGGATGTCATGAATAAATTACCGCAAAAGATGCTCGTTGAAAACCAAGAACGCAGTGTGCCGTTTGTTAATCGAATGGTTAACAGCTATCACAATTATTTCGATGGACGATCGAAAGTAATTCTGATTCGTTCACAGCTTGGGAAACCAATTGCCACATTTGCAGGCAATCATGTCTCTTATTTTTCGACTGAAGTACCAAATTCGACCGGACTAATTATTGATGGGAAATATCTGTTTATTTATCGCTGTGATTTTACCATGTATGACACGCAGCTTTTGAAAAAATAAAGCTGCCAACATGAATGAACGCTCGTAAAGATGGACATACAGGTATGTAATACTATTGAGTAATTTTTTCAGATATTTTCATTGATCAAAAGAGTTAACTTACACTAAGGAACGTACGTTCACTATAATAGAATCATGAAGGCGGCGTTCATGAAAAGAGGCGATCGTATCGAATTGATTTATTAAGCATCAAGGAGTGGCAAGATGAGTCAAAGCCATGTGCGCTTTTTGAATGTAACCGAATCATATAGTAAAGCTTATTGTTATACGCGAGGCGGTAGTCGTATCTTTCACAGATCGGGCATCTTAGCGACTCACGTCATTCGATTGGCCTCGTGATCACCCGATCCAATGCACGCGTGGTTCGAATTGTGTTATACTGAACCCACATTTTATTTGGGAGTTATTTTATGAAAAGAACGACGATTGTCATTGTGGGACCGACTGCTGTCGGTAAGACAAAGTTAAGTGTGGCACTTGCTAAGCGCCTTCACAGTGAAATCATTAACGGTGACGCGTTTCAAGTGTATCGTGGGATGAATATTGGTACCGCGAAGGTAACGAATGAGGAAGCGGAAGGCGTGCCGCACCACCTGATTGATATTTGCGAACCAAATGAAGCGTATACAGCTGCGGAATATCAATGCGACGCTCGGCGAATGATCGACACTATTTCATCTGAAGGGAAAATGCCGATCCTAGTCGGCGGCACCGGGCTCTACATCAAGGCAGCGCTTTTTGATTATCAGTTCGCTTCAAGTGGGGCGAATCCGGAATATCGCCTTGAGTTGGCACGGATTGTGCGCGAAGGTGGCGGAAGGGAACTGTTTGATCAATTGGCGCGCGTGGACCCTATCGCTGCGAAACGGATCCATCCGAATAATCTTGTACGTGTGATGCGGGCATTGGAAGTTTACCATGAAACCGGGAAACCTTTTAGCGACCATTTGCCGGATGAATCGATTCAACCTCTTTATCCATATCTGTGCATCGGGCTGACAATGGAGCGTGAGACACTGTATGCGCGGATTGACGCACGCGTTGATCAGATGATGGATGAAGGACTGCTTGATGAAGCAAGGTCATTATATGAAAAAGGTCTAGGGGAAGCACAGGCGATGCAAGCGATCGGCTATAAGGAATTTATCCCCTATTTCGATGACACCTGTCCACTTGATGAAGCTGTGAATCAGTTGAAAAAAAATTCGCGTCATTACGCGAAACGGCAGCTGACATGGTTCAGACGGCAAATGTCTGTACACTGGTTCGATATGACCGAAGCTGTGCATAATTTCCCGGCAAAAGCTGAAGAAATATATCGCTTTATTTTGGATAACGAGGCGAATGAGTGATTATCGTCAACTAATCTCACATATATTGTATTGTTTTCGAAACGATCTTTGCAAATGATGGAAATTTAAAATATAATCTTAGGTGTAGATCTTTCTGATTGGACAATTAAATTCCTTCTCAGAGATAAAGATCAGATAAAAATAGAGTTCTATGCAGGATATCTTTACATTAAATCGAAATAGTCTTATTTAGAGAGAAAAGAGGAGGAATAAAATGAAACAGTCAATTAACATCCAGGATACATTTCTCAATCAGTTGCGAAAAGAAGGAACGTTTGTGACCGTCTTTCTTGTCAGTGGTTTTCAATTGAAAGGTAAGGTCAAGGGCTTCGATAATTTCACAGTGCTTTTGGATAGTGAAGGCAAACAGCAATTAATTTTCAAACATGCGATTTCCACGTTTACTCCTTCAAAACCTGTGAATTGGACCAGTCAAGACGAGTCATAATAGATTCTGGAAGGGCAGCGGTTGCGCTGTCTTTCTTTTGTTTCGTGGGGCTTTTTTTGGAGGGAATAAATTCGGTTCACCGAAATGCGCATCTTGGATCCGTCGATTCTGAATAGAGTGTGGCAATCATAAACTAAAGCAGTCCACACATCTTTTAATGGGTACTTGAAAAGCGGGCAATTATCACGGACACGTTCCAACCGGCGTAAACATAACAACGCAGGTACGCACGTGGTACTCGATCCAAAGAACAGCGAGGTGATCGGATTATGCGAGAAGCCTATACGTTTACGAAGAAAAGTCAGATTAATGTTGTATTCAATCAAAAAACAGAAAAAAACACAACCACACCCTTTCCAATCGATGAGCGCGTGACTCATGAGCCGCTTGAGAAACTGGAAGCCAAACTTGACCGATTGGTTGGTATGGATCAAATTAAACATATGGTACGCGAACTGTATGCGTGGCTCTATATATATCGCAAACGTGAGGAAGCACAGCTGAAGGTACGAAAACAATCCTTCCATATGTTGTTCAAAGGCAATCCGGGGACAGGCAAAACAACGGTTGCGCGTCTTTTGAGTGACTTGTTCAGGGAAATGGAGATACTGCCTAAGGGTCACTTGATTGAGGCGGAACGCGCGGATCTTGTTGGCGAATATATTGGGCAGACTGCGCAAAAAACGCGAGATCTCGTCAAGAGGGCGCTTGGCGGTGTTCTTTTCATTGATGAAGCTTATTCGCTATCACGTGGTGGAGAAAAAGATTTTGGTAAGGAAGCAATTGACACATTAGTGAAGCAAATGGAAGATCATAAAGACGAATTTATTTTAATTCTTGCGGGCTATTCCGACGAAATGGAGGAGTTCTTAAAAATAAATCCCGGACTCCCTTCACGATTTCCGATGATTATGTCTTTTCCTGACTACTCCGGAATGGAACTGCTGGATATCGCGAAACAAATGATCCGCGATCGTGAGTATACAATGACAGCGGAGGCTCAAAAAAAATTACTTCGTTTGCTTCAGCAAAAGGTCGCAAGCCTTGAGCCTCATTTCAGCAATGGACGTTATGTCCGAAATATTATTGAAAAAACAATCCGTCAGCAAGCAGTACGGCTCGTCAGAGAAAACAGCTTTGATCGTGACGCACTTCTGACACTTCGAGCTTGTGATCTGGCAGCAGAAGAACAATCGGTTATGTCTCATGCAGATGAAGCATGACCTGGAACTAAAGAGAGGTACCTATGGAAAACGTGATACTCGTAGCTTGTCAGCTCCCTTCTCAATCCGATGATCATTTTGAATCATCGCTTGAAGAGCTAGAAGCATTGACGAAAACGGCTGGTGGCCAAGTTGTTGCCGTCGTGACTCAAAAAAGACAAAAAATTGACTCAGCCACTTATATAGGAAGTGGTAAATTACAAGAACTTGAGGCTTTGGAAAAAGAATTAGACGTAGGAACGGTGATCTTTAATGGTGAGCTATCCCCGTCACAGCAGGGACGTCTCGGCGCATTGCTCTATGCAAAAGTACTGGACAGGACTCAGCTTATTTTGGACATCTTCGCCGTACGGGCACGCTCACGAGAGGGAAAACTTCAAGTTGAACTTGCTCAGCTTCAGTACTTACTACCGCGTTTGAGCGGCATGGGCGAGTCGCTCTCACGTTTGGGCGGCGGAATCGGGACTCGTGGACCTGGAGAAACAAAACTGGAATCAGATAGACGCTATATCAGAAGCAGAATGAAGGATATCAGTAATCAATTGAAAACGGTTGTACAGCATCGTAAACGTTATCGTGATCGACGAATGATGAATAATCAATGCCAGGTTGTTCTGGTTGGCTATACAAATGCGGGGAAATCAACCTTGTTCAATCAGCTGACTGCGGCAAGTACATACGCCGAAAATCAACTGTTCGCAACACTGGACCCTCTGACGCGTAAAATGAACCTACTGAATGGGTTTATTTGTCTTTTGTCCGATACGGTAGGATTTATTCAGGAGCTGCCGACACAACTTGTTGCTGCATTCCGATCGACACTTGAGGAAGTAACAGGCGCGCAACTTATTGTGCACGTGCTTGACGCATCTGATCCGGACTTGATCACCCACGAGAAGACGGTGCGCGCATTGCTCGAGGAGTTGGGCGCAGATGAATTGCCAATGCTGACAATTTACAATAAGAAGGATTTGCTTCAGACTCCATTCATCGTTCCCAAAGGTTCTTTGCTCGTGTCTGCGCGTGACATCAATGATCGTGATCGGATTCTCGCTGAAATTGAATCGCAGATTGTGCAGCAAATGGTGCCCTTTCACGCACTATTGGATGCCGATGAAGGTAAATTATTAAATGACATTAAACTGAACACGATCTTAAATAAACAAGTCTATGATGAAAACGCTCAGAAGTATGAAGTTGAAGGATTCGTCTACCCGGAGACGGCCATAGCATCGAAGTTAATTCATAATCAGGCTTCAACCAATAAGGAGTTATAAAAATGTTTGATGCACTAACGTTTGGAAAAGAATTAATAAGCATATCTGCGGCGGTCGAAGCGCAAATTGCAGAACAATTGAAAGCAGTTGATGCGATTGCTCTAGAAAATCAATACCGCGTTTTATCAAGTTTTAAGAAAAATAAAATAAGTGATGCCCACTTTAATGGCAGCACAGGTTATGGGTATGATGATTTTGGGAGAGAAGGTATTGAATCTGTGTATGCCGATTGTTTCGGAGCGGAATCAGCTCTCGTGCGTTCACAGATGATTTCGGGTACACATGCAATCACAACCGCACTTTTTGGTGTACTTCGGCCGGGCGATGAGTTAATGTACATAACCGGTAAGCCTTATGACACATTGGAAGGTGTGATCGGATTATCGGGAAACAGTCACGGTTCACTGAAGGATTTTGGTATCCAATTCAGATCGGTTCCGCTGAGGCAGGGGAGAATAGATACGCAGGCTGTGATTGATGCGATTGCCCCGAACACAAAGATGATCGGTATTCAGCGTTCCTGCGGCTACGCAAACCGTCCGTCCATAGCGATAAGTCAGATCGGTGAAGCAATTTCCTCAATTAAAAAGGCACACCCAGATGTTGTTATCTTTGTCGATAATTGCTATGGCGAATTTACTGAAACGCGCGAGCCGTGTCATGTTGGTGCGGATTTAATGGCAGGATCTCTAATTAAGAATCCGGGTGGAGGACTGGCAAAAGTTGGCGGCTATATAGTAGGTCGCGAGGCTTTGGTCTCGTTGTGTGCGGAACGGTTGACAGCGCCGGGATTGGGAAAAGAAGTAGGTCCATCGCTTGGTGAACTCAAAGATCAATATCAAGGATTCTTTCTATCACCGCATACGGTCGCCCAAGCGGTGAAAGGTGCAGTTTTCACATCAGCACTGATGGAAAAATTAGGGATGGAGACGTCGCCTTCATGGGAAAAAATGCGGACAGACCTTATTCAGAGAGTCACTTTCCATGACCCGGATCAAATGATCGCATTCTGTCAGGCGATACAAATGGCTTCCCCAATCAATGCTCATGTGCAACCCTACCCGAGTCCAATGCCGGGATATACAAGCGATGTCATCATGGCAGCGGGCACTTTTATTCAAGGCGCAAGTCTTGAATTAACGGCGGATGGGCCGATTCGTCCTCCGTATACTCTTTATGTTCAAGGAGGATTGACCTTTGAGCATGTCAAAGCGGCGCTGATGATTGCGGTTAATCATCTAATGGAAAAGGAACTGCTCGATCATGATTTAATCAAATTGTGACAATTCAATTAAAATCATAACAAATTGCCGTAAGATAAACTAACATTGATTGACAACAAATCAGCTGCCCGTTATAATGTGTTTAAGGAAGGGGCGTGAGGCGAAATGGCTGATAACGTACGCCGATCAATGCCTTTATTCTCCATGGGTATTGTTCAGAAATTAACTGGGCTGACGGCCAGGCAGATACGCTACTATGAAGAAAATGATTTAATTCATCCTGAGCGTAGTGAAGGAAATCGCCGCGTCTTTTCTTTTAACGACGTCGATCGGCTTTTGGACATCAAATCTCTTTTAGATGAAGGTGTCAATTTAGCTGGTATTAGGAGAGTACTCAGTGAAAAGCCTGTAGTGGCAAACCGACCTGCTGAAGGAAAGAAAGCAATGTCGGATGCTGAACTCATGAAATTCCTTAAGTCCGAGCTCGTGCAAGCAGGCAAGTTTGGCAAAACTTCGTTAATACAAGGGGAGTTATCACGGTTTTTTCGATGATATTTCTCTGTGTATATAATTTTAAAAACAGAAACTTATCTTTGGGGAGGATCTTGAATGGCAAAGTTTACAAAAGAAGACATTATTTCTAAGGTAAATGAAGCAAATGTTAAATTTATTCGTTTGCAGTTCACTGATTTTCTTGGGATTATTAAAAATGTTGAAATTCCCGTAAGTCAGCTTGGGAAAGCATTTGATAACAGTATTATGTTTGATGGTTCTTCAATCGAAGGATTTGTAAGGATCGAAGAATCAGACATGCTTTTGTATCCTGATTATGACAGCTTTGTCATTTTCCCTTGGACAGCAGAAAAAGGTAAAGTTGCACGTCTCATCTGCGACATTTACAAACCAGATCGTACGCCGTTCCCAGGCGATCCTCGCTCGGTTTTGAAAGCTCAGCTAGCTGAAATGGAGAAACTTGGATTCACTTCGTTCAACATTGGACCGGAACCAGAATTTTTCCTCTTCAAATTGAATGAATCAGGCGAACCGACTCTTGACTTAAATGATAAAGGCGGATATTTCGACCTTGCTCCTACGGATCTTGGCGAAAATTGCCGTCGTGATATCGTCCTTGAGCTCGAAGACATGGGCTTTGAAATTGAAGCTTCTCACCATGAAGTAGCTCCTGGTCAGCACGAAATCGACTTCAAATATGCAGATGCTGTTAAAACTTGTGACAACATCCAGACATTTAAATTAGTTGTTAAAACGATTGCCCGTAAGCACGGACTGCATGCGACATTCATGCCTAAGCCGCTGTTTGGTGTAAATGGTTCAGGTATGCACTCGAACATGTCTCTTTTCAAGGGTAAAGAAAATGCATTTTATGATGCAAATTCTGAAGATGGTCTTAGTGCGACAGCAAAGGCATTTATCGCCGGCTCTCTAGAACATGCGCGTGCATTCACTGCCATTACGAACCCGATCGTTAACTCGTACAAACGTTTGGTTCCTGGCTATGAAGCACCAAGCTATATTGCATGGTCATTGAGCAACCGAAGCGCTCTGATTCGTATCCCTGCAGCTCGCGGTCTCAGCACACGTATCGAAGTACGTAGCGTTGACCCTGCGACTAACCCATACCTAGGCATGGCTGCATTGCTTGCTGCTGGACTTGACGGTATTAAGAAAGGCTTGACACCTCCTGCTTCAGTTGACCGCAGTATTTACGTGATGGACGATCAGGAACGCGAAGAACTTGGCATTCATGAATTGCCTGCATCTCTTAAAGAAGCTGTCGATGCGTTTAATGCAGACGAAGTCATCACTGGCGCGCTTGGCGAACATACGGTTTCCCACTTCAACGATGCAAAAGAAATTGAATGGGATATGTTCCGCACTCAAGTACACCCATGGGAACGCGATCAATACATGGAACAATATTAATCAATAGATTTGCTGAAACCCCTTGAGCCATATGGCTTTGAGGGGTTTTTGTTTTGCCCTGAAAAAGAGGGGGGGCAAACGCTCAATTATTGGTTTCTTTTTGATTGCGCCCCGAATCTGCCCCGATTTTCAATAGTCTTTCTGCATTTTGTCCTTTGATGTGTAAATAAGATAACAATCACAGTATCTGTCTACTTCGTTGCTGCTCTGAAATCATCTACCGGCATTGGATAATTCATGGTTCAATAGGGAAAATTAATGTCAACTTGCATGAAAAAGGATGATCCCATTGATTTACATATATAATGATTTTGGCGGCACGCATACTACAGCACTAGCGGCTGCATATCATCTAAAAAAAATATCTCCAGATCATAAATTAACCAAAGCTGAAATCATATCTGTACCTTATTTTAATCGGCTTACCTCGGCTGATATGGGTACACTAATCTTTCATGGAATTGATGATGATGGAAATTCAGTTTATACGGTTGGCCGCGGATCATCAAAACATATGCTTGCAGCATTATCAAATTTAAGTTTATTGTTGCAGCAAAAATATAAGGGCAGTGAAAAGATTATTTTTTCGAATACATCACCAACGGTTCCATTTGCTATGACAATAGGGGGTCTGTGTTCACGTTGGCTAAAAATTGATTTTATCGGTGTACCGCTGTTGGTAATTGGTGCAAAGCAATGTTGTAACGACATCGTTCGGCTTGTAGCATATACAAAAAAAACTGCACGGACGACTCAAAAAACTGTCACTGTGTTACAAAATAATTCATTTAAATAATACTTCTCAATGCAGCATCCATTGGTGGTTTCTGACGCTGTCAGCGGTATTAATCACCATTTATTATGTTTAAGAATATTAAATAATGACCATGCTATTGTGGCATGCTTGTTAATAGTTAAGGTATGAAAGTTAGTCGAATAGGCATCAGGTTTTCAATAACGGGCTATAGTCAGGCGTCGTCATGCATTTTGCCTCCTAAAGGATGGATGTAAATGAAACAACCTGTTCAAACACAAATTGAGCAACCAACGTGGAAGCAAAGATTGAAAGTAATCAGGCTGTTTATGAATATATATCATAACAATCGCAGAAAGCAGTCAATTCTTCGCTCAATACACATTTCGTTTCATTATTGTGTGCTGATTTGGAAAGATGAGACAAGACGCTCCGCTAGATAAAAAATGGGTTACATGGTAGAGAAATTGATAAGGATCTACAACCGAAATTAGCTGGAGGTCCTTTTATATTTTCGACTATTTGTTGTCTAAATTTCATTGTTCTGTTTTGGCTTGCGTCAGATTAATCATAAATATAAATTCGTTTTCGCTTATGATGTTGATCTCTTGTCCTTGTGAAGAAAGTTTTTCTGCCTTGAGTTCTTTGCTGCTTTTTTGATTCGTAGGTGTCCGATGATCAGGGTTGCCAACCACGAGCAGCGTTGTTTGCTTAGTCACGCTGTTGCCGTTAATGCCACCAAAGTCAGCCACGATTTGGCATGCGTCCTGACGTGACATGGATTGAATCACTCCGGTAAACACTACGACTTGGTGAAAAAGCGGATGATGTTCGTCAAATTGCTTCTTAGCTATTATTGTGTCCGACGGCTTGAAGGCGCCTCGCAACTGATGAGAATGGAGCATAGGAATGCTTATGTAAGTGGCCGGGCCGGTAATTAATTGTCCGTTGCATTTGATCTAAACTATCAAGTTGAAATTCTTGCATCATGTTTTTAACGATTTCCGCGCAAACCAAAGCATCCTCAGAGGCTTGGTGATGATGAAATGCAATGTGGTAATATGAAGCAACTTGATCCAAACGATAGGATGATAAAGTCAATAGTTTCTTGGCAAGAATGTAGGAACAAAAATAATTGACCTCCGGATAAGGCAACCGATATTTATCCAGTGTCAAGCGCAAGACGCTCATATCAAAACTGGCATTATGTGCGACTAAGGGAAGGCCACCAATAAACGAGAGAAGTCTTGGATATAGCTCAGCCATTGTCGGAGCAGTGGTTATATCATCCTCATGAATTCCATGTATTTGTGTATTGTACGCATCGAAAAATTCTTCAGGATTAATTAATGAATAATAGGAGTCAACAACTTGTCCTTGGCTCACTTTTGTTAAACCAACGGAACATGGGGATGTGCGATGCGCATTCGCGGTTTCGAAATCAATTGCTACAAAAGATAAGTCCGTCATCAACAAATCCTCCACTCGTTTCAAATAGTTGGTTCATATCTATAACTATAATAACATGGCATTCAAAAATCGTAATCTCCCAAAATTTTTTAAGCAAAAATTAAGTATTCTTCGTTAAATTTTTGTAATACAGTTATTCATGGTTAAAGGGGGGACGTACCAGTTGTATAAACGGCTAAAGAGCTATATTATCATTGCATTTTTTCTCAGTATTGCTCTTCAACTTTTCGGTTGTTCCTTAAAATTGTTTGGAGAAACTGCATCTGGGCTAAACGTCAAAATAAATGTAAAAAGTGTGCCAAAGACCATTCATTTAGGTGAACATTTTGATCCGAAAAAAAATGTTACCGTGACTAATCAGAAAGGAGAAAAACAGTCCTTGAAGTCATTAAAGGTTTCAGGTCATGTGGATACTAAAAGAGTCGGAACGTATAAACTAACCTATACATTTAAAAGTGGTGGCGTCAGAACATCGCTTTCAAAAAAAGTTCAAGTAATCTATGAAAAGAAAGTAAGCATCACATTCAAAACGAAAAATGTTGAAAAGTCATCAATGGTTCGAGGAAAAACCACTGTTCATCAAACAGGCATTAAAGGTTCAAAACTTGTCCGTTATCAGGCAAAAATTGTTGGCAGTAAGGTTGTGTTGGGAAAGGCAATATCTGAAAAAGTGATTAATGAGCCGGTGACTAAGATTATCTATTCAGGAACTAAAATTCCCAAAAGTTATCGTATGAATGTTGCTGTCATTGGTCAATTACCGGAACTGCCTGCAGGGTGCGAAATTACGGCAGTTACAATGATGCTCCGCTACAAGGGAGCACGTGTGACCAAAGTGGCACTTGCAGAAGAAATGCCGCGTGCAACAAACGGTGATCCTAATACCGGGTTTGTTGGCAGTCCGTACTCTAAGTCAGGAATGACCATCTATCCACCTGCCCTAATGTATCTTGTGAAAAAGTATGCAGGAAATTCTGCGAATTTGACCGGAGCATCAACTGACAAATTGAAAGACTATTTAAGCAAAGATCATCCGATCGTGATCTGGGGTACATATGATGGTTTTTACTTTCACGCGTTGGTGCTTACAGGCTACACAGAAAATGGATTTTATTATAATGACCCATGGACAGACACAAAGCGCTGGATGAATAATGAACAGATGCTTATTCATTGGAATGCTCTTGATCGGCGAGCTCTTACTTATTAACACTTTTGACGGTGAAATGCGAAGAATGATGTACCTTATGCGTGATCGTGCGTGGTACCGCATAAAATATGCGTGGTACCGCATCATAAATACGTTGTTATGGGGGGTGAAAACGAGATAAGATAATAGTGTGTTAAAGCAATTCATTGCTTTGCCGACTGGATTTGAGGTGAATCCATGGTTGTGCCCTCAGCAAATCTTGCCCCAAATACTTAATCGTTCAAGCGTATTTTAAATACAAGTGCGTTTGGTGCAATAACGTTTTCCTCTCTAATTTTCCCATTCATGAAGATTAAAGATTTGCTTATCGCAACAATATTCACCTTAAATTCATTATTATATTTGTTAAGACCTTAGGCCTAGATGAATATCAACCTTAGTTTGATGATAGGTACTAAACACTGTGTTACTATTTATAGTGCATAAAAGCAATAACTCCCAAAACAAGTCTTAATTTTGCATCCCTAGATATAGGGATCTTTTTTTGTCTTAAAAATGGGTGTTTTTGCTGCTTCGCTAGCCTTTATGTAGTTTAAAGGACAATCATAAACTATAGAGATGAAGTAGTGAGGTGTTGACTGTTGACAAAATATGAATTGTTTTTCAGAAGTATTGCAGCACTCCTTGGAGCCGTTTCGGGTTATCTGTATGGAGAATGGTCATCTTTGATTGCTGTACTGGTCGCGTTTGTCGTTATTGATTATATTTCCGGTCTTATCGCGGCAGCTTACATTGGCTCCTTATCAAGTAAAATTGGTTTTCAGGGGATAGCTAAGAAGGTCATGCTTTTCACGATTGTGGCTGCCGCACATTTGTGTGATGTCATTGTCGGTTCAAAAAATATCATCATGGATGCGACGATCTATTTTTATCTCGCAAATGAACTTCTGTCGATTTTGGAGAATGCTGGTCGAATCGGACTTCCTGTTCCGAACCAAATCAAAAAATTGATTAGCGTTCTAAAAGAGAAAAGTGGAGGAGAATAGTTCTGGATATAAAAGGCGTTAGTCGGTTATGAATTATTCCTCAGGATCAAATTTAGATTGAAGGCAACATATCAGGCTGATTGAAGAAGTCGATGTGTTGTTTTTTAATAATGTCAAGAAGTCAATAATATTATTATGTAAACTAATTGGCAACAAACAACAGTGGGTGTGTCCTATTCAGTACATATCATATAATTGTTTTTTAGGATTAAATCAAGAAGGTCTATTTGCTTGAGTGAAAAAAGGATTTATAATTCTATGTAGGTTGATTAAGCTGTTTGAAAACAGGAGCAATAATTCGTTTTTGTAGCGTAAATAAAAGGAGTCTATTATGGAAAAAGACAGTGGCAGTCAAACGTACCGATTAGTTATATTAAGTATCTTTACTGCAATAATTATTTTACAAAATTTCTTGCCATTTTTAGGCTATATACCTGTTGGCGTATTTAGTCTCACAATTATCCATTTGACGGTCATTATTGTGGCCATTGTTCTTGGGCCAGCAGATGGGGCGATCATTGGTGGTGTGTGGGGGTTGACGACTTTCATACGCGCATTTACATTTCCGAGCAGTCCGATTGCACCGATTGTGTTTACCAACCCATTGATTTCAATCTTGCCACGTATTCTTGTCGGACTTGTCGCAGGTTACGTGTATCTCGGATTGAAGAGAACGAGGTTACAGCGTATCCCTTCGATGTCAATCGCAGCACTTCTTGGATCACTGACGAATACCCTATTAGTTCTAGGGTTAATCTACATCTTTTACAGTCACCCTTATGCGAACTATTTGCAGATTGATGTCAGTAAATTACTTCCGGCTTTACTCGCTGTTGTGTTAACAAATGGCCTTGCTGAAGCGTTCGCCGCTTGCCTTATTTCTCCGATTGTTGCGAATCCTCTTTTAAAAATAAGGAAAAAGTCTGGTTGATAACTGGTGACGAGCAGTACAATGATTCTACTCGGTCAATTTATGAGAAGCGTGAATATGATATAGTAATGAGCATCAGAAGACGGGTGGGGACAACTGTGAAGAGAGACGATGTGGCTGAAAATTTTGCGCTCCTATCCATAACAGTTGGGAAAGTAATGGCCGCCGTTGGTCAGACGCCAATGAAAAATTTGGACCGTGAGACACAAGATCAGCTAGTATTTCTCGGCAGTTTGATCCAGGTGGGCGCAGGTGCATTAATTGCGGAATTTTTTACTGATGATCCGGTCGCACAATTAGGGGTCGCTTTAAACTTAATTGGTTATGGCTCTTTTGCTATTCAATTTATTCGTGACGAAGATGATGATCGGAAATTACTTGTTCAAGCAATGTCCTCAAATTTGAAGGAAGTACTGGCAAATATGATTTTTTTAACTGATCCTAAGTTATGGAAAAAAATGTACCAGATCGTTGGCACATTTATGCTTTGCATCGGTAATTTTCTTCAAGCACAGGGAAGAAAGAGATTGTTGGATGAAAGCGACGATTATACAATCTTTGATCCAACAGTGACGGCGGGTACATGGATGGAAGCTGGAGGATCTATGGCGATTATGCTTGGTAATCTGGCGGAGACAGTCTGAGAAATAGCAAAAAATGAAAGGCACCTCCTCTTTTTTCACACCCGTTGAGGAAGTGCCTTTTTATACAATAGTATGAGTCTTTATCAGAAGCTGACATAAGTGCTCCTTTAAATAAAGGAGCATCGACTAGTGGCGCACCTTCGTATGAGCGGCATCAATCGAATCCGTCGCATCCTAAGAAAATGCGTCCTGCGGCTCAATGGACCTGGGCCGTCCATGGCCGTCGTGACAGCTCCTTACCGTTGTCAGAGGCTTGGCGAAGCCAAGATTTCTAGCAAGTAAAGAAAGTATAAGATCTTGAGCATGCTGAACCAGAAAAAATATCCAGACACGAAAGCGCGAGACGCCTGCGGGACCAGCGAGCCAGGGGAGACCCCGCAGATAAGAGCATGTATGAGGAGGCTCCCGGATCGCCCGCGGCAAGCGAGCAGCTGAAGTGTCGTTCAAGTCACAAGGTTGATGGATCAAAGCCGCGTGCAGAATGATAGCCAAGGACCGGGCTGTGCCCGGTTTTTCTAACAGGTAAAGAAAGTTTATCGTTTTGCCTTGCCGGTACGATGTTATGGTCATAAGATTCGGATGGACGATTAGGTAAGCCGCCCAATCTAAGAAAATAAACGGAAAAATTCCGCTTATTTAGAAAATGAAAGAAAAAATAGCTTAAATAGACGGAAAAATTCCGCTTATCGCATCGAAAAACGTGAAAATAGAGGGTTTTTCCGTGCATAAGCGGAAAAATTACCCTTATTTACCTGTAAAACAAGCACCATGATGCAAATAGCCGGAAAATCTCCGCTTATTTTATTCCGGCCACGTTTCTTAATCAAGGATCAAAATGATTCATGAAATAGAACTGTTTGTTCAAGACAAGCTTGATGATTCAAAACCGCATTTAGCGAAAGTCATCACATCCGGCGGAAGTAAAGACCGGGCGCTTTTTGCCCGGTTTCTAATAAAACTGTTTAAATTCATCAGTCTCAGAAGTTTAGTAATAAGGATATGGAAATAGAAAAGGCACTGAAAAAAGTAAAAAAGGGAAGAGAAATCGGTTGAAACGTCTGTATCTCGGGCGTGGACCGGGTCCAGGGCCATAAAAGTATCGGTCATTTTCATTCACATCTTCAGGTACCAGCATCACGACACCTTGATCATTTACATCTTCAATAATTCCTTCAATTCTTGAGCCGTCTGCCATCTGCGCAATGACATGATAGTTCATGTACTTGCGACATAAATCGTTAATCGATTGGTTATTTGGCGAACTGTTTGTATTTCGGTCATCCATCGTTTGCGGGACGAAAAACTGCTGCTCACTTGCGTTATAATTATCTGTCATATTCATCGCTCCTTTTCCCCTTAGTGTATTCACCCAGTTTTTAACCTGTGACAAATGCACATCAGGCACACCATTAGTTCATTGGAGCCGATGAGGTTAGGAGTATATTCATGAGCTTATTTAGGTGTAGTTTGCTCCTGAATACGTCTTTGCCGATATTGTGACCATTGGAAGTGGACAAAACAGCCGATGCAAAAGCCCAAAATCGCCACGAATGCCGCAAGGCCTACTATAACAGAAAAGATGATTGAAAGAACTGTCCAGCGCATAAGAGAACTTACAAAAGCGATTGATAAGCATGAAACAGCGATCGTCTGATTGAATTTCTGCTGATCCTTGTCTTCAGGAATATAAGCAGTGGCTGGTTTCCTCAAGAATTTTTTTGCAAGAACCATCACAGGATTGAAATGCAATAAGAGACCGGACAACCCGGATAGCAGAGGCACTAAGAGCAGCCAATAGTAACCGGTAAGCAGACTGAGAAGAGTGCTAAGGACTATTACCCATTGATTTGTTCTGACAAGTGGACGGGGAATTGAATGCGTTATGTCACTCATATTAATCATACCTTTCACGTAGGAATACATATATTATACACGCACTAGTGAAAAGGGCACAATAAAATCGCATCTTTATTACTGTGTTATAATGAAACACATGCTTAAACGAATTATTTGATTAATTCTATGATAAAGGTCGTGCAGATATATGAATAAACGCACACGTTGCGCTGAACGAATACATCAAAAAATATACTTATTGAAATGCCCGATCTGTGGAAAGTCGTTACGCGTTGTGGAACAAAAAAGTTTGATTTGCGCGCAAAAACATACGTTTGATTTGGCAAAGCAAGGTTACGTTAATTTATCGACGAAACAGGTTCATACTCATTATGGGAAAACACTTTTTGAGGCACGCAGAAAGATTATTGTTGACCACGGGTTTTTCAACCCACTCATTCATATTCTTTCAGAGCAAATCGGCAAACAGTTGAACTTACCCACGGATATATCAATATTGGATCTTGGCTGCGGAGAAGGGTCACATCTCGCCAAAATCTGTCAAATGCTCATTCATGATGCATCTCGCAGCGTAACAGGCTGTGGTATTGATATTGCTAAAGAAGGGATCCAACTCGCATCAAAATATTATCCCGAACAAATCTGGCTTGTCGGAGATCTTGCCCAACCTCCATTTAAGGAGCGTCAATTTAATCTTATCCTCAACATTCTCTCACCATCAAACTATCAGACCTTTGATCAGATGGTGAAGCCGGGTGGTTATGTGATTAAGGTTATTCCCGGAAGCGGGTATCTTAAGGAATTGCGCTCCTCAATCTATGAACATGATAAAGCACAGTATTCAAACGCAGACACTCGTACACTATTCACAGAACATTTTCCAGACACAATCACACAAAACATTCACTATGTAGCGCATTTAAATCGAGAAGGAATCCGCGATTTAATACGTATGACGCCACTTGCCTGGAATGTTTCTGAAGAAAAACGTACACAATGGCTTGAAAAAGAATCGGCGGACATCACATGTGAATTTGAATTGTTAATCGGTAAGGGGTGAATATTAACGGTCACTTTCGATCATGGTTTGTGGATAAACAAGTGTAAATGGTGACGAAAAATGATCTTTATTGATTGATTTTGATTGGAACTATGTTAAAATAAAAATTGTGGAGGGATGAGATATGTTGGCTGAAGAAAGACAGCAGATGATCCTGAAGCTTTTGACCGAGTCGCATGTTGTTAAATTGCGGGAACTTGTGCTCATGCTGGATGCTTCCGAATCGACAGTTCGTCGTGACTTGCACGATTTAGAGAACCGCCATTTTCTCCACCGCATTCATGGTGGTGCATCTCTATTGAGAAAACTCAACGAAGAGCCGGATATGGAGGCCAAGACGTTAAGAAATGTGCAGCAGAAGAAAATGGTTGCGCAATTAGCTGCTCAGAAAATTAACGACAATGATTGCATTTATTTAGATGCTGGGACAACTACATTAGAAATGATTCCATTTATAGTCGCAAATAATGTAACCGTTGTCACTAATGCCCCTGCTCATTGCGACCTGCTTATTCGTAAACATAAGGTTTGCTATTTGCTCGGTGGTTTGATGAAACCAACGACAAAGGCAATCGTCGGAAGCATCGCAATGAATAATATCGATCTTTTTCGTTTTGATGCCGCGTTCATTGGGGTTAATGGAATTGACCCGTCAATGGGTTACACGACTCCGGATCCGGAAGAGGCCGCATTGAAAAGGCGCGCGCATGATCTTGCTGATTGTTCTTACGTCGTTTCAGATAGTAGCAAGTTTGCAGAGATTTCATTTTGTAAGATGTTTGATTTAGGCGAGGCAACAATTATTACGGATGAAGTGCCGGAAAGATATCTTTCTTTAATAACAGACAAAACATCTGTTTGTATTGCAAATCAAGCAATGAAACTGTCATAATGAATAGCTGTCAACGATTCGCTCTGCAAAAAAACTCGTTACTGGTACTATGATGCATGAATGTGGTTCATGAATGCAATAAATTGAAATCGGTTTCTATAAAAAATTGGATCAATTATATTGCGCAACTAAGAAGTGAATATAGGCTAAAGGAGTGTAAAACTAATGCGAATTACAGATCTAATGATTGAAAACGTTATGGTCTTGGACATGCAAGCCACAACCAAAGAAGGCGCTATTGATGAATTAATTGCCAGCCTTGAAAAAAACGGAAGAATAAATAATCCGAAGCTCTTTAAAGAAATGATTTTGAAACGCGAGGCCCAGTCGAGCACGGGCATTGGTGATGGAATTGCCATGCCGCATGCTAAGACAAAAGCGGTGAATGAGGCGACTGTTGTCTTCGGTAGAAGCAAACAGGGTTTGGATTATCAAGCTTTGGACGGACAGCCTTCATACCTATTCTTTATGATTGCAGCGCCTGAGGGAGCAGATAATGTACATCTTCAAACGCTCGCTGCGTTATCACGACTCTTGATTGATCACGAATTCGTTGAACAAGTGAAGCATGCCCAGACAACAGGTGAGGTTGCTCAACTTTTTAACGAGAAACAGGCAGAGCATGATGCTGAAGAGGCGAAGGAAGCAGCAGAAAAGTCCACAGAAGCAACGCCTGCGTCCACTGGAGAAAAATTTGTTGTTGCTGTTACGGCATGCCCGACAGGTATTGCCCATACGTATATGGCTGAAGATGCGCTTAAAAAGAAAGCTAAAGAAATGGGAATTTCTATTCGTGTTGAGACAAATGGCTCAGAAGGCACGAAACATGTGCTGACAAAAGAAGAAATCGCACGTGCGGCCGGTGTCATTGTAGCCGCAGATAAAAAGGTCGAGATGGCGCGTTTTGATGGGAAGAGGGTACTCCAAACGCCAGTTAGTGATGGCATTCGTAAGCCTGAAGAATTGATCAACAAAGCGCTCGAAGGAACAGCGCCGGTATATCACGCTGAAGGCGGCGATTCTGAAGAAAACGCATCGGCAGGAACTACATCGATATGGAGCAAAATCTACAAAGATTTGATGAATGGTATATCGCACATGCTTCCATTTGTTGTTGGTGGTGGTATTTTACTTGCCATATCTTTCCTTCTGGAACGAGTGCTTGGGGCTGACAATACTATTTTTAAAATGCTCAGCGCTATATCCGGTGGAGATACAGGTGCATTTCACTTCCTGATCGCGATCTTGGCCGGATATATTGCGATGAGTATCGGTGATCGGCCTGCGTTGATGCCTGGTATGGTTGGCGGTTTCATGGCGTCTAATGCTAGTGCCGGATTCCTCGGCGGTTTAGCTGCTGGATTCCTTGCTGGTTGGGTTATTGTCTTGCTGAAAAAAGTTTTTCAAGGAATGCCTCGGACACTGGATGGCTTGAAACCGATTCTGCTCTATCCTGTTTTAGGCCTTTTATTAACCGGTGGTTTGATGTATTACATTTTTGATCCGATTTTCAAATGGATTAATACAGGTTTAATTGGAGCATTGAATCATTTGGGTACAGGCAATGCGATTGTCCTTGGTATTGTTTTGGCTGGTATGATGGCTGTAGATATGGGTGGCCCGGTTAACAAAGCGGCGTATACATTTGCCATTGGCGTGTTTACAAGTAGCGGAAATACAAACGGTTTTATGATGGCGGCAGTTATGGCCGGTGGTATGGTTCCTCCGCTCGCCATCGCATTAGCAACTTCATTGTTTAAGCATAAGTTTACTGAAGAAGAGCGTAAAGCAGGTATCACCAATTATGTTCTTGGGTTATCATTTATTACCGAGGGTGCGATTCCATTTGCGGCATCTGATCCACTTCGTGTGATTGGATCGAGTGTTGTCGGTGCTGCGATTGCTGGCGGTTTGACTCAGCTGTGGAACATTAATATTCCAGCACCTCACGGAGGTATTTTTGTAGTATTGCTCGGTAATCATCCAATTCTTTTCTTAATATCCATTATTCTTGGAGCAGTGATCTCCGGATTTATACTTGGATTATGGAAAAAGCCTTTGACGGAAAACAATTAATTATTAATTCACCAGATAAAATGGTGTGTCGGAAGCAGTCGATTATAACATCGACTGCTTTTTATGTTCACTTTCGTTATAAATTGAGATGTGTTGACGGATACTAATTAAGATATTGAAAGGAATAAGTATCTGGATGTGATACGGGGTGTATCTGAAAAAGATCTTAATTCGTCTATTTTGCATTTCATTCGCGCTGCTCGTCGGTCTTTTTTTACTCATGAGTATAGTAGCTCCGTTTCTTCTGGGATCAAGCGTTCATTATGGGAATTTTGCTTTTTCAGCCCTTGATCTTACGGGAATGCTGCTATTTTTTACTGTAGTGTCGTTCCTTTTTTTGTTGTCAACGGATCACCTTCTATCGAGATGTACCAACCGTAAATTAAATATGATGATTGTCTCGTTATTTGCCATAATCGTTCTTTTCGAATGTTTTCTTCTAGTAACATTTTCTGGGCTGCAGCCTCCTGAGATTGACGGAGGTCATGTGTTTATGAAGTCTTTGGATTTGCTACAGAACAAAAACGCTTATGATGATGGTATTTATTTCCAGATCTATCCAAACAATATTCCGATCACGCTTATTCGGTATGGTCTCTACTTGATCGCACCTGTTCATTCAAGAGAAATGCTGTTTATGCTGGATCACTTAGTGTGTATGATTGCTCTTAATATTGGTATTTATTATTCATGGAAAATCGTTTTGATGCAGCTCGGTCGAAAAATGACTGTATTGTTTCTCGTGATTGTGTTGTCATGCTTACCGATCTTCTTTTACTCGTTATATTTTTATTCAGATACGCTCATGATCATGATGCCGCCGCTGCTTATCTATCTTTGGCTGCGGTATGAGCGCGATAAACGATTGATCGACATCATTATGCTGTGTCTTTTACTCGCAGTAGGCTGTGTCATTCGGCAAAATCTAATTTTATTCTTGCCGGCGCTGACATTGTATCTACTTCTCAAATCCAATGTAAAAAAAGCGGTTTTTATTGTAATTGGTACGTTAGCCGCCTTATTCATCTGGCAAGCATCGACAAGCCAGCTAGCGCAGCAAGTGCACATAAATGCAAACCAGCAATTAAAAATGCCGACAACGCATTGGATCATGCTCGGACTTTCTGAGCAGGGGCGCTACAACTGGCAAGATTTCAGACGCAGTTATAATCAGCACACGCAAGCGAAAAAAAAAGAAGTGAACATGCAAGAAATAAAAAGGAGACTTACAAGAAAAAAAAGCGAACTACTTTATTTGTGGCTGGTAAAAGCATTCCGTGTGTATGTGGACGGATCAATGGGGTATTACTGGTATATGGGGAACACATCTGAGCACACACTGATGTACGATTACTTTTTTGGTGGACAGAGAAGACTGATACAATTTATTAGTCAAATCTTTCATTGTGTCAATTTATGGCTCCTCTTGTGCTCTGTCTTACGCTTTTTTAGACTGCATAAGATAGATACCAATTTGCTGATTCAGATCATGCTGTTTGGAAATTATCTCTTCTATATTTTTGTATGGGAAGCTGAGCCAAGATACGCATTGCTCTTTATATTTCCGATGTTAATTGGAAATTGCTATGGGATTAAAGAATTGGTCTCCTATTCACATGAAAATCAATTTATATTTAAGCGTTTGAAAACACGGGTAAGCGCGCAAGGTTTAGCCCATATCCTTTTTAGTATTCTTCTTTGTATCACTGTGGCCCATTTGGCACCATTGACACAGAAACCCGATGTACAGTACCGGTATGCAGTCAATCAAAATCAAAGAAAAGGAACGATGAACGCACATGTTTCTGCTACGAGTACTGTGCAACAAACATTTTATGCAGATCAGCCTTTTGATTATATTTCATTAGGCAAGGTAAGCGCACACGGTCATGGTGCCTATGAACTGGTCATCCATTCACTATCTGGGACACTTGAGGAGGAGAGAATTGTATTCTCAGACCGAGTGCTCGAACAGGGGAAGTTATCGGATATTAAGTTAGACCGCAAGCTCTCCGGTGACAAAAATTATCAATTATCCGTCTCAATGATTTCTGAAGGATCAAAGGATTTTTTGAATTTAGCGATCCATGGAAAAGGTTTATTTGAACAAAGAGACTTGTATCAAGGAGGCGCACTGTTTCAAAATGGCAGAATGAATGAAGGAAAAGATCTTCAATTTCGAATTTATCGACGGGAAACAAGACCTTACCTAAATAGGGCGATCTATTTTCTTTTAATGAGCATTCCTTTAGTCGCGATCCTTATCTTTGCGGATACATATCGTAAACCGCTCATTTCAAGTACGGCTCACTTGCATACAGATACAGATTCTGTATGACGCGCACCGTTTATTAATCGTGATTTTTTGTCTGAAAATAAATTTATTACCATTTTTTTATAAATAGATTTGGAGAAGCTGCATATATGGGTTAAACTTAACTATGGAATGACTTAAATAATTGGTAAATTAGGTGATTGAAAATGAAAATCGGATTAATTGGATTAGGAAAAATGGGCTATAATCTTGCATTGAATATGTCCGAGCACGGTTTTGAAGTAAAAGCTTTTGATCTCTCGACTGAGGCTGTCAAAAAAGCAGAGGCATCCGAAGGTATTGAGGGATTCGCATCGATCGAAGCGCTTATTAAAACGCTGGATAAACCACGTGTGTTTTGGATGATGGTTCCTGCGGGAGATCCTACAGAGCAGACACTCACAAATTTGTTGCCTTTACTTAGTGAAGGGGACATCATTCTTGATGGCGGCAATTCTCGTTACACGGATTCCCTTCGCCGCTATCAGCTCTGTAAAAAACAAGGGGTTTCCTTTATGGATGTGGGAACGTCCGGAGGCATGAGCGGAGCGCGAAGCGGCGCGTGTGTGATGGTTGGCGGTGATGAGCGTTCATTTAGCTATCTCGAACCGCTTTTTAAAGCGATATCCGTTGAAGACGGATATCTTTACACAGGAAAAGCAGGAAGCGGGCACTTCCTGAAAATGGTTCATAATGGCGTGGAATACGGAATGATGCAATCACTCGCAGAGGGGTTTGAAGTCCTTCAGAAGAGCGATTTTGACTACGACAATCAGGCCGTTGCGAAGGTTTGGAATCATGGCTCTGTGATTCGGAGCTGGTTGGTTGAACTGCTTGAAGACGCCTTTTCAAAAGATGGAAATCTTGAAAAACTGAGCGGTGTTATGGCTTCGTCGGGCGAAGGAAAATGGACCTTGGAAACCGCACTAGACATGCAGGTACCAACGCCGGTCATCGCACTGTCATTGTTGATGCGTTATCGTTCGCTTGAAAGCGACACGTTCTCTGGAAAAGTTGTAGCCGCGTTGCGCAACGAATTCGGCGGACATGCGGTTGTTACGAAATGACATGTTAAACAGTCGAAGCTTCTTTAATTCTTTATGAATCGACAATTCATACTACAAAAAAATGTCCAAATGGGATTATCCCATTTGGACATTTTAAATTGGAATTTATAAGAATCTGCGCACGACTGTTTTCATTGGCGGCATTTTTTCCAACTTGTGATTTTCCGTAATCGATTTTGCGGTAAATTTAGCATAGCCTTTTGCTTCGTCCATTACAATTTTCCCTGGCAGAGGCGCGGCGTTGACATCAACTTCTACATCGAGAATGACGGGTACATTTGATGCTTTGGCTTGTTCGAGTGCAGGTTGCAAGTCCTCGTAATTTTCAACCCGGAAGCCCTTGCCGCCACATGCCTCGGCAAATTTGGCATAGTCAATATCTCCAAAGTCAACCGCATATTTTAATTGACCGACAGATTGTTGTTCATATTTGATGAAGGCCAATTGCTTGTTGTTGAGAATAATCATAATGATCGGCAATTTATAGTGAACGGCTGTGACAAAGTCCTGCATGACCATCGCAAACGCACCATCGCCGCTGATCGCGATGGCTTGGCGTTCTGGAAATGCCTGTTTTGCGGCAATTGCACCGGGGAGACCACAGCCCATTGTACCCAGCCAAGCGGAAACGATGAAATCTTGCTTTTCTGAGACTTTGAGATAACGGGTTGACCAGACCGTTGATGTGCCCACATCGACAGAGTAGATGGTATCTTCTTCGGAAATTGATTCGATAGCAGCCATAAGTGCTTCAGGGGCAATAGGTGTCTGTTTCTTGTCTTGGTCTTCAGTCATCCACTTCCACCAAGTGCTCATCTTGCTTTGGCATGTCTTCAAGAATGGACGATCCGCAACGGGTGTTATATGTTCTGTCAGATTGGATAGGGCGTTCGCCGCGTCGCCGACGATGCCAACAGTAACAGAATATCGCTTGCCAATCTTAAGAGGATCGATGTCAATCTGAACACATTTCGCACCTTCCGGAAGATAAGCGGCGTATGGATAATCAGTGCCGATCATAATCAGCAGATCTGCGCTCTTCATTGCTTCATAAGCAGGTTTAGTGCCGATCTTGCCAATGTTTCCGATAAAGTTCGGATGATCATCAGAAATTGCACCTTTGCCGGGAAGGGTCACGGCTACGGGCGCAGAAATACGTTCGGCAAATGCTCGTAATTCTTTTTTAGCGCTTTTTGCACCAACGCCGGCAAGGATCACTGGGTTATTTGCGCTATTAATCAGAGCGACAGCGTCATTAAGATCATTTTGTACGAGACCAGGGATTTTCTTTTCGAAAACTGTTGAGAGCTGAGGCGCACCGTCTGAAATTTCACCAAGTGCAATATCATCCGGGATAGACAACACAGCTACACCGCGCTCTTGATAAGCGGTACGTATTGCTTGGTTGACAACCGTTGGGAAGCTCTCTGCACTGGTAATTTCTTTGTTATATACGGCAACATCTTTAAATAGTTCAACCGTATCGACTTCTTGAAAGTAATCTGTACCGGTTAATCTTGCTGGAATATGTCCGACTAGAACAAGCATAGGTACATGATCCATCTTGGCATCATACATACCATTCAGCAGGTGTATCGCACCTGGTCCGCCAATCGCGAGGCACACCCCAATCTTGCCGGTAAGCTTTGAGTACGCAGCAGCAGCCAGTGATGCAACTTCTTCGTGACGAACCGTATAAAATTTGATCTTGTTCTCCTCTTTGCGAAGAGCTTCCACCATCGTATCAATAGAATCTCCTGGGATACCATAGATGTGATCAATTCCCCAATTTTCGAACAGTTTGACTACAGCTTCACTTGCTTTAACCTTTCCCATAATTGTTCCTCCTTCAGAATCTTGCTTTTGTCTTGGAATCTAATTCATCACCAAATTTCAAGACTTCTTTTTATATAAATGTGACAAATAAATGAACCTTATGGGTACATTTTATGACTTTGAAAATAAAAAGCAAATAAAAATGCTCGCTCGTTCGACTAATTATCCGAATTTCTTCTTCTTCTCTTTTCAATGCTTAAGTTCTTATAATAGAAGATAGAGCAGAGGAGGTTTTTTCATGAGTTTTGTCTCAATCATTGCAACGAATCAATGGATTTCAGCAGTTAGTGATGGAAATTTGGTGGAAATTTCAACAGAAGGGGAGTGTCACGTTTGTCCAGGACAAAAAGCGAGCTTTATCCAAATATCAAAACAACAGTTCATTGCTTGTACAGGAAGTCGTTCGATACGAAACAAAATTAAGCGCAACTTTCCTTTTAGTGAAAACCCATATGTGTTTGATGATGACATTCTTGCACAGCTTAAGCAGGATGTGCAAACGGTACCGAATCAATGGCAGGATGTGCTGCTTGTTATTGGCGAAGCGGTTCAACAAATCGAGTGTCGCATGATATCAAATCAAGCAAATAGCGATTGGGTTGCCATTCATCCGCAATCAGGAAAAGCAGGAACATTGTTTATGGCGGGAAAGGGGATCGACGAACGTAAAATTAAACGCATCGCAGAAGAATTTAATCGCTTGATTCAAACGCATGGTCAAGATGATTGGAGGAATGTGATCCGTGCTCAGAATAGATTAAATCAATTCGTATCAACATTTGATCCAACGACGGGCTCACGCGTCTTTCATTTGTTGATAAAAAAATAAAGAGGCTGAGTAAGATTCAGACCTCAGCCGGAGAAAGAAACCCTACAGCAGGTCGAATCATTTTATTAGGCTGCGTTTTACAATTGGGTCATGAAGAAAAAACATGACTAAGAAACGAGTGGAACAAAATGAAAGCGTCGTTTGCCATCTTTAAAAATAGGCAATATTCTTTACTCTTTACTGCTTCTGTAACATCTCAGTTAGGGAGCGTCATTGGTATGACCGCATTAATTTTCTATTTTCTTGATCGATTTAGTCATCAGCCCTACTTGGCAACATTGAATGAGTTGATGTTCTCCCTGCCGTCACTACTAATTTTCTGGATCGTGGGCGTTGCGGCAGATCGAATGGATCGTCAGAAAATAGCATCTAACTGTGATTGGATAAGCGCTTTTCTTTCGATCGCATTACTCGTTGCGGTAGAGTTCGAGCATTTGAGCTGGATTTTTCCAGTTATCTTCTTGAGAGCAGCCGTCGCTAAATTCTTTGCACCTGCTGAACAGGCCATCTTACAAGGTATATTAAGAAAAGGCGACTATGCTGTCGCCGCAGGATTAAACCAAATGGTAAGCAGTATCTTTATGATTTTTGGAAATGGGTTAGGGGCACTTGTCTACTGGTACATGGGACCGCAAGGCGCAATAATAATTGACGCTTTATCATTTATTATTTCGGCAATTTTAATACGTCTGCCGAAAATTCGCGCAGAAGTTCGTTTGCCAAACGGCAGTTACAACGTAAAGTCAACAACGATTCGATCAATTTTTTCAGACTTTAATCAAGGCTTCTTTTATATTATAAAGGATAAACTGTTGACTTCACTTGTTGCCAGCTTCACAATCTTTGGTGTGATTAACGGTGGATGCAGTGTTATGCTCATCTTTATCTTAAAATATAAACTGGTTCCTCATTCATATGAGTTGTTTTCCGTTTGGGCGGGTGTTATTGCGGGATTCGGTATTTTAATTGGCAGCGTGGCGGCATCTGTGTGCGCTGGAAAATGCCGCTTCCGTTCGATGATCATTATCGGTTTACTTACAAGCGGCTTGTTCATGATTTGTGCGGGTTATGTATCAACTGTCTATCTTTTTTTTGTAATGATTTTTCTTTCAACACTCATGATTCCATTGGTAAATGTCGCTATTGGAGGGTGGATGCCTCATATTGTCGACCCCAAAATGATGGGGCGGGTGGAGAGCTGGAGCACACCGATACTGATGCTCTCTCAGTCATTGACTCTTGGATTTATTACCTTCTCTTATCCGAAAGTCTTGTCGATAGAATCACTGTTCTTAATTGTAGGAGCAATGACTGTACTTTCAGCGTTTTATTACTTGTTTTTTGTTCCGGCAGATACAATTGAGGAACGAGCTGCAATAGAGCCGATGGTGAAGGGCTCTTTAGAAACGCCCGGAGCGAAAGATTGATAAGAGAACGATCATGAACATGAAGAGGACAACGGTAACAGCAATGCCAAGAATCGGAACATTGCTGAGGAGTGAGCGTGATCCAAACGTTTCACCGAGAATAATGCAGGCCAAAATAATGCTGAATGAAAGTAACATGATGCTGAATGAGATGCGATTAGCGGCACGATCTACTTTAGCAAGCAAAAATTCTAGCTGAGGCAGTTTCATCTCCACCCGGGTCTTTCCCTTATAAAGATGTGTTAAGGTCTTTCGTAATAGAGAGGGGAGGCGCATGCTGTTTTCAACAACGTCATAGCCATTCATGAGAATTTTTTTTGACAGTTCACTGGGATCCAGGCGCCTGATAATTAGCCGATGTCCGTAAGGTTCGGCAAGTTCAAGTATATTGATGTCATCATCTAGTTTTGTTATCAGGCCTTCAAGCGTTATCAACGCCTTGCCAAGCAGTGTGTAGTTCTTAGGAATACCAATATGATGCTTTTTTGTCACGTCAAAAACATCACGAATAACCTTCCCAATGTGAACGTCCTTAAAGGGCAGGCGATAGTATTTTTCACGAAGGACATCTAGATCGGCTTTAAACTGACGTTCGTTCAAGTCGTCAGGGATCACGGCCATTGCCGAAATAGTGCGGTAAAGCAGTTCGGTGTTCCCTTTCATAAGTCCAATAATCAGGTCACCAAAATCACGTTTCATTGATTCATTCAAATACCCGACTTGTCCGAAATCAATATAGACAATCTTATTCTCGGGAGAAAAGAAAAGATTGCCAGGATGGGGATCACCATGGAAGATGCCACAGATTAATGCCTGATCAAGAAACGAACGCACGAGCCGTTCACAAATTAGTTTATTATCGATGCCTTTCGGATGGTCAGTAATCAATTCTCCATACTTATAGCCGTGAACATAGTCCAAAGTCAATACTTTCTTTGTTGAAAAATCGTGATAGACCTTTGGAATAATGACATGATCATCTTTACTGAAAAAGTCGTGGAGTTTTTCAGTTGTCCGCGCTTCCATGATATAGTCCAGTTCTTTACGGATCGCAAGTGAAAACTCTTCTACAAGGTCTATGATCTGATAGGTACGTGCCCATTCGTATCGTTTTTCAACAAGCGATGCAAGATCCCAAAGAATCTCAATATCGTTTTCTATCACCGCTTCAATATCCGGTCGTCTAATTTTTACAGCGACCTCTTCACCTGTCTTTAAAATGGCATGATGCGCTTGAGCAATTGAAGCAGCAGCCATGCAGGTTTCATCAAATTGAGCAAACACATCCTCAACAGATGAACCGAATTCTTGAGAGATAATAGTCTTGATTGTTTGTGGATCTACGGGTGTAACCCGATCCTGAAGATCCCGCATTGCCTCGGCGATCTGGCCCGGAAGAATGTCTGTTCTGAGACTCAAAAGCTGACCCAACTTGATAAAGGTCGGCCCCAGTTCTTCAAGCATTAACCGAATACGTTGACCTAGAGATTTTTGATCATTTCCGTTTCCTGAAAAATCAGAAACGATCTGTTTCGGTAATGATAGTAAGTGAAACAAACCGACATCTTTCACAATATAACCAAAGCCATATTTCACGAGTACAGAGACGATTTCTTGATATCTTTTAATATGGCGTATATGTTTTCCGATCATAGACTTCACCTATGCAGGTTAATTTTCATTGTTTGTTATTGTTTTCTTTAACTCAGACAGTTCGCTTTCTAAAACAGCAAGCTTTTCCTGCAATTGTGTGTATTCATCCTGGCTTACAAATCCGAGATCCTTAATTGCATCAATAACCTCCTGTCGCAAACCATTACGCCATTTGTCCGTACTGTCTTTTCCTTTGTCATTTAACGTTGTTAAGAGTGCTTTTGCTTCCTCAGCAGCTGCACCGCCGCTTTTTGAAAGATCATCGAGAAAGTTTTCAGCCTTTTCCTTGCTGGCAAGTGTTGCGCCAAGTCCAATAAGAAACCCTTTTTTCAGAAAATCACTCATTGTTCTTCCTCCTCGCACTTTCCTTCATTTTAACCGACTTTGTAGGTCATGTATACGAAGTCGGGTGAGTATTTCTTATAATTCAGTTGGAGAGTAAGAAAACTTGGCAAGCCTCCGGCGAAGGCTAAGACTTAGTTGCACTTACACTCGTTTCCTTGAATCTTTAATTTCTTTATACTTTCTGATCAGTGTTAGAAAACCGGGCAAAGAGCGCCCGGTCCTTACTTCCGTAGGATGCGGTGACTTTCGCGTTGCATACAGGACATATGTGTAATTAGTGAAAGATCCCTTACACTTAGCGAAAGTTCCTTACATACGAAAGCTCCTTTGCTCCAGATGTGGTTTTGCATCAAGCTTGTCTTGAACAGACATTTCTAGTTCATAAATCATTTTGATCCTTAATTAAGTAACGCGGTCGGAATAAATAAACGGAAATTTTCCGGTTATATGCATCCTGGCGCTGGTTTCACAGGTACATAAGGGTAATTTTTCCGCTTATGCACAGAAAAAACCTCCATTTTCACGCTTTTCGATTCGATAGGCGAAATTTCTCCGTCTATTCAAGCGATTTTTTCGTTTGTTTTCTAATTAAGCGGAATTTTTCCGTTTATTTCTCAGATTGGGGGCTTACCTGATCGCCCAATCGAACCTTATGACCTTATCATCGTACCGGCAAGGCAAAATAATAAACTTTTATACGTAAATAGGGCATTTTATATTTTCATTCAAGCGGGTCATGGATGTTTCTTTACTTGTTAGGAAAAATCAAGCTGTGCTTGGCCATAAACCATACTGATTTTTGTGTATGCTCCGATTGCTCGCTTGGGGTGATCCGGAAGCCTCCACGAACAGATGATTATCTTCGGGGGTTCACTGCCTCACGATCAACAGAGACGCTCCTGCAGGCATCTCACTTTTCATATCTTTAAAATGCCACTTATCTTAGTATCTGGACCAAAATCATCCTTTCTTGCTTATAGAAAAACCTCGGAAGATCACTAGTTTCTCCGAGGCTTTTGCATACATTGTTCTTTGAATCTGTGTATCAGATTATTTGATTGACCGGAAGACACCAACGACTTTCCCAAGAATAACACAATTATCAAGTAATATTGGATCCATCAGTGAGTTTTCCGGCTGAAGTCTTACATGGTCTTTTTCCTTAAAGAAACGCTTAACAGTTGCTTCGTCCTCATCGGTCATCGCAACAACAATTTCACCATTTTCAGCTGTATGCTGCTGTCGGACGATTACCTTGTCTCCATCAAGAATGCCTGCGTTGATCATGCTTTCGCCGGATACGTTAAGAATAAATGCGTCAGCATCCTCAACCATTGAACTTGGAATGGGAAAATATTCTTCAATATTTTCAATGGCACTGATTGGGAGCCCAGCGGTTACTTTTCCAATAACAGGAATATTTACTGTCTTTTCCGTAAATACATCATTGTCATGGTCCAACACTTCAATAGCTCTTGGTTTCGTGGGATCACGCCGGATATATCCTTTTTTTTCTAGGCGTGCAAGATGACCATGCACCGTTGAGCTCGATGCGAGTCCGACGGCGTCGCAAATTTCACGTACCGATGGTGGATAGCCTTTGCTCGCAACTTCATGTTTTATAAAATCTAATATAGACTGCTGCCGATTTGAGATTTTCATAATGCTTCTCCTTTTCCTTATCTTGTCAATAGTATACCATTCAAAAAAAACAGAAGCAAACATTTGTTCTAAAACCATTGACACAAATGCACGTTCGCATTAAGATAGTTACAACGAACAAGAGTTCTCGAGAACACACATTCCTTAGAGGGGGAAATTTTAAATGAATTTAGTTACGAATAAAAAAACAAAAGGTCTTTCGTTTCTTATCTTGTTTTGTATTATGACAGTTGTTTTATTTTTGACATTAACAAATACAGTTGCTGCTGATCAAAATAACTATGAAAAAATTACGGTTAAAGTAGGGGATTCACTTTGGTCTATTGCCACAAAATACCAAAATGAGAATCCAGGGCTATCAAAACAGGCATTCGTCAGTTGGACAAAGAGTAAGAATGGATTAATCCGTGACCACATAATTCCAAATCAAAGGCTTATCATTCCGGTGAAAAAGTGAGTTGTTAAATTTATGAGTGGGTTATTTTACGTTGGCAAAAGTATGCTTTTGTGATATACTGTTATATAACAAAGGGATTTAGATGTTCATGTATTGGTACAAACACTTTGTCCCTTTCTGATTTTTGGTGTTTGCGAAGTTTTTAACCGTTAATGATTTTAAAATTATTAATGGCCATTTTTCATCCTCCTTCAGAAGAAAGCTTTTCTTATTATTATAAGAACACGCTTTCTTTTTTTTTATCTATCTTTTGATGAAATGAACGATTTCAAGGAGTACAAGGTTGACCGGAAATCATGAGATAGTGTAAACTGAACTATGGATAATTGACACAAGGAGGAAGCATACGAATGCTCTGGTACATACTCGTGGGCGTCATTTGCTTGGCAGCCGGATTGATCCTCGGCTTTTTAATCGCCCGTAAATATATGATGAACTATCTTAAGAAAAACCCGCCGATTAATGAAAACATGTTGCGCGTGATGATGGCGCAAATGGGCCAGCACCCGTCACAAAAGAAAATTAATCAGATGATGAAAGCGATCAATCATCAAACGAAATAAGCAACGCTTAGGCGCAGCAAGGTTTTGAACGGTTTACATAAAACACGGATACGTCTACGTGTCTCGCTTATTTCATGAGTTGACGTCCTTCATCCTAATTAGAAATTTGATTTGATTAAGGGTTCAACTTTACTTTTAGCGCCATTTTCTGTTGAAAATAAACAGAAGGTGGTGCTATTTTTTATACAGTTAAGTTTGGATGCTATTTGTTAGGAAAGTCTGAACCTATGGCTGTATGGAAAGAACAAGAAATGAAACCGACAGAAGGGATTCTTAACTTTTTTTGAAAAGTGGCGGATCTTTCGGAAGAGCGAAATCTAAGATAACATGGTTGTAAAAGTTTAGGCCGTGAAGAATACATACGAAGAACAAGAAAATTTGCTGACTGTTGTACTACTAGAATTGAAAATGATTCTTTAACCCTTTTGTATAAACCATTCATGGGAGAATTGTATTACAATAGGAAGAAACAAGTGCGAGGATGGATGTTCTGTGATTAAAGTAGGTGTAATTGGAATTGGTTTAATTGCCGCAAATGCCTATCTTCCAATCTATGCGTGCATGGACGATGTTGATTTTTATTTCTGCACGCGTAATGAAAATACGCTCGATGAAATTCGCTCCAAGTATCGATGGAACCATCTTTTTACATCGATTGATGATTTGTTGAAACAAGGGATACAGGCTGCATTTGTGCATGCGGCGACGCCTGCGCATCCAACGATTATTGAGCGTTTGATTCACGAAGGTATAGCTGTATATACAGATAAACCGCTTACGGATCATTTTGAAAGCGCTGTATATCTGACGAAGCTTGCTGAAGAAAAACATGTTATGCTGACCACAGGATTCAACAGAAGATTTGCTCCACTGCTTACAGAAGCATCGCTTTTGCCTGATAAAACAATGATTATCTGTCAAAAGAATCGAGTGGACGCCTCCGGTGATTTGCGAACCATTGTATACGATGATTTTATTCACGTTTTAGACACTGTACGATTTATCATCGGGAAGCCAATTGATCCAATCTCTGTTCATTTTTCATGGAATAGTGAAAACCAATGTTCAGGAATACTCGCGCTATTTCGAAGCGGACATATTCTTGTGTCGGGAATCATGAATCGTGTAAGCGGCGCAAATGAGGAAACAACACAAGTGATGACTAGGCATGGGGAATGTGTCGTTCATAATCTTATGGAACGAGAATGGATAGAAGGCACTGCAAGACAGTTGAAACGATTTGATGATTGGACGAGCACACTTCACAAACGTGGTTTTGAACCAATCATTTCTGCATTCATTCAGGCGGTTAAAATGGGACAAAGTGAACCAATTGATAAAAGAGACGCATTGGAAACATACCGACTATGCGAATGGGTAACTAATCAGGGAGAGATTGAGTTGATTAATAGACGTTCAAATTAAGTTGGATAATCATTACGTATAGATGTCTAGACAATACGACGAATTGAGTGATAAACTAAAAGAAAAAAGGAAGCGATTGTATGGCGACTAAAATTGAAGGATGCTCTATTTACAGCAAGAATGAGTGGTTGGAAAAAAGCAGTCTGTTGATCGATAAGGAAAAGATTGTCAGTATTGGTGCAAATGAAACCGCAACCGCGAACCAAACGCTCCATTTTCCGGATACCTACAAGTGTTTGCCAGGTATGATTGACATGCATATTCACGGAGCAAACGGCGCAGATACAATGGACGCAACACCGAAAGCCTTGAGCACCATTGCCGCTGCGCTTGCTAAAGAGGGAACCACTTCATTTTTAGCGACGACTATCACACAATCGATCCCTGCAATTGAAAAAGCCGTTGTCAACGCAGGTGAAGCGATTGGCCATCAGAAATCGGGGGAAGCAGAGATTATCGGCATCCATTTGGAAGGCCCATTTATAAATAAGGAGAAAACAGGTGCACAACCAGAAGAATTTATTCTTGAACCAGATTGCGAGCTTTTCGATCATTGGCAAGATTTGTCGGGCAATCACATCAAAGAAGTAACACTTGCACCTGAAGCGAAAGGAGGTTTTGATTTTATTCGCCATTTGAAAGCGCAAAGTGTCGTCCCTTCAATCGGACACACCAACGGTATTGATGAAGATGTGATCCGAGCGATCGATGCAGGAGCTACTCAAGTGACACATCTGTATAACGGGATGAGAGGGATGCACCATCGCGAACCCGGCGTTCTGGGAGGAGCACTGCTTCATCATGGTCTTTATACGGAATTAATCTGTGATGGTCATCATGTCTGTCAAGGTATGGTAAATCTCGCATACAAGTTAAAAGGCAGTGATCGGATGATTTTGATCACTGACTCTATGCGCGCGAAGTGCATGAATAAAGGTGTCTACGATCTTGGCGGTCAGGATGTGTATGTAGATAACGGTCTTGCCGTGCTTAAAGATGGTACCATCGCCGGAAGTGTGCTGAAAATGAAAGATGCTTTGCGCAATATACTTGCCTTTACCGACGCGACACTCGCTGATGTGGTGCAGATGGGCGCGATTAACCCTGCGTTGCAGTGCGGCGTTTTTGATCGTAAAGGATCTCTCGAGGCGGGTAAAGATGCCGATTTAATTGTCTTAAATGAACAAAATGAGTTAGTATTGACGATTTGCCGAGGGACGATTGCTTATCAAAAGGAAGAGGTGCAATAAAATGCAGATTATCGCTGTTAAAGATATAAATGAAATGAGTCGTAAAGCTGCACAGATCATTCGTGAGGTTGTTCAGAATAAGCCTGACGCTGTGCTAGGACTCGCAACTGGTGGAACACCGGAAGGAACATATAAAGAGTTAGTTGCCGACTATCGCGAACATGGAACGAGTTATCATAAGGTTCACACGGTCAATCTTGATGAATATGCTGCCATTGATCCAAGCGACCCGAACAGTTACCACACTTATATGAAAGATCATTTCTTTAAATATATCGATCTCCCGGAGAATCAGCGGCATCTCCCCAATAGTGAAGATATATCGGAACAAGCGTGTGCTCGTTACGATGATTTGATCGCAAGTCTTGGAGGAGTGGATATTCAGCTGCTTGGGATCGGCCGTAACGGACATATTGGATTTAATGAACCAGGAACCCCTTTAACGATTGGCACACATGTAGTAAAATTAACTGATTCAACCCGGGACGCAAATGCTCGCTATTTCGGCAGTATTTCGGAGGTACCTGAGCGAGCCGTTACAATGGGCATCGGGACAATATTAAAAAGCAAGAAAATTATCATGGTTGTTTCCGGTGAAGAGAAGGCTGACGCAATGAGCAAGCTTGTTCGAGCGTCAGTCCCAGACAGCAGTTTTCCTGCTTCAGCCCTGGTTCAGCATCCAAATGTAACGGTGATCGCTGATGAACCTGCATTATCTCTAATTAAAATCAGCAAGGAATGATGGAATGATTGACCGTAAGTCTCCGGTGCCGATGTACTATCAGATTGAACGTTATATTGAACAGTTAATTGAGAGCAGGAATTTGAAAGCCGGCGATCAAATTCCTTCCGAACGAGAATTCACTGATCAGTTTCATGTATCACGAATGACTGTTCGACAGGCAATCATGGATTTAGTGAATTCAGGGATTCTGATTCGGATTAAAGGAAAAGGCACTTTTGTGTCCAATCAAGCTAAGATCGAAAAATCCCTGTTTGGACTTAACGGATTTTCAGAAGATATGATTGGACGCGGGATGAATCCCGGAAGCAAAATGCTGAGTTTTAAAAGGATCCGGCCAAGCGTCAAAATTGCTGAGCATCTCGGAGTGTCGGAAGTGGACGAGGTGTTTGAAATTAAACGTACGCGACTTGCAGATGGTAAACCGATGGCGATTGAAACATGCTATCTTCCGACGAAATTGGTTCCCAATCTTACCGAAGAGTTGGCAAGTCCTTCACTCTATCGATACATTGAACGCGAATGCGGATTAATGATCGATCACGCAGATCAATCGATTGAAGCTGCGATTGTCACTGCCGAAGAAGCAAAGATTTTGGAAGTACCTAAATCTTCACCGATTTTATTAATCGAACGCCGTTCATACTTAGAAAACGGTCAACCAATTGAGCAAACCAAATCGCTTTTTCGAGCCGATCGATATAAATTAATGATCACTCTGCCTAGGGGATAAGCATTGCAAGATGTGCTTATCTTTTTTATTGTATCTATCATGATAAGCGTCACTTATGAATGTAAATAGAATAAATAGAATTTACTTAATGAAAATGATCCATTATGATTAATATAAAGACATAGTCAAAAATCAGACAGGATGGTGAGACGATGGCAGCGGAGGTCGAAGCAAAATCAATGAAAAAAAATGATTTTTTCAAAGCCTTAAATACGTTCTCAAGCAATGGGAAAACAATAAACTTTTATCAACTAAGCGCATTGTCGGATTATGGTGATATTGAAAAGCTCCCTTATTCGATTAAAGTATTATTGGAAGCTGTTCTGCGCCAATGTGATGGCAGCGTGATTAAGAAAGAACATGTGGAAAATTTAGCGAGGTGGGGCACTGATAAACTGGATAAAAGCATTGATGTCCCATTTAATCCATCACGTATCATTCTTCAAGACTTCACGGGTGTACCAGCTGTTGTCGATCTTGCATCGTTGAGAAAAGCAATGGCGGATCTGGGCGGCGATCCTGAAAAGATAAATCCGGAAAAACCGGTAGATCTGGTCGTGGATCATTCAGTCCAAGTCGATCAATTCGGAACAAATCAAGCGCTTCTTTTTAACATGGATCGAGAATTTGAACGTAATGAAGAACGGTATAAATTCTTGAAATGGGCACAATCTTCCTTCCAAAATTTTCGTGCGGTTCCACCAGCTACCGGTATCGTTCATCAAGTGAATCTCGAATACCTAGCTTCCGTTGTTCATGCGATTAATGATAAAGATGGAGAAATACTTGCGTTCCCAGACACGTTGGTTGGGACAGATTCGCATACAACCATGATTAACGGACTGGGCGTTCTCGGATGGGGCGTCGGCGGTATTGAGGCTGAAGCGGGTATGCTTGGTCAGCCATCCTATTTTCCGGTTCCGGATGTCATTGGTGTACGTATTGTGGGCAGTCTGCCTAATGGAACGACCGCGACGGACCTTGCTTTGCGTGTGACTCAGTTGCTGCGTGAAGAAAGCGTTGTTGGTAAATTTGTTGAGTTCTTCGGACCGAGTCTCTCGCATATGTCTCTTGCCGATCGCGCAACAGTTTCAAACATGTCTCCGGAGAACGGAGCTACAGCAACGTTCTTCCCTGTGGATCAGGTGACCCTGGATTACTTGCGCCTAACCGGGCGCTCTGAAGAACAGGTGAAACTTGTCGAAGACTACTGTAAAGTGAACGGATTGTTCTATACGCCTGATGCGGAAGATCCGACCTTTACAAAGGTGTTGGAATTGAATCTGTCTGACGTGCATGCGTCACTAGCTGGCCCGAAACGTCCTCAAGACCGTATCGCCTTAACCGATATGAAAGAAGAATTTGAGGCGTCATTAACACGCCCATCTGGTAATCAAGGATTCGGCTTTCAGAAAAGTGAATTAAATAAAACAGCAAAAGTTGTCTACGAGAATGGAGCGCAAGAAGATTTAGACACAGGAGCTGTTGTAATTGCTGCAATCACGAGCTGTACAAACACAAGCAATCCGAGTGTCATGATCGGAGCCGGTCTTGTTGCGAAAAAAGCGGTGGAGAAAGGCCTCTCGGTTCCGAACTATGTCAAGACAAGCCTTGCCCCTGGTTCAAAGGTTGTTACCGATTATCTTGAGAAAGCCGGGCTGATTCCTTATCTAGAAAAATTAGGGTTTAATGTGGTTGGCTATGGCTGCACGACCTGTATCGGAAACTCCGGGCCGCTACCTGAAGCGGTGGAAAAAGCGATTGTAGACAAAGATCTCACCGTATCCGCAGTGCTCTCAGGTAATCGAAATTTTGAAGGACGCATTCACCCGCTCATTCGTGCGAATTATCTCGCTTCACCGCCTCTTGTTGTCGCTTATGCGTTGGCGGGTTCAGTTGATTTTGATGTAACGCATGATTCATTTGGTAAAGATCCGGATGGAAATGATGTTTATTTCAAAGACATTTGGCCATCAAGTGATGAAATTGAAGAAGTGATGAATCGTTCCGTAGGACCTGAAAGCTTTAAAAAGGAATATGAGAATGTGTTTACTGAGAACGAGCGATGGAATGCGATTCAGACAAGTGAAGGCGAACTGTATGATTGGGATACTGAATCAACTTATATTCAAAATCCACCATTTTTCGAAAATCTTTCTGCTGAACTAAATAAAATTAAGCCGTTAGAAGCGATGCGCGTCATTGGTAAATTCGGCGATTCGGTGACAACAGATCATATTTCCCCAGCCGGTTCCATCGCGCCAAAAAGTCCTGCGGGGTGTTACTTGCTTGATAAAGGCGTTCGGAGGTTCGATTTCAACTCATATGGTTCAAGGCGAGGCAATCACGAAGTTATGATGCGGGGAACCTTCGCCAATGTCCGGATCCGTAATCAGATTGCACCGGGAACCGAAGGCGGGTATACGACCTACTGGCCAACCCGGGAAGTCATGCCGATCTATGATGCCGCGATGAATTATAAGCAGAGCAGCACAAATTTGGTTGTTCTGGCCGGAAAAGACTACGGTATGGGAAGTTCTCGAGACTGGGCAGCCAAAGGAACCAATCTTTTAGGGATAAAGGCTGTGATCGCGCAAAGCTATGAGCGGATCCACAGAAGCAATTTAGCAATGATGGGCGTTCTTCCCTTGCAATTTGAACAGGGTCAAAGCGCTGAATCGCTTGGCTTGACCGGCGAGGAAGTCATTACGGTCTATGTAGATGAGAACGTTAAACCAAGAGATGCGGTTGAAGCTAAAGCGGTGAGCCCAGAAGGCAATGAGATTACGTTTAATGTCATTGTTCGTTTTGATAGTGAAGTTGAGATTGACTATTATCGCAATGGAGGCATCCTGCAAACGGTATTACGCAGAAAACTTACGGAATAAATTTATTGCTTTCAGTGTATTTTATTCGTCAATTGGGGCAGGATAATGATCGAAGGAGATCATTTTAGTGCCTTCAAACATTCGGATTATTTTCGGGGGAGTGGGTTCCGTTGGAAAGGTCAAAGATTGATCCTATGGTTTTCCCAAAGTTCTTTTACTAAAGAGTCTCTAGAAAAGATTCGTTTTGGATGAAAAAACTTCATATGACTTCTTCAACAAAAAAGAGGCTGTCCTTTTAATGAGGACAGCCTCTTTTAATTATCTAGAAAAAAATAACTAAATCTTCGCTTTTTACTAAAGCAAATTTTTTTAATGGGGGGGAAAAATTAGTTCATTTGCTTCGGCAGATCATATAAGAATGCGATTAAAGCGTGCAAACCGCGATCAAAGTTCTTAAGATGGAAATGCTCGTTCGGCGCATGAAAATTTTCACTGTCCAGACCAAATCCCATCAGAATCGGTGCAAGTCCAAGTTTGTCATGGAATGTGTTGACAATCGGAACCGATCCCCCTTGACGAGAAAGGATAGCCTTTGTCTTGAACGCTTCTTCCAAAGCATTATGAGCAGCTTGAAGAGCTGGGTGATTAACTGGCATACTGAATGGTTCCGCATGATCCAACAGTCTGACGTCAAGCTTTACGCCGGATGGCAAATGTTCATTGAGATGCTTTGTTAATAGAGCGCCAATGAGTGCAGGATCCTGATTTGGAACGAGTCTGCAAGTGATCTTTGCTGTTGCCGTTGACGGTATAACGGTTTTTAGGCCTTCACCTTGAAATCCGCCGAACAGTCCGTTCAATTCCAAAGTTGGGCGAGACCAAATCCTTGCGACCGTAGGATAGCCTTCCTCGCCATACAACGTATCAACACCAAGTTCATTTTTCAAAGCTTCATCATCCGAGAGTTTCTCGCAAGTCGTCCGTTCTTCATCGGTAAGTGGTGCCACCTGATCGTAGAATCCATCAACAGTTACATGGCCCTTATTGTCATGCAAAGTTCCGAGAAGCTCAACCATTGCGTGAAGCGTATTTTGTACGGCCCCGCCATAAACACCTGAATGCAGATCGCCTTTTGGTCCCTGAAGCTCAATCTCTAGGCCGCATAACCCACGAAGTGCGTAGCTGACAGCTGGTTGATCCATACTCAACATAGTTGTGTCTGACACAAGCAATACGTCCGCTTTCAACAAATCAAGATGGTCATCCACGAATTCATCGAGATGGGCGCTCCCAATTTCCTCCTCACCTTCGAAGCAGAATTTAATATTGACAGGAAGATCGCCTTTAGCCAATAGAATTGTTTCGGCCATTTTTGCCAACATAAAAACTTGACCTTTATCATCGCTTGTTCCGCGTCCATAAATGATATTGTCTTTAATAATCGGATTGAACGGATCTGTATCCCATTTATCAATCGGGTCAATCGGTTGAACATCGTAATGCCCATAACACAAAACAGTTGGTTTGTTTTCTGCTTTCAGGAAATCTGCGTAAACAACTGGATGGCCGGCGGTTTCCAGAATTTGAACATGCTCTAGCCCCCCGTTTTTAAGATCATTCGCCAACCACTCTGCTGCTCGTCTTACATCCGCTTTATGTGTTGAATCGGAACTAATACTTGGAATAGAAAGGAAGTCAGTCATTTGTTTCAAATAACGATCATAATTCTTTTTAAGTGTTTCAATAAGTTGTTTATCCATGGAAAATCCTCCCGTCTTAATTAACTTCTCCATTGTAGCAGATTGAACAATCATTCGACAAAATGTAAAAATGCAGGTTTTAAAAACAAATGTTGGGGAATGATAGATATATAATAAAAAATTCACACAATTAAATTTTATGAAAAAAAGATGATATACTATTCTTAACAAAAGGATGAGTAGAAAGGTGGGCTGTCTATGAGGAAACGTGATAGCATTAAAGAACTGATTCAGAAAAACAAGTCCGAAATTCTTAGGGATGAAAAACAATTAGCAAAAATTGAAGTCAAAATTGATAATAGACATACGGTTAAATAACAGAAAAATGAGAGCGCATTCAATAAAAAAACAGCGAAATGACGCTGTTTTTTTATTTTTCTTACGGCGTGCTATGTTAAAATGATATCAGTTCTCCTGACTGGTATAGAGGTGATTAAATTGGCACAAAGAGAAATTCAGGTTGTTCCCTATAACGAGGAATGGGCAGAATCCTATAAAAGAGAGGCGTTACGCGTGGCGCATGTGCTTACGCCGGTTTTAAAGGCGATTCATCATGTGGGAAGCACGTCAATTCCTGGAATTTTCGCAAAACCAACAATTGATATCTTAGCCGAGGTTAATGATTTGAATGCTGTTGATTTGTTAAACTCATCACTTTCCAAGCTCAATTATACAGCACTCGGTGAAAATGGAATTCATCAGCGCAGGTACTTTGTTAAGAAGGATGGGCAAGGCAGACATCTTTTTCATTTGCACATATTTGTAGTAGATACGGATAACGTTGTCCGGCATCTTGCATTTCGCGATTACTTGAGGACACATGATGAAGACGCAGCTTTTTATAGTACGCTGAAATGTCAACTGGCTCAACAATTCCCAGATGATCGTGAAAGCTATTGCACGGGGAAAAATGAACTCTGCAAACGAATTGAACAAATCGCGCTGCAATGGTGGTACGACGCATAAAATTAGTGCGTGAGGGAGGGGGTACAAGGTTATAAAAAAGAGAGTAGTAATCAGTATTTTAGCAATTATCGCGGCAATCTTTGTTGCGTTTCTCGTATTCTGGCATAGTGACAGGAATACGGCTCCACAAATCAAACCGAAACCGCTCAATTACAAGATTGTTGCGCTCGGTGATTCATTGACCGAGGGTGTGGGAGATCTTGAAAACCAAGGCTACGTGGGTGTAACAACAAAAGCGCTCAAGAAAGAGAAAAATGTAACGAACGTTACTATGCAAGATTTCGGTCATAGAGGGGACACGTCGGAAGATTTGCTGAAGAAACTGAAGCAGCAAAAAGTCAGTGACTCCATTAAAGCTGCCAATACGGTTTTTTTGACCATTGGTGGAAACGACATAGTTCATGTTTTTAAACAAAATTTTCTTGATTTGCATGAAAGCGATTTTGCAAAGCGTCAAAAAATATTTTCATCGAATTTGAACAAGATATTTTTGGAAATACGCGAATTGAATCCAGAAGCGCATATCTATTATTTTGGACTCTATAACCCGTTCGAGGATTACCTTGGAAAAGCAAACAAGGATTTTGTCCCGATCTTGAATCAATGGAATACCAACAGTAAGCGCATCAGTGCAAAATTCACACCCCTATCTTTTATACCTACTAGTGATCTATTTAAAGGCAAGACGGACCATCTTCTCTACGATGATCATTTTCATCCAAATAAAAAAGGATATTTGAAAATGTCTGATCGATTACTTCACTATATAAATGAAAATAAAGCAACCGATAAATAATTGGTATAGTCAAATCAGCACGAACAGGGATTGTCGGTTTCTAACCGGGGGCATATAATCAGATTATAAATCGTTTAGGGGGAAGCGGCAGTGGCTATGATTTTATATCAGGATCAATTTATTGATCGTGAGCAAGCAAAAGTGGATATTGAGGACCGAGGCTATCAATTTGGTGATGGAATTTATGAAGCGATGATGGTTTACAGCGGTCGTATTTTTCTCTTAGAACCGCATATGAAGCGTCTTGAACGAAGTGCTCGTGAGCTTAGTTTGTCACTACCCTATAGTGTTGGCCATCTTACTGAGAATATAAAGAAATTGATTGAGTTGAACAATTTGGAAGATGGGGTTGTCTATTTTCAAATTACGCGGGGGGCGGCGCCGCGTCAGCACTTCTTTCCGGATAATACGCCGACTGTGATCACAGGATCTGTGTCAGTACGAACACGTGACCTTACAAGCCGTCCTAAAGGTATCAAAGCATGTCTTGCTGATGACATTCGCTGGTTGCGATGCGATATTAAAACACTCAACTTACTTGGCAATGTTCTTGCAAAACAAAAGGCACATGTGTCTGGAGCCGGTGAGGCCATACTGCATCGTGAATCGACGGTGACAGAGGGATCGTCGAGCAATGTTTTTATTGTAAAGAACGGTCAATTGGTGACACATCCGGCCGACCATTTCATTCTAAATGGTATTACGCGATTGTTTGTTTTTGATCTTGCGAAGCAGCTGGATATTCCATATGTTGAACGCAAATTCACTGTCGATGAATTATTAGATGCCGATGAGGTATTTATCACGAGTACCAGTAATGAAGTGAATCCGGTCCTCCAAATTGATGATCAGATAATCAACAATGGGAAACAAGGTCCGATCTCAGAGAGACTGATTGCTGCATTTGATGCTGAAGTAGAACGAATCAGATCTTTTGCTCTTTCCTAAAAAACAAAAAAACGTCTCGCAAATTGCCGCGAGGCGTTTTTTTGTTGCACAAAGTATAAATATAGTAAAGGATGTAAGAAAACGAGTATAGACTTATGTCGAAGTTTTTATTCCATTTGCATGATCGGCCACCAGTGATGACCATTCTTTTCAAGCAATTCATCTGCTGAATTCGGACCCATCGAACCCGCTTCATAGTAGTCAACAGGTACTCGGCGCTTTTTCCATGAATCAACAATGGAATCAACAATTTCCCAGGAATAAGCAACCTCATCCCAACGCGTGAAGTTCGTTGAATCGCCATTAATACAGTCTGCCATCAGCCGTTCGTAAGCATCTTGCATATTCTCCATGGCAAGTTCGCTATTTCGGAATTTCAATGAAATAGGAACGGTATTCCCGGCATTTCCATTTTCCTTCACATTTAATTTTAATGAAAGACCTTCATCCGGAGAGATATAGATGACGAGTAGATTTGGCCCGACGTGATTAATGTTATGGAAATATGGATTTTTCGGCAGCTTTTTAAATTGAATCACAATTTGTGTTGATTTCTTAGCCATACGTTTTCCGGTTCGTATATAGAATGGGACGCCTTGCCATCGATAATTATCAATTAGGAAGCGGGCTGCGACAAACGTCTCGGTTTCGGAATCACTGCTGATGTTGTTCTCGTCAATATATGCGGGAAGTTTCTCACGCTCGGGTGTTATTCCTCTTGCATATTGACCACGAACAATTTGCTCCACGATATTATTAATGTTCATTGGACGTATTGCTTTAAGCACCTTAACTTTTTCATAGCGAACATCATTTGTTTCTAACCGGGTTGGCGGTTCCATAGCCACGAGTGTTAAAAGTTGCATAATATGGTTTTGAACCATATCCAATAAAGCGCCTGTCTGATCATAATAATTCGCACGGTCGCCAACGCCCAAAGTCTCGCTCAGCGTAATCTGCACATTTGAAATGTAGCGGCGGTTCCATATCGCTTCGAAAATCGGATTGGCAAAACGCAGCACTTCAATATTTTGAACCATCTCTTTTCCGAGATAGTGATCGATTCTGTAAATTTCATCTTCTTTAAACGCGTGGAGCAGGCTTTCGTTCAGTTCCTTCGAAGATTCTAGGTTATGCCCAAATGGTTTTTCAATAATGAGCCGTTTCCAACCGGGAGTTGCCGAGATGCCTGCTTTTTTCAAATTCTTCGCTGCTTCCGCAAAGTAGCATGGAGCGAGTGAAAGGTAAAAAATTCTGTTGCCATGCAACTGATAGCGGGTATCAAGCTCGTCACTGAATTTTTTTAAAGTGGCAAAACTTTCAGGTCGTGTAATATCAAGACGTTTATAATAAAAACGGGCTAAAAAGTGCTTGCGCTGTCCTGCTTCGGAAGGAAGCGAGTCATTAATTAAATCCCGAAATGACTCGTCCGTATGAGCGCGGCGCGCAAGACCGATTACTGCAAATTCTTGATCCCTGGTGTAAAGTCTATAAAGAGCAGAATAAAGTTTCCTTCGCGCTAAATCTCCTGTTGCTCCGAAAAGAAAAATTAAAACCGGCTCTTTTGACGTTTCAATCATTTTTCATTTCCCTCGTTCCTCAGTCATTATGTTTAAATGTTATCACACTTTTAGACTAATGTGTTACACTTTATTCCTGTTTCCTATGAAATGAATGTGAACAATGTCATTATTGACGGAATGCAGTGGTTTCAATCCGTATTTCACGATGCCTCCATTGCATTTCATGTCTGTACATGTTAAGGTAAATTCATGTGTTTAGGTAATCATAGGGATGGAAGAGGTTTACTTTTGAAAACAACGATGAAATCTCGTTCAATGTTTAGTAGGCATTTTCCGTCCGTCGCGGGGAATGCCTAATCATTTGTTTGATAAAACTAAACATGAAAAAGGAGATAGTATAGCTTAATGAAATTTGCAGAACTCGAAATTAGTGAAGAAATTAAAAAGGCGACCGAACGGATGGGGTTCACGGATATGACCCCGATTCAAGAGCAGGGAATTCCGGTTGCTCAAACAGGTGTGGACTTAATTGGTCAAGCACAAACGGGCACAGGCAAAACAACTGCTTTCGGTATACCGATGATTGAGGCGGCGGATCCTCAGAATTCAGATATTCAAGGTGTAGTTATTACGCCTACGCGTGAACTTGCTATTCAAAACGCGCAGGAACTGAGTTCACTTGGTTTTTATAAAAAAGTTAGAACGGTCGCTATTTATGGCGGACAGGATATTCAACGACAGATACGTGATCTGAAGAGGCGTCCAAGCATCATTTCAGCGACACCGGGTCGGCTGCTTGACCACATCAAAAGGCGGACAATTCGTTTGGATCAGATCAAAATGATTGTTCTTGATGAAGCAGATGAGATGCTGAACATGGGATTTATTGACGATATTCATGAAATTCTTGAAAGTACCCCGCAGGATCGTCAAACCCTCCTTTTCTCAGCAACAATGCCTAAACCTATTCAACTGCTTGCTGAGAAATTTATGCATGAACCAAAGAAGGTTCAAGTTAAAGCTAAAACACTTACAGTTTCTTTAATCGAACAGAACTACGTAAAGGTTAGAGAAGCTGAGAAGTTCGATGCTTTGACTCGTTTCCTCGATCTTCAATCACCGGAACGAGCGATTGTCTTCGGAAGAACGAAGCGCAGAGTTGATGAATTAATGCGTGCGTTGCAAAAACGCGGCTATGAGGCAGAGGGCATCCATGGCGATTTGACTCAATCAAAGCGTGACCTAGTGCTTCGCCGTTTCAAACAAAATGAAGTGAAGCTGCTGATCGCTACCGATGTTGCCGCACGCGGTCTTGATGTCAGCAATGTGACCCATGTATACAACTTTGACCTGCCGCAGGATCCGGAAAGCTATGTGCATCGAATTGGTCGTACGGGACGTGCAGGAAAGTCCGGTATGGCGCTAACCTTTATTACGCCAAGCGAATTCCCGCATCTTCGTTCAATTGAACGTCTGACGAAGCAGCCGATGAAACAACTTAATGCGCCGAGCTATGAAGAAGCACTCGTGGGCCAGCAAAAAGTAGCGGTTGATAATTTGAAGGAGACGCTTGAGTCCGGCAATTACCACGCATACGCAGCCAAAGCTCAAGAATTGCTCAATGATTTTGACGCAGCTGATCTGGTGGCTGCCGCTCTGAAGATTATTACGAAAGAACCGGATACGACGCCGGTTCGGCTGACACGCGAGTCTCCTGTTATGGTGAAACGCTCCTCAGGCCGTCAACAGCAAAGAGGCGGAAAAGGAAGAAATTATCATTCCCATGATCGTGATCACAGGCAGGGCAATAATTACAGAGGAAGAAGCAAGCAAAAGTCACAACGTTATTAAGTGAAAATTTTACCTGAAAAGAAGCCAATTGGCTTCTTTTTTTTACACTGATAAGCAAGCATCCATAAAAGAACATAAGGCAATGAATGAAAAAATGGTTTGGTAAGAGGGGAACTTTAGCTGAACACCCGTACTCTGTTGATGCGCATATCCAAAGGTTTCAATAATAACAGAATCCTTTAAATCATAATAGTTAGAAAAGTAAAAAGAAAATTAATCTAAATGGTTGTAACTTTCAGAAAAAAGGTGTAGAATAGTAAAAAGTGCAAAGGGGGCAATAAAGATGAACAATGATCACTCTTTCCAGGAGAATACGAAGGCGCTTGTTGTTTACAAAGAACAACAGGCGAAGGTCTCGGTTGTCGAAATGTATGCCCAAATGATCCTTGATGAAATGGAATTCAATCAAAAAGTGAATCAATTACGTGAACAGATTGATGCGAGTTTGGATTCAAGGAATGAAGCACTTTTTATGAAACTCACTGCTGAATATATGGACTTAACCCGCTGAGTTTGTTCGATTGCGGGTTCAATAGAAGGAAACGTATGGTTGTTGCCGGTGAAGGTGGACGATTGATATTTCTTCACACATCATTTATTTTATTTGTTTCCACGATTTTTCAAAACACATACAACGAAAAGGGAGTCCATGTTGGACTCCTTTTCCGTTGTATGTGTTTATTTCAGGTAAAAAAAACATGTGATTTTTGGTTATGCAAAAGATAGTGCATCAAACACGCAGTGCCAGTGAGAACCCGCAGATTCCTGCCTGTCTGAGGAGGCTCGCGCTGCGCCCGCGGCAAGCGAGTAACCGAAGTGACGATTCAGTACAATAAAGACATGAACCAATAACACATGGCTGGGGATTAAGGACCGGGCGCTTTTTGCCCGGTTTTTCTTATATTCTGATATGAGTAAAGCGGAAGAAAAAAGGCTTGGCAAAGCCAAATGTTCTAAAGCTGTGATTTATTTGACTGACTGATTTTTCCGAGCTTTAACCGGCCATTCCGCGAGAAACATGCCGACCAGTATCAGAATAGATCCTGTTAATTCACTTGACCCGAACTGTGAGCCTTGAAAGAGAACAGAAGTCCATGCGGCAAAGACCGGCTCCATTATATAAATAATACCAACATGAGTGGCTGGTGTTTCTTTTTGCAATGCCGTTTGCAGAAGAAACGCGAAAGCCGTTGCAAATAATGCCATGAACAGGATTACGATAATGACATCGGTTTGAAGCAAAATGCGCATATTAAATGCTTTGCCTCCTTCAAAAAAGATTCCGACAACAAATGCCAAAAATGCGACTGCACTGAGCTGCACAATGGTCAGAGATAAACTATTATAGCGTTCGGTAACTTTTGCCGTGAAGATAATGTGCAGGGCGAAGGTTACAGCGCTGACAAGAACGATCAAATCACCCTTGTTTAAAGAGAATTGACCTCGCGTGGTGAGGAAAAACAAACCTATTGCAGCAAAAACAACACCAGCAATCGCAGCCGGCCGCGGCGCATTCCGCAATAAAAGCGCGGAAAAAATTGGGACAAGCACGACACTTAGCCCTGTAATGAATGCAGCATTCGAAGCCGACGTGTAAAGCAAACCAATTGTCTGGCAGACATAACCCGCAAATAAAAAAACGCCTAAAAGCATGCCGGAACCCACTACAGACCAACTGTATCGGCGGACGACTGATTTGCTCTTTTTTCTGTACATAAATTGCCATAATGCGAGAAATAAGGCGGCGAAAAAAAAGCGCCATGCGTTAAACGCTAACGGTGTCAGCTTATCTAGAATATTTTGAACAATAATAAAAGTTGTACCCCATATGAAAGTGATTCCAACCAGGACGGAATCAGCAAGTAACACGCGTTTCAGTTTCAAAAGTTGTCCTCCTTTTTTTGTTTCTCATTGATTTGTTTGCGAATTGCTAGACGGGCCAGTGAATCAGCATTTTTATTTTGCTTTTCAGGAATCCATTTGCAAAAGAACAGGTCGAAGTTTTCGATCAATCCCATGGCTTCATTCAAATATGGAATGAATTGAACATTTTTAACATACCGCTTCTCTAATGCTTGATTTACGAGCTGAGAGTCCGTCCTGAATGAGACGATTCGATAGCCCTTATCATGTGCGTAGTTGAGTGCAGCAACGCATGCGGCAAATTCGGCTTCATGATTGCTTGAGAGTTCTCCAAAAGAGATTGAGTGCCTGATTTCTGTCCCATTTCCTTCGTTTATGTATATTCCGCCTCCCGCAAGACCCGGATTGCTGACTGCCGCACCATCAAATGAAACTTCAATCACATTCGTCACATCCTCATCGATCAATACATACTAATTAATTTGTCATGCAATAGAATTTTATGTCATTTTAGCATTGCTCACATTATGTTATCATAATAGAAGAAAAATGGCTGAACAACTTTAATAGTGAATGGGTGATTATGAGAAAATGTCAGAAACGTCGAAAACAGTAAAGTCGGACATTGAGATAGCCCAAAGTGCTGTACTCAAGCCGATCAGTAAGATCGCCGATCAACTCGGTCTAGATGAAAGCAGTTGGGAACCTTATGGGCGTTACAAAGCCAAAGTATCAGTAAATATTCTGAGTAAAATGAATGGTAAAGCTGACGGCAAGGTAATTCTTGTGACTTCGATTAATCCAACTCCGGCAGGCGAAGGAAAGTCCACGGTTACTGTTGGATTAGGTCAAGCTCTGAACAAAATTGGAAAAAGAACCGTGATTGCTTTACGTGAACCGTCCTTGGGACCGACAATGGGAATGAAAGGCGGAGCAGCTGGCGGAGGTTATGCTCAGGTAGTGCCAATGGAAGACATTAATTTGCACTTCACCGGCGATTTTCATGCAATCACGACTGCTCACAACGCGCTCTCAGCATTCCTTGATAATCATATTCATCAAGGGAATGCACTTAACATCGACGCCCGGAGGATTGTTTGGAAACGCGTGCTTGATCTGAATGACCGCGCGTTGAGACACGTCATCGTCGGGCTCGGCGGACGGACAAACAGTGTGCCCCGCGAAGATGGTTTTGATATTACAGTAGCCTCGGAAATCATGGCAATTCTTTGTCTTTCAGAAGATATTGAAGACTTGAAAAAAAGGCTTAGCCGAATGTTGATTGCATATACCTATGAAGGCGCACCAGTGTTCGTTCGTGATTTAAAAGTTGAGGGCGCACTGACCTTGCTTCTAAAAGATGCGATTCATCCAAATCTTGTACAGACTTTGGAAAATACGCCGGCATTCGTTCATGGCGGTCCATTCGCTAATATTGCGCATGGTTGCAATAGTGTTCTCGCGACGAAAATCGGAGCCAAATTAGGCGACTATCTGATTACGGAGGCGGGATTCGGTGCGGATCTCGGCGCAGAAAAGTTTCTCGACATTACGACGCGTGCCGGACATATTGATCCAAGCGCCGTCGTTATTGTGGCAACGATTCGCGCACTCAAGATGCATGGGGGATTAACAAAAGACGAGCTGAAGCATGAAGATCTTGATGCGCTTGCCCGCGGTATGGAAAACCTCGCTTGCCATATCGACACCATTAAATCATTTGGTCTTCCCTATGTCGTTGCAATTAATCATTTCATTTTCGATACAGATCGTGAAGTTGCTTATGTTACGGATTGGTGTGCGGCAAATGGACATCCTGTCGCTTTATCCAAGGTTTGGGAACAAGGTGGGGAAGGCGGAAAGGAACTCGCTCAATTAGTTGTAGAAACCATCGAAAAAGAAGAAAATCATTTTAAACCGCTTTATGAACTGAATGATTCGGTAGAAGATAAAATCAAAGCCGTTGTCACCAAAGTGTATGGCGGCAAAGACGTGGACTATTCGCCAAAGGCTCGAAAACAATTGAAATCGATTAAGCAAAACGGTTGGGACCAATTCCCAATTTGCATTGCCAAAACACAATACTCACTTTCGGATAATCCAAAATTACTTGGCAGACCAAAAGACTTCACGATTCATGTGCGCGAACTAAAAGCATCTGTAGGGGCAGGTTTCATCGTTGTGATGACCGGCAACGTTCTAACGATGCCGGGTCTCCCGAAACAACCGGCAGCTCTAAATATGGATATCGATAAGGACGGAAACGTGGTTGGGTTGTTTTAAGCGGATGTTAATAAATAGATAAAATTAAAAGCCGGCGCAAAGATAATGCGCTGGCTTTTTACGTATTACAAATTATGATCGAATTAATTTTGTTACTGCTCAACAGCATGTGCTGCAGCCGCTGTTCCAGCAGCGTGTCCGGTGACAAATGCTGAGGTAATATTGTAACCCCCGGTGTATCCGTGAATATCGAGAATTTCGCCGCAGAAAAAAAGCCCCGGCATTAATTTGGATTCCATTGATTTCGGGTTCACTTCTTTTAGTGAAACTCCGCCTCCCGTTATAAACGCTTTTTCAATCGAGAGCGTGCCTGAAATGCGAACGGGAAAGTGTTTTAATGCTTCAGTCATTTTACGAACATTTTCTTTTGAAAGGTCGTGAAAAGTCAAATCTGGAGATAACTCGATTTGCTCCAAGAGGAACATAAGATATCGTTCAGGTACAATACCTTTCCAAATGTTTTTAATGGCTTTTTTTGGCTCGTTTTTGGCAAGCCCAAGCAGCCGTGTAGTCAATTCATTTTCATGAAGATCCGGCTTGCTGTCAATGAGCACGATAACATCTTTTGTTTTGAACTTTTTTAAAGCCTTGACTACGAACTGACTTAGCCTAAGAACGGCAGGTCCAGATAGTCCAAAATGAGTGAAAATTATATCCCATCGATGCGTCTGAATGGCTTTTCCCTTCGGATTGACCAGTGTTACGGAGACATCAGACAATGCGAGTCCTTGGAGTGTTTTTTGTTGGATAAAGGGTTCATCGGATATAAGCGGAACCTCAGTAGGGTAGAGTTCAGTGATGGTATGACCTGCAACCTTTGCCCAAGCATATCCGTCCCCAGTGCTGCCGGTACTTGGAACGCTTTTTCCTCCAACCGCAACAATGACTGAAGCTGCCGAAAATTTCTGACCGTTCTTTGTTTTAACACCGGTGACGCAATCCGAGTAGAGAAGAGTCTGAACAGGCGTGTTCGTCTTAATGGTTATCTTCAGTGCTTGCATTTCTCTTAGAAGTGCAGTCACTACTGATTTTGCATTATTGGAAACCGGAAACATCCGTCCGTGATCTTCTTCCTTTAAATCGACCCCTAAATGTTCAAAAAAACGGATAATATCCTGATTATCGAAGGATGACAGGGCGCTGTATAAGAAACGTCCATTTCCGGGAATATGCTGAATTAGTTCATCAATAGGCATCGCATTGGTGACATTGCACCGACCGCCCCCGGAGATTGCCAATTTTCTACCCAATTTATCACCTTTATCAAGCAACAGTACATGGGCACCGTGCTCTGCTGCGGCAATTGCAGCCATTAATCCTGCAGGACCGCCGCCTACGACAATCACATCAAAATCCATTGTTGTTCGTCCTCACTTTAGCATTTTTCTATCGTAACCATAACAGAATTTGACTCATTTTTCATCTTTGACCTAAAAAAGAAGCGTATGTGATAATTGTCACAGCTAATTTAATCTGATAGGATAAACAAAGGAATGAAGTGATCGGATCGTACTGATCAATATGAGGTGATTAAATTGACAGAGAAAAAACAATTTCGAGTGCTCTTGTACTATCATTATGCAACGATTGATGATCCAAAGCTATTCGCGCAGGAGCATCTCCGCTTTTGCAAAGAGCTTGGATTGAAAGGCCGTATTCTAGTTGGGGGAGAAGGTCTGAATGGGACGGTTTCCGGCACAGCAAAACAAACGCAGATCTATATGGATACATTGCATCAGGATCCGCGATTTGCGAATATGCCGTTTAAAATTGATGAAGCAGACGGCCACGTTTTTAAGAAAATGCATGTTCGGCCACGTAAAGAGATCGTCGCATTCAACCTTGACAATGATATTAATCCGCATAAACTGACGGGTAAGCATTTAAAGCCTAAGGATTTCCTTGAGACGATGCGGGATGAAGATGTTCTCCTTATTGATGCTCGAAATGATTATGAAACGCAAATTGGGCATTTCCGCAACGCAATTTTACCGAATATCCGTAACTTTCGCGATTTGCCTGAATGGATTGAGAAAAACCTTTCTGATTTTAAAGAGAAGAAGGTGCTCACCTACTGTACAGGAGGGATTCGCTGTGAGAAATTTAGCGGCTATCTGCTTCGCGCCGGCTTTCAAGATGTCAGTCAGCTTGATGGCGGTATTGTCGAATACGGAAAAGATCCGGAAGTTAAGGGAAAGCTCTACGACGGGAAATGCTATGTCTTTGATCAGCGTATTTCCGTTCCGGTAAACCGTACGGATGAAGATGTTATTGTTGGTCATTGCCATCATTGCGGGAAATCATGTGATCGAATCGTGAACTGTGCCAATCCTGAATGCAATAAGCAAATCATATGCTGCGAGGAATGTGAGATAACACATCATCGATCGTGCAGCGAGGCTTGTTATCATCATCCGCGAAATCGTTATGTACAGGAGTCAACACAGAACCACTCTTCAGAAGCGACAGTGTGAGAAAAGAGTAAACGGTATTAGCGTTCCTTTAACATTTTTGATTATATGCTTCTTTACCATCGTTAAGAAACCGGGCTTGCCCGGTTTTTTTTAACACTGATAAGCGCCCAATCTGAGAAATAAACGGAAAAATTCCGCTTATTTAGAAAATGAATGAAAAAATTGCTTAAATAGACTGAGAAATTCCGCTTATCGAATCGAAAAACGTGAAAATGGAGGGTTTTTCTGTGCATAAGTGGAAAAATTACCCTTATGTACCCGTAAAACAAGCGCCAGGATGCATATAACCGGAAAATCTCCGCTTATTTTATTCCGGCCGCATTACCTAATTAAGGATCAAGGGTGATGATTCAAAACGGTATCTGGAGCAAAGGAACTTTCATATGTAAGGAACTTTCGCTAAGCACGCATACGTCCTGTATGCAACGCGAAAGCCACCACATCCTGTGGAAGTACGTCCTGCAAGCAACGCGAAAGCCACCGTATCCGGCGGAAGTAAAGACCGGGCGCTTTTTGCCCGGTTTTTCTTATGGAAAAACGTGTGTGTTCCATGGGTTTTACACGTGTTTAATACGTGTTATACTAATGGTGAGGTGATTCAAATGGTCAAAGATCAGTACGTTTATCCTGCAATCTTCACAACGGAAGCCAGTCAGATAACCATTGCTTTCCCGGATCTGCCTGAATGCACTGCCACAGCGAAAGATAGTGAAGAAGGATTCACCCACGCAAAGGAAGCACTCGCCATTTACATTTATCATCTTGAGGAAAAAGGCGAAAAGGCTCCTGAGCCCTCAGAAGTTACGTCAATCCACGCTGAACCTGAACAGTTTGTGACGCTGATTGATACATGGATGCCTCCATTTCGGAAAAAAATGGAAAATCAGGCAGTGAAAAAGACGCTGACGATCCCTAAGTGGTTAGACGATGCAGCGAAGAATGCCAATCTTAACTATTCCAGAATTTTACAGGATGCACTTAAAGATGAGCTTAACATGGATGACAACAATAACTCCTATTCCGTTCAAGACAAACTAAATAAACAGTTGAATAAGGTGAAAAAGAGTTTAAAAGATTTATCAAGAATACGCGTTCATGTAAACATGGCTGATGAAGATGGAAAAGAAAAACAGAATGAATCGGTAACCAAGTCACTGAAAACAGAAATTGATCATTTAAAACAGGAATTGAATGATGTTACAGACCGCTTAAAAAATTCCGAGGAATACCAACGACTATACGAAAAAATCAATCGTTTGCTTGAAAAATTGAATCGGTGAATGAGAGGTTTACGAGAACAGGGAGCCTTCGCGGGCTCTTTTTTGCGTGGACACTACAATTTCATTTGACGAGTTTCTCTCATCTCTACTACAATGAGATGATCTGAGTAGTTACCGGAATATTTTGGAGGCAGCCATGGTAAAGAGTATGACAAATAAAAGATTAGTGCTTATCGGCTTAATGATTGGTACTTTCTTGACTGCGATCGAAGGAACGGTCATCAGTACGGCAATGCCGAAAATAATAGGTGATTTACAAGGAATACGTATCATGGATTGGGTTTTTTCAATCTTCATGCTTACTTCTGCGGTAACGGTGCCTCTATTTGGAAAATTGGCAGATCTCTTTGGTCGAAAGCGTATCTTTACGATGGGTACATTGATTTTCTTGACTGGATCCATTCTATGCGGATTCGCTTGGTCGATGCACACGCTGATCATATTTCGCGGGATTCAAGGGATTGGCGCGGGCGCAGTGATGACACTAAGCACAACCATTATTGGAGATATTTATCCTGTGGAACAACGGGCAAAGATGTTTGGCATGATGGGGATGATCTGGGGGATCGCTGGTATACTTGGTCCGCTTGTGGGCGGTTTCTTTGTCGACACTCTGTCTTGGCATTGGATTTTCTTTATTAATCTTCCCTTCGGCATTGTTACAATCGTTTTTGTTTCGATGGGGCTTAATGAACATTGGAATCGTGAACGCAAATCGATTGACTTCGCGGGAGCGGGAGTTTTCGCGAGCGCCATGATCTTTATGCTTATTGCGCTGCAGCGGGTTGGCGAAATGGGTTGGAACAATTCATTGAATCTGATCTTTTTTATCCTATCCATTCTACTACTCTGGTTGTTCACATTTATTGAGAAGCATGCAGAGGACCCAATGATTCCACTTTCAATTTTGAAATCACCAATTGTGCTGGTGACAAATATACTTGCGCTCATCGCAAGTGCCGTACTCATCGGGAATGATATTTATATGCCTATGTGGATTCAGGGACTGCTTGGCTATAGTGCGATGGCTTCCGGTTTTGTACTGACACCAATGTCCCTCGCTTGGATGGCAGGTTCATTTTGGTGTGACCGACTACTTCCTAAATTAGGATTAAGGAAAAGTGAGTGCCTCGGCGCGTTATTCATTCTTATAGGCACATTATGGATGACATTGCTAGATCGTGGAGGCAATCACTATACGCTCTACATTTTAACAGCGATACTCGGTTTAGGCTTTGGGATAACGTTAACATTGACGACAATCGCGGCACAGTCCGCCGCGGGGAGCGGACTGCGCGGAACAGTTACTGCATCCAACCAATTTTTCCGTAGTATCGGGCAGACAATCGGCGCAGCATTCTTCGGCATGTATTTTAACGCCCAAGCAAAACAAGCCATTCACGAAGAGGGGGGCGCGCACTATTCAATTGATCAGTTGAATCAGCTTGTCCATCCTGAAGGGCACGTACAGCTGCATACATCCATGCTGCGCGTGCTGCGCGAAATTCTCACAATGAGTATTCATAGTCTATTCGTCGTATTTTTCGTGCTTGCGTTGATTGCATTCGGTATCGCCTTGTTGTTGCCAAAAAAATTGGACAAAAATCAAAATGTGTAGAAGGAGGTACCGGCGGCAATTCGGATTCCTTCCATTTGCCGGCCATCTGCGAGAGCAGATAGAGCCAGATAATTTGGCCGCGTAGCATTGCTCATTAGAAATGCCGAGGTCACGGCTCCGATACGTCGAAATTTATTCAACTCGGCTATAATCTGGTTTGCCGGCAGGATACCAATTCCATGGCCATAGTACATGCCATCGGACAGATCCACGACGTTTTCACCTTGCCACTGCGGTGTTTGAGGGCTGACATCAGGATTTTTAAAATAACGGACATCACCGGGAATACCACCACCGACTCGCGGCGTATTTCTTAACGGAAAGAAAGGATGGTTTTGCCAGTCCCAAAGATAGAGATGCTGGAAGACTTCGTCGAATCGTTGTTTCGGAATAGTTTCAATTAAAGCTTTATAGAAAATAATCATCATGGCAGTTGCACATTCGAAGGCGTACGCTTCACCATTGACAAAAATATCATTAACGGCTTTTGAAGCCGCCATTCCAGGCTTTAATTCAAATCCTCCATCACCGGTTAACGTCCAATAGTAATCGTTACATTCAGAATAGTAAAAGGTTGCAAAAGACGCGCCACTCGCAAGCAGTGCGTGTGCGGCTTCAATTGTCTCATTTCTCAGCTTGATTTCAAAGTGAAGCTCATGTTGTGAGGGATAGGCAAACCATTCATGAGACTCTGCCATGGCTCTGAAAATAGCTGGGGCGAAACGACCGTTGACAGCGAAACTTCCGTAATCATCGGCTGAAAGTTGTTCGTTTGCGGCGATGATCATAGATTATACCTCCCATGTGCAGGTGTACTGATGGATTGAAGCTGCTCTTTAATTGGTTGAACGACCCAGCCACGCCAAATCTTCGGCTGCTGTTTCCGAAGCAGACTTGAGTAAGCGGACAGACTAATTTGTAAACGAATGGGTAATTTAATGAACTCAAAATAGTTCTTTTTTTCATTGGACAGAAGCACTTGAATGGGTTCGCCGCTCCTTGGAGAAACAATTTTTCCGAGGTATTTCGCACTGTAGTGAATACGATAGGGACGGCCTCCGGGTACAGCGTCATTCGTTTCACCTGTATACACCAAGAAGTGCGCATTCTCTTCATACCACGTTTCAAAAGCGAGCATGGCTGATTGATTGTCAAGCGCATGCCGTACTTCGGGAATGAACGCGAGCGTGCGGCGAGCATAGTTGCTCTCGACAGACTGATCGGATAAGAGATAGTTTGACAGATAGACGAGACAGATTGGATCCGCCGTTTCCCACATGGCGCAAATCAAATAATGGCGTTGACTTTTATTCTTGTATCGATATAAGACAAGATCAACCATCTCTTTAAGCCAATTTTCATGGTATGTGTGCAAGAAATTGATCGCTGTCTGGTCGATCACTTGTGTAAAATCGGTTGATACAATATTTTTCCAACCGGTATTAAGCATCCAATGCATTGCACCGACTACTTCATCATGCTGAGTGGCAAATGAGGCAACTTTAGTTACACCTATATCAGCTCCCTGCAGCACATTACGGATCTGTGCCAAAGCAATGCGAGCGCGAGGATCGAGATCCTCATCACGTGTTTCCAATTGCTCTCTAAGCATATAAAGTACCGGGAACTCTAACTTTGGATCATTGATCCATGTTAATGCGCGTTCGCGATCGTTTTGACAGATTTGATTCCACTCATCAATTAATGCATCTGGTTGTTGATGCCTCAATTGATTTAGTGGATTGCTCTGCTGCTTATCAGCGTTCATCGCGATCCCCCCCAAAGTATTAAACCTTGTATCATGCTTATGTGCGGCCATATGAATTATTCGCGCTTACCTTCTTAAATAAAAAAGTTAGTGAACAGTAAGGAAAACATAAAAAGATCTCTTTCTGATTCCTGGAATTTATGTCGTATCTGAAACGAGCAGATTATGATAAACTAGAAATCAGCAATAGAAAAGTGGAGTGATCAGCTGTGAGACAATATTTGGATCTTTGCCAACGAGTACTTTCCGAAGGTCATGAAAAAAGCGATCGTACCGGAACCGGAACAATTAGTGTATTTGGACATCAAATGCGCTTCAATTTACAAGACGGTTTTCCGTTAATGACGACAAAGAAGCTGCATTATAAATCAATTATTTACGAACTGCTTTGGTTCCTCAAAGGTGATACGAATATCAAGTATCTGCAACAACACGGTGTACGTATTTGGAATGAATGGGCGGATAAAGAGGGGAATCTTGGTCCGGTTTATGGTCACCAGTGGCGCTCTTGGCCGGGGAAAAACGGAGAAACTGTTGATCAAATTACCAACCTCATTAATGAAATAAAAATGAATCCCGATTCCCGCCGATTAATTGTGACGGCTTGGAATCCGATGGATATACCGGATATGGCACTGCCGCCATGCCATTGCCTCTTTCAGTTTTATGTCAATGATGGTCGTTTAAGCTGTCAACTTTATCAGCGCAGCGCGGACATTTTTCTTGGAGTACCGTTTAACATCGCTTCATACGCGCTGCTCACGCATATGATCGCGCATGTTACCGGATTAAAAGTGGGGGATTTTGTCCACACGCTTGGTGACGCGCACATCTACCTCAATCATCTTGATCAAGTCAAGACTCAGCTTGAGCGTAAACCAAGAACACTGCCAAAGCTCGTAATCAAGCGCTCTGTTTCATCAATCTTTGATTTTGATTATGATGATTTTCAGTTTATTGATTATGATCCTTATCCCGCGATTAAAGGCAAGGTGTCGGTATGATTTCCTTTCTACTCGCAATGGACCGTAATCAGCTGATTGGTATTAAAAATGAATTGCCTTGGCATCTGCCGAATGATCTGCGTTATTTCAAGAAAAAAACGCTTGGGCATCCCGTTGTTATGGGGAGGAAAACCTTTGATTCCATTGGTAAACCCTTACCCGGGCGTGAAAACATCGTTCTGACACATAACCCGTACTTCTCTGAAGATCATGTAACAACATTTTCATCAGTTGATGCATTTTTGAAAAGTGGTACAGCCTATGGTCATGAATACTTCATCATCGGCGGTGCCGGAATTTTTAAAGCCTTTTTGCCATTTGCGGATCGGCTTTATATCACTCATATTGACGCGGAATTTGAAGGCGACACCTACTTTACAGGATTCAATTCAGACGAATGGCGTTTAGTAAGCCGCGTTCCCGGCGTCCTAGATCGGAAGAATATATTTCCACACGAGTTCGACGTTTATGAACGCACATAACCATTAGGAGCTTGATATAATGCGTATCAACCCTCACCTCTTTAGCTATCCTGCATAAACTATTAAAAAGGTGACGGAGTTGATAAAAATGATCATATCAGGTCTACAACTTTGGTTATGTTATGGAATAATTGGACTGATCATGGGGTCACTGTTAGGTCTGCTTCCGTTTTGGTGCACTTGGCGGCCCAAACATTTTGCCGCTTTTTTCCTTTTTTTGGTTGCTTGGCTGCCTGTTGTTATTTTGGCGTTAATTCTTGCTCCGCTTGCGAACAGATTTCGGTTTATGCAGGAGAGCGATTGTTGAAAAGAGGCTCCTAATTCAGGGAGTCTCTTGTTCTACACATCTCTGTTTCTAATACATAGTTGATGGGTTCTTACTTATTCAAGTATAAAAGGTTGGGATAATACTGTGCCTTAGTCGAGTACAAATAAATTTAATTTCTTGACAAATATATGAAATTGCTTTAAAACCTTATAATAAGCAGGTAAAATAATAGTATTACGTGCTTCTAAGAACGACCGGATCACACAGCCAGTGAGCAGAAGATTGGATATTAAGCACTTTTCGTGCGAAAATAAATGTGTGAAAAGATAAGTACTCATTGAAAATCTTATTGTATTACTGTAATGGGTGAACGAAAATAAATGTCAATTGGAGCGCTTGTTTCATTGCGGCTTTACGCGGCTTTGAGAACAATTGCGATATAGAAAATAATTGACAAAAAAGGAGAATGAAAAAGGTATGGCTTCTAACGTATCAGAATTGACCACCTATATGGCTTACCTCGAAGGTGAATGGAAAAAAAGTTCATCTGGAGAGACGATCGCCATTCAATCCCCTTACCTGAGAAAAACGATCGGATATGTTCAAGCGGTCACACAGGATGAAGTGGATTCTGCAATCACAACAGCTCATAAGGCACAAAAAGAATGGGCTAAGCTGTCTTTAAGTGAACGCGGCGCTTATTTAGAAAACTGGGCTGACGAACTTGTGAAAAGCAGCGAGGATATTGCGACTGCCGTTATGCAAGAAGTGGGCAAAGGGTTTAAGGATGCTCAAAAGGAAGTTGTCCGCACCGCGGATTTAATTCGCTATACCGTGCAAGAGGCATTGCATATGCACGGTGAAAGCCTGAAGGGAGACGGCTTTCCCGGCGGCGATCAAAAGAAAATTGGCATCGTTGAACGTGCGCCGTTGGGTGTCGTGCTTGCGATCGCACCATTTAATTATCCGGTTAACCTTGCCGCATCGAAAATTGCACCGGCTTTGATGGCTGGCAACGCTGTACTATTCAAACCGGCGACTCAAGGATCGATCAGCGGTATTAAAATGATTGAAGCGCTTGATAAGACAGGTCTTCCAAAAGGCTTACTTAGTCTGACAACAGGACGCGGCTCAGTGATTGGCGATTACCTCGTTGAACACAAGGGAATCAATATGATCAGCTTCACCGGCGGTTCCGCTACCGGACGTCACCTTTCAAAACAAACAGCAATGATTCCGCTTGTTCTTGAACTAGGCGGCAAGGATCCGGCACTTGTTTCTGATGATGCTGATATGGATGTTGCCGTTAGCAGTATTATGAATGGCGCATTTTCATACTCAGGTCAGCGATGCACAGCAATCAAACGTGTGCTCGTGAATGAAAAAGTTGCTGACGAACTCGTTTCACGTTTGAAAACGGAGATTGAAAAACTCACTGTAGGTTCACCGGAAAACAACAGTACAATTGTTCCTTTAATTGATGACAAATCGGCTGACTTTGTTCAGGGGTTAATTGATGATGCCTTGGCGAAGAATGCGACACTTATTACAGGAAACAAACGGAAAGAGAACCTGATTTATCCTACGCTTCTGGATCACGTAACAGAAGACATGGATATTGCATGGATCGAACCATTTGGTCCCGTATTGCCGGTCATTCGTGTAAAATCCGATGAAGAAGCAATTGAAATTGCAAACAAGTCCGAGTTCGGCTTGCAAGCAAGTATCTTCTCACAAGATATTGATCGTGCACTCGCAGTCGCACGACAAGTTGAAGCAGGTACGGTTCAAATTAATGGCCGTACGGAGCGGGGACCGGATCATTTCCCATTCCTCGGTGTGAAAGCTTCCGGTATGGGTGTTCAAGGTATCCATAACAGTATCTTGTCCATGTCCCGTGAACGTGTGACTGTCTTAAACTTAAAATAATGAATTATTATCAAAAGGAATCAGCTGAAGCTGATTCCTTTTTTCACAAATTAAAAAAGTATAGCGTTTTGCCTTGCCGGTACAACGATAAGGTCACAAGATTCGGTTGGGCGATCAGGTAAGCGCTCAATCTGAGAAATAAACGGAAAAATTCCGCTTATTTAGAAAATAAATGAAAAAATCGCTTAAATAGACGGAGAAATTCCGCTAATCGAATTAAAAAACATGAAAATGGAGGGTTTTTCTGTGCATAAGCGGAAAAATTACCCTTATTCACCTGTGAAACAAGCGCCATGATGCATATAACCGGAAAATCTCCGTTTATTTTATTCCGGCCACGTTACTTAATTAAGGATCAAAATGATTTATTAGAAAACTTGGCTTCGCCAAGCCTCTGGCGAAGGCGAAGACTTAGTTGCGACGGCCATGGACGGCCTAGTGTCCGGTGAGCCGCAGGACGCGGCGTTTTTTCGGACCGCTTACACTCGTTTCCTTTAAATGTTTTCTTATACTTTCCTACCAGAGGGTGTTCAAAAAGTCCGGGAAAAAGGTACTGAGGATCTTCTGCTAGAAACGTGTACGTCCTGTACACAACGCAGAAGTCACCGCATCCTGCGGAAGTTCTGCGTCAGCTTGTTTCTCCGCTCCTCACGTATTATTTGCATACGCTCTGGTGCTCGAAACTGCGCTTCCTTGATCTTCTCGGCTCTTTTTGTCCTCCTTTTTGAACAAACTCTACCAGTGTGACATAGAAATGTCTGTTCACGCACAAGGTTGATGATTCAAAACGGTATTTGGAGCAAAGGAACTTTCATATGTAAGGAACTTTCGCTAAGTGTAAGGAAATGGAACTTTCACTAAGTACGCATACGTCCTATATGCAACGCGAAAGCCACCACATCCTGTGGAAGTACGTCCTGCAAGCAACGCGAAAGCCACCACATCTTGTGGAAGTACGTCCTGCAAGCAACGCGAAAGCCACCGCATCCTGCGGAAGTAAGGACCGGGCTTGACCGGTTTTTCGAAGGTGCGCCCGACATTGGTGACAACTCGGCGATGAAACATCTGATACAGAGTCGGCAGTAGGAACTGTTAACCAAAGCAAGGGCGTCAACGTGAGGTGGAATCTGGAGGAAGACAGAGGCTAACTCCTGAGGTGACGCCGGTTTGGATCATTTCAAAGGCTTGGCAACGCCAAGTTATCGAATATTTCGATTCCGATTGCCTTAAATAGGAAAAAGCACACCTGCAACGGGTGTGCGAAAAGCATAGAGATTCAGATCAATAATAGAACTGTCCGGGTCCTTGCCCGTAGAATCCGCCGCCATATGGTGGCCGAGGTCCCTGCCCGCAATAAGGTCTCGGTGGGCAGTAAGGGCACGGACGAACGCCAATAATGGATCCAAGTCCCACACCGAGCAATCCGCCGGCAAAACCCCCTAGGAATGCCTGAGGTCCAAAGCCGAGGCCGAAGAAACGTTCATCATTTTCATTTCCGCTTCTTGTCTCATTGGGTGTCTGGTTGCTGTCCAAAGGTTTTAGATAGACATTATTTTGGTCAAATGATTCGATGATTCCAACGTGAACAGATCCGTCATTGCATTGAATCTCGACTGGCTGGTTGATTAGATTTTCCCAGTACTGTTGATATGACATGGTCTAACCTCCTATGATCGGTAAATCGAATAAACACTAGTCATGGTTAAACAAAGGCCTATTTGTAGACTATGCAAAGTATTGAAAAATGTTTGGGCTTTTATATTAGGGGCGATTAACTCACTTATTCTTTGTCATTGCTTATAGACAATATCGGGGAGGCGCCGAATGTGCGTTAAAATAAGGTCAATTGAAGACAAGGATCAATTGGATGTTCAGAGACAGATGGAGCTTCGTTGGGGCGAGCGAATGATGGCAATCCACGGCGAACTGATCGATGTGACGATCTTGCCGGGGTTCCTTGCATATATAGACGAGCAATTCGCCGGCTTGTTGACGTACCGAGTGATGGAAAATGCGATTGAAATCATTTCACTGGATAGCTTCAAAATCAATTGCGGCGTTGGTTCTTCTTTAATCCAAGCAATGTTGCAAGTCGCAAAGGAAAGGAAAACAAGCCGGCTGTATTTAACCACAACCAACGACAACACGCATGCCCTGCATTTTTACCAAAAAAGAGGATTCACCATCTCTGCATTGAGGATTGGAGCGGTAACTGAAGCAAGAAGATTGAAACCCGCGATTCCTGTATACAACGAGGACGGTATTCCTATAGAACATGAGATTGAGCTCACCTATCGTTATTAATGAACGCATTGCTTTTCGATCTTTAAAGAGTTAAAATGAATTGAGTATAAAATAGAGGAGTGGAAACTTTTATGATTCTGTCTGATTGTCTGCAACTTAAATTGGCTTGATAGGGGCGAGTTTGCCTTCTTCACGAGTTAAATCAGGCTAATCGGTTGCGGCAATTAATCAGGGATGTTTCTGTTTCTTACGGTTGAATCATGAACTTAGGAGAGGCGAAGCGTTATTGCTTCGCCTTTTTTTCAAGTGGATGCGGAAAAGACTCTAATCTGCAGCTTTCTCGATCGGCCACAAATTAGGGGAGTGAATATATGTTACTTATTGAAGCGAAAAATGTCGCTTTCTCATACGGAGATAAGCTGATTTATAAAGAAATGAATTTTAGGCTTTTGGAAGGTGAACACATCGCGCTTGTTGGGCATAATGGCGCTGGGAAATCAACCTTTCTTAAACTTTTACTTGGTGAACTGCTGCCGGATGGCGGAAACATAAGCAAAAGGCGGAATATGAAAATTGGCGTTATCGAGCAGCATCTTCATTTTGGAAATGGAAAAACTATTTATGAGAGCCTGCAGGATGCATTTAAAAAATTGTTCGATGCGGAACGCGAAATGAACGCACTGGCAGTTAAAATGCAGCAGCCGGACGCAGATTCATCCTATATTGACCAATATGGTCAGCTTCAAGAACTGCTGCTCGCAAGTGATTTCTATACGGTCGACGCGCGAATTCATGAGATGGCCGATGGTTTAGGCTTGTCTGCAATCGGCCTTGATAAAGATGTCAATCAACTGAGCGGTGGTCAATTAACTAAATTATGTCTGGCTAAACTATTGCTGGAGAAACCGGATGTTCTGCTCTTAGATGAACCGACAAACTATTTGGATGTAGTGCACATCAAATGGTTGACGAACTATCTAAACAATTATTCACACGCTTTTATCGTTATTTCTCATGATACAGATTTTTTAAATAACATTGCTCAATTCGTGTATCATTTGGAAGATCAACAGTTGATACGTTATGTCGGAAATTATCAATCCTATCTCAAACAGCATGAGGCGCGCAGAGAGCAGCAGGTCGTTGCCTTTAGACAGCAGCAACGAGAAATCAAAAAGCTTGAGACTTATATACAGAAGAATAAAGTGCGAACCGCGACGGCAAAACAGGCGAAGAGTAGAGAGAAGCAGCTAGACAAAATCGATCGATTGGATCCCCCCTCCCAAGTGAAAAAGCCTACCTTTCACTTTAAAGTGGATAGTCAGCCTGTTCGAATGATTTTTACAGCGGAAAAATTAAATGTCGGCTATGAACGCCCGCTCTTTCCTCCTATCTCTGTGAAAATTGAACGTGGCGAGAAGATTGCGATTGTGGGGCACAATGGTATCGGTAAGACGACACTTCTCCGAACATTCTTAGGTGAGCTCGAACCGCTTTCGGGAAAAGTTGGTCAGGGAGATCGCGTAAAACCAGGTTATTTTTCTCAACTCTCTGCGCCACCGCATCTGACACCTTTAGAATGGATGATGGACCAATATCCTGAGACGCCTGAAAAAGTGTTGCGCCAGCATTTGGCTCAATGTGGCGTTTACGCCGAGCACATGCGTCAACCAATGGATACACTGAGCGGCGGCGAGGAGACAAAAGTGCGTATTGGCAGACTGATGCTGCAAAAAAGCAATGTGCTGATCTTTGACGAACCAACAAACCACCTTGATGTTTCCGCAAAAGAAGCACTGAGCAATGCACTTGAAGCCTATGAAGGCACAGTGCTGGTTGTCAGCCATGAACCCGCATTCTATGAAAAATGGATCACCAGAGTGTGGAATATTGAAGAGTGGTCAAAAAAAGTAAACGTACGAAAATAAGCGGATTACATGTGAAGCTGCTTAAGAACAGGTCTGCCATCGATCTTTTTCTTTTAAACGAACGATGGCATTAGATTAGGAGGATGAATATGGTTGACCCAACACCTGTTGATCTAGACGAACAAACCTTAAACGCTGTTGCCCAAATATTCAAGGCAATTTCAGAACCGACACGTGTGCGCATTTTATTTTTACTTTCTCAAACAGAATGCTCGGTTTCGCAAATCTCGGAATTTCTTAATTTGCAGCAATCAACTGTGTCACACCAGCTCAGTTTCTTGAAACAGTTACATCTCGTTAAGTCACGTAGAGATGGCAAAGTGATGTATTATTCTGAAGAAGATGAGCATGTCATGAATCTGCTTACTCAAACAATTGACCATACCAGGCATCGCTATATCAGAGAATGATTAAAAACAGGCGCAGATGGCGTGATGTATGTCGATTCGCTTTAGGATGTTCCGACATAAAGTATTAGAGAATATCTTGTGAATGGGAGCGAATGCGTAATGCTCAACCAATCTGTTTATTCTCAATGTCGTAATTTGGTGAATCAACCGGTCGAAATTCGTTGCAATGATGGTTCGGTACATCGAGGTGTTCTGACTCGTGTCGACGAGCGCAACGCTTATTTGCAGCCTGCCGGCAGCGATATGTCAAACAATCCCGGATTATTTCTTTGGGGAGGCTGGGGTTGGGGTTATCCTATTGCTTTGGCATCAATCGCTGCAATATTGGCGTTAGGATTTCTCTGGTAACGATAAAGGAACAGGAACTGAGAAGGTGTCGCAAAGGTCTATTTTTGACTTTGGGGCACCTTTTTAGAGTGAGATACAAGGCATAGGTAATGAAGCAAGGTGCGGATTCCTGCGGGAGCATCCCTGCTGATCGCGAACAATCGAAGCGCAGTACACGTTTCATTTCAGAGACCTTTTGGTACATCCACTTCTGACTTGAAAAGGATTGTTAGGATTTTTTAAAGAAAAATGGTATGCTGTGAAGTAAAGTACTGATTTGCTACCAAAGAGGTGATTCTCAGTGAACAAACGAGAAGCCATGGTTTTATTGAAGAATAAAGGTTACAAACACACGGATAAGCGTGAGGATATACTCGATCTTTTCGATCGGAAGAATGGCTATTTATCAGCAAAAGATATTCAGTCAGAGTTAAAGGGCGACTATCCAGGTATTAGTTTCGATACAATCTATCGTAATCTATCCTTATTTCAGGATCTGATGATTCTTGAAGAGACAGAACTGGATGGAGAAAAGATATACCAATTCCACTGCACCGAGCATCATCACCATCATCTTATTTGCCTGCGTTGCGGCAAAACACGAACGATTGATGTCTGCCCGATGCAAGATTTGTCACAAATTGATCCTGAATTTCAAGTGACCGGACACAAATTCGAAATATATGGTTATTGCAAAAGCTGTCGCGATAAAATGGCGAAGGAAAAATTTGAGGGCGGCATTCATGATTCAATAACAGTAAGTCCGAGTACGTGATAATTGGTTAAGATTGATTTTACGTCAGGCACCTGATCCTTTTGGCAGCAAATGGAGATGACCACAAAGGACTGGGGCTTATTTTTGCCCTTTATTTTAATCAAATAATCTATGACAAATCCAATTAAAAAACCGACAAAACTTGAACACACCCCCCAGACAATGGGTCCCAGTTGCAAGCGAAATCCCACACTTGCCCCTATCACTCCGAAAATGGTTGCAATAATAAATCCGAATTCTGCCTTTGTCATTTTTTCATCTGATTGCATGATTGGTTTAGATAGAATAGGATCTAGAACAAAACAAGCAAGGTTATTTTGTTCTATTTGATTTTTCTGCAACTCTGTTAATACCAGTTCAACAGCTAGTGACGGTTGAAAAAGGCAGATGATGTTACTCATTAATCAAATTCCCCCTATTCCCCAATAACACGCTGTTTTTATGCGCTTGCCAATCTCGATTCAAGTACTCGCGTTGTTCGTCGTCAAACAACTTATTGGTATCGATCGTCTTTAAGTAAGCATCATAAGCAGCTCCAAAAATTAGGGAGGGCATAAAAAGCAGCCACTCGGGATTGAGTACCTTAACTGCCTCCTGAAAATCGGTAATGCCATCAGTCAAAATTAAGATATATTCACATTCATGGCAATTAACATAAATTGTGAGCGACCATGACAGAAGCAACAGTGATGTTATGAGACGACGGGCATAAAGTTGACCAAGACCAGGGAGAAGAATGGACCAAATCGCGGCGACCCAGGGGACTCGTTTGTCAAGATAACATTTTTCAAAGGTGCGCAGATCAAGCGGTTTTATATTTAGAGGCTGTGCACTTGTCAATGTGGAGAGCTGATTTAGTTTAAGAGCAGATCGGTAACTGTCTGAAATGCAGAAAAAGTAAAAAGGAATATAGATCAGTATCCAACGTGTATTTATTACACTTATTGAGCGGTCAAACTCCCCCATGAAGCTATAGACCATAGCCAAGTTCAGCTTAGAATGAACATTGATAATAATTTCAAAAAGGAAGAGCACATTCCCTTTGATATGCATATCCAGCAGCATATGCCCGAAACCTGGAAATGCCGCAGACCACCAAGCAACCACAATCGGCCGATGGTAACATAAATTTGTAGATCCAAGAAAATTAAGTGCGGCTCGTTTTCTCCTTGCCATCTTATAACCTCAATTCATAGAATAACTGAACACCAGCATTAACTACTGTTATTATTTGTTTCATCAATTATAGACTGTTCATTCTTAGCTTTCCTCAGAGGTATTGATTCATACATAAAAGTCGAAATTGGTATTTACCGCACGATAACAGAAATCCCTATTTGTGTTGTCAATACAGATAATGAAAAATAATAGTTAATTTTTAAAATATTGACAAAGTATTACCGGACTAATATACTTGGTTTGTTTAAGGCTGTTACCATATCTAGGCGGCAGCGGCAGCGACTGCTGCTATCAGTAAACACGAGTTGTCTTATCTAAATAATCCTGGGCTTAAATCCAGTTCAACCTGATTGATGAACTGGATTTTGTGATGTTTGAGGGAGATGGTATAATGATCATTCCAAGCCGTTTATATGAAGGGGACACGATCGGTGTGATCAGTCCCGCCGGACCGCCGAATATGGAGCACCTTGAAGTGGCAACCGACTGGTTGAAACAGCTCGGCTTTCAAGTGCGCTTAGGGAAGAATGTTGCAAAAAAATACGGTTACTTGGCTGGTCCCGATGATGAGCGTTTGGATGATTTCCATAGAATGTTTGCCGACGATTCCGTTCGTGCGGTGATCTGCTCTAGAGGCGGCTATGGTACGGCACGTTTCGCAGATCGAATTGATTATGATTTGGTCCGCAGCCACCCCAAGGTGTTTTGGGGCTATAGCGACATTACATACCTGCACACAGCAATTCGTCAAAAAACAGGATTGGTTACATTTCATGGCCCAATGCTTGCTTCGGATCTTGGTGATAATGACGTTCCATTGCTCTCGAAACAACTGTTCTCTCAGCTTTTTCAGCCGATGTCTCTGCGTTATGATGAACATCTGTCGCCTCTAACCATATATCAAGGAGGTACAGCTGAGGGAATGCTCGTCGGGGGAAATCTTACACTGCTTGCGAGCTCGCTTGGTACTGATTTTGAGATTGAAACTAAAGACAAATTACTTTTTATAGAAGATATTGGCGAAGCGCCATATCGTGTGGACAGTATGCTTAATCAACTGCGGTTAGCAGGAAAATTAGATCAAGCAGCGGGGTTTATCATTGGTGACTTTCACCAAAATCAAGCGGATAATGGGGACGCGACTCTTACTTATCAAGAAGTGTTCCAAACCTATTTAGGTGAGCTTGGAAAACCAATGGTCAGCGGTTTTATGATCGGACATTGTGCGCCGAATTTCTCAATTCCATTTGGTGTTGACGCGATGCTTGATGCAGATCGGAAACAATTGTGGATTCAGCCGGGCGTGATGTAACACTCATTATCTATCGCTTTTAATCGAGCAACATTTTCACAAATCAATTTGAACGTAAGGGGGAGACTAATGATTGATTTGAATGATGATTTATACAAAGCAATCATGGACATTGTCTATAAGCTGGATGGCCATATTGCCATTGAGGCTATTGGATCGGACGGATTTGCTCTGGGATACAAGGAGAATGTTCCTATGCTTTCTGCAAGCTTGATTAAATTGCCGATATTGCTGTACGTATACAAAGGATTAAATGGCAGTTCAGACATGCTTAATCAAACCATCACGCTTAGTAAAAATCAGATTGTGGGCGGTTCAGGAGTGCTTCAAGTATTGTCTGCGCATGAATGGAAAGTCAAAGATCTCCTCGCTTTGATGATAAACGTTTCAGATAATACCGCAACGAATTTAATAATGGACTTCTTTGGCATTGATCCTATTCAGGCATGGATCGAAGAGCAGGGATTAGTGGAAACACGAGTTGAACGAAAAATGATGGATGAATTCGCGCAACAAGAGGGACGCACGAATTGGATAAGCGCGCATGACGCAAATTGGATGATCCGCCGTATCTTTTCAAAATCTGATCCGTTGCCGGATGAAGTTCAATCGTGGCTGGTTCATCAACAATTCAGAGATAAACTTCCTGGTTTATTTGATGAAAAAATACAACCGGTTACCGTTTACAACAAAACGGGTGAGATGGAAAACATTGATCATGATGCGGCTTATTTCTATTGCAACGGACATTCAATGGCGTTAACCGTTATGACAAGCGGACTTGAAAATAGACAAGATGCTTTATTTGCTATTCAGAAGATCGGTAATCTGGCTGCTCACTATTTAATTGAACTCTCGAAATCAGTCGGATGATGACAGGATAGTGCGTGATCCAACTAGTAAAAAAACACTATTTTTTGAAATATTATAATATTGACAAATAAAAGATTGTCTTATATACTTTTGTTAATCCTTGAAACTGTTCACGATTTGAGTTCCTGCAGCCATCCAGTTGCCAGCCCCTCAAATCATCTGAATAAGTAAGGAAGGAACCATCATGATCTACTGCAACGATACTGTTTTTGTTATTGGCGATGCCAAGTCATCGCAAAAGAATCCGATAACAATTCGTTTTAATCAGTTTTTTATTGGATTGGTCATTGATCGTGCAAGCGGAAGAATTGTGGATGCAGAGTGTTCTGCTACGATTAACCTAACGGCTCGCTTTGTTCATTCTTTACTAACCGGACGATTAATCAATGATCCTACAATCGTGGACGAAATAAGGCAAAGATACTTTGGCTCATCACAAAAAGCACTAATTGTTGCTTTTGGGGACGCGGTGAAGAAGTATAATCAAATAGTTTAGTATGCCGCTTTGTCTATAAAACTAGGCAAAATCCAGCTCTCAATCTACGAGAAGCTGGATTTTGTGCTTTTTAGTTCATTGTCGAATAAACACGAATATAATGTTCAGAATTTCAAGTTAAACGGATCTCTTTATTTAGTCTACATAGAAAGGTAGGTTTGCTATGCTGCAATTTGTTTGCAAAAGGTTTCTAGCAATGATTTTAACCCTGTGGGTGATTGCTACTTTGACATTTTTGCTGATGCATTCAATTCCAGGATCACCTTTTAATAGCATGAACGGCAAAGTTCTGAGTGACGCCGCGGTAAAAAATATGGAATCTCATTATCATATTGATCAGCCGCTCCCGATTCAATATCTAATTTATCTTAAATCAATTGCAACATTTACATATGGCCCGTCAATAAAACAACCCTCCCAAACTGTAAATGACTTACTCGGGAGAGGTTTCCCGGTATCATTTGAGCTTGGTATGTGGTCTCTTGTGGTTGCTGTTCTTTCCGGGGTTTTACTTGGGGTTTTTGCTGCCTTGAAACATAATGGCTTGATTGATTATATTGCCATGACTGTTGCAGTTTTTGGTATTTCCATTCCTAATTTCGTACTGGCTACTCTTCTAATTCAAGAATTGGCTGTTCATTGGCGCCTGCTTCCCGCAGGAACGTGGCAAGGTCTCTCTTATATGATTATGCCGATCATCGCTCTTGCAACTGCTCCAATGGCGATCATTGCCCGACTGATCCGTTCCAGCATGCTTGAGGTTCTGACTCAGGATTACATCAGGACTGCGCAGGCTAAAGGATTGTCACCTTTTTTAATTGTTACAAAACATGCATTAAAAAATGCTCTTCTTCCTGTCGTTACCGTTCTCGGTACACTAGCCGCAAGTATCTTGACCGGTACTTTCGTGATTGAGAAAATCTTTGCGATACCAGGCATGGGCAAATATTTTGTTGACAGTATCAATTCAAGAGATTATCCGGTAATCATGGGAACGACAATGTTTTATAGTGCACTATTAATCGTTATGCTGTTCCTGGTTGATATTGCTTATGGCTGGCTTGATCCACGGATCAAAATTAATAAGGAGGGCAGATGATGGCGAATACAAACGGGATAAAGGTTCAGTGCGCAGCGCAAAATGTTCCAAGAGAATGGTTTCGTCTTTTGAAACGGAACAAGCCAGTACAACAGAACCTTTCGCGTCCAAGTATCTCTTATTGGCAAAATGCGTGGATTCATTTACGTAAAAACAAGTTAGCCATGTTGGGCATGTGTTTTTTAATCCTGCTTGCCGTATTTGCAATTTTCGGTCCGATATTTTCACCTTACTCGGTCACGGCCCAACACTTGACGCTGCAGAACTTGGCACCGTCGGCAAGCCATTGGTTCGGCACCGATGAACTCGGTCGAGATGTCTTTACCCGTACATGGTACGGTGCGCGAATTTCATTATTTGTCGGGGTCGTTGCGGCGCTTGTCGATCTTCTTATTGGTGTCGCGTATGGCGGATTATCCGGGTACATCGGTGGAAAGACAGATTTAGTGATGATGCGAATTATTGAGATTCTTTACGGTCTCCCCTATTTGCTTGTTGTCATTTTGCTTATGGTGGTTATGGGACCAAGCTTATTGACCATTATTGTTGCTCTTACAGTAACAGGGTGGACAGGCATGGCGCGAATTGTAAGAGGACAAATGTTTCAATTGAAAAACTTTGAATTTGTGACAGCTTCCAAATCTTTTGGGAGCAAACCGTGGCGTATTATTCGCAAAGATCTTATTCCAAATACAATGGGACCGATCATTGTCCAAATGACGTTGACCGTTCCGTCTGCTATTTTTTCTGAAGCGTTTCTCAGCTTTCTTGGGTTAGGTGTGCAGGCGCCGTATGCAAGCTGGGGTGTTATGGCTAGTGACGCCTTATCAGCACTATTAGCGGGTTTTTGGTGGAGATTGTTCTTCCCGGCATTATTTATTTCCTTAACAATGTTTGCTTTTAATATCCTTGGAGACGGCTTGCAAGACGCGCTGGACCCGAAATTAAGGAGATGACCACCTTGGCAAAACAATCGGACAAGCTGCTTGAAGTTAATAACTTACATGTGTCCTTTAAAACGCATGGTGGTGAGGTTCATGCAGTTCGTGGTGTTGCGTTTGATATTAAACAGGGAGAGACACTTGCAATTGTGGGCGAATCCGGGTGCGGAAAAAGTGTGACTTCTTTGGCAGTAATGGGATTGCTTCCAAAGCCCAATGGGAAGATAATTGATGGCTCCATTCGATTCAAAGGTACTGAAATGACCACGTTAACTCCGAAAAAGATGCGCCGTATTCAAGGCGTTAATGTATCCATGATCTTTCAGGATCCAATGACGGCACTTAATCCAACCTTGACCATAGGATCACAGCTGACTGAAGGCATCATTCATCAGAAAAAGGTATCAAGGAAAGAAGCTCATCAAAAAGCGATTGAGATGCTTCATATGGTCGGTCTTTCGAATGGCGAACAGCGAATGAAGCAATATCCGTACCAATTTAGTGGTGGTATGAGGCAGAGAATTGTGATTGCCATGGCTCTTATTTGTGAACCGGATCTGATTATTGCTGATGAACCGACAACAGCACTGGATGTAACCATTCAGGCGCAAATTTTGGAATTATTTGATCATATTCAAGAAGAGACAGGCGTCTCCATGATTATGATCACTCACGATCTTGGCGTTGTCGCGAAGACTGCAGACCGTGTGGCAGTTATGTATGCAGGGAAGATTGTGGAGATGGGCAGCAAGCGCGATATTTTTTATAGAGCGAAGCATCCGTACACTCAAGCGCTTCTTAACGCCATCGTCCGAGTCGATATTCCCGCTGATACACTAAAGCCGATCGAAGGAGCGCCGCCGGATTTATTCGCACCCCCTGATGGTTGCGCTTTTTGTGAACGGTGCCCGTTTGCGATGGAGGTTTGTCAACATGTTCAACCGCCAACATCTATGGTTGATGAAAATCATGCTGTTGATTGTTGGCTTTTAGATAAAAGAGCTGATACCATTCGGCAAAAGGTTGAAATATTATAAAAAGGCAGGAGGGTTTCATTTGAAAAAGTTGCTTAGAAATGTGTTTTTGCTCGGCATGGCAGTTTTGCTTGTTTTCGCATTCAGCGGATGTACCGCGAAGCCAAATTCAACGAGCAAGAAAGCGAACGGAAAACAGGTTTTAAAACTCAATAACGGATCGGAACCAACTTCTTTCAATCCGCCAATCGGGTTTGATTCTGTGTCTTGGAATGCATTAAACAACTTAATGGAAGGTTTGACACGTCTCGGTAAGGATAATGAGCCGCATCCTGCATCGGCAGAGAAGTGGGACGTTTCTTCAGATGGAATGACCTATACATTCCACATTCGTAAAGACGCGAAATGGGATAACGGTGATGATTTAACTGCCGGAGATTTTGAATATGCGTGGAAACAACTGTTAAATCCCAAAACGGCATCACCTGCAGCCTTCTTGGGCTACCTAATCAAAGGCGGCGAAGCGTATAACCTGAAAAAAGGCTCCGCTGATGATGTACAAGTGAAAGCGACAGATGACAAAACATTAAAGGTCACCCTCAATGCACCACAGTCTTATTTTCTCAATATGATTTCTAATCCTGCCTTTTTTCCGGTAAACAAAAAAGTTGCAGAAAAGGATTCGAAATGGTATGCCAATGCCAAGACATTTGTTGGAAACGGACCTTTTAAACTGGCATCATGGAAACATGATTCAAATATGGTATTTAAGAAGAGCGGCACTTATTGGGATAAGAAAAGTGTTAAGCTTGATGAAGTCGACTGGGCCATGGTCAATGATACAAATACTGAATATCAAATGTTTAAAACAGGGGAACTTGATACTGCGAGTGTACCGCCTGACCTATCTGATCAACTCTTTAAAGAGGGAAAGGTTACTGTCGGTCCACAAGCGGGCACCTATTTCTTTAGTATGAATGTGAAAATGAAACCATTCGATAATGCCAAAATCAGAAAAGCCTTTGCACTTGCCGTTGATAACAAAAAAATCGTTAACTACGTTGTTAAGCAGAAAAATGATCCGGCATACGGTTTTGTTTCTCCCGGATTTAAGGATCCAAGCGGAGAGGACTTCCGTAGCCATAACGGCAATCTTTATAAATACGACCCTTCAGAAGCTAAAAAACTGCTTGCGGAAGGGATGAAAGAAGAAGGCTATAATAAGCTGCCGCCAATCACACTGACCTACAATACAACCGATATTAACAAAGCTGTTGCAGAAGCGGTTCAAGAAATGTACAAGAAGAATCTCGGTGTATCGGTGAAATTAGCCAATATGGAATGGAACGTTTACGGCGTTGATCAAAAGAAAGGCAAATTCCAATTCTCACGCGGCTCTTTCTTAGCCGATTACGGCGATCCAATCAACTTCCTGGAAAATTTCATTACCGGCATGCCAATGAACAGCATGCAGTGGAGCAACAAAGAATATGATAAATTGATCAAAGAAGCAAAGAACGAGAAAAATGATGCGAAACGCTATGCATTGATGTATCAGGCTGAAAAACTGCTCATGAAAGAAATGCCGCTCTTCCCAGTATATTTCTACAATCAGTCCGAATTGCAAAACAGCAAAGTTAAAGGAATTGTTCGGCACCCAGTAGGCTATATGGAACTGAAGTGGGCGACAAAGTCTAACTAACTTAAGTCTCCTGATTAATTGGAATCCTTAGAGTTGATGATTCTCAAATCAGAAGAAGCCGTTTTCCTGAACACGGAAAACGGTTTTTCATTGAAGAAGATAAGAGAACACCTTTTTTGATTTGCGAAAAATTATAATGAATATTTGTTCACTTGAGAATGCAAAACGAATAACAATTAAGCAATTTAACTTGAGGTTATGCAGATAATACGGAGGGCACCTTGGTATGAAAATTGTAAACGTACAGACAGATAAACTATCTATTCCTCTCATTAAACCATTTAAAACCGCACTTCGAACAGTCGAAAAAGCAGAGAGTATGATTGTACGCTTGACTTGCGATGATGGAACGATTGGTTTTGGCGAGGCTCCGCCGACACACGTAATCACTGGTGACAGTCTCGGTAGCATCAACTATACGATTATGGAGGTACTGCGCCCCTTAATTATCGGACTTGAAGTTGAAAAGAGAGAACATATTCACCAAGTCATAGATAGAGCAATCCTCCATAATACAAGTGCTAAAGCTGCTGTCGACATTGCGGTTTATGATTGCCTTGCGCAGAAAGCAGGTATGCCGCTCTATCAATTTCTTGGAGGAAACGCCAACAGGCTGGAGACAGATTTTACAGTTAGTGTCAATAGTGTCAATGAAATGACGCGGGATGCGCACGAAATCGTTAAACAAGGATTCACCACATTGAAGATAAAGGTTGGGAACTCAACGATTAATGAGGATCTAGAAAGAGTTGCCGGCGTTCGTCAAGCAGTTGGCAACCAGATTAAATTAAGACTGGATGCCAACCAGGGTTGGCGTGCGAAAGATGCAATAGCCATTATTCGAAAGATGGAGGATATGGATCTGGGTATCGAGTTGATTGAACAACCTGTTCCATCATGGGATTTCGAAGGAATGAAACTCGTAACTGAACACGTGGATACGTCGATTATGGCTGATGAAAGTATTTTCAACCCCAAAGACGCGGCACGACTGCTTGCAATGCACGGATGCGATATTATTAATATCAAATTAATGAAAGCCGGAGGTATCGCAGAAGCGGAAAAAATTAACACTCTGGCCGAAACATACGGTGTTGAATGTATGGTCGGATGTATGGTTGAGTCTAAAGTCTCAGTGACTGCAGCCTGCCATTTTGCGGCTGCAAAAGTAAATGTGACACGCTGCGATTTGGATACACCACTCATGTTTGCTTCGGAACCCATTGAGGGAGGCGCAAACTACAGACAAAGTCAAATCACTTTGTCTGATGCTCCGGGTTTGGGCATCACCGGAGTTAATTTTAAAAAGATAAAGAGAGGAGAGGGAAATTGAGGAGAAGAATCTCTGTTCCTGTAGCGACGGTTTGGACGTCACCAGATTCTGTTCGGCCAATTGATATGCCTGCTGTTTTGAACCCTCCCGATATGGACGGCTGGATCTCCGGCATGACTCGTGAAGAAACCATCGCACTATGTAAAGAAAAGAGAACGCAAACACAGATACTTTTCAACGAACCGATTATTATCGATGAACAAGTAGGAGACTGGGCAAAGGTCTGTATTCCAAATCAATACTTTTCAAAGGATCGGCGCGGGTATCCCGGCTGGATGCCAATCAGTCATTCGATTGACTGTGATGTATCTGAATCACTTGAACCCGTCATGGTGCAAAAGAGGTTAGCAACACTTTACAGCAAAGATAAACAGGCGCTTATGGATTTGAGCTTTGGAACGTTTCTCTCATTAATTGGAGAGAACGATATGTTTGTTCAAGTGGCCACTCCTTTAGGAGCCTTTATTCTTAGAAAGCAAGATGTTTCTTTTCCTGAAAGGAGATCGCCGCTTACCGGTGCTGAAGTTGTTTACTATGCGAGTCAATTCATCAATCTTCCTTATTTATGGGCTGGAATGAGTGCCTATGGATATGATTGTTCGGGCTTCAGTTACTCAATGCTTCGCGCGGCAGGCTATCTCATTCCTCGCGATGCTGATGATCAATCGATGCATGGGGAAGCGATTGATCAAAGAGATATTCTGCCCGGTGATCTGCTGTTTTTCGCTTATGAAAAGGGGAAGGGTTTTGTACATCATGTCGGTATCTATTACGGGAATGGAAAAATGATCCATTCGCAGACTCCCGGAAAAAAAGTCATTGTGACCACACTTAAAGGAACAATTTATGAAGAAGAACTATGCGCGATTAGGCGTTATTGGAAGGAAGGATGAATGGTGGGAAATGTACCTCTTCTTAAAATAAGCCAGCTAAAAAAGTACTTTGAAATAGATCGATCACAAGTTCTCAAAGCTGTTGACGATGTCAGCCTTTCCATTCAGCCTGGTGAAACATTTGGAATTGTGGGTGAGTCAGGTTGCGGCAAATCCACACTTGGCCGCACAATTATGGGTCTCTATGATAAAACCGGAGGGGAAATTGAGTATAATGGTCAGAATGTGGATCAGATGAATGCTGATCAACGATTCCGTTTACATCGCACTATGCAAATGATTTTTCAAGATCCATATGCATCATTAAATCCGCGTTCGACAGTTCTCGAAATAATCGCAGAACCGATGGAAATTCACAAGACCTGCAAAAGTGCAAGAGAGCGCAAGGAAAAAGTAGAACAACTATTGGAAGAGGTAGGATTAAATCGAAATTATTTAAACCGTTATCCGCATGAATTCAGCGGAGGACAAAGGCAACGAATCGGTATTGCTCGTGCTCTTGCCCTTAATCCTGAATTTATTATCGCTGATGAACCGATATCAGCGTTGGACGTTTCTGTTCAAGCTCAAGTAGTTTTTCTGCTGAAGCAACTTCAGTTAGAGAAAGGTTTGACGATGCTGTTCATCGCTCATGACCTTTCTATGGTTAAGTATATCAGTGATCGAATTGGCGTTATGTATCTCGGCAATCTTGTTGAAATGACTTCAAGCCATAATCTCTATGAAAATCCGCTTCACCCATACACACAGGCACTGCTTTCGGCAATTCCGATTCCCGATCCGGATATTGAAGAAAAGAGGGAACGGATCATACTAAAAGGAGAACTTCCAAGTCCGATTAATCCTCCAAGTGGCTGTGTTTTCCGCACCCGATGTCCATTTGTTATGGATATTTGCGCAAAAAAACGTCCGGAGTTTGTGGAAGTAGAAAAGGGACATTATTCGGCTTGCCACCTGCATGCCCCTAAAAATGAGCGAGTGATCGTACATATGCATAAGAGAGCTGAGTAAGGTTGATCTTGAACGATAGAGGTATTTATTGACAATTATTTGATATAGCATTAAAATGTAGCTGATTCTGTACATCGCTTTTATAGATTAGTGCTTGATAATTAGTAGATGTTGATGCTTCTAGAGCCTCTCCAATATTGGGAGGCTTTTTGCACAGTTGTGCAATGTCTGATCTGATTTTGGGGAATAATAATGAACGTGAGCTTTACAGGTGTTTTCTAATCGGGGGTTATATTGATGGAGTCAATGAATTTTATTCGCGCGGCAGCCGCATGCCCAGTGACTCGAGTCGCGGATGTCCACGCAAATGTGGCGAATATAAAGGTATGTATTGATAAAGCAGTTCATGAGCATGCGAAGTTGGTTGTTTTTCCAGAACTATGCGTTACTTCTTATACATGTGCGGATTTGTTTCTACAGAAGCAGCTGCTCGATGAAGCGGAACTAGGTGTGAGGGAGTTATGCGCTTATAGTGCGGGCAAAGATATTCTGATTGCTGTTGGAGCCCCGCTTTATGCTCAGACGGTTGTCTACAATTGTGCATATATCTTATTTGACGGCAAGCTTTTGGGGATTGTTCCAAAGAGTTACATACCGAATTATGAAGAATTTTATGAGCGGCGCTGGTTTACTTCCGGCAAAGGTATCATCAATCATACTGTGGATATGTCTTTTCAAAAAGATGTCCCCTTTGGTATTGATCTGCTTTTCCAGAGCGGTGCATTGCAAATTGGATTTGAAATTTGCGAGGATCTGTGGAGCGTTGTACCTCCAAGCAGCTATCTAAGCCTTGCCGGTGCTCAAATAATTGGAAACCTTTCTGCTTCAAACGAAGTGGTGAGTAAGTCGGGTTATCGTGAAGCGCTTGTGGCATCTCAGAGTGCAAAATGTATGGCATCTTATATTTATTCAGGAGCGGGTACAGGCGAGTCTACGACTGATGTTGTCTTTGGAGGCGAACTGCTGATCGCTGAAAATGGGACAATGCTGAATAAAAACAAGCGTTTTCAGAGAGACAATGAAATTAAGACATCAATCGTTGATATTGATCGATTGAATTTACAAAGAATAAAGAATATCAGCTTTAGAGAAGCAACTTCTACTATGCCCTGGACAGCTCGAAAAATCAATTATTCCTTTGAGCATATGGATTACGGAGTGTTTGATCGGGAAATTGATAAGCATCCGTTTGTTCCTGCTGATGCGAAGCAAAGAGAGCAGCGTTGCAGTGAGATCTTCAGCATACAAGCAGCGGCACTCGCAAAGCGTATGGAACATACAGGTCTGAAGAATGCCGTGATTGGAATTTCCGGAGGTCTTGATTCAACCCTGGCTTTGCTTGTGATTGTAAAAACCTTTGATTTACTCGGTTATGACCGGAAAAATATTATAACGGTTACTTTACCAGGCTTCGGTACGACTGACCGGACCTATCAGAATGCCGTTTCACTTTGCAAAAAGTTGGAGACAGACTTCCGCGAAGTGAATATCGTGGCTGCTTGTCTACAGCATTTTAAAGATATTGGCCATGATCCTGCAATTCATGATGTGACTTATGAAAATGTGCAGGCTCGTGAACGCACACAAATATTGATGGATATCGCTAATAAAGAAGGGGGACTCGTTGTAGGGACAGGGGACCTCTCTGAACTTGCACTCGGCTGGAGCACCTACAATGGTGATCACATGTCGATGTATGCTGTGAACTGTTCCGTCCCAAAAACACTTGTTCGCTATTTAGTTCGCTATGTTGCTGAAGAAGAGACACGTGAGGAAATCGCCGCGATTCTTTTTGATGTTCTTGATACCCCTGTAACTCCTGAATTATTGCCGAAGAATGGCGAAGGAAAAATTGCGCAGAAAACAGAGGATATTGTCGGACCATATGAACTGCATGATTTCTTTCTTTATTATTTTGTACGCAGCGGATTCACACCTGCAAAAATACTATTTCTTGCAAAAATTGCGTTCAAAGATTCTTATGATGAAGCAACGATTCAGAAATGGCTTCAAACATTTATTCGCCGCTTTTTCTCAATGCAATTCAAGCGTTCTGCGATTCCTGACGGACCGAAAGTCGGAACCGTCAGTTTGTCACCACGCGGTGATTGGCGTATGCCGTCAGATGCAAGCCGTAATCTTTGGACAACTGAACATTAAAATAGGTGAAAGCGAGGTACTTATGTGATTCGCCGTTTTTTCTCTTATTACAGACCCTACAAGAAATTATTCATTCTCGACTTTTCTTGCGCAGTTCTGCTTGCGCTGCTTGAACTTGTTTTTCCGATGGCGGTGAATCAAGTGATCGACCGACTGCTTCCTGGGAAAGATTGGTCGATTATTATGCTCGCCACAGCAGGCCTGCTTTTGTTTTATATTATTAATACCTTGATGCATTATGTGGTGACCTATTGGGGCCATATGCTAGGAATTAATATTGAAACCGATATACGCCAAGAACTTTTCGAGCATATTGAAAGACAATCTTTTCATTTCTTCGACAACAACAAAACTGGGCACATGATGTCACGCCTCACAACGGATCTATTTGATATTGGTGAGACTGCTCACCATGGTCCTGAAGAAATTTTTATTGCGATTATGTCACTACTTGGTGCGTTTTTCCTGATGTTGACGATCAACTGGAAGCTCGCGTGCATTACGTTTGTTCTCGTTCCCATTCTAGGTTCTTTTATCATTATGTTTAACATAAAAATGACAAGAGCCTCGGATCAAATCTATCAAGATATCGCTGTCTTTAATGCTAATGTTGAAAATGCTGTCGGCGGTATTCGTGTTGTCCAAGCATTTTCGAATGAAGATTATGAAAAAAAGCGTTTTCGAGAAAATAATAAATTATATCGAAAAGCGAAGCTATTTTCCTATAAAATTATGGCGACGAGTGTAACAACAAATTATTTTTTCATGCGCCTCATTACGTTATTCACATTAATCAGTGGGGCTTGGTTTGTCATTCATGGCGAACTGAGCAGTGGACAATTTGTCGCCTTCTTATTGCTTTCAAACATTTTTGTTCAACCGATTCAGAATTTTAACGCCGTTATTGAACTGTATCCAAAGGGTATTGCCGGATTCAAGCGTTTTCTGCAATTGAAAAGTTTAGCCCCTGAAATTGTGAACAGTGAACAGGCGATTACTGTTCCATCTATTGAAGGGCGAATTAATTACACTAATGTCAGCTTTGGGTATGAAGGAAAGAAACAAGTGCTGAATCATATCAATCTGCACATTCATTCTGGAGAGACTGTCGCATTCGTTGGACCTACGGGTGCCGGAAAAACAACATTATGCAGCTTACTTCCACGTTTTTATGATGTGACCGAGGGCAAAATTACGATTGATGACATTGATATTCGTGATTTTAAACTCTCTTCGTTACGCAGTCATATTGGGCTAGTGCAACAAGATGTATTTCTTTTTTCCGGTACACTCCGCGAAAATGTTGCGTATGGAAAATTAGATGCAACCGATGAAGAAATTTGGCACGTGATTCGCCTCGCGCGATTGGAGAAAACTGTTCTCAATATGCCTGACGGTTTGGATACGGTAGTCGGCGAACGTGGAGTGAAACTTTCCGGCGGACAGAAGCAGCGGCTTTCCATTGCACGGATGTTTCTCAAGGATCCGTCAATAGTTATTCTTGATGAAGCAACTTCGGCTTTGGATACAGAAACAGAGGCGGCGATTCAGCAATCTCTAGAGCAATTGGCGAAAGAGCGTACAACACTTATCATTGCACACCGTTTGGCAACAATCAAAAACGCAGATCGTATTATTGTTGTAACCGAGCATGGAATTACTGAGCAAGGAACACATGAACAGCTCTTGAAACGTGACGGAGTTTACAGCCGCTTGTATGAATCTCAATTTACAATGAACATGTAATTATAAAACAAGACAAAGTAGGAGTTGTTCTGCATGATGAATTTTGCTGTTGTTGGCATTCGGAAGTTTTTCGATAAAAGTCATTCAGCAATTGAAATTTCAGGAGAACGTCAATGAGCACCATTCGCGAACTAAGAACTGTGACGGAATGGAAGGCTGCTTTTCCGGTTATGAATCAGCTCCGAACAGATTTAGATGAAGAGACCTATCTTGAACTTGTGATGCAGGCGACTAGAAATGAGAGTTATCATCTATTTGCTGTTTTTGAAGGAAATTATCTGGTCGCTGTTACTGGTTTTATGCCAATGACAACGCTATACAGCGGACCGTCGGTTTGGGTGTGCGATCTAGTCACAGATCAGCAGTATCGCTCGCAGGATTATGGGGGGCAGCTGCTTCAATTCATTGAGCAGTGGGCAATGGATCATGGCTATTCGAGTGTTTTGCTTTCGAGTGAATCGCAGCACGAATCTGCATATCATTTTTATATGGAAAAAATGGAATTTGACCGTTCCGGCCATGTATTCAAAAAAGTGATCGAGTCATAAATTTTAGAACCTTCTTCAATTTGATCGTTCAAGGGAATGAAGTAGTGCCGACAATTTAGTGTCGGCATTTTTTTCAAAAATAGTTGAAGGGAGCGTCTTCATTGTACTCTTTGAACAAAGGAGACAAAATAGGTATTTACTCTCCATCGTCGCCAATTACAGCAACATCGCCAAAACGCTTTGCGCGTGCGAAACGGTTTCTTGAATCAAAGGGATTCCAAATCGTAGAGGGAAATTTGACTGAAAAATGGGATCATTATCGTTCAGGTTCCATTAAGGAACGCGCTGAAGAATTAAATGCCTTGATTCGAAATGACGACATAAAAATGATTATGTCAACTATAGGTGGCACAAATTCAAATTCTCTCCTGCCATATATCGACTATCAAGCATTTAAAGAGCATCCCAAGATCATGATTGGTTATTCAGATGTGACCGCTCTTTTACTTGCGATATACGAACAAACAGGTTGTCCGGTATTCTATGGACCTGCTCTTGTTCCGTCGTTTGGAGAATTTCCGCCTTACGTGGATGAAACATTTAGCTATTTTGAAACAATGTTCCAAGAACATACATCTTTTCCTATGAAGATACCCATGCCTCGTTATTGGTCTGATGAAGGTGTGAATTGGGAAGTACAAACTAGGGAAAAGGAGAGACGTCCTAATCATTGGTACGGTATAAATGGCGGAAAGGCCACGGGAAGACTGATCGGTGGCAACCTAAATGCGATGAATGGATTTTGGGGAAGTCCCTATATGCCGAAAATACAAAAAGGGGATATCTTGCTCATTGAAGATTCTATGAAAGCAGCCTCGCAAGTGGAGAAGAACTTCTCATTGCTGAAGGTCAATGGTGTCTTTGAACAAATTGGCGGAATACTGCTCGGCAAGCATGAGCGATTTGATGACGAGGGAACCGACAAGCAACCAATTGACCTGCTGCTTGAGGTATTGAATGGAACCAAATTGCCAATTATTGCTGATTTTGACTGTTGCCACACGCATCCGATGCTTACGATGCCGATCGGATCCCAGATTCGCATCAATGCGAATAAGGATGATCCATCGGTTTGGATCAATCATATCTCATTTAGAGGAGAAAATTTCCGAAATGAATAAAGCTTGTGAGGACTATTGGAATCTTTTTTGGAAAGACAACAAACACCCCGTCTCGGTGTCTGCATGGCAGTTTGGCGTAGATCCGGATCAGCTGGCAGATTTAGTTGCGAAAGGGATAAAGACAGCAACTTGTTCTGCCTACGTGTTCTATGAACGTGAGCATGAAGAATTACCAAAGGTCGGCGACTATAACATTATTTTAACTAGTCAGGACAAACCCGTTTGCATTACTAAAACAATTGAAGTGGCGATTATTCCAATGAATCAAGTTTCTGAGCAGCACGCTCGGGAAGAAGGCGAAGGAGACCGGACTCATGACTATTGGTGGAAGGTTCATCAAGATTCTTTTACAAAAGAGCTCTCATCAATTGGTCAACCATTTAAAGTGGACATGCTTCTTGTTTGCGAGCGTTTTACTTTGGTTGATATAAAGTGATGTGATGCGACACGATCATAAGCAGCAACCCGCGTTTAAGTAAAAAAATCCCCCTGTTCATATAAACAGGAGGAAAAGGACTATCAAAGAGCCACAGAATAACTAGTTTAACGGTTATACACTAGCTAGGTTTAAGAATCAGACCTTCGCAGTTTCAAGCAATGATTTTGCGCATTTGTATTCCAAACCATGAGCGTCGGCAACTGCTTTGAAGGTTACATAGCCATCCAATGTGTTCAGACCTTTAAGCAATGCTTCATCTTCGAGACACGCCTTTGCATAACCTTTGCTGGCAATTTTCGCAGCGTAAGGAATGGTTACGTTTGTCAGTGCGAGTGTCGATGTGTTTGGAACAGCACCAGGCATATTGGCAACGGCATAATGAATGACACCGTGCTTCGTATAAGTCGGATCATCATGTGTTGTGCTGTGGTCTGATGTTTCAACCACACCGCCTTGGTCAATCGCAACGTCAACGATAACCGAGTTTTCCTTCATGTTGGCAACCATTTCTTCAGTGACAAGCTTCGGAGCTTTAGCGCCTGGGATCAGAACCGCGCCGACAACAAGATCAGCTTCCTTAACTGATTCAGCAATATTATAAGGATTTGACATGACTGTGTTCAGCGAATTACCGAAAATATCATCGAGGTCGCGCAATCTGTCAGCACTGATGTCAAGAATAGTGACATCAGCACCGAGTCCGACAGCAATTTTCGCTGCGTTCGTTCCAACGATACCACCGCCGATGATCGTTACTTTTCCGCGGGATACGCCAGGTACGCCGCCAAGCAAGATACCTTTTCCTGCATTGTCACTAAATTTTTCAAGGTACTGAGCACCGATTTGAACGGCCATTCTTCCGGCAACTTCACTCATTGGTTGGAGGAGAGGCAGCACGCGATCCGCGCGTTGAACGGTTTCGTAAGCGATTGAAACCACTTTGCTGGCAACAAGAGCTTTTGTTAATTCAGCGCCGACTGCTGGAGCGAGGTGGAGATAAGTGAAGAGAATCAGTCCTTCATGGAAGAATTGGTATTCTTCTGGTTCTGGCTCTTTTACTTTGATCACCATTTCAGCGGACCAAGCTTTTTCTGCTGAAGTGATTACTGCACCTGCTTCTTCATATTGTTGATCGGAAAATCCTGCGCCTGCGCCGGAAAGTGTTTCGACATAGACCACATTGCCTTCTTGAACAAGGTGGTACGTACCTGCAGGGGTGATTGCGACGCGACGTTCGTTGTTCTTCAATTCTTTCGGAATACCGATAATCATGAATGAATTCCTCCTAGTTAAAAAATTAAAACCAATGATTGAATAATCAGTAACCTCGATCAAGACCAATAAAACAAATGATTCATCAGATCGGGTTTGAGTTATTCCTTACTTAGAATGTTACAAATAATAAGAAATCATTTCATCATACGTTTTGTCTAGTCTTTTGGCAAATAACTTGACATTTGATGTACGTGTTAGATAATATGACATTATATGAAATGAAATGAGACGTACATGGGGGGCTGTGCATGGACGAAATGCCATTTAGTGTGAAAGATGTGCTTGAACGACCGCTTTTCCAACGAGCAATACTGCTTGCGGGCGCTCATGGATTATACCGGGAAGTACGATGGGTTCATATTCTTGAGATTACACATGCCGCTCCCTATGTCAGCAAACATGATTTGATTCTTACAACTGGTCTGTGGCTGAAGCGTTCGGTCAAATCAGGACTGGAATACACACGTCAGATTATTGATCATGAAACATCCGGACTCTGTATTGAGTTCGGAACAACCATTGATGAAATTCCTGACAAAATTATTGAGCTTTGTGACCAACACGATTTTCCACTTATTCTATTTCGTCAACCAATACGGTTCGAGGAGATCACTCAAGACATCCATTCTTATTTGATCAATCAGCATTTCGGGCTTCTTAAAAATTTGGAACACTTTTCACAGCAACAGCAGCAGCTGATCTTACAGAGTACGGATATTCCCGCCATTCTTCGGCTGCTGCAAAGCTATTCTGACGGGCAGATTGTCTATCTCTCAACAATTGAATCGAATAAGTTCTATCCTTCTGTGACGTCGGAGACTGCGGAAACAATTAATACATTTTGCAATAAGAAAATGAAAGATTTCGATCAAATTCAAGAAACCGAAATATGGAAGATGGATGAGACGCATTATCTCTTGATTCAGCCGGTTGTATGTTTTGGACAAGTGTTCTCGTGCGTCGGCATGATTTTGCATCAGGCTCATCCTACTGAATATATGAAGCTTCTTATCGATTATACAGCGAAGGCGGTAGCAACCGTTCTTCTCCGCACACAGTTTCTTGAAGAGAAGATATTAAGCAATCAAAATGAACTCATTCAAGATATTCTTAGTCGGCAGATCGAGAGTGAAGAACAGGCGCAAATGAGGATGGGGCTGCCTTCCCCCAATGGCGAACGGTATATTTTTGTCGGGGGAATTATCGAATTTGAACATAATGTCATTGAAGCAGGACCAGAGCGGATGGAAGCGAGAAATCAAGATATTCTTGTCCTGATCCGGTCGCTTTTAAAAAGATATCAGATGCACCACTTGCTAATGATGAAGAACAATCAAATCTTTTTACTATGCGCGAAGGAACGTGTCAATAAAGACTCTCTAACTAGCATTAACAAAAACATTCAAGGTTTGATTGACGGTTTGGATAAGTACATCAAACAGGCGTTGCCTAGTCTTCGTTTTCATGTAGGTATTGGAAAATCAAGGACACGGCTGCTAGATGTATGGATCAGCTTTAAAGAAGCCTATCAGGTGATCGAAATTTCGCAAACCGTGCCGGCGATGAAGCAACGCAATTTTTATGGGAAGATGGGGATATATCAGTTACTAAAAGCTGTTCCTGATCCGATTCTTTCCGAATTCATAAAGGATCAGCTCGGGCAATTAATCGACTATGATCATAAGCATCATTTAAATCTGGTGGATACCCTATCTATGTATTTTCAGTGTATGGGTTCAAAGGGAGAGACCGCGAAAAAGTTGTTTATTCATCGTCAGACATTGTACAATCGACTTGAGAAAATTAGAGACATATTGGGCGAGGATTTCTTTGAACCAGAACGGCGTCATTGTCTGGAAATGGCATTGCTCGGGCATCCGCTCATAGAGGAATTCAATACGAACGTCCATCCCTTTTAAATCAAAAGATATTAGAAAACGAGTCGTCTTGCTTACTCATGAGCTTTCTTGTTGCTATACTTAATGAATCCGGAGCTATTGACCTGTCTGTGCGTATTCAGAAAGAAGGTTTTCTATGGGCTACCTTCGTATTTACTGGAAAACATATAGAGTAAAATTTGTTTTTGCACTCTTTTTCCTGTCGCTTGAAGCCTTGGCGGACTTGATGCAGCCGGCACTAATGTCACGGATCGTTGATCAGGGCGTTGGCAAGGCAGATTTGCCGTTTATTGAACAGTTTGGGCTTTTGATGCTCACAATAACGGTGATTGGTGCATTTTGCGCGAGCGCGCGCAATGTGCTTTCAGGTAGTGTTTCTCAGCGCTTCGCTCAGGATCTGCGCCAAGATTTATACATAAAAATACAGAGCTTCTCTCAAGCTCAGATCGATCATTTTGGCAACGCGTCATTGATCACCCGTCTCACGAATGACGTCACCCGTGTGCAAACCTTCGCCAATGGCATGATGCGCATTATGGCGAAAGCGCCGCTCGTTGGAATCGGCAGTCTTATTATGGCGATTCATTTGAATGCAAAACTCTCGTTGGTATTGCTAGGAATCGCTCCGATTATAGCAGTGCTGATTTTTTTAAATATGAAAATCAGTTATCCTTTTTTTCGAAATGTACAACGTGCACTTGATCGTGTTAATCGTTCGATGCAGGACTATTTAGCCGGAGTCCGCGTCATTAAGGTCTTCAATCGCTCCGCGTACGAGCAGAAAAAGTTCCAATTAAATAATAACGAATTGGGTGAGCTGTCAGCTGCTGCCTCTAAAATCGGCAGCCTTTTTGCTCCTGCAATTAATTTGGCAGTGAATGGCGGAATTCTTGCCATTCTGTGGTTTGGAGGACTTGGTGTAAATTCCGATTCCATGCAAGTAGGTACGATCATCGCTTTTACTAACTATATGATGCAACTTCTTTTTGCGATTATGATGATGAATAACGCCTTTAATATGCTTGTGCGTGCAAAAGCCTCGGCAGAGCGGATCGGACAAGTAATGAATGATGAGCTGGATCAGCGTTTTCAGACGGGGAGCCTCGAGCTATGTGCACCCGAAAAGAAAGGGGCAGTTCAGTTTCGTCATGTTACCTTTTCCTATCAAAAACCTGAGGGTCAAGATCCTGTATTGAAAGACATTAATTTTGATCTTGATTCTGGGGAGACGCTCGGTATTATTGGTCCGATTGGATCAGGAAAATCCACACTTACGCAGTTAATTCTTCGCTTCTACGATCCGGACAAAGGCACGATAGTATTTAATGGCAACGATATCAAAAGGTATAGCGAAGGTGAGCTGCGAAAAAGAGTCGCAATTGTACCTCAGCGCACCTTTTTATTCAGCGGCTCGGTCATTGGCAACATTCGCTGGGGAAATGAGCAGGCAAGTGATGAAGAAGTCTATGAAGCGGCTCGAATCGCAGACGCGGATGGATTTATCCGCCGCCTTTCACATGGCTATGATTCAATGATTGGTCAAGGAGGAGTCAACTTGTCCGGCGGGCAGAAGCAGCGCATTTCCATTGCGCGTGCACTGATTCGTAAGCCGGATCTTCTGATTTTGGATGACGCGACGAGTGCTGTAGACGTGCGTACCGACAAACTGATCCGAAGCCGCCTAAAGCAGGCACTAAATCAGTTAACTTGCATCATCATCTCTCAAAAGGCTGCCTCCATTAAGGATGCGGACAAGATTATAGTGATGAATCATGGAGCCATTGAGGCAATAGGCACGCATAAGGAATTATTATCATTTTCGGCATTCTACCGCGGTATATATTCTATGCAAATGGAGAGAGGCGGAATCCAAAATGACTGAAAAGAAGCGTTCTAGAGATCATATCAGTGTACCAATGCCTGGAAGAAGCGGTAGAAGAAGGGGAGCGGGGCGGTTCGCCCCTGTTGAAAAGCCGGAAAAAATGTGGGCTACATTAAAGAGGCTCGGCATATATTTCGTTCGCGAAAAACGTGCGCTCATCATTGTTTTTTTCTTTGTTCTGCTTGATTCGATTATTTCCTTGTTGATTCCTTATTTTATCGGAATCGCGATTAATCAGATTGGCACTGAAGCACATTCGGTTAAATTTTCGATGCTGATCACTATAATTTTTGTTCTTGGTATGTTCTATTTGATGGATGGTGTGCTGACTTTTTTTCAAGGCTGGCTTATGGCAACCACAGGTCAAAGAATCGTAATCAGCATTCGTAAAAGTCTATTTTGGAAATTACAGAAATTGCCGATCTCTTTTTTTGATCACAATAACCATGGAGAGATCATGAGTCGGCTAACAAATGATATTGAAAATATTGATGTCACACTTTCGCAATCCACGGTGCAACTGATGAATGATGTGATTATGATTTCCGGATCAGTTGTTATGATGCTCTGGATCAGTCCTTCGTTAACGCTTGCCAGTATGATCATGGTGCCGCTTGTTTTTATTTTGACCAAAACAATTGCCACTAGAACCTCCAAACTCTTTGTAGAACAACAGAAAGAGTTGGGCACCTTGAATGGCCGAATCGAAGAATCAATTTCCGGATTGTCCGTAATCAAGGCATTTAACCACGAAAGTCAAGAAATTGAACAGTTCACACAAATCAATCAACGCTTAACAAATGTCGGATTGCGCGCGCAGATTTGGTCTGGTTACCTGATGCCTTTGATGAATGTAATCAATAATTTAGGCTTTGCTGCAGTCGCTTCCTTCGGTGGTTTTTTAGCAGTTAAAAACATGATCACCGTGGGTATGATCGCCAGTTTTCTTACTTATTCAAGGCAATTTTCTCGTCCGCTGAACGATGTAGCCAGTATTTTTAATACATTGCTCTCTGCAATAGCCGGTGCTGAACGCGTTTTCGACATTCTTGATCGAAAGGAAGAATTGCCGGATCCAAAAAACGCTCGGACAATTAGCCGAGAAAATTGCAGAGGAGAGATTGATTTTCGCAACGTTTCATTTGGTTATGATTCGAAGCACCCCATCCTAAAGAAAATTTCGTTTCACGCGCATCCCGGTGAAACGGTCGCATTTGTCGGACAGACAGGCGCCGGAAAAACAACCATAGTCAATTTAATGATGCGGTTTAATGAACCGATTAGCGGTTCCATTTGCGTCGATGGTACGGATATTAAGAAGTATTGCCGTTCCGGCTACCGCAGTTTATTCGGTATGGTTCTTCAAGATACCTACCTCTTTCATGGCAGTTTTAAGGATAATTTACGTTATGGCAGGCTTGAGGCAACAGACGAAGAGATAAAACGTGCGGCAGTGGCAGCGCATGCAGACTCATTTATCATGGATTCTGAGCATGGCTATGATACGATTCTGCAGGGGAATGGGGAAAATTTAAGCGAAGGACAGAGACAATTGCTTACCGTTGCTCGAGCATTGCTCGCTGATCCGGCCATTCTAATTATGGATGAAGCAACGAGCCATGTAGATACACATACGGAACGTGAAATTCAAGAAGGAATGGCGCAGTTAATGAAAGGACGAACCAGCTTCATTATCGCGCATCGCCTCTCCACAATTCGTCACGCAGACCAAATTCTTGTTGTGCATAATGGTATGATCACTGAACAAGGGAATCACGAGCAGCTCTTGAAGAAAAATGGGCTTTATTGCAAAATGTACAAGGATCAATTTTCAGTGTAAAGGGAAGTGTTGAATTAGAGGAGCAGGAAATACAGAGCGAGAAGGGCATCAAAATGAGAGAAAAAGCAATCCTAATTAGGTTCCCTGTTACTCAATAGTCGATAAGGTTTTATAGGTGAGTTGTCTTCGCCTCTTCTTCAGACAACGTATGTTGCCACTTTATTGCTTTTAAATAGAGCGACATAAAGTCTTCGGTAGTCAATTTATGGCTTTTAATGAAAGGGAGCGTCACATCCCATTGCGCCTGTTCGAATTTAACAACTGAATCGAGACATATTCTTAAATCATTTTCGTTGCCAAGCAAGGCTTCGAATACTTCCTGATCCAAAGGAAGCTTAGTTAAAATCTCTTGCATAGGCTGGCTGAGAATCTGATCCAGCGAGGAGAAGATACCAGTAATAAAATAGTCGGAACTTTGATTTATAAGTCCAAGTTTAATAGCTATGAGCTCCAACATCTTCCCGCGAATCAGCGAACGCTTCACGAGTTCGGCATTTTCAACTTCCTGCGCACCGGTTAATAACATAATGTGCGTCCATTTAATCATATCTTCTGTGCCGATCCTGATCAGTGCTTGGCCAACGGATTTAATTCGATACTTTGCTCCGTAGCGGATGGTATTCGCCACACGCAATAATTTGTAGGTTAATCCAAGATCTTCTTGAACGAGTGTACTGATCCGAATGAGATCAGGCTCAGGCTCACGCAACTCTTTGAGAATTCGAATTAAGTTGGCTTGTTGATAACCAATTTCCTTCGCATTGATCATAAGCGGCTTGCTGAAGAAGTACCCTTGAAAGAGATCATAGCCCATCGCAAGTGCGAAGCGGTAGTCCAACATTGTTTCCAATTTTTCCGCCAAAAGAATCTTTTGACCGCGATACTTTTGGATGAAACGCATCTGATCCTTAATTCTTGTTCTTGAGAACTCTACTTTAATCATGTCCGCGAGCTCAATCAATTCCTCATAGTCTTTACGTCCGAAAACGAAGTCGTCCAACGCCAAAGTATATCCGTCCTTTTTCAGCAAGCGACAAGCGCTAATCACTTCACGACTTGGGGTGACACGCTCCAATATTTCCACGATAATTTTCTGTTTAGGTAACAGCCGAGGCAACTGCTGTACGAGAAAATCCTCCGGAAAGTTGACGAATCCCTTTGTCCCCTCAATCAACTCATCGAAACCGATCACGAGTACGGAATTTGCAAGGAGTGAAGCGGTTGCATGTCCGTCATTTGTTGTCCCATGAAACGAATTCGTACCACTCTCTCTATATAACAATTCATAACCAAAAAGACGCATCTCTCGATCAAAAATCGGTTGTCGGGCTACATAAATATCCATTAGATCATCTCGCAATAAAAGTGTAATCATGCCATTGACCCAAACGGACCTGTGAGGAAAATGGTGTACCAGATAGCCGAGAACAGCAATATCCAATCCATTCTTAAGTTGCTAGGCGTAGATCATAATTCCTATGCTACCATGTTTTTTTGCGGTCCACAATCACTTTATAGCTCTTCGCGGTTGAGAAACTCATTAACCCACTTAACAAATTCCGATCGGTCATAGTCACGATAAAGGTTCGATGCGAGGCGGACAGGGTCGCCAAAAAAGAACCGTTCGTACAATGTTTGTCTACCTGCGAAGGAACTCATCGCCAGGTCCCACGCTAATCGAAATAATTTAACTTTCTCATAACCATTACGATCTGCAGATTGTAAATAATTCCGCAACACATCACCAATTTCTGATTGGAAATCCCTTTCTGTAGGAATGGTAACTAATCCGCTTGCGCCAATCAATTGTACAATTTCAACAAATCGCGGATAAATTTTTGGATACACGTTCATTGCGGCAAGCAGCGGCTTTCGATCCGGTACCATTGTACCCCATGTATCGATTGAGGCGTGAACCTCTGATGCGGTGAGCAATGCTTTGAGCGTTTCAAGTGCTACAATTACTTCAGCAATTTTTTCCTGAACATGCTGGTATTCAGCAATATTAATAGCATCAACTAATGACTGAAGAACGCCGAGAATAAACTCTGTTTTCACAATATTTCTTGAGGTCACTTGATGAACTTGAAGTGGCATAAAACCACTGTCCGTATAAAGCCTGCTTGCAATATCGGTATTACCATGCAGGAATACCCTATCCCAGGGAACAGTGACGTGATCAAAAAGAACGATTGAATCTACTTCGTCAAATCGTGAACTGAGCGGATGATCATAATGACTTTCTCCAGCGGCAAAGGATTCACGGCAAATAAATTTTAGACCAGGTGTATTTGAGGGAATGGAGAACGCATACGCATAAGCTTCATCAAAATGAAAGGCACCGGTCGGAAAAACAAGCAGTTCGTCAGTCATTCCGCCTTGTGTTGCGAGTAGTCGTGCACCGTGAATGACAAGTCCGTCTTTGTTTTCATCAATCACTCGTGCAGCAACAGCGTCCGACGCATTTTCAAAATAGAGTGAGGATCGGTTCACCTGGGGCTGAATAAACGTATGGGTAAGTGAGAGATCATGTTCTCTGCAATTCAAATAGAAGGCACGCATATTGTCTGAACCTTGTTTGTCACCAAAAAGATCGGCACAGGCAGCAAAGGTCATCACAACGGTATTCATATAATCGGGTGAACGGCCCATCATACCGGCAGTTTCCCGTGCCCAAATCTGAAATGCTTTTCTCTGTTTCACAAGGTCTTTTATCTTTTTTGGTTCCAAATATGCAGTACCCACTCGCTCCCCAGTACTTGGCGATTTGAACGTCAGAATGTTACGGAAAGATTTCTCGTGCTGCATATCATAAAGCTTTGCCTGGCTTTTCATGACATTTTTAAAGGCGGGGTGTTCAGAAAGGTTGCCTGATATTTTTGCTCCGTTAATCCAGACATTATTGCGAAGACGATCAATTCGTTCCAGATACGTTTTACCATCGATGCAGCCCATGCGCAGTCCCCTCCGTCTAATCATTGTTTTTTAAACTATGATTAGATGACGGAGGAAATGACTCAATAAAACGAATTGAATTTCATCGTAAATGTTCTCCAAGCCTTGCTATTGCTGTAAAAAGAACGGAAAAAAAGTAGTAAGTCATAAAAATATAACATGCGGAGAGCAACGAAAAACCAATTGAAAAAGCATTGACATGATGCGTCACTCGTGACAGAAATGTAGTTGGATAGAAGATATCCCAGGAGTTCAAACGTAAGAAGCGGCCAATGTACATCGCGCAACCGCTCGTGATAAAGATCAAAGACATAATGATCGAAACAATAGGAGACGCGAATTTTTGTAGAAAGCGATGATGGATGATCCACATCGAAAGCATGCCGGAGCAGGTACCGACAAAGGTACCGATGCCAATATGAATGAGACTTAACCAGGATAAGAAATCACTGGAATAAACAATCGATTTTCCTGTTGTATAAAAATAAATGCCTTGAAGATGGATGAAATCGGTGACCAAATACGGCGCATTTGGGAAGAAGACCAGCCATAATAATCCGAGCATCCATGTTCTGAGCCAATCTCGTGCGCTATCTGCTAAGCACATGCAGACAGCAATGAAGAGTGGAAGAAACGCCAAAAGAAGGTTCCAGAGCATCATAACATGTATCGTTCGCTTTGTAAGAGCGAACAAGAGTAGACTGAAAAGTATATAGAAAACAATACAATAGAGTACTGGATTAGGTGAAAAATGTTTTTTTGGAAACATGCGATCGAAATCCCTTCCGCGATGGTTAGCGACTCCTTTGGATTATATTAACCAAGGACAAGTTTTACTCTTTTTCTTCAATTGAGACATCATACTTTGAAATTGACAGTCCGAATTGAGAAGAGTTATCTTTAAAAAGACATAATATGTTCACATTAGAAGCGATAATAGGTGATAAAGGTGACAGTTTCATATAGGCAAGATTTTTATAACGTGATTTGTACGGCGATAGATCATGCCAAAGTAGTTGGGAAACGATGTGTCGTTAGTGAAGTAAAAGCGATAGAATCAATTGATCCGCTCGATTTTTATCATACTGCCGCGAAGCAGTATCGTGGTGAACGCTTTTTTTGGGAGAGCCAGTCAACTGGATTTGCTCTAGTAGGAGCAGGAGTTGCGGTTTCTGCAACCGCAGAAGGTGATAATGATACATTGGTGCGAGATATTCTGAAACAGCTCCGGAACACCGCGACTGTGACAGGCATTAGCGGAATCGAGGGCACTGGACCGCTTTTATTTGGCGGTCATACGTTTGATTCAACGAAGCAGTCGTCCAAAGAATGGGCTTCTTTTGGCTGCTGTTATTTTTTTCTCCCAACATTCTTAGTGACAAAGCAAGAGGGACAGTACTATCTGACACGCACAGTAGTTTGCGAACCAGGTGATCACGCAGATGAGCTGATGCGGCAGATTCAGCAAAGTGAAGACACTATATTCCGCAACGTGAAAATGACCCATTGGGAAAAACAACCATGGAATCCGCTTCTCGAACAAAAGGATCAAGATCTAGATGAATGGACGCACACGGTTGACGATGCCATTCAAATAATGGAAGAGCGCGCAATAAAAAAGATTGTGCTGGCGCGTACTCGAAAGATGATCTTCCAAAATGAGCTCTCAAGTGACGAACTCATACGGAGTTTACGCGAGCAACAAGAAAATACATGTGTCTTTTGTCTCGAAAAAGAGTCGGCAGCATTTCTCGGCGCAACACCGGAACGGTTAATTAAAAAAAGTGGCCGACGCATTTATTCAGCGTGCCTTGCCGGATCGGTTTCTCGCGCTAAAACGGATGAAGAGGATTCACGCCTCGGTGAGTGGCTGCTCAACGACCGGAAAAATCGAATGGAGCATCAGTATGTGGTCTCAGCAGTACGCGATTCGCTCACTGATCTTTGTGAACAGCTGACCATTCCAAATCAACCAGTATTGATGAAAAACAAGAATATCCAGCATCTATACACATCGGTTGAAGGACTATGCGCTGAATCAGCTTCCGTTTTTGATTTTGTTAAACGCCTGCACCCGACGCCCGCGCTCGGCGGACTGCCGCGCAAAGCAGCTATGGATTGGATCCGTGAGCACGAACGATTGAATCGCGGCTTCTATGCTTCACCAATTGGCTGGTGTGACGCACAAGAAAATGGCGAATTTGACGTTGGCATACGGTCGGCGTTAATTAACGGCAGGAACGTGCTTCTATATGCTGGTTGCGGCTTGCTGAAAGATTCGATTCCAAAACAAGAATATGAAGAAACAGCGATTAAATTTAAGCCGATGCTCAATGCACTCACGAGGAGGAACTCATGAATCATCAAGAATTAGTGACGCGCTATCTCTCCGCATTTATTCATACACTATCGGAGCACAATGTACGGACAGTCGTTATCAGTCCGGGCTCGCGATCGACGCCGCTCGCGGTGCTCTTTGAAGAACATCCCGACATTCAGACATATTTGGATATTGATGAACGCTCTGCCGGATTTCTGGCACTTGGACTCGCAAAAGCCTCTGCTCAGCCCGTTGCATTACTCTGCACATCTGGAACAGCCGCGGCTAATTACTATCCGGCGGTGATTGAAGCTTATTTTTCGCGCGTTCCTTTAATTATTATTACTTCGGACAGGCCTTACGAACTGCAGCATGTCGCGGCGCCGCAAACCGTGGATCAGCAGGGGATGTACGGAAGACATGTCAAACACTACTCTCAGTTGGAATTATCGGAGCATGATTTAAGCCTACTTGATTATAATCAAGCTCTAGCTAGTCGAGCGGTCGCTATTTCAGTTGGGCTTCCTAGAGGACCGGTACATCTTAATGTTCCGCTTCGAGAACCGCTAGTCCCGGGGCGATTAAACCAAAGTTGCGCAACGAACGCGACTCCCGTTCATCAGGGCGTGCTCGCGCTTGGCCAAAACCAACTGAAGGCAATTTCAGAACGCATTATGTCCGCAAAAAAAGGCGTTATTATTTGCGGAATCACGGATACGGACGCGCGTACGTTCGGCATCATCGAACTTGCTGAACGTGCAGGTTTTCCTGTTCTCGCCGACCCACTTTCACAGCTTCGACGAGGAACGCATTCAATGGAAACAATTATTGAGACTTACGATACATTTCTGCGCAATGAACACATCGCATCCGCATTCGATCCGGATTTGATCATCCGATTTGGCGCGCCGCCGGTGTCCAAAGCCATTAAACTCTGGATGGAACACCAAACCTGTGCCAATTTTGTTATCGATGGTGGAATGGAATGGAGAGATCCGATTTGCATGGCTACGGAAATGATCTATTGTGATGAACAGCGCTTTTGCGAGGATTTGCTGCCGCTGATTAATAAAAAAGATGGTACGGAATGGCTCCATTCATGGCTTACCATAAATAGTACAACGAAGACAGTGCTCTCAAGCATAAGCGGCGAGCAACTATTGAACGAGGAAAAAGTATTCTTGAAACTGGCTGAATGGCTTCCTGAGAAGGCGAACCTGTTTGTTGGCAACAGCATGCCGATCAGGGAATTGGACAGCTTCCTGTTCACTCACTCTCAATCTGCACAGATTTTTGCAAATCGCGGGGCTAATGGTATTGATGGCGTTGTTTCGACAGCAGTTGGTGTTGCCCTATCAAGACAACGCGCAATCCTTGCGATTGGAGATCTTAGTTTTTTTCATGATATGAACGGTTTGCTTGCAGCTCGTCAAAATCAAGCGAACCTGACGATCATTCTCGTGAACAATGATGGTGGAGGAATCTTCTCCTTTCTTCCACAGGCATCGGAAAAAAAGCATTTTGAATCGCTTTTCGGTACCCCTCATGGGCTTGATTTCGCTCACGCTGCAGCACTTTATGACGCACATTATACCAAAATAAGTGATTGGGGAGCTTTTGACGCAGCACTCGACGACTCTCAGTCCATTGATGGTTTGAACATCATTGAAGTGCCGACAAAACGGGAAGACAATGTTGAAAAGCATCATTTGCTGCAAAGACTTCTCGACGAACGTTTCAGGGAGGAAGTTATTTATGAAAGCTGAACTTCGCGGTGTGACCTATCATTATGAGCGGAGAGGAACGGGGGAACCACTGCTTTTTCTGCATGGATTTACCGGGAGTATGAAGACTTGGCACTTTCTTGAAGCACGGTTCGTTCGAGACTACCAACTCATTTTTGTCGATATTATCGGACACGGTCACTCTGAGAGTCCTAAGGATTTCCGGCGGTATGCGATCAATGAGGTGGCGAAGGATCTGACAGCACTGCTTGATTTACTAAATATTGATAAAGTGCATTTGATTGGTTACTCCATGGGCGGCAGGCTTGCGCTCACTTTTGCATGCCTGTTCCCGGAACGCATCGCCAGCTTAATTTTGGAGAGTTCTTCGCCGGGATTGAAAACGGAGGCAGAACGAATGGCGCGTCGTTTGCGCGACCAAAAGTTAGCCGAATCGATCTGTGAAGACGGCATTCCCGCTTTTGTCAACCGTTGGGAGAACCTCGAACTTTTTGATTCGCAAAAATGTCTCCCTGAATCAAGTCGCTCAGCTCTGCGAGAACAGCGGCTTGCAAACCTATCGAACGGACTATCTAATAGTTTAATTGGTATGGGCACCGGAGCACAGCCGTCGTGGTGGAAACATCTCGCCACTTTACAGGTACCGGTTCTCTTAATTACCGGAGCGTTGGATGCAAAATTTTGCAAGATTGCGTCTGAATTATGTGATCGTTTGCCGGATGCCGACTGGCAAGCGGTTCCGGATGCAGGTCATGCGGTTCACCTTGAACAGCCATCGGACTATCAGGAACGTATCCATACCTTCATCCAATGCCAAGCGCTGAGGTTACGAGAGGAAAATATAAAATGAAGCTTCATTCTGTCACGATTCGTGCCATATCAGCGCCTCTAAACGTACCGTTCATCACTCATCTACAGCAAGTGACGCGCAGAGAAGCGCTGATTATTGAAATAATGGATACCGATGGACGGATCGGGTACGGCGAAGCGGATCCCTTTTCCAGTCCGTGGTATTCAGAAGAAACCATTCAAACATGTCTTCATATGCTTAAGGATTTCTTGATTCCTATTTTGTTGCGCCAAGAATCGTTAAATCCTGATGAACTCGATCAAGTTTGGAGCGGAGTACGTGGCAATCACATGGCCAAGTCGGGGCTTAGTCAGGCCATGTGGGATTTGTATGCAAAGCAGAAAGGTGTGTATCTTGGCACACTTTTCGGCTCTGCACAATCAGAAGTTGAAGCCGGTGCGGTTATCACAGCAAGGGAGCCCGCACGCGCCGTTGATCAGATTGAACGGCTCATGTCCGCGGGGTACAAGCGCTATAAGATCAAAGTATCGCGCACAAATGATATGGTTTTGTTGTCAGGCATTCGCAGGCATTTTCCCAATCTCGCTCTTATGGCGGATGCGAATTCGGATTACAGCCTTGCCGATTGCGATCGTCTTCGTCAGTTGGATCAATTCAATTTACTGATGCTTGAGCAGCCGCTCGCTTATAATGATTTGGCGGATCATGCCTTCCTTCAAAAAATGATGGATACGCCGATTTGTCTCGATGAGAGTATATGTTCCTATCAAGATGCCGCAAGTGCGATTCAATTAGGAAGCGCGAAAATTTTCGCAATGAAAATGGCGCGGATAGGCGGCTGGACGGCAGCTGTAAGCATTCATGATTTATGTGTGCGCCATTCCATCCCGCTCTGGTGTGGTGGAATGATCGAATTCGGCATCGCCAAAGCGCATAATATTGCACTTGCATCTTTAAAAGGATTCACATTGCCTGGCGACCTGTTTGCTTCCAACCATTATTGGAAACAAGATCTTGTGACACCTGAAATTACCATTGATCAAGGTTTGATTCACGTTCCGGATCAGCCTGGCATTGGTTTTGCTATTGATCATCAAGCGTTGAACGAGATGACTGAGTGTGTTGAGACTTTAAAAAAATTATGAAAGATGAAGGATAAATAATAAATTTTTTGACAAACTTAAGAGATAAATAGGATACTAGAATAAGTATTTAAGTAAGTTATCCTATTTTTGGAGGACTATAAGAATGCAACTACGAAACGCTCTCTTTGATTTTGACGGAACACTTGCGAATACGCTACCGCTTACAGTTCACGCCATGCAAATTTTGTTTAAAAAGTACGATGGACGAACCATCGACCACGATGGCATTGTTTCCATGTTCGGACCACCGGAAGAGGGCATGATTGCCAAAAATCTCGAAAATAAAGCAGCGATTCCAGAAGCGACAGAGCTTTATTTTGAAGTGTACGAGAAAGAACATGAACGATTTGTAGAGAAGAACGCTGAAATTTTCAACCTCTTGCATTTGTTAAAAAAACAAGGAATGAAAATTGGATTAATCACTGGAAAAGCACGTCGCTCCTACATCATTTCCGAAGAAAAACTTGGATTTAAAGGCGTATTTGACAGTGTCATTACCGGCGATGATGTTGCGGTTCCAAAACCGGATCCGGAAGGAATTAAGCGAACACTTGAGAAATTTAATGCTGATCTGAACGCATCCATCTATGTCGGTGATGCGAACGGTGATACTTTAGCAGGAAAAGCAGCGGGGATTCATACCGCTGCTGTACAGTGGCTTGAAGTCTCACAATCCAATAGATTTCCGGCAAACCCGGAATTCTATTGGACAAAAGTCAGCCAGTTTGTTGATCTCCTTAAAAACAACGACTAATTCGCTACTCTAAAAACGAATCGTGTTGGCATCAAAATCGAAAAAGTTCGTTTTTACAAAGTGATCGATGGCATCCATTTGCAGCGCCGGATGATCATTGATCAGTAGTGTTGGTACGCCGAATTCCTCCGCATACTCAGGCAAAAAGTTGATTGGAGCAACACCAAGCGACGTGCCCAGAATCAGCAAACGGTCGGCTTGACTCACTGCCTGTTCAACGCCTCGTAAACCTCGAACCGCTTCGCCAAACAGTACAATATCTGGTTTTAATACCGTTCCGCATGGCTTGCCTTCTTTAGATAAGGCAGTACAATGCGGAATTTTTTCATTTATCAACGTTCGCGTTTCATAAACGGACGCGCACTTAGGGCAGATACAACGATTGAATGCTCCGTGGACTTCGATGACCTGTGAACTGCCCGCCTTCACATGCAAACCGTCTATATTTTGCGTGATCACCGTGACTTGGTGCGCGCGTTCAAGGTCTTTCAACCAATAATGAACACGATTCGGCAGCGCTTCGAGTAATAGATTCGCATCAAACAGTGACCAATAGAATGTCCAGAATTCGGCGGGATGGGTTCGGAAGAAATGCATCGACAGACAACGTTCCACATCTGCATTTTGATAAAGACCATTCGTTCCGCGAAACGGTGGAATTCCGGATGGTACGCTGATTCCCGCCCCCGTAAGAATGGCGAGCTTTCGATCATTACGAATTTGTTCATTAAGTGTTAGCATCATAAACCCTCCAGTAGTTTTTGAATAATTAGCGAACGTTTATTCGTTATGCTATAATGATGGACAGCAGGACTGTTCAGGAACAACGAACGATGCATGAATTGAGGTGGTTTAAATGATTGGACGTCAGAGCGTAAGCGACCTTTTAAATCAATTGAAGAGCGATCCGAATATCGTTCATTGGCAAACCATTCCCAAAAGAGAAGCTAGATATGCGCCTTTTCCTCAATCACTTGACGAAAGGCTGAAAGACGCGCTTGTTCGCCGCGGTATTCAGTCGCTCTATACCCACCAAGCAGAAGCCTATGAAGCGGTCAGTGAAGGAAAAGATGTCGTACTTGTGACGCCCACAGCCTCAGGTAAAACGCTGTGCTATAATTTGCCGGTTCTCGAGGCTATGATTGAACATCCGGAAGGCAGAGCTCTGTATTTCTTCCCAACTAAAGCGCTTGCTCAGGATCAAATGAATGAGATGGCTGAGCTTATAAACGAACTCGGTCTGCCAATAAAAAGTCATACCTATGACGGAGATACGGCGGGCTCAATCCGTCAGACGATCCGCCAGTCCGGACAAGTTGTGATGACGAATCCGGATATGCTTCATGCTTCTATTTTACCCCACCATACAAAGTGGGTCTCGCTATTTGAAAATCTTCAGTTCGTCATTATTGATGAGCTGCACACATACCGAGGCGTTTTCGGCAGTCATGTCGCCAATGTGATCCGACGTTTGAAAAGAATTTGTCATTATTATGGCAGTCATCCACAATTCATTTGTACATCGGCAACCATTGCCAATCCGAGAGAACACGCTGAAGCGTTGACGGGACGACGGATGTTTCTCATTGACCGCAACGGCGCGCCAAGTGTGCGCAAGCATTTTCTTATCTATAATCCGCCGGTGACGAATAAACAATTGAATGTGCGCGAGAACGAGAGCTATGTGGTGACTCGGCTTGCGACCAACTTTTTAAAGAATAAAATTCAAACAATCGTTTTTGCGAAAAGCAGATTAAAAGTTGAGCTTCTTGTCAGTCATCTGCAAAAATTAAACAGCGGAAGGCACGATCGAGCGACACTATGCGCCTATCGAGGCGGGTATCTCCCACTTGAACGGCGCAGAATTGAACGGGGATTACGCAGTGGCGATATTATGGGTGTAGTTAGTACAAACGCGCTCGAGCTCGGTGTGGATATCGGGCAGCTGCAAGTATGTATCCTAACCGGTTATCCTGGAAACATGGCAAGCGTTTGGCAGCAAGCGGGAAGGGCGGGAAGAAGACAGGACGACGCAGTAATCATTATGGTAACTTCCTCCAATCCGCTTGACCAGTACATGGCCGATCACGCGGACTATTTTTTCTCAAGAAAACCGGAGGACGTCCGTATCAATCCTGATAATATCATGATTCTTATGGAACATATTAAATGCTCCGCTTATGAACTGCCCTTTAAAAGAGGAGAGCTGTTTGGCGGGGAGGCAGTCGATGAACTATGCGACTATCTCACTGACGAGGATGTGCTCCATTTTCAACGAGAAAAATGGTACTGGATGAGTGACGGTTTCCCTGCGAACAATGTCAGTTTACGATCTGCCGCGCAAGACTCATTTGCGATTGTTGATATAACCGATCAGGGGCATGCAAAAGTAATCGGCGAGATGGATCGTTTTGGAGCAATGACCATGCTTTACGAAGATGCGATCTATATTCATCAAGGGACACAGTATCATGTCGATGATTTGGATTTGGAAGAACGTAAAGCGTATGTGCGCAAAGTCAATGTCAATTATTACACAGATTCAGACTTAGCTGTTCAGCTTGATGTTCTGGCGATGGACAAGCATGCTGATTTTGACAACGATAAATTAGAAAAAGGTTATGGCGACGTCTCTGTCCGCGCACTACCAACAATTTTCAAAAAGATTCGGTTTGAAACCTATGAAAATATCGGATGGGGAAAGATCCATCTTCCAGAGCTTGAAATGCATACGAACGCGGCGTGGATCAGCTTTGATCCGGCGCTCTTAGATCTTTATGGTAAAGATGTCTTTCAGGGGGCGCTTGTTGGACTCAGCCACTTGCTTCGTCACGCGGCACCGCTATTTGTTATGTGCGATCAATCGGATCTTTCCGTTATTCCAAAGATCAAGGCGCCGCATAATGAGAAGCCAACGGTTTTTTTGTACGACAAATACCCGGGCGGTATCGGCCTTAGCGAGAAACTTTATCAGGAAATGCCTAAGCTACTGGATAAGGCAAGTGAAATGGTGGAAAATTGTGCTTGCGAATCCGGATGTCCGTCCTGTATCGGCTTTGTCAATGAAGGCAAGGCAGCTAAATTGACGCTAAGGCGTTTGCTAAGGGAACGATGACTGTGTCACTAACTAAGAAATTACAACTTTACCGCAAACAGCTGCATGAACAAAATGCTAGGACCGCGCAAAAATCCGATCATGATTCCGGCTGCTCTGAGAATAGGGAGCAGGTACAAAATAAAGAGATTCAGCGAGCGGCAGCCGCACTCGGCGCCTCGATCCGTCATTTTGATGATCAATTTGTACTCGTTCATACCGAGTTCCTTCCGCTTAGTATGAAAATCGGTCCTTATACTTTAAACGACTTGAAGCCGATCGTTGACATGTGGCAATCGGATTTTTCTGATCATCCATTATCGGCGCGTGGCCTGCACGCGGATGATCTGCTTTTTTTTGATACGGAGACAACAGGACTAGGCTCCGGCACAGGTCAGATGATCTTTTTAATCGGTTGGGCCCGTGTCACCTGTAATGGGCTCGAGTTAAAACAATATTTCTTGCCGGGTCCCGGACATGAAGCTGCCTTTTACGATGCCTTTTTAAATGATTGCGGTTCCCTAAAAAATTTAGTGACTTTTAATGGAAAAGCGTTCGACTGGCCGCGAGTGAAAACGCGCCACCAATTCGTGCGCGATCAAGTACCAAAACTACCGGCTTTCGGACATTTCGATCTTTTGCATGCCTCGCGTCGATTATGGAAAAAAAGATTGGAATCGGTACGTCTTCAAACAATTGAAACCGAGATTCTGTCCATGAAGAGACCTGTTGATGTGCCGGGAAAAATGGCGCCTTTTCTCTATTTTCAATTTCTGAAACATCCGGACGCACAGTTAGTAAAAGGAATTATCGAACACAACCGCAAAGATGTGCTGACATTAATTAGTCTCTATATTCACTTATCAAACAAAATTCTTGGTAAAATTGAGTGCGATCCAGAAGAACACTATGAAATTGCTCGCTGGTCGGATCAGCTCGGAAATCATGCGAAAGCACGTCAACTATGGGAAACACTAATTAATGGCAAGTCTTTGTATCAAAGTCCGGCCAAGGTGCGACTTGCTGAGCTGTGTAAACGTGAAGGTAACTATGTATACTCCTTGAATTTGTTTCGGTCCGTCATCCGAGAATGCGGAGATCAAGATGGCTCGCTGTGTATTGAAGCCGCAAAATTATTGGAACATCGGTTTAAGGATTATGAAAAAGCGATCCATTATACCCAAAAAGCTATTGATCGCCTTCACAAGAGTCAGGGTTCTGATGAGACAATTGCGAAGACTGAGGCAATGTATGCAAAACGATTAAATCGTCTTGATCAGAAACAATTCGAGAAATTTTCTTGAGAAATAAGGATATTACCCGGGCAAGCGCAAAAAACGCCTAAAATCGTCACCGCTCGTCCCTTTAGACGTTCAATTGGCAATTATTCGACAACAAGCGATGCGTTTGATCCCCACGTAATCACCATCTTATTTTGAAAGGAGGGGGAATGTGATGCATGAAGATGGATCAGTTGTTCTTGTTACTGGTTACAAAGCTCATGAGTTAGGTGTTTTTTCAAACGATCATCCCGGGATTCCGGTTATTTGTTACGCATTGAAGAAAAAAATACGCGAGTATGCAGAAAACGGCGCAGACTGGTTCGTGATTAGCGGTCAGACCGGAGTAGAACTTTGGGCAGGACAGGTGTGCCTCGAACTAAGAGACAATGATAAAATAAACGTCAAGCTTGCGGTACTCATGCCTTTTCTTAATCAAGAGGAGCATTATAAGGATTGGCAGAAGGAACTTTACGTACACGTTATTGAACAGGCTGATTACACGGGTGTTATCAGTAATCGTCCCTACGAAAATCCATCACAGCTTCGTCAAAAGAATGACTTTCTTGTCGCGAAAACAGATGCCATGCTGATCGTTTATGATGAGGAGTCTCCGGGTTCACCCAATTTTTACTTAGGAGCGGCAAAACGGAAGGCTCATGAATCCGCTTACCCCATCCAAACAATCGACCGTTATGACATGGAGCTTGCCTCTGAAGAGCTCCAGCAGCAAAATCCCGAGTACTGGACGGGTGGAGATGATTGACCTCACCTCAGGGAACGGTTGGTTCGTTTTTCAACGGACTTTATTACCTGTCGGATTGAGTGAAAAAAATCGTCATGAATGAACCATTGACACAATAGACTAAATTTGAAAAAATAAGATGAGATCATTAGTTTGGAGTGGGTCGACTTGACAGAACAGAAAACGATTAGATTAACTAAAAATGATATTCTTCATAAAGAGTTTAAATCCGGGTTTCATGGTTACCAACAAGATGAGGTTGATCAATTTCTGGATCTAGTGATCAGCGACTATGATGTTTTTCATGCGGAGATAGTGCGCCTGCGCGAAGAAAACAAACGGTTAAAAAGCCAATTGTTGGATGAAGATGGGCAACGATCCGTGCAGCCTGTTGAAAATCAAGGCTTAACCAATTACGATATTCTAAAACGTCTATCTAATCTTGAGAAACATGTATTCGGCAGCAAATTAGGTGAATAAGATCAATTAATTAAAAATATGGGTTGCTTCTTTTATTAAAGTGCTCTATAATATGTAGCTGTGACATTGTTTGTGTTCGGGTGATCGCTGTATTCCTTGTGAATATAGAGGAAAGTCCATGCTCGCACGGTCTGTGATGACCGTAGTGTTCGTGCCTGGCGAAGTCATAAGCCAGGGTAGCTTGGAGTAATCTGGGCTAACGGCGGGATAGAGGCCTGTGTTCCTACGGGAATATGGCTTGCCATCCTGTAAAGTGCCATAGTGACGATGTCTTTTGGAAACAAAAGAAGTGGAACGCGGTAAACCCCTCGAGCGGGAAACTCAAACTTGGTAGAGGAACCCTTTGGAAGGAACCAAACGGAAAAAGGGACAGATGATTCTGTAGATAGATGATTGCCGCTTTCGTACGAGGAGCATGCAGCTCCGCTTGAGTGCGAAAGTACAGAACATGGCTTACAGAACATAAATAATGCATATTATTAATGAAGAAAAAGCCCTGTATGGGCTTTTTTTGTTACACTGATAAGAAAGTATAAGATCTTGAGCATGCTGAGCCAGAAAATATATCTAGACACGAAAGCGCGAGACGCCTGCGGAACCAGCGAGCCAGGGGAGACCCCGCAGATAAGAGCATGTATGAGGAGGCTCCCGGATCGCCCGTGGCAAGCGAGCAGCTGAAGTGTCGTTCAAGTTCAAGGTTGATGGATCAAAGCCGCGTGCAGAATGACAGCCAAGGATCGGGCTGTGCCAGGTTTTTCTAACACGGATAAGAAAGTAAAGTATAGAAAAAATTTAAAGGAAACGAGTGTAAGTTCAACTAGGCCTCTGTCTGCGCCAGAGGCTTGCCAATCGGCAAGTTTTCTAATAAAAAATTGTTAGCTTCCGCTAATCTTAGTGTATATAAAAGCAGGGAATACCAAGAAGGGAACAAATAGATGACAGATAAATGGACGCTGATCGCGACGACAGCGATGGGCCTTGAAGCGATTGCTGCAAGGGAACTGAAAAATTTAGGCTATGATGACTTGAAAGTGGAAAACGGTAGGATTTTGTTTTCAGGGGGGGCGAGGGATATCTGCCGCTGTAATCTTTGGCTGCGGACAGCGGATCGCTTAAGACTCCAAATCGGCTGCTTTAAGGCCACTACCTTCGATGAACTTTTTGAACAAACGAAGGCCTTGCCATGGGCGGATTTTCTGCCGGAGAACGCCTTGTTCCCTGTGACAGGTAAATCACATAAATCATTACTGCACAGTGTTCCAGATTGCCAAGCTATTGTAAAAAAAGCGATTGTTGAGTCGTTAAAGACGCATTATCACCAAGAATGGTTTCAGGAAGACGGACCGATGTTTAAGATTCAGGTCGCTATTGAAAAGGACTGGGCCACTCTGTCCATCGATACATCGGGCGAAGGCTTGCATAAACGCGGGTACAGGCGGCTTCATAATTTGGCGCCGCTCAAAGAGACCTTGGCGAGTGCGATGATTTTATTAAGCCGCTGGACTCCTGATCGTCCCTTTGTCGATCCATTCTGCGGATCCGGAACCCTGCCCATTGAAGCCGCAATGATCGGACAAAATATTGCTCCTGGGTTTAACAGGGGATTTGTCTCCGAATCATGGCCGGTGATTGGTAAAGAAAATTGGGCGAATGCACGCGATGAGGCGGAAAATAAGGCAAACTATGATCAACCGTTAATGATTCTGGGCAGCGATATAGATCATAAAATGGTTGAATTATCCGAACATAATGCACTCGAGGCTGGATTTGGCGGCCTGATTACATTCAAACAGATGCAGGTTGCTGATTTTACAACAAAAGATGAAAACGGATGTATGATTGGAAATCCACCGTATGGGGAACGTATGGGTGACGAGCAGCAAATCCAAGCAATTTGTAAGGATTTAGGCAACTTGTACAAAACATACAAATCGTGGTCTTTGTACTTCATTTCATCCTTTGAACAATTTGAGACCTATTTTGGACGACCGGCAAGTAAGAAAAGAAAGTTGTATAATGGTCGGATTCGCACTGATTATTTCCAGTACTTTGGAAAGAAACACATTGATTAGTTCTAGAAAACTTGGCTTCGCCAAGCCTTTTTTATGCGAAGCCGCCGTAGCGAAGGCCATGGGCAGCCTAGTGTCCGGTGATCCGCAGGAGGACGCACTGCCGCAGGATGTGGTGGCTTCGAAGTTTGCCGGGCCATTTATACTATAATCCTTAAAACTATATATTTTCTTATTGTATAAAATAACGACACTTCGATTTTAGAAGGCAAAAAAGATGCTTTTTAAGTTAACGTTCTTCACAAAGAAAGAAGGACATTATGATTGATAAAGAGAAAGAAGAATGAGACAAGGACATCCGGCATTTACTATCGTAGAAGGAGCGTTTTCAATGGCTATTTCTGATATCGTGGATTCATATAATCATTATGTAAAGAAAATCATGGATTTTAACGAATCGATCGCACTTGCAGAGTGGGATATGAGGACTGGCGCACCTAAAAAAGGGATCAAGCAACGTTCGGAGGTTGTCGGCACACTCTCTGATGAGGTTTTTAAGCGTTCGACATCCAAAGAAATGAAAGGATACATAGACGCGCTTACCGATACTTCAGTGCAAGACCAACTAAGCCTTATTACGAAAAAAATGATTGAGATATCTAAAAAAATGTATGATCAATACGTGACTATTCCTCCCGAAGAGAATAAAGCGTATGTTATTCTTCAATCAGAAGCGCAAAGTGTATGGCAGGAAGCAAAGGCAAAGAGCGACTTTGAACTGCTTAGGCCATACCTTGAGAAAATAGTGGCATTCAAACGCAATTTTATTGACTATTGGGGCGTCAAAACAAATAAATATGACGCTTTACTTGATCAGTACGAACCAGGATTAACCGCTGAAACCATTGACCATGTCTTTGGAAAACTTCGCAAGGGGTTAATTCCTCTTGTTGAATCGGTCACATCTTCACATGCTCAGCCGGATCGGTCATTTCTTTCAATCCCATTTCCAGTGGAGAAACAAAAAGAACTTTGTCTCAATCTGCTTAAGGAAATCGGCTATGATTTTGAAGCGGGACGCCTTGATGAAACCGAACACCCATTTGAAATTACACTTAATCCAGGCGATGTGCGTGTAACAACTAATTATCAGGAACTAGATTTTATCTCCACTGTTTTGGGGACAATTCACGAAGGCGGTCATGCTCTCTACGAACAGCATATTTCACGGGAGCTTGTTGGTACACCGCTCTGTGAAGGCACATCCATGGGCATCCATGAATCACAATCGCTATTTTTCGAGAACTTCATCGGGCGAAGCAAATCGTTTTGGACGTGTCATTACGATAAATTAAAGCATTATGCTAACGGTCAGTTTGACGATGTAGCACTCGATGATTTTTATCGAGCAATCAATGTTTCTCATCCATCTTTCATCCGAACCTTAGCCGACGAATTAACCTATCCGCTCCATATTATGGTACGCTATGATATTGAGAAGGCACTATTCAATGGTGATCTGCAGGTAAAAGATCTGCCGGGCGTCTGGAATGAAAAAATGAATGAGTATCTCGGCATTACCCCGGCAAATGATCGCGAAGGCGTGCTTCAGGATATTCATTGGCCGGGCGGAGACTTTGGCTATTTTCCATCTTATGCGCTCGGGTATGTTTACGCGGCTCAATTCAGGCAGACAATGACAAAGGATATTCCAGATTTTGATGAGCATGTACGCTCTGGCAATCTAAAAATTGTCACAAATTGGCTCAGTAAACATATACACCAGTTCGGAAGTTTGAAAAAACCACTTGAACTACTTAAAGATACGACTGGAGAAGGACCGAATCCTGATTATCTGCTGAACTATTTGTCTGAAAAATATAGTGACATTTATCGGTTGTAATTTGTAAAATTCAAAGAAACAGCAAAGAAAAGGCCTGACCTTAACTGTTGGATCGGGATAAATCCCGTTTGTTCTATGAACGGGATGAAGAAAGGGGTTCTTTATTTGGCAAGACAAGTATCGTCTTATGATGATGACACCATACAAATACTCGAAGGATTGGAAGCCGTACGCAAACGTCCGGGCATGTATATTGGTTCAACGGATTCAAGAGGACTTCATCATCTCGTCTATGAAATCGTTGATAATGCTGTTGACGAAGCACTGGCCGGATATGGCAATGAAATTCTTGTACGCATTCATAAAGACGGCAGCATCAGCGTTCGCGACTTCGGACGCGGGATGCCTACAGGAATGCACCGTACCGGAAAACCGACCGTTGAAGTAATCTTCACTGTCCTTCATGCAGGCGGTAAGTTCGGTCAGAGCGGCGGCTACAAAACGAGCGGCGGACTGCACGGCGTTGGTTCTTCTGTTGTGAATGCACTTTCCGAATGGCTTGAAGTGACTATTTTTCGTGATGGGAAGGTATTCCAACAGCGCTTTGAAAACGGAGGACATCCGGCCACAACCTTAGAACAGATCGGTACAACACGTGGAAAAGGATCCTTGATTCATTTTAAACCGGATCCGACCATTTTCAGTACAACGACTTATCAATTTGACATTCTCAGTGAACGACTTCGCGAATCTGCATTTCTGCAAAAAGGAATGAAAATTGTGCTGACAGATGAACGAAGTGATCGTGAAGAAGTCTTTCATTATGAGGAAGGAATTAAAGAATTCGTCGCTTATCTGAATGAGGACAAAGATGTTCTGCATCCGGTTGTGGCTTTTGAAGGCACGGCGAACGAGATGGAAGTAGATGTTGCTTTTCAATTTAACGATGCCTACTCAGAAAGTCTGATTTCTTTCGTGAATAATGTGCGCACCAAGGACGGAGGCACTCATGAATCAGGCTTTAGGACCGCTTTGACTCGTGTGTTTAATGATTACGCGCGCAAATCAGGAATTCTGAAGGAAAAAGAGAAGAATTTAGACGGCAGCGATATACGTGAAGGATTCATGGGTATTGTTTCCATTCGAGTGCCGGAGCATTTACTTCAGTTCGAAGGTCAAACCAAGGAAAAATTGGGGACCAATGAAGCACGTTCCGCAGTGGACACGGTTGTATCCGAACAACTGGCCTATTTTCTTGAGGAAAATCCACAAACAAGCGAAATGTTGATTCGAAAAGCAATGCGTGCACGCCAAGCTCGTCTCGCAGCACGCAAAGCAAGAGAAGATGCCAGAAACGGTAAAAAATCAAAGCGAAAAGAATCAGTACTCAGCGGTAAATTGACCCCTGCATCTTCAAAAAATGCGGATCGAAACGAGCTGTATTTGGTCGAGGGTGATTCGGCGGGCGGTTCGGCAAAACAAGGTCGTGACCGTAAGTTTCAAGCGGTTTTGCCACTCCGAGGCAAGGTCATTAACACGCAGAAAGCTCGTCTCGAAGAAATTATGAAAAATGAAGAAATCAATACCATTATTTATGCGATCGGTGCCGGTGTTGGCGCGGATTTTTCCATTAAAGACAGCAATTACGATAAAATCATCATTATGACCGATGCTGATAACGACGGTGCACATATTCAAGTACTATTACTTACGTTCTTCTATCGTTACATGCGACCACTTATTGACGCTGGAAAAGTGTACATCGCTCTTCCTCCACTCTATAAAGTAAGCAAAGGCGTCGGCAAAAAGGAAACGCTTGAATACGCATGGGACGATAACGGACTTAAAGAAGCGATTCAGAAGATTGGTAGGGGCTATACCATTCAGCGTTACAAAGGCTTAGGCGAAATGAACGCTGATCAGCTGTGGGAGACAACAATGAACCCAGAATCGAGAACCTTGATTCAAGTACGTATTGAGGATCAAGCCTATGCTGAGCGCAGGGTGACCACACTTATGGGTGACAAAGTGGAACCAAGGCGTAAATGGATTGAATCGCATGTAGCTTTCGGCCTTGATGAAGACGAAAGCGAAGGATTGACCGCTGTGAAAGGTGTGAAATAACTGTGGCAAATAGAGAAAAATTACTGAATCGGACGCTCGAAGAAGTTATGGGCGACCGATTCGGCATTTATAGCAAATACATTATTCAAGAGCGTGCGCTTCCTGATGTTCGTGATGGTTTGAAACCGGTACAGCGCCGTATTCTATATGCAATGCTCCGCGATGGCAATACAAATGATAAACCATTTCGCAAGTCAGCAAAAACAGTCGGTAATGTAATTGGTAATTACCATCCGCATGGGGACTCATCCGTTTATGAAGCAATGGTTCGTATGAGTCAAGATTGGAAAGTACGCATGCCGCTGATTGAAATGCACGGAAACAACGGCAGCCTTGATGGAGATCCACCTGCAGCAATGCGTTACACAGAAGCGAGACTTTCTAAAATATCCGCCGAACTGCTTCGCGATATTGACGCTAAGACAGTTGATTATGTGCTTAATTTTGATGATACAACTGAAGAACCAACAGTTTTTCCATCAAAGTTTCCGAATTTGCTCGTAAATGGGTCAACCGGAATATCTGCTGGTTACGCAACTGAAATTCCGCCGCATTGCCTATCTGAAATTATTGACGCAACGATCATGCTGATGGAGAATCCTGATGCAACGGTCGACGACTTGATGACATTCGTCAAAGGGCCGGATTTCCCAACGGGCGGGATCCTGCAAGGTCTAGATGGCATTAAGAAGGCGTACAGGACAGGAAAGGGTAAAATCGTTCTTCGCGCGCGTACAAAAATTGATACCCTTCGCACCGGACGAAAACAAATCATCATTATGGAATTACCTTATGAAGTTAATAAGGCAATGCTAGTGAAAAAGATGGATGAGCTTCGACTTGACCACAAGGTTGAAGGAGTGGCGGAGGTTAGAGATGAAACAGATCGAAGCGGTATGCGTGTTGTTATCGAACTGAAAAAAGACGCTGATCCAAATGGCATTCTTAACTATTACTTTAAAAATACCGATCTGCAAATTTCTTATAACTTCAATATGGTCGCAATTGATCACAAAGCACCGCGTCAACTCGGACTCAAAGAAATTCTTGAAGCATACATCAAGCACCAAAAAGAGGTAATCACCAGGCGCTCTCAGTTCGAGTTACAGAAAAGCATTGATCGTCAGCACATCGTACGCGGTCTGATTAAGGCAATCTCTATTCTTGATGAAGTTATTCGTGTCATTCGCAGTTCAAAGGACAAAAAGAACGCAAAGCAGAACCTGTCAGACTCATTTGGATTTACCGAAGCACAGGCAGAAGCTATTGTGAATTTACAATTGTATCGCTTAACTAACACGGACATCGTGACACTTCAAGAAGAGGAACATCAACTTGATCAGCTGATCGCCAAACTGCAGGGCATCCTCAATTCCGGTAAAAAATTAATTGCTGTAATCAAAAAAGAACTGGTTGAAGTACGAAAAAAGTATGCAGATGCAAGAAGGACAACGATCGAAGCGGAAATTGAAGAAATTAAAATTGATCTTGAGGTCATGGTTGCTTCCGAAGAAGTCATGGTGTCTCTGACAAAACATGGCTATATAAAGCGATCCAGTTTGCGTTCTTATTCTGCGAGCGGTGATGATGCTGTGGCGATGAAAGATACGGATCACGCGTTCTTCCAACAACAGATGAATACAACAGACACCTTGCTCGTGTTTACAGATAAAGGTCGGTATGTTTACCTTCCTGTCCATGAGATCCTAGATCGACGTTGGAAGGAGCTTGGACAACACATTGCGAGCTTAGTTCCAATTGACTCTGATGAAGGAATTATATCCGCAGTTCCAGTCAAAGACTTTGATCACACGAATTTGTATATGACATTTTTCACCAAGCTTGGTATGGTAAAACGAACGAAATTGAGTGAATATAAAGCACAAAGACGTTCAAAACCGTTGACCGCCTTGAAGTTGAAAAAAGATGATTCCTGCCTTGCCGCTATGGCGACAAATGGTTCTTATGATCTAGTACTGGCAACACATATGGGTTATGGATTACGATTTTCTGAGGAAGAAGCGGGCGAGGTCGGTATGAGAGCAGCCGGTGTTAAAGCAGTGCAATTAAAGGATGGCGATACTTTAGCCGGTGCTGTCGCATACGACCACACTTCCAAACGTCATTTGCTGATTGTGACTGATCGAGGAGCTGTTAAAAAAATGGCTGTGGACGGTCAGATTGACAGGACCGGGCGACCAAGACGCGGCGTTCAAATAGTGCGCGAACTAAAGGCGCGACCACATCATATTGCTGGATTTACACTGGTTGATCCAAATGACCGGATATCAATCAGCACTGATAAGGGCAAGATCGTAGTCGTACAAGCTTCAGACATTCGTGCATCCGATCGCTACAATAACGGTTCGTTTGTTTTAGATCAAGACGATGACGGCACCGTAACGGACATTTGGATCGATGTAAAACAAGAAAATGAACGTGCATGACACTCATCTTTTTTGAATGAAGAATTGATAATAGATCATTGTCACGGTAAGAACAATGATGTAAATCGGCAACGAGAAAAAAAGCTGATAACCATTTTTATAATGATAAACACCAACACGCCAAGCTAAAGCTTCGGCAACTACAGCGATCAGCGACCACATCGAGATATAGAAAAAATAAGTTGTTCGATTTTTTTTAATGATCGCGTATAAATAAACGAAAAAATACCCGAAGGGACTGAACATGACACAAGAAAGCAGATCCCAGAAATCAGTGTATGGCGTATCATTGATATTATAATAGTTGAACGGATTAATGCACACGGTGTTGTCAAAAAAAGTACTGATATAATTGCCGATCAGAAGCATCGTGATGGTCTGCTGCTTGGAAAAATACTTTGGTAAAAGAAACATAACCAAATAGGCCAGCGCCCCGATAATGAGAATGAAAATTTCATTTGAATCAAATACTGTGCCTTTAGGTATCATGTTAAACTCCTTTTATCGTTTACTTATCAGGTAATTGCTGCTTTTCGCCCAGATTTCGAAAAGCTTTGGATAATGCAAACATAAACGCGAAGTAACAAATAAAGTAAATACTTAGCTTAACAGAACTGATTGTCGAGACGATCGTGTGCTTTTCATCGAGCCGGCAGAACAGCAGAAACGTGCAGAGACTAACCAGAAATATGAGCAGTCGTTTCCAGAAACTTTTATAGTGAACTAAATTAATGGAGATTAACGTGAGCAGAGGGAAAATAATGTTTCGATTGATTAGAAAAGCGACGGTTCCTTCAATACTGTAATTAAAACCAGGATCACCAAAATACATGCGCTTTGCCGGAATCAAAAGTGATAGCATAATGGTTATTGAACTGGAGAGAAAGAGAAAGAGATTTTCTTCACGTGACAGTTGCTTGGGTATCATAATGAATAAATTTATGACAATCCAACTCAGGCATAAGGTTGTTGCAAGAATCATTCATTAACCTCTCCTTTGATCCAGAGATTGTTAAAAACAAGAAGCCATGCAAGTTAATTGATTTACTAAGGATACTAACTGTTATCTTGAACGTTTTGAGTGAATTTCATTCTTTATCCTTCCAACTAAATAAACTGTTTATTTTATTACTCATGTGACGCTAACGAGCTTTCTAATAGCAATGAGAATAAAAATCATTTAGAATAATACATGACTTAAAAAGAACCGGTTTTGAAGGTATTTGGAGGGATTGTTTTGATGAAAGATCAGGAACTCTTTGATATAACGATTATTGGTGGCGGTCCGACGGGGCTTTTTGCCGCTTTTTATGCTGGAATGCGGCAAATGAAGGTGAAAATTATTGAAAGTCTTCCTCAACTTGGGGGGCAGCTCAGCACACTCTATCCGGAAAAGGAGATCTTCGATGTAGCGGGATTTTCAAGAATTAAAGCTAAGGATTTAGTCAAGAATCTAATCGAACAAGCCCAGCAATTTCATCCGAGAATTGTTCTAGATGAGAAGATTGAAACAATGAACAGATTGGAGAATGGCGTAATTGAGCTTGGCAGTGCTTCCGGTGAACTTCACCGTACGAAAACCGTTGTGATTACAGCGGGTGTCGGCGCATTTTCCCCGAGACCTCTTAAGGTGGAACAGGATGTTACTGCGGTCACTAACATTCATTATTACGTTCAAGATGTGACTGTTTTTAAGAATAAACGGGTTGTAATTCTTGGCGGAGGCGACTCGGCAGTCGATTGGGCGAACACATTAGGACCGATCGCTAAAGAGGTTACGATCGTTCATCGCCGTGAGCAGTTCCGCGCCCATGAGACAAGTGTTGAGGAAATGAAAAAAGCTTCGGTTCAAGTGAAAACACCATTTGTTGCAAAAGCTGTCACAAGCAAACAAAACAAAATTGATCAATTAATTATCCAAATGGTTAAAGGTGACGATGAGGAAGCGTTACCGCTTGACGATCTGATTGTGAATTATGGTTTTGTTTCTGCGCTTGGTCCGATTAAAGATTGGGGCCTTGATCTTGAAAAGAATTCAATTCTGGTGAACAGTAAAATGGAAACCAACATCCCCGGTGTCTATGCTGCCGGTGATATCGCCGCATATCCTGGCAAAGTGAAGCTGATCGCAACCGGACTAGGAGAGGCACCCACTGCGGTGAATAATGCCAAGCACTATATTGATCCAGATTCAAGAGCGCAACCAATGCATAGCTCTAGTGCCGGCGAACTATTTATAAAATAAGGCGATGCGTCTCAGAAGCCTGAACTTTTTCAGGCTTCTTTGCGTGTCTGGAAAGTATAAACCCCATAAATGACTGGAGCTAACCGATGATTATCAAATCTGTATCTCGACTAGAAACAGAAATGAAAAAGCAAATAAATAAATTGGAACACATTTGTTCAAAAGCAGACGGCGTCAAGTACCTGACTGATTTAGATGATTCGCTTAATGCGCATAAAGAAATGAATCATACCTTTCTGTGCTACGAGGACCAGAACCTTATTGCTTTTTTACATCTATTCGCCCCAATGAGTTCAGAAGCTGAACTATCGGCACTAACACTTCCGGATTATCGCAAAAAGGGTTATTTTACCGCACTGCTGCTTCGGGCCACAGAGGAGTTGAACGCTTTTCAAGTGTCTGACTTGCTTTTTGTATTACAAGCATCATTTCCGGATAAGACTATTGCCGAACATCTCGGTGCGACTTATGAATTTTCAGAGCATCTGATGTCACTTAATCGATCTACATATAAAAGACAACCAATAGATTCGAAAATAGTAATAAAACAACAAAAAATGGAACACATGGAACAATTGATTGATATTAGTGTAAACTGTTTCCATGACAGCAGGGAAGACGCGCGAAATTTAATTGAAATGGCCCTGCTTTCAGCGAATCGGCGAGGGTTTATGGCTGTGCTTGATGATCAGATTATTGGAATTTGTTATGTACGCTTTGACGAAACCGAAGCTTTTCTATTTGGATTTGGTGTGAAGGCTGAATATCAAGGAAGAGGGATTGGCGGAGCGTTTCTTAAATTGATCTTGAATGAGCTGTTCTCCGGCGTAATCTCGGTAGTGAAATTAGAGGTCGAATCGAGGAATGCATCCGCGTTTCATGTTTACAAAAAAACGGGATTTACTGCAGATGAGACGATTGACTATTATCGTGTGCATGTAAAAGATCTTTGAGGAGCTTACTATGAATAAAGCACAACACAATCAAGAACTTTGGAGAGCCACAGTTCTTGATGCTTGGCACATGTTAGAGAAAGAGGAAATTTCCGCAACATTAGAGGGTACTGCTGCGTTAAACTTGCAGGGCTGTGCAATACAAAATGACGAATCCATTCAGTTTTCCATCCAGTGGGACGCCGTAGAGAAGCTTCACCGGAAGTTGACTAGATATAATGCGGGAAAACTAGAAAAAGACACGAGAATATGCTCTTTTTCATTTCAATTAAATGACTATTATGTCAAAATTATTGGGTATTTGGGTACAGTGGTTCGTACCGACCCGGATCGAATGCTGATCTTCATTGGAACGGATCAAATAGCGGTCAAATCATTCAGTTATTTTTTACATACTTTGGAAAAAAATGATACAATTCGAATGACGGTCAAGGATCACTTGCGGCAATTGCAGAAATCGGACACGAGTCAGAATGGCCAGGCATGGAATAATGAGGCATACCAAGCTTGGGTTAATCGGTTTGGCACACCTGAACAGGCTGCTAATAAAATCAAACGAGATCCTATTGGCAGGATCGGAGCGCTCGCAAACTATTTAACTGATGTTCGGGGAACAAACGTGATCAATCTTCTTGGTTCGCATGCGGGAAAAGCCCTTGCACTCGCATTAATGGGCGCAAGGGTAACGGTCGTTGACATATCTGCCGAAAATGCCGCTTATGCCGAGAAGGTTGCCCATGCGCTCCATATACCATTAAACTATATTGTTTCGGATGTTTTGCAGTTACCCATTGATCAACACCATACAAAGTATGATACAGTATTCATGGAGTTAGGTATCCTGCATTATTTTGTTGATCTTGAACCACTTGCCAAACTCATTTTCCAAATACTTAAACCAGGTGGAACGTTTGTCATTCAAGAATTCCATCCAATCTCAACGAAACTGGTCACAACCCGTGGCAAACGACAGATTGTTTTTGGAAATTACTTCGACCAGACACTTCGAACACGTGATGTCGCCTACTCGAAGCATCTTGATACTGGTAAAGGTGCTGCAAGTAACTCCACACACACTGTTTACTTAAGAGAATGGACACTTGGTGAAATCGTAACGGTATTCGCGCAGGCCGGACTAATGGTGCAACGACTGGATGAAACGCCAAACATGAAAGTTAATGACATCGGATTGCCTAAACTATTTACCCTTGTTTGTTCAAAACCTGAATAAGTCCTATTGCACATTCTTACTTGAACAAAAAAAGAGCAACCTTAGTTGCTCTTGAATCATTTAGTGATATTAGCTCGATTCAGTCACCTTCACTAATCTTAACCGTTTTCTGTTTACTGTGCTCCTTATTACGAAAATAGAGTTCAAGCTCTTCAAGTGATTTCCCTTTTGTTTCAGGCAAAAGGAATTTGACAAAAATGAGTCCAGCTATACCGAAAACAAAAAAGACAAAGAAGGTTCTGGAAAGTCCGATCCAGTCGAGCATTACAGGAAACAAGAGACTAATTAGGAAATTGGTGATCCACAAACAGAACACGGTAACACCCATGCCAAACCCGCGTAAACGCTGTGGGAAAATTTCGGAAAGCATCAGCCAGGTAACCGGTGCAATCGCGCCTTGCTGAAAGGCAAGAAACATAACAGTCATACTGAGGACCAAAAAAGGTAAAACTGGCGATCCTTGCAAGGTCTGTGAAAAAATACTGATCAAGAGTAATGCACTTGAAGTTCCTATCAGTCCAACCATTAGTAAAGGACGATGGTTGACCTTGCCGAGCAGCCAAATGCCAAAGATGACGGCGATGACTGAAATGAGACCGTTAGCAATGTTTCCGACCAGAGCGACATCCATCTGAAAACCGGCATTCTGCAAAATATGGGTACCATAATACATGATTGAATTAACACCAGTGGCTTGCTGAAGAACAGCAATTCCAATACCAAGGAAGACAATTCTCCTGACCCATGGTGTACCAAGATCACGAAATGAGGCTTTGTTAATTTTCTGTTCGGTGTGAATAGATTTCTTAATTGAAACAAGTTCTAGTTTAGCATGATTTATATGACGGATCTTTTGAAGAACTTTCAAAGCGCTTTTCAATTTACCTTTAGAAGCATAACATCTTGGGCTTTCGGGTACGAAGAACATGCCAATCCAAAGTACGATTGCAGGTAACGTGGCCATCACAAGCATATAACGCCATATATGTGTTGATCCACCGGAAAGATTAGCAATGAGTGCATTTGACGTGTAGGCGAGCAGTTGGCCGGTTACGATCATTAATTCGTTTTGTGTTACCATCCGCCCCCGAAGTTCAACGGGCGAAACCTCTGCTAGAAAGGTGGGTACAGTTACCGACGCTCCGCCGACAGCAAGACCAAGTAAGAAACGGAAAAAGATCATCAATTCTGCGTTCGGTGCAAATGTACAGCCCAACGTTGTTATGAGGAAAACAAATGCAAGATATAGGATTACTTTTTTTCTTCCTTTATGATCAGAAAGCCGGCCGCTGAACACGGCACCAAACGCTGCCCCCAAGAGCAAGGAGCTTGCAACTAAACCTTCAGTGAACGCATTCAGATTTAGTTGATCCGGTCTTGCCATGTAAGGGAGTGCGCCATTGATTACTCCAGTATCATAACCAAAGAGCAACCCGCCAAAAGTGGAAACAATGGTGATTAATTTTAAGTATTTTTTCGGATTGTTCTTCTGAGGGGGGACATCGGGTCTGGCAACATTCTGAACGGATTCGAACTGTTTGTTCATACTAATAGTGAATCTCCTCCTTATACAGCGAAAAGAAACAACAAATCAAGCACTAAACCATAAGGAATAAAGCGTTTGCGCATAACCGTGAGTATACGTAAAAGAATCATGGTGAAAACGGGGATAAACTAAGGTTATAGATATATAGATAAGAGCCGATCCCCATCGGTTAAAGACTAAACCAACACGGTCAAACCTGATGTTCTTTCGGCTTGCCGTTAGTTTAACATTAAACTGATGTAATGTCAAAAAAGGTGAAACTAATTGAAAATAAACACAACGGAATATTCATCAGAAAAGCCTGCAAAAACAGGGCTTCAACTTTGGTCTCAACTGTCAAGAACGTATCATCGTCAATTAAAATACTACAGTCATTTCTTAAAAAACTGGGACTTAACTATTTCCCAATATGAAGTATTCGTGAAAATTGGTGAACATGGAAGGATGTCTCAAAAAGAACTGGCAGAAAAAATGTTCTTTACGAAAGGAAATATTACTCAACTAATTATTAAAATGGAAAAAGAAGGTTATATTTGTCGCGAACAAGAGTGGAAAACAAAGTACATATTATTGACGGATAAAGGAAAAGAAATGTATAAACGTGTTGTTCCGGAGCAGAAACAGTTTTTCTTGCAACAGTTTAAGGTTCTGACAAAAAAAGAACAGAAGCACCTTATCAAATTATTAAAAAAATTAAATGACGCTGAGATTAACTCTGATTGTAATGAATGAGATCACCATGGGGAACATAAAACTTAAGTAAACATTTGTTTAATCGATGCGTTCGTTATTTTGATAGAGATACATAACAAGATCAGTACCTTCTAAACGGATGACGAGATTAATCAGGATCTATTTTATTTGCAAATACTTCCTTTTGGTTGTTATCCAATGATTGTGCACAATACATTCATCGGTTAACTAATCATTAGGTGTTGTTAGTATACTGCACTTTATTTTCTAGAAGCGGGAGTTAATAAGTCCAGCGCCATTTTTGCTGTATCCGCTTTTAGCCTTATTTCTTCGTGTCCATACGTTTCCGCACCTTGACGATAAACGAAAAGATTAACTTAATTTGACCGGCCAATTACATAAATCAGGGAAGCCATGTTCTAATTGATGGCAGAGTTCGTTCATCATTCATTGTGCTTTGATCGCGCATCTCTTTTCAGATGATTTCAGTCTTGAATGGGGACTTTAAGTTTTGTTCTATATATTTGCATTCCTCAAGAAGTCGAGAGAGGATGTGGCAACACGCCGAATGGAACCTGAATCATTTGCTTCATCACTCAAAACTGCTGCGCGTATTTGGAAGATCACGACATATCGGTTCTTCTCTATAAGCTGATGATGCGAATAGAGTGCACAGCGAACGTCTCGCTTACTAAAAAGTCAGATTCCAGCTTTTTGAAAGGCCCATATATTATACGTATAGTTATGTGCGTTATATATGTATAATAAGTGTACATATCACTTTCATTCTACGTATAAAGCGAGTATATTTATATGTATAAAGTAAATAGACCATTAAAAGTAAAGGAGATCATCATGCCGAATAAGACCATTTATGTTCCCGATGCTGATTTGGAGGTATTTGATCAGGCTCAAGATGTTTCCGGAAAGAATCTGTCCGCTACAATCGTACAGGCGCTTCGTTTTTTTACAAAGATCGGTGAGGGAAAGGGCTTTGAGCATATTGAGGTTTCTGAGGGTGAAGATGGTTTTTATAAAAGGAAGCGATTTATCGGCCGGGAACTCGCTTCCGCCAGTGTACATGATGAAAACCATTCACTTTTGACGACCTATATCGTTTATGAAACAACACATGGCCGCTACGCCGTTTTGATTCGAGAGCAAAAGAAAATTCCTCTTGAACAGTCAATCGAGAATGAACTGAAAAAAAGAATTATGGAAAAAATCTCAGGCGAAAACATGAGCAGTATTCCTTTTCCAAAAGAAATTGAGGATTTGGCTCCGGATAAGCGTAAATTGGAAGTCTACAATTCCATTGACGCACTCACTGGTCATATACCGGCTGACTTGTATCGAGCTCTTCACGAAATTAAAGATGGAGAATTTCTCGATATTTAATTTGTTCATTCGAAACGTTTGCTTTGTTAAAAGGAGCTTTGAAGTCAATGATACGTATCCTCGTACAAGATAAAGAAGAGCATCCGGTAACTGATCTGTCCTTTACAGATTTAGAGGCGATGAACGCTCCCTATTATTGGGTTGATTTAAGCGCTCCCGGTGAGGAAGAAATGAAACGGCTGAAACAATTCAATCCGTTATTCTACCGTCAAATCAAAGATAGTCAGCATCGTTCCAATCGACCGCAGCTTAAACTATTTAACGACTGCTATTTTGTGTCAATGCAAGTGATTAGTCCGGATACGCTTAAGAAACATGAACTAATTTTGTACGTGGGAAAACAATCGATTATCACATTTCATAAAAATAATTTAAAAGGAGTAAATGATATCTGGCATGAATGTCGTTCCGATGAACAGTTCACCAAGGACAATATTCCAGATGATTTACTTCGCAGACTCATGAGTCGTTTCATTGATCAATACATTATGGCAGCAAACGATCTTGAGGATAAAATCGATGATCTTGATTTGAACGCGAAGAGAGAGCCAATGCATAGATTGAATCGACGCGTTTTCCAACTACGCAGTGAGTTGCTCAGTTTTCGTCGTGTGATTACACCGCTCATGGACATCATAAATCGAATGATCAGCTCGTCGTATATTCAAACCAGCGAGGAACATGAGCTCTTTTTACGTAATGTGAACGAAAATTTAAGCCGATTAACACATATGATTGAATCAAATTTGGAAATTACGTCTGACATCCGCGACAGCTATCTGTCGCTGACTACATACCGAACGAACAGTATAATGCAAACGTTGACGGTAATTACAACTATTTTTATGCCTCTGACCTTTATTGTTGGTATTTATGGCATGAACTTTGCAAATATGCCAGAACTCAACTGGAAATATGGCTATTTTATTGTGCTCGGATTGATGTTTTTGATTGCTCTGATTATGTACTATTTTTTTCGAAAAAAGGGTTGGTTTGACAAATGAAACGCACATGCTAAATGAATTAAGGGGAGAGCTTAAAATCAATGGATGAATTAAAAAAACGTATTCAAGAGGAAGGAACGGTGATCCAATCAGATATTTTGAAGGTCGACCGTTTTTTGAATCACCAGATTGACCCTGTTTTAATGAAGCAAGTGGGTAAAAAACTCGCTGAAGCTTTTGCTGATGCCGGTATCACTAAGGTTCTGACTATTGAGTCTTCAGGGATTGCACCGGCGTTAATGACCGGTCTAGAATTAAGTGTACCCGTTTTATTCGCGCGCAAGAAAAAACCACTGACACTTAACGAAGGGGCATTAACAACTAAAATCTACTCCTATACAAAGAAAATACATAATTCGGTCTATATTGAAGAAGGTATGATTCAAGAAAAGGACCGTATCTTAATCATTGACGATTTTCTTGCAAATGGCGAGGCTTCGCTTGGTTTGACACGCTTGATTGAAATGGCAGGTGCCGTTGTCGCCGGAATTGGTATTGTCATTGAAAAATCTTTTCAAGATGGACGCTCAAAGCTTGATGAGGCAGGGTATTCCGTATACTCTTTAGCGCGTATTGCTTCATTAGAAAACAATCAGATAACATTTATAGATGAATAAAGAGACAGGTTTGAGAGGGGAACAATGAGTCACTATACAACTTTGTTTTTTGATGTCGATGACACTTTGCTTGATTTTGGTGCGGCCGAAGACTTAGCGCTGCATCTTCTCTTTGAGAGTCAAGAGATACCCCTGACTCCAGAAATAGAAAGCTATTATAAAAAAATGAATAAAAGCATGTGGAAAGATTTTGAAAATGGAAAAATTGAACGCGATAATTTGGTGAATACCCGCTTCACCAAATTATTCAGTGCTTTTGGAAAAACAGTTGATGGAATCGCAATGGAACGAAATTATCGTCAATTCCTGCGCGAGGGACATCAGCTTGTCAACGGTGCACAACAACTAATTGAAAACTTGAAAAACAAGTTCGACTTGTACATCGTGACAAACGGAGTCGCAGAAACTCAGTATAAGCGTTTACAGGATGCGGGCCTGTCTCATTGTTTCAAACAAATATTTGTTTCAGAAGATACCGGCTACCATAAACCGGATCATCAATTTTTTGATTACGTGTTTGAGAGAATCACGAACTTTTCGGCAGATGAAGGACTCATAATTGGTGATTCGCTCATCTCTGATATTCATGGCGGCAGTCAGGCGGGATTGGATACCTGCTGGTTCAACGCCAAGAACCTGACAAATGAGCTGAATGAACAGCCTACCTATGAAATTCATAAGTTGGAGCAGCTCTACCCAATTGTCCATGTTACGAAATAACAATAATAATGCAAAAGCCTTGTTGACGGTAAAGTGTAACAAGGCTTTTTATAACAAAATATATATTATGTTAACTAGAATGACAGCTCGCTTTACTCACTACTGATCCTGTGATTCATCAAAGTGATCATCCATATGATCCACCGCACGTTTCAGCTCATCGTTCGACAGATGCGTATAGATCATCGTTGTCTGAATGGCTGAGTGGCCAAGCTGCCGACGCAGCTTGGGAATGTCATTGTTCTCTGCCTGATAGCGCGTCGCAAACGAATGGCGTAATTTATGAACGGAGAGTGAGGGCTTTCCAAATGCGATCGCGTATTTTTTCACTAGATTTTCTATCGCGCGAGCGCTCAGTCGGCGGTTCGTTCCTTTAGGTCCCATCGAAGCAGCAACAAAAAGAGCCTGATTCGTAGTGGGCAAATCATACTTTTTCTTACGAATGGCGAGATAGTCCTCAAGATCAAGCCCAGCCTGCTCACTAAAAAAAACATATTGTTCTTTATTTCCTTTTCGAATCACCCGCACCATACGTTTTTGAAAATCAACATCATGAAGATCGAGTCCGACGACTTCTGATAGACGGAGACCGGAACCAAGAATCAACGAGACAATGGCAGTGTCTCGTTCAGCATTGCGCGTATGAAAATTAAGTAATTTTTGATTATCCTTTATTACGTCTCGATAATTATGTGCAACAAATTGGCGGAAGGCTTCATATTCATCATTCCAGAGAATCTTTCCTGCCATTTTCTGAGCAACTGTTTCCTGGTCTTCTTTGATTTTATTAAAAGCGATCTTCGCCATCACATTCCGGACGAGATAAGGCTTAAGATCGTTTGTTTCCGCAACATTTTGCAAATAATTAAACAGTGATTTCAAAGATGAAAGCTTGCGATTAATCGTGAATTTATCATTTTGCAGACGGAATTGTAAATAGGAAAGAAAATTTTCAATCGACTGTGGTGTTAATTTCTCAAGACAGTCCAATGGGATGTCCACACGCGCATCCTGAGATAAGCCTTCCGCAACTAGCCAATCAAAAAAAATCAGATAGTCATGGCAGTAATTCAGTAACGAACGCGGAGACATGATACGCATTTTTTTGTCTACATATTCACGTACATACCAGGGCAGTTGTGCTGTTTTTTCGTCGATTCGATCATAAAGATGCATCGCTCGTTCATCAGCCATAAGGAAGGCTCCAATCTATTGGGATTATATGGTAATTTAAGTGTAACACAAAAGAACAAGCAAAACAATATTTTACGAAGTAATCAAGATAAATTTGAATACTTGTAGACGTTCATAATAAATATATTTATTTTTGTCTATGACATTTATCATTTATCTTTGAAATATATTTTATTTTCAACACTATTCGTGTTATATTGTTAGAGATGAGTTGTCCGTTACTGAATTTAACAGATCATGTGTGACTGGCGTAGCATGGGAGAACCATGAGGGAGCATATGAGTATTTGATTAGCCGTACGCCTGGGCAAAGTATTTGGAAACTATTTGTTATCCAGATGCTTTTTTTATTTGCTTATGGAGGCATAACCAATGGGAAAACTGTTACAAACAAAAGCTCTAGCAAAACAGATCTCTGAAAACCTGGTCATGGAAGTAAAAGGTATGAAAGAAAAGGGGATTGATCCGACAATTGCCGTAATCATCATTCAAGGAGACCCTGCATCTGAATGCTACGCCAAAGTAAAACAAAACATCGCTCGGAAACTGGGCGTTCGCTATTTGCTCACATCGGTACATCCACAAGTTACTGAGACTGAGCTGCTTGCAAAAATTAAATGGTTGAATCGTTGTCCATCCATTCATGGAATTATTCTTGAATTACCGCTTCCGAAACATCTTGATACGAAAAAGTTAGCTGCGGCCATCGCTCCTGAGAAGGATGTTGACGGTCTGTCTCCGGCAAATAAACTGGCGTGCTTTACTGGTGAAGAAGGACTGTATCCAGCTACACCTCAATCATGTATTCGTATTCTTAATTACTTTGGTTATCCATTAAAAGGGAAAAATGTTGTATTGATTGGTTGTGGTGAAACAGTTGGTAAACCGCTTGTTCAGCTCTTGCTGCGCGCAAATGCAACACTGACCGTCTGTCACGTGTATACAAATAATTTACAGGAGCAGATTGAGAAGGCTGACATATTAATTTCTGCTGTGGGAAAAGCTAACTTAGTTACAACAAACATGGTTCACCGAGACCTGGTTGTCGTTGACGCAGGTATTAATGAGATACAAGGCGGTATTGTTGGCGACGTCCAACCTGAAGTTTCAGAGATTGTCCAAGCGGCTACTCCGGTACCAGGCGGAGTAGGGAAAGTAACGACAATGATTTTATTTGAGAATCTATTAAAAGCCGTGCGCCTTCAAGCAAATGAAAACAAAAGAGAGGTGCAACTCAGTGAAAGTCTTTGATCAGCAAATCGGCCAGTTCATTGAAGCGGCAAGTTCTTCTGCACCGACACCCGGTGGAGGCAGTATTGCTGCATTAGGTGCTGCTTTAGGCGCATCTATGGGCGCTATGGTTGCAAATCTGTCAACAGGGCCAAAATTTACACAGGTACAAACAAAGATGAATGAAATTGCTGCAAATCTTCAGAAACAAATTCATGATTTTGAATGCTTTGCTCAACAAGATATGGATTCGTTTAGCCGTTTTATGGCAGCACTGAAATTGCCAAAACAAACTGCTGAAGAGCGCACTGAACGTACGGCACAGTTGCAGAGCGCGGCAATTCAGGCTGCAGAAGTTCCGCTTCATTTAATGAGAAGCTGCCATGATGCGATGAGTATTTTAGAAGATGCTTCTAATCAATTCAATAAGAATGTGATCTCAGATCTCGGTGTTGCAGTAATTTCATTGGATGCGGCAATTCAATCTGCTTGGTTGACTGTGAATATAAATTTATCGACCATTAAAGATAAAACAATTACAAAGAGTTATCAGGAACAAGGGACAAAATTAATAAGTGATGCGCAAAAGATCAAACAGCATGTCATGGAAACAGTGATGTCAAAAATAGGTTAATAAAGACGCTCTTCAAAACACATCGCTACATTACTTCGTCAAAATTATATTTTACGTAGTAATGTGAAGGCGTATTACACATCTCTTTTTTATATAAATTCATAGCATGAAGCAAAAATTTTCTACTTGCATATCATTGCCTTTTCTTGAATCCAAAATAATACAACGGTTACTCTTCAAGTGATTTACTGACATATTGTCATTCATGTAGTTTCGTAATACAATCAAATACTTTGAACTACATTTATTTATGGATTCATCTAAGTATAAGTTCGTTAAGACAAATTAAAATTAACACGTCCAGATTCCCGCTTTGAAACATGCAATCCTATGTCATTCCCCCATGTCACCATATTTTATCTTAACCAAAACACCCCATTTTTTTGGAATAAATCAACGCGTCCTCTCCTCTGCTTTTTCATCGCTGCCGATTTGGCTGCTTTTTTTTTCGGGATTTTTAAACAATCTAATTCAACGCATGAACCCACTCACCTATGCTTTCTGCATCCACAAACAGTCAAACAATCATTTGAATATTTGTTTATCATTTTGTATGCTATAGTCAAACGATCATTTGATTGGAGAACTTAAAATGAATAAACCACAGGATGTTTGTGAGGTTACTTGTATTCATAAAGACAGAGTGATGCGTGTCAGAAAAGATCTGGAAAAGAATAACCCCAATGAGATTGCGGATCTGTTTAAAATTTTAGCTGATCAAACCAGAATAACGATTGTCCACGCATTGGCTCTTGAGAAAGAACTGTGTGTTTGTGATGTATGTGCTATTGTTGGCTGTTCTAAAGCAACCGCATCCCACCATTTGCGTTTACTAAAGAAAATCGGATTTGCCCAATCACGTAAAGATGGGAAATTCGTTTATTATTCCCTTGTTGATGATTATGTCCGTCAGCTTGTACACCTAGCATTCAGGCATCAAGCATCAAAAGAAATTCCTAATAGCGAGGCTATGGCATAAAAAATAGAAAAGAGATGTCTGATTTAAAATGAAACTGATACAATTAACCCCTATTCGTGATTTCAATAAGCAATGTAACTGCTCAACATGTGAGCATCAAGAAGTGCGGGAATGTGTTGAAGCAAAATGCAACTGCTGTAAATGCTATGAGACGAGTGGAAATCTTGCGATAAAACCGGATAACTGTCATTGCTGTACAGACAGCCATGATGACTGCTGTCATGATGAAGAAAATGATAGTCACTGTGATGATGATTGTTGCAAAAATGAAAACTACAAGGATTGCTGCGATGGCAAGGATGAGCCCATTCTAAAAGAGGCTCCCCCTCTTGATCGAAACCTTTCTTCAGCAGTTTATCAAATAAGTGGAATGGATTGCCCGGCTTGTGCACGAACGATTGAAAAAAGCGTGTCACAGATTCCCGGAATAACAGGCGTTCAAGTGCACTACAGCACAGGAAAAATGCGTGTTGCTTATTCAGATGCAAGCAGGCTTTCCCCTATTCCGAAACAGTTAAGCAGACTTGGCTATCGTGTGAAGCCTGAAGATAGTTTGAATTCTCAAACTAAGACAAATGTCAGGGATATTTATAGAATCGAAGGAATGGATTGCGGCACTTGTGCAAAATCCATTGAGAAACATTTGAATCGGTTCCCTGAGGTACAGAGCCTCGAAGTGAATTTTTCATCGGGTAAAATGTCGATCAGCCATACCCTCTCTGCTGAACGCATTCAGCAGGAAGTTAAGAAAATGGGTTATCAGGCGTTACCAGATATACACGACGAACAAGAAAACGACCAGCATGTCCACTCTCATAAATCACGCTTAGAAATCCTGATTTCCGGTCTTTGTATTGCTGCCGGATTTGTCCTGTCTTTTACTCAGATAACATTTGTTCTGCCGACTGCTTTATATGGTATCGCTCTTATCATCAGTGGTCGTCAGCCCTTGCGAAACGCTTATTACGCTTTGAGAAGCCGGTCGCTTGATATGAACGTTCTCATGTCTGCGGCAGCCATCGGTGCTGTATTCATTAATCAATGGTTGGAATCTGCTACGGTCGTCTGGTTGTTTGCTTTAGGAGCTGTTTTAGAAAATCGTTCGATCGAAAAGACGAGACGGTCTATTGGAGATCTGATGAAAGTTGCCCCCACGGAAGCATGGATTAAATCAGGCGATTCACTAATTAAGAAATTAGTGAGTGCAGTCACTGTTGGTGAAACCATGGTCGTGAAACCTGGAGAATGTATTCCACTAGATGGTGAGGTTATTAAGGGCGAATCAAGTGTCAACCAGGCACCCATTACCGGAGAAGCGATTCCTGTGGACAAGAGTCAGGGAGATGCCGTTTTTGCTGGAACAATGAACGAAAACGGAACACTTGAATGCCAGATTACTAAATTGTCGACAAATACTGCCATTGCCCGGATCATTCAAATGGTCGAAGAAGCTCAGGAAAAGCAAGCACCGACTCAAACATTTGTTGATCGATTTGCCCGTATTTATACACCTATTGTATTTATTCTAGCTGTTGCAGTCATGCTTATTCCTCCAATGATCGGAATTGGAACTTGGGGATCATGGTTTTATAAAGGGTTAGAACTGCTCGTGGTCGCATGCCCTTGCGCTCTCGTCATTTCAACCCCTGTAGCCATTGTTTCTGCAATTGGCAACGCAGCGAAACAGGGCGTACTGATCAAAGGCGGCGCGTTTCTGGAAAAAGCCGGTCAAATCCAAGCGATTGCGTTTGACAAAACCGGAACCATTACCGAAGGCAAGCCAAAGGTTGCTAGCATTATTGCCTTTACTAGCGATCAAAACCATCTGATGTCTTTGATTAAGACACTTGAAGACTACTCAACGCATCCAATTGCTCGTTGTCTGTCAGCTTATGCAAATGAAAAAAATAGCCTCGCTCTGGCCGGAGAAAATTATCAAAATATCCCCGGAAAAGGTGTTCAAGCAGATATATCAGGAACGATTTATTATGCTGGCAGTCTGAAACTGTTCCGTGAAAAAGGAGTCGGCACTATAGAGGAATATGCTCAGGCTCATAAATTATTGGAATCTGGTCAGACTCTGGTCATGATTGGAACAGATGAAAAATTGATTGGCGTCATTGGCGTTTCGGACACCATTAGAAAAACAACGCGCTCAGCTCTAAATAAATTGCAAAAAATAGGCATTCATGATTTGGTGATGCTTACCGGTGATAACCAGAAAACGGCTGAGCAAGTGGCAAAAGAAGCAGCTATCACACGTTATTTATCTGACCTGCTTCCAGAAGATAAAGTCACATCAATTAAGAAGCTACAAGCTTCCGGACTTAAAACGGCAATGGTTGGTGATGGGATTAATGATGCCCCGGCTCTTGCCAGTGCCGACCTCGGTATCGCTATGGGCGGCGCAGGAACGGATACAGCAATGGAAACAGCGGATCTTGTACTTATGGCTGATAATCTGGAGAAATTGCCATTTGCCATTTCCTTAAGTCAAAAGTCACTAAAAATAATTAAACAAAATATTAGTTTTGCATTAATTGTTAAAGCAGCTGCGTTGTTCTTGATCTTTCCGGGCTGGCTGACACTTTGGCTCGCTGTATTCAGCGATACAGGTGCTGCTTTACTTGTTATATTAAACAGCCTACGCTTATTTCATCAAAGAAATTAAATTAAAAGCTATTTTTACAGATTGAATTTCCATGAATGAGAATTATAAGAAAGAAAGCTCTTCATTTAATGCTTTATTGCTGTCACGCTAAGTTGAAAAAAGTGCGCTTAAACCTCATTTGGTTTAGCGCACTTATAATTTATAAATAAATGGTCGTGAACATAATTCACCCTAGGATTTATTAATCGTTCAAAAGCTTCTTTATACTCACCATTTGAACAGACAAGCATAATACGTCAATTGCCACTTTCAATTCTGCTAACGACGGGTATGTTGGGGCAATTCGAATGTTTCGATCTTTTGGATCTTTACCATATGGAAAAGTCGCCCCTGCTTTTGTTAATTTAACGCCGACTTCCGCCGCGCGCTTAACCACTTCGGCTGCACAACCATCTGGTGTATTTAAACTGATAAAATAGCCGCCATTTGGCTTGCTCCATGAAGCAATATGCTTATCCCCTAGTTGTGAGTCAAGTTCACGCAAGACAAGATCAAATTTGGGTTTAATTAATTCTGCATGCTTCTTCATATGTTCATTGATATGATCTAAATTTTTCAAAAAACGCACATGCCGTAATTGGTTAATCTTATCCGGTCCGATTGTTTGCGCAGAAAGTTGTTCCAGGATAAATTGACTATTCTCCTCGCTTGCTGCCATCGCCGCTACTCCAGACCCTGGGAATGTTATTTTTGATGTCGATGCAAAGATAAAAACCCGGTTCGGATGTCCTGCATCTTTGCATGCTTGCAGTATATTCTTTAGATGCGGGTGTTCATTCGTTAAATGATGTACAGTGTAAGCGTCATCCCAGAAAATTTTAAAATCTTCTGCTTTCGTTTTCATTGTCGCAAAGCGGTTTACGACTTCGTCACTGTATGTAATCCCTTCAGGATTGCTATATTTTGGGACACACCAGATTCCTTTTATCGCATCATCTTTGCTGACCAGTTCTTCAATTTTATTCATATCCGGTCCGTCATCAAGCATGTCAATGGTGATCATTTCAATATTAAGCGATTCACAAATCGCAAAGTGCCGATCATAACCAGGACTTGGACACAAGAACTTTACTTTAGGCAACTTCCCCCATGGGCGATCGCTGTCTAGAACACCCTTCAGCAAGGCTCTTGAAATCGTGTCATACATCATCGTTAAACTGGAATTACCGCCAACAATAACTTCTGCAGGTCGCACGTGAAGGATTTCAGCAAACAAGTCTTTTGCTTCTCGTATGCCGTCCACTCCCCCATAGTTGCGAATGTCATTGTTATCAACTGTTTTCAGTGTGTTCGTGTTTAAAATGCTGAAAAGATCTGATGAAAGATCAAGCTGATCCGGACTTGGTTTTCCACGAGACATATCTAGCGAAAGATTCTTGCTCTTAAATTCAGCATACTTTTCTTCTAATTTCGAATAACGTTCAACCAATTCACTCTTGTCTAAAGTATGTATATCACCCAACTAAAGATCCTCCTCTTTGCAGAAAAAAAGTAATGAATCGTTAATGATTGCAGTTCTACTTTTTTAATGATCAAAAGTTTTTTCCCCATTGCTCATTATATGAAAAAAAGCCGATGACTTCTATATGATAGGAATAATTGATTCATTTTTTTTCAGAAACGCTTTGTGTTACAATACGTTCAAGATCAAATTAATAAACCATTAGAATTTTGATTATGTTAGCCTTGATCGTATCTTAATTGTAAGGAGGGATTCCATTAAATGTGGATTTCTAGAATTAAGGAAGACGCGCGAACGTCTCTCCAAGGGCACTCTGTCTCGAGTGGGCTTTTCGTATTCGTTTTCTTTTTAATCTCTGCTCTGCCACCGACTGTGATTGATATTTTACTATCCGGAGGGTTCGAGAATTGGATAAACCAAATGGATTCTTCACCACTTTCTGATATTTTTCAATTAATTTATTTTATCATCACGATTCCGATGCAGTTTGGTTTCTATTGGTACTTCTTGGATCTAATTCGCGATCAAACGCCAAAAATTAAAATTCTTTTTTGGGGTTATGAACACGGAAAAATGATCGTTAAGCTTGTTTGGACGTATGTACTTATGGCCATTCTCTTGTGTCTTTGGATCTTATTATTTATCATCCCCGGCATCATCAAGTCCTTTTCCTATTCCCAAACTTATTTCATTTTAAAGGATCATCCGGACTATTCGGCAAGTAAAGCGATTAAGGAAAGCAAACGGTTAATGAAAGGCCATAAATGGAAACTGTTTGTTCTTGGATTGAGTTTCATTGGTTGGTGGCTCTTGTCAATTGTCCCAACCCTTGGCGGAATTATTGCTGCAGGATTGATTGGCTTTGTGATTAATGATTTAATCGGCGGCTTATTTCTCGCAATCGGTATTATTGGAAGCATTTGGATGTACCTTTGGCTCGTCCCTTACTTCTACACTTCATTAGCCACTTTTTACGAACGGCTTATTTTGACTCAACAACCTGAATTAAATGAACAAAATTAACAAAACCGCCTATATTGGGCGGTTTTGCAGTTTTCATTTATTAAATTCCCAGTTCAAACTTAATTCCTGATGGATCTTTAGCAAACATGCGCTCGTTTGTTTGTTCAATGGATACACCTGATTTTAGCAAACGATCAATCGCTTCTTGGCGCATTTGAGTATCTGGAAAGACGAGACGATAGTAATTTAACCCGACATGTGTGCCTTTCTGCACCGGAACTCCTCTGCTGTTCCAAACATTCAACCCAAGATGATGGTGATAGCCGCCGGTTGATATGAAATCGGCATAGGGTTCATAAGCGGCAACCAAGTTAAACCCGAGTCCTTCCACATAGAATTTCTCGGTTTCTTTCAGATTTGCAACTTGGAGATGGAGATGCCCCATTTTTGTTTCTTTAGGTAATCCGCCCCATGGTTCCCCATTTAATTCATCAAGCAAGTGTTCATCTATCGCTTCTGTCAGCATAAGCACCTTGCCATTTTCCCATTTCCACTCATCCGCCGGGCGATCACGATAGATTTCAATTCCGTTTCCATCCGGATCTTCCAAATATAAAGCTTCGCTGACTGCATGATCTGCGCCGCCGACAAGCGGATAGCCTTCTTTCATTAGACGAGCTGTAACCGCGGCCAGATCCTTCCGTGACGGCACGAGCATTGCGAAATGATAAAGTCCCGCGCTTCGTCTGATCGGCGGCAGCACAACCACAGGTTGCTCAAGCGTAAGCAAAGGATCAATTCCGTTTGCAGAAAATGTGATTGCCTGTTTACTCTCTTGCAGAATGCTGAGTCCGAGAATTCCTGAGTAAAAATCCTTTGAACGTCTCAGATTTCTCACAAATAAATAAACGTGATTCACGTACATATTTGGTGCTTCGTGAAACTGCATTGTAACCCCTCCTGCTTAAATTTCGCTTATCTGTCGAAACCATTAATTACAATATGTTAGTTAGTATATAATGATAAGAACTGAATGTCTAAACTTCTTTCTCGCTGTTCTGTTGTACTTAAGCTGTTGCGTTAGGATACAACGCTCTGTGGTAAACTAATATTAATAATAACGAATCGAGGAATAGGCATGGATCAACGACTGAAACGAAATCAAGTTCTGACTGAAAAAACATGGAATCTGACCGATCTTTTTCCAACGCGAGACGCGTTCGTAACGGAACTAAAGGCACTACTCGAAAAGGCAAGTGAATTGGCAAGTACTAAAGGTAAACTAGCTGCAAACGGCCCGTCCCTCTTGCGCGCTTTAGAAGATTATTTTGATTTTTCAGCCCGACTATGGCGACTTTCCACTTATGTTAGCCTGAAGCAATCCGCAGACAGCAGCAACCCAGAAAACCAGGCAGACTCCGCCCGTGTAGATGCCGCAAGCGCGCAAATTGATACGACACTTTCCTTTTTTGAGGATGAATTAATGAATCTGGATGAGAAACAGTTGAGCATCCTTGAGCTGAATGCTTCGGGTCTTCAAGAATATCGTCCCTATTTCCGTAAGCTTTTCGCTTTAAAACCTTATCGGCTTCATCCGGAAGCTGAGAAAACGATCAAGGCGTTATCAGAGGTCTTGGAAGCTCCTTACACGATTTATACGCGCAGTAAGCTTGCCGATATGCAGTTTTTGCCGGTTAGGGACAGCAGTGGAAAAACCGTACCGATGTCTTTCACGATTTATGAAAATAGTTATGCATCAACAAGAGACACAACACTTAGAAGAAACGCCTATGATTCGTTTACCAAAACACTGGATGCTTACAAAAATACGTTTGCTTCTGTCTATGCGGCAGAAGTGGCAAAAACTGTTGCTGTAGCCAATCTGCGTGGATACAAGACAGCAACAGAATATCTGCTTCAGCGCCAACTTGTCAGTGAAGAAATGTACAACAATCAGCTTGATATTATTTACAAAGAACTCGCGCCTCATATGCAGCGTTACGCTGAACTGAAGCGGCAAGCGCTTGGTCTCGATAAAATGACGTACGCGGATTTGCTCGCTCCGATTGATACTTCAAATCCACAAACAACTTTTGAAGACAGTAAGCAGGCAATTCTTGAGGCACTTAAAATTATGGGACCGGAATATCATACGATTATTGAAGAAGGATTAAACAACCGCTGGGTTGATTATGGTGATAACGTAGGTAAATCCACAGGAGGATTCTGCTCCTCCCCATATGGTACTCATTCGTACATTCTGATGACATGGACCGGAGATATCCGCAATATTTTAACGCTTGCTCATGAATTTGGTCATGCGGGTCATTTCATGCTCGCGCAAAAATATCAGAAATTAGCCAATTATCGTCCGTCGCTATTCTTCATCGAAGCACCGTCAACAATGAATGAGCTGATTCTTGCTCAATACTTAAAAAGAAATGCTACTTCAGAAGAAATGAAAAAATCGGTTACCGAACGTTTACTCAGCACCTATTACCATAATTTTGTTACTCATCTGCTGGAAGGTGTCTATCAGCGTAAAGTTTTTCGCCGCGCTGAAGCTGGCGAAGCATTGACCGCCTCAACACTAACTGAATTATTTAATGAAACACTTCAAGGTTTCTGGAGCGATTCCGTTCAGCTTGACGCACGCGATGGTTTAACATGGATGCGTCAACCGCACTATTATTCCGGATTGTACTCCTACACCTATTCCGCGGGGCTGACTGTGGCAACGGCTGTCGCCAAACAAATCGAGCAAGAAGGAGAACCGGCTGTTGATCGTTGGCTGTCGGTCCTTAAAGAAGGCGGCAGAATCACACCTCAAGAACTGATTGAAAAAGCAAAGGTCGACATTCTAAATCCAGAAACCATTCGCAATGCTGTTGCTTATGTCGGATCCCTTGTTACTGACCTTCAGGCTGCATCGGTTAACTAATAAGACACAGTCATGAAATTAAAAGGAGTTCCCGCCATCATGGGAACTCCTTTTATTTGGATTAATCATAGTTTAAACCGTTGAATCAATTGTTCAAAACGTTCTGAGGTTTCTGCGAGTGCACGCGCTTCATCTACAAAACCATCCATTGTTTTCTCAACATGGCTCATCGATTGATTGACGTGCGATACACTTGCTGATGATTCCTGAGAGACTGCAGCTACCGCAGCAATAGATTCCTTCATCTGCAAACCGATTGCACTGACTTCATGCAGACGTAGTGACAATTCATTCATGTTTTCTCGAATTTCTTGTGCCTCATGATTGATTGAGATTAGAGCATCACCAGTATGCGTGATTTGCTTGACTCCCGACTGTACCTGTTCACGATTTAACAGAAGTGCTTTGTCAACCGTTTCTGATCCAAGATTAACACCAGTTAACATAGCCGTCATCTCTTTCGCAGACTCCGAAGTTTGTATGGACAGCTTCCGAATCGACTCGGCGATAATGCTAAATCCTTTTCCGGCGTCCCCTACCCGTGCTGATTCAATCGTCGCGTTTAACGCAAGCAAATTGGTCTGGCTGGCAATATGATCAACCATTTCCACCAACCTTGATAGATCATTTAATTGAAGCTTGAAACGCCCCATTTTGTTACGCGAGTCAAGAACGCTTGATTCGATTTGGCGCATATTCTCTTGTGATCGCGCAATCAGCACTTTTCCTTTTTCAGTCAATTCCGATGCGTTAAGCGCTTTTTGGAGCACCGTGGACAGCATTTTGATTTCCAACTCCAGCCGGTTCATGAACTCTTCAGTAAATTTTGCGATGTGACTGGCATTGCGCGCCTGATTTTCAAATCCTTCGGCAAGCTGATTTGTGGTGTTGGTCATCTCCTTACTTTCATGTGAAACGGATCGGGTCGAACAAATTAGGGCTTGTCCGCTGTTTTTTGTCATTTCAGCCGCCTGCACCATGGTTTGAATCATTTCAAGCAGATTGCGTTTCATTTTTTCAATTGAATCGGCGATCATTCCAAGTTCATCCATGTTATGTATGATTTGTCCGTGATTTCTTAAATCACCGCAAGCGATTTTTTCTGTCGAATCAATGACTCGCTTAAAAGATGCTTTGATTTGTTTACTGATCCGCCACGTTATCCAAGCACTAATTAAAATAGAGAGAATGACACTTATTGCTAGAAACAGCATGGATCCTTTTACTTGTTTCTGAACATTTTGCATCGCTTGCTGCTCTTCATTAATCACGGATGTGCGCAACCGATTCACGAGCTCCAGAGTTCTCACTTGAATTTGATTCTGCTCCTTGTGAATTTGCATCAGCTTCTCTTTATCGTTCATCAGAACCGCCGGCACGAACTCACTCTGAAAAAGGTTGAACGTGCGTGCGTCCTCACTCATAATCTGCGAAAACCACTTTTTTTGTTCTTCTGTTTTCATGTATGGTTTCAACTTTTTCTCTGCGCTAGTCAATTTTAATTGATCCTGAGAATACAGCTTCACCGCACGATCACCAGGTTCCAACAAATAATCAACAACGCGTGAATCTTTTGAGCGAAAGAGCGAACCGATTTCGGTGATTTGCGCTGCTCGTTCCCCTGCCATCCGCGCGTCTTCCGCTCTTTGCATCGTGTGATAAAGCAGCACGGTCGATGTGACCGCAGAAATGAGCATAATCAGTAAAACAATCCACAATCCAACTGAAAATTTCATACTGATTGTCAGATGACGCCAAGATGCTTTCCTTCTAAAGATGTTCTTCAATCGTACCCCTCCGATTGTCATAGGCTCGTATCCCTACTTAGTATTTATGGAAATGCGCGTCGGAAAAAGGCGTTTTTTGTAAAGAATATGTAAAAACTCATTTACATAGACATTCTCATTGAAGAAAAGTTATGAACTAGAAAAAACATGTCTATCCTTTCCCCTCTCAATCATAGATTAATAGAGCAGCATGAATTTCTCAGAGGATTGGGAGGGACAAGCTTGAAAAGAATCAATCCAACACTAAACACACAATCTTCCATAAACCATTCACTTTTATTCCAGTACCTCTTTGTCCTGATCCTGATCTATGGTATGGCCATTCTTGTCACGGTCAGCCAAATCAAGATCGGTTTCATTCAAGACGCGATGCAAAAAGCGGATTGGCCGGCAAAAATTTTGTTAAGTGAGACCTTTGGAAATGAAAATGTGGTGTATAACCATGCGATTAAGGAAAAGGATCGTCCGAAAACCGTCTATCATCTCCTATTTGAGTTGATGACTGACCTTCGCTTTGATGATAACCGCAGCCTGTTCGGATCAGAGCTACCTGGCTTTACTATTTATAACACACGCATTTTCGTCGCCGGAAAAGGCTTAAATTACACTAATCTGCCAAAAGACAATCCGCCATCACCGTCCATTAATATTGATACTCCAAAGCCGCAGAAACCGGAGCAAAGTGACACAAACAAGTCAAATGAAAAACTAAAAAAGACCGTGCTTATCTATCATACGCATCCGTGGGAATCGTACAAACCGATAAACAACGGGAAGGATTCCACATATACAGAACCGCAAAAGAGTGTGGTTAAAGATGGAGAAATCATTGGAAAAACATTAAATGAAAATGGTGTTGGCTATATCCAAAAAGTAAAACAAGGTTGGGGCTACAATGAGGCTTATCAGAAGTCAAGGATTGTAGTACAGAATGCTCTGAAACAAACGCCGAGCTTGACCTATCTAATAGATATCCATCGTGATTCTTCAGGAAGAAGCATCACAACGATGAAGATCGGCGGCACTTCCTATGCCCGTATCAGCATTATCATTGGCGAAGCAAATCCCAACTACTCAGCCAATCTTTATCTGGCCAAAAAGGTGAAAACAGAATTGGATAAGAAGTATCCGGATCTGGTTCGCGGCATTGTCGGCAAGACAAAACTAACAGGCAACGGGGTCTACAATCAAGACCTCTCTAAGAATGCAATTCTTATTGAAATTGGCGGGGTAGATAATAATTTGCAAGAAATCACGCGTAGTTCACAAGCATTCGGCGAAGCTCTCGCGCAAGTAATCAATCAAAATAAATGAAAAAAGTTGTAATATTTAGCACCAGGTATTAATATTAAGATATAAACACTGATCTTGAGTTTTCTCGCTCAAGAAAAAATCTAGGGAGATGAGCGGAAGCTTATGGAACTGACAGATCTCATTGCACCACAGAAATATAATTTAACAAGTGAAATTGACCGTTTTGATTCCGATCGAATTGCGTTGCGATGGGAAAGTGAAGATGGCGAAAAACGAACCGTTACCTATCATGAATTAATTCAAAAAGGAAAACGTTTTGCCAATGCGTTGAATCAATTAGGCATCAAAAAAGGCGATAAAGTCATGACGATTGTCCCTAGAATCGTTGATGCTTATGTTATCTATTTAGGTGCGCTTAGGGCAGGAATTGCGGTGATCCCCGGATCCGAAATGCTTCGTTCCGGTGACATCAGCTTCCGTATCAATCAGGGCGCGGCAAAAGCGATCATCACATTCAAGGATTATACCGATCAAGTTGACCACATTCAGGAAGCGATGCCTTCGCTGCGACATAAGATTTCTGTCGCCGGTGATACTGATGGATGGCTCTCCATGGATCAGCTCATGGAGAATGCCTCTGATTCATATACCACTGTGGATTCAGACAAAGATGACATGGCCTTCTTAACTTATACTTCAGGAACTTCAGGCACGCCAAAAGGAGTTGTGCATACGCACGCTTGGGCATATGCGCATCTCAGAATTGCTCCGAAACGCTGGCTGAACATTAAAGAGGGCGATACGGTTTGGGCAACTGCAGGTCCAGGCTGGCAAAAATGGATCTGGAGTCCGTTCCTTTCAGTACTTGGCAAAGGAGTTACCGGTCTCGTTTATTGTGGCCGTTTCCATCCGGAAAAACAGCTGCAGCTTCTCCAAGATTATAAAGTTAACGTCCTCTGCTGCACGCCAACTGAATATCGACTCATGTCAAAGGTCGATCATTTAGCTGACTATGATTTGTCAAACCTTCATACCGCGTGTTCCGCTGGTGAAGCGCTGAACCGAGGCGTTATTGATATTTTCAAAAACACTTTTGACATTCAGCTTAAAGACGGCTACGGTCAGACAGAAAGCACCTTACTCATCGGTACACTAGTTGGAAAGGATGTGCGGATCGGTTCTATGGGGCAGCCCATCCTTGACGAATTCATCACAATCATTGATGAAGACGGGAACCAGGTGCCGGAAGGCGTTGTGGGTAATATCGCTGTGCGCCGAGACTTCCCCGCCCTCTTCAAGACTTATTACCAGCAGCCGGATCGTTACCAAGCGGCCGTTATCGGCAACTATTTTCTAACTGGCGACCGGGCATCGAGAGACAAGGACAACTATTTCTGGTTTCAAGGCAGGCGCGACGATGTAATCATCAGTTCTGGCTACACGATCGGACCTGCTGAAGTTGAAGACGCGCTTCTGAAGCATGATGCAGTTAAGGATTGTGCGGTTGTCGCAAGTCCGGACACGATCCGTGGTAATATTGTAAAAGCCTTCGTAGTATTAAAAGACACCTATACTGAGGATGAAGCACTGATCCCTCAGCTGCAAAAATTCGTCAAAAAACAAACGGCCCCTTATAAATACCCAAGAGCGATTGAATTCGTTTCCGAACTTCCAAAGACAGTGTCTGGCAAGATCATGCGCTCGGCACTTCGTGATCTGGAAGTGCGGCGCGCAAAAGAAAAACAAGAATAATCGAGGCAATACAAATAAAAAACACCCAACGGGATAAACTGTACCCTTTGGGTGTTTTTATGTTTATTTTTTCTTGTTGGATCCGGTGATGATACGGACGGCTTTGGCACCCCATCTTCTCGGTAATAGTTTGGCCGCGATTGCGCCTGCATAATTAAGTTGACCGGTGACGACCACTCGCTTCCCTTTCATCATTGCCCGGTAACCAATCCTTGCAACGGTCTGGACATCCATGGTGCGACTGAACATTTTGATATTCTCAGCATGAGCGACTGAACCAAAATTGGTATGTGTCGGTCCGGGACAGAGTGCAGTCACGGTTACACCGCTTTTATCTAATTCTTCAGCAAGCGCTTCTGATAATGAAAGTACATACGCTTTGCTGGCAAAATAGACGGCCATGAACGGACCGGGTTGATAAGCGGCAGTACTTGCCACATTCATGATTTTCCCCATTTTGCTGCGCAGATCAGGCAAAAAATAATAGGTGAGTTCTGTCAGAGCAGCGCAATTTAACTGAATCATTTCACTTTGACGCTCAATAGGCAACGAATCAAAGGCACCTACAAGTCCGAAACCGGCATTATTAATGAGTAAATCGATCGTTAAACCATTTCTTTTAACCTCATCGAAAACCTCTTTTGCCGCATGAAACTGACTCAAATCTTTCTTAATAATCGTGACCGATCGATCCGTCAGCTCTGATTTTATTGCCCGCATCTTCTCGTCGTCTCGAGAAACGAGTATTAAGTCATAATGATCCGCCGCCAGCAATTTGGCAAGTGCGTTACCGATCCCGCTTGTCGCACCGGTTACGAGTGCTGTCTTTGTCATTGGTTCTCCTCCCTGCACATTTCTATCCTCTATGATGCACTCGGCATGTTCAATGATCAAGCACATTCGTAAACGGAGTAAGCGGAAAGTAGGCTGCAAAAACAAATCCAAGCGTGACCGTTAGTAACATAATGACGATGAAATAGAGATCAATTCTGCTCCATCCGATCTCATAATAATATGTGCGTCTTTCTGTCATTGAGAACCGTTTGGCTTCCATGGCGATCGCGGTTCGCTGTGCACGACGGATCGATTGAGCGAGCATAGTCAGCGAATAGCGGTTCATCCGCTCATATAGCGGTTTTATTCCCTTTTGCCTCGTCATGCCGCGGACCCGCATCGCTTGACGAATATGCAAAAATTCTTCAGCCATGATCGGAATCATTCGGAAAGCCGCAAGACAGCCGTAAGCATAACGCACAGGGACTTTCAATTGCTGCATCAATGAATAGAAAAAAGGAACAGGCAGTGTTGTCGTCGCAAAAATCATGCCGATCAAACTAAAGGTGAAGGTTCGCAGTCCAAGCAGCAATCCTCGCGCCAAACTTTCTTGTGTGATCAAAATCAGCGACTGATGATAGATGATATGGCTGCCCTTGCCGAACATAATCATTGCCGATGCGCTAAAGAGCGATACAATCAAGGTCAAAAATACAAACCAAAATGACCACTTTCCGGCAAGTCCGCTCACTAAATAGTAAAGGATCAGAAAGAAGAACGACGCCCAGATCATCGTATTCAAGTTTTGGACAAACAGATAAACAATAAAAAGTGAAGAAATTAATAGGAATTTCAAACTGGGATTGATCTTAAAAAACAACTTGTTCGTGCTCGCCCAAACGTTGTCCACGATTCCTCTCCTCCCCGCCTTCACTACTCACACAATCGTTAACAAGTCTGCCATTTTCGACGGTCAACACACGTGTTGCAAAATGATGAACGATTTCCATTTCATGGGTAACCATGATGATGGTCGTCCCTGCCAGTCTGAGCTGTTGAAAGATATCTAAAAGTGCAAACGTATTTTTAGCGTCCTGTCCAAATGTCGGTTCATCGAGAATGAGCACATCCGGATGATTAATCATAGCAGAAGCAACACTTAATCGGCGCTTTTGACCGGTAGACAGCTGAAAAGGATGCTGGTTTCTTTGCGCTTTAAGCGCGTAGCGTTCCAAGTGCTCATCCACTCTGCGCGCAATTTCTTCTTCATTCATTTTATTAACTCGAAGACTAAACGCGAGCTCATCCTCAACCGAATCGGTGACAAACTGGTATTCAGGATTCTGAAAAACAAATTGGACATGATTTTCGGGATGATCAAATGACCAACGGAGCTGCCCATTAGTGCGCAGCAGTCCCATGATTCCTTCGATCATTGTGCTTTTTCCTGCACCGTTCTCACCAACAATTGCAATCCACTCTCCGCGATTAAGGCACAAATGATCAGCAGAGAACTTCACCTGTTTCTGACGGAGCACCGCGAAGTTTTTCAACTCAAGGATGGATTCAGCATGCTCAGAATTTATCTGGTTTCCTATTTGATTTTTCTCGTAGTCAGACCAGATACCAGGATGCCAAATGCCAAATTCATCAAGTTTATCTCGATAACGCGCCAACGTTTCCTGCTTTGGACCGTCAGCGAAAATCTCGCCATGTTGGTTGAACAGGACCACACGATCCACAAAATCAAGCACATGGTTGATTTTATGCTCAACAATGATTAACGTCCGATCCTTGCCAATTTGGCGGACCGTTTTCCAGAGCTGTTCGGTTCCATTCGGATCGAGCAGTGCAGTTGGTTCATCGAGAAAAAGAACTTCAGGTTCAAGTGCAAGAATGCTGGCAATCGCAAGACGCTGTTTCATTCCCCCGGAGAGAGTGCGTATGAGCTGGTGATTGTTTTCTAATTTGAGATCGACCATATCCAGATAGCGCTGAATTAACTCCGACATCTGCGCGCGCTCAATACACCGATTTTCGAGCACAAAAGCAATTTCTTCATCAACGTACGGCATGCAGAACTGTGTATCCGGGTCCTGGAAGATGAACCCCCAGTTATTGGGAACCTCCTGTCGATCGGAACGCATAGGCAGTTCGATGCTGTGCGGTATAAGTCCTGAAAGCACTTGTAAAACAGTTGATTTGCCGCATCCGGATGGACCAAGCAGCAGGACTTTTTCTCCTCTTTGATAATCAAAGGAAAGATCTTTAAATAGCATTGCATTCTTTTTCGGAAAAGCGAGACGCAGATTCGTGACGCCCCATCCCTCCCGACTAGTTGAGGACATCGTAATCTTCCTTCGTTACCGGGCGAAGCGACTGTGTCACGCCTGTCTTCTCCAAGCCTTTAACTAGTGCGTACGGAAATAAACCGGAAAGAAGAATTGATCCAATGACGCGGAACACAAGATACAACGTTAAGTTCCAACCCGCAAGAAGAGGAAGATATGCATAGCCTGCGTCCAAAATAATTGATGCGATCAATGCGGCGAAGGCAGATAGTGAGGTGACCCCAAGCGAAAACTTCTTATAGCGCCAAGCGGCAAAAACAGCTTCTGAAAACGCGCCTTGAAGCAAACCATAATAGAGATTGATGACACCGCCACTGCCTGCGAATAACATTTCTGCCAGTGCCGCCGCAGTTTCTGCAAGAAAAGCAACGCCGGGTTTACGAATGAGCAGTGCGGCGAACGGCGCGGCAATAAACCAAATACCATACAGAAGCGCGTCCAAGTGCAGCCCGAACGGTTTCACTAAATCATAAACCGGTCCCATCAGACGGAACACCAAACCAAAGACAAGTGCAATCACGATTGTAACAAGAATGTCTGTTAAGTTAAGCTTTAAATTCGTACTTTTTTCCTTACTCATGATCAATTCCCCCTCTTTAATCATTCTATAGTTGAATCTTCCATCCAATCGACCTGAAAAAAGGTTTGAAAACACAAAAAACCGCTTTCATTAGCTTAGAAAGCGGTAGTCATTTCAACAAGAACCACTTTCCTACGCTGGTATTACCCAGATCAGGTCCAAGGGTCGGGACAAATCCCTCTCAGCAATTGCACCCCTAGTGGACGAACAATTCATTATTCATTTGACAAACTAAACATACTACAACGTCGTCAATCGATCAAGAATTAACACTTTTCTTCTCTAAGCTGTTGTGCTGACGCGCGGCTAATTATTGGTGCAAATGAATAGAAAGCAAGCTGTAAAGTCAAGATAACTAAAAAGAATCGGGGGGACAGATTAATGATCATTCATTTAACACCATTCATCCTATGCGCTCTTATGTTCTTCCATCCGGTGGTTTCACATGCAGCCAATATTACTCAAATCATAAAAGCCGATCGTCCTGAAACCAGCGAGCTCATGGAACACCAATCAGATCTTATTGTCTCTGTACATCTTGATCAACACATACGAAAATGGGATACCGGGCAGCGTTTGCCCTCAGGAGAACATTTTATCAATGCGGAGCAAATACTCCACATCCACAATCAGCTAAAGGGACAAGCGCCATCACCTGCCTTATTGTTAACGACTGGTGTGGAGCCCCTTCCTGATCCGGAGAGTCCATTGAATACACAATATACCGGCCCGCTTGCCGATGGCGACTACGTTTTATTTCTTAAACACTTCCAAGATCCTAATCATTTCATTTTAAGCGGCGGCTTCTGCGCTGTTTACCCAGTGGTTTTCGGTAAACTGATCGCCTTGGATGACGGATTTAAAGAATTTGGAGGCAAGACGATACCCGAATTACAACAATTGCTCCATTCCGAATAACGCATGACATGTCTTCTCTCACTTTTAGTGACATATTTTAATGGGACAGGCCATATAGTCTATCAAAAGCTAATAATCAGGAGGGAACGACAATGGAAAAAACAAACACAACACCACTCTCGAAGAAACAAGATCCAATTAATGAACGTATTCGCCAGATATCACAGAAAATCGAACACCTCTCCGCCGAAGAGTGCTTTGAATGGATCACGAAGGTCATGTATCGGGCTATTCTTTTTCTTGGTATCCCCTATTTCCTATTTGTTCTCATTTCGTTCATTCGTATGGCGAGTTAACGCTTCACGTGATCCCGTTCCAGCTGATCCAATATATTTTCAAGAACATAATCGATTGACTTTATTGTCTCGTAGAAACGCCGTTTTCGCGTATCTTTCTGAAACGCAGTGACGCAAATAATCGACAGATTGTCGCAAGTATCCTTTATCTGAATGGGAAAGACATACTTCGGTTTGCTACGCCTTACCCATGCTTCAGCAAGTGGACGCCAGATATCAATCAATTCCTGCACTTTATCGGCAAACGGTTTGACTTCATTATAGAAATCCACTTGAAAGTCTTTTTCTTGAGTTCGCTTAGAAAACTGTTGGAACGCATTTTGGTTTAATTCTCTTAAATGCAAGGTTAATTCGCGCAGCTTGTTGTCTGCTTGTTGATGCACGTTCATTCACTCCAATAAATCTGTTTCTATTAGTTTACCATGAACCGGACATTTAGCTTTAGATACTGCTCATGGTTCACATTGAGTGAAGTCGATCGAATGATTAACCAATCAATTGCGTTGACTGCTGCTGCCACGGTAGCTTTTGACCCGTGGCCACGGTTGACGTCTTGCGCTGTTCGCTGAAAAAAACTGCCTCCAATTGTTTTGAATAATAAACATCTGTGCCTCTAGCGGCTTTTGCCAACAATTGGTCTACCTGTTGAATTTTCCGATTGGATTTCGCAAGTCTTTTTTTGCAGAAAGAGAGATGATAGTCAATGATTTCTTCATTTTTGCGCATGATCTTATTTTCAAGTTGCTCTAACTGCATATTCAGATAATCAATTCTAAAGGATAACTCCCCGACAGACATTCCATTTACCTTATCTGAATTCATAACTGTTCCTTCTTTCTTTTTTAATCATATTAATAGCTTTCCATGGATAAGAATGATCCCCTGCATGGTCGACAAAACTCGTAGTAATCTCGCAAAACTAGTGGAATAGTGCGTTAATACTTATTACACTTTTGCATAAGATAAGAAAATTAACCTCTTTAATGCGGACTTTGGTATACTGTTCTAAGAGATTGATTGTCATGTAACCAACGAAACCTTAAAGTACCGGAAAGGAGCGTTCTCTGCTCATGACCGTCTTTTATCCGAATGGACAACCCTACAAGAAGGAAAACACGACATTTGAGAAAAAGACAGGTTCCGAAATCGTCTACGGTCATCGCGGCATGACTTTGGAAGAAGATCTGAATGTAACGAACCGCTACTATATCGAAACGGATCGAGCAGTGATCTATAAGAAACCAACACCGATCCAGATTGTTCACGTGGACTATCCGAAACGAAGTGCGGCGAAAATTACTGAAGCCTATTTTCGCAAAGCCTCTACCACAGACTACAATGGTATCTATAGGGGAAAATACATAGATTTCGAAGCGAAGGAAACCACACACGAGAACTATATCCCCCTGAAGAATTTTCACGCCCATCAAGTTGAGCATATGAAACGTATCAAGCGACATGGCGGAATTGGATTCATCATCGTTAAATTTTCGCAGAGTTCGGATACCTATTTGCTCGAATCCGATTTTCTTGCATCGTTCTGGGATGCTTCTTTAAGTGGGGGTCGAAAATCAATTCCCAAACGTTTTTTTCACGAACACGGGCACTTAATTCCTCAGAGCTACCTGCCTCGAATTGACTACCTTCGCATCGTGAATCAGGTGTTTTTTTGAGTTGGTCATAATCAATGGGAACAATCGAATACTATGAAACGTAAACCATGGGACAGGTTTTTTCGGAAAGGTAGGATCAGTCATGGTTGAATACCATACACGAATGGAAAGACGGCGCGCAGCCGAACAGGAAAAGCAAAAAAAAGAAAAAAATAAACCAACGAACAAAAAAAAGAAATCCGGAGGAAAAAAACATTGGGTAAAACGGATCTTCATTATCATCCTACTTACTCTCTTATTCCTTATTCTAGCGGGAACGATCTTTGTACTTGCAGTGATTAAGGATGCGCCTAAATTAGACGAAGACGCGCTGCACAATGGGATATCATCATTCGTCTATGATCAGAACAACAAAAAAGCGACGACCGTAGACTCAGGGGAACATCGGGTATATACAAGTATTGACTCCATTCCCCTCAGCGTTCAGGATGCCTACATTTCAACTGAAGATGTTCGCTTTTATAAACATATCGGCGTTGATCCGATCCGAATTATGGGCGCTGGAGTCGCTCAATTTACCAAGGGTTATAAATCTGAAGGTGCCAGTACAATTACGCAACAGGTTGTCCGCAACGCGATGTTGACGCAAAACAAGACGTTTACACGTAAGATTCAAGAAATGTATCTGGCGATTCAATTAGAGAAGAAGTATACAAAAAAACAGATACTTGAGATGTACTTGAACCAAATTTATTTAGGTGAAGGCCCAACCTATGGTGTTGCGGCCGCTTCTGAACGCTATTTCGGTAAAAACATTAAAAATGTTAATCTTGAGCAAGCGGCGATGCTCGCGGCAATGACGCGTAATCCGGGATACTATGATCCGATCCGCCATCCTGTGCAAGCAAAAGCAAGACGTGATTTAGTTTTAGATTTGATGGTGCAAAACAAAGCAATTTCCACGGCCGAAGCAGCAAAAGCAAAGGCCGTCACCATGAAGCAAATGACTAAGGGCCATCGAAATATACCTATAAGTAATCGAAAATATGGCGCCTTTCTCGATTATGTGCATCAAGAACTTGTTGTGAATAAAAAAGTGATCACGGAGAAGGAATTTAGTTCCGGAGGTCTTAAGATCTATACGACGCTTGATCCCGAAATTCAGCAGCAAACCCAGGATACGCTAAACAATGATAAACTTTATCCGAACGTCCAGCAAAATTTCCAGGCAGCCGTATCAGTGATCGATACACAAACCGGAGCGATTCGCGCGCTTGGGGGCGGACGTAATTACAAATATACGTACACAAACTGGTCTTACGGTTCAAAAAGAAATATTGGATCAACGGCAAAACCAATTGTGGATTATGGACCGGCAATTGAGTATTTGAAGTGGCCGACTGACTATGAGGTCAACGATTCTAAGGATATTAAATACAGCTGGGGAAAAGAAATTAATGACTGGGATGGCAAGACGCTTGGAAAAATGACCATCCGCAAAGCACTCTATTTGTCCCGAAATATTCCCGCGCTGCAAACCTTTCAAGAAGTTAGTGATGCGCTCGGCGGAACAAAAAAAATCCGTACATTCGCTGAAAAGCTTGGATTTACCGATAGCGTATTGAACAAATTAGGCGAGGCCTATGCGATCGGCGGCGCTGGTTTTAGCACCAATCCGCTGCAAATGAGCGGAACATACGCAGCATACGGCAACAACGGCATTTATAATCAGCCCTACGCTGTTCGAAAGATTGTAAAGCCGGATGGTGAAGTGATTCAGTTGGATCATACACGGCGAGTTGCAATGCATGATTATACAGCGTATATGATCACGGATATGCTTAAAGATGTCATGACGAGAGGAACCGGTGTCAGCGCGAATATACCAGGAGCATACCTTGCCGGAAAAACCGGTACAACAAATGTCCCTTCTGACTACGCACATCAGTACAAAATTTCAAAATCGGGTCAGGACCATGGTGCTTTGGATTCCTGGTTTGTCGGTTATAATACGAGGCTGACCGCTGCTGTCTGGACGGGCTATAATGCTTCAGATAAAAGCAAAATTGGAAATAAGAACTACGGATCTTATTTAGGACCAAACGAACAAAATTATTCCAAAGCAATATTCAGAAACATCATGGCTCGATACATGATTGGTGCTTCAGATTTCAAACAGCCGAATTCAGTGACCAATCTTAGTAATGGCGAGTTGGCTGTGAAGAATTCGACGATTACCAATCACTATAAAACTGAGAGCAAACCTGATGACGCCAGCAGTGCTGATTCGTCGAGCAGCAGTGCAGAGAGCAGCAGCTCATTACCGCCTGAAAGCAGTTCAAGTATGCCACCTGAAAGCAGCAGTAGTGATATGAGTTCAGCACCGCCTGCCTCTTCATCAGAACCACCCGTCTCATCTTCTCCACCGGTTTCGTCTACGCCGCCCGCATCCTCGGATCCCGCAACGACAACGAATGCCGAAACATCTGCACCTTAATAAAGAAGAAGAGTTCACCGAAAAAAATCGGTGAACTCTTCTTCTTTTTACTTATGAATTAATAACCGTTCGCGCGCCGTCTAAGATACGCAGAACGTTTCTTTGTAAATTCTTGTTCCAATTCATCAAGTTGAATGAAGGATTGATAACGATCTGGATGAAGCAGCAAAAATCGGAGCCGCTCCTCGATATTTAAAGGTACACTAGGAATTGTTTGCATCTTTTGAATCACTGTTTCGTGCTCCAGAGAATCCACAGGTGCCCCTGTTGTCCAATATAATTGGTCAATGAATGCAGACACGGATAAAATCATTGGCTTTCTCGCCTTTTTCTGTTCCCGAAGGTGAAACCGTTCGCGAAGAGATTCTTTTTGCTCCACCCAATAGTTATGAAAATAATTCTCGCTTTTTTGCCAAGGCCATCGTTCAAGTAGATGCGGATCATGATGATACATTAGATCGTACAGAAACGGTGTGTTAAAGCTGATTTGTTCAGGGACTGATACATGCTCAACCATACGTTGATCCTTATAGAAAGGGGCGACACGGAAGGAGTTGGGTATGTTAAGATTCAGATATAACGTTTCCAAATTCTCTTCCACCTCTTTTCATGCGTTTCTTCCCTTCTCGGCAAAGATCTAGTAATGGACATTCGGGACAATTGGGATTCTGAGCTTTACAATGATACCTGCCAAAAAAAATGAGCCGATGATGCGTTTGTGACCATTCTTCTCGCGGCAATCGGCGCATGAGTGTCTTTTCAACTTCGAGGACACTATCTTTCCAGCGGCAAATGCCCAACCGTTTCGTCACCCGTTCAACATGTGTATCGACGGCAAGTGCAGGTTCACCGAATGCTACCGATACAATGACATTCGCTGTTTTGCGTCCTATGCCCGGTAATTTGATTAGTTCATCCCGAGTGTTTGGTAAAACGCCGCCATAATTCTCAATTAACATTTGGCACATCTGCCTGATATGCTTCGCTTTATTCCGATAGAGTCCAATAGAACGTATGTCTTGCTGAAGCTCTTCAATCGATACAGCCAGATAATCTTCAGGTTCATGATATTTATGAAACAATGCCGGTGTCACTCGGTTAACCAGAGCGTCGGTACATTGCGCGGAGAGCATGACCGCGATTGCGAGTTCAAATGAATTTCGATGATTCAGCTCACAGTGCGCATCAGGAAACATAGAGGCAATTGTTTTCATGATAAAGTCAAACTGATTTTGATTCAGTGAAGTTTCCTCCTTACCCGCGTTTTCCAAGCCAATTGTAGGAGGGCATCTTGGGAACATCGTTTACTTCGCGAGCCGCACTTGATGAGCGTTGCTGATGTCCTCTGATTTTCTCGCCATGCGCCTTCGCTTGATCAAGTGTTTTAATTCCGTTTTTCTTCCAATCAAATAAAATGCGGTCAATATATCGGAAGTTCAGCTTTCCGGATACAACCGCTTCACGCAATGCTCCTTTTATAAGCATTGGAGAATGTCGGTCTTGATCCATCCACATCGCAAGCGTCTCACATTCAATCGGTGAAAGCGGTCGTCCAAATTCTGTCTCGAATAGTGTATAAACTGTATCTTCATTATGTTTGGATGGAGCGTCTATGATCTTACCATATGCGCAGCGAAGCAGTTTCTCCCATAAGGGCTGCAGTGAATATGCTTCTGAATAAATTTGCTCATCGTTTTTCTGAACAATGGACAAGAAGCCGCGCTGGATTAAATGACGCAAAAGATCTGCACAAGCGGTTTCGTCAAAAGTCATTCGACTCGCCAAATCGTCAAAGGTGGGAAAATTATCCCCCTTATTTAGAAATGAATGCAACTGAATCAGCAGCATACATTCCTGCTCATTAAGGCCAATATCATGAAAATGTTCGATAAGCAGGGAAGGCACAGTGACACTGCCTTTTTCGACTAGTTGCAGCATGAATTTCATATCCATAATTGACACCTCATCGTTCATTATAGCATGGATCGTTATTTATTAATGAAATGTGAAGTCAAACTGAATAAAGACCCGGGAATAAACCAATCCCGAGTCTCTAGATCATCCAAAGGTACCTGAACAATGCATCAAGGATAAATACGATTCAGCAGTCTTGGGAACGGAATGGTTTCCCGAATATGGTCCAATCCGCAAATCCAGGCAACTGCACGTTCAAGGCCCAACCCAAAACCGGAATGCGGCACGGTACCATACTGGCGCAGTTCAAGATACCATTTATAGGATGGATCGGTCAAATGGAACGCTTCATAGCGTTCTTTCATTAATTCCAAATCATCAATACGTTGACTTCCGCCAATGATTTCTCCATAGCCTTCAGGTGCAAGAAGATCAGCACAGAGCACTACTTCTCCGCGTTCCGGATTCGGCTTCATGTAAAAGGCTTTAACCTTTGTCGGATACTCGGTAACAAATACTGGTACATCGAAATGTTCGGCGATAGCCGTTTCATGAGGAGACCCAAAGTCATCGCCCCATTCAATATCATCAAAACCTTTACCTTTCAAGAACGTAATCGCGTCATCATAGGAAATACGCGGAAACGGTGCCTTTATCTTTTCAAGCTTTGTCGTGTCTCGTCCAATCGCTTTCAATTCTGGTTTGCAATTATTCAGTACTTCTTGAACGAGATAAGAAACATAGTTCTCCTGAACCTTCAAGCTCTCTTCATGATCACAAAAAGCCATTTCCGGCTCGATCATCCAAAATTCAATCAAGTGGCGCCTTGTTTTTGATTTTTCCGCACGAAATGCAGGTCCAAATGAAAATACCTTTCCAAAAGCCATAGCCGCGGCTTCCATATATAACTGACCGCTTTGCGATAGATAGGCATCATGATCGAAATACTTCGTATGGAATAAATCCGTTGTGCCTTCCGCAGAACTTCCGGTTAGAATGGGTGGATCTACCTTAATAAATTCATGGTCATGGAAGAAGTCATAGGTTGCTTTAATGACCTCGTTTCGGATGCGTAAAATCGCGTGCTGCCTGCTGGAACGCAGCCATAGATGGCGATGATCCATAAGAAATTCGACCCCGTGTTCCTTAGGCGTGATGGGATAATCCTGGGCGATTTGAATGATTTCAATTGATGTGACCGTGAGTTCAAAGCCGCTCGGCGCACGTTTGTCTTCGCGTACAGTACCTGTTACATAGAGCGAACTCTCCTGAGTAAGTTCTTTGGCTTTGGCCCAGTTTTCTTCACTAACTTCGTTTTTAAGAACGACCCCCTGAATATAGCCTGTACCATCACGAAGTTCAAGAAATTGAATCTTGCCGCTTGAACGCTTGTTCGCGAGCCATACGCCTATGGTGACTTCTCCGCCAACATGATTTTTTACTTTGGAAATCGTTGCTTTCATTTTCTCTCGTGCCCCCCGATTAACAAAACGAAATTAATTTATGTGTTTTTGAATAAAATGTTCGATACGATCTAATGCATTCTCAAGATTCTCCAATGATGTCGCATAGGATAAACGAATGAAATCCGGCATTCCAAATCCTGCCCCAGGAACTACGGCGACTTTTTCTTCATCGAGAAGCGCTGTCACCCAATCCGAAACATGAGCAAACCCACAACTTTCGCTCATTTTCCGTATATTTGGGAATAGATAAAAAGCCCCTTGAGGTTTCACGCATGTAATACCCGGCAATTCGGAGAGACGTGGGAAAATCGTATTCAGACGTTTCTCAAACGCTTGACGCATCGTTTCAATGCTTTCCTGTGGTCCATTATACGCAGCGATTGTCGCATACTGCGATACGGATGCCGGATTGGATGTACTGTGGCTGGCAACATTAGTCATCGCTTTGATTAACACTTGGTCACCAGCCGCATAACCAATTCTCCAGCCCGTCATTGAATGCGATTTTGATACGCCGTTAATAATCACAGTATGCGCTTGAACCTCTTCAGAAATCTGCGCAATGGAATAAAACACATTTCCATTATAAACCAGTTTTTCATAGATTTCGTCTGAGACAATCAGGATATCATGCGCAATACAAAATGCGGCAATCGATTCTAGTTCTTCTTTTGAATAAATCATACCGGTCGGATTGCTTGGCGAACTTAAGATGAGTGCTTTCGTCCTTGAAGTGACCACTTGTTCAAGATCCTCAACACGAATCTTGAAATGCTTTTCCTCTGTAGTAGTAATTGTAACCGGAACCCCACCGGCCAGTTTCACTTGTTCAGGATAGCTGACCCAATAAGGTGCCGGAATGATCACTTCATCACCAGGGTTCAGCAATGCTTGAAATAATAAATAAAGGACATGTTTTGCACCATTTCCAACAATGATTTGGGATTTGTCGTAGTTAAATCCTTGATCACGCTTTAATTTACCAATAATAGCCTCTTTCAATTCCGGGAGACCGGCTGTCGGCGTATATTTTGTGTGACCGGCGTTCGCTGCTTCCATAGCCGCGTCAATAATAAATTTAGGTGTGTTAAAGTCAGGTTGACCGGCACCTAAGCCGATCACGTCATAGCCTTGTGCCTTCAATTCCCCGGCTTTCGCGGTAATTGCTAATGTACTTGATGGGGTAATGCTTTCCACTCGCTTTGCAAGTTGCATCGTCATTGTTCCTCCCTGAACCTGCGCGTTTAATTACGCATCCTAATCATTTACAAATTCAAAATTCGCTGCGCTTCCTTACCGCTTTCAAAATAAAAAGACACATAATTATAGTTATTTTTAGAATTTAAGAACGTAATTTCCCAAACTGGATTTCCTTTAATTGCACCAAGACGTACTGAGATAATCCTTTTCACATCAAGCCGAGCATCCGCCAATTTTTGTATTGCCTGCCCCTGCGTTATTCCTTCACTTGCCAAACGTTCAAGGAACGGAGCTTTCTTTGGTTGATCCGGCACCCAAATGTAGACCTTCTTACCCTTTTGCTTCGCCTGAATCACTTGATAAGCGTCAGTTCCCCGAAATGGAGTAACCGATTTGACCTGATTAAATGAGTACCATTGCTTCGCCTTTTTGACAGCCGTGACCGACTCCTGTTCCTGATAGCCGGTATTACTTGTATAGAGCTTCAAAGCGCCGATTGCAACCATTAGTGCTAAGGCAACCAATACGGTAATAATCGTTGTTTTTGTTCTCAAAACATCACCTGAATCAATTTATGTATCCGGATGGCAGCAAATTGCTCCTGCAATCACTGTCGGTAAATAATGGCGGGAATGGACTTAAGCCTTCCCGCTCAAACTATAGTTACCCAATCAAGGGAAATAACCTGCCGACCCCACTACTATTCATCTATGCATTGCGGAAAAACCCGTATTCACGGGTTTTTCGACTGTTCTCACAGCAAATTAATCGTATCTATTCTTTAAACGAATTGCAAGGGTAATTTTGTCGTTCCCGTCTCAATTTTATAAAGTCTGCATGGGACTTTCGCCGTTCAGCATCTTTTCAATACAATTATTCTGATCAAGTACAGCTACTGTCGGCTTGAGTTCACTATATTCACAAGTGTTCATTAGCGCGTAAGCCATAATAATTAATACATCACCTTTTTGCGCCAGTCGTGCAGCCGCGCCATTTAAACAAATGACACCAGAATGCGCCTGACCGGGAATCACATAGGTTTCAAGACGCGCGCCATTATTATTATTCACCACTTGAACTTTTTCATAAGGGAGCAAGTCAATGGCCTTCAATACTGCTTCATCAATCGTTATGCTGCCGACGTAATTCAAATTTGCGTCTGTGACTGTTGCTCGGTGAATTTTGCATCTCAAAAAAGGACGCATCATTAGACGGAGGCCTCACTTTCGCCATTGTCACAATCAAGCGTTATGTTATCGATCAAGCGTGCATTTAAATAGCGTACGGCGCAGGCGATGATGACACGGCCACTCATCATTTCTTTGGTACGCGTCAATTCCGGATAATTCAGGACATCGATATAGTCAACGCTGCCAAGTGTTAAATGTTTTTCATAATAACCGCGTACGGCGCGAATAATTCGATCAAAATCTTTTTCACCGTTCAGAATTAATTCACTTCCGAACTTAAGTCCTCTATACACTTCCGATGCTTCTCGCCGTTCCTCAGACAATAGACGTACGTTGCGCGAACTCTTGGCAAGCCCGTCTTCCTCACGAACGATCGGGCAGGAAATTAACTCAATCGGAAAATGAAAGGATTCAATGAGACTGCTGACGATCGCTACTTGCTGAGCATCCTTCATGCCGAAGTAAACACGATCTGGTTGCGTAATCGTAAAAAGTTTCGTCAATACAGTGGCTACACCGTCAAAGTGACCCGGTCGACTCTTTCCGCACAGTACATCGGTTTTTTCATTAACCTTTACCGTCACTTGCTCTCCATTTGGATAAATCACACTTGGTTCAGGAAGAAAAAGTGCGTCTACACCACATGATTCGGCAAGTTGCGTATCGCGCAACCGGTCCTTCGGGTAATTCACATAGTCGTCTTTTTCTCCAAATTGCGTTGGATTGACAAAACAGCTGGCAATGACACAATCCGAGGTTGCTGCCGCCTTTCTAAAAAGAGATCCATGACCTTCGTGAAGATAACCCATTGTCGGAACAAATCCGACAGTCTTTCCTAAATGCTTCTGCTCCCGCACGAATTGTCTAACTTCGGCAGGTGTTGAAAGCAGTGACATCGTTTGCGTGTGTGCCACACTCATTTGTTTTCCTCCTCTTGTCCTGAGAAGGTTTGGGTACGGAAGCCGCAAGAAAGCAATTTGCTTTTGGCGTAGCCCGCCCCTCCGTCCATGTCCGTAATCGGATCATGGCAGACGAACACGATAGTTACTCGGTTAGCTTGATCTAAGTACCGCTTTCAATGAAATGCAGCCTCGAACTAGATCCGCTTATCCGGCATTCTCATTATAACAAAAAGCTGTTTGTTTTTCGCTAGTAGACCATTAGTCAATCCCACTCAATGTCCGCTGAATAAATATGTGTGATCGTTCCGTCCTTTTTTTCCAGAAGCAGCACGCCATCGTCATTTATACCTCGTGCAAAGCCCTCTAAAATCCGGCCGCCCGGTTGTCTGACTTTAATTTGCTTTCCAAGGTTCAAGGCACGTGCCTCCCAAAGCGGTCTTATGCTTTTGAAGCCGTCGCTCAGATATATATCATAGAGACTCTCAAAGGAAACGAAGAACTGTTGAACAAATGGTGCCAGATCATACCGTTTGCCAGTAATTGACCTAAGCGATCCGGCAACATTCTTTAGTGAATCAGGAAATGCGGCTGGTTCTGTATTTACATTGAATCCGGTACCAATAACGACCGCCTTAACATAGGTCGCTTCAGCCTGGAGCTCGGTTAAGATCCCCACAAGCTTTTTTCCATCATACAGTATATCATTTGGCCACTTGATGCCGCATGACAGGCCGGTTTCTCGCTCAATGACATCAGCCGCCGCTACTGCAGTGAGCAGCGTTAATTGCGGTGTCTTCTCCATCGGAAGCTCCGGCCTGAGAATCATACTCATAGCGATAGTCACACCGCGCTGTGATTGCCATGTATGACCAAGCCGGCCGCGACCGCTTGTCTGTTCATTGGTCACTACTACGGTTCCATCTTCAGCACCTTCATCAGCGAGTCTTAAAGCTTCTTTTTGTGTTGATCCAATCGATTCAAAAAAATGGATTGTGTGACCAAGCCGTTTTGTCTGCAGACCTGCGGCAATTGCGGATGCATTTAAGCCTGCCGGAGCCTTCGTCAGCTTATATCCCTTCCTTTGCACCGACTCAATCTGGAAGCCTTCTTCGATGAGTGATTTAATATGCTTCCACACCGCCGTGCGCGAACAGCCAATCAGCCCGGATATTTTTTGACCTGATAAAAACTGATCTCGATGTTCATATAACAGGGTTAAGATTGCTTCTTTTGAGTGATTTGCCATTTTTTGAACCATGACCGAATCACCTCCAACTTATTTTCAATGCGACCGTTCACAATGTCTCGCTCAAGATCTTGGATCACTTCGGCAAGCCATGGACCGGGCTTAAACTCCGACCAGCTCATGAATTGATTGCCCGTTACAGTGAGCTCGGAACGAGAGTGGATTGGGCAAGCGTTCCAAAGAAATTCTACTTGACGCTCACAGGATGCAAGATCATTTTCGTGAAGTGTTCCTAAAGCAGCAAGCACTCGATCCGCCGCTTTGGCGTCATTCGTACCCGCAAAATAGACAGCTTCCCTGGTCCATTCGTTCTTTGAACGCTGCTTTAACAAAGCGGTTAGACGCAAAACAGACTGGCGGACGTTCTTCGACCATTTCCATGCTTTAGCAAAAGCATGCACGTCATCAATGCCCACACTAATCAAAAATGCTGTCCAACGTTCTTCATCGCTTTGAAGAATCCAATAGCGAGGTGTGTTCGCGTTCGTCACCGGACCTGCATGCTCCAGCATCGGCAGTTTATGGATACAGCCGGTTTTAAATAACAGTATGAGCGCATTGGCGACACCTTTGCCCGCAAGCAAACGTGTCATCTCCTGATTAATCCGTTCCACTGAAATATTCTTCAACAATTCAGCTTTTTGATGAAAGGCTTCACACTCTGTTTGTCCGAGTGTGAAGCAAAGCTCAGATGCAAATCTCATCCCGCGCATCATACGCAACGGATCCTCAGAAATACGTTCCTCGGCCTTACCGACCGTGCGAATCCTTTGTTTTTTAATGTCGCTTTGTCCGCCGAAAAGATCGATAATGATACCGGCGCGATCCATAGCTAACGCGTTGATCGTAAAGTCACGTCGCATCAGATCTTGTTCAAGCGAGGGAACAAACGCGACATGATTAGGATGTCGAAAATCATCGTAGCCGGTTTCCGAACGGAAGGTTGTTACCTCGTAAGTACTGCCATGTGACAATACCGCGACCGTTCCATGCTCAATGCCGATGGGAATGGTTCGCTTAAATAAAGACACAACGTCAGCAGGATGTGCCGACGTTGCTACATCAATGTCATGAATTGGGCGACCAAGTAAATAGTCACGTACGGCGCCGCCAACGACGTAGGCTTCAAATCCATGACTAATCAATTGGTCGAGAATAAAAGCCGAATTCTTAAAAGGAAAACCCAAAGAGGACACCTCACTTTTTTACCAATCACTTGCTGTCCTTACGCTGATGGATAAGTTCACGCCAATGTATTTCACCGCGTTTTAAGGCATGCATAAGAAGTTCTGCTGAAGCGAGATTGGTGGCAAGTGGAATTCGATAAACATCGCTCAATCGGAGCAGCGCGTTGACGTCCGGTTCATGCGGCTGGGCGGTCAGCGGATCACGAAGGAAAATGACCATATCCATTTCATTAGACGCGATCATCGCTCCAATTTGCTGGTCGCCACCAAGAGGACCTGATTGAAAACGGTGCACAGACAATCCGGTTGCTTCCATCACCTTTAAACCGGTCGTTCCCGTTGCATACAATTCATGTTTCTTAAGGACAGCTGCATAGGCAGTAGCAAACTCCACCATTTCAGGTTTCTTCTTATCATGCGCAATCAATGCAATTTTCAAGATTCTAGTCACCTCTTAGCAGCGCAAGGCCGATTAGTCGAGAATATTTTCCAATCCATAGACAAGCGTGTCTAAATCCATAACCGTTTTTGTCGCGTAATACACTCCGGTCATAAAGGATGCGCGATCCATTGAATCATGACGAAGAGTCAACAATTCTCCCTTGCCGCCAAAAAGTACTTCCTGATGGGCAATGAGACCCGGGAGACGGACACTGTGGATGCGCATGCCATCAAAATCAGCACCACGAGCTCCTGGAAGCGTTTCCTTCTCATCCGGTGCGCCCTGCTTTTTCGATTCGCGTGTCTTCATCATCAATTCTGCCGTCTTTATGGCTGTTCCTGATGGTGCATCTTTTTTCTTGTCATGATGCAATTCAATAATCTCAGCATCCGGAAAATATTTAGCTGCCATTTGGCTGAACTTCATCACAAGCACCGCGCCGATTGCGAAGTTCGGCGCAATGATTCCGCCAAGTTTCTTATCGTTCATCTGACTGCGATAGCTTTTGACTTCTTCATTGGTAAAGCCTGAGGTACCGATCACTGGCCGCACGCCATAGTCAATCGCTTTTTGCAGATTTTGTTTGCCTGCCTCAGGATTAGTAAAGTCAATAAGTACATCGACTTCCTCATTTGAGAAGCAAGCGTCGCTATCAGCGTATACTCGTCCGCTTAAGCCGGCCACTCCAAGTAAATCTTCGATGCGTTCTCCATCGTGGTTGTGGTCGATCGCGGCCACGAGGTCAAGACCTTCAGCCTTAGCGATCATGCGAATCGTTTCCGAACCCATTCGTCCTCTCGGTCCCGCAACTACGACACGAATTGTCTTTTTATCCGTCATTGTTGAATCTTCCCTTCGTCTTTTGTCTTTTTGGTCCACCGGTCTCTGTCCCGGGTCTGAAATTTATCCAGCACAATGGTTAACGCTTGTCCCAGATTAATATGTAAGCTGTTCGCCATGCAAATGACGACAAAAAGAAGGTCACCAAGTTCTTCTTCAACCGTCTTTACTGCTTCCGTCGGCTTCTTTTTTTTCTCGCCATAATAATGGTTGATCTCTCTTGCCAGTTCACCTAATTCCTCAGTAAGACGGGCAGTCAGTGCGAGCGGTGAGAAATAGCCTTCTTTAAATTGACCGATGTATTCATCCACGTTTTTCTGAAACTCATCAAGTGTTTTGACTTCCATGCACAATCACCTCTACCTCTCTTTTCCTATTTTAACGGAAAAGAGGCAAGATGCCAAAATCCTAGTCAGCCAATTGCAGTTGGATTATACCATTGTTTTCCTTCAATGAAAACGGTCAGCACGTGAAATAATAATCTTTTGCTCACTGGTATATTGAAGGTTCTTCATGTAAAACGTATGATATAGATTGCGACTTGAAATGAAAGGTTGTGTTCTCAATGAAAATTAACTTACAGAAAAGAAATATTCTTTTTATCCTGCTTGGTGCAGCAATCTACGCTTTTGGACTTGTGAATTTTAATATGAAAAACATGTTGGCTGAAGGCGGCGTCACCGGAATCACTCTTATTTTCTATAATTTGTTCTCAATTGATCCCGCGGTGAGCAACATTGTCCTTAACATTCCGTTGTTTTTTGCCGGCTGGCGCTTTTTCCGCAGGAATGAATTCATTTATACCTTGCTGGGAACGTTCTCGCTCTCATTCTTTCTTTATATTTTTCAGCATTGGATCACCTTCGACTTCTCATTGACCCATGATCTGTTCCTAGCGGCTTTATTTGCCGGAGTGTTTATCGGCGGAGGTTTAGGCATCATCTTTCGATACGGAGGAACGACCGGCGGTTCCGATATTGTCGCTCGGATCACCCACAAGAAGTATGGGTGGGCGATGAGCAAGACGATGCTCGTTATTGATGCAGCAGTCATTATTTTGTCACTTTGCTATTTAGATTATCGGCAGATGATGTATACACTGGTAGGTATTTTTGTCGGAGCAAAAATGATTGATATTATTCAAAAAGGTGCCTATTCGGCCAAAGCGATCATGATCTTTTCTAAGAAAAGCGAGCTTCTGGCAGATCAGATTATTAAACTACTTGATCGAAGCGTGACCCTCATGTACGGAAAAGGGGGTTACACAGGGCGGAAACTGGATGTCGTTTACTGCGTCGTCAGCCGAAACGAAGTGTTTCGACTAAAAAGTTTAATTAAAGAGCTTGATCCGGACGCTTTTGTAACGGTTAATGATGTTCACGAAGTGTTTGGCGAAGGCTTTGCAAATAACGATGTTGAGACAACTTCCAAGACAAAACGCCTCTTTCAAGAAACGGTGGAACAGCCAACATCCGATGACTCTATGAATGTTGAAAAAGACCAAGCGGATTCTACTAGTCAAGAAAGCAAAAAGCCGATACAATGAATAAATAGATTTCGTGGACTTTTAAACGGGCTATGGGCTGATCATCCATCAAGGAGAGGAAGTGAGCGTTCGGCATTAGCTTCGGCTTTCTGCTTAACACCGCTATGAATCATCGAGAAACCAAACTAGGTGCTATTTACACGTTATCGGCATATTTTATGTGGGGACTTTTTCCTTTGTATTGGATTCCCATTCACCAAATACCGGCATTAGAGATTTTGGCGCATCGCATTTTCTGGTCATTGACCTTCATGATCGGACTTCTGTGGGTAACCAAATCTTTAGGCAGCTTCATCCGGGAATTGAAGCTGCTGCTGGCGAAACCCAGACTACTGCTCTTCGTATTTGCAGCAGCTGTGCTGATTACTTTAAATTGGCTTGTCTACATATGGGCGGTTAACCACGGGCATGTCATTGAATCAAGTATGGGCTATTATATCAACCCTTTAATCAGTATCCTTTTGGGCATCCTCTTTTTGAAAGAGAGACTGACAAGTTGGCAGCTCATCGCATTCATACTGGCTGCTTCAGGGGTGCTCATTCAGACGATAAACTTTGGGCACGTCCCTTGGATTGCCCTTTCACTGGCACTTACTTTTGGATTTTACGGGCTTGCAAAGAAACTGATTCACATTACACCTTCCTTGGAACTGACCTTTGAAACACTTTTTGTTGTGCCTGTTGCTCTTCTTTATCTGATTTTCGTGCAGCAATCGGGATCAGCCAGTTTCGGCACAGGATCATGGACAACCACCTTGCTTCTCATCGGTACAGGTGTGGTTACAGCTGTTCCGCTTTTGTTCTTCGCGGAAGGCGCGCGGAGGATTTCGCTAACCATGGTTGGCTTCTTCCAGTACATTAATCCTACCATGCAATTGATCATTGGCATTGTGATTTATAGAGAGCCGTTCCACCCTATTCAACTCGTTTCATTTTCATTTATCTGGCTTGGTTTGCTCGTCTTTACCTTGTCGGCAACACTATTCGACCGAAGGCAACCGATGCTTTTAAAAACGGCAAACGTAAAAAAGTAAACAGAAACAGGCGAAGACGTAATTGCGATTGCCATGGATTTATGGTATCAAAAAGGCATGACTGCTTGATGAAGCGGTTATGCCTTTTTCTGCTCGTTATTTATAAAGACTGTAGTAATATTGCAGCCAGCTCGCATGACGGAGTTCATCAAGCGCTATCCGATAGAAGCAACTCTTCATGTGGGAAATCTGAGTTAAATCCGCCGACCTTTGGTTATATTCAGCGGCATTCAATTTGCTCTCAATACAATAACGGAGACCTTCAAGATATGTGCTCGGGCGCATGTCAGTTCCATCAGATTCAATTGACAGTCTGTTACCAGACAATGTTTCATATAAGTCCAGCAAATCTTTTTCAAGACTTACTGAATCATTCCGCAACTCACCGATCTTCTGTCGTCCCCTTAGCGTCTTAGTCTCATCAATCAATGAACTTAAACAGGCGCCCACAAGCCGTTCTTGATTAATGGCTGTCCTCATCCGCTCAAGTATTCGGGCTTTTTGTTCATTTCCATTCGTCATATGCACAACCTCCTTACTCACTCCATCTATGTTTATTCGTGAATAGAAAAAAAGTGCCCAATAAAAATCGAGCACCTGTGCACATCTATTTATTGCCTGAAAATTACAATGAGGGTTTCACGCGATATAAGGTAGCCTGCTCAAATGAATAAGCAAGTTCAATTAAGCGCGGCTCAGTAAACGCCATACCAACAAATGTGATGCCAACCGGCTCTCCCTCAGCGGTATAGCCTGCAGGGACGGTTATTGACGGATAGCCCGCCTTGGCAGCAATATCCGAACCTTGATAGTCAGCGAAAATAAGCGCGTCCAGTTTTCGCGTCTTGATCACAGCATCAATGCCCTCCTTACGCGAGAGCCGCAGATCTTCCGCACGATCTGCCAAGTATTGACGTCCCCCTAAGTCACCGCTTAATTGATCTGCCTCTTCGAACACGGTTTGTCCATATTTGAGTGCTTTATCTGCATGTTCTTTGTTAAAAGCAATCAACTCACTGAGACTATGAACCGGAACCTCATCCGGAAGTTTTTCTAGATATTGATTCATATCATAGTTAAACTCTTGAATCATAACCGATGATTTACGATCCTCCAGCGTGTCTGTAGAAGGAATAATCGCAGGATCGACAATCACCGCACCCTTCTCACGCATCAGGTCAAGCGCTTGATTAATGACCGTCGCTTTTTCATCACTAACTGAGTCTAAGTAGCGACGGTCAATACCAAGACGCGCATTCTTTAATTCCCCGCGATTCAAAAAATCCGTATAATCCTTGGCAATATCCCCTTGACTCCAAATCGTTTCTTCATCATCCTCGTCCATCCCAATGACCGCGTTCAATAGCTTTACCGCATCCTGAACAGTTCGTGCGATGGGTCCCGCTGTATCTTGGCTATGAGAAATCGGTACCAAACCGCTTCGGCTCACGACACCAATCGTAGGCTTAATACCGACTAGTGAATTAAAGGCGGCAGGACAAATGATTGAACCGGATGTCTCAGTTCCAATACCGACTGCGGCTAGATTAGCGGCAATCGCTGACGCAGTGCCGCTGCTTGAACCGCCTACGTCAAATGCAGGTCCGTAAGGATTTAGGACTTGTCCGCCTAGTGAACTGTAGCCGTTTGGCATGCCTTCAGTAATGAAGTTCGCAAATTCCGTCAAGTTCGTTTTTCCGAGAATAATCGCTCCGGCCTTTTTTAACTGCCTCACAACAAATGCATCTTTCTTTGCGCGGTGGTTCTCAAGGGCGACCGCCCCCGCCGTCGTATGCATTTTCCCAGCAGTATTCACGTTGTCTTTCACAACTACGGGGATTCCGAATAGCGGTCCGACATCCGGAGTCACCGTTCTTTTCACATCACAAGCTTCAGCTTCATGCAAAGCGTCCGGGTTTAGTTCAATTACCGAATTAAGCATCGGTCCGCTCTTGTCGAACCGATCGATGCGCTCCAGATACATTTGGACCAGATCCTTCGACGTCACTTGGCCTAGCTTTAGTGCTTTCTGCATGTCGGTCAAAGTCGCTTCTTCAATTTCAAAGGGTTTACGCTTTGCCGCCTCCTTGCGAATGTACATTCCCGCTGTCACTGCGGCCGCAGCTGCACCGGTAAGAGCTGCCGCAAACGCAAACTTTTTCTTTTTAGACATTTGGCTCTCACTCCATAGATCAAAATCACAACAATGATGAAAATTCAGCCTATAAATTAGTTTTATCTTACCGTTTGAAACAAAAACATGCAAATTACTGTGTAGCCGTGTGCATGAAAACCTAAAAAAAACTTAGGTTTAACCCTAAGTTCTTTGATTAAGACGATCTATTATCTATAATCAGGCTAAGCGATTAATGCTTAGCGGCGAGCACACCCGCAGTCATGATCATGATCATCATCATCAAAATCGAATTTTGGTCCAAAAGATTTAATCGCAACGATGTCATCAAGACAGATGTCAGTCGTAGAAACTTTGTGTTTACTACATTCAAATAATGTCAGCACATTTTTGGAAACGCCGGCAAGACGATTTTTCAACGGTTTGCCCGAAATCGTCATTTAACCATAACGCAAATAATTCAAGAAAAGCAGGAAACACCCGAAGTACAGGATGAATTATTAATTTCTTAAAAACCTAAAACTTTTGACTGTCCAGTATCTTACATAAATAGCTTATGAGTAACCGTTCTAATGGTCATGGACAAAACATCTGGTACGTTTATACATTTTTATGAATGGGGTTGATTCCACATAATGATTAAGCAGTTCTTTGCTTCTCTATTGTATGATGGGCAGACGAATGTACTTTTCGAACGACCCATTTTCGTGATTCTTCCACCACGATTAAGAAGATCGGACAAATCAATAGTAGATAGAGATGATTTAAACTCGGAGCGGCAGTTCCAAATACCAACTGCATAAATGGCAGATACGCGATTAATAAAAAGAGCGCTACTTCAAACAAAATCCCCCAGAAAATCAAATGATTCGATTTTCGAAGCAGCGTAAACATTGATTGACTGGGCGAACGACATTCGAGCAGATTGCCGATTTGACTGAATATAACCGCGCCAAAAGCCATTGTTACAGCATATTGATAAACATAGGATACTTGAGCATCTGTCGAACCAGCGGTCAAAGAAGCGGTTAATCCCTGGATATCCGCAAATGAATAGCCGAACTGGTTCCAAGAATGAAAGAACATGAAAAACAACATAAACGCCTCAGCGAAACCGAGAAATAGATATGAACGGAGCAGCACTGATTTGTTTAAAATATTGTCATTCGGTTTACGCGGCGATGCGTGTAACACATCTTGATCCGGAAGCTCTTTGCCCAGTGAGATGGCTGGGATCAAATCGGTTCCTAGATCTATTGCCAGCACAAGTAAAACATTAAGCGCAAGCGGAACATGAAAAATCGCCATGATAAGAAAAGGGAGTACTTCCGGTACATTGGACGCCAAGATATACGTAATAAATTTACGAATGTTCTCATAAATCGCGCGTCCTTCTTTTATCGCTTCAACAATCGTAGCAAAATTATCATCCAGTAGAACGACATCCGAAGACTCAATTGCGGCATCTGAACCATTTTCCCCCATCGAAATACCAATGTCCGCTTTCCGCAAGGCGAGTACATCGTTAAGTCCATCCCCAGTAGAGGCGACAACATGTCCGAGACTTTGGTAGGTATCGACAATTTTTAATTTGTCCTTTGGCGTCGTCCGAGCGAAAATCACCGGCAGATTCGTGTCGATTTTCTTCGCTAGTTCCTTTTGGCTCATTTTTTCTAACTCATTTCCAGTAATTGCTACATATCCATCTTTTACGATTCCAATCTGACGAGCGATTGCGGCGGCGGTCAGCGCATAATCACCCGTTACGATCGTCACCTTTATCCCTGCTTTATAGCAATCGGCAATCGCATCGCTCACGCCTATTTTCGGTGGATCGTGCATAATGACAAGACCGAGCAAAATCCAATCATTCGAAATCGACTCCATATCCAATTGTTCTTCAGTGCGGTCCGCGTACGCGACGGCGAGCACGCGAAAGCCATTATTCGCCATTTCATCATTCACTCCACGTATTTGCGTTCGATCCATATTCGACAAACCGCATACCTTACCTTCCTTTATAGAGAAACCGCAATGCGCCAGCACACGCAGGGGATCTCCCTTCGTGAATTGAAAGATATGCCCTTTTTCAAACAAATGATCCACTTCATTTTGTGCGTAGACGGTCATCATCTTGAGATTAGAAGTAAATGGCACGATTTTAATCCGTTTAAATGATTCAATAGCGTTCATCACTGGAAAGCCGGATTTCTCAGAAGCAATTAAAATAGCTGCCTCGGTTGGGCTGCCGATTACGTTCCATGTTGACGGATGGCGCACGTCCGTGTTTAAAGTGGTTTCCGAGCAAATCGATGCAGCAGTAAAAAGACGCTCAAGCGTTGTTTTAGTTTCTTCCGTACCGCCGCTCACCGTCCCCTCTTTTCCATATCCGTACCCGCTAACCTCATAAAGTGCTCCAGGCACCCATATTTTCTTAGCGAAAATTTTATTCTGCGTCAGTGTTCCCGTTTTGTCAGTACAAATGACCGTTGTACTGCTCAAGGTTTCCACCGCCGATTGTTTGCGCACAAGCGCCTGCTTCTTTGCCATACGTTCGACACTGAGGGCAAGCGAAAGACTTACCGTCGGCATTAACCCTTCAGGAATATTGGCAACGATAATACCGATTGCGAACACAAGCGCGGCATTAACGGAAAATCCGCTGACAAGAACAGAAGTCAGAAAAGCAAGCACACCTATTGCTATCGCTATCAACGACAACGCTCGAGTAATTTTGTGAATCTGGACATCAAGTGTGCTCTTACGACGGGTAATGTTTGCTGTTGTCATAGAAATGCTGCCGATCTGAGTCTGATTGCCAGTCGCATATACAACTGCTGTTGCTCGCCCGTCGGTAACCGTTGTCCCCGCAAATAGAAGGTTATGGCTGCATGCGAACGACTTTCCCTCTAGCAAATCCGGAGCAGCTTCACGGTCAACAGGAAGCGATTCTCCAGTCAGCATCGAATTGTCGACAAATAAGCCTTCAGCATTGATCAAACGAACATCGGCAGGTACACGGTCGCCGGCAGCAATCGTCACGATATCTCCGGGAACCAATTGATCTGCGGGAAGAACAGTTAGCACATGATCACGATAAACTTTTACCTGATTCGGCATCATTCGAGACAGTGCTTGAAGCGCCGTATCAGCCTTCTTCTCCTGTAAAAAAGAAAACACCGCGTTGATCAAAATAATTGCCCAGATAACATAGGCGAGCATCGGTGTTCCAGATAAAATGGCAAGCGCACTTGCAATCCAAAGCATGATTGCAAGTAAATTAATAAGTTGACGTATGAATCGCCGCGCTGGATGGAACGACTGCTTACTTTTAATCGAATTCTCACCATATTGTTTCAAAAGATCCGCAGCTTTTTCACTTGATAAACCGCTTTCATTTGTGTTTAAATAGATTAAGGATTCTTTTGGGGTCAGCGCAGACATTCTCTGATAATCCCTATTCAATGCTTCCGTACTTTGAACACTAGTATAAAGACGCATTGGTAACGCCTCCTTTTATTAGGGGAAAAACTGCAATCCCACATCTTTATTTTAGCATATTATCAAGTGTAAATGATGCAATGAATCAGTCTAAATACATTGATTTAAAGCGATTTTAACTTGTCCAAACGGTTTTTTTAGGTCTAAATACGAATCAGAACAGAGGGGATATAAACTATGGAGTTAAAAAAGGGTATCAATCGCTTTTATATGCTCGATGAACAAAAAGAGGTTGGTGAAATTATGTACACTGAGGATCGACCGTCCGTACTCAGTATTAACCACACATTTGTCGACCCGAACTATCGTGGCCAGCACATCGCGCAGCAACTCATTCAAGCCGTTGTCGATCTCGCCATTGCGGAACAAAAAAAGATTTTACCCGTTTGCTCGTATGCAAAAGTTTTGTTTGAGCGTCATAAAGAATATCAAAAAATTGAATATAAGCCGTTATAAGTAAAAAAAACAGATCCGCGCATTTTTCTCCGCGAATCTGTTTTTTAATAACCGAACAATCTAGAAACTACCCCTTTTTTACGACGTTTAGACTCAGACGCCTCTCTTAACCGCATCATCAGCTGCTTGTCACGAAGTTCAATCCTCCGCTCAAACTCAGAACTGAAATTTTCAACGACTCGGTCAGCCGCTTGTTCAGCTGCGGACGCTGCAACTTCTTCAATAACAGATCGAAACTGATCCGGAAGTAAGGTCACTTCGCCTTTACTGAGAAGCATATCCTGATCCACATTTGCGGGAAGATGTGTTAAATCTGTCTTCTCACAAATCCCTTGTGCCGCCTCATCAATTGTCAGCCCTTCCTTCACCTTCTTGAGCACCTGTCTGATCGATACCAAATCCTCAGGAAAGTAAATTCTTTGGTTGCTTTTATTCCGCGTCAGCTTATATCCATGTTTCTCCAGAGCCATTGTCAAGTGTCTGAGCTTATTCTTCGTAATCTCCAGATTTTCGGCCGCCAGTTTTGTAAAATAGCCAATCGAGTCTTCGTCCGCACGCATAAATGTCCCCCCGAATCCTTCTAAGTATAAGCTACTTATACAGTTACACACTCGGGTTGTTTATTCCTACATAAATTTAGATTTCGTATCAAATACTTATCGACGTCTTCCACTCATAGAATCCAATATTGGACAAAAATCGAGACAACAGCAAGTACAAACCAACATATCAACCCAAGTAAGATCGGCCGCATTCCGTTTTTCAGCAATTTAACCAAGTTTGTATTTAATCCAATACAAACCATTGCCATAACGATCATGTACTTGCCAATCGTGACAAGCACGCGAAGCAATTCCTGTGGAACTGGAATAAACGTACTGATTACCGAAGCGACGGCAAACCAAATAACGAACCAAGGAAAGATTTTAGAGAAGTGGTACGTTCCTGTTTTTCCCTTTCCTTTACGTGAAAAAATAAACGCCAGCGCCAGCGTCACCGGTATAATCATTAACGTTCTGGTCAATTTAACAATAACAGCAAGATTTCCCGCGTCATGGCTGAATGTGTATCCGGCCGCGACAACTGATGAAGTATCATTAATCGCGGTTCCTGCCCACAATCCGAATTGATGATCATTCATTCCGATTAAATGACCGAGAAATGGAAATAGAAAAGCCGCAATCACGTTGAACAAGAAGATTGTTGAAATCGAATGCGCAACCTCCTCATCCTTCGCATTAATAACCGGGGCGGTCGCTGCTATCGCTGAGCCGCCGCAAATTGCTGTCCCGACGCCAATCAAGGTTGTCGTTCTGCTCTCTGTTTTTAATAATTTTCCAGCAAAGTAGGCGGTCAAAAAAGCCGCAGTCAATGTGAAAAGCATTAGAAGCAATGTTTGTCCGCCTACACGAATAATGTTAAATAGATTGAGCCCGAAGCCCATCAGAATTATGGAATATTGCAGGACTTTCTTTCCTGTAAACGTTACACCCGCACTTAGCGATGCAGGTTTTTTCCAAAATGAAAGAATAAGTCCGACCAAGATGCCAAGGACTGGACTGCCGATTATCGGCAGATAGAGCCCCACCAGCCATGCTGGAAAAGCTAAAATCGCGGCAAGTGCGATTCCTGGAATTTTTGTTGTAAATGAATTCAAAAGTTCTCCTCCTCTTGGTGCGTTTAAACGATGTTGTTTTATGTAACTGAGTAAAAGCGAATAATTTAGTTTACATAATATTTATTCCGTGATTATATGTACCTAATCGTCCATTGATTAATTATACAACCATCACGCGAATCCTAAGAATCGTTTTATGTCGATTCTGTTACGAAAAATTGCTAAGCTTTTCCTCTCATGAAAAATCAACTCACTATCGGAGCGATAATAATGAGCAGAACGGCGATCACAAGCAGTGTTAAAGTCAGCTTTACAGAAAGTTTTTGCAGCTGTTTCCCACGAAAGAAACCATGAAACTGAAACTTGTTCCGATACAACACGAAAATGAACAGCAATGTTGCGATAAAAATAAACAGAAAACCTAATCCGCCCACTGACATATGAATGAGATGATAGATGAACGTCATTCCCGAAGCGATCAGTACTCCTAAGAAAACAACGATTAACACCACACGGAACAGTTCCAACGGACCTCTAATCACGCATCTCACCTGCTTTCAATGAATTCAGTATTCGTAACACTATGATTTGACTGGGCATTTTGCAACCCACAAGTCGCAAGAAGCACGAGCCAAACTCGGCTTGTTTCATCTTATTAAAAATGATGTAATCCTATTCCTCATCGGATCGTTCCTTTAGAAGAAGACATTCTTGGTTCTAAAAGTGATCCCAAAGAGGACAATGGATCGCAAAGTTGTCAGTAATAATTTAGTCACGCTTGCGCATGCTATGTATGAAATTTCAAAGGTTTATTGGATAAGAAGAGACAACCTTAAAGGAGGATCATTTATGGTTCAGACAGTCGTCGAAGATCCAACAAAAGAATATACATCCGGTACCTATCCGAAGCAGGAGCAACCAGCACCAGGGCTGCAGTCGCGCATGACACCGGTACCTGACTGCGGTGAAAAAAGTTATAAAGGTTCCGGTAAACTTCAAGGCAGAAAGGCACTGATCACTGGCGGGGACTCGGGAATAGCCCGCGCAGCAGCAATCGCGTACGCCCGAGAAGGTGCTGACGTCGCCATCAATTACTTACCCTATGAACAACCGGACGCCGAAGAAGTTAAAAAGTTGATTGAAGAAGCGGGACAGAAAGCACTGCTTATTCCCGGTGATTTGACCGACGAGGGATTCTGCAAGAAAATGATTGATCAAGCCTTTCAAGAGCTTGGCGGTTTAGACATACTCGCCCTTGTTGCCGGCACACAACAAGCCTACAAGAGTATATCAGAGATCACAACGGATGTTTTGCGTAAATCCTTTGAAACCAACGTCTTTTCCCTTTATTGGACGGTCAAGGCCGCATTGCCCCACTTACCAAAAGGCGCGTCCATCATCACCACAAGTTCCGTGCAAGCCTATAACCCAAGTCCAGAGCTTTTGAGCTACTCACCAACAAAAAGCGCAATTACCGCATTTACAAAAGGGCTCGCCAAACAGCTGATTTCAAAAGGGATTCGCGTCAATTCGGTTGCGCCAGGGCCTATTTGGACACCTCTCCAGGTGTGTGGTGGTCAAATTCAGAGTGATATTCCAAAGTTCGGTCAATCCTCCCTATATAAACGTGCCGGACAGCCGGCAGAATTAGCTGGTGTCTATGTCCTGCTCGCTTCTGATGAATCCAGCTATGTCACCGGACAGATCTATGGAGTGACCGGCGGGTTGCCGATCGCATAAGTCGTAAACCATGGGCAATACAGCAAACAGTTTTCCATTGTGGAAAACTGCTTTTTTACCTCGTTAGACTAGACTTACTCGTTGACTTGATATCTCATCATCCGCTTCCATTTTGAGCGTCTGACAGTCTCTACGAAGCCTGCATTTTTGAAAACAGACGGGATTCCTTTCCATAGAAAAGCGCCAGGTACATTTTTATCGTACGGAACTTCCGGGTAAGCTTCGATTATAGTTGCGCCATGCTGCTTGCAATAGTGAATCGCAGCCTGGATCAGTTCTGAAGACAAACCTTGTCTGCGATACGATTTAGCAATGAATAAGCAGCTGATCGACCATACCGGCTGATCATCGATCGGTTTAAATACACGAGAACGTTCCAATCGCACATATTCTTTCCGCGGTGCAACGGCACACCATCCCACCGGTTGTCCTCCATCATACAACAGCATACCGATCGGGGCACCGCTTTCTACTAGACGGCGCATCGCTTGCTTGTTCTGTTCGCCTTTGTTTGCATCGAATTCTGCCTTTTTCATTCGCCAGCTCATGCACCAACAGCCGCCACATGCCCCTCGTTCGCCAAATAATTTTACGAAGTCATTCCAATGATCACGATCAAGTGAATACGCTTCAAGTCCTTTAGTTTTGTTTTCGTAAACAAGCATAGGCTGACCTCCGATGAGATACTACATAACAAGACTATGTATCCGTCAATATAACCGGGCAACAAGCTGCTAAACTCAATTATTTAATTTCTTGCACCCGTCCAACTATTCCGCTTTCCAGCATGACCTTAATACCGCGATGATGAACTGCCGAATTTGTCAAAATTCGTTTTACAATACCTTCAGTTAATTTGCCCGTCCTCTGATCCTGCTTCTGCACAACCATCACCGTCGCTCCAATATGAATATCCGCCCGTTTTGTACCGTCCATTTTAATCATCCTCCATTTCTTTTTTCATTACTTTATCTTGCTTACATTTACTTCAAAACATCCAACAATCGTTTCGCAACCCACCCGCCATTGAAACGTTCCATTGCGTACTTCAATAGTGAAGCACAACATACGCGTCAGGAACACTTTTTTCAACGAACGTTCACCGATTTTTCAATGATTTATCTAAAATTTAGAAAACCTAAACGTTGAAGCAGCTCAGCCACTTCAGGATCCGGTTTTGATTTTTGCATATCCTGAATCCTATCGAATAAACTTTTTCGAACGTCACCATGGCGATCACTAATTGTTTCCGCATGTACCAAAGAGCTTAGCACTGACTCCTCAACAACGGAAACCGTTGCTCGAAACAGCTGATCCATCTTGTTTTCACTGATGCAAGTGCAAGTGCCGAGACTTTTTTCAGAATAGTGAGCGATGCGATTGGCAGTGGAAAAAGCCAATGCGATCTCCCCGCTGCCATTTCCTACAAACGCCCCTGTTCGCGTGATCCCAACACCGGCACGTTTACAGATCCGTGTAAGCTGGCGATGATCCAGCGGAAGATCAGTCGCCAAGACGACAATGATACTCCCCTTTTCAATCTCTTTTACAGTAGTATCAAATGCGTCAAGTTTGGCACCGATGCGGCAGCCGAAAATTTCCAAATCACGTAGAAAACCGAAGTTGGAGAGAACAAGCGCACCAAGTGTGAACGTTTTGCCGTCCACAACAATTTGCCTCGACGCGGAGCCGATTCCCCCCTTTAAATCATAACAACACATGCCGGTTCCGGCACCCACTGCTCCCTCTGCAAAATCAGTCCCGGCAGCGTCGATCGCCTCATGAACATGTTCTTCTTTGACAGCCATTGCGCGAATATCGCTAATTGTTCCGTCATTGCATTCCATTACAACCGGATTGACCGTGCATGTTGTATCACCGATGTCCTTGTTTTGGTTCAGCATATACCTCACGAGTGCGTTCATCGCCGTTCCGACACTAAAGGTATTCGTAAGTACGATCGGCGTCTCAAGCGACCCAAGCTCGTTTACTTGAATTAATCCTGTACTCTTTCCAAATCCATTAATCACATGAGCCGCAGCCGGAAGTTTATTCAAAAAAAGGTTATCCTGCTGAGGCATGACAGCCGTCACACCAGTTTTGATTTTATCCAAGATAATCGTTGTATGGCCGACCGTGACACCTGGAACATCAGTGATTAAGTTAAGCGTTCCCTTTTTAGCCTCGCTAATTTCATCATAAAGTGGTTTGCTTAGTCCCATGGTCTGCAATCTCCTTGTTAAGTCGGTAGGCATAGCCGCGTAACCAGTAGTGCACGGAACGCCGACCCTATTCATTGATTTTTCGGATTCTAATGCATCAACGATGGGTAATAATCGTATCGCACCTGAATTTTCCTGTCTTACTCGAGTCAGATACTGCCTAGTACTTCTATTAAAAAGTCTATCACAATAGTTTATACTCTGACGCAATTTCTTTGCAGATTGTGCAAGCACGGCCTAGACTATAGATAACCCTGACAAACTTAGAAAGAAGGATAACTAATGACCATCTATGATTATTCATTCTCGAAGCTCACAGGAAATGAGACAGTGCCTTTGTCTGATTTTCGAAACCAAGTGCTTCTCATCGTCAACACTGCAAGTAAATGCGGCTTCACTCCTCAATATGATGGTTTGGAAAAGCTGTATGAATCCTATAAGGATCAAGGATTTACAGTACTTGGCTTCCCTAGTGACAGTTTTTTAAGTCAAGAATTTGCCGATAGTGAAAAAACCGCCGAATTCTGCAAGCTGAATTACGGCGTTACTTTTCCTCTGTTTCAAAAGTCAAAGATGAAAGGTAAGGAAATCAATCCACTCTTCCGTTACTTATTGGATGAATCAGGCGAGAAAAAAATCACTTGGAACTTTAACAAATTCCTAGTTGATCGTGATGGCAAAATTGTGCACTATTATGGTTCACGGACAAAGCCGGAAGCGATTGAAAGCGAAATTCAAACACTGCTGAAAAAGTAAACCTCCCCTGTATGGTTGCATCATCAATCAAAAAGTTGCCCCTGAATCAAATAAAATAAAAACTGCTTATCTCCATTTATTCGGAGATAAGCAGTTTTTACTATACTGGATCAGCCCATTAATTCGCAAATACTATTTGAGAAGGCAACCGGATCTTGCACCGGCAGACCCTCAATCAGAAGTGCCTGATTGTAGAGCAAGTTGGTGTAGAGATCAACCTTTGGCTGATCATTTAGATCGAACGCCGCCTTAAGCGATTTGAATACGTTATGGTTCGTGTTGATTTCAAGAATCTTGTCTGCCTTGACATTTTCGTTATTCGGCATTTGGTTCAGCACTTTTTCCATTTCAATCGATACTTCGCCTTCGGTCGCAAAGCATACTGGGTAGGATTTCAGACGTTTCGAAGCACGAACACCTTTGACTTTGTCGGTAAGAACGTCCTTCATTTTATCGAACAAGCCTTTGTTCGCCTTTTCTTCGGCTTCGTCTTGTTTTTTGTCCTTATCGTCCTCAATGCCGAGATCACTGCTGGAAACAGACTTGAAATCCTTTTCCTTATATTTAATCAGCATCTTAATAGCGAATTCGTCGATGTCCTCAGTAAAGTAGAGCATTTCATAACCTTTATCGGCAACGAGTTCGGTTTGCGGCAGTTTGTCAATCTTTTCATTCGACTCACCCACCGCGTAATAAATGTATTTCTGTTCTTCTGGCATGCGTGAAACATATTCGTCCAGCGTAACCATTTTCTTTTCTTTCGATGAATAAAACATTAAGAGATTCTGAAGATCGTCCTTATGCTGACCGTAATCAGAGTAGACGCCATATTTCAGTTGACGTCCAAAAGCTTTATAGAACGTTTCATATTTCTCGCGATCTTCCTTAAGTAATTTTTCAAGTTCTTTTCTGATCTTGTGATCAATGTTCTTGGCGATCAGTTTGAGCTGCTTGTCCTGTTGGAGAATTTCACGCGAAATGTTCAGTGACAGATCCTCGGAATCTACCATGCCTTTAACAAAGCTGAAATAATCTGGGAGCAGATCCGCACATTTCTCCATAATCATGACGCCGTTCGAATACAGTTCCAGACCTTTTTCGTATTCCTTGGAATAGTAATCGAACGGAATGCTTTCCGGAATGTACAGGATCGCGTGGTAGCGGACCATTCCGTCGGCCTGAATATTGATATAGCGAAGCGGCTTGTCAAATCCGTAATGCTTCTCCATATAGAAGTTTTCGTAATCTTCATCTTTCAGCTCCGATTTGTTTTTGCGCCAAATAGGAACCATGCTGTTAATCGTTTGAACTTCTTTTACTTCTTCAAATTCTTTCTCGTTGTCTTTCTTTGGGCGGCTTTCCGTCACTTCCATTTTAATTGGGTAGCGAATGAAATCAGAATACTTTTTGATGATCTGACGCAAGCGATATTCCTCGAGATACTCACTGTACTTCTCATCTTCGGTATCTTCTTTCAATTCCAGGATGATATCCGTACCTACTGAATTCTTTTCAACAGGGGTAATCGTGTATCCGTCTGCACCCTCAGATTCCCACTTGTATGCTTGGTCACTATCGAGTGCCTTGCTGATCACAGTGACCTTGTCGGCAACCATAAATGAAGAATAGAAACCAACACCAAATTGACCAATGATGTCATGGTTATCCTTGGATTCATTTTCCGTTTTAAATTTGAGAGAACCACTTTGTGCGATGGTTCCAAGATTAGCTTCAAGTTCTTCCTCCGTCATTCCGATTCCGGTATCGGAAATCGTCAACGTGCGCTTGTCCTTGTCCGGAGTAATTTCAATAGAGTAGTTGTCCTTCTCAAAATCAAGCTTGTCGTCAGTCAGCGCGCGATAGTAGATTTTATCCATCGCATCACTCGAGTTGGAGATGATTTCTCTTAGAAAAATTTCTTTCTGTGAATAAATTGAGTGGATCATCATATCCAACAATTTTTTGGATTCTGCCTTAAATTCTTTCGTAGCCATCAGTAATCCCCTTTCTCGTTCGACTCTATAATAATGGGTTGTTTGCACAATGATTAGCACTCATTTATCTGGAGTGCTAATACTATTTTTATAGCTCATACAGCATTATTTGTCAAATAAGAACGAGAAAAAAGAGACATGAAAAAGCTTCTCTCACTGAAGGCATCTGTATTTATTCATCAAGACAGCCATATACGACGTTTCAAATACTTTTCACTAACTCGTTTTAAAATATTAAAAATTGTATAACCAATCGTTGACCCGACAGCGTAGAGGATTACATCATCAAGATCCGGATCGAACCCGGCGTGGACCTCGATCCTTGAAACTCCAAGATGGACAAAAAGACTCTCTTGTTTCTGTGCACGATCAAAATCCATGGTCATCCATGAATGCGTTGAAGGTGTCGCTGGCATCAATCTTAGCTTACGTCGCCAATATCGAAATTGACTGAGTGAAATTCCTTGTGTCGAACACCATTCTTTGCCGTTCTGTTCACTTTTCTCAAAATCTTTCATGCGCTCTTGCCAAAGATTTTGTAACTCGATACGCGTCATAGATCATCCTCCAGATCATTTGATAGAGGCATTATCGCATGCTTGACTGATCAAGAGAAGGTGTCCATTATTTGACGCTTACATATCAAGAGTGCCACAATGCAAAATTAATTGCAAAATTTCTATAATAGATCCACAAATGAACGCAGTTTTGATCACTTGTAGTAAGCTTCTTTTTTTTCTAAATAGTATTGGAACAAAAAGACCAAGCGGAACAAATAGAATAATGTTATAAAGTAATAGATAGGTGATTAAAGATGGACTAAATTCATTGGTATGCAAGAAATAATAAGAAATGGTCCTCAGTGGAATAAAATTTGTATTAAAATACAAAAAATGAGAATCCAGTAAATTTTGGAAGCCACGGAATTCAAAAAGCGGGTCTACTATTCTCAGCAACAATAAGGCAGAAAGAGCCACAAGCCCGTACACACCAAACATAATTTTGACAGAGATTAGATAAGGCTTTTTAAACGGAGAAATTGAATGATTCAGTTCTTTTCTAAGCTCGTTCCCTTTTCCAAAGCACCGAATTGCCGTATCAACAGCTTCTTGCTCGGACAGTCCTTTTCCCATATACTCTTGTTTGAGTAATTGAAGATGCTGACTCAATTCTTCTTGGAGATCCTTCTTTTCCATTTCATCACAATCTAGACCACTTACAATCTCGCTGATGTAAACCGCAAATTTTTTATCCATGCCGTCCCCTCCGTACATACATTGATTAACCGATTGACTTGATGCCACTCTTTCAATTTAGCATTTAACGCTTTTTCCCCATTATCCGTTAATGTGTAATATTTGCGTCTTCCACCCTCATCGGAGTCACCCCAATAGGAACGAATCCATTCTTTTCGTTCAAGACGTTTTAACGCCGGATATAGAGTGCCTTCACTCATTTCATAAAGATCTTTGCTCGATGTTTTCAATTGCTTCACAATTTCGTAACCATATGTATCTTTTTTCCCAATTAATGAAAGGATGAGTATATCAATACTCCCTCTCATAATCTCTTTATCCATGAGATCACCTCTTTTGTTGATTATAAACTCTTTATACATCGCTATGCAAGGTATTGTAAAATATAATTTTGTTAACCGTTTACATAAATTACAGTGCATGATACGATGAAGGAAATTGACCGTATAAATAAAAGTAATCAGGTGAAAAAATGAAAACAATTTATATTGTTCGTCATGGTGAAACATTGCTGAATCTGCTCAATCGTTCTCAAGGATGGGCAGATTCACCACTAACCAAGAAGGGCGTTCAGCAGGCGATTGATTTAGGAGACAAGTTGAAGCATCAGTCACTCTCATTCGACGCTGCTTTTTCGAGTGATACCGGCAGAGCACGTCAAACTGCTCAAGTCATTCTTGATCACTCGTGCAATGGTGAAACACCAATTAAAGAACTTTTTGATTTAAGAGAAGCATCATTTGGACTTTTTGAAGGTGCCGATAACGATGTGATGTGGGAAGAAGGGGGAAAAGCAGTCGGCGAACCAGGCATGAGCCGCAAGTCATCGATTGATCTGAAAATCAAAGCGCTGACCGGTATCAAACAGTTGGATACAATCGATTATGCGGAAGATTATCAAGACTTGAAAACGCGCATTCTCGCATTAAAAGATGAGCTTCTTAAGTCGAACGCTTCGACAATTCTGATCGTCACTCACTCACTGTATATTTGCTGCATGCTTTATGCACTCATTGGTGAAGACTTAACTATTGGGAAAGTTCCTAATTGCAGCGTGACGAAACTGCAACTGGACGGGCAAAGTTTCAAACTTAATTATATTGGCAGAACAGAAGAACTTTAAAAAGAAAAACGCTCACCTGAGCGTTTTTCTTTTTTGCAACTATTTTTCCGGCAGTAATGCGTACGCAATCGTATCATGCGGAATCCCGTTTTGATAGATATAATTTTTTAGAAGTCCTTCTTTTTCAAATCCTAAATTTGTTAACAATCCATTCGATGCAGCATTTTCAGTAAAAACTACAGCACCAATACGTGTTAAGTGAAGGTCATTAAATCCATAGGATATAACTTTCGAAGCAGCTTCTTTGGCATATCTCTTACGCCAATATTGTGGATGGAGCTCATAGCCGATTTCAGCTCTCCTATGTTTTGATGACCATGCGTTAAAACCAATCGTTCCGAGAAGCCCTGGCTGCTCCTTCCGTTCAATACCCCATCGGATGCCGCGTTTTTCACTGTAATTATGCGAAAAAAAGGTGACAAACTGCTGTGCCTGTTCAATGCTTGTTAAGTTATCCTGACCATAATAACGTGTCACATCATCATTTGAAAAGCAATCAAAAATATCTCGAGCATCTTCATAAACGATCTCTCTTAATACCAATCGTTCGGTTTTTAATACTGGAAACATCCGTCCACTCCTTTTTTGAATGTACTCAGTGTATCTCTGTATGTAAGAAAGCCGCCCACATTTGCAATTGGAACGGCTTTCTTCTTCTATCTTATAGTTTCTCCACAAATCGGCGCATGCGCTTCATCGCTTCTTGCAGCTGGCTCATCGAAGTGGCATAGGAGCAACGCACATGCCCCTCGCCACTGTCACCGAACGCATTGCCAGGAACCACAACCACGCGTTCTTCTTGAAGTAAGCGAGTCGCGAAAGTCTCTGAGTTCATGCCGGTCGCTTCAATACTTGGGAACGTGTAGAACGCTCCTTCAGGTTTGTAGCATGGCAGCCCCATTTCATTCAATGATTGGACGATGTAATTGCGGCGCTGCCGATAACTTTTACGCATTTCCGCCATATCGGTACGGCCATGGCGAAGTCCCTCCAAACCTGCGTGCTGCGCCATGGTCGACGCGCACATGATCGCGTATTGATGAATTTTGAGCATACCCTGAGTAATTTCTCTTGGCGCGCAGACATAGCCTAGGCGCCAGCCGGTCATCGCCAGATCTTTTGAAAAACCGCTGACAAGAATAGTTTGATCCTTCATCCCGTCAATTGCGGCGAAACTTGTGTATAAATCATCGTAAACCAGTTCTGCATAGATCTCATCGGACAGAATCAACAAATCATGCCTTTTAGCGACATTCGCGATCTGTTCCATTTCCCGCTTGCTAAGCATTGATCCGGTTGGATTGTTCGGCGAACAAATCATAATCGCCTTGGTTCGATCTGTAACAGCGGCTTCAAGCTGTTCTGACTGAACCTTAAAATCATTTTCCTTTTTCGATTCAACAATAACCGGAACTCCGCCTGCTAAAGTGACGAGCGGAGCATAGGAGACAAAGCATGGTTCAACGACGAGCACTTCATCACCCGGGTCCAGAATAGCGCGCAACGCGATGTCGATGGCTTCACTTGCCCCTACGGTAACAGTAATTTCATGTTCCGGGTCATAGGACACGCAATAATAATCATCCACATATTTTGCAATCGCTTCGCGCAATTCAAGCATCCCGGCATTCGCTGTGTAGGAAGTATAGCCGTCTTCCAAAGAGAGAATGGCGGCTTCTCGTACGTTCCACGGTGTGACAAAATCGGGTTCTCCGACACCAAGTGAAATGACATCCTTCATTCCCGCTGTCGCATCGAAAAATTTCCGTATACCGGACGGTTTTAGCGTCCGAACATGATTTGCCAAATAGGAGGTTTTGATTGCCATCACGGTGACACCACAATTCGTTTATCTCGATCATCCGAATCATACACGGTTCCGTCATGCTTGAACTTCTTCAAGACAAAATGCGTCGTCGTAGAAATGACGCCATCGATCGTTGATAATTTTTGCGTGACAAAATGAGCCACTTCATTTACCGATTGTCCCTCGACCTGAACAGAAAGATCATAGGTCCCGGACATAAGATAAACGGATTTCACCTCTTTATGGCGGTAAATACGTTCGGCCACATCATTAAAACCCACATCGCGTTTCGGTGTTACTTTGACATCAATCATTGCCGTAACACCTTGATGCCCATCTATTTTCGTCCAATCAACAAGCGACACGTAGCGCACGATCACGTTCTCATCCTCAAGTTTCTTTACGATCTGACCCGTCTGATCCACACTTAAATTCATCATTTTCGCAAGTTCATCATTTGTGAGCCGTGCGTCTTTTTCAAGTATCTCGGTAATTTCAATCTCTGTTGCTGTAAGTTTCATTCTCATCATTCCTCTCTCTGAACATTCCTGCGTTGGTAACTTTACAGACATTATATAACGACACATCTTCTGTAACCACTATTTATGTAAAAAAGCTTTGAACGATTGATCGGCTTTAGATAAATATTCGCTGCCATATGACTTTTTCCGCCATGGTACAATTGGAAAAACATTTTCAATACAGTATACTATCAGGTAACAAGGATTTCATAGGTTCGCTAATGATTGCGTTATTCGGAGGTATCATAATGAGACTAGTTGTCGTGCGACATGGAGAAAGTGACTATAACAAATCCAATCTTTTTTCTGGTTGGGAAGATGTGGAACTGACGGCAAAGGGGATTGAGGAAGCAAAAAATGCCGGATTGAGACTTGCGGAGCAGCATATTACTTTTGATTACGCGTTCACGTCTGTGTTGAAACGCTCCATTAAATCTCTTAATTACATATTAGAAGCGATGGATCAGGAATGGCTTCCTGTTCACAAAACATGGCGACTTAATGAACGCAGTTACGGCGCACTGCAACGCTTGAACAAGGCTGAAACAGCGGAACAACGCGGCAAAGAGCTGGTAAGTCGTTGGCGGAAAAGCTACGATGCATTGCCGCCGATGCTCGACGAGTCCGATCCAAGACATCCGATTCATGATTTGCGATACAAACATATTGATCGAAGATTACTGCCCGGCGGAGAAAGTTTAAAAACAACGTTTGATCGTGTCCTTCCATGTTGGGCTGATCAGATTGCTCCGCTTCTTTTGGAAGAAAAAAACGTTTTGGTTGTCAGCCATCGTAACACATTGCGTGCGCTCGTTAAATTTCTTGAGAACATATCCGATGAGGACATTATACACGTTGATGTGCCAACTGGAGTGCCTGTAGTCTATGAATTTGATCGAAATCTTAACATTCTTTCAAAACAGGAACTCGCAGGACAAAAAATGACTTAAAGCATTATGTGATTTAAAATTAAGGTTGTGTTGCATGTTTTGGAAGTTTCATTGAAGAAAAAAAGCCGAGAAGTGCTCTCCCTAGCTATTCCCGCTATGGTCGAGAGCCTTCTGCAAACCGTCGTCGGCTTTGTCGATACATTATTCGTTGCTCGGCTCGGTTTAGTTGAAGTAACTGCAGTAGGTGTCGCCAATACACTGCTCGCAGTGTATATCGCCGTATTCATGGCCATTGGTATTGGTACTTCCTCGATTATCGCGAAACATATCGGCGCGGGAGATATCGAAAACGCTCGTGAAGCGGCGCGCCTGTCAACATGGATTACGCTAATAGCCGGGCTTCTATTTGGCGTGCTGACGTTATTTTTTGCGGAACAACTCCTTCATTTAATGGGGGCAAGCGATGATGTGCTCAGTCAAGGCGCATTGTATTTCCGTATTGTCGGCACACCTTCACTTGTCATTTCATTAATGCTCAACTTTGGAAACGTGTTGCGTGCTTCCGGCAATACCGTATCACCCATGATGATCAGTTTCTGGATGAATATCATCCATATCATTCTGGACTATGTATTAATTTTTGGCATCTTCCAGTTTACTGGATTTGGCGTGGGCGGTGCCGCTGCGGCAACTGTTCTAACAAGAATTTTCGGTGCCCTAATGCTCTATTTGGCAATTCGTCGTTCTTCAGTTCGCTTCTCTTTTTGCCGGCAGAAGCGCGTTCGCAATAAATCGATCACTTTGGAGATTATCCGTTTATCCATTCCTGCAACTGGTGAACGACTGATCATGCGGCTCGGCCAAGTTGTTTATCTTGGCTTAATTGTCCATATGGGGACAGAAATTTATGCGGCAAATGCTATTGCCGAAAACATTGAGACCTTTGCTTATCTACCCGGGTTGGGCTTAAGTGTTGCGGCAACAGTACTCGTCGGAAAAAAGCTTGGGGCAAATAAGTATAAAGAAGCTTATTCTTATGGATTGTTGGCGGCTATGATTTCAGTAGTGATTATGATTGTTACTGGAATCCTGCTCTTTTTCCTGACACCATTTTTTGCCGGATGGTTTACGGATCAGATAAGCACGGCGGCTATGATCACCTTAGCGATGCGTATTGACGCCTTCTTTATGCCCCCACTTGCGATCGGCTTAGTGCTCGCGGGGGCACTTCAAGGCGCAGGCGACACAAAGACACCAATGTACAGTACAGCGATTGGTATGTGGGGCATTCGTGTTCTCTTCATTTATTTACTTGGCGTGCAAGGCAACATGGGCATCGCCGGAATATGGATCGCTCAAGGAATTGATCTGACCGTCAAAGCAGCTTTTCTGTATTATTGTTTTCGAAAAATGTTCAAACACGAAAAATTCACGAACGTTTCTGAAGAAAAATAACTCGCTTGGCTTCTTTAAAAGCCCATCAGTGAGCACATAATCACATGTCTATTATCCTGTACAGTTTCTTTTTTATAAAAACTCGGTTCATTAGTCTCTTTTCCATAATCAGCATGCATTTATAATGGAGTCAAAACAATGAGCCGGGGTGGATTTCGATGCCGATTCCTCAGATTCGGACAGTGATTACAACAGGTCAATCGATGAAAAATACCTATAATCAACTTGCCGCCCTAAGGCAAGAAAAGAAGGCGTTGCAGTATCAGGCGGATCAAATTCATTTCCATACTGATTCAGGGTCGGGCACAGAGTCACTCACTCGCATTGAAACGAGTATCTCAGGTTTGAATCGGCAGATCAATCAGATCCAATCAGAGCAGTCACCTGCTTCAGTCGATCGAATGACAATCAGCGATACTGCCTATCAATTATACAATCAGATTCGAGCATAATAAAAATCGAGAGTCCTATGGGCTCTCGATTTTTATTATGCGTGAGGCAGTTTGCTGATTATTTGATTAACAAAGGCATCAAGAAAATGGTGGTCTTCTTTTGTGCCGTGAAAATTTGTGCAGAATGTCATTTTTTTTCTAAAGGTTGTTACCGCAATCTGAAAATAAGGCGCATATTTAATCGAGCCTGAAATAAACACATCACGAATAACAAGTCCCGCAAAGCTTAACTTCTGCTCATCAACGATGCCAATATTCGTCATTCCATTAACAGGGATACTGTAAATAGTTGGAAAAATTTCTTTTGCTCCTGCGAGTGTATGGTTTTGATACGCTTCTTCCAGGTCCCAATAAACTCGGAGCGGCTCGAGGCTCCCCTTTTCCACTTCCATTACTTGTCTGACGCTCATCAGTGCTTCATCATAACTTTCCCCAACATGACTCGGCACGGCACAAGTAATATTTGAAGTTAAGTTACAAAATCCGGGCTGGCTGCCAACCGGCAAATAAGCGCGTAAATTAACCGGACAATCAAGAACAATAGGATTTGAGTTCACTACTTCAGACAATGCACAGACATATGCCGCAAACAGTGCATCATTTACAGTCGCGCCCTTACTTTTCGCATAGTTTTTTATACAATCAAATTGAGATGCTTTCACTTCATGGGTAATGATGAACGGATTATTCTCGTCCCCAGCAAGTGGAAGATGATCTATCTTACTCTGTTTATAATTAGTCAGCTTCGCGTGTTTGATTTGCTCCAGTTGCTCTGCATTCATCGTGTCAAAGACTTGATGAATACTGCGCACGTGCGGATCGGTTATCAACGCTTCAGCAGTTGGTTTCCTCTCTGCAAGCCGCGTATAGCACGCGCTTAACAAATACAGATAGTCTTTAAATCCTCCGCCATCACAAATCATATGGTTCAGTATGATCGCTAACGAATCCTGATCATTATTCCGCACAATGGCGATCCGTAGTTGAGGACCTATTTTTTCGTTCAACTTAATGGTTAGATTTTTCTGAATAGAGTCTTCCACATCGTCTGTCTCCACGACAAGTACCATGTCTTGACCGTTCCATCCCGCTTCTTCCCAATATGCTTTATCACCATTTTCAACATAGCGGCATTCAAGCAACGGCAGCACAGGAAGCGTTTCTTGAATGGCTTGAGCAAGCATTTTCTCATCAATTAGACCATCAAAGCGAATGACCGCATGCAAATAGTGATCATTTTTCTTCTTTTCTCCAGAGACAAAGTGTTTAATATCTGCACTTTCAGCCGCATATATATTTTGTTGCATCGTTATTCATTGTCCTCCTCTACTACTTCAACTTTCTAAAGGCTCTTCGTTCTGCATAACCACTGCACGTAGGACAGACATAAATTAATTGACCATGATCATCCATGTATTTTCTCATTCCCGATGTATGTCGATGGCAAAGTACGCATTTCTTCCCATGAAACAGCTTGTTTAACCAATTCATGGTATGATGCGGCTCCTTCCTGTATAAATGTAGTTGACATAATTATATAGTGATCAATGCTTGCCAATCAAATATAAGGTATTGGGACGATCCGAACCATTTAAACTGTTTCCGTAAAATTTTTATTTTCGTACCAGTAGTAAAAAGTACCGGACTAACCAAAAGGTTAATCCGGTACTTTTCATTACTTTTTGATTTGCGTCAGTTTAAGCAAGATACGCTTCACGCACTTGTTCATTTTTCATTAAATCATCGCCCTTGCCATCAAGTACAATTTTGCCGGTTTGGATAACATAACCTCTATCAGCGATTTGGAGAGCTTGATACGCATTTTGTTCAACAAGCAAAATGGTCATGCCCTCTTTGTTCATTTCCTTGATGATATCAAAAATCTGCTCGACGATAATCGGAGCGAGACCCATTGAGGGTTCGTCAAGCATCAGCAGCTTTGGTTTCATCATCAGTGCGCGTCCAATTGCCAACATTTGCTGTTCGCCACCACTCATTGTTCCACCCTTTTGACTGAGCCGTTCCTTTAGTCGCGGAAAATAAGTGAATACACGCTCCATCCGTTCTGCAATTACATTCTTATCCTTAACTGAAAACGCGCCAATTTGAAGATTTTCACGCACAGAAAGTCTAGGGAAAATACGTCGTCCTTCAGGAACCTGTGCGATTCCGAGCAAAGCTGTCTGGTGAGCCTGATTATTTGTGATATCCATTCCATCAAAAATAATTGAACCTTTCTTTGGTCGAACTTGCCCACTAATTGATTTTAACGTTGTCGATTTTCCAGCACCATTACTTCCGATCAAAGTGACAATTTCCCCTTGATCAATGTGTAATTCAACACCTTCCAGCGCTTGAATTTGGCTATAGAAGCTCTCAATTTTATTAACTTCGAGAAAATGCTTCGAAGCAGTATCAGTCATTCGCAACCGCCCCCTTGCCGAGATATGCTTCAATAACTCTTTTGTTGGTCCTGATCTCGTCGGGTTTTCCGGAAGCAATCAGTTCACCATGATCCAAAACGTAAATATAGTCGGAAATTTTCATAACCAGCTTCATATCGTGTTCAATAAGGATAATTGTAACATCAAGCTTCGTACGCAAATCATGAATCAAACTTGTCAAACGATCAGTTTCCTTTGGATTCATTCCTGCTGCCGGTTCGTCAAGCAATAGGATCTTAGGTTTTGCAGCCATTGCGCGCCCGATCTCCAATCGGCGCTGAGCCCCATAAGCTAGATTCCCAGCATTCTCATTAACATAATCCTCAAGTCCTACATACTTCAGGATATCATAGGCTTCAACTTTTGCCGCCTCTTCAATTTTCCGAATATGCGGCAACTGTAGTAAAGTACCAATCCAGTGGGATTTCAGGTTTTGATGCATACCCACGAGCACATTTTCCAATACCGTCATTTCATTAAATAATCGGATATTCTGAAAGGTACGTGTAATTCCAAATTGAGAAACCTGATGTGGTTTTAAACCGACGAGTGATTTTCCATTAAGCAAAATATCGCCGGAAGTAGGTTTATAAACAGCAGTCACCATGTTGAAGAATGTTGTCTTACCCGCGCCATTTGGTCCAATAACTGCAGTAATTGAATTTTTTTCGACATTCATTGTAATATCTGAGGTTGCCGTCAAACCTCCGAAGTTTTTTGTGAGATTCTTTACTTCCAAAATATTCACGAGTCGGCACCTCCTGATGTGGCTTTTTCACGAGCCAATGCAGCTTCAGCAGATTCTTTCTTCAGCACTTCAACATTTACTTTACGATTTTTATGCGGAATTAGCCCTTGTGTTCGATACAAGGCAAAGATGATCAGCAACAATCCAAAGATGAGAAGCTGCATTTTTTCAGGTGATATTGCAGGCGGGATTGAAATACCATAGTCCGCGCTAATTGATGATAACCAGTTAGAAATGTTGGTTAGTACTTGAGTTCTAAGAATGATAACAACTCCCGCGCCAAGAATGACTCCTGGGACACTGCCCATTCCACCAAGAATAACCATTACAAGCACCATCGTCGATTCTAGATAAGTAAAACTCGTGGCGTCTACGAACATTTGCTTTGCAGCGAAAACGACTCCCATCATTCCCGAGAAGGAGGCACCAATCGCGAAGGCAGCCAATTTTGTCTTGACCAACGGAATTCCCATCGCCTGAGCGGCAATTTCATTGTCTCGTACTGCTTTCCAAGATCTGCCTAATTTTGAATTCTCTAATTTACGCACGACATATATGACAACTAGAAAAATGCCGAAGACGATGTAGTAGAATTGGCTGGAGCTCCCAATACTAATTCCAAAAAAGTTAGGCGGGGTAATCGAAGCGATACCCATCGATCCATTCGTAATATTAATTGGGTGATCCATATTGTTTAGAAGGATTCGAATAATCTCGCCGAATCCCAATGTAACTATTGCCAGATAATCACCACGAACACGCAGTACAGGGACACCAAGCAGGATACCAAATAGTGCCGCAACGGCTGCACCAACAATGATAAAGATCCAAAAGGAACCTCCCGGAAGCGGATAATGACCAAAAGGCATGAATTTAGAGGCTTGTTCGCTGGCAAAGATTGCGTAAGAGTACGCGCCAACCGCGAAAAAGGCGATAAATCCAAGGTCGAGCAATCCGGCAAATCCGACAACGATGTTAAGTCCTAATGCCATTGCACAATAGATGCCGACTAGTGTTCCAACTTCCATGTAGGTTTGATATGAATCACTTTGACTTGCAATAAAAGGCATGATGATGGCGAGGATCACAATACCCGAAATCCACTTCGCCCTCAAATTAAAGTTTAGATGGTACAGTATCAGAATTGAGAAAAGCAGCATCAAGAACGCAATCGTCGAATCAGGAAGCAAGAAAAGTCCCGCTCCTGCCAGAACGACATACGCGATAAACAAGATGATTTGATTCTTTTTGCTTTGCATAAGTTTTCCAAAGAATGCACTCACACTTTCCACCTACACTTTCTCTACGACGGCTTTGCCAAATAAGCCTTCTGGTTTGAAGATAAGTACCAGAATCAGAATAATAAAAGCAAATACGTCTTTATATTCGGCACCCATAGCGCCGTTAGTAATTATAGAAAGGTTGGCAGCTGCAAACATTTCAAGAAGACCAAGCATAACGCCTCCGAACATTGCACCGCGGATGTTACCAATTCCACCAAGGACGGCAGCAGTAAACGCCTTGATACCCAAGATAAATCCAATATAAGGGTTAATTGTGCCGTATTGGATCATGAAAAGAACGCCAGTTGCTCCGCCTAGTGCAGAACCTATAAAAAAGGTTACAGAGATGACACGGTTAACATTAATTGTCATGAGAGAGGCAGTGTCGCGGTCTTGAGCAACCGCACGCATCGCCATTCCCCACTTTGTCTTATTTACAAAAAGATCTAAGGAGATAAGCATGATGATAGTTACAACGAGCACCAACAAAAAGGATGCTTGGAATGTGGCGTTGTTAAAGAACGGCAACACATGATGAATATCAATATTGAATTTATGGTTAAACATCGAAGGAGCCGTAATAATATAGTTCCCTGTTTTGAGTTCCGCGATAAACCGAACAGCGTCCTCGAGCACAAAAGAAATACCAATTGATGTGATCAGTGCGATTAATTTAGGCGCGTTCTTTCGTCGCAACGGTCTATATGCGACACGTTCAATGCCAACGCCCAGCATACCGGTCACTGTCCCTGCTAAGATGATTACAATTAAGAAAACAATCAGAGCAGGTAATGAAGATAAAAGCCCGAACCCCATCAATAGAAATAGAATAGTCGCTCCAATATAGGCACCAGTCATGAACACGTCGCCGTGTGCGAAGTTAATCAATTCGAGAATGCCATAAACCATTGTATAACCGATCGCTACGACTGCATAAACAACGCCAAGCGTCAGGCCATCAATGAGTACTTGGGGCAAGTTTTGAATAATATGTGCGAGCATTATCTCACCACTTTCCCAAACTAGTTGTTTAAATTAGATGTATTTTTAATGGTAAAAGAGACATTCTCAGTCCTATATTATGTGAAATTTCCTTTTAATAAATCCTAAAAGGGTATAGCCTAATGCTCCATACCCTTTTAGTCCACATCAGATATTTATTGACCATCCACTACTTAAAATAGTAGCAATTTACTTATTACTGGCTGATTTCAGCTTTTTGAACCGGTGGATATTTCGCTTGATCGAAGTTATAAATGTAAACTTTAGCGAATTTGTTGTCACCTTTATCATCAAAGCTTACTTTCGTTGTCACTCCATCGTAGTCTTTGACTGCGCGGATTGCTTTAGTTACTTGTTCGCGAGTTGGTTTCTTGCCGTCATTGTCATCGATTGCTTTCATAAGCCCTTTAAGAATGACACCCGCAGCATCATAGCCATATGCTGAGTATGATTCAACATTTTTACCGAATTTTTCTTTGTATTTCTTAGCAAATTCCTGACCTTTTTCTGTTTTCGTAACATCTCCGGCAACAGATGTCAGGTATACACCTTTAACTGCATCGCCGGCAATTTGTACGGTGGAAGAAGAGTCAAGACCGTCGCCGCCCATGATTGGACCGTCAAATCCTTTTTGACGTGCTTGTTTAATGATAAGTCCACCTTCTGCATAAACACCACCAAAGTAGATCAGATCAGGTTTCTTTGTCATGGCTTGGCTGAGCACGCCATTGAAGTCAGTTTCACCAACTGTGATGCCTTCATAGCCGACAATATCTGCACCAAGCTTTTTAGCTTGATTTCTGAATTGGTCCGCAAGACCGGAACCATAAGCTGTTTTATCCTGGATAACGAAAATCTTCTTAGCTTTCAGTGTTTTAATTGCGTAGTTTGCACCGGCAGGACCTTGGAAATCGTCACGTGCGCAGATACGATTAACGGTTTTCAATTTACGATCCGTAACAACAGTAGCTGTTGTTGCCGGAGAAACCATCGGTAAGCTATTTTTTTCATATACTTCGGAAGAAGGAATTGCAACACCTGAGTTCAAGTGACCGACAAGGGCTAGTACATTTTTGTCGGCTGCGAGAATCTGAGCGTTCGCCACACCTTTTTTGGGATCTCCTTGATCATCAAGGTCTTTCAACTTAATAGTAAATCCCTTTTTTTCAAATGCCGCTTTTTGATCGCTAATCGCCAATTCAGCTCCAAGACGGATCGCATCTCCAAGAGTTGCGCTACCACCGGATAGCGGGGATTGACTTCCGATTTCGATAACAGTCTTACCACTGGAACCACCTGATTTTGAAGAGCACCCGCCAATAACCCCTAATAATAAACAAATAACTGCCAATAGTGGAATAATTTTCTTTAATTTCATTTTAACCCTCCTTTTTATAAAAGCGAAACAACTTTAAAAACTCAGATAATTTTATGTAGAACTCACCCCCGCAATATAGTTCTATCTTTTCTCTGTTTTTAATGCGGCTCTTTAAAGATCATAGTAATTTATTATGAGCATATAGTCATTATCTATGTAAGAATATCTTACATCATTTTTACTATTTAGACAATTCGAAAATGTAATAAAAACTGATAGCATAGCCTTTTGCAGCGTTTTCAGAAACTTGTATTTCCTTGTTAATTAATTTCTGAAAAAGCACTATTATTTTGATAAATATAAATAAAAGCACCAATCATCTACTGATTGATGCGAGAGTCTATTACAGAAATTACACAATTTTGAATGAAGAAACCATAGTTTGCACTTGATTAGATACATAGTCAAGATTATCAGTGATCTGTTTGAGACGTACAATTTCTTCGGATACAGAACGAAGCGTATCAATCGACGCCTCGCTGCTTGAGGCGTCTTGAGCGGTTCTCATGTCTATCTCATCGGCGGAATGGTTAATTGATTGCACAATGTCATCTAGATCTCCGCTTTCCTTTGTTGTAATATCGAGTAATTGATCTGTTTTTTTCGAGATATCGCCAACGTTTTTGGTAATAAAATTAAAAGTGCTGACTGTCGATTTAATTTGTGTTGTCGATTGATTTACCATATCACTCGTATTCTTGATATCAGACAAGGTTCGATTTGTCTCTTCCTGTATATTCCGAACAAGTTCGCCAACTGATTGCGTTGCTTGTTCTGTTTGCTCAGCGAGCTTCGACACTTCCTTGGCCACAACCGCGAAACCTCTGCCAGCCTCTCCGGCGCGTGCAGCTTCAATAGCCGCATTAAGCGCGAGCAGCTGAGTCTGTTCACTAATATCATTGATCACGGTAACTGCTTTGGTAATGGCCTCAGATTGTATATGTAGTTGATTGATTCGTTTCATTGTTCCGTCCATTTCGCGTTCAAGACCACTAGCCAGTTCAAGCGCAACAGAGGACGCCGTATTCGCTCGAAGCATTCGGTCTTTGGTATCATCGGTATTCGCGCTCACTTCATGAATTAACGAGCCCATCTCTTGGATGGACGCAGAAAGGCCATTAAAATGATCGCGAGCATTTTGAAAAACGCCATTCTGCTCTTTTGCTGTTAGCACTAATTCATCCACAGTTTGTCCGGCAAGATCCATGCCGCCAGCTATTTTTTTTGTCATCTTCGACACAGTCGCTGATACACTTTTAGATGAGTTGGCAGACACACCGACACGCTTGATCATTGCCATTTGACTGTTTATAAATTTGTTGAACCATCGTGATAGTTCACCGATCTCATCATTTGAATTTTTTTTAAGGCGCTTAGATAAATCTCCCTCACCTTCTGCAATTTCTTGGAGTATCCCAACCGTTTTTCTGATCGGCGAAGTCACCATATTTTTTGCAGCGAAAAAAACGGATGAGGAGAGTATCAACCATGTCGCCACGGTACACCCTATGCCGAAATTAAGCGAATGATGAAAAGCAATACCGTTTGCTACAGACGCGATCAGGGCCGCAACCGAAAAATAAACAGTTATACGTAGATTCAAACTCTTAAAATTATAGATCTCCGATATGTCTCCCTCACACATCATCCCCCATACTTCATCTGAATGTGGCGGACGAATCAACGTTCCCTTTCCGCCAACCATGATATGCCGGTAGTCCGGGTATCCCGGCCAAGTATCTAAATTGCTGCCATTATCAATCGTTTTTTGTATGCCGGGATGCAATTTTTCAGTTTTCGGATCGATAAACCGAACCTCAAACTCTGTATGTTTTTCAATTTGAACCCTACCCCATTTTGCGGTGCGTACGCCATCCTTAAGATTATCGCCGAGCGTAAACGTATCGTCTTCAAATCGACTTCGTGAAATCGCCGTACCTGGTAAAATATTCCGGTTGGATCGTACCATGAACAAATAGTTGTCACCTGAGTCCTTATACACATGCGTGTCTTCATCCTGAATAACATTGCTCATCGTATCATTCAGAACCCTTCCCATAAAGACTCTTGGAATCCCTTTCCCATTCACAGTTGGCAAAGAAAACATTAAAGTTACTTCATCTGAAAAATGAAATCTGCTTAAATCAAGATTCAATGTACGTTCATCTATGTATGGTCCGTACATTAATTTTTTATTTTGCAAAGCATACTCGTAATTGGGCAGATCCGCCATTGAAATACTAAGATGCTTCTCACATGTTGTGACTAGAACGTCTCCATGTTCATCGAGCAACATGAACTCAATAAAAGAATCACTATGTTTCAACTGATCCTTCATCGCAGCTGTTATGTCTGTTCCTCGTTCATCATAACTATTGACAATCTGATTTGCATTTTCCAACTCAGCCCATCGATCACTGAACCAGTCAGTGAGCGCCTTCTTTCGTCCTTTCGATATTCCCTCAAATATTTTTTTTGATTTTTTTTCAATATCTCTGTTTAACGCGTGCATGATTCCTGCTGCCAAAATAATCAAACCTCCCACAATGTTTTAAAAATGTCGCTCTATCTGTATTTATGATACTATTAGTGAATTAAAAGGCTGTTTCAAAACAATTGCGAATGTTTCACGCGTATTATCTATATTCAGAACCGATTACCTGCCTCTTTTGTTTAATTTTACCTATATTTTTATTCTCGACATTCTTTTACAAATTCTTTAATGCTCATTTTCATTAAGAAACTAGTCGATTGATTAAAAACAGTTTATAATAAAAATGCCAAGTAAACCATGAGGAGAACTGATGTAATGCCAATAAAAATACCGCAGCTGCTTCCGGCGCGCGAAATTCTTGAAAATGAAAATATTTTTGTTATGGACGAAAATCGTGCAATTACCCAAGACATTCGTCCATTAAATATATTAATATTAAATCTGATGCCTGAAAAAGAGATGGAAGAAACACAATTGCTCCGCCATCTGAGTAACACCCCGTTGCAGGTAAATGTGTCGTTCATGAAAACCGCAACCCATCAATCCAAGAATACGAGTCATCTTCATCTCGATCAATTCTACACCGTTTTTGACGAAGTAAAACATAAAAAATTTGACGGCCTGATTATTACAGGCGCACCTGTAGAACGGTTGCCTTTTTCTGAGGTAGATTACTGGGAAGAGTTGACAGAAATCATGCATTGGGCTGACAGTCATGTTACGTCCACTTTGCATATTTGCTGGGGAGCTCAGGCCGCATTGTATTATCACTTTGGTATTGATAAGATTCTCTATCCCGAAAAACTATCAGGGGTGTTCGCACACACACTCTATTCACCCAAAGAAAAATTACTTCGCGGTTTCGATGACGTTTTTTTTGCGCCGCATTCCCGCTATACAGATGTCGATCGCAAAGCTTTGGCTCTGCATCCGGAGATCCATGTACTCTCCGGATCAGAAGAAGCAGGTCCGTTTATCCTGATGGCGAATCATGGGAAACAAATAATGATTACCGGACATCTCGAATACGACACAGGAACGCTTGCTACCGAATACCAACGTGATTTAAAGAAAGGAATTAATCCAAGCTTGCCAAAACACTATTTCCCTAGTGATAATCCTGAGAGACAGCCTTTGAACATTTGGCGTTCTCACGCGCATCTGCTCTTCTCCAACTGGCTTAACTACTATGTTTATCAAGAAACTCCGTATCAATGGGATTAATCATCTCTTTTGTGAATTAATTCAAAAATAAAAAACTCGGCAGGCGCCGAGTTTTTTTAACATCTATCAGACCTTACTGTTCATCCAGTCATACTGCTTATCATGGAACGTGTGTTCAATGGTTCCAACCACATCTTCTTTAATCAGCAACTGTGCTTGTTTAATCGCCGTATACACGGCTTCACTCTTAGCCGCGCCATGCACTTTAATAATTGGTGCCGCAAGGCCAAAGAGAAGTGCGCCGCCATATGCTGATGTGTCCATATGCTGCTTCACAGATTTTAATTTCCCGTACATGAGACCGGTCAGTACTTTTGTATATAGAGAGCTGCCTAGCGTTTCCTTGAGCAGCTTCATTAATGACATAGCCGTACCCTCAATACTCTTGAGCACCATGTTGCCCGAAAATCCGTCTGCCACAATCACATCGGCCGGACCTTCAAGCAGCTCACGTGATTCCACGTTGCCGACAAAGTTGATTGGCGCATTACTCAACAGCTTATAGGCCTCTTTCACCAGTTCATTTCCCTTTCCCGCTTCCTCACCGATATTCAGAAGGCCAATTCTTGGGTTGGGACGATGCATCACTTTCTCCGCATAAATTGCGCCCATGATCGCGTATTGCAACATATTCTCCGGCTTTGTTTCCGCATTTGCCCCGACATCAAGAAACAAAAATCCTTTATTCTGATGAATAGTAGGTAACGTTGGGGCAAGCGCAGGCCGATCAATTCCTTTAATACGCCCGACACCGAATAATCCGGATGCCATCAGTGCCCCGGTATTTCCGGCAGAGATAGCGGCAGAACAACGTTTTTCACGAACCTCCTGAACTGCCAAAACCATTGATGCCTGTTTTTTCCTTCGAACGGCTTGAACCGGCGCATCTGTACCTTCGATCTTCTCTGTTGTGTGCAGAATATCGATTCGATTCTGTTCACCAACCAAATTCACTAACTTATCCTTATCACCAACAAGAGTGATCTGAAGATCCGGAAATTCTTTCAGCGCCTTCAATGTTCCTTCCACCATTGCATCAGGAGCGTGATCTCCACCCATAGCATCAATAGCTAACCTCATCATTTATTCTCTCCTTTATTAAAAAACATTCCGTCCTGTACTTTCTAATGTTTATCGTTCCGTACATCATTATAATTGATTCTCGACTCACTGTATCACTTAATACGTCTTCTGTCCAAACTATGTTTCAAAAAATGTGCTTATGTTTCGAAATGTTATGCCTCCACTGGACGTTTGACAAAATAATAAACAGATAATGGCCACCAAACAATAGCGAATGCCGGATACACAGCCCACAATTGGTCCGGTGAGAGCATATAATTGATGATCGAAAAGTATGTAATGGTGAGCATTGCACCAACAACTGCGAATCGAAAAGGTTTTTTCGCCAAATAGACACTCACCGGCCACCAAATAGTGACAAAAATCGGATGAATCGCCCAGAGAAGATTCGGTGTCGTGATCATATTCAGCATGGCAAAAAAAATGATTGTCCATCCTGCCCCTAGCACGCCGAGCATTAGCGGACGACTCGCAAGACTTATACTAAGCGGCCACCAGACAAAGGCGAAGATTGGGAAAATGCACCAAAGAAAACGTGGTTCAAAATAAATATTGAGCATAACATAATACATAATTACCGAAATACTGACGTAATACGAAAATGAGCGTCTCAGAGCAGCCATGCCTGCGCAGACAATAGCGGGCCAAGCAATTGCGAGTGGCAAGAGATAGACAACCCAGAAATAGTGCGGTGTTTCTAGCCAATTTTGTACGACGCAAAATGCGACAAACAAACTAGAGGTAACAATTGATCCTTTTTTCTTATCATTGATAATCACCCATACAAGCGGGCAAAGTAATAAGGCGACAGGATAAATAGCCCAAAAACTCGAGACACCTGTAAACAGATTGACCGTTAGAAGAAAGATGCCCGTCATGATGCTGCCCAATGCAATAAATTCGCGCAGTGATCGATTCATCCTTTCCCCTCCAATTTTTTTCGGTGCAAATGATAGAACATAGAAAGCGGCCACCACGCAACAGCGAATGCCGGATAAATAAACCAGATTATATGTGGTGTGTAATAATAATTGATAAATAGGACTAATGCAATAATTAGACCGCTTCCCCACAAAGAATAGCCAAGATTTAGTCGCGCGAGTTCTGGTTTGTGGTTGTTTGGAAAATCTGGTAGATCCATTTCCTGCTTGATTTCGTCGATGTCGCCAAATTCGACAATGACTTTATTAATCGCATCTTCCTCCGATTTGCCTTCTTCGACTAAATCAGCCACCTTTTCTTCTAAATCGCGGATAATTTCTTCCTTTACTTTCTCTGTCTGATCACCTCTAGGAAGCTCTTCAAAAAGTTTATTAATATAAGCTGTCAGACGCTTCATTCACCAATCTCCTCCATAAATAGATCCATAATGTATTTAACTTCTCGCCATTCTTTGACCATCTCATGAAAGTACGCTTTTCCTAGTGGCGTAATTCTATAATATTTTCGTTTCCCCCCATGAGACCGTTCCCCATAATACGATTCGATTAACTGCTTTTTCTCCAATCGTTGAAAAACGGCGTAAAGTGTTGCCTCTTTAATTTCAAATTTTCCGTCACTCTTTTGACTGATTTTCTTTGAAAGTTCATACCCGTATGAATCTGCCTCCTTAAGAAGCCGAAGAATAATCGAGTCCAGATGCCCTCTTAAAATGTCGCTGCGAATAGTACCACCCCATATCAATAGATCATTACTCTATCTGTTATAGTAATACTACCATCGATTACTCTATGTGTCAAAGTAATTTTTCAAGAAAAAAAAAGGATTGGAAAGAATTTTTCCAATCCTTGATCTTATTTGGAGAGTAGAATTGCTTGTTTGATTTTCTTGATAAAAGAACCATTTGCATACGTGAGCACCGAACCGCGATAGAACCGCAAACTAAATAGGAAAAGTCCGACTATAGTTCCACCGAGAATCAGCAGTGAGAGTAAAGCCTGCCATAAACTCATATCTGTTGCTCCGATTCGCATGGGCATAATCATCGAGGCGGTGAATGGAATATAGGAAAAAATTTTAATCAGCAAGGTATCCGGATTGCTCATACCGCTGATGGCGATAAAGAATCCGACCATAAGCATCATGGTGACAGGCATCACCGCCTGACCGACATCCTGTACTTTATTAACGAGTGATCCAAGTACAGCGCCCATCAACGTGTAAAGCACACAGGCAAAGAAGAAAAAGAAAATAGCATATGCCGTATAGCCTGCAGTGAGCGATGAAAAGAGATCGTTCAGCAGATCCCAGTATTTTCCTGACTGAAAGCTGCGGGCCATGATCAGTGCCGCGGCAATCAAAACAGCAAATTGGGTCATCGCCAAGGCAAGCACGCCACTGACCCGCGACAGCAAATGCATCACCGGTGATGTACTGGAAATAATGATTTCCATAATCCGCGAATCCTTTTCTGCGGCTACTTCAGACGAAATGATGGAGAGATAAGAAAGGACGAATAAATAGATAATGAAAGCGACAGCGTACGATACAATTGTCGCGGTTGTCTTCTCCTCACTCGTCTTCCCTTTCTCTGCTGCCTGGGATATGACTTTTTGACTCAATTGTACGTTCTGATTCATGATGCGCTGCGCCTGATCAGCGGTGAGCTTGAGTTGCTGGATGGTAAACAGCTGGCTTGCGGATTGTACTTGCTGTTCAAGCATCTGCTGATTGTTAAGCTCAAGCGGTTTCTTCGTTTGCAGCTCTGCATTCAATTGATCACCATTTTTTAAAGACAGCAGGAGCAAAGCATCTGTTTTCCCCTTCAGAACTTGATTCTCTTCTTCCTTAAGAGAATGATTGGACGTTTTAAAGCTGATTTTTTTGTTGCTGTTAAAATATGATGCAGCGTTTTCTTTTGTTTGATCAACAATGACAATGCTAAGCGGTTTATCCGCAGTTGCAAACCACCCGCTTATTGTCGGCCAGAGAAAAAAACACGCGACACCGATCAGCATGATGAGTGTTGTAATATAAAAGGATTTTGCTTTTAATTTACTCGTATAAGATTGTGAAAATAAGAGCATAAATTTAGACATTCTCGCCCGCCACCTTCCGTTTAAAGAGTTCTTCAAGCGACAAATAGTCCAAGCTGAAGCGTTCGATAAATCCGTCTTGCGTCAACGTTTTAAAAATCGGACGTGCATCATCTTCGTGTGACAAAATCAGCCGATACATGTCCTTTTCTTCCGATACAGAGATCACACCAGGAAGTCCGGACAAATCAGATGTCATAAATGGACCGCGAACGGTAAGATTGACTTTTCCATACTGCTTTTTCAGATCAATAATCGCTCCTGAAAACAGTGATTTTCCTCGCTTTAAAAGACAGATATGATCACACAGCTCCTCAACATGATCCATCCGATGACTGGAAAAAATGATTACTGTCCCCTGATTTTTCAGTGCGATAATCGCATTCTTAAGCAAACCTGCATTGACCGGATCAAGTCCGCTGAACGGTTCGTCCAAGATCAGCAGGCGGGGCTTGTGGATCAAGCTGGCAATCAATTGCACTTTCTGTTGATTCCCCTTTGAAAGTGTCTCTGTAAGTACTTTTCGTTTATCCGTCAATTCAAATCGCTCAAGCCATTCATTGATCTCTAATATCAACGTTCGCTTTGATTTGCCGCGCAGCTGCCCAAAAAACAATAATTGATCTCCCACAGTCATTTTAGGATACAAGCCTCTTTCTTCTGGCAGATAACCGATCCAATCCCGATTAAGCGTATGAACCGATTCACCTTCCCATTTAATTGCACCGGAAGTTGGAGCAATTAAATTGAGGATCATCCGAAAGGTTGTTGTCTTCCCTGCACCATTTTGACCGATCAGTCCAAAGATTTCGCCTTGTTTAGCCGTAAAATTCAGATTGTCGACCGCAACAAATTCTTGAAAACGTTTGCTCAAATGTTCGATGGTTAATGTCATTGTTTCCCTCGCTTTACGATTAAAAGTTCGTTTTCCCTTCTTATCCCCAATTAATAGTGTAACAAGAGCCTCTATCTCGATGCAAATCACTCACCATATTAAGCAAACAAGCTATAATAAAAGAGAACGTACATATTCACGGAGGATTTTTATTATGAAAAAATTATATGTGGCTGCACTTATTTACATGATCGCAGGCCTTGGCTCCGGTATCTATTATCGTGAGTTAACCAAAGCGATGAATTTTCATGGCGAGTCCATGCTGTCAATTCTGCATACGCATTTACTAATTCTCGGCATGTTCTTTTTCCTTATCTTGATCGTTATGGAGAAAGTCTTCGTCCTTACCGCGAGCAAGCGATTTTCGTTATTTTTTTGGACCTACAATGTCGGAGTTGTTTGGACGATCACGATTATGGTCATTCATGGAACACGGGACGTGCTCGGCGTCTCATCCGGACCCGCAATCGCCGGAATGGCGGGAATGGGGCATATTGTCCTAACCATCGGCTTTGTTCTTTTTTTCATCATTCTCAAGGATGTACTCTTTGAAAAAGCAAAATAAAAAAGAGAGAATTTTCCTCTCTTTTTTATTTTGCTTTTATATGGCATTTTTTAAATTATTTATCGTATACCGGTGTGCATGATTCTGCGTATTTTGGATTCTTTCCTACAGTCAACCCAAAGAACAATTCCTTAATCTGTTTGCACACTTCGCCTTCGTGACCGGTTCCAATTGTGCGGTGGTCAACATCGACGATAGGGGTGACTTCCATCGCGGTTCCGCTGAAGAATACTTCGTCTGCAACATAAAGTTCAGATCTCGAGATACTGCGTTCCTGAACTTCAAGTCCCAATTCTTCTTTCGCAAGTTTCATGACGAGATCGCGTGTGATGCCTTCAAGAATATTGTCTGCCGGTGGCGGTGTAACCAATTTGCCCTTACGGAATATGAAGATATTCTCCCCTGAACCTTCACAGACATGATCCCCGTCAGTTAAAAAGATCGCTTCATCGAATCCGGCACGCTTTGTTTCAAGGGCAGCCAGTGCAGAGTTAAGATAGGCTGCCGTTGCTTTTGTACGTGGCGGAAGTTGGTTGTTCGAAATTCTTTTCCATGAAGTGATACCAACACTCAATTCTGATTTTCCTGCGTATTTGTTTAACGGTTGTGTGTAGATAACAACCTTAGCATCTTTGCCGTCCAGCGTCGGTCCGATATCCAGTGCATCGTTATAAACGATAGGACGAAGATATGTAGTTGTCCTACAGTTGTTTGCTTTAAGAAGTGCGATTGTTCCTTCGATCAGTTCATCTACTGAAAAATCAAAATCCAGGTTAACTGTCTTAGCAGATTCCTTCAGCCGTTCATAGTGTTCCTTAAGTTTGAAACCGTACAGCTGTTGTTTTTCATCATCCCAATAAGCGCGAATGCCTTCAAATACACCAAGGCCATAATTAAATGCCTTGCTTCGGACGCTGATTTTCACATCGTCCTCTTTCACGATTTTCCCTTGATAATATACATAAGACTCTGACAATGTAAACTCCTCCTTGCGTTTCTGATAGTAACAGAACATTCAGTCGGTTTTCTCTTGGACTCTCTTATATTGCCCGAAAAGACCTACAAAATCTTCTGCCTTTTTTTGTGTACGTATATAATAACATAAATAAACAGTGATATTTTCGAAAAAAGAAATATTTTAAGAAAAACTTGCCAATTCGCAAGTTTTTTGAATGATTTTCATTTTTTTAACAGCAGTTTGCTTCTATTAACCCTTACTAAGTGTTTGATCAATTCATTCATTTGATTTTAGAATCTGAAACGCTTGTGCATTGAGCTGCTTCGTAGCAGGGAGAACACTTTGCAGACAACCACGAATGAGATTGCCGCACGTCTCATCAATAAATTGGTTTATATCCAAATCAACCGAATCCATAGTAGGATTCATGAGAAATACAGTATAGTTTTCTGTCGAACGCAGACGCAAGCAGCCAAACAGAGCACCTATGGAAAATGGATAGAAATCTCCCGTCTGCAGATTCTCATCCGTTCTACGCGCCTGGATCGCTTCATGGAATATCGTCACTATTTTTCGGTTTTCCCTGCCCCAGGGATAAAAACGACGATTATCCGGATCTTTACCTCCCGTGAGACCGGCCTCATCACCGTAATACACACATGGAACTCCCGGTAAAACCATCAGCAGCCAAATGGCCAACTGCAGCTTCTTTTCATCGTTGTCAAGCACTGTCAAAATACGCTCTGTGTCATGTGTGCCTATGTTGTTCATATTGGCAAATAAAGTGTCGCTCGGATAATTGGATTTCAACGTCAAACCCGCACGAACAGCTTGTCGCGCGTTTATTTTCCCGTTAATCAACTCGATGATTAGCGTGCGAAACGGGTAGTTCATCACGCCATGAAGCATACCGCCCTCAAGATAATGCCTCCTTTTGCCATAAGCAATTTTATTTGACGCATCTTCCCACACCTCGCCAATAAGTACCTTGTGATCATCTTTTTCTTCATGCCGATTGATCGATTTTCGAATTCCGGCAATAAAATCATCACTTAATTCATCGGCAACATCCAACCGCCAACCGCCGATTCCAGATGCCGACCAGGTATCCACGACACTGTCTTCAGCATCGTAAATAAATTTCCGATAGCTTTCCTTCTCTTTATTAACAGTTGGCAGATCCGAGATATTCCACCAACAGTCATAATGATCTTGATCGCCATGAAAGGTGAACCAATCTCGGTATGGAGATGATTGATCCTTGTATGCACCGGTATTTCCATACGTTCCAAAACGGTTGAAGTAGATGCTGTCAGCCCCGACATGATTAAACACTCCGTCAAGTATGATGTGAATGCCGTATCGACGTGCCTTGTTGATTAGCTTGTCAAATGTCTTCCGATCACCAAACATCGGATCGATACGTCTATAGTTTGCTGTATCGTATTTGTGATTACTGCTCGCTTCAAAGATCGGACTTAGATAAAGTATCGTGACACCAAGCAGCTTTAAATCATGCAATTTGTTAATTATCCCGCTCAAATTACCCCCATAGAAATCCCAACGAACGATATCTCCGTTTTTATCGCGAATATAATAGGGAAGATCCTCTTCGGTTGCGTAGATGAATGTGTTTTTCTTCGGATTCAGCACGCGATGATTGCGTTCACCATTGGAAAATCGATCGATGAAAATATGATAGATTACTCCGTTGACATACCAGTCGGGTGCAGGATCCAATTTGTTGAAGCACGTAATTTGATACTGTTCAATCTGAGAAAGATCTGAAACTAATCGTCCTTCTCCGCCATAATTATCTTCCGACTTTCCATAATAAATTATTCTTTCATGCAAATCTTCCTGATAAATAATTCTGAAGTGATAGAAATAGAGACGTGTGGGACTTTCAGTTGTTAGTTTCACGTAGTACATATCCTCTTTTTCTGAGGATGGCGCCATTTGACGCACCTGCGCCTGTTCTCCGTCCCTTTGAATCATTAAATCCACTTCAATGACATCAATGTTGGCCACCTTAATTGAAAAATAAATGCTGCTGCCCGTCTTTACCGCTCCAAACGGACGTCTGAATGCCTCAGACCATGAATTAAAAGATACCTTTGGAACTCCCATGAAGCAACTCCCTCTTTCTCAAACCAAAAAGCCTCATTTCAGATGAGCGTTTGACGACACATCCCAAATCTGGTTCGCATATTGCTGCACTGTATAATCGGATGAAAAAATTCCCGCACCAGCGATATTGATCAATGCCATACGCTGCCATTTCAACATGTCACGATAGAGAGAATCAATTCGTTCCTGAGCAGCGACGTAGGCGTCAAAATCACGAAGCACAAAATACTCATCGCCGTATTGGACCAATGAATCAAATATTGAGTGCCCTTCAGCCACAACTCCGGGAATGGTTCCATCAATCAATGCATCCAAGACCCTGTGCAGAACCGGATTATTCTCATAGTAGCTACGTGAGTGGTAGGACCCATCATGATAATATTGATACACTTCCTCTTCTCGCAAACCAAAAATCACAATGTTTTCGGAACCGACGTGCTCCTTAATTTCAACATTCGCGCCGTCAAGCGTGGCAAGAGTGATTGCGCCATTAAGCATTAGTTTCATATTACTTGTTCCTGACGCTTCTTTCGAAGCAAGTGAAATTTGTTCACTGACATCTGCCGCAGGTATGATTTTCTCTGCCAATGACACCCCATAATTCTCGACAAAGACAATCTTTAACTTATTCTCTATAGACGAGTCATTGTTAATCAGCTCAGCTACTGTATTGATTAGCTTTATTATTTGCTTGGCATAAGTATAGCTTGGCGCTGCCTTGGCACCGAAGATAAACACCCGTGGCTGAATGTCCGCCGCAGGATTATCTTTTAGTTTGAAATACAAACTGAGAATGTGCAGTAAGTTCATCAGTTGTCTTTTATACGCGTGAAGTCGTTTGATTTGAACATCAAAAATGGCGTCAGGATTTATAGCCAACCCCATTGTCTCTTGAACATAGTCGGCGAAACGTTCTTTATTCAAATGCTTGATACGTGCGAGTTCAAGCAATGTTTCATTATCATCGCGAAAAGCTTTTAACATTTTTAATTCAGTCGGCATTGTTTCCCATTCATTGCCAATTTTGCGATTGATAAGATCGCGGAGCGGTTCATTGGCAAGCATCAACCAACGGCGTTGCGTTATCCCATTAGTTTTGTTATTGAACTTCGACGGATAAACAAGGAAGAAGTCGTGTAACACTTTCTCCTTAAGAATGGTCGTATGAAGTTGGGCAACGCCATTAATACTGTGGCTGCCGATGATTGCCAAATGCGCCATTTTCACATGCCCACCTTCAATAATCTGCGTTCGATCAATAATGGCAGGTTCAAACAATGTGCCCATTTTCATGGTGTACCGACGATCGATTTCGCAGATGACCTGGTATATACGCGGAAGTAACGAGCTGATCATGTCGATTGGCCATTTTTCAAGTGCCTCAGACATAATGGTATGATTCGTGTAACTCATCACATTGACGGTAACATTCCAAGCATGTTCCCAGTCCATATGCTCCTCATCCAGTAAAATGCGCATTAACTCTGGAACACAGAGTGCTGGATGCGTGTCGTTTATATGAATCGCCACTTTTTCGGCTAGATGATTCATATGCAGATGCATCTTTTTGAAATGACGAATAATACTCTGAATCCCTGCGGAAACAAAAAAGTACTCCTGTTTTAAACGTAGCAATCTGCCTTCATACGTAGAATCATCAGGATACAGAACTTCAGATATGCTCTCGATTTGATTTCTTTGATGAATATAGGCCCAGTAGTCGGAAATGTCATCTTGTGGAGGTAATTCAGCAGACCACAGGCGTAATGTGTTGACAACATTATTTTTGTAGCCAATTACTGCGCTGTCATAGGGTACGGCCAACACCTCCTGAGCCCCCTCATAATGAGGGGTTAAAAATCCTTTGTCTGTTTGCTGCAGCCAAACCTTTCCATAGAAGCGCACCGTAACTGCGGCATGCATTTTTCGTGTTTCCCACACATTTCCGTTCTGCAGCCAATTTTCAGGAAGCTCCACCTGATATCCGTTGACAAATTTCTGTTTAAATAAACCATATTTGAAGCGGATTCCGTTGCCATGTGCCGGTATTTCGCTTGTTGCCATTGAATCAATAAAGCAGGCTGCCAAACGACCCAGCCCACCGTTGCCAAGTCCTGGATCCGGTTCAATCTGCACAAGTTCTTCAAGATCAATTCCAAGATCTTGTAAGGCGCTCCGCACAGTATCCAAAATGCCTAGATTCAATAAATTACTTTTCAGCATTCGTCCAAGGAGAAATTCCATCGAAAAATAATAGACCTGTTTTTCCTTCTTCTCACTGTAGTGCTGATTTGTTCGGCTCCAGTTCTTTGACGAGTACGAACGGATCAAATTCCCTAATGTAAAAAATTGTTCCGTTAACTCTGATTCGGTAATATCCATTGAATAGACTTCTGTCAGCATTTTCTTAAAGTCATCCTTGAACTTACGCTTCGATAGATCCATAACATTATCATCCTTAGCACATCATTATTATTAAAAAAATGTAAATTGATAATCAAAAACAGCCGCGAATGCCTCTGACCTTGCAACTCTTTTATCATAATGTTCTTAGTTGCATTGAAAAGGCTGTTTATTCTGTCCGGCTGTTTCTGAAGTTACTATTCTTGATGACGTAAAGTGCGGCTTTCTTCACGGGCTATGAACCTATCATTGCCAAAAAAGGCAAGATTTAAAAGCCGCATTCAAGCAAATTTTTATGAAAACAATGGATTGAAGTTCTCTCTGTCAGTTCCCTGATCTTTTGTATCTGTAACTATAGACGGGATACCTTCGGAAATTCGACTGATTACCGAATTCTTCTCAATAACAATCGGTTTATTTTTTGTTCCAATTAATTTCGTGTTTGGTTCGATACGCACTTGTTTATCCAGAATGACATAGTGAAGTTCCGCTCCGCTGCCGATAGAACTCCCTTGCATGATCACAGAGCTGTTCACAACTGCATTCTTTTCAATCGTTACATTGCGAAAGATAACGGAGTGTGCAACCTCTCCATGGATCATGCAACCATTAGCAACCAATGAATCTTGAACATCCGATGAGCGGGAATAAAAGGTTGGCGCTTCGTTTTTCACCTTGGTATTAATGCTCTGGTTTCCTTTCAGCAGCGCCATCAGATTTGAATCCTGAAGCATATCCATATTTGCTTGATAGTACGCTTGAACTGAAGTGACATTCTTTAAGTATCCGGTATATTCGAAACCATTAGATGGTAAATTGATGACCGCTTGATGAAGTACATCGTTTAAGTTACAATGTTCATTCTCTGCGACAACATTACGGATTAACTTCGTCAGTAATTCGGTTTTTAAGATATAAATATCCATATTGATAAAAAGCTTGCCTGTTCCTTCATGCATTCCGCATGATTTAAGTCCACGTACCCGGCCGTCCTCATCTATGGTCAGACATGATGCCCTATGATCGTTATTATCATGAGCCTCTACCGATCTATAAACTACGGTTATCTCTGCCCCTTGTTCGATATGATGACGCAAAATCGCTTTTACATCGATATTACATAGCATTTGTGTACCCATGATCACAGTGTATTCGGATTCGGATTTCTCAAAGAATTCGATATTGTTGAAGTAATTGATAATGTCTCCTTCTCGATTTACGCCAACCTTGTTTCCGTCTGAATTCGGTTGAGCGAAGAAAAATAATCCACCATGTATACTGTCCAAACCCCATTCTTTACCACTTCGAACATGATCATAAATTGAGCGCAAATTATCGTCTGTAAAGACGCCGATTGTTTCTACTCCGGCTGTGGTTAAATTAGTTAATGGGAAATCAATTAACCGATACCTGCTGCAAAAGGGAAGGCTGGCAATTGGCCGATGTCGCGTCAACGGATAAGCAACCAATCTTGATTCCGTCAAATTAAGTATCCCGCAAATTTTATTTCTCTTCATCATTCAACCCTCCCACAATTTCGTTATAACCAATAACTTCAATTGACTGATCACCGACAACTTGAGCATTATCAGCGAACACCGCATGTTCGCCAACAATAGCATGGCTAATCGTTACATTCTTCCCAATCACGGAATTTGCCATGATGATGGAATCCTTGACGACACTATTTGCTCCGATTTTCACATTTTGTGAGATTATAGAGTGATTAATTTCACCTGAAATATAGCAGCCGTCAACGACTAACGATTCCTTTACTTTCGCCCCTGCTGCCATGTAGTGTGGTGGTGCGACAGGATTTTTGGAATAAATTCGCCAGCTTTTGTCACGAATATTTAATTCATGATCAGGATTGATGAAAGCCATATTCGCTTCCCAAAGGCTTTCAATCGTGCCGACATCCTTCCAGTATCCAGTGAACGAATAGGCAAATACATTTTCTCCGTTGGCTAGAAAAGTAGGAATCACATTTTTCCCGAAATCATCCATATTCTGACCGGTAGCGTGGCTTTCCATCAGATAGCGACGAAGAATTTCCCAAGTAAAGATATAAATGCCCATTGATGCCAAATTACTTTTCGGAACTTTAGGTTTCTCCTCAAAATCAATGATTCGATCCGTATTGTCCGTATTCATAATGCCAAATCGGGAAGCTTCATCGAGTGGAACATGAATCACGGCAACTGTAGCCGACGCCTTTTTCCGTTTATGAAAATGCAGCATATGCTCATAATCCATTTTGTATATATGATCCCCGGAAAGAATTAATAAGTACGTCGGATTATGGCTGTCAATGTAACTGATATTTTGATAAATTGCATGGGCCGTTCCCTCAAACCATTTCTCTCCGTCGAGGCTTGAATGCGGCTGTAGAATAGTGACGCCACCATCCTTATGGTCAAGCCCCCAAGACGATCCGTTTCCTATATGACTGTTTAATTCAAGGGGTTGATACTGAGTCACCACACCAATTGTCCGTATCCCCGAATTGGAACAATTGCTTAATGAAAAATCTATAATACGATACTTCCCCCCAAAAGGAACGGCGGGTTTTGCGATCGTCCTTGTGAGTTTTCCAAGACGAGATCCTTGGCCGCCTGCCAAAATCATTGCAATCATTTCGTTTTTCATAATAATGGAAAAAGAATGGCAATCCCACCTTCTTCCGCACACCTCCCTCGTGTCAGTCAAAAGTCTTTAATCTATCTTATGAATGATGAAGCGAAAACATCTTCAAAATATCTCGCTTCACATAAATAAGCTGACATTCTAAGCAATCCGCCTAATGTAACCGCTTCCACTCGTTATTTAAACAATGACCACAGACTAAAAGCATTTTTTAAAAATTTTTCAAATGTTAGTTCATGCTTCGTTTCGCCTGTAGCCAATGGAAAATATACTTCCCAATAACTATTATATAACAAAATTCAGGAAATACGGAACATTTCATTGAAAAAGTTCTGAATTTATTATAATAATCTTTCATATTAGTTACTCGACTAGTGTTTCATACAAATCAATGTATTCCTTTGCTGATTGTGCCCATCCGTAGTCTAATTGCATCGCGCGATTTGCTATTTCTGTAAATTTAGAACGATCGTGATTGTATAGTCGAACCGCACGCTCAATCGTATAGAGCATGTCATGCGCATTGTAATTGGTAAAACTGAATCCATTTCCCTCATCGGTGAACTCATTGTATGACTGTACTGTATCCTTAAGTCCGCCTGTTTCTCTGACTATGGGTAAGCTTCCATAGCGCATGGCAAGCAATTGTCCAATACCACAAGGTTCGAAATTCGACGGCATTAAAAACAGATCCGAACCTGCATAGATTTTTCGTGCCAACCCATCGTCAAAGAATATATTCGCAGAAACTGATCCGGAGTACTGACCGGCTAACCAACGAAACGCGTCTTCGTCACTTCGTTCTCCGGTTCCGAGCAGTACAAATTGAACCCCAAGATGCATCATTTCATGAAAAACCCGAAGCACCAAATCAATCCCTTTTTGACCGGTTAATCGCGTAATCATTGCAATCATAGGGATATCCGCATCAACGGGAAGACGGAGATGTTCTTGAAGCGCGATTTTATTTTTCTTTTTCCCAATCGGGTCACTGTATTTAGCGAATACTTGTGAATCGGTTTGCGGATTGTATAGCTCATTATCAATACCATTTACGATTCCGTGCAGTTTGCCACTATTCCAACGTAGAAATCCATCGAGTTTTTCGCCATAATAGGGCATTTGAATCTCGCGTGCATAGGTACGGCTGACCGTCGTCAACTGATCCGAATAAGCGAGACCTGCTTTCATGTAACTCACATTGTCATAGAATTCAAGACCATTTTCGTGAAAATAGGAATAATCGAGTTCGAGCAAGTCACCAAGCACTGATTTAGAAAACACCCCCTGATATCTCAAATTGTGAATCGTAAATACCGTTCGAATGTCCTTATAAAAAGCCTGTTTTCTAAAGTGCGCATCAAGAAGCACAGCGATTAATCCCGTTTGCCAGTCATGACAGTGTATTAAATCCGGATGGTCATCCAGATGCGGGAGAGCTGCTAGAACCGCCTTAGAAAAAAAAGCGAAGCGTTCTCCATCGTCATTATAGCCATATGACCCTGCACGCTTGAAGTAATATTCGTTATCCAAGAAATAATAATTGATCCCAGATTGTTCAAGTTTATAAATTCCGCAATATTGATTTCTCCAACCAACCGAAACGAAGATATATTTCATGTACGTCAAACGTGTTTGAAAATCCGGATTCAGATCCTGGTATTTCGGAAGGACAACGCTTACGTTCACGCCTTCTTTCTGCAAAGCCTTAGGCAATGCACCAACTACATCACCCAATCCACCTGTTTTTATAAATGGAACACATTCAGATGCGGCAAAAAGCACATTCATCTCTCTCTCTCCTTTTTCAGTGGCTCAGGGGAACGGTTTCGTTATACCTGATCATAAGCCTTCATTGTTTTTCTTTTTTTTGTTTCTTTCATTAGAATACTAATTCCCAACGGCGGAATCGTCGTTTCCACGCAATATGGATGATTGTGAAAAGGCTCGTCAATAGATTCAACCGACTTACGATTGCATTGCCCCGTTCCTCCAAATGTCTCTGCGTCACTATTGAACATTTCCAAATAAGGCCCGCTTGCCGGAACCCCAAGTTTGAAATGATGATAGACATTTGGCGTGAAGTTGCACACGATCACGCAGTAGTCGCCTTTTCGCTTCCCTTTTCTTATGAAACTGATGATACTTTGATTTGAATTATCTGCATCAATCCATTCAAATCCTTCCTCCTCATGGTCGAGCCGCCATAAACAAGATGTCTCTTGATAGAAATGATTAAAGGCGACAGCGTAATCATGAAATGCGTGATGCATTGGAAAATCAAGCAGCTTCCAGTCGAGTTGTTCTAAATCCTTCCATTCATCAAACTGAGCGAATTCACTACCCATAAATAAAAGTTTCTTGCCTGGGTGCGTCATAAAAAAGCCATACAATACGCGCAGACTCGCAAATCGCTGCCACTCATCCCCCGGCATTTTATTCAATAACGAGCGCTTGCCATAAACGAGTTCATCATGCGAGAAAGACAAAATGAAATTCTCCGAGTACGCGTAAAGCATTGAAAAAGTAATCAAGTTGTGATGGTAACGCCGTTCAGATGGTTCCAGCGACATATAACGCAAAATATCATGTACCCAGCCCATGTTCCATTTATAATTAAACCCCAATCCACCGGCATCAGTCGGTTTCGAAACCATCGGAAAATCGGTGGCTTCCTCAGCGATCATCAATGCTGATGGAAATTCAATGAACACCGCCTCATTTAATTTCTTGATAAAGTCAATAGCTTCAAGATTTTCATAGCCGCCATATTTATTCTTCAAATCAAAAGGAAGATCATTGTTATGATTCAAATAGATCATCGATGAGACGGCATCAATTCGAAACCCTTCAACATGATAGACGTCCATCCAGTAACGGGCGTTTGAAATGAGAAAACTAACAACTTCATTTTTGCTGAAGTCAAAATTGTATGTGCCCCATTGTGGACGGTCCGCCAATTTCGGATCACACGGTTCATAAAGCGGCGTGCCGTCAAATTTGCCAAGTCCATGCGTGTCACGGCAGAAATGAGCTGGCGTCCAGTCCAATATGACACCGATTCCACGTTTATGGCACGTGTCGACGAAATACATAAAATCCTGCGGACTGCCGAAACGGCTTGTTGGCGCGAAATAACCCGTGATCTGATAGCCCCAGGAGCGGTCATATGGATGCTCCATAATTGGCATGAGTTCAATGTGAGTAAACCCGTTTTCAAAAGCATAATCAACAAGCTCATCAGCAAGTTCACGATAAGTCAGAAGTTTCCCGTCTTCCTTTTTTTTCCACGAACCTAAATGGCATTCGTAAATTACCATCGGCCGATGATATTCATCCTTCTTATCTCTCTGTCTCATCCATTTACTGTCATGCCATTTATACCCATCAATCCTGCAAGTCAAGGACGCTGTGTTCGGCCTTGTTTCGGCATAAAAAGCGTACGGATCTGATTTCAAGACGACTGAACCAGAGGCCGTCTCAATCGCGAATTTATACCGTTCTTCAACACCGATTCCTTCAATAAAGCTTGTCCAAACACCGGATTGTTTCACTGGTTTCATCTTATGTTTGCCCGCATCCCAGTCGTTAAAATCACCAACGACAGAGACAGAGCGCGCGTTCGGTGCCCATACAGTGAATCGAAATCCGTCTTCGTTATCGACATGTTCATAATGCGCGCCAAACACCTTGTACCCTTCAAAGAGAGTACCTTCGTGAAATAAATACAGATCAACATCATTTGGGGACAGTTGCCGCTCATTTTCAACAGTTAACATTGATCCACACGTCCTTTATTATTATTATTATGGATTGAAGGATATGCTCCAGTCCGTTCGCACTTGTTTCCTCGATTCAGCAAATATCGTTGCGATCATTGCTGCTCTTTTATCCGTTTATACATAATGATTCAACGGGAAACGTTAAATTCCTTCTCCAAAACATGTCTATTTATGTCAAAATAGAGAAAATACAAAATTATTTTTTTAGAAAAAAATAAAAGGCGGGCTTTTGTCCCGTCTTTGTCACTCATGCACAACTATGAATACGAACTCACTGGTGATTAAATAGAATCCCCTGCAACATGTATCTCGTTCTTATTCCACCTTTGCTGAACAATCTCATAGTTTACCAGTCGCATTCCCAAATGGTTGACCTTTTCTGCAAAAGAGTCTGTGATGCCTGTATAGGATGCATCTTTAAAATCTAATGCAACAGGCGCATCACAATTGATTTCAGCCAATTGACGTGAAAGATGAAGCATGCTCAAATCTGTGCTGATTTTCTTTCGCTGTCCATTCGGTAATAGATCGATATGTTCAAGGATGGCGTCAATGGAACCAAATTGATTGATTAACTTGATTGCCGTCTTTTCGCCAATGCCGCGAACACCGGGATAACCATCACTTGAGTCACCCATTAGCGCTTTTACTTCGATAAATTGCTGCGGAGTCACTCCATAATGGTCACAAAATAGTTGTTCATTAAAGCTGCGGTAATTTCCGTAGCCTTTCTGAAGGAGATCGACGCTAATATGACTGTCAAGCAGCTGCAGCAGATCTCTATCACCAGTCACAATAGAGACTTTAATTTCATCCTGTGCCTTCTTAGCCAACGTTCCGATACAATCATCAGCTTCATAACCGTCCACGCCTATGTTCGGAACACCAAAAGCGTCAATCATTTCTTTTGCAAGATCAAATTGCGGCACCATTTCCACTGGTGGCGCTGCGCGATTCGCTTTATAGCCATCGAATAATTGATGACGAAATGTTTTCGAACCCATATCCCAACAAACAGCGATATGTGTTGGCTTCCGTTTTTGAATAGCAAGCAAAAGATGACGGAGAAATCCCTGTACTCCGTTAGTTGGTGTACCTTGATCGTTAAACATAAACTGTCCGGTTGGTGCTGTCGCGTAAAATGCTCTAAATAGCAGTGCCATCCCGTCCACGAGTAATAATTGCGGTTGCTGTGACAAAAAAACGCCTCTCTTCAAATAATCTAGATTCATTATACCATGAACCTATTTCACGGATGGAAGAAAGAATTAGTTTTAAAAAGCTTCCATTTGCACTAAGCTAGTAAAAGCCCCCTTTTTATATGAATCGATCATTGGAGTGATTTATCATGAGAGTCAAACGCATCTTTTTGCTTACACTGATTGTGACACTTGCCATGCTCGTATTTAATCTTTCTTATGACAAGGACATTGATCATAGAGTGCGCAGTGCCAGCGCGGCACCCAAAACATCCGCGGAACAAACAAGTAAACCGAGTGCGCAGCATATACCCACAGTTTTTATTCATGGTTGGAAAGGATCGGAACGTTCATTCCGCACCATGTTCGAGCGGCTGCACGCGAATTATGACGGACCAGCGCGGGCAATGGTGGTAACGGTTGATCCCAATGGTGTAGTTAAGCTAACCGGAGAGATAACCGATCAGAAAATACCACTCATTCAGGTGTTATTCGTCAGAAACCATGAATCAATGGAGCAACAAGCCGCTTGGCTAATTAATGTTTTCCGGATACTGAAACGCGACTACGGCATCAGTCGAGTGAACGTCGTCTCTCATTCGATGGGAGGAAAAGCTTTTACCTGTTATTTGGAGAAAATTAAGATCCCTGCTGAATACCCTACAATAAAGAAATATGTAGCGATAGCAGCCCCGTTTGACTGGATCAACGGTCCGCAGAACGACAATGACTACACCATTTCCAAATTGAAACAAGAAAGCTATTTGTACCAGCACCGCCAACGTTTGCCTAAGAATATGGATGTACTTGCACTCGCTGGGGAAATACGTGAACCTCACGAAGGTGATGGGGTTGTCTCCTTGCAAAGTGCCTATTTTGGAAAATATTTTTTCAGTCCAGCTCATTATACGGAAAAGATTGTGTATGGTCCTAGCGCTCAGCACAGCATGCTCCATGAAAATCCTCAAGTGGATCGAATCATTGCCAGTTATCTATGGCAGATTAAACCAAAAAAGTAAGAAGCATCCATGCAGATGCTTCTTACTTTTTAACACTGGTAAGAAAGAATATAAAAATTTTAAAGGAAACAGTGTAAGCGGTCCGAAAAAACGCCGCGTCCTGCGGCTCACCGGACACTAGGCCGTCCATGGCCGTCGCAACTAAGTCTTCGCCTTCGCCAGAGGCTTGACGAAGCCAAGTTTTCTAATAAATCATTTTGGTCCTTAATTCGGTATCGCGTCCGGAATAAAATAAGCGGAGATTTTCCGCTTATATGCATCCTGGTGCTTGTTTCACAGGTACATAAGGGTAATTTTTCCGTTTATTTCTCAGATTGGGCACTTACCTGATCGCCCAACCGAATCTTACGACCTTATCGTCGTACCGGCAAGGCAAAACGCTATACTTAGGGCATTTATATTTTCATTCAAGCGGTGTCCCGCGCCCCCCTCAAGCGGGTCATGGATGTTTCTTTACCTGTTAAAAAGGCTTGGCGAAACCAAGCTTTTTAATGAATTCAAACCAATTTTCCAAAAGGAACGCGCCGACTGATCGCATACATGATCGGAGCGCCTACAAGCATGACCGCACATTCGCCAATAGCAACGATCAGCCACGTCCACAGGAATGGTGTGTGGAACACAATTGCCAGCTCCCACGCGATAAAACACATAGATACTGTAAAGATGCCGGTATTAATCAGCATCCGCGTCCATATCGACTTTACATATTTAGAAGCAAAGATTGTGATCAAAAGTGCCAAGACAGACTGCCCGGTACCAAAAATAAGATCATATGGGAGGAGCGGAGAAAAAAATAAGTTGCCGATGAACACCCCGCAGATGATCCCCCAAAAATATTTTTTATTAAACACAATGAGATGGTTTAACATTTCCGCAATTCTGAACTGAACAGTTGAAAAACTGATCGGCTGCAGAAAGAAAGTAAGCACAATATACAGCGCTGCTATAATTGCATTGATCGCTAGCATTTTAATCGTCTTCATTTAATAGACGCCTCCTTAGTTTTTTGATAAACGTGGGATGGTTTCGAACCACGTGAGCTGCCGCTCAAACTATTTCATTGTAATATAAAACAAGCATTTGTCAATTGATTGTGGATAATGCCTTTCGGAATCTGGAAGATGTTGCTTGCACATTTGCTGCCTGCCCTCGAACGATTTAGATGTTTGCGACTTTTATGCGAATAAAAGAAGCCGATCTCTATGATGCTAGAGATCGGCTCCCCGTTATTCATATACTAGTTTTGTTATTCTTCACGATTGGACATTGTAATCATTAATATAAATCGAATCAATTCCATCACGGAAACTAAAGCTGCGGCAACATAAGTCATAGCAGCTGCTGAAAGGACTTTTTTCGCCTGCTTTTCTTCGCTTTCCTGAACAATGCCCAGTGAAACGATTTGTTTCAAAGCCCGACCGGAAGCATCAAACTCAACGGGCAGCGTTACTAACTGGAAGAGTACAGCCGCAGCGAAAAAAATGACGCCAAGCGAGGCAAGCTGCATCATGCCTAAAAACACACCGGCAAGAATGAGAATGTAGGAAAGATTCGATCCAAGATTTGCAACCGGTACAAGTGCGCTCCGAACCCGCATGAACGTGTAGTCCCTCGCATCCTGAATTGCGTGCCCCACCTCATGCGCAGACACCGCAGTTCCTGCGATCGAAGCCCCATGGTATATGTCTGTGGACAAATTCACCGATTTATCACGGGGATCATAATGATCGGTTAAGGAACCCGCCACCTCTTTAACCGTCACGTCATAAAGACCGTTCGCATCCAAAATTTTTCTTGCAGTCTGAGCACCTGTCATCCCCGTTGAGTTACCAACTTCGGAGTACTTTGAATACGTCGAACGGACACGCATTTGTGCCCATACAGGGATCAGCATTAAAATGCCCAGATAAATCAGGTATTGAATCATGCTCATTCCTCCAAAACTGATCATTTGAATTTGTTCATCGCGATTGAAAAACACCATCAGATGCTTAATCCGCTTGATTCAAGCAGTTCCCGCACAGTCGTAATCGAAGCGTTCTTCCTTGAACAAATGTCATTATAGTCAATTTTAGTCAAACTTTCCGAGTTTGTCAAAAATTCGCCACTCATTCATTACCTGACGCGTTCTCCCATCATCCGTTCCCCAACAAAACGTCGCCATGATGCATAGACAAGCACACATACGACAATTCCGCTAATAATTGCCACAAGTACCATCATGCTTTCTTCTCGAGTGTTCGTCGATTGACGGAACACCTGATTTAATGCGTACTGAATGGCATTTAATTGGCGAATCCTTGCATTCGCTTTTACATCTTTTAAACGACTATCAGAAAAAGCGCTGATGCGTTTATTCACTAAATTTACCGTGTCTGACTGTCCATCAATAACTAGCGCAGGATAAATAACCGCATATTCATCAAGAAAATCATTGAGCAAGTATTGAAAACGCTCATTATCTTTATTTTGTAACGCCGTTTTCATTTTAGAAACGGGCGTAAGCACCTCTGAGTGCAGATCTTTCCACATAGGTTGTCCCTCTGTTGCCAGAGCGTCGAAACTTAATCGTAGAGACACGGCAGCATTTGTAATTTCACGTTGATTATCTCCTGAATTGATCAAAAGTCTCAGCTTAATCATCGCGGTACCGATCACATGCTGGTCTTTTTCTGAATACGCTTGCGTCGATGTGTTCCATTTTTTACTCAGTTCATTTAACAGACTGGCGGCTGCGGCATCTTGGTTCGCATCGGCATATTGAAAAACGCGGTCAGACAGGTCTACCAAGACCTCCATATGATCTTTCATCACTTCCTGGCTTTCTTCAGCGTGACCATGCTCGGGAAACCCTAAGAAAAGAATGAAGCAAATAAATATGGCAAACAGCTTCGCTTTCATCGCTTGTCCTCCCTTTAACTCCTTGATGAAACTATATGAGTGGAAGGACAAGAGTAGACCGCTTCGCTATAAGCCATTGATCATCTGTTCTCATTCTGTTTTTTTTGATTGATTTCTCCGTACTTCATTTAATTGCTTCGACAGCAAATAAAATTGTTCCTTATCGCCATTGTCTAGTGCATTGTTAATCCCCTTACTCAATTGATCAACAATGAATATCCGTTCCGCTTCTCCCGCTGCTCGTTCCGCCATTCTTCCATATCTTTCATGGACATCTACGGAACTGTTTGGGTTCTCCTCTAGAACTGAAAAATAGATTGGGGAACGGCGTACAGCCTCAATGTTCAATTCAAGATAGACATCCTCCTGCTGATTCATACGCAAATCATGGAACGCTTTCTCGGGATCATTCGTTTCTACGGTCGCTTTAACGTAACGAAAAATATGTCCTTCTTGTTCAGGCGAAGTGATTGTTATCAAACGGTTCACCCCTACCACATCGTCAACAATATGGATCATACCTAATAGCTGGTCATTGCTCATCAGATAATGAAGCAGCCAAATTATTTCCCGGTTAGCCAGCAGATGACGATCTAAAATCCAACGAAGAAATATTTTCTTCTGCACATTTGACACCATCTGTTCCATTCTGCTGTCCCCTCCTCGCAAACATTCGCATTCATCACTTTTCTTAATAATTACATTCGCCATTCATTCTCATTCATCCTGCTTTATTCGTTCAACAAATGCGACAAGATCTTGATTTTCCGGACTTAATTGTGCTGCCTGTTCCAATACACTCAGTCCTTCCTTCATCCTTCCGGTTTCTCTCAGAAATTCACCATACTCTTGGAGAAAATCGGGATTGACTGAAAATGCTTGGTAACAAGCCTGATATAGATTCGCCGCCTTTGTCAATTCATCTGTTTGATTATATGCAGTGGCAAGAAACCAAATTAACATCGGATCATCGCTTTTAAGAGGGGCAAGCAGATCAATTACCGCATCATAATCTTCCGCCTGCGCCTTAAGTTCAACCAGATGAGTCAATGCCTCCATATTTTCAGGATTTTGGTTGAGACACTTCGTGAAGTACTCAGCCGCTTTCTCATTTTGATGCATTTTTGCTGCGAGTACTCCCGCAGTCTCAAATAGCCGTTCATTATATTCATCTTGCTCAATGCCCGCCAGCACAGCTTCCATTGCTTTTTCATACTCGCCTTCATGCTCGTAAGCTTCTGCGAGTACATTGTAAAGAGTACTATAGCCAGGATCCATTGTTTTTAACTTCTCCAACGCTTTAATAGCTTTACGTGGCTCGTGGATACGCATTGCCGTTACCGCATAGCCATATAGTCCGTCAAGGGTTTCTTCTTGTTTCAAACCCAGCTCATATTCTTTTATGGATGCTTCGAAGCTGCCGCTTAGGCTGAGCGCCTCTGCTAGCTTCAAGTGAACATTCTGAGCAGCAAATTCAGGATTGTCTTTTACCTGCATTAGGCAATCAACAGCCTTGCCCGCCTGACCGACAGACAGATACAGCTCACCGAGTGCGAGAATCAGAATAGGCTGATGCGGTGCAAGTTTGAGCGCGCCAAGAAGCTTATGCTCGGCTACTTCGTCCAGTCCTTCTATCTGATACAAATCAGCCATCATCACCTGTGCGCTCAAATAATTTTCATCCAAGGGATGAATCCGTTGCAAATACCGGATCGCATTTGATTCCTCATTTTTGTCAATCAGTAACTCGGATAGTTGCAGAATAAGCTCACTATCATCCGGATACTGTTTGATCAATCGTTCATACACTTTTTGAGCATTATCTAAAAACCCGAACTGCTGGTAAACAGACGCTGCGCCAAACTGTGTTTGATCGTCACCGTCCATAAGCAACTCGTGAAGCTGTCTAAGACCCTCTTCTGTCTGTCCGCTTCCTATTAAGGCGCTCGCTGTTTCTAAAGTGTGCATTTTGTGTTAATCCTCCTCCAAAAATCCGTACGTATATCCACTCTAGCCATCATAATCAACTTAGGCGTCAACTTCAAGGAGGAACAGCCACGGGAGAGCAATTGAATAAAGGATACAAAATTTACGCAAGACAAAAGCCTCTTTCTGAAGAAAACAGAAGAGGCATTATCAAATCGCATTTATTTGTGATTAGCTGATAGGTGCAAGCAGACATTGACATAGTTTTTGCCGTATCTCATTGATGGCCGCGGGACGTTGAAGCGGATCAGACAGTTGATTCGACCTCTGTCCAATTTCGGAGACGATGGCGCTTCCGACAATAAAACCATCCGCGTAATCTTCCAATTGATCAACCTGTTCGGAAGATGAAATGCCGAAACCAACAGCTATTGGTAGATCGCTTACTTGTCGCACACGCTTGAGAAATGAGAAAACATCTGGGTGGAACGTCTTGCGCACACCGGTGACGCCGAGTGATGAGACACAATAGATGAATCCTTGCGCGTCCCTACAAATCAGTCTAAGTCTGCGCTCAGAGGTCGTCGGCGCGACAAGTGAAATCAAGCTGATGTCACGCTTGCGGCACGACTCGGCAAGCGCCCGACTTTCCTCATAAGGCAGGTCGGGAATAAGCAAACCGTCAATTTCGTCAGCCTCCGCCTTTTTAAAGAAAGCTTCCAATCCGAATTGTGACAGAACATTAGCATAGGTGAAAATAATGACCGGAATGTTCAAACCTTTTTGGCGCATGGTTTTTACGAGACTCATCGCTTCTGAAAGGGTCTCGCCATGGCTTAGTGCTCTCTTGGATGCGCTTTGAATCACCGGACCATCAGCCAATGGGTCAGAATATGGGATGCCCAGTTCAAGTGCATTCGCCCCGATGGATTGCAGCATCAGTGCCAGTTCAATCGTCACCTCATTATCCGGATCACCGGCAGTGATAAAGGGAATAAACATCATACCTCTATCCCTGTTCACATACTCATTCATCCTCGTCGTCATTTACTTTTCCTCCGTTTCGCTCATCCATAATGCGCAGTATGGTGTTTACATCCTTATCGCCTCGGCCGGATAGACAGACAAGCACGTTTTGCTCCGGGCTCATGGTCTTCGCTTTTTTCATTGCAAGTGCAAGCCCATGCGCACTTTCCAAAGCAGGCAGTATGCCTTCCAGCCTTGATAATGTGATCAGTGCGTCAACCGCCTCGTTGTCGGTAATCGCCTCATACGTCGCGCGTCCGGATTCAGATAGAAATGCATGCTCCGGACCAATCCCAGGATAGTCCAGTCCAGCTGAAATGGAATAAGGTTCGGTTATCTGTCCGTTTCGATCCTGAAGCAGGAACGTTTTCATACCGTGCACAATACCGACACTTCCCTTGGTTAACGTCGCGGCATGATCATTGGTAGCAACGCCCTTGCCGCCTGCCTCGGCACCAAATAAGCGAACCGGATCCTTAAGAAAAGCAGTAAACAGACCCATTGCATTACTTCCGCCTCCGACACAGGCGAATGCGGCATCGGGTAACTTTCCTACCTTCTGCAACATCTGTTCTCGTGCTTCGTCACCAATAATTCGCTGGAAATCACGAACGATCATCGGGTAAGGATGCGGTCCAACCACCGAACCGTCGATATAAGCTGTATCCTCACTATTTGCCGCCCAATAGCGCAGCACCTCGTTGACTGCATCTTTTAATGTACCATTTCCTGAATGGACCGGTACGACTTCAGCACCCAGCAGCTTCATTCGGAATACATTCAGCGCCTGACGCTCCACATCAACCGCACCCATGAACACTTTACACGGCATTCCGAAATATGCGGCAACGGTCGCCGAAGCAACGCCGTGTTGGCCCGCACCAGTTTCCGCAATGATCTGCCTTTTGCCCATTCTGCGTGCCAGTAAAGCCTGACCTACCGCGTTGTTAATTTTATGCGCTCCCGTGTGATTCAGGTCCTCACGCTTCAAATAAATTCGAGCTCCGCCTAACTGATTGCTGAGCCGTTCACAAAAAGTCACCGGTGTCGGTCTGCCTGAATAGTCCTGAAGAATGCGGTGATATTCTTGTAAAAAGGAAGGATCACTAATCGCTTCTTTAAACCCTTTTTCCAGTTCCAAAACTGCATGCATCAAAGTCTCAGGAACATACTGTCCGCCAAATTCTCCATAACGGCCACTTTCATCTGTTCTAAATTTATCTTCCAGTTGAGGCTGCCTAATCACCATTCACCCACACCTTTTCTTCTATTTTTTGAATACATTCCCTGTCCTTGTGAAGCGCACGTTCGATACCGGAAGCTATATCAATACCAATTGGATGAAGACTGAGCAACCGAGAAATATTTCCAGGCGTTACGCCACCTGCAATGAAACATGGAACATTTTGACGCTCAGCCTCATGCGTATAGTCTGAGATATTTGTCCAGTCAAAAGAAATTCCTGTACCGCCGAAGTGTCCGCTTACTTTAGTATCAATAACAAATCCATCCGCCAGTCCATCGTACTGATTCATCTGACTCAGTGTCTTGTTATCATGATGAAGTGCCTTCCAGACTGGCACTCCGAGTGATTCTTTTATCTCCTTAAGTTGTTTGGGGGATTCGTTGCCATGGAGCTGAACAAGATCAAATGGCACCATTTCATGTACGGTTTCTATGAATCTAAGTGAATCATTGGCGAACACGCCGACCAATTTTTTTTCGCTAATTGGACCAAGTTGTTTAAGCCAACATGAGACTTCCTTTGCTGAAACCGTTCTCCTGCTCTTTTTTGTGAAAATAAATCCAATAAAGTCTGCTCGACTGTTAACAGTTAATTGCAAGTCTTCAAATGAATGATTGCCACAAAATTTAAGTAAAGGACGCATTGCTTTTCACGACCTCACCAAATAAATCGCAAATTTTCTGTTCAGGTGAGCCGGAACAAATCAACGCCTCGCCTACAAGCGCGGCAGTTGCGCCTTGATCCCGAAGAAAGCAAACATCCTGCGCTTTGTGCACGCCGGATTCGCTCACTAACACCACCTCATTTGGTACAACTTTCGCGACTGTTTCTGTAACAGAAAGACTCGTTTCAAAAGTTTTTAAGTTCCGATTGTTAATCCCGATGATTTCCGGTGTGAACATCCGAAGAATGCGTTCCAGCTCTTCAACGCAATGCACCTCGACTAGAGACTCAAGTCCACGGTCTTGCGCTGCTAAATAAAATTCATGTAATTTTAACGGATCAAGTGCGGCGGCGATGAGCAGAATTGCATCCGCGCCGCAACGATCAGCTTCTTCGATCTGTCGCTCGTCAATGATGAAATCTTTGCGCAAGATTGGCAGTTGAACGCTGCCCCTAACTTCTCTCAAATGCTCTGTCGAACCGTGAAAATAGGTGCGATCGGTAAGCACGCTAATCGCGTCAGCCCCCGCTCGCGCATATGCTTTGGCAACTCGCGCAGGAATAATTCGGGGAGCGAAAATACCTTTAGATGGTGATGCTTGTTTCACCTCAGCAATTAAACCTAATTCATGATTTGCGTTTCGCAATGCCTTCTTCAATGAATAATGTTCCTGCTGTTCACAAACTCTGTCAGGCATTGTGAACACAGCCAACTCTTCTAACTTTGTCTGAAGAATGCGGTCAAGAAAGGATTTAGGCATGGGCGGCTACCTTTGTCTCTCTGCGCATCAAGTTAAGCTGATCAAGTGCGGCTCCGGATCTTATCGCCTCACGTGCCTCATGGACACCTTCCGCAATAGAGTTCGTTCTGCCGGCCACATACAACCCGGCGCCTGCATTTAGCAGAACAGCGCCAGCCGCCGTTTGATTTTCCTGACCGCCTGATAGTACAGATTCAATTAATAAGGCACTTTCGTGCGGATTTTTGACCTGAATCTCCTTCAGACTGCCAGTCGTAAGACCGACCGCTTCAGGTGTCAGCGAGAACGTTTGAATTGTACCGTTTTCTATCAGAAAAGCGTCCGTACGTCCGGCTATTGTCAGTTCATCCATGCCATCCTCACCGGTTACGACAAGTGTCCGTTCTGTGCCAAGCGTAACAATTGCCTGTGCATAATGTTCGGCAAGTGGTCGACTGTACACTCCGAGAAGCTGACGCTCGGCTCCGGCAGGGTTGGTCAATGGGCCAAGTTGATTAAATATCGTTCGAAATCCGAGCGCTTTACGCGGCTCGATGGCATATTTCATGGAAGCGTGATAAAGTGGTGCAAATAGGAAACACATATGGGTTTGATCAAGCAGCCGACTGGCAGAATCGGGAGTTGATTGGATATTAATGCCTAATGCCTCCAACGCGTCTGCCGCACCACTGGTTGACGATACCGAACGATTACCATGTTTCGCCACGTGAATACCGAGTGAGGAAAGAACAAGCGCCGCGGCTGTTGAAATATTAAAGGTTGCTGTTTTGTCTCCACCGGTACCAACTATATCAAGTACGGGGTGATGATAGTGAAGCGCTTTGGCATGCGCGCGCATGCTGCGCACGGATCCCGCCAATTCTTCAATCGTCTCACCTCTCATACTTAGAAGGGTTAAATAGCTTGCGATTTGGCTTGACGTCGCCTTCCCCTCCATGATTACATCCATCATTAATCCGGCTTCTGATTCAGAAAGCTTCTTACCTTCAACTAAATCCGTTAATGTTTCTTTAAACATGAGCTCCACTCCTCTTTTTGAGGAATGAGCGGGTGTGAGTGCTAAGAGAGGGAATTGTTGATTTATAGAAAATAAATCAATAATCAACAATAAAACCCACAGGAAGTCCTGTGGGTGTAGTGGCCATCAGTGTGGAAAACCCTCAGCTCTTCTCAACTTTGCTCATTCTCTTCTCTCATCTTGAAAACTCTGACCGATCGCGCCCTTTGGCGCAATCCGATCTCAAAACAATTCTTTGCCTCATAATGTATACTCATCATAGTCAACTCTATAGTTCTTGTCAACCATAGTTATCCCGTCGGAAATAATCTAGCGCTCGTCTTCCATTTTTTCATAGAAAAAGGTCTCAGTTGATCGCAAATGAAATGTAGAAGCGTTAAAAATTTGTTCTGTACTCCCGACAAACAGAACACCGTTTACTCTCAATGCGTCGCTTAATTTCATATATATCGTCTTCTTTCCTTCTTCCGTGAAATAGATCAGCACATTGCGGCAGACAATCAAATCAAATTTTCCCGGAATCGGATCAAGCAGCAAATCATGCTGCTTAAAGTGTATCGTCTGTTTCAGATTCGGATTCACATGGTAAAGAAACCCTTTCTTTGAAAAATGCCGCCGTTCGTCCGGAGTCAACATCTGAATCGCTTTCTCCAGGTAGGCACCTTCACTCGCCTTCTCCAAAACGTTGCGATCAATATCAGTTGCGACAATGGAAAAATTCATATTGGGCAAGTATTTACTCAATAAAATCGCTAATGAATAGGGCTCTTCCCCGGTCGAACATGCCGCACTCCAAATCTTTAACTGCCTGCCGGATGAAGCAATTTCTTGAATTTTGCCTTCAAGAATAGTCCACCTAGGACGGTTTCGAAAGAATTCGGTCACATTGATGGTCATTCTACTTAAAATTTCATCAAGCAGCACTTTATCCTCTTTTAACCGATGAGCATAGTCAACAAATGTAGGAATTTCTCTCCTCATGCGAAGCGAATTGAGGCGGCGCTTCATCTGCTCCTCTTTATACAAAGACAAATTGATACCCGTGAGTTGGAAAAACAACCGTTTAAATTGTTCATAGTCCTGTTCGATTGTTCCGCTCATTAACTAGTTCTCCTCATCTATTTGTCCATTACTTATTTATTGCTTACAAATTCTTCTTCTTCAAAGAAAAGGCGAATTTCTCGCTCCGCATTCTCTGCTGAGTCCGACCCATGAATAACATTTCGATTCATACGTGTCGCGTAATCTCCTCGAATGGTTCCGGGAGTCGCTTTTTCGGGATCGGTTGAACCCATCATAAATCGTGAGAGTTTAATAATGTCGTTGCCTTCCCAAACCATAGCAAATACGGGGCCTGAGGTCATAAAAGTTGTTAAGTCGTTGTAATAAGGGCGTCCCTCATGTTCAAAATAATGTTTCTTGACCAGCTCATCGGAAATGATCATGAGTTTGCCGGCAATCATCTTAAACCCCTTCGCTTCAAAACGCGCAATGATACTTCCAATCAATCCTCGCCTAACAGCATCCGGCTTAACCATCAAGAATGTTCGCTCCATCTTCATCGGCCTCCCTATAGTCATTTAGACATCTTACTCGATTAGTAGTTTCTCGTACCAATATAATCCGCAATTTCTTTTAATGAGCGCGCCGTGCTAAGTTGCGGCAATTGATCTAGGATTTCTCTGCTCTTGCGCAAATAGTTGTCACTGAGCCGCTCTGAATCCTGAATCGCGCCTGAATCACGAATCTCCTGAATAACGGTATCCCATTGTCCCTGATCGGTACTGCTGCTCTCTAATACATTACGAATGGCATTACGCATTCCATATTTATTTAGAGCAAAAAATGTAGGCAGTGTAATATTTCCATTTCTCAAATCGCCCCCGGCAGGTTTGCCCAGCTGTTTATTCGTACCAACGAAGTCAAGAATATCATCGGTAATTTGATAGCTCATACCCAAATAATAGCCAAAATAATAGAGCTTTATTCCCACCTTTGAGGGACAGCCAGCAGCAAGAGCCCCTATCTGACAACTAAGCGCCATGAGCAAAGCTGTTTTGCGCTTAATTCTTCTCAAATAAACACGCAGGTTCTGTTTCCAATTATACAACTCTTTGATCTGATCAATTTCGCCTAGACTCAAGTCACGAATGACTCGTGATATACTTCGATGAATTTCATGATTCTCAAGGTCTGAGATAAGTTCGATCGCCTTAGCAAAGATAAAATCGCCGCTGTACATGGCAACTCTATTGTCCCACTGCGCTTTAACCGTTGGCTTCCCTCGCCGCAGATTCGAATCATCAACCACATCATCATGAACAAGCGAAGCCATATGAATCAATTCCAGCATCACCGCTGAATCAATCACAGCTTTGCGCGAGGGATCACCATATTGAGCACAAAGTAGAGTCAACAATGGTCGAATTCTCTTGCCTCCTGCTTTGAGCAGGTCAAGAGACGCCTCATTAAGAATGGGGTGCGGTGCCCAAAGCACTGATTCCAGCTGCTTTTCAACTATTTTTAAATTCTTCTTTTGTTCCATGTAGATTCTTGACAGGGTCATCTCTTTCACCTTTCGTTAACACGAACACGCGTTATTTCCGATCAACCGTCGCAGATTTATCATCTAGCGGTTTCGTTCCACGATGTATGGCAGCGATTCCTCCCATTAATGAACGGACCAAGATGTTTTCAAAGTGAGCGTCCAAAAAGAGTTGAGTCAGTTTCTTTTGATCGGGAAACTTTGCTGCAGATTCATTCAGCCAGGCGTATTCTTTGTAGCTGCCGGCGAATAACTTTCCCAGAAGCGGCATGATAAGGCGAAAATAGATGAAGTATAGCTGTCGGTATACAGGTATTTTAGTCTGTGATGTTTCAAGACAGACAAGCGTTCCGCCTGGTCGCAGAACACGATTTATTTCTTTTAAGACAGTTAAATAATCTGGAACATTTCTTAATCCAAATCCAATCGTCGCACGATCAAATGATTCATCTTCATAGGGAAGCTCCATTGCATCTCCATTTACAAGCGTGACGTTCTCGAGCTGACTCGCTTCTAGTTTCGCCTGAGCAATCTTCAGCATGTTATCACTAAAGTCAAGACCGACGACCCTTCCTTGGGGACCAACAGCTTCTGCAAGCGATAATGTCCAATCTCCGGTTCCGCAACATACGTCAATTACTTTGTCTCCTTGTTTCGCCGAAACGATTTGATCCGCTTGTCGCCGCCAAGATTTGTGACGATTGAAACTAATCAATGAATTCATCGCGTCATATTTCTTGTAGATCTTTTGAAAGACGTGATGCACTCTTTCGTGTTTCTCTTCCTGGTCCATCATAATTAATAAGTCCTTTCTTCAAACCCTTCAGCTAGCGTTATTAAGCGCGCGTGCAAATAGTTCACAACTTGTGGAAACATCCCTGAATGCTTTGCCGATTGATCCAGTGCCATTGACAGACACGCGACCTTATGCTTAATTTCTTGATCTAATTTATCCGAAACATTTTCCACACCATCAACGAGCTTTTGTGAAAAGTAACTCAGTTGCCCCAACTCCGCTTGACTTTTCTTTTCAAAGATTAACCTTTTTATCAGGAAAAAGTCATTTAGTAATGGAACCGCATGTATTAATCCCAATTGGCAGGCAATTTTTTCCACTAGAGCGCTCTCAATTTTCTTCACGGATTCAATGATCTCGGCCCATCCCAGATGAGATGTCGAATAAAAGAACGAGCATTTACGCACATTGAAACTCTGAATAGCTTGTGCCACCCATTTTACGACTTCTAATTTCGATTGACGCGCGAGCGAATAATAGTACAGGGCACTGTAGAAATCACCGGACAGTACCGTCAACTGTCTTTTCTTAATCAAATCTTTATCTACTTGTTTCTCTATCGTCATCGACTCATGCGTGTCCAATCCGATTTCTGCAACCATCACGCTCTTTGCGCAAGCAGCCGCACTTTCTTTTGTTTCTTGATGGCGAAACAATAAATAGTAAATAGCGAGTTTGTCCCGATCAATCGTCGGTTCAGGCAAAATGGTCTGGACATATGTGTGGTTCAATTCGCTCCGAAGCTGATGATACACCAACTCCAATTCTTCATTTAACGCCAATACCGTCGGCCTCCTATGCAAATAATGAAAATAAAACGTCGGTAGGAGATGAAGCGATGCGTCATTCGGATGTAATTGTGCCGTGCTTTGTCTGAATAGTTGCCTTTCCGTGAACTTTAATCGCTGAGGTATGCTCTGTGAATTGCGCGATCATCACTTCACCTTTATCTAATTTTTCCGTATGAAAAAAACGTGTTTCAGCTCCTCGAGTTAGACCGATGACATTCACTCCGTCTTCTTCGGCTTTAATGACAAAATAATCACCTAATACTTCTTCGCTTTTAAGTTCCATGAACCATTCCTCGCTTTCCAATCTAAATTAATGATTTATTAACGACATCGCTTCTGCTCGTGCTGTTGAATCTTTTTGGAAAACGCCGCGCACCGCCGAAGTGATGGTTCTCGATCCCGGTTTTTTAACGCCGCGCATTGTCATGCACATGTGTTCAGCCTCGACAACAACGATGACGCCGTATGGCTTTAGAGTTTCCACAATGCTGTCTGCCACTTCCGTAGTCAACCGCTCTTGAAGCTGCGGTCTTTTCGCAACCACTTCAACTGCCCGAGCTAATTTACTGAGTCCGGTTACACGACCGCCTCTTGGTATGTATCCCACATGAGCTTTCCCGAAAAAAGGGACTAAATGATGCTCACACATAGAATAAAATGGAATGTCCTTAACAAGAACAAGTTCTTCGTGTGCTTCGTTAAAAATTTTCGACAAGTATTCTTTCGGATCCTGCTGCATTCCTTGAAAAATTTCTTCATACATACGTGCCACACGTTGCGGTGTCTCCAAAAGCCCTTCCCGATCAGGATCTTCTCCGATCGCTTCAAGTATCATTCGAACCGCTTTTTCTATCTTTTCATGATCCACATTCACTTAATGCAGCCTCCCAATTTATCCTACCCGCATAAACAAATCGTAGTCGCGCCGCACTTTGCTGTACCTGTTGCCATGGAAACGGCGCATTATTCCTGAGTCCTATGTAAACGTTAGTTGCCCTAGTAAAAAATTCTAGCATAGGCAACCATAAAAATAAAGGAAAGTCATTAATACCGCCATAAATTAATCCTTTTCTGAATCAAAAGGAGCCATCCAAGACGGATGACTCCTTCGAACGTACGTCCTATGTATCAATTCAGATCATTGGACGGCTTCTTTCAATGCTTTACCCGGTTTGAACGCCGGTACCTTGCTTGCACTAATTTCGATTTCTTCCCCCGTTTGAGGATTGCGGCCTTTGCGAGCAGAGCGTTCACGAACTTCAAAATTGCCAAATCCGATCAATTGAACCTTGCTCCCGCCTTTCAAAGCATCGGCAATCGTTGACAGGACAGAATCAACAGCTTTTGTAGCATCTTTTTTAGAAAGTTCAGCAGATTCTGCAACCGCAGTAATCAATTCAGTCTTATTCAACACTTTCACCTCCTTAAAAAGGAATAACTCCCTTTTTGTGCTGGATGAAACATCAACAACGCTTATCATATACGATGTGATGGAAGAATTCAACAGCTTTTATAAAAATATTGCCATATCTGCGGCTTTTTAATCGTTTTCCGGCAAATTAACTTCCAATATTTTTCAATTTATTCATGATACACTATCAATCCATCAAATGGCATTAAAAGTCTTGTGGATACCTAAGCAGTTCCGCATTCAAATTCTATGGAGAAAGAAAAAAGACCCCCTGAGGGATCTAAAGCTTCGTTCAACAAATGACGAACAATTACAGAATGATCGCGATTAAACCGCCTGAGCCCTCATTAATGATCCGCTCCAAGGTTTCTTTTAATTTGTAGCGCGCGTTCTCAGGCATTAATGCCAGCTTCGCTGAGATACCTTCCCGTACAATTGAGTTCAGAGAACGTCCGAATATATCAGAGTTCCAGATTGATAGCGGATCATCCTCGAAGTCCTGCATGAGATAACGAACCAGTTCTTCGCTCTGCTTCTCCGTGCCGATGATCGGTGCAAATTCAGACTGTACATCTACTTTGATCATATGGATCGACGGAGCAACCGCTTTGAGTCTCACACCGAAGCGTGAACCTTGTTTAATGATTTCGGGCTCATCAAGACTCATGTCACTGATTGAAGGTGCTGCGATGCCGTAACCGGTTTGCTTCACCATTTGAAGCGCGTCGGCAACCTGATCATATTCACGCTTGGCATGAGCGAACTCCTGCATCAGTTGAAGCAGATGGTCCTTGCCGCGAATCTCGACTCCGACAACTTCTTTAAGCACTTGATCATAGAGGTTATCCGGAGCGAACAAGTCTATTTCGGCCGTTCCTTTGCCCATTTCAATACCTGAGAGCTGAGCGTTCTCAATGAAATCATATTGACCAAAAGAACCGACAACACGGTCGACATCACGGAGCCGTTTAATATCTTTTACTGTTTCTTTAACGGCGTCCTCGTAACTTTTACGCAGCCAGTGCTCATCTTTCAGAACCATGACCCAACTAGGTAGATTCACATTCACCTCAAGAACCGGGAATTCAAACAATGCTTCGCGTAAAATGTTGTTGATGTCGTGTTCAGTCATGTTCTCGACGCTTTGAGCAAGGACGGGAATGTCGTATTTTTCGGACAGCTCTTTACGTAGCGCCTCAGTATCCGGATGATACGGATGCGTTGAGTTGATGATTAAAATGAACGGCTTTCCAACCTCTTTCAGCTCATCAACAATCCGCTCCTCCGCCTCCACGTAATCGTCGCGGCCAATTTCGCCGATCGAACCGTCTGTCGTAACAACCACACCTAGAGTGGAGTGTTCCTGAATAACTTTACGTGTTCCGATTTCTGCCGCTTCCTGAAACGGAATCGGTTCATCATACCAAGGTGTATGCACCATGCGCGGACCGTTTTCATCTTCAAATCCTTTTGCGCTTTTCACTGCATAACCAACACAATCAACGACCCGAATGTTGACATCAAGTCCTTCTTCCACAGTCACTTTCACTGCGTGATTTGGAATAAATTTGGGTTCGGTCGTCATAATCTGTTTGCCCGCTGCACTCTGAGGCAGTTCATCTTTCGCGCGTACACGATCAGCCTCATCTTCAATATTCGGCAGTACAACAAGTTCCATGAATTTCTTAATAAATGTCGACTTTCCGGTTCGGACGGCTCCGACTACACCTAAGTAAATATCCCCGCCTGTTCGTTCAGCAATGTCCTTGAAAATGTCCACTCGTTCAAGTTTTTCCAAAGTTGGCACCCTCCCGCTCCTCCTTCTGCAATAAACTACCTTGGTCGTTCTAAACATATGACTTTGTCCATTGATTATTCCAATAAAAAATGGAACCGTCCGAAGTAATGTATTCAAGTTGAACCAGCAGCTTTATAGATCTGCCGCCTATCCATACTAAACTATTGTCCAATTCATTTTTTATGCCTATAGTAGATAAAAAAAATGGGGAGAAAACTGTAACGTTTTCTCCCCACACGACTAAATCCCTCCACGCCTTTAACGCTCTTGCAAAATGATTGACGCACCTATACATTATGCTATTGCTTCTTCGTTTGCCGCTGACGACGGCCCAATACTAATTTTTTGGGCCGAAAATTTTTGACAGAGACGAGAAGCTGCTCGGCATATTCCCCGAGGTAATGGCCTTTACAATTGCCTCTTCCTTTTCCTTTGAAACAGGTACACCGGCCGTGCCACCAATGCGAGCAATAAGCTCTTTAACAACTTTGGGATCGCTAAAATCAGCGTTTGATACTGAGTTGGCAATCTCAAGGATATCCTCTTTCTTCACGTTCGTCTTCTTTTCAATGTTATCAAAAAAAGGATTAGTGTAATCCAATGAACGTCCTCCTTTGCCCTGCCTTCCTTACATGGTATGCGGGAAAAGGAGCATTGTGCCAGCTATCCTTATTTTTCACGCGCGATTTGTTCAGCAAGACTATGGGTCAAAGGCGCAATTTCATCCTTTTTATCACGATCCATTAGTTCATCAACGGCCGTTTTCGGATGTTTTCCATCAAACAGCACCTGATAAATGGCAGTCGTGATCGGCATTTCAATCTTCATTTTTTGAGCTAAAGCGTATGCAGCCTCCGCAGTACGGACGCCCTCCACAACCATGCCCATCTGTTGTAATACAGCATCAAGCTTCTTGCCTTTTCCAAGCATATTGCCCGCTCTCCAGTTCCTACTGTGGACGCTCGTACACGTGACGATCAAGTCGCCCATTCCAGTTAATCCGATAAATGTCAACGGATGAGCGCCCATTTTCGTTCCTAGCCGCGAAATTTCAGCGAGTCCGCGTGTGATTAAAGCGGCTTTTGCATTATCGCCATAACCCAGTCCGTCCAACATACCTGCGCCAAGTGCGATAATATTTTTAAGCGCTCCGCCAATTTCAACACCAACCGTGTCCTCGTTCGTGTACACACGGAAATAGTGATTGAAAAAGAGATCCTGTGCCTTTCTCGCAGCTTCGAGATCTGATGAGGCAACCGCAACTGTTGTCGGATGTCTGAGCGATACTTCTTCTGCGTGGCTGGGGCCAGAAAGAACAACGACCGCCGTTCGAAGGGATGCAGGAATCTCCTCCTCAATGACTTCAGACATCCGTTTGAATGAGCCCGGCTCAATTCCCTTAACTCCATGTATGAACAACATCGGCTGCTTAAGCTGGTCTTTTATTTGTTCCAAAACACTTCGCATTGCTTTTGCCGGCACAACAAGCAGTATGGCGGACGCCTGATCAAGTGCTTCACTCAATTCATTAGTACCTTGTATATGACTTGGCAAAGTGACATCAGGGAGATACTTTTGATTGGTATGTTGATTCAGAATTTCTTCTGCCTGCTCTTTCCTATGACTCCAGAGTGAAACCGCATACCCGTTATCCGCCAAAACCATCGAAAGCGCTGTACCCCAGCTTCCCGCACCCAAAACCGCTATTTTCTTCATCGCTCTGCCTCCTTGATTTAAAGTTATCGGTAAACCTCAGATAATCCTTAAGCCTGAGCCTTCTTATGACCGAGCTTGTTTTCATTGCCGTGAATCAGACGAACAATATTTGCCCGATGCTGATAGAATGCCAGAAGCGAGATCAGAAAAGCCGCAACCAGTACTCCTGATGAATAATCACTAAAAATCCATCCGAGAACAGGAGTGGCAATTAGAAAAAACAGGGATCCCAAAGAGACAAATCGTGTGGCAGCGATGATTAAAATGGTCAGAATGCCGGCGATCAATGCATACAACGGCATAATCATAAAGAAAACACCAATGGTTGTGGCTACCCCTTTGCCGCCTTTAAATCCAAAATACACAGGAAAGTCGTGTCCAATAATTGATGCGAATCCAGACAGAGCAACTGCCCAATCAGGTAACCCCAATGCTCTGGCAATCACTACACAAACGATTCCCTTTAATACATCAAGAAGCAGTACGCCTATCGCAGGTCCAGTTCCAAGAACACGCATCGTGTTTGTTGCTCCGGCGTTTCCACTCCCGGTTTTTCGAATATCAATTTTTTTTATTTTTTTAGTAATTAAATAGCTAAAGCTGATTGATCCAATAAGGTATGAAACAATGATTGAAAGCGCGATCATCATGATTCAAACATCCCCTTTACTTTTCATTCTTCTTGCGTGACAAAATTTTAATCGGTGTACCAACGAAGCCAAAGGTTTCACGCAAACGATTATCAATGTGCCTCACATAGGAAAAATGCAGAAGCTCCGGATCATTAACAAACAAAACAAATACCGGTGGCCGAACGGACACTTGAGTTGCATAATAAATTTTAAGCCTTTTTCCTTTATCTGAAGGAGGCGGTGTCATCGCCACTGTATCCATAATACAATCATTGAGCAGACTTGTCTGCACACGTAAACTGTGGTTTTCAGCCACTTGTTGAATAACGGGGAGAATCTGGTCGACTCGACTTCCCGTTAACGCAGAAAGAAAAACAATTGGCGCGTAATCAATAAATTGAAACTGCTCACGAATTTTCTTTTTGAACTTGTCCATGGTCTTGCCGTCCTTTTCAACAGCATCCCATTTGTTGACAACAATGACGATTGCTCGACCGGCATCATGGGCATACCCAGCGATTTTCTTATCCTGTTCAATGATGCCTTCTTCACCATTGATTAAAACAAGAACGACATCGGATTCTTCAATCGAACGCTGTGCGCGCAGTACGCTGTATTTCTCCGTTTTTTCATAAACACGTCCGCGCCTGCGTATACCTGCAGTATCAACGATCACATAATTCTGTCCGTCCCTTGTAAAAGGCGAATCAATGGCATCACGCGTAGTGCCGGCTATGTCACTAACAATCACGCGTTCCTTGCCGAGAATTTTATTTACGAGTGATGATTTTCCAACGTTTGGACGACCGATTAAGGCAAATCGTATCGCGCCGTCATCTTCCGGATTCATTTCTGCAGATGGGAACTTCGCAACGACAGCATCTAACAAGTCACCGATACCTTGTCCGTGCGCGCAGGAAATCGCGTACGGGTCACCAAGACCAACTGAATAGAATTCGTACATCTGTTGCCTTTGCTCGAAATTATCCAGTTTATTGACAGCTAGGACAACCGGTTTCTTTGATCGTCTCAAGAGCTGAGCGACGATTTCATCCGCATCTGTTAATCCTGTTTTGCCGTCGACAAGAAATAAAATCACATCAGATTCGTCAACAGCAATTTCGGCCTGGGCACGCATCTGCGCCAAGAGCGGTTCATCACCAAGTTCAATACCTCCCGTGTCAATAACATGAAACTCATGTGTCAGCCATGACCCGTTTCCATATAATCGGTCGCGAGTTACTCCCGGTTTATCCTCGACAATGGCCATACGACCTCCAACAATACGGTTAAAAAGTGTCGATTTACCGACATTCGGGCGGCCAACAATAGCGATCGTGGGTTTAGACATAATGGTCCTCCTTTAAATACTCATTTCAATGAAGCTTATTCAAATTGTTTTCGCTTCATCTTCTGGATCTGTGCTGAATGTCCGCATAAAGAAAACCTTTCCTTTATAAGGAGAGGTTTAAAAATGGTAACATTAATAACCCTTTATCTCTCATTCATTGCCTACGAATCACAAAAAGATACGGAATCCATGATTGATATTGGTCAAATCCCTGAAAAAGCGGAAAAGGAAGGAAACAGGCTCGTGCTCCCAACATTTTCCGCTTCATCACGCTCAATCATTGAATTATTTATATTTTTTTAACTGGTCGCCAATCATATCGCCTAGTGAAAATCCTGTCGTCGCTTCCTCAATTTCAGGAGTTTCAGCAGATTGTTCCACATGGTTCTCCGCTTTCGGTTCCTCAAGTGCTTTAATGCTCAGTGAGATGCGTTGTTCGTTGAAATTCACGTCCAGAACTTTAACATTGATCTTTTGACCTTCTGAAAGTACCTCTTCAGGAGTTCCGATGTGGTCATGTGAAATTTCGGAGATGTGAACCAGTCCTTCTACGCCTTGAAGCAGTTCGACAAACGCACCGAATGGAACAAGTCTCTTAACTGTTCCTTCAAGAACATCTCCCGCACTGATTTTCGACTTTGCTGTTTCCCACGGACCTGGCTGTGTCGCCTTGATAGATAGAGAAATCCGTTCATTTTCCGGATCAACGGACAGGACCTTAACCTTGACCTTATCCCCTTCGGAAACAACTTCAGAAGGCGTTTCAACATGATAGTGGGCAAGTTGTGAAATATGAACAAGACCATCCACGCCGCCGATATCAACGAACGCACCAAAATCAGTCAGTCTTTGTACCGTTCCTTCAAGAACGGAACCTTCTTTAATTCCTTCGAGTGTTTCAAGCTTGTGCTTATCGGCTTCTTCATCAAGAACCGCTCGATGCGAAAGAATGACTTTTCTTTTTTCGCGATCAAGCTCGACAATTTTCACATCAAGAGGATTGCCTTTGTAGTCGCTGAAATCCTCCACAAAATGCCTTTCCACGAGTGATGCAGGAATAAATCCGCGCACGCCGAGATCGACAACCAAACCGCCTTTAACAACGTCAGCAATCTCAACAGAGAAAGTCGTCTTCTCATTGAATTTTGTCTCAAGATCTCCCCAAGCTCTATCCGCGTCAACCTCTCTCTTGGACAGAACGAGTTCATCATCTTCAAGTTTCGTCACTTTCACGCTGACCTCATCACCTTCGTGAAGCAAATCGGAAACTTTTTCAACATGAAGACTTGAAAGTTCACTGATAGGCAGTATGCCATCTACTTTATATCCAACATCAACTAAAGCATGTTTTTCTTCTACTTTTGTTACTTTTCCGTTAACTACATCTCCAACATTAAGCGCATCGAAAGACGTTAATTCATGATTTACTTCTTCAGCCATTCTCCGGGACCTCCTTTAATTAACCAGACGAGAAAATATCCTACTCATAACTTCTTACAAATAGACGCTTTTGTCAAGCAGTTGGACCTGTGTACGCGTCAAGCAATGCCTGAATATGTTGCATGATTGCCGAGCTGGCGTCAGCTGACTTTAATTTTTGATTTTTCATTACCGTTGTATCAATAGGTTTACCAAAAACGATCTTCATTTTGCTTCTGAATTTATAGTGACCAATTATGGCACATGGAACGACTACCGCATCTGTTTTCATAGCGAAGAAGCCGGCTCCTGAAAGGCCGCGTTTCATTGGCGTGTGCTCTAAATTCCGATGTCCTTCCGGGAAGAGCAGCAACGCGTGTCCTGCGCGAATCAGCTTAAGAGCCAATCGAATCGCCCCGCGGTCTCCTTCCCCGCGACGTATCGGAAACGCGTTCAAATGGGGCAGCAATTGTCCTAAAACAGGAACCTTAAATAGTTCTGATTTAGCAATAAAGCTTAATGGCCGGGCAATTTGTGTACCAATGAACGGCGGGTCGAAATTGGACAGATGATTGCTGCAGATCAGCACACCGCCATGCTCCGGAACATTTTCAAGCCCTATGACTTGAATTTTAAAGTTAAGATGATAGTACACGTTCACGAGTCGTTTTCCTATAGAGTAAAGATTCAAGAGTGCTGTTTCTCCTTTACGAAATGCAGAATTTGCTCAACAACTTCATCAATGGTTAGTGAAGTGGTGTCGAGGGCAATCGCGTCGTCTGCTTTAACAAGCGGGGAAACTTCTCGTTCCATATCCTTTTTGTCTCTAAGCGCAATGGCTTCTCTCAATGATTCCATAGATGGATGCCTGCCTTTGAGTTCCTCTTCACGATACCTTCGAACCGCGCGTTCATCAACTGAAGCGATCAAAAATATTTTCACTTGAGCATCGGGAAGAACATGTGTCCCGATATCTCGTCCATCCATAACTACGCTGCACGATTCAGCAAGCTTGCGCTGACGATTAACCATTTCCGTTCGAACATCTTCAAAAGAGGAAACCAATGAGACATGTTCAGAAACATCAGGATAGCGAATGCGTTCAGTCACATCCTCACCGTCCACATAAACTTTTTGTCCGCTTCCTTCTTGAACTAATTTAATTTCTGTTTGGTTAAGCAATTTTTTCAATTGACGCGCATCATTTAAATCCTTTTTTTGCTTGAGCGCCTTATATGTGAGTGAACGATACATCGCCCCCGTATCAATATAAACAAACCCCAGTGTTTTAGCGGTAATCTTCGCGACTGTACTTTTCCCTGCCGCGGCAGGTCCGTCGATTGCCACTTGAAATAAGTTCTCCATATTCCGTGCCTACTCCCATCTGTCTTATCTGATTCTTTGACTGTTTCAATGCTGATTAGCTATGTTTGCGTGATTCCATTTCGAGCAGTTTCTTTCTCGATTCCAACTGCTTCTCAAAGCAGAAACGTATAATCGGCTGTCGATCTCTCTCGGTTTGCGTGATAAATGCGATCGTTGCCCTCATTCCGTTTGTATGTTTATCCGTAAATACGCGTATGACCTTCCCTTTTAATTTAACATATTGGTATGTTGCGGACGCCATCGGAAGGGAAATCCATACTTCAATCAAGTCTTCCTCGCCAATCTCTGACTTCTCCGGCAAGAGAATCAGTGCCCCGCCCCCACCTATATCACTTGTCAGCGTGGCGAACGGACGGAATGCTTGTGTTAGAGAATGAACGGCAATATCCACATTTGTTTCCACTCGGACATAATTCCTGCGCTGAATTTCTTCCATTTTGTCTTCACCTTCGAAACTCATGAGCATCACAGGGACTTGTCCAGAAATTCGGCAAACGAAAGTTGTTAGAAAACGGAACACTTGATTATCAACAACATAGATCGCCGTGAACGAAGTACCATTAAGCAAAACAGGGGACTTTCCTGTCTTCTCTTCGATTGGATAATCAATTAATAAAGCATTTTCTCTGATCTCGGCAATCTTGCATCGATAACGAATGATTTGTTTCTGATTGTTTAATTCTTCTAAAATCAGCGTTTCGCCAACTTTCAGTTTCATGATCGTCTCCCCCGCATTTTAATCTCTTCAATCATGAATTTCAATCTTGCCAACTTATGCCAAAAGACGCATACCTAGCAACATTATACCTTAGAAGGTTTGATTCAGCCAAGTCTTTACCGATTGACTCATATGTTTCTTTTAGAGTCACTATTCTCTCAATAACTCGATTTTTTCCTGATCCCCATTGTTGGCGTTTAGCATGATTCGATAAGTGTCGTTAGCTCTTGTCGCAAAAAATTCATAGCACAGCACGTTTTTCAACAGTGGATTCTGAAATACGACAAGGCTTGATTCCTGTATTTTCAGGTTCGGATTCAGTTGCTTTCGCGCTTCGCTCTCTGAAATTTTCGGTTTGACCGGCACATCATCGTATTTATTAAATAAATAATCTGTCTGGTCAAAAGCAAGGATTTCTCCATTATCAAGCGCTACTTTAATTCGCATTGATGCCGGATATACACGAACACCACTCTTTCGAAGGACATAGGTCAACACAGCAACATGATTGTATTTGTTTCGCTTGGTTAACACCATATCCTTCAATTGATGTTCTTTTAGAAATGTTTCTGACTTTCTTGACGCCTCGTAGAGATTCAGTTGTTCATTTTTGACCGAGCGCTCAAATAGATACCAAATCACGTGCCCGCCTCTTCTTGTGACTGATGCGTTCAGCGATCTGTCTTTATCTCTCAAAACAATCTCAAAGGCGGGTACATTGGATCCCTTTCCTGTTTCACTTACCTTACGTACTTCCGCATGCGGAAGATTCGTCCACTTTTTCAGATTAGTGACCGCTTGATCGCGTGTCACGAGTGAACCTTTCATCGGATTTATATGTTTCTTTTCAAGAACCACGTTTCTAGGATTCTCCGGACTGAAACTGTTAGTATAATCGGTTGCCTGACCATCAACACGTTTCATACCATCAATTACTTGATTGTCCTGATTCTGCTTCTTGCCATTGAGCGCCCATTCTACATCCATCCAACGTAGATGATGGGACATTACCTTTGACTGTACATCCCTTAGCTCGTCGCGGATGGACATTGACTCTGAATAGAGTTTCTGCAGATTCTTATATTCTTTTGTGCTTAGAGGGCGATCGTTTGTGGTCTTGACCCCAGTGTTATACGTAAACTCACCAACATGTGCAAGAAACTCATTTGTTCTGTTAAAGGGCAGCCGTGTAAGTGGAAGTTCATTGGCTGCCGCATGCGCCAAAGCACTCAGTCTCCACGATTCCACAAGTTGCGGACGCATCGTCTCACGCGACTGCATCGCAAGTGACATGCCAAGCGATTCTTCCAAAGAATCGACATAATAGGTCAACTCATGATAGGCTTGCTGATAGTGATTTTCTGCCTGAATAACGACCGCCTTTTTCATCTGATGCTCCTGATAACCCCACACACCTATTCCAATCAGCAGAACCGCAACAGATACAAAAGCTATCCAATACCGGCGTTTCATATGCATCCCTCCTATTTACAAAAAATGTGTTTGCCGATTTTGCCAATTTGCGGTCTTGTCCATATCCACGCCGAAGTAGCTGTATCTGGATTAAAATAGTAAAGTGCCCCGTTTGAAGGATCCCAACCATTGATCGCATCCATGACCGCTTTTTTTGCCGTATCATTTGGTGTCAACCAAATTTGCCCATCGGCAACTGCTGTGAACGCCCCCGGTTGAAAGATCACATCGGAGATATTATTTGGGAATCGCGGATCGGCTACACGATTGATAATTACTGCTGAGACAGCGACTTGGCCGATATAAGGTTCTCCTCGAGACTCCCCATAAACCGCATTTGCCATAAGATTCAGGTCAGATTTTGAATAACCCTGCGGCAAATTATCCATCGTGTAATTTCCTTGATTCTGTTGCGGCGGTTTGCTGCTTCCCGAATTATTTGATGTGTTGCCGCTCGGAGTTTGCGCTTTTTTCTTTACTTGTTGATCAAGTGGGATGCCCCCGTAATAGGTAAACGTATTTCCCTCATTAATATTGCGATTGACAAAATCACGATTATATTGTGAGGCTTTTAGTAACTTCTGCTTCGTCTGGCTCCCTCCCATCCCATCTATCTTTAAACCGTACTGAGACTGAAAATTTCGAAGCGCCCAATAGGTTCCATAGCCAAAGGAACCATCAATTTTTCCCTTATAGAAACTAATATACTGAAGACGTGCCTGAAGTTCGACGACATCTTCTCCCGTATCGCCACGCATGATCACTCGATTTGAAAATGCGGCGGCTTCACCAGTCTGAAACAACAAGACAGATGCGAGAATTGCAACACATAGACCTCGAATCAGTCGTTTACTCAATGACTTAATCCTCCCTGGAGTGCGCCTGTGGCCACTCAAAAGTTCATATACTTTCCCTAAAACTCAGAAATCAGCTTTATGTTTCCAAGAAACAAATGTTTTATGCATTGAAAAAAGCGGTTATGAACGCATCATAACCGCCTCAATCACTTTTATTTTTTTGAATTTCAGTTCATTCTGAATTCAGAACCATCCACGTGTGCGAGCAGATTCAGCAATCGTGTAAACACCGGCGAAACAAGCTGCCGCTTTCATCGAAGTCTTGCGCTCTTCGGCAATATTATGGATACGGGAGAACGCGTCCGCTAGAATGTGTCGCACTCGTTTTTCTCCTTCTTCCTTACTCCAAATAAGTCCTTGCCTGTTTTGTGCCCATTCAATATAAGAAGCAGTCATATCCCCGGAGCTTGTCAGTATTTCCGGAATAAACAAGATACCATTTTGATTCATTCGATCCGCCGCCTGATCAGATACAGCACCATCGGCAGCTTCAATTACAAGCCCGCTTCTTATCTTCTGAACATTGCTCTCTGTAATCTGGTTTTCGACAGCGGCGAGCACCATGATATCACACGGCTTCTCCACGAGTTCTTGACTGGTCAGTGTATGTTTATATAGCTTGGTGATCGTTCCAAAGCTGTCTCTGCATTCAAACAATGTGCTCATTTCAAGTCCTGACGGATTGTACACTGCTCCATAGGCGTCTGAAAGTCCGGTAATGGTCACACCTGAATCGGATAATGATTTGGCAACATAGCTGCCTAGTGCTCCAAATCCCTGTATAATGGCAGTCGCATTCTTCAAATCAATTTTTTTCCTTTTTGCCGCTTCACGGGTAAACAAGACGATACCGCGTCCTGCTGAATTCTCGCGACTTTTCAAGCCGCCAAGCACAATGGGTTTCCCGGTAATGAAACCCGCGGACTGATCTGGACAAAGCTTACTGTATTCGTCCATCATCCATGCCATCACTTGTGAATTCGTAAACATATCAGGTGCAAGAATATCTTGATAAGGACCAATAACTGATCGAATAGCTTGTATGTAGCCTCTGCTTAGAAGTTCAAGTTCGCGGTATGAAAGTTCCCTAGGTTCGCAGATAACTCCGCCCTTCGCTCCTCCAAACGGAATATTAAGCAAACCATTTTTAAGACTATTCATCATTGACAATCCATACATCAGGGATTCGGACACTTCTGGATAAAACAGTACTCCGCCTTTTGTCGGACCAACTGAAAAGCTGTGCTGCACGCGGTAACCAGTAAAAATCCGCACCTGCCCGTTATCCATTTTCACAGGTATTCTTACGGCTAGTGTACGCTGGGGCTCCTTTAACAGCTCAAATACATCCTCTGAATAGCCGAGATCGGCAAGCGAGGTTTGAATCATAGCGCGAACCGAACTCAGGAAGCGATCGTTCTTCCCGGTATAGTCCTGACGGTAAACAGACACTCAAATCTTCCTTTCTTCTCATCCTCAAGTAAACTGCGCCATCAACTCAATCATTTTATTCTATAATTAATTCATTAAGACACAGATTAACGCATAAAGTTTAGTATACAAATCCTTCAGTGCTCTAAACGAACTAAGGGACAATGAAAAACCCCGCGTCATCAAGCATGCGGAGCTTTAATAAAATATCGGTATAGATCGGCAATTGCTGCGTCCTTCATTAGGCATTTACCATACTCTTCAAGTCTATATATTGTGATGGTCGAGGTATTCCCATACTCCGCGAGGATCGCAACGAGCGTTTCTAAATTACTATCATCACTTAAGTGATGTTCATCGAAATGTATATAATATTTGTTTTCAAATAAGAAGAGGCTTCCTGCGCGGATCCCCAAATCATGAAGTGTTTTAGATAGAGCAATCACATCATCTAATTGTTCGAACTGATAAAGAACGTCCTTACTTTCATCCAAAGTCACCTGCATTTGAATGAAATCGTCGTCATCCTCAAAATCATCTTCGGTATCATCACGATGTTCGTTTCTTCCCTTAGACACAATAACGACCATACCTTGTGCCGGGAGAGAAAATACTTCAACATCAATCGGACCGGATGCCTCGAAGCCGAGCTCATCATCTGCCTCAAGCATCATATCCCGAAATAGTTTTTCGACTCTTGGCAAGTCGTGCCACATATCTTCCTTTGTAATGCCTCGTTCTTTGAGATCGTCAAAGGTCAGGAATATTTTGATCCTGTCGCTATTTAAACGTTCCAGTCGCATCGCAAATGTCCTCCTTGCCGTCCAGCCTAATCTCTTCTTTGCACCACCGCAGACCTTTATTATAATTATATGATCTCGGCATATTTCGGTGTCTCCTGTTTGGAGCTTGGTCCATGACAGATACTTAAAAGACAAGCCGGGTTCGCTAACGCCGCAGCGAACAAGAGACTTGAGTGTAGTATACAACGCATAGCCGAAAATGTACATGCTTTTACATTTTCAAGGCTTTTCCCTCCTCAATGTAAGCATCAATGCGTCAGGCTTCGCGCCAAGACGCAGCGGTAGTTTGGTTGTACCATAGCCGCCGCTGATTATTAGTGTTCCATAAGGCATTTTTTTTACCCCTGCTTTTTCCTTCAATGTATAACCAAATACATTGATTTGCCCACCATGTGTATGTCCTGAAATGACGTAAGGAATAGTCAATTGTTGTGTTAACGCATACTTTATATCCGGATTGTGGCTAAATAAAAGTGTTGGCGCCCCCGTATCTCTTGCCGCAAGTGTCTTTTCAAGATCACAATGACCACGCAACAGATCATTGACACCCGAGAAGTTAAGTGACGCTCCATCCTCGTGCACAATATATGTCGTATTATCCAATATTGTGATTGATTCTCGGTCAAGCAGTTTTTTCACTTGATGATAGCCTGCATCCCAATCATGATTCCCCCATATGAAATAAACGGGTCCTTGTTCCTTCAGGAGCTGAACATTTTCCCGCACTCTTGAGAGCGAAACCCCTTTCTCAGTCAGATCTCCGCCGATTATAAGATAATCCGCCTTCGGATCAAAGGATTCCACCCACCGTCTAGAGATACGACGGCGATGAATATCAGAAATAAAAAATAGCCGCTTCCCTATGAACGGTTCCGGCAAGCCGTTAATGTTGAGATCGATTGAGATCAATCGATTCAGATGAGCTTCGATGAACATATGCACAATCAGTACAATTGCCATTATCGTTAAAACTATGATCGTATCAAGCACAGCGATTACCTACTTTCTATGACTTCCGAAACTTTAGGGGGAGGTTATATAAACTATTCGATCGACTATGTGGATATAAGGTATGAAAGCGTTAATAATTCAATCATTCGGTCTATGTACGAGCATGAGCCGCATATAAAAAATGATGAGCCTATTGATATTTGGAAAGGAGGTTATCTCTTGACTACATCAAGGAAATGGTACACACCATACGTCAGTCCATTCGATCCTTGCCCACCTCTTGGACCCATTTCTTACGAGACACCGATTCAGCTGTATCTTGGCTTTCAACCACAAGGAATGGAACAATTCTCGCCTTTTGACGCGCTTGCACACGGCACACTATGGCCGGGACTCTACACACCCTATACAAATCCATATCTCTCAAAAAGAAAGGAGCTTACGACAAATGGCTGAACCGACACAAGTACCTGAAAGTTACTACTCAGATCTGAAATCACTTCAAGCCATTGATTTTACTCTTGTCGAACTGACTCTATATCTTGATACGCATCCAAATGATCTGGATGCACTCAAACAATTCAATTCGACCGCAAAGAAAAGTGCCGAGCTGCGCGAAGGATTTGAAGCGAGGTACGGACCATTAAGACAATTCGGGCATAGTCTGTCCGCTTATCCATGGCAGTGGAAAGACACACCATGGCCATGGCAAGTATAACCAACTATGACTGAGGAGGCGGACAATTGTGTGGTATTACGAGAAAAAGTTGCAGTACCCCGTGCGCGTCGGAATTTGCAATCCAAAGATGGCAAAATTTCTGATTGAACAGTACGGCGGTGCCGATGGTGAGCTTGCAGCCGCCCTTCGCTATTTAAATCAGCGCTACACCATACCAGGTCGTGTTATGGGGCTGCTCAACGACATTGGAACAGAAGAATTTGCTCACTTGGAAATGATTGCCACAATGGTATACAAACTGACAAAAGACGCCACGCCGGAACAATTGAAAGAGGCAGGACTAGGTGAGCATTATGTAGATCACGGAAAATCCGTATACTATCACAACGCAGCAGGACAAAACTTCTCTATGGGTCTTCAATCCAAAGGCGATCCGATTGCCGATCTGTATGAAGACATTGCAGCTGAAGAAAAGGCAAGATCTACTTATCAATGGATCATCAACATCTCCGACGACCCGCAAATTAATGATTCATTAGGCTTTCTCCGCGAACGTGAAATCGTTCACTCGCAACGCTTCCGCGAAGCCGTTGAACTGCTAAAAGAAGAGCAGACAAAAAAAAGAGTGTTCTGATCAACAAACAGATACATGGACACCAAAGGCTGCTTCATTCATTCCCCATTGAAGCGGCCATCTTCATAGTTGTAAACGGCATCGGCACTAAAGTGACGATGCCGTTCACTTATAAAATAGATTGATGTCAAACTTCTTTTTAAGCAAGCTGAGAATATGAAAACGATCTGTGTCGCCGTTGGTATCGGGTTCATCATTCATCCAGAGTTCATCTGTGCGCTCAATGATTTCTTCACGCAGCTCATCATAATCATCTTCGGCATCCTCCCGTTCACCATGGCAATAGGTAAAGAGCAGGATAAGAGCGACACAAAGCGCGACATAGGCCAAGCTCAACGGTCGGCCAATCAATGCTTTCAGATCATGCATTGAACCAAGCATTCCCGGATGAGAAAAGAAAACATAACTAACAATGATTCCAACACAGATAATCAACGCAAGTCCGGCTGCAGTTTCTCTGCCGTTCCATTTGTCTTTCTCTTTCTTTCGTTTAATGAGCTCCGACAAAATAGTGAATGTGATTCCGGAAATTTGTCCCTTATCGCGATATTCTTGAAGCGACATGTTCCATCACCTCTCTCATCATCATAACTATGAGTATGAGCTGGGTAACGAAAATAGGACAGTCCTTTGATTTAAGACACAGTAATTCACTGATCCTTGCCTTTCTTCTTCGGCGGATAACAAGCATCATGTAAAAAAAGACCAATTAGACACGTTTATTCCTGATTGGAGCATCTGCCCGCTCGCCTTCTTTAAATATGATCTGCAGCCTTTTCTTCCAATCCAGAATCTGCCCGTGTCGCTCTGTATCGTTTTTATTTGTTGATTCGGTTTGCCGAAAATCACTGAACTCGATACCGCAACGATCACAGCAATTGTGCGGCTTTTGTGCAGGTTGATGTTCATGATAAACCTTTAAATAAAACGCTCGCCTGCAATTCGTGCTCGTTAAGTAATTCCTCATTACGGACAGATCCTGTAATTGAATCGCCTTTCGTTTATTGATAACTGCCTTACATTGATCAAAAATTGAAAGATACGTACAGTGGATGGGTTTATTTTGAACCTTTTCATAGATAAACCGCGCAGCTGACTCACTTACGCCGCGTTCTAGGAGGCTGCTTACAAACTGTTCTTTGTTCCCGATTGTTAACAGTCCCTGATCCAATTCACTCAGGCTGCGATGAAGTATCTCGTCATCCGGGAAATTCCCATCTATAAATCCTTCAGGATACTGCTCATCCTGTTTCGCATAATAGACCACGGCAAGACCCGGCTTACCGTCTCTCGACGCGCGTCCAATCTCCTGAAGATACGCGTTCATCGTTGCAGGAAAATGAAAATGGACGATCAATCGTATATCCGGCTTGTTAATTCCCATACCGAACGCGTTGGTACAGCATAACAAATCTAATTGAGAATCCAAAAACTGATTTTGTATTTTTCTTCGGTCGACAGGGTCCATCCCGCCATGATAATAAGCGACGCGCAGCCCTAGTTTACGGCGAACATAATCCGCAAGTCGTTCGGTCCAATCACGACTTGCGCAATAAATAATTCCCGGTAATCGCGTGTTTTCAAGCAAGTGACACAAATGGTCAACTTTTTCATCATTCGTCGCGACCCTCTGGACAACAAGTGCGATATTGGCACGGTCGACACTCATCAGGGTCTGGCTGACATGATGCAATTCAAGCGAACGCACAATGTCCTCTCTCACGCGTTCATCCGCTGTTGCCGTTACCGCCAGACATGGGGGGTGACCGAACTGCGTCCTGATTTCAGCCAGATGCAGATAATCCGGACGAAAATCATGACCCCATTGGGACACGCAATGGGCTTCATCGATAACGAACAATGAAATCGTGATTTTCGCTAATGCCGCGCGTATCGTGCTCCCCCGCAACATCTCTGGAGAAATAAAAAGAAATCGAAGTTCGCTTAAATGGGCGAGAACGCGAGAACGTTCATGTGGATGAATCAAGCCATTTAAAGCCCGTACATTCGTTTCACCGATCGATCGCAATGCGTTAACCTGATCCTCCATCAAAGACAAGAGGGGTGAGACAATGAGAACGGTCCCATTAAGCAAATAGCCGGGAATTTGATAACAGAGTGATTTTCCGCCTCCCGTCGGCAACATGGCAAATACATCCTTACCCTCTAACACGTCGAGAATAATTTCCTGCTGACCGCAACGAAATTGATCATGACCGAATTTCTCTTTTAAAACGGTTTGCGCTCGATGGATCCACTCATCTCTTCGATGTTTCTTCATTCTCACCAATGAGCAGACTTCCTTTCTGAACAGTGTTTTTTGCAAGAGCAAGACGAATCTGCAAATAAGAGATTTCGTCATGAAGCTGGTTCTTAATCGATTTAAGCTGCCTTGTATTTAACTGATTCGCGGTCTCTACTATTTGTTGTTCTAATTCATGTGAAAGGAAGTCAGATGAATTAAAATTTCGCTCCTTCAATGTGATTTCTACCAAATGATCCTCAATTGTGCTCACTGATAAATTACGCCTTTTCGCTACTTGTTGCAGTGACAACCCTTCCTTTAATAGATGGAATGTTTCTCCGGCAGTTAGTGAGAGCGTACTAGCTGTTTGTTTCATTAATCCGGCAATGAACGGATAGGTCGCTTTATGCTCCGCAACCTCTTTCATGATACGTCTTAAGGCTGATTTAAAAAGAATCCGGCATTCATAAGGGTCTTTGCCGGTTGAATCCGCGATCTGACTGGTGGTAAGACCTGTCATTCTAAATCCTGTAAGTTGAGCTGCGAAAAGATCAGCTTCCGTCAAAGGGATAGGCAGGAGTAGTTGGTGAAGTTCATGATGTAATTGGCTTGCCAGTTGATCTCGATTAAGTGAAGCTTTCATAATCCGTTTGCGGACACTTTCTGTTACAGATGGTTGTCGTGTAATCGGCAAAAAAGCACTTTGATGATATTGCAGTGCCGATATTGTCTGAACCGAAAGCTGTAGTTTTAGCCAAAAATTCCCCTCGTCATTTACTTGATCCGTATTGCAAAGTCCGTCAGGAATCAATTTATTTAGGTCAAACCTGGTGAGCTGGCGCTCGCCTTCCGTTGAAAGGATAAAGTGCATTTGCTCAGAGCCTGCAGACTGAATCCATCCGCAAACGTTTAACCGCTCAACTAACGTTTGAAATGAGTGACGGTCCAGATCATCGCAAGAATGAAAGAACGGCTTCACATGAAAAAGATAGCTGTCCTGCACACTTTGCGACGATTTTTTCCCTTTCAATAAGTGATAGATTCCGGAAATAGTGCGGTCGCCTCGAAATTGATGAATTAAGTATAGAACAAGCGCGTCACAGTACACTGGGGCATCCTCCTTAATCGCTCTATGATGCTCCTTATTTTCTCTATTCTACCCTTTTTCAAGAAAGGTTTCGACAATTGTTCATTGAATTGCCGACTGAGAGCTATTGAAAAGAGCGATCAGCTTATTTAAAATAAAAGAGATCAATGGACCACGCAATTTTCTAGGAACGGAAAGGAAATGATTATGGCTGATAAATTTACGATTGTAAATAAAGACACCTGTATTGCTTGTGGCGCCTGCGCCGCGACTGCACCGGATTTATACGATTATGATGACGAAGGAATTGCATTTTCTCTACTTGATGACAACAAAGGGAACGTTGCGGTTCCTGATGAATTGCTTGAGGATCTGGCAGACGCCTATGATGGATGCCCTACTGAGTCTATTTGTATTTCAGAGACACCTTTTAATGGACGAACGGATAACGCTGTCGGTATTTAAAAGAGCGCACACAGAAAAAGAGGAATGGAGTATCGTCGCTCCAATCCTCTTTTTCTATGTGCGCATAATTAGCGCTCAGTGCCCCGTCCTTGCTTCAAGGTGAATTGAAAAGTGGTACCTTCACCTTTTATACTGTTGACGCTGATTTCGCCGCCGTGTGCCTCCACAATGTGCTTGGCAATAGCAAGTCCCAAACCAGTGCCGGCTTTCCCCCTCGTCCTTGCTTTATCCGCCTTATAAAAGCGTTCAAAAACGAAGGGAATATCCTCCCTGACAATGCCGACTCCGGAATCTCGAACAAATACGTGAAGCTGCCCTTGCTCAAAGCGCGCTTCGACCGTCACAACGCCGCCCTTATGCATGTGACGAATCGCATTGTCAATGAGGTTCGTCATCACTTGTTCCACGCGATCCGGATCCATGACAAAAAGTTTACCGTCGATCTCGTGAAGCACTGCTTCTATACGGATACCTGCATCACTGGCAACCTTGCTGAATTTTGTGACAATGTGTTTGAAGAACGCGTCAAGGGCGACTTCTCGTCGATCTAATTGAAAGTGCCCTGTCTCTAGCTTTGCCAAATCAAGTAGTTCATTGACAAGACGCCCCATACGTTTCGATTCATCCAAAATGATTTGCGCCATATCCTTTTTTTCCTGAGCACTTTCTGCTATATCATCAATAATCGCTTCACTATAGCCTTGCATCATGGAAATCGGCGTCCTCAATTCGTGGCTGACATTCGCCACAAAGCTTTTAATCATTTGATCGTTGTGCCTTTCCTCAGTCATGTCGCGAAGCACCGCCACAGCTCCGCGAATCTTATCATGATCAAAGAGCGGCTTCATAATGACCACCCAAATACGGCCTTGAACGCTTATCTCGCATGTCTTCTGAGCACCGTCAGCCGATACTTTATGGAAAAGGTCCTCTAAAAGATCCGGTGTTTTCTGCCCGCTCGCATCTGCATTATGTTCATAGTTCCATGAGTAAACAAAATGGTCTGCAGGCGGGTTGCTCGCCGCTATTTGCGCATCTGTACTCATCAGCAGCACACCATCAGCCATATTTTGTAGGATTCCGGCAAGTTGTTCCTTCTCCTGATTAAGCGCGTTCATATTCGTCTTCAGCTTCTGCCTCATATTATTGAAAGCAACGGCAAGATCCCCGACTTCATCACGAGTAATAACCGGAACAGTAATATCAAAGTTGCCAAGCGCAACTTGCAGTGCCGCTTTTCTCATTTTCCTTAGTGGTGATCCGATTCTTGTCGACAGGAAAAAAGCGAAAAAGGTTGTCAGTAAAATTGAAAATCCGGCACAAATATAGATCAGTTTTTTTGACTGATCTAAGGCATTTTGAGCAATCTGGATGGGTTGAATGATGTACACCGCTCCATGAGTGTTTGAAGAATCATGAATCGGGACACCGACAATCATCAGCCGCTGGATTTTCTTTTTTTGGTGAGCAGTTATGCGGAACGTACCGATTTTTTTCACCGTGTTTTCGCCAGTCAACGCATGTTTTAATGTCGCGTCATTCTCAAAAAAATCACGCTGCAAACCGGGCGCTGAACTCCCCTCAGGACCGCTCCACACCTTGCCATTTACAATCATCACATAACCTGCATCATATACGTCCGCTATATCGGCCACTGATTTTAGTGTATCATCAACAGTTCGCCCGGCATGATGCTCAAGCAAAGCCGCCGCTTTAACACCGATCTTTTCCATCTGATGCTCTGCTTGCTGGATGTTGCTATTTTCAAAGAATTGAAGCAAAAAAAGTGTTAGGAACATAAGCACAATGGTGACAATTAAAATTATAGTTGCCCATAATTTTCCAATGATGCTTCGCCAAATCATGTCGCTGAATCAACCTCAATTTTATAACCGACGCCCCATACGGTGATGATCATTTCCGCAGCTTCCTCTGAAACTTTGTTTAATTTTTCACGCAAACGTTTCACATGGGTATCCACCGTCCGAAGATCCCCGAAAAATTCGTAATTCCAGACATCTTTCAATAGCTGTTCTCTTGAGAAAACCTTATCCGGATTTTGAGCAAGATAATACAGCAATTCATATTCCTTAGGTGTCAGGCTGACTTCGCGTTTATCTACCTTTACGCGATGGGCGTCATGATCAATCATCAAGTGTGGAAACACAATAACATTTTTTGTCGTTGTTTCCGTCTCCAAGAATTTTGTCTTTGACGAGCGGCGCAGAAGCGCTTTTACGCGAAGCACAACCTCGCGAGGACTAAATGGTTTGACAATATAGTCGTCCGTCCCGACTTCAAACCCTTGCACGCGGTTTGCTTCTTCACCCTTAGCGGTCAGCATAATGACCGGTGTTGCTTTGGATTCGCGTAATTGTTCACAAACTTCCTCACCGCTGATCCCCGGCAGCATCAAATCAAGCAGGACCAAATCGTAATCTTTGTCCAACGCCATTTTTAATGCGGTTTCTCCGTCTCCTGCTTCATCAATCACATACTTCTCACGTTCAAGATACATTCTGAGGAGTTTACGGATTCTGTCTTCGTCATCGACAATCAGAATTGCCGCTTTTTTCTCTTTCATTCAGATCCTCCCTTTTCCGACCAGTACACTTTATTCTCTCTTTTTATAAACGCATTGCTGTCTGAAGACGTACCCGCAGCTTCAAACAACCCCCATTTAAATCCGTCACGCTTGCCGCACTCGTCGATTATGATTCAACTGTTTCGTAAGGCGTATGACAGAAAAATCGACTATTAGTAATATATGTGTCAATCCTATGTCTTATTTTAAACAATTTCTTGAAAAAAAACAGTACTAATTATGAATGGCGCGTTTCATGCATTAATGTTTTCACTTCATGGGGTTTTAATTCACGGCTGTCCCCGGGATGTAACCCGTTTAAACTCAAGAATCCATATCGTTCTCGTTTCAGTTTACGCACATGAAGATGCAAAGCGGAGAACATACGCCGCACTTGACGATTTCTTCCCTCATGGATCGTGAGCTGCACGGATGCTGTTCCTTTCTCCTTATCCGAAATGAGCAATTGAACACGTGCTTTGGCCGTCATGCCGTCTTCTAGGCGAACACCAGTAGCAAGCTGACGCAATTGATCACTTGTCGGAATCGGATTGACATTAACTATGTATGTCTTATCAAATTCAAAACTCGGGTGCATCAGCTTGTTTGCAAGTTCTCCGTCATTGGTCAATAGCAGAGCACCTGATGTGTCATAATCCAAACGGCCGACAGGGAAAATACGTTCCGGAACGTGCTTGAAGAAATCGACAACGGTTGTTCTGCTCCGATCATCCTTCACGCTCGATATGACTCCAGTCGGTTTGTAAAAGAGATAGTACACCAGTCTTTCCTTATCAAGCGGAACACCGTCGACGGTTACTTTATCATTCACCGATACCTTCGTGCCGAGCTCCTTAACAGTTGCACCATTCACTTGCACTCTGCCGTCTAAAATTAATTGTTCTGCTTTTCGCCGTGATGCAATACCGGCGCGAGCTATGACTTTCTGTAATCGTTCCATTCTTCCACCTCAGAAATATCATAACGCGACTAATCTGTTTTCTCAAGTTTCATTATTTATTCACTTTACCGACACAATTATGATGCAAACAAAAAAGCTGCCGATTCACAGCACCTTTTTTTCCGCAGTTAAAATTATCCGAACATCAAAGTTACGATCCATACAGCACAAATCACACCGACGAGATCAGCTAATAAGCCGACTTTCAGCGCATCGCCGATTCGATGAATACCGACCGCACCAAAATAAACAGTCACAACATAAAATGTGGTATCCGTACTCCCTTGCATCACGGACGCAAGCTTCCCAATAAATGAGTCCGCTCCATATGTTTTAATGAGGTCGGTCATTAAGCCTAGTGCGCCGGTTCCTGATAAAGGACGCATCAGTGCAAGGGGTAATACTTGAGGCGGCATACCGACTGCTGAAAGCAAAGGACTAATTAGATGAATCAGTGCATCCATTGCTCCAGATGCACGAAAAACACTGATTGCAACCAGCATACCCAAGAGAAACGGCATAACCGAAATGGCGAGTGAGAAGCCTTCTTTACCTCCTTCAACAAATGCATCGTAGGACGCTACCTTTTTGAATGTCCCATAGAGCAGAATAATCGCGATCAGGCAGGGAACGATCCAGGTTGAAAAAGTTGTGATCAGCGCCATTACTTTCGCTCCCTTCGTTTCCTGCGATGATAAAAGTAGCGGTCAATAATAAGCGCAGCGACCGTCGTGCAGCATGTTGCAAGCAATGTTGGGCCGACAATATCCGTCGGTGAAAGCGCGTGTGAATTCATGCGTATGGCAATAACCGTTGTAGGGACCAGCGTTAAGCCGGACGTGTTTAAGGCAAGCAGCGTAATCATGGATCGGCTTGGTGTCGATTTTCCTCCATTCAGCTTTTTCAATTCTTCCATTGCCTTGATTCCCATAGGGGTAGCGGCATTGCCGAGTCCGAACATATTTGCAATTGTGTTGGACATGATATACCCCATTGCAGGATGTTCAGGCGGAACCTCAGGAAAAATACGTTTCATAATTGGTTTGAACAATGTACTTAATTTTTCCAGCAACCCGGACTTTTCGGCAATTTTCATCAAACCGAGCCAGAATATCAAAACACTAATCAACCCAAAGCATATTTGTACAGCATTTCCCGCTGAATTAAAGATCGCCTTGTTGACATCATCCATTGTTCCATTGAATGCGGCGTAGCCCATCCCAATCAAAAAAAGTGCGACCCAGATGATATTAATCATAGCCCTTCTCCGGTGACAATAGCGTGTAAGAATCCGTTAAAACGTGCCCAAAATCCCTTCTTCTCCTTTTGCTCCACTTTATAGTAAACAGGTAACGACGCTAATTTTTGTTTTCCTATCATTAAATCAAGACGTCCGGCAGGGGAATCTGGCTTCCAATTTTTTTGTTTCTTTGGCTTCACAAGCACCAATTGCTTTTTAACCTGCTTTTGCTCGCCCTTAGCCAAAGGCAGAACGCTAGAACGTTTGACGTAGATATGATCTTGATAAAACGCATGGACATGAGCCTTCAATTTGCCCTTTCTAACCACCTGAATCGGTTTATAGTTAGCAAAGGCCCATTCGAACATCCCTTGATGATCTTTCCAGTCATCACCGTCATTCAAGGTCACCGCGATCAAATTCAGATCATCTTTTGAAGCAGTTGAAATTAAGGTTCTCCTTGCTTTTTTGGTAAAACCTGTTTTTCCACCGGTAGCATATTTGTAGAGTCGCAACATTTTATTTTTATTTTTCCACGCACGGGCAACTTCTTTATTTGTGGCAGGCACACGGTGGAGCTTCGTCCCAACTACCTTACGAAACTGAGCATTTCCCATTGCATAGCGCAATAGCAGTGCCATATCATAAGCAGTGGAGTAATGATCGGGATTTTCAAGACCGTTTGGGTTGGTAAAATGAGAATTCGTCATACCAAGTACACGTGCCTTCTCATTCATCATCAGTACAAAACCGGATTCACTCCCACCGACCGCTTCAGCAATCGCGCGCGACGCGTCATTTCCTGATCGAAGCATGAGCCCGTACACCATATCCTTGAGCTTCATCCTTTCACCGGCTTTCAGATAAATGGACGATCCTTCCGTACGCAGCGCCTCTTCACTCACGGTAAACGTTTTATTCATATTACCTGACTCGATGGCAAGAATAGCCGTCATTACTTTTGTAATGCTTGCAATCGGCAATTTTTCCTGGCTGTTATGTTGAAACAAAACACGACCGGACGACTGATCCATGAGTACAGCGGATTGCGCGGATACTCCTGGCCCGGCTGCGTGTGAGATCCGTGGATAAATAGAAAAAACAAGTATGAAAAATAGAAGCAAAAATAAAGCTCTCTTTAGCATGATCCCCACAATTTCCATCCCCTGTCCTGATCAAAATCAGACGTTTTTGGCAAGGGGCAAAATGAACCGGGAAAATCAGGCAAAGAGAGCCTGGACAAGAACACCTTCATAAATAACCCGCATACTCCCGGACAGTTTGGACACCCTTAATAAGAAGTTATGCTGGGACAAGCGGATTATGATTTTTTTCGCCTAAAAGAGTCTGTTCAAAAAGGAGGACAAAGAGAGCCGAGAAACAAGCTGACACAGAACTTCCGCAGGATGCGGTGACTCCTGCGTTTTGCACAGGACGTGCATGCTGTTAGCAGAAGATCCTCATTGCCTTTTTCCCAGACTTTTTGAACACCCTCTAAAAGTAAAAGTTCGTGAGTTGAAAAAGAATAAACCATAAGATAAAAAAGACTGATGAAATTACAGTCCAAGTGATTCTGAACTGCTGCGACCACACAGAAGAAATGCTAAGCAGAAAAAGAGGGAGACACGCAAATAACGCGATAAATACAAGTGTAAATAGAAAATTAAAAACAGCCTCAAAAAATGTTCCGTGAATCATGATCACCGCGACCAGTGCAGGAATACCAATAAGCAGCGGCGTACATAAACCAAGAGCGATGACTTGTCTACGATTTTCTTGCACATAGTGATCCCAATAGCCTTTTAATTGCGCAAACATTGGTGACACCCTCCCGAAAAAGCCATCTGGTGTAAACACAATCTGCTTGATCTCGGCCTTCTTTTAGTTACAGATTCTTAATCGTTTCTTTATAGTGATCATAAAATAAATCATAAGCATCAAGCTGTTCGTTCTGATGCTTCACCATCTCGGCCAGAGGAGGAAGTTCACTCAGGTCATGAAGACCAAAATAGTCGAGAAATATAGGAGTCACGCCATAAAGAATCGCTCGGCCACTGCCCTCCGCCCGGCCAACTTCCTTAATAAGTCCTTTGACAACTAGTGTTTGCAACGCGCGTTCAGACTTAACCCCACGTATTTCTTCAATATCAATGCGTGAAACCGGTTGTTTATATGCGATAATTGCGATCGTTTCCAGTGCGGCCTGGGACAGCGGCGCAGTCTTTGGAATAACTGCAAATTTTTCCGCGTAATCAGCCATAAATGGCTTTGTTGTCAAGCGATAGCCATTCGGTTGATCCGCAATCATCAGGCCGCTTGCCTCATTTTCTTGATAATCTTTTTTCATTTGCTCAACGTGATTGATAATTTCCTGTGCTGTGCATTCAGGAAGTACTTTATTAATTTGTTCGACAAGCAGCCCTTCTTCTCCTGTCAGATAGAGAAGTCCTTCAATAATCGAATGGATTTTCAGTGGCGTCAAAGTCATCTGCTCCTTCTCCAAGATTGATCAGTATATCATCGAAATTCTCACTCTGTCGGCATGAGACAGCATTCATTTTCATCAGCTCAAGCAGGGCAAGGAAGGTGACAATGAGATGGGACCGATCAGGATAGTCAAAAATAGATTGGAAAGACAACGGATGTTCGGCGACCTTTAATTTCTCCATGACCAGGTTCATTTGCTGCCCGATCGGCAGCACCTGCCGATCTATTTTCGTGTTCAAAGGTTCTTCCAGCTTTTTTTTCAACATCAAACGCCGGAATGCGCGCAACATATCATGCACTGTAGCTCTGCCAGCCAGTGGAATCGTAGTCAGATCATTGTTCTCATAGGGTGTAAGATCTGAAGGCAATTTGGCAAACAACTGCATGCGTTCATTTTCATTTTCCTTCAAAACTTCAGCCGCTTCTTTAAACTGGCGGTAGTCCAGCAGTTGCCGCATTAGTGCCTCGCGCGCCATCTCCGGGTCCTCGTAAGGCTCATCCACGTCAACACTTGGGAGCTCTGGTTTCGGCAAAAGCATCCTGCTTTTCATCGCAATCAGTGTTGCAGCCATAAGTAAATACTCACTGGCAATATTTAACTCTAGTTTCTGCATTTGATGGATAAAGTCTAGATACTGATTCGTAATCTCCGCGACCGGGATGTCATATATATCGATTTCAAATTTTTTAATCAGATGCAGAAGCAAATCGAGAGGGCCTTCAAAAGCATCAATTTTCACCTTATATTCCAAACTTATCCCCCTGATTCCAAACTTAATGCACTAATTGTAGCATAGAACGTGTATTCCGTGAATGTGCATTCACAGAATATGTGGCCACTCGCCCTGTGCAGGAGGAGCTTCCTTCGTATTGATATGTGCAGAGCCAAACGAGCCAAAAAAAAAGAAACCATTTTATGAATTGGTTTCCTTTTTATCCCCCTCTTCAAAACACTTATCAAAGTATGACTCAATAGCCTGGGATGGAGTCAATGTCGTTTGTTCTCCAATTAGTTTACCCAGTGCCAGGATCATCTTCTTGCCAACCCCCTCCGCACGGTAGGAAGGATTGACACTAATATGTTCAATAACCGCCTCATGATCAGAAGTTATCTGCACGCCGATCACACCCAGTATATCTTCATCATCTTTCCATAAAAAAAGCTGCCAGCTCTCATCGTCCTCATATCTTTTAATCGTTTGTAAAAGCAGCTTTATCTCTTTCTCAGACGGAATAAAAGATAGCAGGCCCATAGCTATCTTTTCATAACTCTTTTTATAGCGAATCAGCATTTTGAACCCCTCATAACTATGAGATAATGAAATCTGCACGTCAATCACGTGAACATATTTCACCATTTATATTATAACCAAAAGAATGAAGCTGTGCATCTATTCGGAGATCATCAATAAAAAAAGCTGCAAAACATGCCTTAATTCTTTGCGTTCTCATACTGTGAACTGTTCCGCGAAAGATTGTTAAGCGCCATATCCTGACGAATTAAGTCCTCATAGGTTTCTCTTCGAACAACAAGCGACGCTTCGCCGTTTTCAACAAAAACAACCGCCGGATTCGTGATTCGATTATAATGGCTCGCCATTGAATAGCCATAAGCACCTGTCGAAAAAACAGCAACGAGGTCGCCGGCGCTACAGGATTCAGGCAGATCCGCTTCTTTAATCAGGACATCTCCGGACTCGCAGCATTTGCCCGCCAGAGCGACTTGGCTGTCCGCGGGTTCTAATGCTTTGTTTGCGCAAATCGCCTTGTATTGTGCTTGGTAGAGCGAGGGCCTGATATTATCCGACATGCCTCCGTCAACAGACAAATAATTTCTGATGCCGGGAATTTTTTTTGACGAGCCGACTGTGTAGAGCGTGGTGCCCGCCTCTCCGACAACAGACCGACCCGGTTCAATCCATACTTCCGGCATTGTTAGATTGTACCGAGTGCACTCTTCTTCAGTTGTGTCCACAATGGTATCAATATACCGCTCAATCGGAAGCGGGTTGTCACCCTCCGTATAATGAATACCAAATCCACCGCCAACATTAAGTACGTCAAGTTGAAAAGCAAAATCACGCGCCCATGTGTCTACATGTTTCATCATGATACGTATAGCACCCGCAAATCCGTCCGTTTCAAAGATCTGTGATCCGATATGTGAGTGGATGCCTTTTAGATTAAGGTGAGGTGAGCGAAGTGATCGTTTAACCGCCTCGTCAGCCATACCATTATCTAAGTTGAACCCAAACTTAGAATCATCCTGACCGGTCATTATAAATTCATGTGTATGAGCCTCGACTCCAGGCGTGACGCGAAGCAGAATCGCGATCTCCTGATTACGCTCCGCGCACATTTTTTCTAGCAATTTCAATTCATAAAAATTGTCAACGATAACAGCTCCGATTTTTGCATCTAGTGCCATCGCAAGCTCAGACTCCGATTTATTGTTGCCATGAAAATGAATGCGTTCAGGATTCATACCTGCTTTCAATGCGGTATAAAGCTCCCCCCCGGATACAACATCCAGCGACAGCCCTTGTTGATCAATAAGCTGTATCATAGCCACAGTGGAAAATGCTTTGCTCGCATAAGCAATCTGCCATTTTAAACCCTCATGTTGATTAAACGCCTGTTTAAATTCACTAATTTTTTGCTTTATCAAAGCTGTGTCATAGATATAAAGCGGTGTGCCAAATTCCTTTGCCAAATCCTTGGTATCCATACCGCCGATACATAAATGGCCTTGTTCATTTATTGTCTGCGTTCCGAACAAAAGAAAACCTCTCCCATCGTAAAGAATGCCGGCACAGCCAAGCCTTTGGCTCCGGCCAAGTCTCATTGTCTCTTCTACTAGACTTCGCAAATAGTCTAATTTGTATAAAACAGACAGCTGCGTCTGTTCTCTCTCTATGTAAGCAGCACGAACAAAAATTTAGTGCTAGTGTACCATGATTATCCTATGAAGACAAGAATCACTTTGACTTGTCTTTTGCGGGCTGACGGTACTTATCAATCGGCCGCACAATGCTGGGACGTACCACTGAAGTAGGCAGCGCGCGCCGGATCAAGATATTATACAGTCCTGTCGGATTGAAGGGAATGAATGGCCATAGATAAGGCGTGTTAAGATTGCGGACATGCGATAGATAAATAATAAATAATGTCGTCGCAATCATAAAACCTGGAACATGGAACAGACCTGCCGACAAGATCAAAATAATTCGTACCATTTTATTAGCCAACTGAAGTTCATAGCTAGGTGTCGCAAATCCTCCGATCGCGGCAACCGAAGTATATAGAATTACTTCCGTGACAAAAATACCAGCTTCAATGGCAATTTGCCCGACGAGAACTGCTGCTATGAGACCAAGTGCAGTCGATAATGACGTAGGTGTGTGAATTGCCGCTAATCGCAGTGTCTCAATGCCCACTTCAGCGATCAGAAATTGGATAAGCAATGGGATATTGAAATCACTTTTGTTAGGTCCGATGAAATCGAGAAAATTCGGCAGCAAATGATCCTCTACAAGCAGCAGCCACAAGGGAACGAGAAAGACCGATGCAAGAATAGCCATGAAACGAAACCATCGAAGCAACGCTCCCGAAGCGGTTACTTGTCGATATTCTTCTGCATGCTGTACATGATGAAAAAGTGTCGTTGGCAAAATCATGACACTCGGCGAGGTGTCTGTAATGATTACCACGTGACCCTCAAGCAGATGTGTGGCGGCGACATCCGGACGTCCAGTGTACCGAACAAGCGGAAACGGGTTCCAACCTTGCTTCAAGATAAACTCCTCGATCGCATTATCGGCCATGGGTATCCCATCTACATTAATTGCATTTAATTCCTTTCTAATTGTTTTGATCAAACCCGGATTAGCAACATCTTTTAAATAGCAGAGACAGACATCGGTTTTCGAACGCACACCGATTTGTGAGATCTCGCAACGGAATCGTGGGTCGCGAATACGTCTTCTGATCAAACCTGAATTTTCGATGATGTTTTCAGTAAAACCATCTTTAGAGCCACGAACAACTTTCTCAACATCAGGTTCCTGCGGCTGCCTGCCCGGATAGTGGCGGAGGTCGATGCAAAGCCCTGTCGATTCGCCATCAATGAAAATAACAATACGACCAGTGAGCATCTTGTCAACCGCGTCATTGATCATTGTGACTTCTTCTACCTGCTGATGAACAAGATGTTGTTTAATTTCTTTAAACACGTCGACATTTTTCAAATTTTCATTAGAAAAGCGCATGAATTCACGCATCATGACTACAAGAATGCTGGAGTCCACCAAGCTATTGGTATAGTATATTCGGCATTCACGACCAAGAATCCTGATTTCGCGTAAACCGACATCAAAATTGTGCGGCCCAAAATCAAGGATTTGCTGCATTTGATCCACGTTCTCAGCAATGTCCGCACTAATTTGTTTTTTTTCTGTTTGATTCTCCATACCTACGACTCCTCCATAACGGATCCAAACTTATCCCTTTGGCTTAAAGAACAATGCAACAAGGAAACCAAATAAAATGGCAGAGGTTATTCCTGCTGATGTCAGTTTGAATATGCCCATTGCAATGCCTAAATAGCCATGCTGATGTCCTTCTGTCATGGCACCGTGAAGCAATGAATGTCCAAAACTGGTAATCGGCACAGTTGCTCCCGCTCCAGCAAACTCAATCAAATGGTCGTAGACTCCAAATACATCCAAAGCAGCGCCAACGACAACAAAAGTTGCAACGACATGCGCGGGCGTTAATTTGAAGACATCCATCATGAGCTGCCCAACGACACAGATTGCGCCTCCAACAAGAAAAGCATAGACAAAAGTCATGGTTGTACCTCCTTTGCTGATTCCAAAAGAACGGCATGCGCAATACATGGGATTGTTTCCTTTTCTTTCGGTGTCGAACTGTTAAGCAGGGCGCCTGTAGCAACAACAAGCACGCGTTTTAACGAACCTTCGGAAAGTCTGTTGTACAAATACCCGTAAGTAACAACAGCGGAGCAAGCGCACCCGCTTCCCCCCGCGCTAACTGGTTGATCCGACGTATAGACCATCGTGCCGCAATCTTGATGAACATTTGTAATATCCAAGCCTTTTTCAAGAAGGATTTCATCAAGAATCGGAGATCCGACGCTTGAAAGATCCCCGGTAACAATCAGGTCATAGTCTTCCGGCTTGCGTCCGGTATCCTGGAAATGCGTCCAAATTGTATCTGCCGCTGCCGGAGCCATTGCCGTTCCCAAATTGCTGGCATCGTCAATTCCCCAGTCGATGACGCGTCCGATTGTAGCTTCCTTAACCAACACTTTTCCAGGTTCCCTTGTGACGATCGTCGCGCCGGCGCCGGTAACAGTGAATGTTTGTGTCAACTTTGTCGGTCCACCGTATTCTGTCGGGTAGCGGAATTGCCGTTCGGCGGTCGCATTGTGGCTGCTTACCGCGCACAGCACATTATCGGCAAAACCGCTGTCTACTAGCTGCGCGCCTGTCGCTAAAGTTTCCATCGATGTGGAACATGCGCCAAACATTCCAAGAAAAGGAATCCGGTTCTCCCGTGCGATAAAATTGGACGTCACACTTTGATCCATCAAATCACCGGCCAGAAAAAGATCAATATCTCCTTCTACTTTTCCCGCCTTCGCCAAGCAGGCAGAGATGGACCGGCGCATAAGCGCACGCTCCGCTTTTGACCATGTTTGTTCGCCGCAATCCAGATGTTCAAATTTTTTGTCAAAACTTTCTACCAACGGACCTTTGGCTTCGAGCGGGCCGACCGCAGTACCCGTTGCAGCCAAATAGATCGGATGATCGAATCTCCAGGTCTGTTTTCTTACTTTACTCACGTGATCACGCCTCCTTAGAATACTTGTTCAATGAACAGCCGGAGTATCCCCAATACGGCAGCTGATACAACACCGAAAACAATGACTTCTCCGGCAAGCTGGAATAGGTTTGTCGCAATACCAAGAACAATGCCTTCACTCTTGTGCTCTAGCGCACTGCTTGTGATTGAATTCGCAAAACCTGTCACCGGAACAATGGTGCCTGCTCCAGCGAATTGAGCGATTTTATCGTAGACCCCGAAGCCGGTCATCAATGCCGAGATAAGAATAAGTGTCGCCACCGTCGGATTCCCCGCCGTTTGCTTGGAGAAGTGGAAGAAATACATATAGAAGGTCTGGATTCCTTGACCAATGAGACAAATAAGTCCCCCAACCAAAAAAGCCTTAAGACAATTCATAAAATAAGGGATTTTGGGTAGATATGCGTTCACATTTTCTTTGTAGTTTTTGGGATCATTAAGCATGAAAATAAACTCCCTTCCGATCTATGCTGAAGGTTAGTATCTGCCAACTGCTGTAAATTATGCCCGAACGCTCAAAATTAGAAAAACCGGGCAAGGCACGGTCCTTAATCTCCAGCCATGTGTTATTGGTTCGTGTCTTTTCGGTACTGAATCGGCGCTTCGGTTGCTCGCTTGCCGCGGGCAGTCCAGGAGCCTCCTCAGACAGGCTGTAATCTGCGGGGTCTCCTTTGGCCTGCGCTCCCGCAGGCGCCCTCGCACCTCCGCTCTGATTCTCAGCTAAGACACTGATGACTTTCGCTAAATGCGGTTTTGAATCATCAAGCTTGTCTTGAACAAACAGTTCTATTTCATAAATCATTTTGATCCTTAATTAAGTAACGCGGCCGGAGTAAAATAAGCGGAGATTTTCCGGCTATATGCATCATGGCGCTTGTTTCAAAGGTAAATAAGGGGAACTTTTCCGGTTAAGCACAGGAAAAGCCTCTATTTTCACGTTTTTCAATGCGATAAGCGGAATTTCTCCGTCTATTTAAGCAATTTTTTCATTCACTTTCTATTTAAGCGGAATTTCTCCGTTTATTTCTTCGATTGGGCGCTTAACTGATCGCCCATCCGAATCTTAATGACCTTATCGTCGTACCAGCATGGCAATGACTTAGTTGCACTTATGCTAGATTCCGTTATCATTGTGCAAAGAATTAAATGAAATGAGCGTGTAAAAAAAAGCCAGACAGCTCTTATTCGGCAATCTGGCTTTTGATTTCTTCTAGTATTTTCTTTTCAAGACGTGACACTTGAACCTGTGAGATACCCAGTCGCTGTGCCACCTCTGTCTGAGTCTGGTCTTTAAAATAGCGCAAGTACACAATCAGTTTTTCACGGTCGTTCAATTGCTCAACCGCCTCACGAACAACCATCTGATCAAACCATTTTCCACTTTCACCATCTGAAATCTGATCAAGAATTGTGATCGGATCCCCATCATTTTCAAAAACGGTTTCGTGAATCGAAGAAGGCGCCCGAATCGCTTCTTGAGAGAGTACAATATCTTCTGGAGAAAGCTCCAAAGCATCAGCTAATTCGCCGACAGTCGGATTTCTGCCTAATCGCTTAGACAATTCATCTTTCTTCTTGCGAACCTTAATTCCTGTTTCCTTTAATGAACGACTGACTTTGACTGCGCCATCATCCCGAATAAAACGCTGAATTTCACCGATGATCATCGGAACGGCGTAAGTGGAGAAGCGAACATCATAGGAAAGATCAAATTTATCAATGGATTTTAACAAGCCGATACAGCCGATCTGGAAAAGATCGTCCGGCTCATAACCTCGATTTATAAAACGCTGAACAACTGACCAAACAAGCCTCATATTCTTCTGAACAAGGCGGTCGCGCGCCTCATGATCACCCGTCTGGCTCTGTTTAATCAGCTGCTTTACTTCAGCATCACCAAGCAGCGGTTCTTTAGACGCCATTTTGCGATCAAGCTCCATTTGCATGTCTCCCTACTTGCATATCGCTCGGTTGCGGGCGATTTCCTTGGTCATGATGATCGTCGTTCCCTTTCCTTCCTTTGTCTCAATCGTTACATGATCCATAAAATTCTCCATGATCGTGAACCCCATGCCGGAGCGCTCAAGCTCAGGCTTAGTTGTAAAGAGCGGCTGTTTCGCTTGTTCCACATCTTTAATACCCACGCCGTCGTCATGGATCGTCACAGTAACGATAGCGTCATCGAGAGAGGTGTTAATGGTTACTTTTCCGATACCGCTATTTTCATAACCGTGAATGATACAGTTAGTTACCGCTTCAGAAACAACTGTTTTAATTTCTGTCAATTCGTCGAGTGTCGGGTCCAATTGAGCGACAAATGCCGCAACCGTCACTCGTGCAAACGATTCATTTTCACTGATTGCAGAGAAGGTTAATGACATTTCATTTCTCATTCAGGCCACCCCCAGAGTGTGAAGTGCATAGTCTTCATCAGTTTCCAGACGAATAATTTTAAACATACCGCTCAGTTCAAACAAGCGACGAACGGCCGGAGAAATAGAACATATAACCATTTCCCCTCCAAGTCCGGAAATTCTCTTGTAGCGACCCAAAATAACACCCAAACCTGAACTATCCATAAATGTGAGTTTCCCCATATTCAGCAAAATATGTTGAACCATTTCCTCATCCATGACATTGTTGACCTTTTCACGTAATTCATCTGCCGTATGATGATCAAGTTCACCCTCAAGCCGGATACACAGCACGCCATACTTAACTTCCAAATCAACTTTTAAACTCAATGCTGCTTCCTCCCTCCCTGAACGGAAATTGTTTTTTATCCAAGTTCACCGAATCCGTAACTATTCGGTAAATCTTTGAGTTCCGATAACTCATGATACTAGTTTCTCTTTTTCTCTCTATGACTCCTGCCTGATGACATAACTAGTGCCGTTTCGTCAAAACAAGGTCACAACTGCCAAGAATTGCGGACGTTAGTGCGTCAGAATGGTTCCTGCGCTTCTCTTAAACAATTGCCACCATGACGCGCGCTTCACGTTGTCTTTGACTACCAGAGGAGTTTGTGAAATAACCTTCCCCTTCTTCTTCACAATAAATTGTCCGACAACGGTCCCTGATTTTATTGGTGCCTGCAATGGACCGTTCATTTTGATCGATTTTTTCAAGCCTTTCGAGCTCTCTCCTTTTTTCAACAAAAGAACTGCCGGATGCTTCGTCACAATCGGAACTTGAGCCACGTCACCTTTTTTTACTTTCGCCATGGCTACCGTTTTATTTTTACTTAGTAAAGGTTTGGTTGTATACGCGGCAAAGGCATTATCCATTAAGCCGGCGACTTCTTTGTTGCGCTCCTTTGGTGTCGGCGCGCCCATAACAACGGCCACAACACGCATACCGTTTCTTTTTGCGGTTGCCGTCAGACAATACTTTGCCTCGTTGGTGAATCCTGTCTTTAACCCATCAGCGCCTGGATATGTTTTTATCAGTTTATTTGTGTTTACAAGCCAAAATTTCTTATCTGTATTTTCTCGTAGATAGTCTTCATATTTTGATGTGTAGTGCAGCACTTGTGGATGATTCAGCAGCGCACGTGCCATAACGGCCATATCATTAGCAGTTGTGTAATGATTGGCCACAGGAAGTCCGGTTGGATTAACAAAATGAGTGTGCCGCATTCCCAACTTCTTCGCTTCTTTATTCATATTCGCCACAAATGCCTTTTCTGAACCTGCTATGTGCTCAGCCATCGCAATTGAGGCATCATTTGCGGACGAAATACAAATTGCTTTCAGCATCTCATCCACTGTCATTGTTTCTCCTGGTTCAAGAAAGACTTGAGAGCCGCCCATTGAAGCTGCGTGCTCGCTCACATTCACTTTATCTTTCAAGGAAATCTGATGATTCTGCAACGCCTTAAAGATTAGGAGAAGTGTCATCACCTTCGTCATACTCGCGGGCGGAAGCTCTTTATTCTCGTTCTTTTTAAATAGAATCTTCCCCGTATCCTGCTCGATAACAATTGCTGATTTCAGTTTACCAGTCTCCGCACCCGCGTTTTCCTTTGATTCGGCAAATGCCGAAGCCGTCGGAACAAAAGCCGCGAAAAGGAGCGCGGCACAAGCTATCCACATAGAAAATGCCTTCATGAAAAAACCTCCTCACTATGATCCTTATCATTCTGTCCACGAGCGATTCTTTTATACAGAAGCAAAAGAGAAAAGATAAAGGATAGACAGATCATTGTTTCGGAAATTTTCAATTAGTCATTGACAGGTTGATAGGCTATCTCTATAATTCTTAATAATTTTGCAAAATTAGTTATTTGATTCGTTAAATAGCGAATCAATTATAAAGGGAGCATGGCCATGTGCACTCTTGAACAATGGATGATAAAACATGTTGAGGCTGTTTATTCACCCTACCGTGAATTGATGACCAGCTTGCATGTTTTAACAAAACCGGAACACCATCTTGATCGTCTTGAATGGGCGAATCGTACCCGGCAATCACTTTCATCCGAAATGCTTAATACGTTATCTTTCTTTGGAAAAGTGACGGATGAATGGATGTTTATTATGGATTGCGAACGTTCATTTGGATTCAAAAATCGCTATGTAGAAGATTCGATTGAACAATGGAATCATATTGATTGTGAGGCGTTTGCTTCATTTCTTTTAGGCACGCGTCGCAACCTTGATCGTATCCAGTTAAACCCTGATGAGCGTGAAATTCTTCGTCGTCCGAAAAGATATCAAAAGATGTTCTACCACTTTCTTCACGACTATCACACGACGGTTTTCGCGCGCGAGCTCTATCATATTGAGCCTTGGATGATTCGCTCGGTGAACCAGTTTAATGAAGAGGTGCAAAAAGATCCGATCGGAGCACTTCGCTCGGTTCATCCGCGCTTTATTGTCGGCGATCAATCGGTTCAATTTCTCAAAGCGAGGACATACACGCGTAGTTATGAGGATTTGAGATCAATAACTATTATTCCATCAACATTTATCGCACCACATCTATTAATAGACATCGATACGCCCGATCTTTTTGTAGCAAAGCAGCTGCTTGTTCCCTCTCACGATCTACAAGAGGGTGTCCCTAAGGACCTGACCGATAAGCTTAAGGCGCTCTCCGACCCGACTCGAATGCGGATGGCACGATTAATGCTTTATAATCCTTACTGCACGCAGCAGTTGTCCGACCATCTAGGCCTTGCGAAGGCAACGATTTCCAAGCATCTTCGGATTCTTGAGGATGCTGGTTTGATCGAAAGCAGACGCAGCAGTCATTATGTTTTTTACAAAACAAAAGCGCGAGAATTGGAAATGATTCGCGTCGATATGGATCAATTTTTTGATCGTCCCAAACTCAGATAAGGAGGAATGATACCATGTGGATCGCTTTCTCAGCGACTTTTAAGCGTCAACTGATCACCATGCGCCGCGCATATCCATGGTCATTTTTCATTGGACATATTTTAGACGGTGTCTATATCACGATTTTTGCCTATCTCTCTTATCATTTCATTTTTCAAGGCCAATTGAATACACAGTTTGTCAGTTACACGGGCACCTCCGACTACCTTTCCTATGTCATTATGGGCGGCGTTTTTAATTCCTTCGCCGTGTCTCTTCTGATGATCGTCAGCCGCATGCTGATTAATGAAATGAGAGAAGGTACATTAGAAGCCTTGCTGCTCACTCCCTCTTCACGGCTTGGATACTTTCTCGGTGCTGCCATCCAGGGCCTGATGCGTTCGGGGATCGAGTGGCTAGCTATCATCTGTGTTGGCCTGTTTTTTGGATTAAATCTGGTCGCCGCACATTTGGCATTGCTCCTTCCAATTATGATCGTTCTTTGTTTCGCTCTTTTCGCGCAAGCGCTCGTACTCGGAGGCTTTATGCTCGCTTTTCGTGATACATACATCACGCAGAATACATTATTTGTGATCATGACACTTGTGAGCGGCGTTAGTTTCCCACCGCAATTTTTGCCTGATTGGATTCAAGGACTGAGCTTAATCATGCCCCTCTATTATGGACTCGAACTCATGCGCTCAGTAATGACTCATGCCGCGCCATCTTCAGACATTCTTTATCATCTGCTTAGTCTTTCTACGCTTGGCATACTTTACTTTGCAATCGGCTTACTCTTTATGAAACGCATGGAAAAATCGGTATTGGAAAAACATTTTGGATAAGGGGGGAACGATCATGCTTGAAGCAAAACACTTGCATAAAAGTTATACACTAAAAGAAAAAAACGGCTGGCTGAGTCGAAGAAAACAGCAAATTAAAGCGGTCAACGATCTTAGTTTAACGATTGAAAAAGGTGAAATTATCGGCCTGCTTGGCGTAAATGGAGCGGGGAAAACAACCACAATAAAAATGCTTTCCACCTTGCTCGCGCCAACGTCCGGTACCATTTCAATCGACGGAATCAATGCAGTGAAACAACCAGAGCTGATTAAGCGACGCGTCAATATGATCGCCGGTGGTGAACGCATGCTCTATTGGCGCTTAAGCGCCCGTGAAAATCTGATGTATTTCGGCCGACTGTATGGTCTAAACGGGAATACTCTGAAGCAAAGATGCCGCGCGCTCATCGATAAGGTTGGTTTGACTGAGTTCGCCGACCGCCCTGTTGAACGTTACTCCAAAGGAATGAAGCAGCGTCTTCAAATTGCTCGCGGATTAATCAACGACCCGGATTATCTATTTCTTGATGAACCGACGCTTGGCTTGGACGCGCCGGTCGCCCGTCAATTGAGAGTTCTTGTCAAAAGCCTCGCCAAAGAGAAAAACAAGGGAATTCTCCTGACGAGCCACTATCTTGAGGAAGTTGAAGAGCTATGCGATCATGTCTCGATCATTGAAAAAGGGCATCTGCTTTTACAAGGCACGCCGCGCAGAATCATCCAGACGATTGTCAAAGACCGTTCGCTGATTGTCGTTATGAAGACGCTCGATAAAGAGAACTGGCACTGGCTCAAGCAAGAAACAGATAAGCTTGGCATCCATGCACAGAAAAAGGAAACGAATGAAGGCACGCGCGTGGATATGAAAGCGACCTTTGATATGACTTCTTCCTTTCTTGCACTCGCTCAAAAAAGAAATCTGCAACTCATTCGGTTCGACGCCAAAAAACCAAATTTAGAAGACGCGATCATTCGGCTTACGGAGGTTCATGACTAATGATGAAGATGCTGACGATCTGCCAAGCAGAAATGCGAAAGAGTCATCGCCATAATTTTAATAATCGTCTTATATATTTTTCAATGTTTCTATGGCCGATTATTCAGTTCATCAATGCCTACTACGCATTCAAACCGTTTAATCTCGGACAGAACAGTCCGCTTTCTCGATTTGTTCCTGTAAATAAGCTCGGACTCTTTTTAATCACCGGCTGCATCGCCTACATCTTTTTCTGGAGTCTCGTTCAATCCGCATGGATGATGGGCTATGAACGCCAGCAAGGAACTTTGGAACTGATCCTGCTTACTCCCGCCTCTCGAACTTTGATTATGTTCAGCCGCGCTGCTGCAAATTTAATTGAAGCTGTTTGGATGTTTTCTATTTTTGCCATACTCACCATATTTTTTATGGGCGGACTCCACATTGCTCACTGGTGGCTGCTTCCATTTGCCGTCATGGTGCTTCTCCTGTCAGCTGTTGTATGGGGTGGATTTTTGAATACAATCTTTCTCTTCTCACGCGACGCCGGCTTTCTCTATACTCTTTTTGAAGCTCCGATGGAATTCTTCTCAGGAGTGCGTATGCCGATCATGGCTTTTCCAATATGGGCAAAAGTAATCGCTTTTGTTTTCCCACTAACCTTTGTTTTGACTATCCTTCGAGCCATTGTAATGGATGGCAAAACATTGGGAAGCATATGTATCCCTTTAATCGAATTAGCCATCATATTGATTGCCCTGACTGCTGCCTCGTTCATTCTCGTTCGTTACGCGGAAAAACACGCGAAGGAAACCGGCAATCTGACATTCTTTTGATCTTGTGTCAAATCACTTATAATTAGAAACACAAAAAATTGATGCAAGACATTTTCTCTTAAGCGAGAAAGAACCGTGAATTTTCTCCACGGCTCTTTCTCGCTTAAATTTAATTTCACATCGAACGAATAATTGATTTAATTAAGGCTGTGAAGTCCGCTTTAACACGATCTGCGGTTTCAATAACCTCTTTGTGTGACAGCGGCTGATCGAGAATCCCACAAGCCATGTTCGTGATACATGAGATGCCGAGTACATCCAATTGAAGATGGCTCGCCGCAGTCACCTCAGGAACGGTTGACATACCAACCGCGTCAGCACCCATGACGCGCATCATTCGAATCTCGGCTGGTGTTTCATATTGCGGGCCGTGAGTCGCCAAATAAACGCCTTTACGAATATGGATATTGAGTTCTGCAGCAGCTTCTTCCGCCTTCAGAATCAATTCCGAACTGTATGCATGCGACATATCGGGAAAACGCGGTCCCAGTTCATCATCGTTCGGTCCGATCAACGGACTGTCACCGAGCATGTTGATATGATCAGTGATTAGCATCAGATCGCCAGGATCAAAATCCGTATTGATGCCCCCGCATGCGTTGGTAACAATCAGCTTTTCAATGCCCATCGCCTTCATAACGTAAACAGGAAAGGCAACTTGCGCAAGAGAATAGCCCTCATAATGATGATACCTTCCTTGCATCGCAACAACAGTTTTTCCCTCAAGTTCTCCGATGACAAATTGCCCTTTATGACCTTTAACTGTCGATTCCGGGAAATGAGGCAGAGATCGATATGGAATCTGTTCCGCATTGGAAATTTCGTCAGCCAGATCACCAAGTCCGGACCCAAGAATCAGTCCGATTATTGGTTTTTGGCGTGTGGTTTTTCTCAACTTTTCCATTACTTCTTCTATTGGCTTCATGTTCATCTCTCCTGTGTGGTGACACATACCATTCATACTATTTTGATCGTACATGTGGATGATAGGTAGTGTAAAGTTTCTTGAAGGGCAAACGATTTGGTCGTGGATAACGCATCGATGCGGAATGATGCGTGCGTCCCATCAATTCATCGACAAATTCGAATGATGCACCGTTTTGCAACAAATGAGCGGTTAATGACTGTCGAAGCGTTTCCGGTGAAATAGGAACAGAAATCCCCGCTTCTTCAGCGTACTGCTTAAGGATTTTCCAAATGCCTTGTCTGGTCAATCGTTTATTCAGCCGATTTAAGAAAAGCGGCTGTCCGTTTTTTTTCAGTGCCGACTCATGATCAAGTTCTGTTATGTACGATTGGAGCGCTTGAATCGCTTCCGGATCAAGAGGCAGTATCCGCTCGTCACCTTTTTTCCCAACGCAGCGGATAAATTCCAAACCGAGATTCACTTGGTCTCGATTTAACCGGATACATTCAGATACGCGTATTCCCGTCGCATATAGTACCTCCATGATAGCCCGATCACGTTTTCCTGTTCTGGTCCGAGTGTCCGGCGCTGCCAGGAGCTGCTCCACTTGATTCACAGTCAACATTGAGGGAAGCGGTTTCTGTTTTATCTTGGGTATATCCATAGCATAAGCAGGATCGTTCACCATTTGGTGACTGCGCATCAGATAGCGATGCAAGCCACGCATAGCGGCAGCCTTCCTTGCAAGCGTTGCCGGCGCGCAGCCCTGATCTTTTAGATGATAAAGATAGTTCATCACGACTACTTCTGTGACATCACCCCACTTCTCGCAGCTCGCACTTTCCATTAAAAAAGCAAGATACTGAGATAAATCACTTCGGTATGCCTCAATGGTATTTTCCGACAAACCGCGCTCCCGAATAAGTAAGTCCAAAAAGTCATTTAACTGTTTCCTCAATCGCTCATTCTCCGTCTCTCAAGAATTCTATAAAGCGCGAATAATCACGTCTGTTGTCCAGTTGATCGCCATCCATCCGTTTGGCGTCCTGTTCATGAATGACTTTTACTGCGCCTGATCCCGGTTCATCGTAGCGGTGCACCTTTTCCTGAAAGTGATCCACCCAGGTCATTCCAGCATAAAAAGCCGCAGTGAGTACAGCAAAAGCGATTAATAGTTTGAAAAAATCCACACTCATTCGAAAAATACCGTTCATCCGCTCATCCCTGCCTGTCCAAAATTAATTCGTTAGTTAATCATATGAGGACAGTTCGAGAATATTGCGGTATAACGACTCTTTTTACTTTTGGATGTCTTCAGTGGTCACCGGCTGCAGACAGTTCACATGGAAAAAATGAAAAAACAGTCTGATGCACTCAGGCTGTCGCGGTCAAAAACTATTACACTTTCTCTGTTTCCTGTTCATATTCTTTTTCTTTTTTCAGGCGGTTTTCTTCTTCATGTTTTTCCAGGCAGCGATGGCAAATACCGTGAAAAGTCAGGCGGTGATCTTTCACTTTAAAATGCCATTTACGCTCCACAACCTTCTCCACTTCTCCGAGCAGATCCTCCTGTATTTCATCCACAGAGCCGCACTCAATGCAGACCAAATGATGGTGAAAATGACTCGCCCCTTCACGACGCAAATCATATCGCGATACACCATCACCAAAATTAATTTTGTCTACAATTTTCAATTCAGCTAACAATTCAAGTGTTCGATATACAGTAGCAAGCCCAATTTCAGGCGCTTTCTCTTTGACAAGGAGGTACACATCTTCAGCACTCAAATGATCTCGTTCATTTTCCAACAAGACCCTTACTGTGGCTTCTCGCTGCGGTGTCAGCTTATATTTTTGCGCATGAAGTTGTTTCTTAATACGATTAATTCTGCCTTCCATACAAGCCCCCCCTTTGCAAGAACAATCTCAAAGATAAAATAACGCTGGAATGTTCGGTAGCCAATCATGGCCTGTATTCCTCAACATAATCGTGAAAAAATGCGACTATTATCAATAAGATCATTGGTTTTACAGGAAAATTATAATCCTTATTGATAACAGTGTCAATTAAATATAATTACTTTCAAATTATAATTATTTTATTTTAAAAGGAATTGATTTTCCACTTATCAAGAAATAAAAAGGCGTATCAATGCAGGCGATATATAAGCTTCGTATCCGGACGCAGCTGCGGCAATCAATGTCGCACTTGCTAATACAATCCCATAATTGATAAATTGCGGCAACATCGGCTGCTTTCTCGTTTTCATTAGGAGCTGCCTTATCATTTTCAATGAAAACGCAACCGACAGAACGGTAAGAAACAAATAATTTGGAATACTGAGCAGATTCTGAGGAAAGATGCTGACGAGTACAGCCATTAATCCCTTCGTTCCCATTTGGCTAACAAGAAAACCAACAGTAAAGCCGAGAAACATGCCTTTGACAAAGATCAGCAGAAAGATAAGCGGAAGACCAATGACTGAGAGTCCAAGCACCCAAATCAAAACGAGAAACTGCATATCATGAAAAAGGCTCTCTTTGAAAAGCGCTCGCGGATCGGCAATTTGACTTTTGGCTAGTTCACCGAAAAACTGTTGTAAATAATGGAGCAAATCACTTTTTGATTCATAGGAAAGACAATTCACAACAATCGCTCCAAAGACTATGCCCATGAGCAGCAAACCCGTAACAAAAGTATAAAGTGATAAATAATCGCTAATATGCTTCGCAAGCGTTTTTTTTAATCGTTCCGCAATCATTCGGTCGACCTCCCGACATGTTCGATCATCTGAAATCTATAATCTCATTCTATGATTCATTCAGATAACTATGACCAAATCGAGAGTTTTCACGAATCTTTCAGTTTGCAGCTCGCATTGCCTTAAGCTGCATATATTGCACAGCATAGACTGACTTCGCATCAAAAATGCGGTGATCTTCTATCATTTGTATTGCTTCTTCAAGATCCACTGCGCAAACTTCTAGAAATTCGTCCTGATCGAGGTGCTGTCTGCCTTCAATGAGAGAATCAGTAAAGTAGACATGAAGCAATTCATCGGAAAATCCCGGTGACGAATAGAATGAAGCTATTTTTTCCATCTTTTTGCATTGACAGCCCGTTTCTTCCTCAAGCTCTCTTAATGCAGAATGATCCGGATTTTCATTAGGTTCCAACTTACCCGCGGGTATCTCGTAAATAATTCCATCCAGCGGATAACGATACTGTCTGACAAGTAGCAGCTTACCTTCTTTATTAACGGCAATCACAGCGACAGCACCCGGGTGTTTGACTACTTCACGAGAGGATTCTTCACCATTTGGTAGCAGTACTTGATCGACAAATAGATGAACAATTCTGCCTTTAAAAATTTCTTTTGAACTTATCTTTTTTTCGGTTAATCCATCCATAAACACACATCCTCTATTGAGTTGGTTTTGTTACGAATAGCATCATTCATCATGCTGCAATTTGTTCTGTTTTCATTCTATCACAGCAGGCATTGTGAGCCATTCTTTTTTCCTTTTCATACTGAGCAAGGAACACCCCCGCTTCTCTGTAGTTTATACTGTGACAGATCGTGACTAATACACGATTTTGATTTATAGTGTGTAACGTGTGCTGCAAATTACTAAGTGTTTATATGAGGTGAAAAGATGACTGATCAAACTTCCAACATAATGTCCAAACGAAACGTGCCGCAATTCTTTAAACCTCTCTATCATTCTCGTGCATTCCGTGCATTATGGATTGGTAACACGCTTTCCGTTTTCGGTTCATCAATTACAGGTATTATCATTCCGCTGCTTGTTTATTCTTTGACTCAGTCAACTGTCGCTATGGGTTTTGTCATGACGGCTTATATGCTGCCAAACGTTCTCATTCTTCCTTTTGCCGGAATCATCGTCGATAAAGTGAATCGAGCGAAATTGATGCGCATGACAGATATCGTTCGCTGCGCGATGGCATTCATCATCATGAGCTTGGGAATGAGCGGACAACTAACCATACATCTGCTGTCAGGTATCGCTATTGTGCTTGGAATTATGGATGGGCTATTTCAACCCGCATTTTCGGCTATGCGCGCTACCGTATTCACTCAAGATATCCGAACGTCCGCAAATGCACTTAACCAGTTAAGCATTCAGGGGATGCGGTTGCTCGGACCAGCACTCGGAGGCATGATTGTCACCGTTTGGTCAGCACCGATTGGCTTTGGAATTGATGGTCTTACATACCTCGTCTCTTTTATTTGTCTTCTATTTCTAACCAAAGAGGGTGAAATAAAAAAAGCAGTCACAGATTCAAAAAAATCTTCCTTTATACGCGACTGCTTTGGCGGAATTGAGATAATCAAGCAGAATACATGGCTTTGGGTCACCATATTAGCCTTTTGCTTCATTAATATTTGCACAACGGGCATCACCGTCATTATCATTCCATGGCTGATGAACGTGCATCATCATTTTCCTTCATATGTTTACGGTCTAGTCATGTCAGGTCAGGCAGTCGGTGCTGCTCTGGCTGCATTCATTTTCGGCATGCGCCAAACTTGGCGGCATCGCGGCCTGATCGCCTATTTAGGTATCGCGATCGGTGGCGCAGCGTTTATGATTATGCCGTTCGTTCCTAATCCCTCGATTCTCACGTTGCTCATGACAATCGAAGGCTTGGGAAGCATGTCCTTCGGCTTGGTATGGGAAACAAGCCTCCAGGACCTTGTCGCTCCGGAAGCGTTCGGTCGCGTTGCGAGCATTGATATGCTCGGCTCATTCGCACTCATCCCCGTTGGCTATATGTTCACCGGATGGTTCGCCAGTGCGATCGGAGGCGTATCAGCGATGCTTGTCCTCAGCTGCCTGACACTCTTGTTAATCGCGATCGTACTTTGTATTCCCGCTATCCGAAAATTTGATTGAGCTTAGTTTTCCATACAAGCCAAGTGATTTCCATTGGTGATTTCCCGAAAGCAAAAGCAGCCGGTCTCGTGATCATTGACCATTCCTGTTGCTTGCATAAAGGCATAGCAAATCGTCCCACCAACAAATTTAAAGCCTCGCTTTTTCAGGGCTTTACTCATAAGCAGCGATTCCTCGCTAGAGGCGGGAACCGCTGCGCTTTCTTTATAATAATGAACGATCGGTTTTCCGCCTACGAATGACCAAAGAAACTGACTGAACGACTGTTCTTTTTCAAGTTCCAAAAACATCCGCGCGTTTGTGATGATTGCATTAATCTTTAGCCTATTTCGTATAATCGCTGAATTTCCCATTAATTGCTCCACTTTCTCAGCAGAATAATCGGCAACCGTCCGAGGATCAAAACTGCTAAAAGCCTTGCGATACGCCTCGCGTCGTTTCAAAATGGTGATCCAGCTCAAACCGGCTTGCATCCCCTCTAAACAAAGCATTTCAAATAATTTCTGCGAGTCATATTGAGGGCGTCCCCACTCGTGATCATGGTAATCCAGATAAACGGAATCCGTGGTGTTCCAAGAACAGCGTGTGTACCCGTCATCATGTAATTTGGTCAACGTGACCACCCCTTTCCAGTTAATCGATAATTTCAGTTTTAAAAATAGCATTCATATGCCTCAGAAACAATTCATGCTGCTCTGTAAAAGTTGCCATTCCCCTTCGATGCGCAATCGTTTTATAGCCTCTCGAATAGGCGCCATACGCAGTCAGAAAATCACAGATATCCGTACAAACTCCGGTGAGGTGAACCGTGTCGATGTGACGTTCCTTCAACATACCATCCAAATCAGTTCTAATAAAAGCATCATACTCCGGCTTCGGAACGAAAATCACATTTGACTCCTGAGCATGTGCGGTGTACCATTCGTCAAGAAGTCCATAGAGCTTGGCACCCCATGTCCCTTTTATATTGTGCGGCGGCCACAGTTTAAAATGCGCATCATTCGGCTCATGAGCATCCATACAAAAGAACACCGGCTTTCCTTCTTCAAAAAAATGATCTGCGAGATCTTTAATAAATGGCACAATCTGTTGCGCAGGTTTGCCTGCTGTTAATCCGCCGCGATCATCAACAAAATCATTGCTCATATCAATCACAAGAAGCGCTTCAGACACCATAAGACACCCTCCCTAGTTTTCAATACCTATACTTTAACATGCTTTAAGTAACGGCAGCAGTGAAAAACACTTTCTTGCGCCTTGGAATCATTCATCTTCGACCGGACGATCAATCTCCCGAACAAATTAGTGTTTTTTTGAAGACCATTGAGCCTTGGCTTATAATAAGATTCACACCACAAAAGCGAGAGTAAAGATTCAGTCCACCTTCACTCCCGCTTCTCTTATAAAACTATGGTATTTCAGCCATGCCGCTGATGCGTACAATCCGAATGACAGTTTGTGAAATTGATACTTTCGATTTGAACGGTTGAATGTTCCAGGTGATATTCGGATAAGAGCTGCTCCACTCTTTTCAGCATCTCATCATGATTGATGCCGTCAGCAACTGTCAGATGGCAACTCAGCGAAAGAAAACCGGATGTGATCGTCCACACATGTAAGTCATGAATCCCTTGAACATCGTCCAATGCCATAATTCGATCGTGTATCTCGTTAAGGTCTAGATCATCAGGCTTAGCCTCCATCAATACATTAACCGAGTCACGCGTAACACCCCAACCGCTTTTCAAGATAAGGAGCGAGACAATCATACTGGCGATCGGATCGGCAATCCCCCACCCAAAAAACATAATGAGTGCTGAGGCGACAATTGCTCCGACTGACCCAAGCAAATCGCCGATCACATGCAAGAACGCGCTTCGAACATTCAAATTCTCATCTTTTTCTCCTTGCATTAAAATCCGTGCCACTACAATATTGACGATTAGTCCAATCACTGCGATGACCATCATCTCTCCACTGGCGACTGTGGCCGGATGAGCCATTCGAGAAATCGCTTCGACGATAATCCAAACAGAAATAATTAAAAGCAGCACTCCGTTAAACAGAGCCGCCAAAATCTCGAATCTTTTATAACCGAATGTTTTACGCCCGTTAGCCGATACTTTGCTTCCAATCACAATCGCGGCAAAGCTTAATCCCAATGAAATCGCGTCACTGAGCATATGACCGGCATCCGAGAGCAATGCTAAACTGTTGCTCAAGTAGCCGCCAATCGCCTCGACGATCATGAAACCTGTAATAATTATAAAGCTGATAAACAGCGCTTTTTGGTTTGTTGAATGATGAGTGTGCGTGTGGCCATGCGTCAATTCATGATGATGGTCCTTATGTTCCTTCATGCCGCTCTCGCCTCTTTCTAGTCGAAATATCCAACGATTGAACATATGTTCAATCGTTCATATGTATAGTATCAGACTTTTATGGATAACTGTCAATATCATTATGGTCTCTTTTAGAGAATCGCAACTCACGAATTTTGTTTGGTATACTATTAGATATAAGCGATTAAGAAAGGCGTGAGATGATGAATTTTGAAGAGCTCCATCATTGTGCAATTATTAGTTCCGATTACGCACGATCAAAACATTTTTATGTAGATTTACTTGGTCTTTCTATTATTAATGAAATCTACCGAAAAGAACGCAATTCTTATAAATTGGATCTGGCTGTTGGGAACGGATCAAGTGGACAAATCGAACTTTTCTCGTTTCCTACTCCGCCCGCTCGTCCAACACAACCGGAAGCCTGTGGACTCAGGCATCTTGCTTTCTCAGTGAAAAATCTCGATGCTTCCGTGCAAGAACTCAATAAAAAAGGCGTTGTTACCGAACCCATCCGTACCGATCCGATAACAGGCAGCCGATTCACCTTTTTCAGAGATCCGGATGATTTACCGCTTGAACTCTATGAGAACTAATTCATTGCCTTTAAAACATGTTCGCATGGTAAAATAAGAAGAATTCGCAACTATTCGAAGGAGGACGTACAGTGAGTATTCATATTGAGGCAAAACCCGGTGAAATTGCAGATCGTATTCTGCTGCCCGGCGATCCCTTACGCGCGAAATATATTGCTGAAACTTACTTAACCGAAGTCTCTCAGTATAACAATGTCCGTGGCATGCTCGGATTTTCCGGAACATACAACGGAAAAAGACTATCGGTCCAAGGAACGGGAATGGGGATTCCATCAATCTCCATTTATGTAAATGAACTTATTCGTGACTACGGAGTAAAAAAACTGATCCGAGTCGGCACTTGTGGCGGCATTCAAACCGGCATCCATGTTCGAGACGTGATACTGGCGATGTCCGCTACCACAGACTCATCGGTAAACCATAGCACATTTCCAAACATTGATTTTGCACCAACCGCAAATTTTGATCTGCTTCAAAAAGCGTACAACATTGGCATTCAGTCCGGACTATCTTTGCGCGCCGGCAACATTCTTTCAGCCGATGTTTTCTATCGCGACAGCATGGATATTGTAAAAAAATTAGGCGAGTACGGTGTTCTTGCTGTAGAGATGGAGACCTCTGCGCTGTACACATTAGCTGCAAAATACGGCGCTCAGGCGCTTACCATTCTCACTGTCAGCGATCATATCTTCTCGGACGAACCCGATACGAGCGCTGAAGAAAGACAAACAACATTTAATGATATGATCCATATTGCGCTTGAAACCGCAGTTAGTGAATGATCGATCTCTGTCGGGACTTCGGTGAATACGAAAGCCTAGTTACATTCGTTTCCTTAAAATTTTTTACTTTTTTACAGTACGAAAAAACCATGATCCGCTCAGTCGAAACATGGTTTTTTTATTTCTTATTTTGGCAGTTAAAATAATCGTCAATAATTTTGCGCTGATTTTTCAAAATCAGCTTGGGAAGTTCATGCTGTTTGCGGAATTCAAAAGTCTCAGATTCTTCAGGATCAATCTTCCATTTTCCTTCAAAAGTATCGGTCACATAAGCAATGGTCACCGGATAATACTGATCACCATTATCCGCAACAGAAGGCGTTTTCGTACCTGAATATACTTGAAATAACTGAAGACCGCTCACTGTTAATCCGGTTTCTTCTCGAACCTCTCGAATCGCTGTTTGCTCTGCCGACTCGCCGAGCTCCATCAAACCACCCGGAAGTCCCCAGCTCCCGATAGGAAATTTCCGTTTTTGAAGCAGCACAGCGCCATTACCATCATGAATAATCGCAACAGCACCAACAAGCATGACCGGATCATGTCCAAGCTTGCGGCGTAAATCTTGTACATACCCCATTTAGATAACTCCCCCTTAATCTCCCTTATTGCTTGCGCAATTGAATCAGTTTGTAGACACGTGTGACAACGACCTTGCATACTGCATACATCGGAATCGCAAACAACATACCAATTATACCTGCAAGATTACCGGCTACGAGCAACAGACAAATTATGGTCAGTGGATGAATATCTAGTTTTCTCCCCATCACAAGCGGAGAAACCACATTTCCTTCAATTTGCTGAACGACAGTAACGCCGACAATAACATAGACAGCCAAGATTGGTGATTGAATAAACGCGACAATGACAGCCGGAATCGTCGCAATAAAGGATCCGATAAACGGAATCACATTAGTAAACAGTATCACAAGTGCTAAAACAAGTGAGTAATTTAAGCCAATAATCAAGTACCAGATATAGATAAAAATGAAATCAAAGAGCAGAACAATCATTTGACCCTGAATATAACCGCTTAATGTCTGATCCATGTCTTTAAGAATTTCACGCGCTTTTTCTTGATGGACAACCGGAATGAGCTTTGTCATGCCGTGCGAAATCCGATCGCTGTCCTTCAATAAATAGAAAAGTATAAAAGGGACAGTAGCGATAATCAGAACTGTGCCGGTAATTGATTGAATAATTGATAGTACGTTATTTCCAATTGATGTCGCCATTGTTGAAAGTGACTTGGAAAATCGATTTGCGAAATCCAGGTATGGAATCTCATCTAAATGCATTTTGGAGAAAATTTCACTTTGCTGAAAGTTAATCAACTGCTCACTCAGTTGCTGCACAAGACCCGGCATGCTGTTAATCAACGATAGAAACTGACTGTATAAAAGCGGACCAACATTAAACGCCAATAAAGTGATAAGTCCTACGCATACTAAATATATGATAAGGATGGCAACAATTTTAGGAATTTTAAGTCGCATTAAGCCTCTTACGAGTGGGCGAAGCAGGTAGTAGAGCAAGCCGGAAATGACGAGCGGAGCGGCAAGTGATGTAAACAGCACACCAACCGGCCTTAGAACAAACGTTAACTTAGAACCTACCATTAATATTACTAGAATAAGAAGCACCCAAACCGCGAAACGGAAATATTTAGATTTTGGCATGACATTTCCCCTATCTTCAAACAACAACTAAAAATGTATTTACCCTCACATTGTACCCCATTTTCCAGCCATTAATCCAATATAATCCAAATGAAAAATTGAATTATATATATCTTTCATTGGGTAAAAAACAAACAGCACTGCCTCAATAGAGGGTGCTGTTTGCAAATTCATTCATACCATCATAGAACTAATTTGAATGGCGTTTCAAGATTTGCCTTCACTGTTGCTAAGAAAGCCGCTGCAGGAGCGCCATCAATCGCCCTGTGGTCAAAGGTTAGGCTAAGCGGCATCATACTGCGTTTCTTCAGCTCGTCGCCAAAATAAACCGGCTGCTGACTAATGGTGCCCACACCTAGAATACCTACTTCAGGAGGATTGATGACCGGTGTAAAGAATCCAACACCAGAGGTCCCAAGTGAAGTAATCGTAAAGGTTGAACCGCTTAGCTTCAGCTGATTTAATTCATTGCCACGCGCTGCTTTGCTTGCTTTGCGAATTTCACGTGAAATTGCACTCAACGATTTTTTATCTGCATGTTCGACGACTGGAACAACAAGACCCTCATCCAGCGCAACCGCTACACCAAGATGGACCTCATCAAAGGTGGTGATCGTATCGCCTTCATAAAGACTATTCATCGACTTGTGTTCTAGGAGGGCGTTGATTACTGCCTTCGCAATAAAATCAGTAATGGTTAAGCGCACCTCATCATTAATTTGATAAGCTTCACGAGCTTTCTTTTGGAACGCGATTAATTCAGTTACATCAACAGTTGTCTGCAAGGTGAGCTGCGCAGTTTGTTGAAGACTAGTAAACATACGTTCCGAAATAACTTTTCGCATTCCAGTGACTTTCTTCGTTTTTCCTGACGATGGAGCGGCAGTTGGTGCTGATACTGCTTCTTGAGCAGGCTTCGCGTCAGCAACTGGTTCTTGCGCTTTTTGCACGTGTGCTTGCGCTTCAGCTACATCTGCTTTCGTGATTCTGCCCATTGGTCCCGTACCGGTTACCGTCGCCAAATCGACATTTGCGATTTTCGCTAAGCGGCGTGCTGCCGGGGAAACCCGCAATCTCGGCTCATCGGTTGATACCGGCTCAAGAGAAGGTTCAGGTTGAGGCGCCGCGGCAACGGGCACTTCCTTTTTCGCTTCTGCCTCAGGTACAGCGGCACTTTCCGTACTCACTTCTTCTCCAGGAGCACCGATATAACCGAGTGCGTGACCGATCGGAACAACGTCATCAACGTCTGCTTCAATATCGATCAAGACCCCCTCCTCAGGTGCTTCAAGTTCTTTCTCAATCTTATCTGAACTGATGGAGACGACCGATTCGCCTTTTTTAACCGGATCTCCCTTCTGTTTCAGCCACTCGACTACTGTTCCTTCTTCCATGCCCATGCCCATTTTCGGCATAATGATTTCTACCGCCATTTTGTTCTCGCTCCTTTCAAATAAAATCAACAAGGATGCTCGTTTTCGCTATACAGCATCGCAGTTATTCAATGAATCCCGGTGCCTATTACACTGCTGAGAATACTTTATTGCCAACCATAACACTAAATGCGTCGATAATTTTCTGCGGGGTCGGCATATACAATTTTTCAAGCGGCGGAGAAAACGGCACTGGAGCATGAGGAGCAGTCACGCGCTTGATCGGAGCGTCCAGATAATCAAAGGCTTTATCACCAACAATTGCTGCAATATCTGTGGCAGCGCTGCAACGCGGATAAGCTTCATCTACAATGATCAGACGACCGGTTTTTTTCACTGAATTGATAATTGTGTCTTCATCGAGCGGCGACAACGTTCTCGGGTCAATAACTTCAGCCTCAAAACCTTTTTTCGCTAATTGATCGGCTGCTTTCAACGCCGTATACACCTGTTTGCCAAGTCCGACAATCGTTAAATCCTTACCCGCACGTTTGATCTCAGCCTTGCCGAACGGAATCGTGTAAAAGCCTTCGCCGACTTCACCCTTCATTCCATAAAGTGTCTTGTCTTCAAAAACAATAACCGGATCATCATCAAATATCGCGCTTAACAATAGCCCTTTCATATCATATGGATTGCTTGGAATAACCACTTTAATTCCTGGTATGTGTGTGAAAAGTGCGTACAAACTCTGCGAATGCTGAGCTGCCGCATTAAATCCCGCCCCATCAATCGTTCGAATTGTTAACGGAACTTTTGCTTTTCCACCGAACATATAATGAAATTTTGCTGCCTGATTCATCACTTCATCCAAACAACTGCCGATAAAGTCGTTGAACATCAGTTCCGAAATCGGACGCAATCCGGTCGCTGCAGCAGAAACAGCCGCACCCATATAACCTGATTCAGCAATTGGTGTGTCAATCACTCGATCGCGTCCAAATTCTTCAACGATTCCCTTGGTTACGCCGAACACGCCGCCCCAAGCGCCTTCATCTTGCAAATGATCGACTTCGGCGCCGCCTGCAACGTCCTCTCCAATTAAGATAACATCATCATCTTTACGCATCGCTAAACGAATTGCATCATTAATCGCTTCTGAATAACTCATTTTAACTGCCATTGCGAGCACCTCCAGATTTATCCAATCGGTTTAATAAGAAACATATACGTCAGTGGTGACTTCTTTAGCATCTGGGAATGGGCTTTCTTCACTGAATCGGATTGCTTCATCTATTGATGCCTTTACTGCATCGTCAATTTTTTTGATATCTTGACCGGTCAGGATTTTTTGCTTTTTAAGATAGTCTTGGAATCTGACAATGGCATCGTCTTCAGTGATTGCCTTTTTCTGTGCTTCTTTATCTTTATAGGATTGTGTGTCACCTTCAAAATGTCCGAAATCACGATAGGTCATGCATTCTAGAATCGTAGGACCCTCGCCCTTTCGCGCACGAGCCACAGCTTTTGCTGCTGCTTCATATACTGCAGGAAGATCTTTTCCATCCACCGTTTCGCCAGCGATTTTATATACTTTAGCAAAATCTGCTATTTGATCTGCTGCTGCTGCATAGTCGAAGGTTGACGCTTCTCCGAATCCATTATTCTCACAAACAAAAACGACCGGCAATTTCCAAATAGCCGCCATGTTTACCGCCTCATGGAATGTGCCATGATTGCTCGCACCATCTCCGAAGAAGCATACGGCCACATTTTTTGTTTTCTTTACCTTTGCTGTTAGACCCGCGCCAATTGCTAGCGGCAATCCCGCACCAACAATACCGTTCGCGCCCAACATGCCTTTTGATACGTCGGCGATGTGCATCGATCCGCCTTTGCCTTTGCAAAGACCCGTTGCCCTGCCATAGATTTCCGCCATCATACCATTCAAATCACAGCCCTTAGCAATGCAGTGACCATGTCCCCGGTGTGTGCTTGTGATGCTGTCATCGTCAGTTAGATGCGCACAAACACCAACGGCTACAGCTTCCTCGCCAGCATACAAATGAACAAATCCAGGGATTTCACCCTTTGCAAAAATATCATGTACAGCAGTTTCAAATTGGCGAATTTCTTGCATTTTCGTGTAAATCCATTTTGCTTTCTCAACGGTCATGTCTTTAGCAGCTACTTGTGTTTCAGTTTGCATTCTGACTCCTCCCGTCATTTACCACTCACAAAGCATTGATGTAAGCGCTTTCCTACATATCAATAATACATTATTTGTATACGTTATGCAAAGAATATGTATGCGCATTTTTCTCTAAGATCTATTTCATTTTCAGGAACGAACCAAAGAGCTTTTCAAACACAGCTGGGATCAATTGATAAATTTTATTGCATATACCCATATACCACGGAATGTTTACTTCTCTCTTTTTCTTTTCGATCGCACGCATAATTTTTTCAGCTGTTGTTCGTGCGTCAAGCATGAAGCGACCGACATTCTCAACATAGTGACCTGACGGATCGGCAAAATTATGAAATGGCGTGCGGATCGGCCCAGGATTTACAACGGTAACACGAATCCCCTTACCTTCGAGTTCCATCCTCAATCCATTTGAAAATCCGATTACAGCATGCTTCGTAGCTCCATATATCACCGATTTTGGAGTCGTAATGATTCCAGCGATCGAAGAAATATTGACGATATGTCCACCATGTTTTTCCCGGATCATCATCGGAATTACCGCTTGAGTACAATAGATAAGACCGCGTACATTCACATCCAGCATTTGATCGATGATTTGATTATCCATATCAATAAATGGCTGAAATTTTCCGATTCCAGCACAATTAATTAAAATGTCGATCCTCCGAAAGCGCTGGCTGAGTCTCTGGAAAAGGGAACGAACAGCTTCTGCCTCACTTATATCTATTGAATAATAAAATGATATTCCGCCTTCGATTTCGATTTGTCTTTGTATTTCGGCGAGCTTCTCAGCGTTACGCGCCAACATAATAACGTTTGCTCCTTTTGACGCAAACAAACGAGCGAGCTCACTTCCAAGCCCGCTCGAAGCTCCAGTAATAACAATTGTTTTGTGTTGAAACATAGACTGTATACCTCCAATGGCAAATCCTCACACAGGACTACCCACTTATTATAATAAAAAACAAATTTAATGGAAATTAATCTCATCAGTATTGTTACATGACATTGAACTTACCTTCAGTTAAATTTCGAAATGCCATTTTAAATCACTTTTGGAAGATATATGCCGTTTAAATAAGCTAAACATTAAAATAATTGTCGAAATTGAAAAGGCTTACATAAATAAATGAATATTTTTAATATTTTGTTGTAACTTTTACTGACATGATATGTTATAATTACTTCATTCAAAAAAAGGGGGCATCAGATTACATGAAAGAATTATCTGTAAGCGTTGATTCATTGTGGGTATTGATTTCAGCTATTTTAGTTCTTCTTATGCAAGCAGGTTTTGCTTTTCTTGAAGCAGGTTCACTGCAGAGCAAGAATGCAGGACATATTACAGGCAAGCAGATTATTACTCTCGCTGTTTCATCAATTGTTTTCTGGGCAGTTGGTTACGGAGTAGCATTCGGAGAAGGCAACGCATTCATTGGAACTTCGGACTTTTTTCTAAACGGTGTTCCAAGCGGTGCTGATTCGATTTTCGTTCTTTTCCAAACTGCTTTTGCCGCTGTATCATTGGCAATCGCGTGGGGCGGTTTTGCTGAACGTGCAAAGCTCGCTGTTTACTTTATTTTCGGTACAGTGTTTGTCGCTATTATTTATCCGGTTGTCGGCCACTGGGTATGGGGCGGCGGCTGGCTGTCCACTCTTGGCATGCAGGATTTCGCCGGATCGACAGTCGTTCACCTTCAAGGTGCAACTGCCGCATTGGTTGGTACATTGCTTCTCGGACCTAGAATCGGCAAATTCATAGACGGAAAAGCGAAAACAATTCCGGCTCACAGCATTCCATTTGTTTATCTTGGTACTTTTATTCTTTGGATTGGCTGGTTCGGATTCAACGCCGGCAGTACAGTCAGTGTAGGCAACGGAGAATTCTTCGGCTACGTAGCACTGACTACAAACCTCGCAGCAGCTGCCGGTGCTCTTGGCGCTTTGTTCACCGCGATGGCTCTCAGAAAAACAGCAGACATCGGCGCAATGTGTAACGGTGTTCTTGCAGCATTGGTTGCCATCACAGCATCCTGCGCATTCGTTGAACCTTGGGCAGCTATTGTTATCGGTGCGATTGCCGGCGCGTTCACATACTGGACTTCGATCGCTCTTGAAGCAAAAGGCCTTGACGATCCGATCTATGCATTCTCTGTTCATGGTATTTCCGGTGTCATCGGAACACTTTCAACAGGATTCTTTGCAGCACCTGCCTTGGTTAAAACTGCTGGTGTCGGTAAAGCAGGTCTCTTCTATGGTGGCGGCTTCCATCAGCTTGGCGTTCAGGCACTCGGTGTCATTACAGCATTCGCATTCGTTGCAGTTGCTTCATTCATTGTTCTTTCAATTATCAAAGCGACTATTGGACTTCGTATTTCTGCTGAAGCAGAAAAAGCCGGTCTTGATGTCAGCGAACACGGTGCGTACGGCTACGGTGAAACTGAAAAGTAATGAATCACCACTATTACTTAATGAATTAACAACGTACATGTGAAAAAGGTTCCCGAGTTTCGGGAACCTTTTTTTGCACTATAAATACCCCTTAGAATTCGAAGCGAAAATAAGAAAAACCAGGCACAGCCCAGTCCTTACTTCCGCAGGATGCGGTGACTTTCCGCGTTGCATACAGGACATATGCGTCATTAGCGAAAGATCCTTACATACGAAAGCTCCTTTACTCCTAATACCGTTTTGAATCATTAACCTTGTCTTGAACAGACATTTCTATTTCAGAAATCATTTTGATCCTTAACTAAGTAACGCGGACGGAATAAAATAAGCGGAGATTTTCCGGTTATATGCATCCTGGCGCTTGTTTCACAGGTACATAAGGGTAATTTTTCCGCTTATGCACAGAAAAGCCCTCCATTTTCACGTTTTTCGATTCGATAAGCGGAATTTCTCCGTCTATTTAAGCAATTTTTTCATTCATTTTCTAAATAAGCGGAATTTTTCCGTTTATTCCTAAGATTGGGCGCTAACCTGATCACCCAATCGAATCTTATGATCTTATCGTCGTACCAGCAAGGAAAAACGATATACTTTTGTACGTTAAAAAATAGGGCATATTATTTTCATTCAAGCAAGCGGTGTCCCGTGCCCCTCAAGCGGGTCATGAATGTTTCTTTTCATATGAAAAAGGTGCAACCAAAGCTGCACCTTTGCCTGCACTATCATTTTCTTGGTTGGTGCTTTAACTCAAACGTCCACAAGTCATGAGCTACATAGGTCTGCTTAAACACTTCTTTCGCTTCTTCAAGCAAGGCTAACTGCTCTCTTTTTTGATAGCGAGAACTTAAGTGTGATAAAATCAGCACCTTTGCCCCAGCTTTTTGCGCAATCTCTGCAGCCTGAAGCGAGGTTGAATGATGATACTCATGGGCAAGACGTGCAGAATCACCACGGAATGTCGCCTCATGTACAAGAACATCAGAATCTCTTGCAAGCTGAAGCGCTGCACCGCATGGTCGTGTATCACCTAGAATGCTGATATGACGACCCTTTCGCTTTGTTCCGATGAAAGGCGCAGTCTTCAAAATACTCCCGTCCTGAAGTACTACCTGCTCTTGTTCTTTTATTTCTTTATAAATTGGACCTGGGCGTACCCCTATGCTGACCAACTTATCAACTAATAGTTCACCAGGCTGATCTTTTTCGCTAATCCGATACCCATAACTTTTTATTCCATGATCCAACTCACCTGCTGTTACAACGAAGTGTTCATTTTCATATACTTCACCCTCAGAATCGATTTCATGAAAAGTTATCGGATAATAAAGGTGAGTGCCGGATAAACGAAGAGAAGTTTCCACATACTCTTTTAGGCCTTTTGGTCCAACTAATGTTAAAGGAGAATCAGCCCCTTGAAATGAACGACTGCCAAGAATTCCCGGCAAACCAAAGATGTGATCTCCATGCAAGTGTGTGACGAAAATAACAGAAAGTTTCGTCAGCTTTACCGAAGTATAAAGAATTTGCCGCTGGGTACCTTCCCCGCAGTCAAAAAGCCAGAGCTCTCCATCATATTCCGGAAAGCTCAATGACAAAGAAGTCACATTTCTTTCCTTTGCCGGCATCCCCGCTCCCGTTCCTAAAAACGTAAATTTCATTTCAACCATCCTTCTACAGCTTAAACGTCAATTATATTTATTAAGTGGTACTTCCAATTTGGAAGTTGTATCCGTTCGTTTCTTATCAAGCAGTCGCGTCGCTGGTAATAAGGTATTCTCACCAAACTGATCATTAATTTTATCGATGAGGTCAACAATCCGCTCCGTTTGTGCATCCTCCTGGTATGAAAACAGATCAAGTTGTTTCGTTGAATCAACAACAGATTGAAATGACGCAAGAGTGATCCCAAGAAGACGAACATCTTTACCGTTCCAATTCGCTTGAAATACCGAAAAAGCGAGGCACTCTATTTCATCCAAGTTACGTAGAGGCTGAACCGTAGTTTTATGCCTCGTAATCGTCTTCCAATCATGAAAACGAATCGTCACAATGATTTCATAGCTCGCCACATGCTCTTTTTTTATTTGCAACGCAAGTTTCTTCGAGAGCTGATGTAACGTCTCACGGATCACACCAACCGCATGCGTGTCTCGGGATAAAGTAACTGAATGGCCAATGCTTTTATAGCGATCCCAAGCGTCAGGATCAACCGAGCGATTATCGCGTCCATTCGCCATATCGTAAAGGCGTCTGCCGTTCACTCCATAATTTTGCTCAATTTGTTGGGGATTTTGCTTCGCTAAATCCCCAATTGTTTCTATACCGGCTGCTCGAAATTTCTTTTCTGTTTTTGGACCGACGCCATGCATTTTTCCAATTGACATCGGCCATAAAATCGCAGCTAACTCACGTTTCCGAATAACAAACATACCCATTGGTTTTTTCATGTTTGACGCCATTTTCGCTAGAAATTTGTTTGGCGCGATGCCAATGCTGCAAGGCAAGCGCAATTGACTAGCGATTCGATTTTGAATCTGAGTTGCAAGCTCCATGGGATGAACACGCTGAATCAACGCGCTGACATCGAGGTAACCTTCATCAATCGACGCTTTTTCAACGAACGGCGTGTACTCCTTGAGCATATCAAACAATTGCTCCGAGGTTTGATGGTACAAAGAAAAATCAGGATGCCGTACAATAAGATCCGAACATAGCGTTCTCGCCTCACGAACCGTCATCGTTGTCCGAATTCCCAACTTTCTCGCTTCGTAGCTGCTTGTCACGATAATGCCATGGCGTTCCTCAGTTTTCCCAGCGATTGCTAGCGGTTTGCCCGTCAATTCAGGATGATTGGCGATTTCAACTGAGGCGTAAAAGCTATTCATATCAATATGAAAAATGATTCTCGCACTCGCCATCGTCATTCTCCGCCTTTAACCTATTTATTCTCTCTCAGATTAATCTTTTTCAATCGCTTGATCAATTAATGCAAGGACCAATTCGCTCGTTTTGACCAGTTCTTTAATCGCTATTCTCTCCTTAACAGTGTGAATGTTCTCATAGCCAACGCCTAAATTAACAGTAGGAATTCCTTTGCCGCAAATGACATTGGCATCACTCCCGCCGCCGCTTTGTAGCAGACGCGGCGTTCTGCCAACAGATTCAATCGACTTTGAAGCAAGCTGTACAACAGCATCTTCGCTTCCAAAACGATAGCCCGGATACATAAAGTCCACATGAATATCCACGTTTCCACCCATTGCTGCAGCCGTATCTTCAAATGCATCAGTCATTTTCTTAATTTGCTTGTCCATCTTACTTTTAACAAGCGAACGCGTTTCCGCAAGCACTTTAACATGGTCACAAACAATATTTGTCGCTTGTCCGCCTTCAAAGCGACCAATATTAGCCGTCGTGTCCTTATCAATTCGTCCGAGTGGCATTTTGGCAATGGCTTTGGCGGCTAATGTGATTGCAGATACACCTTTTTCCGGTTCAATTCCAGCATGGGATGTTTTCCCAATTAAGTCCACGGATAATTTTGATTGAAAAGGTGCGGCGACAACTATATCCCCAACAGGTCCGTCACTGTCCAATGCAAATCCATAATCAGCATGAACCAAAGACATGTCCAGCGCCTTTGCGCCTAGCAACCCGGACTCTTCACCAATTGTAATAATGACCTGCACGTCAGCATGTTCCCGATGTTCATCCTTAATCACTTGAATTGCTTCCAGAACCGCTGAAATACCTGCCTTATCATCTGATCCAAGAATAGTTGTTCCATCGGAAGCAATGTAATCGTCCGTGATCACCGGCTTCACAGCTTTTCCGGGAAATACTGTATCCATATGCGTACCAAGAAAAACTGGCGTTCCTTTTACTGTTCCTGCCAAGGTACAGATGAGATTATTTGCGCCATGCCCCGTTGACTCCTTGGCACGATCTTCTTTCACATCCAGGCCGAGAGCTAGTAATTTATTTTTGAGCACTTCAAAAATTTGGCCCTCACTTCCCGTCTCTGAATCAATCTTAACTAATTCGCAAAAACTGTTAACCAAGCGTTCTTTATTAATCATTCCATTCACTCATTTCATTTGCATTTTTAATGATGTAACTCCGCTCATTTTCGTTCTATCGATTTCGACATAACTATAATAGCATACCAATCGTACTAAATAGATGAAGACGATTGAAAAAGCCCCACATTTTCCTCTATAATAAACAGTAATCCATAATGAAAGGAATTATCAGCTCGATGCCTAAGAAACTATTTAAAGTAATTGTTTACTTAATGATTGGTGCACTTGTTCTCTCAACAGTTTCTGTCTTTATCATTTCGATTATTAACGAAACGCTCAACTAAGTTGATTCGATTGTACCTCGTTCTCCTTATCAAGAATGATTGTGAAGGTTGTTCCCTTTCCGCAGTCGCTGCTCACATGAATTTCTCCGTGATGCACATCAATAATTTTCTTTACAATGGAGAGCCCTAAACCATTACCTCCTTGCTGACTGCTTCTTGAACGGTCTGCTTTATAAAAACGTTCAAAGAGATGAACGAAATCCTCTTGTTTTATTCCCACTCCTGTATCAGACAGTCGGAATATAATCCGATCTTTTTGATTCTTTAATTCAACATGAATTTCTCCATCGTTCGGAGTGAATTTGATGCTGTTATGAATCAAATTCATCCACACCTGATTCATTAACTCACGATCAGCATGGATAATGACCGGTTCAAGTTCAATGTTCATAGTTAAATTTTTCTTATTCCACTGCGGTTCAAGAGCGAGCAAACATGATCTGATTTGCCGATCCGGTCGGTAATCGACCATATGCATGGGATGTCTTTCGTTCTCCAGCGTTGTCAATTTCAATAGATTGTCGCTTAGCTTTGAAAGACGATCGGTCTCCGTTTGAATAATTCTTAAATAGTGTGCGCCTTTTTCTTTTGATAATTGATCATTCTCCAGAGCTCGCGCAAATCCTTTAATCGACGTCAGTGGTGATTGAATCTCATGCGAAACATTCGAAATAAATTCTTGACGGACACGTTCCAATTGTCCGAGTTCCTTTGCCATATAATGCACACTGTCAGCCAGCTGCACAAAAGGATTATGCCGGTTCCCCCCTCTTTCTAAAACCGGAACATCCAACTTAATCTCAAAATTGCCTTTCGCCATCTGCTGAATCGCCTGAATGATTGTCTGAAGATAGTTCAACCGTTTAGGTTTCGTATACTTGCCGATCTTCGCCATGACAAAGCCAAAGAGGATGATGCCAAGAAGTGCACTTGCGACATGAAGCAGTAGTGGTGGTAAACTCGATCCGTAATAGTGAAACATAGAACCAATCACCACATAAAAGAACACCCAGAAACTGTTAAGTAGAAGCAGCATCAGAATGAACAAACCATGTACCTTAATTTTTTTCATGGGCCATTTTCTCATTATGACTCTTCCAATCGGTATCCGATACCTCGGACTGTTTTGATTTCAAACCTGCATATGTCTGCGTCGAATCGCTCACGAAGCCGTTTAACGTGAACATCAACAGTCCGTTCATCACCTTCGTAATCATAGCCCCAAATATTTTCAATTAAATCATCTCGAGTAAACGTTCGCCCCGGCGTGCCTGCAAGCATGAATAACAATTCAAACTCCTTCATCGGAATCATTATGGACTCCTTTCCATTAGAAATAGTATACGATTTTCGATCCAAATTCAGGTTACCAACATGTATGGTTTGGGAAATGGAAACTTGATAGCGTTTCAATAGTGCTTTGACACGCATGACTAGCTCAATCGGTTCAAAAGGTTTTACGAGATAGTCATCTGCCCCAAGTTCAAATCCCTTAACTTTTTGCATCGTTTCGCCCTTAGCAGTTAACATCAGAATCGGCGTTTGAGAGGATTGGCGAACCTCTTGACAAAATGTCCATCCGTCCATCTCCGGCATCATAATATCAAGAATAATGAGACCAACAGATTCTTGTTCTAATTTTTTTAAAGCTTGCACACCATTAGCCGCTTCGAGACAAGGCAGATTCTCATTTTCAAGAAAAACAGTGACCAATTCACGAATATGCGGGTCATCATCGACAACGAGAATTTTATTCAACGTATCTAACTCCCTTTTACTATGTCATTTATATCCTTTTATTGTGTCGTTTAACTATGAACAGAAAATGAACCAAGTACCTATTAAAAAATCTTCCTTACAGCATAACGCACCACAAGGTTTACTATTCATTTCATCCACTATTTTTAGTTTTTTAGTAAGTTAATTTAATTATAGCACATGTGTTCGTACACATTGAATTTTACATACGCAAGAATGTTAAGAAAAATTGGCGTTTCCTATTGCTCTTTGTCGAAGAGCAATAGGAAACGCCAATACCGTTATACCCTTATAAATGTGAGGTCTTCATCATAAAATAAGTTCTACAAAATTCAAATTTTTTTTGGTAATTTATGAATTGATTTTATTTTTTTTTGAAAAAAATGGGCCAAACGAAGCTTCTGTGCTGACTGATTTAACACATGAACGTTCATTTCCATGACCGCAATGCTTAATAGTACGAGTCCCGCTCCAACATAGCCCCTAGCCGATAACGTTTCACCGGTGAACGAATAAGCAAAGAGAGCTGCAAAGACCGGCTCTAATGTAAAAATAAGTCCTGCATGATTAGATGTCGTGAATCTTTGTGCAATGGTCTGCATCATATACCCTGCCGCACTGCACAGGATGCCTAAACCCAGAACGGATATCCAGGCTGCAGACGTTCCGGGCAAATGGGGCTTTTCGAACAGGAAGGAAATGATCAGTGCCAATATACCTGTGAACCCCATCTGCCAGATACTGAAAGCAATTGTACGAACATGTTTAATCATCCGGCCAGCGAGTACAATATAGCCGGCGTTGAACATTGCCCCTAAAATACAAAGCAGATCGCCTACTCCCAATTTTATTGAAGCAGTCCCTGTCAAAAGAAATATGCCAATTAGCGATATTATCGCGCCTGCCGTCACCCGATGTTCCGGCATTCTTCGCATGATCAACGCATGAAACAACGGAACAAAAATAACAGTAAGGCTGACGAGAAATCCAGCCTTGGATGCTGACGTTGAGAACATGCCGAACATGATACAAACAAAGACGCCAAGCAACATGATACTTTGAACCAAGCTGTAAATCAGTGTCCTCCTGTCCACCGTTCGAAACCATTTAAAAAATATGAGTGCAGTGATAGCAAAAGCAACTAAAAATCGGAGTGCAATCAAATTAAAAACGTTTAGGGCATCCAATCCTACTTTCATAAACAGATAAGAAGAACCCCAGAAAGCCGTGACAAGGACAAGCATAAGATCAGCTCTTTGTTGATTCAATTGTTACACCTCACTAACTTTTATCATTTTCTAGAATTAGTATAAGCGTTGTGTTACCATTAATAAAATGAATGTTTATAATATAATTTATGAAATAATTTCATTCTATATTGAGGGTAAAATGAGCTTAATAAAATACCAAATACTATCAAAAGTTATCGCATTAAATAGTTTTACAAAAGCTGCAAATTATCTTGGATTAACTCAGTCTGCAGTCAGTCATGCAATCACTAGTTTGGAAAATGAATTTGGCTTCAAACTGATTAGCAGGGATCGATCAGGAATCACGTTGACCCGTGAAGGTGATCTTCTTCTTCCCTCAATCAACAAGGTGCTGCAGATGGATGAGAATGTGCATCAAGAAGCCTCTTCCATCCTGGGTGTCCAAAAAGGAATCGTCTCAGTCGGCGTTTTCACAAGTGTGTCCAGACATCTATTGCCCAAAATAATTCAGACGATGGATGACCGTTACCCTTTGGTGAAGATTCGGCTGTTTGAAGGAAATTATGAAGAGATTGAACAAGCAATGATACGCGGTGAACTCGATTGCGGCTTTGTAAATAAAACGAAGATGAATTCATTCCAAGTGACACCATTAAAAAAAGACCGTATGCTCTGCATTGTCTCGCCAAAAAGTTCACTATACAATCAAAAAACGATTTCCTTCAATCAGATTGAAGATGAGCCCTTTATAATGCCTGCATTTGGCGGTTATCATGAAGTCAAACGTCTTTTGGCAGAACATCACTGTGCACCGAACATCCGATTTGAGCTTATGGAGGAAAATGCAATTCTTGCAATGGTTGCTCATCATCTTGGCATCAGTATTTTGCCCGAACTTGTCCTGCCAGATAATATTGCGCCGTTACAAGCGATTTCTTTCTCAACGGACAGTTTCCGAACCATTGGACTTGCAACGCGAATACCCGCCTCTCCAGCCGCTAAATGTTTCGCTGATATTACCCGAGGCGTGATTGCGAGAGATGATTGATTAAGAAGCGCGGCAACGGCCGCATTTTTTTGCAATGGAAGGAAAAACAAGTGTAAGTAATCCGGCACAGTAAGAGAACTTTCGCTGACTACGCCATCGACGTGACCGCAGGCATTCGAGCCCGGAATTGGTCTTTGCGCCACTTGATTCAAAAGTTTAATAATAAAAGATTGGAGCATTGATAATGAGCGATTTGCGTACGTATCGGCAGGAAATTGATGCCATTGATGAGCAATTGAGCTGCCTATTAAATCGTCGAATGAATATCTCGCGCTCAGTAGCTCTTTTTAAAGAGAAGCATGGGTGTGCTGTTCTTGATTGTTCGCGCGAAAAAGAGATCATTCAAAAAGCTCGTGATCGAAGCGCTCGAGATGAATTGAAGACTTATCAGGAAGCTTTTTTCAAACATCTAATGAAGCTCAGCCGTGATTATCAGCAGAGATTGGTAGAAACGAAATAAACGCATGCCCCCCATTCACGCGAATAGGGGGCATGCGTTCTAATACTGACCTCGTTCAATTAATAGATCGGCGTATTTTCAGGATTAATATTCTCAAGTAATTCTTTAACACGTGCAAGAAAGCGTCCCGTGATCAATCCATCAAGCACGCGATGATCGATCGAAATACATAGATTGACCATATCCCGAATTGCGATCATGTTGTTAACGACAACTGGGCGTTTAACAATTGATTCGATCGAGAGGATCGCTGCCTGAGGATAATTGATAATCGGTTGTGATTGAATAGAACCAAATGACCCTGTATTATTCACCGTGAATGTGCCGCCTTGCATGTCTTCAGGAGAAAGACGATTTTCGCGAACATTGACAGCAAGCTCATCCACCGCGAATGCGAGACCTTTAATACTTTTCTCATCCGCATTCTTGATCACAGGCACATACAAAGCTTCATCGGCCGCGACAGCAAGCGAAATATTGACTGCTTTCTTTTCAATAATTTTGTCGCCTGCCCATGTGCTGTTGATTCTTGGAAACTCCTTAAGTGCGGCAACAATCGCCTTCATGAAAAATGGCAGATAGGTGAGTTTATGCCCTTCCTTTTTCAAGAAAGCACCTTTGATTTGATTTCTGTAGTTCACCAGATTTGTAACATCAACTTCGATCATCGTCCAAGCGTGTGGGATTTCATGCTTACTGCGCAGCATGTTCGATGCGATCGCCCGCCGGACACCGGTTAGTGCAACGACATGATCACCAGCCTCGTTTTCATACGTTCTCGATGCATGGGCCACTGCTGGTTCTACCGCTTCTTTTGCTACGGCTTCTGAGAAACACCCGACGCTAGACTGCTGTGCAACACTTGCATCTGCCACAGAGTTTACTGAAGAAGACTGGAGAAAATTCTCCACATCCTTGCGTGAAATCCGTCCGCCCCTGCCTGTTCCCTTAATCTGATTCAGATCAAGCTCGTTCTCCTGCGCAAGACGCAATACGGCAGGTGAATAACGCTTCTTCATTGATGTATCCTGATTCTGCTGCATGTTTTCAGAAACAGTACCCGCAGATGAAGTATTTTTCACCAGCTTATCAACCGTTGTCTCTGCCCCTTCAACTTCTATGGAGCATATGGGTTCGCCAACCGGTAACGTATCTCCTTCGCCAACGAACAGTTCGGTGATTTTCCCTGAAAAACTTGATGGAATTTCCGCGTTTACTTTATCTGTTGTTACTTCGGCAATCGGATCATATTTATTTACCGTGTCTCCTACAGAAACCAGCCATTGACTGATCGTTCCCTCGGTCACACTTTCTCCTAATTGCGGCATCGCCATTTGTTCGACACTCATTTTGCTGCCCCCGTCCTTTTAAAATTCAGCTAAATCACGGATTTCGTGTTCTACTTGTTCCGGCTTGACCATAAACGCATGTTCCAGTGGACCGGCATAAGGCATTGCCGGCGCATCAGGAGCAGCAAGCCGTCTTATCGGCGCGTCCAAATCAAACAAACAGTTTTCAGCAATGATTGCCGCCACTTCACTGATCACACTGCCTTCTTTTGTATCTTCGGTAAGAAGCAATACTTTTCCTGTTTTCTTCGCCGCTTCACTAATTGCCTCTTTATCCAATGGATAAACGGTGCGCAAATCAAGAATATGCGTTGAAATGCCTTCACTTGCGAGTTTTTCAGCCGCTTGAAGCGCTTCGTGCACCATTAAGCCGTAAGTAATGACTGTGACATCCGTCCCCTCACGTTTGACATCCGCCTTGCCAATTGGAATAACATATTCGTTTTCAGGAACTTCGCCTTTAATTAAACGGTACGCCCGTTTATGCTCAAAGAAGATGACCGGATCATTATCGCGAATTGATGCTTTGAGCAATCCCTTCACATCATACGGCGTTGACGGAATCACGATCTTTAGACCGGGAACATTCGCAAAAATTGCTTCCATCGATTGTGAGTGATACAGTCCACCGTGTACACCGCCTCCGAATGGTGCGCGGATCGTCATTGGAACCGACCAATCATTATTGGAGCGATAGCGTGTTTTAGCTGCCTCAGATATGATTTGATTGGCTGCCGGCAACATAAAATCAGAGAACTGCATTTCTGCAACAGGGCGCATGCCGTACATTGCCGCGCCAATTCCAACACCGGCAATTGCTGATTCAGCAAGCGGCGTATCGATAATGCGATTCTCACCATATTTCTCAAACAATCCTTTAGTTGCTTGGAATACGCCTCCTCGCTTGCCGACATCTTCACCCATTACAAAAACAGTATCATCGCGACTCATTTCTTCATCTAGAGCCTGAGTAATGGCTTCAATATATGAAATTACAGGCATTTGTTCTCCCCCTCAGTTCTTTTCTTCATAGACATAGCGAAGAACAGACTCAGGATCAGCGAACGGCGCGTTTTCCGCATAGTCGGTCGCTTCATCAATTTCTTTACGGATCTGTTCTTCCATCTCATTTTCTCTCTCTTTGGTAAGGACACCAATCGATCGCAAATAGTCCGCAAATGTAATCACACCATCATACTTCTTTGCCTCGTCGACCTCTTCCTTTGTCCGATAAGTCATGTCATTGTCATCACTCGTATGCGGCATCAAGCGATAGCAGTTCGCTTCAAGCAAGGTCGGTCCTTCTCCTCGATGTGCGCGATCGGCCGCCTTTTTGACAGCCGCATAGGCGGCAAGCGGATCATTGCCGTCAAATGATTCCCCGTACATACCATAACCAATCGCCCGGTCTGAAACATGCGCGCATGCCAATTGATGCTTAAGAGGTACCGAAATGGCGTAGTGGTTGTTTTCACACATAAAAATAACCGGAAGTTTGTGAACCGCTGCAAAATTAGCTGCCTCATGAAAATCGCCTTGGTTTGATGAACCTTCACCAAAATCAACAAAGCTGACAATATCGTCTCCTTTAATTTTGGCAGCGAGTGCAATTCCGACCGCGTGCGGGTTTTGAGTTGTCACCGGAGATGAATGACTGAGCATCCGCAATTTACGGTACCCAAAATGTCCTGGCATTTGTCGACCGGCAGAACTCGGATCTTCTGCTTTGGCAAAGTTATTCAGCATCATTTCTTTGATTGTCATTCCCCAAGCAAAGACAAAACCAAAATCGCGATAATACGGCGCAACATAATCCTTCTCGCGATTCAAACCAAATGCCGCACCAACCTGAGCCGCCTCTTGTCCTTGGCAAGACACGACAAAAGGAATCTTTCCGGCTCGATTAAGCAGCCAAAGCCTTTCGTCCACTCTTCTCGCCTTCAGCATATTTTCATACATCGACAAAACAACTTCATCAGACAGTTCCAATTCTTGGTGACGATTTTTAACTAATGTCTCTTCCTTGTTTTCCTTAATCATATATGAATCGCCCTCCCGTCTACCGCAAGTGCGGCTTCTCCAATAATCTCGGATAATGTCGGATGCGGATGAATCGCTTCAGATAATTCCCATGGTGTCGCATCAAGTAATTTTGCGACTGCTGCCTCACCAATCAAGTCCGTCGCATGAGGACCATAAATATGAATACCTAAAAGATCATTTGTCGTTTTATCGGCTACAACTTTCGCAAAGCCTTCAGAATCACCATAAACAAGCGCTTTTCCGATTGCTCCGAAGGGCACTTTTCCAACCTTGACCACATGTTCTTTTTTTGCTTGTGCTTCTGTTAATCCGATCGAGGCAATTTCCGGATGCGTATAGATGCAGCGCGGCACGAGTTCTGAATGAAGCGGTTCAACTGGAAGACCTGCCAAATGTTCTACCGCTTTAATACCTTCATGTGATGCGACGTGTGCGAGCTGCAATCCCCCAATCACATCACCGATCGCGTATATATGTGATTCTTTTGTCTGACCGAAAGCATTTGTCTTAATATACCCACGATCCGTTTCAATTGATGTGTTTGACAGACCAATATCCTCTGTATTCGGGAGTCTCCCTACAGAGACAAGCATTTTTTCAGCTGAAAATGTTTGCAATTGATCACCAATTTTCGCACTTATGGTGACTCCCTCATTCTTCTCAAGCGTTTCCGGAAGCACCTGAGCAGACGTGACAATCTTGATACCACGTTTCTTGAGACTTCGAGCGAGTGTGATCGAGAGCGTTTTGTCTTCAGTCGGAATGATTCGGTCGCTGTACTCGACGATTGTCACTGCTGCACCGAAATCTGCGAGCATTGATGCCCACTCGACACCGATCACACCACCCCCGACAATCACGATCGATTTTGGACACTCATTTAGATTCAGAGCTTCATCTGAAGTCAGTACATGTATCCCATCAATGACTAGGCCATTTAAAGAACGTGGCCTTGATCCGGTTGCCAAAATCACATTTTTTGATGTTAGAATTTCATTTTCTCTTCCATCTGCAAATTCAACTGAAATTGTTCCGGGAAGCGGTGAAAAAATCGATGGTCCGAGCATCCGCCCCAATCCGTTATAGACATCGATCTTTCCCTTTTTCATCAATTGTTGAATGCCATGGTGCAGCTTTTCTACAATCGTTTGCTTTCGTTCTTGAATTTTCTCGAAACGGAGTGCCACTTCGGAAACATCAATACCAAATGCACTGCTTTTCTTGATTTGATCATATACTTCTGCGCTTCTAAGCAACGTTTTTGTTGGAATACAACCCTTGTGCAGGCAAGTGCCGCCGAGTGCATCTTTCTCAACGATGGCGGTTTTTAGTCCAAGCTGGCTAGCGCGAATCGCCGCAACATAGCCGCCTGTTCCACCACCTAATAGGACCAGGTCATAATTTTTGGTCATAAAAAAAGTCACTCCTTATTCTTACATGACTTATCTACGTTCTTATAAACAGAAAAGTTTCACTCATCATGAGTATAAAAATAGTGGCAAAAACGGATGCATGTACTTTATTTTTCCTAAAGTTATTTTACTCTTGTTTAAAGAAAGGCACAAATAATAAGGTATTAAGGAATTAAAAAGTTGCCAAGTAATCCTCCTGATTGAAATTTGTCAATTTCCACTGTTTGACGCAGCAACAGCGCTCGTGGACGCGGCAATAATTTGAAGTGCCTTTGTATGATCCATGCCGACAAGTATAGCTGCCGCAATACAGATCTGCTGCTGACAAGCAAATCCTGCTTTAACGAGATAACCGTAAATGACCCGGACGAAATCGGTTCAGCGTTCTTTTGAATGGGCATGGCATTAGTACAGTATCACCCGAAGCCGTATACGTCGCCGCTAGAATAAACCGAGTATTTGCAGAGATCACCTTTAATTGTTTCGTCAGTAAAGCCGTGTTTTTTTCAAGAAGGTTTAAATTCTCCCATGTGCATGTCTTCGTGTTTTTATCGTATCATATCTTTGCACAAGGAGCACTATGACACTTTTTTAGAGATCGTCTCTATTTCCGATGTAATCTTATCCCCTTAAACAGAAAGAAAAGGGCACAAAAAAAGAAAAGAAAAGCAAACGGATTTTTATCCAGTAGTTGCCATAACCCGACCGCTAAAAAAATACTAAAACAAACATAATGGTAGCTCTTGCTCTGACTCGGCTTCACAATGATAACATCCTTTCAATAATCTTTCCTATTAACGATGAAAAACGAGAATAAGAAAGAAACAGCAACGACAAGCAGCGTACCTATGCCAAGGGCAAGCATTGGATGAGCAGTTAAGAACTGAATCCTCTCCAAATCAACATCTGACCGAATAAGAAATCCGATACTGCTTGGTATCGCAAAAAAGACGGCAATTCCAATTAGTGAAGCAATTCGATATCCGAACTGATACATAAACGGGTAAAAAAATGAGGCAAGCAACAAGGCAGCACATAACGACACAAATGCAATGGGCGCGCTCAATAAATTAACCGTCCCGATCTCTTGAAACATCCCCGCCACCCATATAAATACCACGCTTAGGACATAAGCAATCCCCCACCAAACCGTGATCATAAAAAATTTTGCGGCTATGATGTTCGAGCGCGAGGCCGGCATACTGAGTAGCAGCCGATGTTCGGTATCCGCTCCCTCATTTGTATTGAAATTGGAGAGCATTGTCATGAAGTAAGCAATAAATCCAATCGCGAGACAATAGATATAACCGCCAAGCTGCGGCACGTCCTTCCCCATGGTAAGAAAATAAAAAATTAGAAATAAAGGTGCGATGAAAGCAGTCTTCCTCTGGGTCAGAATATCTTTTCTTAATAATTGATACATTCCTTCAACACTCCCTTTATGTAAAAGTAATTAAAGATCCTTTTCCTCAAACAATCGCACTGATCGGTAGTAAGAAAGCACCAAAACGACGGCAGATATGAGCACACTGATCAAAAGCAACAGGCCTGACAATTGCTGATCATTGAGATTTATCCATGGTAATAGGGCAACGCAGATCGGCCAAATGAACTGAGCCGCTGTTTGTACGATTTTTATCCCCCAACGGTAATAAGCAAAATAATAAAAGGATAGAAGGATACAGATTGTGCACAATCCGATCAGAAATGCCGACAAGTAAAGGAACACACTGCCAATTACCGTGCTTCCTGAAAGACAAATAAAGAGAAAACGAAGTCCGAAAAGCATTACAAATACTGCTGTAAACCATACTGAGATCATTATGTACTTCGCTGTAACCATTGTGCGTCTGCTTAGCGGCAGACTGAGTAAAAGCACATTTTGCTCATCGCTGATCTGCTTTCCGAAATTCGTGTTAACTGCAAACACCCAGGCCACCAAGGCTGAAAAAATACTGAGTTTAAAAAAGGCATCTTCAAAATAGGACTGCGAACTTACGATGATCAAAACAGCCAGCATAATCAGATAGGTCCGTTTTCCTTGGATCATCACGTCTTTTTTCATTAAGGATCGCATTGCACATTCTCCCTCTCCATACCGAGATCAGTATGCAGTCTCTCTCTTCTTTGACTTCACAAGGTAATACATAATTTCCTCCAAATTCGGTCGTTCGATATGAAAGGCGGTCTTTTTCGCCAACTTTTCTGTTACATCCGCGGGCATAAATGCTTCAAAACCAAGCGACGTTTCTTTGTAAGCAATGGTGTCCGCCTGTTTGATTGTTGTGCTCAAACTTTTCGGCCCTTTAACAATTCGGAACAATTCAGAGAGCTCTTCCCTTTCCTTGCTGAACAGAATTTTTCCGTCGAGTAAAAAGGTAATATAGTCCGCAATTTTTTCCAAATCGGTTGTTATATGCGTTGAGAAGAAAATGGCTTTGTTTTCATCCTGAATTACATCAAACAGAACGTCGAGCAGTTCTCTTCTGAAAACAGGATCAAGCCCAGAAGTCGGCTCATCCATGATGATCAACTCCGCATGATGAGAAAGCGCGACAGCAAGCGCGAATTTCATTTTTGTTCCTTTCGACAGTGTCTTCATTTTTTTATTCAGCGGCACTTGGAACTCGTTAATGTAACGGTAAAAGATTGTATCATCCCATTGTTCGTAAAAGGGAGCGATAATCTGTTTGTTTTTTTCGGCGGTCAATTCCTGAAAAAAGACATCTTGATCATAGACGAAGCCGATTTTCTGTTTCAGTGCCTTGTTGTCACCTGTGAATTTCTGTCCGAATAACAGCACCTCGCCGCTGTCGGGATGCACTAAATCCATCAGACAGCGGATCGTTGTACTTTTGCCCGCACCGTTTGGTCCGATGAAGCCCATTATAAAACCCTTTTTTAATGAAAAGCTGATATCTTTCAGAGCAAAGTCTTTAAATGCTTTAGTTACATGCCGCAGTTCCAAAATCGTTTCCATGGTCAGTTCTCCCTCGTGTATACCTTTTTCACCAAATGAATCATCTGTTCAAGTGTCATGTCGTACTGCTTGCTTTCCTCGATGATCTCCGTCAACTTTGCTTGGATCTCTTTAATGCGCTGTTTTTTGAACTGGGACTGATCACGCGCTGAGACAAAGGAACCTTTACCGGGAACAGTGTCAATAAACCCTTCATTCTCAAGATCCTCGTACGCTCTTTTCGTCGTAATCACACTGATTTTCAATTCTTTAGCCAATCCACGGATAGATGGCAGTTTCTTTCCCTGCTGCAGTGCACCACTGAGAATCTGCGTGGCGATCTGCATTTTTATCTGCTGATAGATCGGCTGATCCGCTGTATTAAGTAGAATAATATCCATTGAGCAGCATCCAATCGTTTATACTGTATATATTCATTATATACAGCCAGGCGTTCTTTGCAATATTTTTTTACTATGTATTCCTGAATTTGAATGAACGGAGATGACAAATTCCATGCTATTATAGAAGTAAAAATGATTTCCGGAGTGAATAAAGTGGAACAACTGAACTGGATATTAAAAATTACATGGCTGGACGGGCTCATTTCAATAGGAATTTTTCTTATCTTCTTCTTGGCCCGCGAACTTTTTTCTAAATATTTTCTTAAGCTCGTCACGCGGCTTTCAAAATTGAGCAAGACTCCGGTTGACGATGCACTGATCGGTGCATTCCGCAGACCGGTCGCTTTTATCCTTCTTTTTGCGGGGATCTATTTAACACTTATGTACCTGCCGATGCCGCATCAATGGAAATCCATTGCCACACTGCTTTTTAAGTCATCGGCAATTTTCTCGATTGGCTGGGGTTTTTACATTTTTTCCGATGCGATCGGAATCTTCTTCCATCACATGGGAGATCGATATGATCTTCAGTTCAATACAATCGTCATTCCATTTCTTGCGAAAATGATGAAGTTCATTGTCGCTGTCTTCACAATTGTCATGATTCTTGATCAATGGAATTATCATGTGACCGGATTAATTACCGGCCTCGGTATCGGCGGTCTTGCAATAGCAATGGCAGCTAAGGACACATTAAGCAATTTGTTCGGCGGATTTGTGATCATCACCGATGCCCCGTTCACAATCGGAGATTTGATTCAGACGGGTTCAATCGAAGGATTTGTTGAAGATATTAATTTCAGATCAACCCGAATTCGAACGATGGATCAAGCAATTGTCACGGTCCCAAACTCAACACTCGCCAACGCGCCGATCACTAATTTATCCAAAATGGACAAGCGGCGCATCTCATTCAACTTGCCGCTTGATCTTGAAACGACAAACGAACAGATCAAACGCTGCCTTGGACAAATCAGACAAATGCTGACAAGTGACCCTGAGGTATACGAAGAGCGAAAACTGATTTATCTCGATAAAATCACGTCAAGCAGCATGAATCTGCTTGTTGATTTTTATATCAAGTCAATTGCTGTAGAGGAATGGCTTAAAGAAAAAGAAAAATATACGTATGCGGTATTAGAAATTCTGCAAAATGAAGGAGTGGAGCTGGCAACAACGCGTTCTCTAATGGTCGTTCCTACTCAGGAACACGTGATCGATATCGGGGATGAAAAAAAACAAGTTGCACCTGAAGAACGGTCACGCTCAAGAGACTAATCGGTGCGTATTGAAGACTGTCATCATTTGATGGCAGTCTTTTTATAAAACACCTTATTCCGACATCTGATTTTTATTTATAAAAGGCGGTTTGTGCGTTATCACGTCTGATTTTCCAGCCATCACAACCATGCCGACAAGCACGAGGAGAATGCCCACCGGAAGACCTGTACCGAAAAGGATCAAGCAATTCAAGCTTCCTGCAACTAGAAAGCATAAACCTGAAAGAGTCTTCTTCCCCTTCTTTATATAAAGGTAAAGTGCGAACGACGAAAGCAGGGCACACAATAATCCAGCAATAAATGCGTGACTCCCGAATGATAGCAAGCTATTCAAAGCTCCTATTGATGTCATCCGATCGTTTTCGATTCGCAAGTACCCATTAACGCCGCTGTCCATTCGAGCAGCAAGATATGAAAATCCGCCAAATAAGGATTGAATCATCGCTGCAATGATCCCCAAAGCACTTATCACACATGTTAAGACACGCTGAAACATGGCTATCGCTCCTCGCAGTCAGATCTGTAATGAATAACCTGCTTTCATACTATGCTTGACCCATTATCGTGATGCATTGCTTTAAATTTAATTCACAAAAAAACAGGGCGATCCCTTTCATCGTCCCGTTCTGAATCATTCTCATTCAGTTCATAAATCATATCCAGACTGCTTAACTATGTCGATAGAGTCCTGGATTTTCACGTGCGTTCTCTTGTGCATTCTGAATACTCGCCATGATTTTCTGATGCAACGTTTCAGCGTCTTCACCTTCCAGTACAAGCAGAATCTCTTTCGCCTTCACGGACGAAAGATACGTAACGGTTTGCGGAAGATTCTTAATAGGATAAGTCGATCCATTATTTGAAAAGTAAGCTTTGCAGCGACACGTTCTCAGTGTCTCAAACAGCCTGATCACACGTCTTAAAGTTAAACCACCGGAAAAAGTTAAAGGGACTTTTATTGATACAATCTGTTTTGCCATGGTTGGAAATCACCTCTTGCACAATTTCGTTTGCCCCCTGCATACTTATATTATATGCCATCCTTCCGCTCTTTCAAAATTAAAAACGTATGTTTTTGACCCATAGTTCGATCCGCTTCTCAAAAAATATTATTATAAGAGGGTGTTCAAAAAGTCCGGGAAAAAGGCAATGAGGATCTTCTGCTAACAGCATGCGCGTCCTGTGCAAAACGCAGAAGTCACCGCATCCTGCGGAAGTTCTGTGTCAGCTTGTTTCTCCGCTCCTCACGTATCAGCAGGGGAACTTCAACTAACAACGTGCACGTCCTGCACAACGTTGAAGTCATCACATCCTGTGAAAGTACGCGCGGGTAGCTCGAAACTGCGCTTCCTTGATCTTCGACGCTCAGGACGAGCTAGTGTCAGGCATGCCACAGGACGTGGCGATTTGCCTGACCTCGGCTCTTTTTGTCCTCCTTTTTGAACAGACTTTATAATGGTGAGTAACGAATCGTTAACTATTAACCTGGGGGTATGGAAATGGCACGCATGAATACTCGATTTTACTCAACAACGCTCGATCTGATGACGACAGTCAACGTCATTATTCCAAACGAGTGCTCCACCGATCGTCCGCCTGCGACGCTCTATCTGCTTCACGGGCTCGCCGGCGATTCGGAGAGCTGGCTTCAGAATACATCTCTGGAACGGTATGCAAGTCAGATGAATCTGATCATCATCATGCCAAACGGCGATCGCAGTTTTTATACGGATATGGCTGACGGCAACCGCTACTGGAGCTATCTGACCAAGGAGCTGCCTGCAAAAATGCGCAGCTGGTTCCCTGTCAGTGCGGCACCGGAGCGCTGCTTTGTCGGCGGATTATCAATGGGCGGCTATGGCGCGCTCAAATGGGGCTTGAATTTCCCTGAAAAATTTGCCGGGATCCTCTCGATGTCCGCTGCAGTCGACATCAAAGCAATGTGGGAACGCACTCCCGAACACGCGCATGAATTTCAGATGGTTTTCGGTCATCCTTCCAAATTTGATCATTCAATCAACGATCTGTTTGATCGCGTCAATCATGTATCTATTGACGACGGTCGCAAGCCGGAAATTCTCCAGTTCTGCGGCACATCGGACTTCCTTCATGCTGATAATCTCCGCTTTAAAGCAGCGCTGGACCAATCGTCAATTCCCCACACCTATCACGAAAAAACAGGTGCGAGCCACGAATGGGCCTATTGGGACGAATCAATTCAAGTCGCGCTTAAGTGGATTGAGAAAAAATTAGAGAACTGACTGTGAGCCAAGGGTTCAGCAGAACCTCGACTTTTTTTATTTAACTCTTTATCAATTTATGCTTTTGTTGATTCTTTGCTCAATTGAATCCTTAGAAAATTAGAAAAACCGGGCAAAGAACGTCCAGTCCTTGGCTGTCACTTTGAAAACGGCGTTGATCCATCAACCTTGAGCTTGAGCGACACTTCAGCTGCTCGCTTGCCGCGGGCAGTCCGGAAGCCTCCTCGAACAGACGATTATCCGCGGGGTCTCCCCTGGCTGCAAAATAAGCGGAATCAAAAAGGAGCCCGGCATTCAAGGCTCCTCTAAATAACTCACACGTGAAACACTATTGTGCGGAAGATACCTCTCCCGCTCCTTTTCCGTGCTGCAATTGATACATATTAAAATAGAGTCCGCCTTTTTGAAGCAGTTCTTGATGCGTTCCCCGTTCGACAATCTCTCCACGGTGAAGCACAAGAATTTGATCCGCATCCTGAATCGTAGATAATCGGTGCGCAATAGCAATTGTCGTTCGACCTTTTCTCATCTTCGAAAGTGCCGTTTGGATTGCTTCTTCTGTTTCCGTATCAACGCTCGCAGTAGCTTCATCTAGAACGAGTATTTTTGGATTTTGCGCTATGGTTCGTGCAAAAGATAAAAGCTGTCTCTGTCCGCTTGAGAAGGTCGCGCCACGTTCTCCGACGGGTTCATGATAGTGATTTGGCAGTTTTTCGATGAAGTGGTCTGCCTGAACGAATTGTGCAGCCTCTCTTACTTCCTGATCGGTAAGGTGTTCATGGCTCAGACGAATATTATCCGTCACATCACCGACAAACATAAATGAATCTTGAAGAACGAGACCAACTCGTTTGCGCAGTTCATCATCTGAAAATGAGGTGAGGGGCTCTCCATCGATAAATATTTCGCCATGTTCGATTGAATAAAATCGCATCAGTAAATTAATAATTGAACTCTTTCCACTTCCCGTATGACCTACAAGCGCAACGGTTTCACCAGGATTCGCTGTAAATGAAATATGCTTCAGTACATCCGTCTTTCCATCATAAGAAAACGTCACATCACGAAATTCAATACGGCCATCCTTCACCTCAGAATTGGATTCCCCCTGTTTGACAGGTGCCATACGATCATCGTCAAGTAAACCAAACACGCGCTCGGCTGAAACCATGGCTTGTTGAAAAATCGTCAATTGCTGCATAATTTGGTTAATCGGATCAAAGAATCGATCGAGATAATTGATAAATGCATACAGGACCCCGATTTTGACCACATTGTCAAAGGATTGGATGCCAAAGAAACTCAAGATCATCATTAAACCAATGAGATAAACGGAGTAAACGGCTGATCGAAGCATTAAACTGTTTAGCCGCACACTTTTAAGCAATGCTTTTTTGTGGTCGCTATTTATTTTCCCAAATTCTTGCCTCAGTCTTTTCTCTTGCCTCATTGCTTGAATCATTGACATTCCTTGCAGAGATTCGCTCAATTTCGCATTCAGCTGACTGAGTTTCACGCGAGTTACCCGGTAAACTTTAGAGCTGAGGGCGCGATACACCCACATCAGGATAAAAAGGAAAGGCATAAGAATAAAACAAATCAGCGCCAATCGAGCATCAAGGAAAAACATGCCGGCAAAGATACCGATCATCATAATTGCACTATTTACAATCGTTGAGAGCACAGTAACATATAAATCCTTGATTGTTTCAGTATCATTGGTAATTCTGGATACAAGGCTCCCGCCTGGTGTCTGATCAAAGAAACGCAGGCCAAGATGCTGAACTTTAGAAAAGACTTCGACACGCATGATTTGGATAATATTCAAGGCAATCTTCTGAAATGAAATGACTTGATAGTAATTAAAAAGCGCTGATATTGCATATAAACCGATAAATGTCACTGCCAAAAGAACGAGCGGCTGCACAGGGAATACACGTGGCGTCAGATAATCATCAATGAATATCTTCATGATAATCGGTCCAAGTACATCTGCTCCGGTAGCGATCAGCAGCACGATAAAAGCGATGGCGACTTTCTTTTTAAAATAGTTCAAGTAGGAAAGCAGACGTTTCATTACTCGACCGCCTGAAAGCTGCGTTGGGTTTTGCTCCTCATTCACGCCTTACCGCCTCCTTCCGAAACAAGAGATTCAAGTTGCTGATGCGCGTACATTTCAGCGTACCAGCCTTCTTTTTCAATAAGTTCCTGATGCATTCCGCGCTCAACAATCCTGCCTTCGTCAAGCACGACAATTTGGTCCGCGTGTTCTACCGCACTCAAACGGTGTGCAGAGATCAAAGTTGTTTTATTCTTACGTTCATGCTTCAACGCATGGAGAATGGACGCTTCCGTCCGCGCGTCAACCGCAGACAATGAATCATCAAAAATAAGTATTTCAGAATCGGCGAGCAGCGCTCGAGCAATGGAAATCCTCTGCTTTTGCCCGCCGGACAATGTAACGCCTCGCTCGCCGACTACTGTTTCGTACCCCTCTTTGAAATGAAGGATATCTTCATGAATACTTGCCAGTCTTGCAACACGCTCTATCTCTTCTCTCGTTGCCTCAGGCTTTGCGAACGCAATATTCTCAGCGATCGTCGCTGAAAATAAGATATGATCCTGCGGCACATAGCCAATCGCACTGCGCAATGCGTCAAGGGTGACGGAACGAATCTCTTTTCCACCGATACTTATCTGTCCGTCTTTTATATCGAATTCTCGAAGCAGCAGGCGCAACATTGTGGTTTTCCCTGCTCCGGTTTTTCCGACAATACCCAAGGTCTGTCCCTGATTGATATTAATACGAATATCGGATAATGCATTCGATTCACTTTCGGGATAGCGGAAATTGCGGATGGCATAGTCAATCGCACCGCTTGGCACCTCGCTTGACGCACCGTCCACATCTGTTATTTCCGGTTTAATCGCGAACAGACGACGAATTCGATCATAGGAAGCACTGCCTCTTTCAACTATGTTGAACAGAAAGCCGAAAGCCAGCATCGGCCAAATAAGCTGACCAAGATACAAGGTGAAACTGGTTAGTCCACCAATCGTCATTGACCCTTGAACAACGTAAATTGACCCGAATATGAGTGCTAGAAAATAACAAAATGCAACAATGAAGGTGATGGTCGGATCAAATAATGAATCGACTTTTGCAACCGCAATGTTTTTATCCACGACATCTCGAGACGCCTTGCGAAACATATTGATTTGCGCTTCTTCCTCACCAAACGCTTTAATTACCCGTACACCTGACACATTCTCCTGAACCTTATCATTGAGATCGGAAAATGCAGCCTGAGCTTTTCCAAAACGTTTATGGAGAAGGTTCCCATAATGCATGGTCAGGACAACCATGATCGGCATTGGAAGCAACGTAATAAGCGTTAATTTCCAGCTGATAAACGCAGACATGGTCACAATGACCATTCCGCCAAGGGTTAATGAATCGAACAGCGTGAGAATCCCTTCACCTGCTGCTCCTTGAACCGCATTAATATCATTCGTTGCATGTGCCATCAAGTCGCCAATACGCCTTTTTTGAAAAAAGTTAGGGGAGAACTTCGTAAAATGCCTATATAAGTCATTCCTCAACTGATTTGCGAGAATAATCGATGAACCGAATATTAACTGTCTCCAGATGTAGCCTGTAAAATAATAAATGATACCGATAATGATGAGAAAGAGTATCCATTTTCCTAAAATCATCGGAGTTAAATTTCTTGTTCGAATATCATCAACTATAATACCGACCACATAAGGAGGAATCATTGATAAAAAACTTGAAAGCATTAAAAAGATGATGCCAAAAAAATACTTTAATCGTTCTTGTTTAAAAAACCACCATAGATCTGCAAAAATGCGCACTTGGACAACCTCCTCATCAAACACATTCTCTTTACAGCACAGAAAAAGCCACAGGGAAGAGAGAATACCTCTTCTCCTGTGGCTTATGAAGACATAAAACCGCGGAAAATTAAACGGTCAGATCGTCAAATATGCCGAGGAAAAGAGATGAGCGTCACGGAACCCACAACAGAATGACCAAAGAACTTACGCACTCCATGTGTCATAGTCTGAATTTTATTCATGACGCTCACCTCTTTCCCATTTGAAATCAATGTAGCCATTATATAATTATTTCCAAATGAAGTAAACCCTGAGCTCATGTATTATTTTAATTTTAAATAGATTTATTTAGCAACGAGACAAACCGAGCAAAAAGCGCCCGGTTTGTCTCGTTGCGTTAATCTATGGTAATTTCCTTGCGATCACGATTCATTTTTTCTTTCTTTGGCAACATTACTTCTAGCACACCGTCCTTGAATGTTGCCTTAATTTCATCTTCTTTCACGCCATCAATCATGAATCGTCTCGTATACGATCCTGACGCACGCTCTTTGCGAATGAAGCTGCCGTTCTCTGCTTTCACACTGGTTTCTTGACCACGAGTTGCATCAACACTCAGCACACCGCGATCGTAGTCGAGATGAATACTGTCTTTGTCAAATCCCGGAAGATCCAATTTCACATCATATGCGTTTTCTCTTTCCTGAACATCTGCCGCTAGCGCTTGCAGGTTTCCATTTTGAAAGAAATTGTGTCCCCATTCATCAAACCAGGAAGGCAGGAAATCGAAGAATCCGTCACGATCTTTTTTTGTTGGATACAGATTAGCCATAATAAATTCCTCCTCATAAATTTAAGGTTGTCTAAAAGCCTTGTCCCACTAAGTGACTGATCATCTTGCATAAAAATGACTGATGCGATTACACCACTTACCGCTCCCTTAGACACGTTTGATTTTTATTTTCGGGGTTGATCTTATGTTCTTCCAACCCTTACATGCTTATTATAGCCAATTGGTCAGTAATGGTCAAACCATTTGATCTTTACTGACCTTTTCACTTCTTAACTGAAATCATTCTGATATTCCGCTATAATGAAAAGTATTGATTGAATGATTGTTATTAGCGGAAAGGAATTCTGTAAATGTCAAAATCACTCGTGTTAGCCGAAAAACCAAGTGTCGCCCGCGAAATCGCCCGTGTGCTCGGTTGCCGCAACACTACTCGAAATTTTATAGAAGGTGATCGCTACATCGTTACCTGGGCACTTGGTCACCTAATTGAATTAAAAATGCCCGAAGAATACGATAGTAACTACAAAACATGGCGCTTAGAGGATCTCCCGATTATCCCTAAAAAAATGGAGATTAAGCCTATTAAGCAAACGAGAGCGCAATTTCAAGCGATACAGAAGCTTTCCAAACGAACGGATCTCAGCGAATTAATTATTGCGACCGACGCCGGGCGTGAAGGCGAGCTCGTTGCGCGCTGGATCATCGAAAAAATTAATTGGCATAAGCCTATTAAGCGCCTCTGGATCTCTTCACAAACAGATAAAGCGATTCGCGCGGGCTTTAGCCAATTGAAACCAGCGAAAGATTACGACAAGCTATTCCAATCAGCCGTTTGCAGGTCCGAGGCAGACTGGTTAATCGGTCTCAATATTTCTCGCGCATTAACAACTAAATTTAACGATTCTCTTTCCGCCGGACGCGTTCAGACCCCAACACTCGCTATGATCATGGATCGAGAAGAAACCATTCAGGCATTTAAACCTCAGCCCTATTGGAACCTGCATATTGATCTTGGAGGGGTTTCCGCTTTCTGGCAGCATGGAGACCGAACGCGAATTTCCACATCAGGGGAAGCCGCAGCATTGAAAGAGAAAGTCAGTGGAAAAGGCGCTGTTGTTCGCAGCCTTACAATAAAAGAAAAACGAGAAAAGCAGCCGCTTCCTTACGATTTGACTGAACTGCAGCGCGACGCGAATCGAAAGTTTGGCTTCTCAGCCAAGAAGACGCTGAATGTGCTTCAAAATCTTTATGAACGCTACAAAATTGTGACTTACCCGCGTACAGATTCTCGCTACCTTACTCAGGACATCGCAGCAACGATGCCTGAGCGTCTGCACGCGATTGCTTCTGCGTATGGAGAAGAAACGCGGCCGATCATGCACAAGCAAAACGGTAGAGTAATGGCAACTTTTGTATATAACGACTCAAAAGTCGGTGACCATCACGCGCTGATTCCAACAGAAGAACCAGTTTTTATAAACGACCTTGCTGAAGATGAACGCCGGCTGTACGACCTGATTGTCCGACGATTCTTGGCTCTCTTTTATCCCGAGTATAAATACCAAAGTCTGCGTGCTGAGTTAACAGTGAACGGAGAAACTTTTGTTCTGAAAGAAGCGAAACAAACAGATCTTGGTTTTAAAAAACTAACATCACAACAAGAGCAACAGTTAAACAACACGAACGTATCATTGAAAAAAGGACAAGAATTGCCTGTACGCCAAGTTCAATTGGACGAAAAGATGACCGAACCGCCTGCACGGTATTCGGAAGCCGACCTATTGACAAAAATGGAACATTTCGGGTTAGGGACCCCTGCGACCCGCGCAGATATCATTGAAAAAATAATAACGGCAGAATCGGTTGAACGTGTAAACGGACGATTACGGCCAACTGGAAAAGGCAAACAGCTTATTGAATTGGTAAATAAAGACCTAAAGTCACCGGAACTTACTGCTGAATGGGAACATCAACTGGAGGAGATTGCACAGGGTCATGGAAATCCGAAGCAATTCATGGCAAACATACGCGAGCGTACTTTGCAGCTCGTGCGCGAAGTCAAAAACAGCGAACAAACCTATAAAATTCAGAATTTAACCGGATCTAAATGTCCGGAATGCGGTTCGCTTATGAAAGAAGTGCGCGATCGCGATGGTGCTCGTATTCTTGTCTGTGTTAACCGAACATGCGGCTTTCGAAAGCGCAAAGATCCGAAATTATCAAATAAACGATGTCCGCATTGCCATAAAAAAATGGAAATGCATAAAGGAAAAACGGGTTTATACTTCCAATGCCGTACCTGTGGTATCATTGAAAAAGCAGATCAAACGAAAAAGAAGGCAGACAAAAGAGAAACGCGCAAATTGCTCAATAAACTGAACAATGGCAATGAACCTCTGGGAAACAGCCTTGCTGACGCTCTGAAAGCTGCTATGAAAGAGAAAAATGAGTAAGAAGAAAAGCCGAAAGGCTTTTTTTCTTACTCATTTTATTCATCATCGTTCTTTATACAGCGTGCAGTTTCCGAACAGATTTCCTAAGATCAGGAACACAGGCAGACACAATTTCTGCAAGCGCCTTATACCCCTTCGCAGTCGGATGCAAACCGTCTTCATTGATCAGTTCGCTAAATGCACCTTTTTGTTTAAAAGCTGAACGAACATCAATGAGTTTCACCCCTGTCCGCTCGCATAACTCTTTTAAGGAACGATTGTACATGCCGTGCCAGTGTTCAATTCCCCCGCACATACTGATCCAGTGACCAATTGAATGACTATAGTGTTTCATCAATGACTGATAGTACCTGGCAGGATCAAGAGGCAGCAGATTTAGGATCACAGGCATCGCACCTGTTTCTGAGATACGCTGGATGAGCAAAGAAATATTGGATAAATAACGATCCAATGGAACAGTCGGCACATGCTCCGAGTCCGGGAGTTTGGCCACTTGATCCCATTGAAAGTTACAATCATTCCCACCAATGTTGATCAGTACTACATCCGGCTTCTCACCGAGCACATCATGATCAAGCCTTTTTACGAGAAGATCTGAGTTGTCGTTAAATACACCTTTGTTGATGACCTCATCTTCTTCGCCTAGGATCTTCTGCAAAAGCGCCGGGTAGTTTTCCCGAATAATTTTAAAACGACCACGTACAAAAGTAATGCCACGCGTCACGCTGTCACCAAAGCAGATCATTTTCATCATTGCTCACCTCTCATAATTATCAAACAAAACTATTCATTGTTCGATCAGATCACCTTGCCTACATACTAACAAATTGATGGCGAATTTTACAGTTTATTTCGAGAAATGATTCACTTTCTTGATACAAATAATCGAGTGGTTACTTTTTTTGGCGTATGATGCTTCACTTTTTCAAAAATTTGATAAATAACTTCTGCGAATATCAACCCCATCGCAATCGCACCCGATAGAACAAACACTTTCTCTGCAAAGTAAATAGCGATGTCATAATTATTATCGACTGCTCTGCTCATCACCGAGTAGGTTAATCCACCAGGTACAAGCGGAATGATCCCGGACACACTATACAGGATCACCGGATTTTTGCATACCCTCGCAAAGATTTGGCTCATTATGGCAATCACAAGCGATGCCGCGAATGTTGCAACAAAATCATTACCACTATACTGAAAAAGGAAAAAATAAATCAGCCAAGCAACCATTCCAATCAATCCGCCGTGGAGCAATGGTTTAAATGGAATATTGAATATAATTCCAAACCCGCAGGTGGCCAGGTAACTAGTAATCGATTGTATCGCGATAATCAAGATTAGACTCATTATGATCACCTCAACCAAGTACAATTGCGGCTGTTACACCGATACCGATAGCAAAGGCTGTAAGACCCGCTTCCGCACTTTTTGACAGTCCGGCTACCAAGTCTCCCGCCATGATGTCCCGCACGGCATTTGTAATCGGAACACCGGGAACAAGCGGCATGACCGCACCGATAATAATTTTATTCATCTCTAGGCCAAATCCCAGCTTTACGCTGGCTAAAGCAATCATTCCAATGATAATAGACGACATAAATTCCGAAAAAAATTTAACTTTTGCCAACTTATGGAAATAAATCATACCTGCTTGACCTGCCCCGCCAGCAATAAATGCGGGGAATAAATCTTGCCACTTCCCTAAAAACATCAACAAAAAACAGCTGCTAGCAACAGCTGCAGCAAGAATCTGCATGCTGTCTGAATAGGCGACCGTAGAGTTGTCGATACGAACCAATTCACGCTGCAGCTCATTAATGGCAACCTCACCTTGTGCAACACGTCTTGATAGTGTGTTCACTTGAGTCACTTTACGCAGATTAGTTCCTCGATGGCTAATCCTCACAAGCTTTGTGACATCGTGATTCTCAATTGAGAAAATGATACCCGTCGGCGTCACAAAGCTTTGCGCATCATGGACCGCAAAACTATTCGCAATTCGGTTCATCGTGTCCTCTACCCGATAGGTTTCAGCTCCATTTTGTAATAGAATCTTTCCCGTCAACACACAAACTGCCGCAACTTCATGTACAAACCCTTCATTGTGATCCTTCCTCCGATAAGTCCTTAAGAAACCATTCATTTTTTTCACGACTTCTCTCTCTTTTTTGAGTAAGCTCATTATAATATGAGCCTACATTGATAACAAGACTTTCACATTGTTTTAAAAGATGAAAATGTCAAACAAACAAAACCATGCTATAATTAATTGATATGAAAATCACTGTTTCGTCATTCTATGCCGCTTGACGCAAGTGATTTGAGTAAAAATGCTTCATCACGTCGATACTTTTAATGCATGCACATCAATAGAAAATGTGACTGTCTCATGCATTCTCATTGGCATGTGCAGACATTGCAACTATCGAATTGTTTTTCAAAACTGAGGGGAGTGTTTCATACTAATGATCAAACTCGTATTGATCAGGCACGGTCAAAGTGCTTGGAACCTTGAAAACCGGTTTACTGGTTGGACAGATGTAGATTTAACAGAACAAGGCGAAGCAGAAGCAACTGAAGCTGGAGAAATTCTCAAGAAAAACGGTTACACGTTTGACCAAGCTTATACTTCTGTGCTCACAAGAGCGAACCACACCCTGTGGAATGTGCTTCACGCCCTGAACCTGACTTGGATTCCTGTAGAACACTCTTGGCGTCTGAATGAACGTCATTACGGTGCTCTTCAAGGTTTGAACAAAGCAAAGACAGCTGAAAAATATGGTGCTGAACAGGTACATATCTGGAGACGTTCCGCGGACATCAAGCCGCCGGCACTTGAAAAAGATGACGAACGTTTTGTTTCTCAACTGAACGACCCAAGATACGCAAACCTTCCTGAAGCTGAACAACCGCTGACTGAAGACCTTCTGGACACAGTTGATCGCGTGCTCGTTTACTGGAACAAGGAAATCGCACCACAAATCAAAGACGGCAAAAAAGTGATTATTGCTGCCCATGGCAACTCATTGCGCGCGCTTGTTAAGCATCTTGACAATGTTGACGCAGGTACAATTGTCGGCTTGAACATTCCTACAGGCACACCGCTTGTTTATGAACTGGACGACAATCTTAAACCTCTAAATCGCTACTACCTCACTGCAGATGGTCCAAGCGACAAAGAAGTACTTCCTTCAGCTGAAACAAAATAAGCTTGCCTGCAAAAAACCACTCCGTATGGAGTGGTTTTTTGTTTCTTCAATTTAGTAATTAGAAAAACCGATCAAAGAGCGCCCGATCCTTATACTTCCGCAGGATGCGGTGACTTTCGCGTTGCTTGCAGGACGTACTTTCACAGGATGTGATGACTTTTGCGTTGCTTGCAGGACGTATGCGTACTTAGCGAAAGTTCCTTACATACGAAAGCTCCTTTGCTCCAGATACCGTTTTGAATCATCAACCTTGTCTTGAACAGACATTTCATTTTGATCCTTAATTAAGTAACGAGTAAAATAAGCGGAGATTTTCCGGTTATATGCATCCTGGCGCTTGGTTCACAGGTAAATAAGGGTAATTTTTCCGCTTATGCACAGAAAAACCCTCCATTTTCACGTTTTTCGATTCGATAAGCGGAATTTCTCCGTCTATTTAAGCAATTTTTTCGTTCATTTTCTAATTAAGCGGAATTTTTCCGCCTATTTTTCAGATTTGGCGCTAACCTGATCGCCCAACCGAATCTTATGACCTTATCGTCGTACCGGCGACGGCAAAGACTTAGTTGCACGTACACTCGATTCCTTGAATCTTTAATTTTTTTATACTTTCTTATCAGTGTAAAAAAATCCCCTGAGATTCAGGGGATCAATCATGGATTTAAAAAACAAAAACGCTTCATATTTAGCCGTGATGGGCAATCCGACTAATACACGTTCTAGCAAATCCAATAAAATAACTGGGTAACCATGCAAGGTGCAAAGTATTATGATGGGCATTTAACAACTCATAACAATGATATTGTAAACCCTTTCTTTATAAATGTAAAGGCTGTCATTGCACAAATTCACCCTATGAAATCTACTTTGTTACTAATGATCATTGGTTCGCTATAAGTCATGACCGCGTTCAACCACTACTCGTTCCTCGTGATCGCCATCACGGTATAACCTGCTCCCGAAACTGCGCGGCGCAGCACCCGTTCCGGCAACTGCTGACGCATCCTCACAGTAGCTTCTTTTTTGTCCAAGCTCACCTTCGCAAAAACGCCATCTAAAGAGTTTAATGCGTTTTCAATATGGGTAACGCAATTTTGACAGGTCATTCCGTCAATTCTCATATGTTCCACATGTGGGTAATGAGCGCTATTTCGGTCACGTACGTTAATTTTTTTTACAGGTTTTTCATTAACACCGCAACAACCTGAACGCATTTTTCTTCTTGTACTGCGTAAAGCAAGGAAGGCAAATACAATTAGAATAACACAAATGATAAATGTTGCCATTGTACCAGGCCCTTTCTGCAAATCACTTTCGAATCATCATGCGAAGCTCTGAAACTGATGGTTTTTGATTCGCCACATCTGCCACTGAGCATGGCTGACGAAGTTTTTGATTTCTTAAGCCTTCCACCGGACAAGCTCCACTTAGTCCGCAGTCCGTGCAAGCACTTTTGTTTCTTTTCACATACCGAATCGCCAGCACATAGAGTGTACTAACAAGCAGAAGAATAAGAATCGTTGGCAGATTCATATACGAACCTCCTATAAAAAATCAATTAGATCAATATGATTTAAATTTAGGCTCTTGCACCCGTGCGGTGCAAAGTAATTGTACGTTCTCTCGGTGCCGGTCGCAAAAGCAGATATAAAACTACTGCAACAATAATCACTGCGATTATCGGACCCAATCCGAAGCCTTTACCAAGGACGAATACACTCCCGATTTGATAGACGACAAACGCGATGCTGTAGCCGAGCAGTGTTTGATAACCGAGAGCAATCATTGTCCATCTAAAGCCGCCCATTTCTCTGCTCGTTGCACCAATCGCTGCGAAGCAAGGAGGATTAAATAAGTTAAACAGCATGAAAGAAAGTGCACCTACACTGGTAAACATCGATCCAACGCCGGCAATCAGTGCCTGAGTGTTTCCTTCGTCGGAAACGCCATTTAATACGGCCAAGGTACCTATCGCGTTCTCTTTGGCTACAAGCGCGCTGATCGTTGCCACCGCCCCTTTCCATGTTCCGAAGCCAAGCGGCGCGAAGAACCAGCTGATCAGCTGTCCAAGTGTAGCGAGCATACTTTGATCGATGTCATCAACCATGCGCATAGTCCATCCAAACGAAGAGAGGAACCAGATCGCGCCGCATGCAATAAAGATAACTGTTCCCGCCTTAATTATAAAGTGCTTGCCTCGTTCCCACATATGAATGAGGACACCTTTCAATGACGGCAGATGATAGGCCGGAAGTTCCATAACAAACGGAGCCGGATCTCCGGCGAACAACTTTGTCTTTTTCAAGATAATCCCTGAAACAGCAATCATTGCAATACCTAGAAAATACATTGCCGGAGCAATCCAAGTTGATCCAGGAAAGAACGTCGTCACGATCATCGTAATAATGGTTAGTTTTGCACCACATGGAATAAACGTCGTAAGCATAATGGTCATTTTGCGATCTTTTTCATTTTCAATCGTTCGCGTCGCCATAATTCCCGGAACGCCGCATCCTGAACTAATCAGTATCGGAATGAATGATTTGCCGGACAAACCAAACCGTCTGAATATCCGGTCCATGATAAAAGCGACCCGAGCCATGTAGCCGGAATCTTCCAATATAGACAGAAAGAAAAAGAGAATCAGCATCTGCGGAACAAAACCAAGCACAGTGCCAACGCCGCCAATAATGCCGTCAACAATCAAACTGTTAAGCCAATCCGCGGTTCCAATCGTATTCAGCAAATGCGACGCCCCTTCTGTAATCCAGCCTCCAAATAAAGTGTCGTTCGTCCAATCTGTTACGACGGTTCCCAAAGTTGTAACGGATATATAGTATACGAGCCAAATGATCCCCGCAAAAATAGGCAGCGAGAGAAATCTATTGGTAACGATACGATCGATTTTATCGGAAACGGTCAATTCCCGCCCTTTTTTATGTACTGTACCTTCAATGACACGTGTAATGAAATCATACCGTTCATTTGTAATAATTGATTCACTGTCTTCTTCAAAGTGCTTTTCAGTTCGGCTGATCATTTTCTCGAGTTGCATTTGCGTGTCTGCAGGAAGCTGCGCTTCGGCAAGTACCTTATCATCTCTTTCAAAGAATTTAACCGCGCTCCAACGTAAACGTTGAGGTTCGGAGTAATCTTTTATTAGATCTGAGATCATTGCAAGAGGCTCTTCTAGTTCTTTACTGAACTCGTGTTTTGGCACACTTAAAGATTTTGCGGCTGCAAGTTCTACCGCTTTTTCAGCTGCTTCCTTCGTGCCGATTCCCTTAACCGATGCTGTTTCGATCACATCACAACCTAATTTAGCACCAAGCTTCTTAACATTAATCCGGTCGCCGGATTTTCTAACAATATCAATCATATTTAATGCGATTATGACCGGAATTCCAAGCTCGATAACCTGAGTTGTCAAGTAAAGATTACGCTCAAGGTTCGTACCATCAACTAAATTAATAATTGCGTCCGGTCGTTCATTAATCAAATAATTACGGCTGACTACCTCTTCAAGAGTATAAGGAGAAAGTGAGTAAATGCCGGGGAGATCGGTAATCACCACATCTTTATGGCCTTTAAGCTTGCCTTCTTTCTTCTCCACGGTTACCCCCGGCCAGTTGCCAACATATTGACTGCTGCCGGTCAAGTCATTAAACATGGTTGTCTTGCCGCAGTTCGGGTTACCGACTAAAGCAATTTTCATTGTCACTACCTTTACGCCTCCTGGAATTTATCGATCAATTTTCCGTAATGCCCTGAACATGTTTTCCTCAATTAAGTTCAATACGCTCTGCCTCAACTTTACGAATGGACAGTTCATAACCGCGAACTTTAATTTCAATCGGATCGCCGAACGGCGCAATTTTACGAACGAATAACTGCGTTCCTTTGGTAATGCCCATATCCATAATGCGGCGCCTCAACGCTCCCTCTCCATGAATTCGCGCCACGGATACTGTCTCTCCGGGCTGTACCTCTCTAAGTGTTTTCATCATTCCTACCTCCAAATAATTTCAGACTGTCATCACACGTCTTGCCATGACCTTGCTAACCGCCAATCGTGTTCCTTTTATTGAGACAATCACATTGCCGTCCATTTCAGTAATTATTTTCACTTCTGCATTCTCCACAAAACCGAGATTGCACAGAAGGCGCCGTGTTTCATCTTTTCCACAAACACATTTCACGCGCACACATTCACCTTTTCTAGCCATACTGAGTGGAATTGCATGCGTACATTTTGCCGCCACGGGATGATGACAATCCATTTCAGCTAATACCGCCTCATTTACGTTTCTCATCAGAATACCTCCCTCCGCAGAAATAACGATTCATCTGTTTTCCATTCCTTTTATTAACAATATTGCTTTACAAATGAATCATGCCCGTATTTAACTCTTCATTTTCACGGAATAAATTGATATTGATTCTCATTGTCATCAATAATATGAGGCAAATAGATCACCTTCATGCTGCTTATAAACTATATCACACTTTGATAATGATAATTGTTTTCAATTAAATTTTAATTTATCTATTTTCATTTAACAATGCACAATTGTGTCTTTATCATGACATTCATCGCCTGTTCTGACACAAGATCAATTATTTCGACCTTTTGTTGATCATTTTTACAAAATTTAACGAAAAACAAGAAATAAATGGATAAAGTGCGACATATATATTTACAAATATGTTCATAAAATCTATCATCATCTTAGGAGGCATTGGTATGTCCGGAAACAGCAACTCTACTGAATTTAATTTTAAAAAAATCATCGACCAAGTTATCGATGCGATTCTTATCCTTGACGGAGAGCAAATCGTTTATTCAAATCGCGCAGCTGATCATCTACTGTCTTTTGATGAACATACAACGTTGTGTGGTTTATCAATTGGGATGTTTATTACTCCATTAGACATGCCTTCGATGCGTGATGCTTTAGATAAGATCTCTCTCGCACAATTGGATTCAGAATCGATTCGACTCTCGGTTCATTCGAGTAAGAATATGCATTTCCCCGCGGAAATAACGCTCCATCCATTTATTGAACAGCATCATCCGCTCGTTCAACTCACGATTCGTGACATCAGTGCAAGAAAGGCTGCAGAAGAAAGCATGATTCAATCCGAAAAGCTGTCAGTAATTGGCGAACTTTCCGCAGGAATTATTCACGAAATTCGAAATCCGCTTACATCAATAAAAGGATTCTTACAGTTAATGCAGTCGAGTGAGCAGATAAATATGGATTATATCGACATTGTTATGCGAGAAATTGAGCAAATTGAAAATATTACAGGTGAACTCCTCTATTTTACAAAACCAAAGTGTGAGCATTTTGCACCTGTGGATCTCGGCATTATCGTTCAAGAAACGGTACGTTTATTCGAAACGCAGGCACTTCAGCACAACATTAAACTGAAGCTTGATACAGAGGCGTCAACACATTTCATAAATGGTGAAAAAACACAGTTAAAACAAGTCTTCGTCAATCTTGTGAAGAATGCTTTTGAAGCAAGCCCGGATGGAAGCACGATCACCATCTCCCTCTCAACTACTGATCAAGGTGAAGACGTGTTTATTCAAGATACCGGTTCGGGAATGCCAAAGCATGTTTTTAACAACTTAGGAAAATCCTTTACCACGACTAAAGTGACCGGAACCGGACTGGGACTGATGGTCACCTATACTATTGTAAAAAATCACAAGGGTTCTGTCAGTGTATCTAGTGAGGAGAATAAAGGTACAACGTTCCATCTATCCTTCCCTAAGGCTGTAAAAGAGTAAGTACCATTTTCTATAAGCAAAAACTCCCTGACCAAAACGGTTGGGGAGTTTTTTGCAAAGCGAAATGATACTAAGCCTGATAATGAGCAGTAATGCCCGCATCTTCATTTAATTCAAAGCGAAGCGAACCATATGGATCCTTATTCATTTCCGTCTCCAGCCAATAACGAAGCGCTTCAATGATGTTTGCTTCAACCAGGATCTGCTTGCGGTCACCAATATACGCCTCTGCGGAGTATCCATAATCATCATCATAAAACAACTCAATCTGAACTTTCTGTGGATCTAAGTCTTTTTTATTTGCCAAATGAAGACAGAGCGCATTGACAATGTCTTGCTCGGAAATGGTCATCGTTTCCATGGATTAGAATCCTCTGGTTTATTTCGTTTTCTAAAACTTGTAAAGATGTAACGCAGCAGTGAGATAACAACCAGAATCGCGATTAAATTAATGAGGAACCCGGCCATCATGCCAAAGCCGCCGAAATGTGAGAGCAGACTGCCGAATAGAAATCCTGATAATCCTCCGAAGATCATACCGCGCATAAAGCCTCCGCCGGTAAAATTCTTTGCCGAAGTGGCTGTCCGGTTACTGGTACTGTTACTCTTACTGCGATTATTTTTAAAGAACGAGGTCGTGCCGCTTCCCCGGTTCGATTGAAAACTCTTAACGCCGGATCTATAGCCTTTCGCACTCACTTGCTGTTTACTATCGTGAAACACAAAGTCGCCTGCGGGTGTAAAAATGAGAGTTAAAGCAAGGACAGCGGCCATTATCTTCTTCATTAAATTCATCAATCCCCCTATATTTTTCCTATAAACTTATTACGTGATTAACGCGAAAAAAGTTTCAAACTCAATGGGAAACATGCCAACCCACTATTCATGAAATGCTGCATAAAGCTGACGCATCGCATCTTGAAGTAGACTGCGCGGACACGCAAGGTTAATTCGAAAAAAGCCCGCCCCTTCTGCGCCAAAAGTATATCCTTGATTTAACGCCAGTCCCGCTTCATTAGTCAAGAACCTTTGCAGCTTCATTTTGTCCCAACCAAGTTCCGTACAGTCAATCCAGCCCAAGTATGTGCCCTCGAGTGGAGTCATGCGGAGTTTGGGAAGGTTGTGTTCCAAAAATTCAGAGACATAATCAGCGTTTTTCTTAATGTAAACGAGGCATTGATCAAGCCAATTCGCGCCATATCGATAGGCGGCTTCAGCAGCCGCAATACCCAGAGTGTTAGGCTCGCCTAAACTGAACCGGCGCACCTCTTTTAAATAGTTTCTTCTAAGACTCTGATTGGGAATGATAACATTTGAAATTTGCAGTCCAGCGAGATTAAATGTCTTGCTGGGCGCTGTACAAATAATTGAATGAGCGGCAGCTTCCTCAGAAACTGTTGCATAAGGCGCATGATGGCAGTCGTTAAAAACAAGATCACTATGAATCTCATCCGATACAATAAGAACATTATAGTTGACCGCAAGAGTGGACAACGCTTTCAACTCTTTTATTGACCAGACACGTCCAACCGGATTATGCGGTGAACAAAGTAACATCAGTGTCACTTTTGGATCGGAAAGTTTTGCCTCTAAATCGGCAAAATCTATACTGTAGATACCATGATCATAAGTCAGAGGATTAGTGACTAACTCTCTGTGATGATTCAAGACGGCCTTTGCGAAAGGAGGATAGACAGGAGGTTGAATGAGTACTTTGTCACCAGCCTTGGTAAATCCATTCACAATCAGATTCAAGGCGGTAACTACACCGGGACTGTGGCAAATCCATTCTTTTTCAATCATCCATTGATGCCGCTCCGCCATCCACTTCTGAACTGCTGACAAATAGCGATCCGAACGCGACGTGTAGCCATATATTCCATGACGAACCCGTTCGGACAACGCTTGTGTTACCTCATCGGGCACTCGAAAATCCATATCTGCTACCCATAGCGGTGTCAGATGATCTCCTCCAAAGATATGGTCTGCCTCATCCCATTTTATTGATGCTGTTTCCTTTCGATCAATGATCCGATCAAAATTATAGGTTGGTTCCAATCATGATGCACCTCCTTTCCAATTACTCTTTGTTTAAAGATTGAAGCTCAACGATTAATGTACGTAGATGCATACGCTGATCTCGTATCCTTTTCTCTTCTTTTCTTAAAAGATCTTCTTGTTTGTTTAACGCATTGGTTACATCATGAATTAACGATTGAGAACCGCATCCATTCATCCTTTTCACCTTAAAAAGTCCTTGAATGACTCTGAGTGATAGCCCAAGACTTTGCATTTCTTTAATCACTTGAAAATCGTTGATGTTTTTCTGGTTATAGTCCTTATAAGCGGTGGATGTATCCGGCTTTATTAAAGCTAATTCTTCATAATACCGGATTGTATCTTTAGTCGTTTGACATCTTTTAACGAATTCCCCGATCTTCACAGGCCCACCTCTGTTTCTTCTTGACATGGGGTTCACCCCATCGTTTTTAATGAATGAAACAAATCATTCGAAGGAGGTGCCCCAATTAATGGTATCTGGACTTCTTTTACTCGTTTACTCACTCGCCTGTCTCACTACAGGTTTTATTTATTTGACTCAGAACAAAAACCATCCGGTAATTTATTTTTTTATACTCACGCACTGTGTTAGCCTCGTCCTATCCGTTTCAATGTTTATGTACTCTGTGACGCGTGAGCTTTCAATTCCCATTCTTCTGCTCTGTCTCATAAGCAGAGTGTCCAATGGATATTTTCTATTTCATCGCATCCACATCAGACACCATGCTCTGACGTTCTTACTATTTTTATTCATCGTGATCATGCAGTCAAAATGATCATGCTTGATAAGCGCATGTGAGTTAAAAGCCGTACCTTCGTAACAATCAGAGGTTCACTAAGCTGCAATGTGAAAGCCATAGCGAAAACCCCCATAATTTTCTTTCGATTTAATTGTAGCATCTTTGTATTAAGGAGAAAAAACATATGCCTAACAGTCCGTTTACTTGACTTCTTTATAATTGCTGAATATAATAATAGCAACTATAATCGGCGTTGACAGGGACTAGTAAACAGTGAAAAAGCGTCAGAGAACGGCATCCATCGGCTGCGAGATGCCCCGCATCATTCACGTTGAACCTGCCCTTGAGCAGTTTGGCTAAAACCGAACCGTTTCTCTTCACGATACGAAGATCCGAGTGGGTACGGTGACTATCCGTACTAACAAAGGTGGTACCGCGGGCAAAGCCTCTCCCCGTCCTTTTAATTTAGGACGGAGAGAGGCTTTTTTGACGAAAGGAATTCGATGAATTATGGAAGCAAAACGAGTGGTAGTTAAAATAGGCAGCAGTTCCTTAACGGACTCCCATGGTCAGCTTGATCATGCGAAGCTTCAGGATCATGTTGCGGCCATTGCACGATTAAAATCGAAAGGACATGAAGTGGTCATTGTTTCATCCGGAGCTGTCGCTGCTGGTTATTGTGGATTAGGTTATCCTGCCCGCCCAGTAACCATTGCGGGAAAACAGGCGGCGGCGGCTGTCGGCCAAGTCATGCTGCTGAATAGTTATGCCGAAAGTTTCCGCAAATATGGAATGACAATCGGGCAGCTCCTGCTTGCCAGACAGGATTTTGAACGGCGTGAACAAACGAGCCATGCCTATTCGGCGCTCTCCGAACTGATCAAACGTTCCGTTATACCGATCATTAATGAAAACGATTCTGTTTCGCTTGCTGAATTGACTTTTGGTGATAATGATATGCTGTCCGCACTCGTAAGCGGACTCATTCATGCAGATTTCCTTGCCATCTTGACGGATGTCAACGGGCTTTATGATAAGAATCCAAATGAATACCCTGATGCCGTACGCTATCACTTTCTTGACCATCTTCCCGATCATTTGCTTGATGAGACCAGTAATGCGGCAGGTTCCAAAGTCGGCACCGGCGGCATGAAGTCCAAACTACGCGCGGCGCGTACCGCACTCTCTCTGGGGGTGCGTACCTTCATCGGTTCAGGAAAAGGCCCGGATAAGTTGGTCGCAATTGTGAGTGGAACGGGAGATGGAACTTATATCGGTTCGGAAACGCTGAAGCCATCACTCAAAGTTTCCAAACAGTGGATCGCCCTTCACTCACCTGTATCAGGTAAAATAGAAATTGATGACGGTGCCGTACGCGCGTTGATGAGCAAGGGAAAAAGCTTATTGCCTGCTGGTATCAAGCAGATCTGTGGGCATTTTCTTGCTGGCGAAGTCATCCAAATTGTCGATCATAACAACCGAGTGCTCGGAAAAGGTCAAGTTAACTATTCTTCTGAACAGCTTAATGAAATTAAACAAATGCGCAGCAATCGGGCCATGAATCTCATTAACGGCGGGCATCCAGAAGTCGTTCATCGTGATAATTGGGTACCCTGGACAGTTACACTTCACACCTCTGCTAGCGAAAGGAGCCACCACTAATGACTAGTGTTAATGAATTAATCCATAAAGCACACTTGGCGCGCCAAGCATCTCAAACGCTGGCAGCAAGATCAACTTTTGAAAAAAATGATGCGTTACGCGTAATTGCCGCGCATCTGCGCACACAAGCTGCCACTATCATTTCGGCAAATCTTATAGACATGGAACATGCGCGACAAAAAGGAGTGAATGATTCACTTCTTGATCGTCTCATGTTAAATGAAGAGCGGATTAATGCGATGGCAAACGCTCTCGAGCATCTTGCTGATCTGCCGGATCCGATTGGCGATGAACTTGAAAACTGGACTCGACCAAACGGACTTCATATCAAAAAAATTCGTGTACCGATCGGAGTCATCGGGATGGTCTATGAAGCGCGTCCCAATGTCACGGTTGACGCCTCAGGTCTTTGCTTAAAGACGGGCAATGCTGTCTATCTACGGGGCAGTGGTTCAGCGTTGGAATCAAACAAGGCAATTGTGTCCGTCATACAAAGTGCACTTAGCACGACACCTCTTCCTGTAGAGAGCGTTCAATTATTAGAGGATATAAGCCATGAAACCGCAAACCAATTCTTTCGGTTGAACGGCTTGATCGATGTCCTCATCCCGCGCGGGAGCAGCCGACTAATTCAAACAGTCATTCAGCAAGCAAGCATTCCGGTTCTGGAAACCGGGGCAGGTAACTGTCACGTATTTATCGACGAAACTGCAAAACCGGAAATGGCCATTAATATTGTGCTCAACGCGAAAACGCAGCGTCCCTCCGTATGCAACACAATTGAGACGGTCATTGTCCACAAGAACTGGTTCGAAAAATTCGGCGCCCGTTTAATTGATGCATTACAGGCGGCGCAGGTCACCTGCCGAATTGACCCAAGAATAGTCGATCAATTTCCTGATCTAATCGTGGCGACTGAAGAAGATTGGGCAACTGAGTACCTCGACAAAATTATTGCTGTTAAAATCGTTGATGATTTGCAAGAAGCAATTCAACATATTAATAAATATGGAACGAAACATTCAGAATCAATTATTACTGAAAACGTGCAAAATGTAGCAAGCTTTTTCCAATTCGTCGATGCGTCAACTTTGTACCACAATGCCTCTACACGGTTTACAGATGGTGAAGAATTCGGTTTTGGTGCTGAAATAGGTATCAGTACCCAAAAGCTTCATGCACGTGGCCCGATGGGGCTGAGCGCATTAACCAGCATTAAATATCTTGTCGAAGGCAACGGACAAATTCGTCCTTAAGAGGATCCTAAAAAAGGCTGCCACTCAATTAAATCCGAGTGGCAGCCTTTTTTTATACAAATCCTCCTAGTGACCTGTGATTTTTTGGTATCTTGTACTTTACAAGATAAGAGAGTTTATTATTTTGCACGTTTTCAAACCAATAGACCAGTGTCTTGGCCGAGAATCAAAGTGGAGGTGCGAGACTGCGGGACCAGGTGCCAGCGAGACCTCGCAGATTCCTGCCTGTCTGAGGAGGCTCGCGGTGCGCCCGCGGCAAGCGAGTAACCGAGGCGACGATTCAGCACCGAAAAGACACAAAACCATCACACATGGCTGGAGATTAAGGACCGGGCGCTTTTTGCCCGGTTTTTCTAACAAGTAGTTTAGGTGTTGGCTTGTTCGTACGACGATAAGGTCATAAGATTTGGTTGGGCGATCAGGTAAGCGCCCAATCCGAGAAATAAACGGAAAAATTCCGCTTAATTAGAAAATGAATGAAAAAATTGCTTAAATAGGCGGAGAAATTCCGCTTATCGAATCGAAAAACGTGAAAATGGGGGGTTTTTCTGTGCTTAACCGGAAAAATTACCCTTATGTACCTTTGAAACAAGTATCAGGATGCATATAACCGGAAAATCTCCGCTTATTTTATTCAAGACAAGGTTGATGATTAAAACGGTATTTAGAGCAAAGGAACTTTCGCTAACAGTAGAGGAATTTTCGTATGTAAGGAACTTTCGCTAATTACGCATACGTCCTGTATGCAACGCGAAAGCCATCACATCCTGTGGGAGCAAGGACCGGGCGCTTTTTGCCCGGTTTTTCTTACAGCTTTCCGATAAAAAAACAGCTCCATTTTAGGAACTGTCTTTTGCAACCCTATTAACCTAATACATTCATTTAACTGGTTACTGGTTACCTCTTTTTACAAATCACTCACAATAAGATAAGCCACTTTAATTGGACCGTGAACACCGACAACAAGTCTCATTTCTATATCAGCACTGTTGCTTGGTCCAGATATAAAGTTAATGTACGAAGAAAGTTTTTCTCCATTCTTAACTTTATTTTCTACTAATTGCATAGCTTGTGTCAGACGTGGAACAATTCGGCTTTTCGGCACAATAACAATTGATATCTCTGGAAGAAGACTGACACTTCTCGCTTTGTCTTTATCGTTGAAGAGTCCCGCAGTCGCTGATTCTGCGAGCATGACATCACAAATAGATAAGCCGATGGCTGCTTCAGCTGCTTTGTCAATATTTTTATGTCCCTCAGAATAATCCCATGTATACACCTGATATTTTTCAAGAACATCTTTAAGGCCGAATTCATTGAATCGTGCATCTTTCGTCGCAACGATTTTTCCTGCACCGTATTCCGTGATCAACATATCCAGTTGCTCTGCTAATTTAGCCGATGTTGTCTCGAATGCCTTGGTATGGATTGGCTCACATGCGTTCTTCATCATCTCCACAAGTTGATCCTCGGAATAATCCTCATAGACATGTTCTTGAGGCGAGTGCGACCATTCCGGCTTTTCGGGGGCTTCGCCAGGCACTCGGTTCAATTTATCAGCTATTCTTTTAAGAAATGAATCACGATTTTCAATGGTTCCGTTCATAATGATTCACCTGTTCCTTTATCATGGGACGTCATCGGCTGATCCCGGTGTTTTTTAAACCAAGCTCTAAAATTTTCTCTGCTCGGTTCCGGCAGATCTCTGCCATGCGTCCACGGTTTCATCGGTCCCGGTCCTTTCGGTATTGAGCCATCATGAACAAGCGGCTTGAGCATAATAGGAGCCATTTTTACGCCGGCTTTGAAGATTGGTGAGGAAGACGCACCAATACCGAATCCTTTCATTGCCGCTTTCTCCATAATCGGTGGATGACCGCCGCCTTCCACATATTTTTGGCGATGACGAATCAACAATTTATGCAACGGTATTTTCACCGGACACGCTTCTGAGCACGCAGCACAAAGACTAGAAGCATATGGCAATTTACCGTACGCATCGTAGCCGCCTAAGATAGGAGACAGAACCGCGCCAATTGGACCTGGGTAGATCGAACCGTAAGCGTGACCGCCGATGTGACGATATACCGGACAGACATTGATACATGCTGCACAACGAATGCAGTGCAATGCGGATTGAAAATCAGTACCGAGTGCATTGGAACGCCCCGCATCTACTATAACCAAGTGATAGTCTTTAGGACTATCAACAGCCTCTTGATTTGCTTCGGGAGTAATGTCCGTTACATAAGTTGTCAAACGCTGGCCGACTGAGCTTCTGCAGAGCAGGGACACGACAACATCCAATTCTTTCCAAGTGGGAACGAGCCGCTCCATACCCATAACAGTAATTTGTGTTTCTGGGAAACTGGTAACCATGTTCGCATTACCTTCGTTTGTCACAAGACAAATGCTTCCGGTGTCAGCAACAGCAAAATTGCATCCGGTAATCCCAACATCAGCGTTCAGAAACTTGCTGCGCAGTGTTTTGCGCGCGAATCCTGCAAGTTCTTTTGGATCGTCGCTGCCTTCATAACCTAATTTTTTGAATGCGTCACGAATCTGTTGTCGATTCTTATGCACTGACGGTACGACGATATGTGAAGGCTGATCATGATCTACTTGGAGAATAAATTCCGCTAAATCCGTTTCAAGGACCTCGCAACCTTCTTCTTCGAGTGCCTCGTTTAAACTTATTTCCTCAGTAACCATTGATTTCGCTTTAACTACATGTTTTGCATTTTTTTCTTTACAGACCTTTTTAATATACTCGCGCGCTTCCTCGGCTGTTTCCGCAAAAAAAACATGTCCGCCACGGTTCGAGAAGTTATCACTGAGCTGTTTAAGATAATAGTCTAAATTATTCAGCGTATGTGCTCTAATTTCTTCTCCAGCGCTTCTCCACTCTTCCCAATCACCTAAGGCGTCATCTCCAACGGTAGCGCTAAGTTTTCGACCGCGCAGACCATCCTGCGCTGAGGAAACCGCGTTGACCATGAAGGAATCATGGATCGCTTCATCAACCCCCTTAAAGAACGGTTGATTTCCGACTTTCATCGGCATGGCGCTCATCTCCTTCAGTTTGATGACTGTTTAATACTTGTGCGATATGTAGTACTTTAATCGGTTTTCCTAACCGTTTCATACGACCACCGATATTCATCAGACAGCTCGCATCGGCACCAATCAGCACCTCCGCGTCTGTTTCTTCAACGTGGCGTATCTTCTCATCAACCATTTGTTCCGAAATAGGAAACATTTTAACAGAGAACGTGCCGCCAAAGCCACAGCAGTCATAATTGTTCGGCAGCGGAACCAGGTCAAGACCCTTTACATGCTTCAGCAATGTGTAATGCGATTCACGCTCGCCAAGAAGCCGAGTCATATGACATGAAGTGTGGAGTGTTGCCCGTGCATGATATTCAGCACCTACGTCAACCACACCAAGAACACGAACAATAAATTGCGTAAACTCATAAGTCTTGCTCGCAATCTTCTTTGCTTTTTCTTGCCATTCCGGTTCATCTGCAAAAAAGTTAGGATATTCATGGAACATCGTTGCGCAAGATCCAGAGGGGCAAACAATGTAATCAGAATGCTCAAACGCATTAATCATATGCTTTGCAGGACCTTTTGTATCTTTTGCATATCCGCTGTTATAAGCCGGCTGTCCGCAACAGATCTGTCCTTCAGGGACATCCACTTCACATCCTAGCCTTTCCAATATTTCTGTTACATCTTTTAATACATCGACGTAAAACAGTTCTCCCAAACATGTTGTAAAAAGAGAAACCTTCACTTAACTCAGCTTCTTTCCTTTTGCTTGTGACATAGTCATTCTTATACTACTCATCTACTTGCATGTTCATAGTTTCAAAGTGTCACAATGTATTCACTCTTCACTCACATTTTATACATATTTAAAAAAAGATCAACCCAATACGGCTCATTTACGATGATCAATTAGTTATAATGAATATGCCTTTTTTCTATCTATTCTTTTTTGTAACACGTTCAAAGTTTCATCACTTCATTCATTTCAAACGGATATCTTTTTTCTACAACAAAAAACATGCACCTCTCAAAAATGAGAAGTGCATGTTTTTCAATTGCCTGGCAGTGACCTACTCTCACAGGGGGACAGCCCCCAATTACCATCGGCACAGAAGAGCTTAACGACCGTGTTCGGGATGGGAACGGGTGTGACCTCTTCGCTATGACCGCCAGACGAACCGGCTCACATGAGCCTTCAAAACCGGTAACGAACGTATATGCATTGTCAATTCATCCAAAGTTCTGGGTTAAGCCCTCGACCGATTAGTATCTGTCCGCTTCACACGTCACCGTGCTTCCACTCCAGACCTATCAACCTCATCATCTCTAAGGGGTCTTACTGATTTAAAATCATGGGAAATCTCATCTTGAAGGGGGCTT
>NZ_FOOY01000021.1 GCF_900113325.1 Sporolactobacillus nakayamae | reverse complement strand
TTTCCCACAGTTATCCCAATCTGACAGGCAGGTTACCCACGTGTTACTCACCCATCCGCCGCTCACATCCGGGAGCAAGCTCCCTTCAATGCGCTCGACTTGCATGTATTAGGCACGCCGCCAGCGTTCGTCCTGAGCCAGGATCAAACTCTCCAAAAAGTGTCTTGCTTAACGCCGGACCTAAGTCCAGCCTTGCTTTTTCGTTCATAAGATCCATAGCAATTTGAATTTATCAGGGGTTAAACCCTTTTTAAATCACGCTTGGCTTTTGTTTAGTTTTCAAGGAACATTCTCGATCGCTCTTGAAGCGACTTGACTATCTTACCAAGAAATCAATACCATGTCAACAACAAATTAACAATCAATTAATTTCTTAATAAATAATGTTTTCATAACCGCAAAAACGATCTTTCTTATTATACATAGGCTGAAACAATATGTCAACAACAAGTAACATCTTGTCCAGCAACATGAAAATATTATCAGCATTCGACACATTTGTCAACAAGAAATCTATAATCCGTAATGTACCTTTACATTTATTAAAATCAAGACAATCGTACTTTCTCCCTTTTACCACTCTCTAGATTCAAATCGCTTCGCTTAAGAAATAATAATTTTTAAATAACCGAAACAACGGATACCCATTCAAGCGGTACAAGACGTCTCAGCACCTTCAGATACTGAATGATTTACAAATTGATTTTAATCATTTTCTAAGCGAAAAATTCATCTTTAATCTTTCTAATTAACGAAATGGTTGAGACGAACGGCGCAGCAAATTCGTTACGACTTTGCTGCGTCGTTCGTTACGATTTTCCTTCGGTTCGATACGAGTTTGGGAATTCGCTACTACTTTCTGTGAGTTCGTTACGAATCTGAGAATTCGTTACTACTTTCCATGAGTTCGTTACTACTTTGGGTTCATTCGTTACTACTTTTTCACGGTTTGTTACGAGTCTAGAATTCGTTACGATTTTTGATGCCTTCATTACAACTTTAATGTCTTTCGCTACTTTTTCTCTCTTGGGTTGAACTTTCAGGGGATTGAGTTCAACTTTTCACTCGTTAGGTTTAACTGTTCCTCTCTTAGGTTGAACTTTCCATGGGTTTGGTTCAACTTTTCCTCTCTTCGGTCTAACTCTCTCCCACGGGTTCGGTTTAACCTCAAACTTGGCTGCTGTCCTGATTTAGCAGGTGACCGCCTATCTGTAATTTTTTCATACAGGTTGTTGCGCATCTCACGTCTACATTTCAGGGCATATGGCACGAAGGCAGTGCCCTACCTCATTAAGCGTGCCATGACTGTTTCAATAACACAAAAGACCCGCCTGCTCAATACTTACGAGCAGACAGGTCTTTGTTGATCCATTCAAATTTAATCTTTTTTTCTCATTTGCGGGAAGAGCAGTACATCACGAATCGACGCTGAATCGGTCAGGAGCATGATCAGGCGGTCGATACCGATGCCAAGCCCACCGGTAGGCGGCATGCCGTACTCCATCGCTTCCAGAAAATCTTCGTCAATAATTTGTGCTTCATCATTGCCGGCTTCTCGCTCGCGCATCTGGTCTTCAAAACGTTCCCGTTGATCAATCGGATCGTTCAATTCGCTAAATGCGTTGGCATGTTCTCTACCGACGATAAATAGCTCAAAGCGGTCGCTGAATCGTGCATCGTTTGGATCCTTCTTAGCGAGCGGAGAGATCACGACCGGATGACCATATACGAAAGTCGGCTGAATAAGTGTTTCTTCAACTTTTTGCTCGAAAAATTCATTAACTACATGGCCATATGTCATGTCGCCCTTTACAGAGACACCATTATCAGCAGCCAGCTGTCGTGCTTCTTCGTCAGTCATTTCCGGCCACAGATCGACTCCGGTCTGTTCTTTAATCGCGTCAACCATATGAACACGGCGCCAGCGCGGCTTCAGTTCAACTTTTACATCACCATACGTAATCTCAGTTGTACCAAGCACTTTTTCGGCTACGGAAGAAATCAAGTTCTCGGTTAATTCCATCACGTCGCGTAAGTCCTGATACGCTGTATAAAGTTCCATCATCGTAAATTCAGGATTGTGCTTCGTCGAGACACCTTCATTTCGATAAACACGGCCAATTTCATAAACCTTTTCGAGGCCGCCGATAATTAATCGTTTCAGGTGCAGCTCAATCGCGATGCGCATGTAAAGATCCATGTCCAAAGCATTGTGATGCGTAATGAACGGGCGGGCAGCAGCACCGCCTGGTATCGAGTGCATGGTCGGAGTCTCAACTTCTAGATAACCTTGTCCATCCAGCTGATCGCGAATCGCTTTGACGATCTTGCTCCTTAGGATAAATGTTTCCTTAACTTCAGGGTTCACGATAAGATCCAAATAGCGCTGACGATAGCGCTGTTCAACATCTTTTAAGCCGTGAAATTTGTCAGGCAACGGCCGCATCGCTTTGGAGAGTATGCTGAATTTGCTCACTTTAATCGACAATTCGCCTACATGGGTTTTAAACACAGTGCCTTCAACACCAACGAAGTCGCCAATATCAATATGCTTAAAAATTTCATATTGTTCTTCGCCCACAGCATCCTTGCGAATATACAGCTGGATTCTGCCGCTGAAATCCTGAATATCGGCAAAACCCGCTTTTCCTTTGCGTCTTTTTGCCATCAGTCGGCCGGCCATAACAACAGAAACTGCCTGTTCTTCGAGTTCTTCTGTTGTTGTGTCCGCACACAGAGAACGGATTTTCTTTGTATCATGCGTCCGATTATAACGTCCGCCAAAAGGATTCACACCTTGCTCAATCAAAACCTTCAGCTTCTCGCGCCTGGCTTGAAGCTGGTCGGTCAGATCCACTTCCTGACTCATTCTTCCTTCTACCTCCAGTCGTATCCCATAATGATTCAGAATTACACTCATTCACAGGATCGAGCTTTTGCTCTAAATAAGATGCAGCTCGAATACATCTGCACTATTAGAGGGTGTTCAAAAAGTCCGGGAAAAAGGCAATGAGGATCTTCTGCTAACAGCATGCACGTCCTGTGCAAAACGCAGAAGTCACCGCATCCTGCGGAAGTTCTGTGTCAGCTTGTTTCTCCGCTCCTCACGTATCAACAGGGGATCTTCAACTAATACCATGCACGTCCTTGTGCACAACGTTGAAGTCATCACATCCTGTGAAAGTACGCGCGGGTAGCTCGAAACTGCGCTTCCTTGATCTTCGACGCTCAGGACGGGCTAGTGTCAGGCATGCCACAGGACGTGGCGATTTGCCTGACCTCGGCCCTTTTTGTCCTCCTTTTTGAACAGACTCTATTAAAAACTTCGGCTTCGCTGCATCCCTCGACAACAGCAAAGCCGCCGTCGCAACTACCCAGTGAGCCCCAGGATACGGCGCTTCACCGAACTACTACCTATATACTATAAGCCTTAGAAATTTCAATAAATATATAGTATAAGAGGGTGTTCAAAAAGTCTGGGAAAAGGTGATGTTGACGTCATCACATCCTGTGAGAGTACGCTCTGGCGCTCAAAACTGCGCTTCCTTGATCTTCGACGCTCAGGACGAGTAGTGCAGGCATGCCACAGGATGTGGCGATTTGCCTGACCTCGGCTCTTTTTGTCCTCCTTTTTGAACAGACCCTATAAATAAAACTGCCAGTAATACCCCGGCAGTTTGTTATCTAACCGAATTATAGAGAAATAAAAAAACACTGTCAACCTTATATCGTAGTAGGTGCTAGATCGAATTCAAGCTCATCTCGAAATTCAACAAGTACTTGACGAAGATCAGCACCCGTCTCGCACTGATTAATTTTCTTGCGCACATCACTGCCTCCGCGCAGACCCTTCACGTACCATGCAGCATGCTTGCGCATTTCCAATGAAGCAATGTGCTCGCCTTTCAATTTTACCAATTGATCAAAGTGAATCAAACAGACATCCACTTTTTCTTTGGCAGTCGGTTCAGGCGGCAACACCCCGCTGTCTAGATATTTAACTGTCCGGTACAGCATCCATGGATTCCCAAGCGCGGCGCGCCCGATCATGACGCCGTCCACGCCCGTTTCCTCAAGCATCCGTTTCGCATCCATAGGCGTCCGGACATCGCCGTTGCCGATAACAGGAATACCAACGGATTCTTTTACCTGACGGATAATGTCCCAGTCCGCATTTCCTTCATACATTTGCACACGCGTACGGCCATGAACCGCGACTGCACTCCCGCCCGCACGTTCGACCGCCTGCGCGTTACGTACAGCATAGATATGGTCATCGTCCCAGCCTTTACGCATCTTGACCGTCACCGGCTTATCGACTGCGTCAACCACCGCCGCTACCATCTCATAGATTTTATCGGGATCGAGCAGCCATCTTGATCCGGCATCGCATTTGGTGACTTTCGGTACCGGACAGCCCATATTTATGTCAATAATATCCGCATTTGTATTCTTATCTACATATTTTGCCGCTTGAACAAGCGTTTCTTTTGAACCGCCAAAAATTTGCAAGCTGAGCGGCTTTTCACGATCATCAATATACAGCATATCCAGAGTCCTCTGATTGTGGTGAATAATCCCGCGGTCAGCAACCATTTCGGCACACACCAGCCCCGCACCAAATCGTTTTGCAATCAAGCGGAATGCGGCGTTGCAGACGCCTGCCATCGGAGCGAGTACCACACGATTATTCATCTCAATCGGACCAATTTTCAGCATCAAACCATCCTTTCTTCGCTTATAGTTCCTTCATTTCTTGAAGAGATATGGACAGCTTATCACAAATTTTCCTAACAAGCTCTGTTTCGGGTTCGCGGCTCTCTCTTTCAATTTCCCCTAAAAAAGTGAGAGAAATACCTAGTTCCTTGGCAAGTTCCGCTTGCGTATAGCCCTTCAGTTTTCGAAAAGCCCGAATTTTTCTTCCCCATTGTTCTTTTTCCATAATCGTACTTCCTCTTCTCCTTTGAGATTTTGCCACAAGTCCATAACTGAACGGTTGATTCCCGGAACAACCAAATGAGGTGCGATCTCAGCAAACGGTTTGAGGACAAAAGCACGATGCGTGATTTCAGGATGGGGCAGCGACAGCTCTTCAGATTGCGTAATCGTTTGGCCATAGACCAAGAGATCAAGATCAATTGTTCTTGGCCCCCAGTGCACATCCCTTACTCGTTCCAGATCTGTCTCTATTTTGTGGATGTACCGCAAAAGCGCAAGGGAAGGGAGCAACGTTTCAATTTGCACGATCATATTTAAAAAGTCGTTTTGCTCGACTGGACCATAGGGTTCGGTCTCGTATATGGACGAGCAGCGTACGACCTGTACTCTTGGTTCTGCCTGCAGCGCCTCGATCGCGTGTTTCAGGAAGCCGGCACGATCGCCTATGTTCGATCCAAGACCGAGGTAGGCAACGGTTCGGTTACGTTCAATTTTGACTGATACTGAATCATAATGACCGGCAATCGGCGGGTTAGGCTTGATCACTTTAACACGGCAGCTTTCGACCTTTGAAAACTTGAGCAGAATCGTTTCAGCGATCTTTTCCGCAACAGTTTCAATTAATTTGCATGCATGACCTTCAACGATTTCTTTCACTTGCATATAAATTTCCGCATAGTTAACGGTTTGATCCAGTTGATCGGTCGTTCCCGCCTGGTAAAGATCACAATTTAATGTGACATCCACATCAAAACGCTGGCCCATTCGTTGTTCTTCAGGGAGTGCACCATGATACCCGTAAAATTGCATGCGATTCAAATTAATTGTGTCTGTCACTATGGTCCTCCTGCAGCATTGTATCCATCATCTTCGCCATTTGAGCAATTTGAAGCACGTCATGGACGCGCATGATTTGGCATCCCTTGGCAATACCGAGGCATACAGTCGCCCCCGTGCCCTCAACGCGCTTATCCACCGTAACATTCAGGGTTTTACCAATAAATCCTTTTCGCGAGGTGCCCAGAAGGAGCGGATAGCCGAGTTCATGAAAATCCTCAAGGTGATTCATGACAAACAGATTCTGCTGGTAATCTTTCGCAAAACCGATACCGGGGTCGAGGACGATTTTTTCAGGGGCAACACCTGCTTCTCGCGCAAGCTCAATGCTCTCTCGAAGATCGCTCTTCATATCTGCAATAATATCTTGATATCGATTGTTTTCACGATTATGCATGAGAATGATTGGCGCCTGATACTCCGCGGCGACTCTCGCCATATCGGAATCCGCCTTCGCACCCCAAACATCGTTAATAATATCAGCTCCAGCTTCAAGTGCGCGACGAGCTGTCTCCGCCTTATAAGTATCAATTGAGATCGGTATGCTCGTCTGGGCGCGAATCGCCTGAATCATTGGTATAACTCGTGCGATTTCTTGCTCCATGTCCACCGGCGTATGCCCCGGACGCGTTGATTCCCCGCCAATATCAATAATGTCGGCTCCGTCACGCTCCATTTGCAATGCATGCGTCACAGCCTGATCCAGATGGTTGAATTGTCCTCCGTCGGAAAAAGAGTCCGGTGTTACATTCAAAATACCCATAATCACTGTTTTTTTTCGATAATCCAGCGTTCTGCCCCTTACGTTCATCAGATGAAAAGGGGAAAGTTGAAAGTTGCCCACAGGTGTCTAATCCTCCCGAATATCATTCACAGTTTAATAAAAATAGTATAACACAGATGACTGCCATAGCTTTGCCTAGAGCTTTATAAAACATAGCGAGCGCAACAAAAAAAGGCCTGACTAATTCAGACCTTTTCCAAGTAATTATCTTTAAATTCACTTATTCCTCAACTTGATACAACGGGGTGCTCAAATAGCGTTCGCCGTTATCCGGGACGATCACAACAACTTTTTTGCCTTTGCCAAGCTTTTTAGCAACCTGAACACCGCCATAAATTGCCGCGCCTCCTGAAATGCCGGCAAGCACGCCTTCCTTTTTACCTGCAAGGCGCGCATACTCAAACGCCTGTTCATTAGCAACATCGATGACTTCGTCGTAGATTTCGGTATCCAATGTATCCGGAATAAATCCTGTACCAATCCCTTGGATCTTATGTGGACCGCCTTTTCCGCCGTTAAGCACCGGTGAGTCCTTCGGTTCAACCGCGTAAACGCGAATGTCCTTAAATTTCTCTTTCAATGCTTTGCCGCTTCCGCTCAATGTACCACCGGTTCCGACTCCGGCAACAAAAGCGTCCAGCGAATCAAAGGCTGCGGCGATTTCTTTACCGGTCGTTTCATAATGTACCTGTGGATTTGCCGGGTTTTGAAATTGCTGCGGCAAGAAGTAGCCTTTTTCCTTCGCCAATTCCTGTGCTTTAGCAATTGACCCTTTAATCGCCTGGGCTCCCGGAGTCAGAATAACTTCCGCGCCATATGCTTTAAACAATTTACGTCTCTCGATGCTCATCGTTTCCGGCATAACCAAAATTGCCTTATAACCTTTTACTGCAGCGACGAGTGCCAAACCAATCCCCGTGTTTCCGCTCGTTGGTTCGATGATTGTATCATTAGGCTTCAGCTTGCCTTCTTTTTCAGCGGTTTCGATCATCGCCAGGGCAATCCGATCCTTAACACTGCTGCCCGGATTAAAATATTCAAGCTTTGCGTAAAGTTCCGCGTCGTTCTCATCTGTTAAATGGTTTAAACGAACGATCGGTGTGTTGCCGATCAATTCAGTAACCGAATTTGCAACGGTCATCATTCATCCTCCTTCAAATCCTTAGTAATCATGTATGATTTATATCCTATATTATCAGTGAACGACTGCGCCGTCAAATATTAATGATCATGCGTCATATGCTTAATTACCTATACGGTAGGATTCAGCTAGTTATACGCTACAGAAAAAATAAGAACTTGCCCCCCAGGCAAGCTCCTGTACTATTTCTTTAAAATCAGTGCCCTTAAATCGTCTGCAGTGAATTGATACTGTGTTTCACAGAATTGGCACGTCACTTCGGCGCCGCCGTCTTCATCAATCATTGCTTGAATTTCTTTTGCTCCTAAACCCTTAATGGAATTTCCGAATTTTTCTTTAGAGCAACCACAGTGAAAGTGCACGGGATGTTGTTGCAAAATCCTGTAGTTTCCATCTGAAAACAAGTCATCCAACAACTGTTTCGGAGAATGCCCAGCATCAATCAATTTAGAAATTGGCGGAATCGATTTCAGCCTTTCTTCCAACTTTTCAATGACGGCATCTTCTGCCCCGGGAAGCACTTGAATGATAAAGCCCCCTGCTGCCTTCACCGATTGATCCGGATTAACCAGAACGCCTACGCCGACTGCAGACGGTACCTGCTCGGATCGCGCAAAGTAATACGTAAAATCCTCACCTAATTCACCTGAGACGATAGGCACTCTTCCGGTGAAATTTTCCCTAAGTCCCAGATCCTTGACGACACTGAGAAAACCGGTATTCCCTACAGCTCGCGCCACATCCAATTTCCCATGCGCATTCAATTCAAAATGAACTTCAGGATTCGTCACATACCCACGCACTTGACCCTCGGTATCCGCATCAGAAACAATTGCCCCGATCGGTCCACCGCCCTGAACTGTGACCGTAATTTTTTCATCACCTTTTTCTTGGGCGGCCATCATCATCGTCGCAGTCATTGTCCGGCCAAGCGCGGCAGTTGCTGTCGGCCATGTTTTATGGCGCGACTGAGCTTCTTTGATCGTTTCAGTTGTTACTGATGTGATAACCCTAAGGCTGTCGCCGTATGCCAATGCTTTTATAAAATAGTCGCTCATACCGATCATTCCTTTCTTTTTACAAATTACGTTGATAAATAAGAAAGAGCCCCTTGAGTGTAAGTAAAGGATCCACATGATCAATGACATCAGTCTCATGTGAAATCAGCGAACAAAGCCCGCCTGTCGCAACCACTACCGGTTCCGAGGAGGCCTGCTTCTTCATACGGGAAACAATCCCTTCCACCTGCCCGACATAGCCGAAAAGCACTCCGGACTGCATCGCGTGGACCGTGTTCCGCCCGACAATATGCGGCGGCTTCACAATCTCAATTCTCGGGAGCTTTGAAGCCCTTTCATAAAGTGCTTCAGTCGCAATATCAAGCCCTGGTGCAATTGCCCCGCCAACATAGCCTTTTTGCTCATCAATATAGGAATACGTTGTCGCTGTACCAAAGTCAATAACAATGATCGGCGCCTGATAATCATTTACTGCGGCAACCGCATTTACAATCAAGTCTGCACCAAGCTCTCTTGGATTATCATATTTCAGATTAAGTCCGGTCTTGATACCAGGACCAACCACGATCGGCTTCAAATGAAAGTATTTCTTGCATAGCCGTTCAAGCGCAAACATAATCGACGGAACCACAGACGAAATCACCACACCGCTGAAGTCTGTAAAGGAGAGATTGCTATATGCAAAAAGATTGTTGATCAGCATGCCGAACTCATCCTCTGTTTTTTCCCGATCCGTCGAAATGCGCCAATGATTGGTCAAAATTTCGCCATCATAAGTACCAAGAACAATGTGGGTATTCCCAACATCACAAACAAAGATCATTTTATTCCCTCCAGTTTGTTCAATCGGTCTCGCAATCCGATCATGGCATAACGTTTACTAAGACAACTTGGTTCGCCAAGCCGTCAACCATTTCACCGGATGTTCTCACAACCATACAATGAGAAAAACCGGGCACTGCCGGTCCCTACTTCCGCAGGACGCGATGGATTTCGCGTTGCATACAGGACGTACTTTCACAGGATGTGATGACTTTCGCGTTGCATACAGGACGTATGCGTAATTAGCGAAAGTTCCTTATACGAAAGCTCCTCTGCTGTTTGCGATCGTTCCTTTCCCTATTTTAAAGTTTAGATACAAAACTCCTTTAAGTTGAAAGCTCCTTCGCTCCAAATACCATTTTGAATCATCAACCTTGTCTTGAACAGACATTTCTAGTTCATGAATCATTTTGATCCTTAATTAAGTAACGCGGCCGGAGTAAAATAAGCGGAGATTTTCCGGTTATATGCATCCTGGCGCTTGGTTCCCTGGTACATAAGGGTAATTTTTCCGCTTATGCACAGAAAAACCCTCCATTTTCACGTTTTTCGATTCGATAAGCGGAATTTCTCCGTCTATTTAAGCAATTTTTTCATTCATTTTCTAATTAAGCGGAGTTTTTCCGTTTATTTCTCAAATTAGGCGCTTACCTGATCGCCCAACCGAATCTTATGACCTTATCGTCGTACCGGAAAGGCAAAACGATATACTTTCTTAACTTGTGAGAAAAGCCGGGCAAAAAACGCCCGATCCTTGGCTGTTACCCTGAAAACGGCGTTGATCCATCAACCTTGAGCTTGAGCGACACTTCGGTTACTCGCTTGCCGCGGGCGCACCGCGAGCCTCCTCGAACAGGCTACTATTGCGGATCCTCCCCTGGTTTGCGATCAACACAGGCGCTCCGCAGGAGTTTCCCACCCGCCTTTGGTTCACAACCTTTTGCTTTGCCGAAAAATATATGCTTTCATATCCTAAAAAAAAAAGGAGGCACTCCTAATATGGAGAGGCCTCCTCTTTTTGTAAATGGTGAATCAATCATGCAATCAAAGCTTATGTTCGTCATCCTTATTTGCATCCGATGGCTTTGGTGCCTCAACAGTTGGTTGAACTGAATCCTCATCTTTAGAATGGATCGTCACTTTAACCTCAGTATCCGATCCGGATGCCGGTTCACTTGGCGCAACTGCAGACGCTTCTTCCTTGTCATCATTTTCAGAAGCGTAGCGGCTCTTGCTTGGTTCGATATATTCGCCTTTTTCATAAAGTGATTTGATTTGCTCTTCTTCCAATGTTTCCACTTTGAGCAATGTCTGGGCGATCAGTTCTAGTTTATCTTTATGTTCGGTAAGCAGCTTTTTGCATCGATCATATTCAGCTTTCACAATACGCTGCACTTCTTGATCAATTTCAAACGCGATTGCATCACTGTAGTTCTGTTCGTTCTGAATATCGCGTCCCAAGAAGACTTGGCCGCTGTCGTTGTTGCCGAATTGCATCGGACCAAGCTTATCGCTCATTCCGAATTCAGTTACCATGCGACGTGCCAAGCCCGTAACGCGCTGCAGGTCATTGCTCGCCCCAGTTGAGATTTCTCCAAATGTGATTTCTTCAGCAACACGGCCGCCGAGCAACCCGCAAATTTTCTCAAGAAGCTCAGGTTTGGTCATGAAATAGCGGTCTTCTTTCGGCAATGAGACGGTATAGCCGCCTGCCTGACCACGAGGAATGACCGTAACTTTATGCACTTCATCGGCACCTTCAAGTGCTAGGCCAATAATGGTATGACCCGACTCATGGTAGGCGACAATGTTTTGTTCCTTCTTTGAAACAACCCGTGATTTCTTGGCGACGCCGGCGATTACACGTTCAACCGCCTCATCAATATCTTCCATGTTAATCACTTTTTTATTGGCTCTCGCAGCGACAAGAGCCGCTTCATTGAGCAGGTTCTCCAAATCCGCTCCGGAAAATCCGGGAGTCAGTTTGGCTACAGTCTTTAGGTCAATTTCTTTTGCGAGCGGCTTGTTGCGCGCGTGAACGCGCAACACAGCCTCACGACCGATAAGATCAGGACGGTTAACCGGAATTTGGCGGTCAAAGCGTCCCGGACGGAGGAGCGCCGGGTCAAGGATGTCCGGACGGTTGGTTGCGGCAATAATGATGATTCCTTCATTTGCGCCGAACCCATCCATTTCAACCAGCAACTGGTTCAACGTCTGTTCACGTTCATCATGACCACCGCCGAGTCCGGCACCACGCTGACGTCCTACTGCATCAATTTCATCAATAAAGATAATACATGGTGAATTCTTCTTGGCCTGGTCAAACAGATCGCGAACACGAGACGCGCCGACACCAACAAACATCTCTACAAAGTCCGATCCGCTTATTGAGAAGAATGGTACGCCTGCCTCACCGGCAACCGCGCGCGCAAGCAATGTTTTACCTGTACCCGGAGGTCCCTCAAGTAACACACCTTTTGGAATTCGCGCGCCAAGCGCAACAAACTTTCTCGGATCCTTTAGGAAATCAACAATTTCCACCAGTTCCTGCTTCTCTTCATCTGCCCCTGCTACATCTTTAAACGTAACTTTCTTTTTATCCTCAGAATACAGCTTGGCTTTGCTTTTGCCGAAGTTCATCACACGGCCGCCGCCACCCTGAGCCTGATTCAAAAGGAAAAAGATTAGGAAGAAAATAATCGCAAACGGAATCAATGATGTGACGAATGTAATCCATCCGCTTGTCCGTTCCGCCGGTTTCACATCCAAATTCGATTGCTTTGCTAGATCAGTGACCTGATTTACCGCTTTGTCACTGGCAGGCAAATACGCTTTAAATGTCGTATTTTTGTCAGCGCTCTTTAAATGTCCTGTCGCCGCGTAGACACTGCCTTCAGGTTGTAAGGTCAGCTGATCTACATTGCCTTCAGTTAAATTGGATTGAAAAGTACTGTAAGTCATCGGTTTTACAGTCCGATTTGTTTCCGTCAGCCAGCTGACGATACCAATGATGACTACAGCAATAAATAAATATATGATAATATTCTTGAAAAGTCGATTCATGCCTTACCTCCTCCCGCTCTAAAAACAGATCATATTTTATAGTACCACATACGATTGTTGCCGCTCAACCAATTGCATTTCCGTAGATAATCGGATTAAATAGGACGAATGTCTCCCACCAATCGAGCTCTTATGCCTTGTATATTTCAGGTTTCAAGACACCGATAAACGGAAGATTGCGGTATTTCTCTGCATAGTCAAGACCATAACCGATAAGAAACGCATCGGGCACGGTAAATCCGGATAAATCAGGCGCGATATCCGATTTTCTTCCTGATGGTTTATCGAGCAGCGTCACAATCTTGATTGATTTTGCTTTTCTGGTCTTAAACAATTCGACCAAATAGCTCAGGGTCAGTCCGCTGTCAATAATATCCTCAATTATCAGAATATCTCTGTTTTCCACTGAAGTGTCCAGATCCTTGAGAATTTTCACTTCTCCTGAAGACACTGTGGAGTTTCCATAGCTGGACACATCCATAAAGTCAATTTCAATCGGAACTGTGATTGTTTTAATAAGATCCGCCATAAAGGGCAGCGCGCCTTTCAGAACACCGATAACCAGTGGAAAAGAATCCGCGTATTCGTTCGAAAGCAGTGCGCCGAATTCATGCACCTTATTTTGGATCTCTTCTTCGGTAATTAATATTTCCTTAATGTCTTCCTTCATGCCTGTGTCCTCCCAAAACCAGCAAACGGTATAAACTTAAGCTTCAAATAATTTTTTTCCTGTGAAGTTTGGGGCGACGGAAGTGTCACCGCCCGCTTCAGCATCGGCAGCCACAGCACATTGTCTTTCGCGTCCGTAACCATTGGCCAAATCAGTCTTTGATTACGGTCAACCTTCTCGTTAATAAATATACGCTGAATCTTTTGTGACCCTGCCATTCCATTGGGGCTCATTCGATCGCCATTGCGGAACGTTCGGACAAAAAGCGGCAGTGAAACAGCCGCATCATCAAAGATGAAACAATCCCTTCCCAATTCGTTCGATAAATGATCCGCTTTCACATAGTCAGCTTCAAAATATCCGGACGGGAACTCGGTTTGTCCGGGAATTGCAATCTTTATTTTTTCACTCATCCCACCGAAATTCGGCATAAACCCGACCCAGCAGCGATCGTATGATTTTCTTGCTGTAAGCCCCATTGGGAAAAACGCAGCCCCTGAGGAACGATTGGAGCGCAACAACTGCAATAATTGTTCAATATGTATCGGTTGATGCGATGGCTGTAGCTGTTGACTTGTGTAGAGATAACATAATAGTAGATGAATTGTCCGTCTTTGTAAAGCGGGATGAATGCCAATTAACTTAGGGATTGAAAGCGCATATCTTGTTTTTTCTTTTTCCAGTGTTACCGTTTCCAGCTGCTGCTCAGCCATTTGTCCGAGCAGCGATTCATCTTCGGCGATGCGTTCACTCTCATATTGGAATTTGAGATGCACGGAAGGATTTTCTTTTTTTAAAAACGGAAGCACATATTTACGAAAACGATTTCGCGTGTGCGCATCTGAATTATTCGTTTCATCCTGTCGCGGCACAATGCCATTTTGTGCGCAATACCGTTCCAAATCTTTCTTCGTTTGCGAAAGAAATGGTCGAATAATTTCCTTACTCCCGAAAGCTCGCCGAACGGGGATGCCTGCTCTTCCCAACCCAACTGTTCCACGGACTTGCCGCATCAACATGGTTTCGATTTGATCGTCACCATGATGGGCCAATACAAGGGCATCGGCATTCGTCGCTTTCATTGTCTCCGCGAAAGCCTGATAGCGCAGCGCGCGGGCCGCTGTTTCAATACTGATCTTTTTTTCACGACTCCATGAGCGCGCGTCCACTGTTTTCCCAATAAAAAGGATATCCCGATCGGCACAAAATGATGCAACATAGTTTAAATCCTCGGTGCTGTCCATGCCCCTTAGTCGGTGATCCACGGAGCAAACGGCAAGCGCAAGCATCCACTCTTTTTGTTTCCTATAAAAAAAATGGAGAAGCGCCATCGAATCAGCGCCGCCACTAACGCCTAGTACAAGTTTGGAGTTAGGACGGACCAAGTGATGGCTGTCGATAAATTGTGTCACTTGTTCGTTAAATGTCATCGCAGATTTCTCCTTATATTGAAACAGGTCACCCTATAATGTATGTCCACAATACTCCAAAAATCACATCACGTAAATAATGACAAAAAGAATATAAGCAGATATCACAACGGACGCAGCCATCCAGGCCGATTTCCAGGTTTCGTGATTGCTCGCGGGTTGCCTTCTATGACTGTGTCTGACTTTTGCAACATGTGGTTCGTTTTGCTGGTTAGCCATAATGTCATGAAGAAGCTCTTGGCGCATTTGATCCGCAGTTGTATAGCTGCCATTCAGCGCATTCATCATTACTCTACGAAAAGGAATGAGCCTTGGTTGCGTCTTCACGAGCTGTCGCAACTGCAGTTGCGGCGTGCTCAGCCTTTCCATTCGTTTACCCGTTGCGGCATAGATTAAGATCATCACGCAAGCAAAAAGATCATAGCTAGGTTCCGCACGCCTGCTGCCTAATCCCCAGTACCCACGATCATAAAATTCTGTATATTCTCTCACTGATCGCCCGATTCGCGTCGCCCCCCCAAAGTCAAGACATCGAATCGAATGGCCCGGGTGCATTAAGATCAAATTTTCCGGCTTAAGATCACCGAAAATATAACCTGTCTCATGCAACTGCTTCAACTGTTTTAACAGCTGAAGCATATAGACAAGCGCCCAATCAAACGGTTTTCGCTTCAGCGCTTCAGCTAATGATACGCCATCCAAATACTCCATGGCACAAAAGCCAATGGTTCTGCCTCCTATTAACCAGTCGTCACTATCGTATAAAGAAGGCCCCAAAGGATCCCCTTGGAGCTTTTCAAACTGTTTCAATACATTGACCTCTGAGATCAATGATGCACGATCCTTCGCCAGTTTTATCGCAATCGAACGCGCGCCGTCCCGAGCCAGGTACACCGTGCCTTGCGCGCCGCTCCCAAGCCATTTAACCAGTTGATAACGGTTTCGATGCCATTTTCCAACAACCACCGTTCCCGGTGCGAAGCGCAAATTATCTTGGCCCGTCATCATAAGCCTCATCACCATCATCATAAAACCCGCGTTTTCTTGATACGGAATCAAAACCTCTTACCGCTTCTTTAATAGCGGGACCCGTCGGTGTAATACCATGTGAACTGATTTTGTCGAACGTGCGTTCAATGCTGTCTAATTGCGGTGTCCACGAAATGACCTTCTGCACTGATTTCTTTTTCCCGGGAAATAAGTAGAGGCAAAATTGATTTTCACCCATGCGTGCAGATAAGCTTAAGGACAGATCCTTCAACGCATCTCTCACAGTTGGCAGCTTATTTTTCATGCTGGCACTTGTGTCGACAAGAATACATACGTGAAGGTCTGCGGTTTCTCCAACTTCATCAACAACTTCCATGACCTTGCCGCGTTTTTCCGGAGGCAGATCCTCTACCGATTCCCCGTCGCCTAGAATATCCTGAAGCTGTCGATTGATCACACCTTTAATCGTCTGAGTCATCGCCTGCTTCGTCACCATTTGCACGGTTTGCGCCAGTTGCTTGGTCTGCACAATCTGACTGATTCCGCCGCCAGCCTGAGCAATTCCTTCCACTTCCTGAAGACCGTGCCCGTCTTCGGAATCATACTGATCCAGCACGCCAATAACATTGACTGTAATCCCCTGTTCTCGGGCAAGTGCCGCCATCGCTATCGGATCTTCGCCTTCGTTTGAACATCCATCCGTAATTAATAAAATTTGCTTTAACGTGCCTTTCTTCATCGAGCCTTTCAACTCCTCCCTGAATCTAGCATTATGATGGACAGGAAAAGTAGTTTCTATACCCGCCAGATTCAGAAAAACACGCAGATGTGTCCGGAGTTCACGCAGTAAAGGCGCCACAAATCTAGTGACCTGCCATTCACTAAAGTTATTGAAAAAATGTTCCCTATAGTCAATCAATTATTCGGCACGACTAAATTGCTTCTCACTTCGATCTGTCGAAAAAGCAGACCACTCCGGAATGTGGTGGCTGATCCGAGCCGCAATGACTGTCATATCGTCATTGATGCAACCATCTCCCACACGAATCACCTCTTCAAGCAATAAGTCGGCAATTTCTTGAGGATCATTCGTTTGCAATTCTTTTATTTTTCGTTTCACCCATGCCTCCTTATTCTCAATGTGCTTCGGTGCGTCAAAGATTCCGTCACTCATCATGATCAGCAAATCACCGGACTTTAACTGTTCACTCTTTACATCTACATCGAAATCTCGGATTATTCCGATGGGTAGGTTCTCCGCATCCAACATGAAAACTCGTCCGCCACGCTTGACGAAGCTTGGATTTGATCCTATTTTCAGAAATTTCGATGTCGCATTTTGTAAATCAATCAGCGCCAAGTCCAAGGTCGCATAGATTTCTTCAGTGGAGCGAAGCGACAGAATTGAGTTGATGGACTTGATGGCCAGCGTCTCATGAATACCGGATTTCAGCACTTTTTTAAGCAGCTGCAACGTGTCTTTGCTTTCCATATCCGCACGTTCGCCATGCCCCATCCCATCGCTAATCGCCATCACATATTTTTTTGAACCGATTTCAAAAAGTGAGTAATTGTCACCTGAGATGCTTCCGCCGCCCCTCGCTGCTGTTGCAACACCGGTTTCAAGATCAAAGGCCCTTGCTGAAATAAAGACGACCCGGCTCGGTCCGCCGGGAAGATCGGAGGCCTGCTTCTTCTCAACCACAATGCTTTCACCAAGAATATCCGAAAGTAATGGGGCAATAACCTTCTCACATGCGCCGTAATTGTCATTGGGTAAAATTGCCTCAATATCAATAGCCCCTGATTCAAGATTATAGATTTCAATACTCTCCACGTGAAGGCCGACTCCATTCAATTTGGACAGTATCATCTCTTCCTGCCACTCATGTAAGCCGCGTTCGCGCTTCATTTCACTGGCAAAGTCACCCATAACCTGGGAAACACCCTTAAGCTGATCTGCGACGAGTCGGCGGCTTTCTTTAACATTTCGCCTCATTTTCTCCTGTAATTCCGCTAGACTCTGCTCTCGGCGAATGACATCGAGTGTGCGGTCCGCTTTTGAGCACCGGTCACGCCACATCCGGTGAAGCCGCGCATCCTCCGTCCGATTCCCGCGACGAGATTCGTCACGCAGCTCAAGCATTAAATGCTGCGTCTGCTCAAAGTTCTTTACCCAGCAAAACTCTTTTTTGAAGCAGTTCTGGCATGTTTTCGCAGTGACTTTACTTAGAAACAGCTCATCATCCGGCGTCTCTTCCTCCACCGGCGGATAGAAGCTTTTCGCAAGCGTTTGGAAAAGTCCTGAAAACTGTTCCACCCGTCCGACTGTCACATCCCGCAGCTTACGGACATATTGCTGCTGCTCTGCCTGATATTCGCGCGTTCCGGGAATAAAGGAAGCCATTTGTCTAATTAAACGTTTCGGAGTCAATAGAAACAACACGAGCGCCGCCACTGAATCGATAACCTCGTTTCCAAGTCCCGCGTAACCGCCTCCATAGACGCCAATGAGCAAGGTGGAAATGAGTAAACCAGCTGAAACGCCTATTTTTCCAGCCTCCTTCAGCAAGCCTCCCAGTACTCCTGAGAAGGCGAGCAGACTCATTTGATAGAGACTGGACACACTGGCCATGCCCAGAATCAAGCCGATCACTACCCCCACAGTTGAACCAATCGCGGCACCGCCGGCATATGCAAACAGAAGCACGGCATAGCGGGCAAGCACATGATCGACAGACACATCGTAAATATGCCATCCGATTGTTCCGGCGATTACCGACGAGATCAGAATGACAAAACAAATAATCTCCTCATTGCGAAAAAGTTTATGATTGACGCGCGTCGACATGAGCGGCACGCTCTGCATGAAGATCAGCGTCACCAATGCGGCCAGCGAAGCTTCAGCACCTGCCGTCAGCACATCTGTCCATACGAGTGTTAATGAGAATGCCGCCTGACACAAGAGCCGCACCAAAAGTCCGGCAATGAATACAAGCGCCGGCAGCCACCGTTCTTCATGCACTCGGTGAAATGCACGCATGATTCGCTGTCCTGCCAGAAAAACGAGCAAGGCTAACAATGCGTAAAAGGCTTGTCCCACAGAAAGCGTCAGACCTCCCGCCAATACTGCTAGTGAATCTGCCCATCTCCGCTTACGCTTCATCCAGAATACAGTTGCAAAATAAGGCAAAATAAACGGAGTCAGGCTTGTAATGAGCACCGCTCGTCCAAGTAAGAAACCGGCTAGCAAGAAAAAAAGATCCGTTCGGAACAGTACGCCTAGCAGAAATGTCTGAAAGGAATGACCTGGTTGTGATCCGGTCTGAATCGTTCGATCTTTATGCACATAAGGATCAATAGTGCCCGCAGCAACACTGCCAAATTTTTGAATCATATCGCTCGCCGCCTTTTAACTTATGATTGTATGATCCATTAAAGCATAGTAGACGTTCATAATTTGTCAGAATTGCGAGCTTGTATTCAAAAAAACTTCGACGGCTTTCTTAATGTTCATCCAAAATTGACATTCGAACGTGCAGGCTGTCGATTAAAGGCCCGAATGATCAAGGAGCACACACACCTAAATCTGCTAGAAGCTCTATTCGTTCTAAACGCAGAAAAAACACCCAAGCTCTTTAGCCTGAGTGTTTGTTTTGATCTATATATGGAAACTTTCAGAAGCCGCATTTACCCTCTTCTTGCACCGCGTCCCCCACGTTTGGATTCTGTCTGACGCTTAATTGTCGAAAGACGATCCTCACTATCTTTCAGATATTGGGAAATTTTGTCCTCAAAACTCGGTGCGCGTGTTGTAAATCTTTTTCCTCCACCGTGCCTTGGACCTCTCGACGATGACGACGGTGCGGCCTTTGGTTTATCGACAGCTTTACGGATAGACAGACCGATCTTTCCATCAGGAGCGACCTGAAACACTTTAACCGTAACTTCATCACCAACTGACAAAACATCGTGAATATCTTTCACGTATCGATCCGCTACCTCACTGATATGAACCAGCCCTGTTTTCCCGTCGGGTAAATCAACGAAGGCTCCGAAATTCGTAATTCCTGAAACTTTACCCTTCAGCTTGCTGCCTGCTTCAATTGACATAAAAAAAAGCTTCCTCCTAAATTAGTATCACTAATTATATTATTATACATAGCAAAAAAAGTGCCTGTCAATCCTTGTCGTGATTGGGTTTTGAAAAAATAATTTCGCCTTTATTTGATAAAAGGTAATCGCGTCTGGCAATCTCTCCAATATATTTCTTATCGTGAAGCAGCTTAATACGCTTCTTCAGTTGACCTGCTTGAAGCTTCGATTGATCCAACTGCTTTGCAAGACCTGCTTTTGTTTGCAGGACTCTATTAAGTTGATGAGATTGCGAAATCAGAGAGGAAATCATGAATGTGCAGACCAAGGCGAAGACAGTGAAGAAAGCGACTAGGCGCCGAATTAATCCCTTACGCCGTTTTCGTTTTCTCTTTTCATTCATCTCATGCGATTGCAAATAGTTCGTCTGCAACCGAGTGACTCGCTCCGCACCGGCACTTCCCATACGTTCGTTCCCCTCCGATCATTTCCGTCTTGTGAACCGTGACACCCATTTCCCGAATTGCTGCTGGATTTGTATCCTTTTCTTTATAAGAAAGAGCCGCCATTGATCCGGCACGATCAGCCGAATCACGCCTCTTAAAATTTTCAAAGGAATAGAAATCAGAAAGAGTGCCACTTTCAATACGGTGTTTACTGTCATTCTACACAATCTATACGCAAGCATCAATAGGAAAAAAAGCGGATAGATCAATAAATTATAGACAGTTTTTGCGGTAAAACGCCCCACTCGGACAATCGCGGCAATAATTCTGCCGAACAATCGCATAAAAGCGTTTTCTAAAATTGCTTTGTAACACGCGAAACCAAGCAGGATACCTAAAAAATAGTAAAAGCGCAGTTGTCCTTCGTTAACAGGCAAAAGCAAAGAAAAAAGCAGCAGGGCCTGTACAATCCAAAAGAGAGGGTCTGAAATCAACAAGATCCATCGGCGTCCTTTTTTCGGGTGCACGAAATATTGATAGATCGAAAAAGAAGCGCCGAACCACACACCCATGGCAATCATCAGCATGAGCGAGACATATTGTTCTTCAAGTGTCATCGAAACAGCTTGCTGAAGAAGCCTTTATTCGCTTCTCCGCCTTGATCGTCCAGATAGCTGATTTCAATGATTTGACCCTCAATCAATACCTGTCCCTGCTCAACATTCAGATTTTGCATTTTCAGACCTGAACCCCGTACAGCAAGATAGCCCAGCACCGTCTCAAGAAGGAATTCTTCATGATCAAAGCTGTCTACATGCTTGACACCTGTGATCTCGATTGACTTCCGATCTTTCACGATGATGTTCTGATTTTGCACCGGCTTGTCTTTACTTGGGATCTGTGACGAATAGAATTGACTCATCGGACTCCCCTCCTCTTTTCCATACATTATGAGGAAGCTGTCCCATTTAGAACCTGGGAAGGGAGCTGATATCATTTGTTTTTTTCTTGGTTTATTTGCTTGCAGATTGTTCATTAACCACTTCATAGAGTGAAGCGGCTTCTTCTTTTTTGACAACTTCCTTGAGCAGCAAAATACGGACGGTCATCGGTTTTTGACCGAAATGAAGCGTCAGAACATCGCCGACGGCGACATTGGAGCTGGCCTTGCCCGGCTGACCATTAATGTCGACACGCCCTTGATCGGCAAGTTCCTTGGCTACTGTCCTTCGCTTTATTAAACGGGATATTTTCAAGTATTTGTCCAATCTCATTTTTTCACTGCATCCTTAAATTTATTTCCCGCTCGAAATCCGGGCACACTCGTTGAAGGAATGGTGATGGTCTCTCCCGTTTGCGGATTGCGGCCTGTCCTGCTCGCTCGTTGTCGAACTTCAAACGTTCCGAACCCGACAAATTGAGCCTTTTCCCCTTTAGAAAGTGTGTCCATAACCTGATCGAGAGCCTCGTTTATGACCGACTCTGTTTCCTTTTTCGAAATGCCTGTCTTTTCCGCTACTTTATTTATTAATTCATTTTTATTCATCAATGTGTCCCTCCGTAAGAATAGTCAATTCGTAACAAACCCGTCCAAATTTGCATTGCCATCATTTTTTTCATTTTAACATAACTTGACTGTTGATCACAGTTATCGCTATCGCTTCTTGTCTTTTAGACTTGCTTGCTCGAAGGAAGCTCACGCCTCTTATGCCGCGGATTGGGCAAACGTTTCACATCCTGAGCGTCAAGAAAACGCAGCACATAAAGAAGTGCAATAAACGTGATTCCGCCAAAAACAGCTCCCGATAGAGCAATAATTGCTGCTGCCGGCCGCACGGGCAGTGATTTTGTCAAATGGCTAATAACCATTTTACCCAGCAGCACAATCATACACATACCCGTAATAGCGGCAGCTAATTTTATACCAATCCTCCACCCGAGGCGCTTCATTAATGCGGCTTGGCGTAAATAGAAAAGACTCAACCCAGCGGCGGCAGCTGTTCCCCCGCAGGTTGCGATCGCCGCGCCGACAATCGAAAAGTGCGGAACGAGCAAATAATTGCCGATACCTTTGACACCCGTACCAATGATTAAAAAATAAATGGGAATCCATGGTTTTCCGGTCGCCTCTAAAACACCCGAGGCAGTTAAAAGAAGGGATAGTGTCAGCATCGTGAGCGCAGCAATGGCGAATGCCGTTGTCCCCTGGGCATTCCGAAACAGCATGATGTTCACTTCACGGCTGATCGTAATAAGACCTGCCGCTGCCGCCGCACCAAGCGCCAGGCTTACTTTTATCACGAGTGTGGCTTCAATCTGAAAGTCATGCCGTTTTTTTAGTGAGGCGAGCTGTGCGAGTCGGGGCACAATTGCGGCTGTCAACGATGTCGCAGCAATCATGCCGAACTGGGTAAGTATGTAAGCCCGATCATAGATCCCTTTCTCTGCTCGAGGATCGGCAAGATGAAGCTTATCCAAAAGCCGAAGCACTGTCAGCGAATCCACTAGTTGAAATGGTAGCAAGGGTACTGCAAGAACGGAAAAAAGGCAGCCGCTGATCATTAGTGTACCGACGAGTCGCCAGTCAACTGCCCGGGAGAATGAGAACAAGTCGCGGACGAATGCTCTTTTTTGAGGTAGAAAGAAAAGCAGGACTGTGATCGTGACAAGCGGAGCAAGTGCAGAGCCTGATGTCGCCGCCGCTCCAAATTCATAAGCACTTCCTTGATTGACAAATAGGTACCATGAAGCAGCAAGGATAAAGCAGACACGCGCAGCCTGCTCGATAATCTGGGATAGGGCCGTGGGCAGCATGTTTTCCTTATCTCCCTGAAAGTTGCCGCGCAGAAGGGCGACAATTGGAACAAATAAGTAAGCCATTGCCGCAATACGAACCAATCCGGTGAGATGTCGATCACCGATCATCGTCGTTAACGGACGCGCAAAGAAAAACAGCCCAACAAAAAATAAGCCGCATAGAAAGAGCAAGGCAATGAGCGCATGCCTCTGAACAGACGCCTTAATGCCAACTCCTTCATTTGCTTCGGCCATATATTTCGAAATAACGATCGGAAATCCTGTACTGCCTAGCGCAACGGCCAAGGCGTAAAAAGGATAGATTTGCTGATATACATAGAAACCGATATCACCAGCAAGATTTTGATAAGGCAGCCTGTAGAGCGCGCTCAATATTTTGACAAGCAGAGCAGCGCCGGTTAAAATTGCAGCGCCTCTCCACACTAGGTGGCTTTCTGTCTTTTCGTTGCCCATAAATTCTCTCGCTTTTCCCTAAATTATACAAAGGATTATAACATAACTTGCCCGCATGGTGTTTTGAATTTGTGACACTGTCGCAGTCACGCGTTGACTGATGATCATCACCGCCCACGCCAAGCGGCTTATCAAGTCCCAAACGAAAAAGAGGCGATGATTCCGCCTCTTTTCATGTATGTGGTGGTTAATGCTCCATTTGTCTTCCAAGGAAGCCGGCTGCTGTCTCTGCGAGCTTCACCTCAATATCACCCATCTGTTTCTTATCCTTATCAATTAGAATAATAGTCCCGATTGGGTCGCCCCCAGCTATTATAGGAGCGATCACATAGGGACCGGACAAATTTTCATGTCCTTCCATTAAAGGTTCTCCGCGATTTTGCTCTAAAATGGTTTGTCGCTGTTCCATTGATTTTTCAGGAACCGACAGTAAGCGTCTTTCCAAAAAGTCTTTTTTTGAACCACCGGCGACCGCAATGACTGCATCACGATCACTAACTAGCGTTAATTTACCCGAATTTTCCGCTAACGACTCCGCATATTCCTTCGCAAAATCGCCAAGCTCACTCATTGGTGAATATTTTTTTAAAATCACTTCACCATCATGATCAACGAATATTTCCAGTGGGTCACCTTCACGTATACGAAGCGTGCGCCGTATTTCTTTGGGAATAACCACCCGCCCAAGATCGTCAATCCGACGGACAATGCCAGTTGCTTTCATACAAGGATGTCCTCTCTTTCCGCTTCCGCAAAAATCATCTATTCCTTGTATTATTATCTACGCTACTGGTCAAAGTATGCATTTTTCCCCAAAATTATCCTGCTTTCTGCGAGGGATCCTTCAATTGTTCAACTTCACTGAGGAGTTTGCCTACTTCTTCAAGCAACGGTACAGGGTTTCGCGCATTCTGCTTGATGGTTATGTTCATTTTTGACCCATTCGCGCCTAAACCGACACCGAAACCCATCTTGCTTATTGATTTAAATAAGGATTCACGATCCAAGGATTTCCAACCGAGTTCGGAAAAGATAATCCTGACTTCCAATCCTTGCTGTTTAATTTCTTCGATCATCAGTTTATTTGCTGTCACACGGACCTCGGCGACTTTGAACAGGTCGGCAACTTCCCGAGGATAATCGCCGAATCGGTCAATCATTTCATCCTTGAGTTCGGCCACATCCTGAAGTGAATCCGCAGCTTTGAAGCGTTTATACATATCAATTTTTTGTAATGAATCTTCAATGTACACATCCGGAATGTATGCATCCGTATCAACTTCAATAGTGACTCTAGGCGGTTTCTGACTTGCCTGCGTATGGTCCTTTTTACTGCGTTCCGCGATCGCGTCCTGAAGCATTTGGGAATAGAGATCAAAGCCGACTGAATCGATAAATCCATGCTGCTGCGCACCGAGCAAGTTCCCGGCACCGCGAATGGACAGATCGCGCATGGCGATCTTAAATCCAGATCCGAGCTCCGTGAATTCCTTAATTGCCTGCAGCCTTTTTTCTGCCACTTCATTCATCACTTTGTCGCGTTGATAGGTGAAATACGCATAGGCTACTCGGCTTGAACGTCCGACTCGTCCACGCAGCTGATACAACTGAGCCAGTCCCATTCGATCCGCGTCATAGACAATCAGTGTATTTACATTCGGGATATCGACACCCGTTTCAATGATCGTTGTGCTGACGAGTACATCGGCGTTCCCGTCAAGAAAATCAATCATGGCCGATTCAAGTTCCGATTCCTTCATTTGTCCATGCGCATAAGTTACTGCCGCATCGGGAACAAGGTTTGATATCATTTCCGCCATCCGCTGTATCGTTTCAACGCGATTATAAAGGAAGTAAACCTGTCCTCCACGAGCCATCTCCCGCTCAATCGCCTCGCGAATGAGCGACATATTGTATTCCATGACAAATGTTTGAACCGGAAAACGATTCTCCGGCGGTGTTTCAATAATTGAAAGGTCACGCACGCCAAGCATTGACATATGAAGTGTGCGGGGAATCGGCGTCGCGGTTAATGTCAATACATCAACATTAGCCTTCAAACGCTTAATTTTTTCTTTATGCGTAACGCCAAATCGCTGCTCTTCATCAACAATCAGTAGGCCAAGGTCTTTGTATTGAACATCCTTCGACAATAAGCGATGTGTTCCGATCACCATATCGACCGTACCCGCCTTTAATCCCTTAAGCGTTTCCAATTGTTCTTTCCTTGAGCGAAAACGACTGAGCACGCCAATGGAAATTGGGAAATCCTCAAAACGCTCACTCGCTGTTTCAAAGTGTTGCTGCGCGAGGATGGTCGTCGGAACAAGCAGTGCCACTTGTTTCCCATCCGCAATTGCTTTAAATGCTGCACGCAAGGCAACTTCAGTTTTGCCATAGCCAACGTCACCACAGAGCAGTCGATCCATTGGCTTTTCTTTTTCCATATCCTTTTTGATCTCCTCAATCGCCTGAAGCTGATCTGTAGTTTCTTGGTACGGGAAGGCTGCTTCAAATTCTTGCTGCGCCTCACTGTCTTTGGCGAAGGCGTAACCTTTGCTCGCCTCTCGTTGTGCATAGAGCTTAATTAAATCATCGGCAATATCCTGAATTGACGAACGCGCTTTACTCTTTACTTTCTTCCATTCACCACCGCCAAGCGCGTATAACTTAGGTTCCTTGCCTTCAGAGCTGACATATTTCTGAACCTGATCAATATGCTCTACAGGAACGTAGAGCTTGTCGTTCCCTTTATAAATGATTTGCATGTAATCTTTATGAGTGCCATTTACTTCAAGCGTCTCAATTCCAGCATAGCGACCGATACCGTGATCCACGTGAACAACATAATCACCGACTTTGAGCTCACTATAATTTTTTAGTCGTTCGGCGTTGGTTAATTTTTTTCCTCGGTGATTCGCTTTCGCTGCCTTTTTCGTAAAAACTTCCCGTTCTGTGACTACAGCGATCCTCTTCAGCGGCAATTCGAACCCGTTCTCAAATTGACCGATGGTGATCTGACTGACGCCCTGTATCGGCAGCGTTTCGGGAGTGACTAATTCTGCCTGAACGCCATAATCCGACAGCACTTGCTCCAGTCGTTTCGCGCGCTCTTTATCCGAGGCGAGAAAGGTAACCGAAAATCCACCTTTCTGCCATCGCTCCACTTCCGTCTTGAGCAGCTGAATCTGCCCATGAAAATTCTGCATGGCGCGACACGTCATGCCAATCACATTCTGGGGTTGGAATTGCCCATGATACCGTAGGAAAAGCGAAAGCAAAAGAATCGGATGAGTCAATCGATCCGTCAGCTGCGGCCAATCCATTGTTAACGGCAGCTCGCCGACCATCTCCCCCTTTTGCAGCATGTCGACCTGCCACTCAGCTTCCTCACGATCGAGTTGCTCGGACATTTCCTGAATTCGGCTGATCTCATCGAAAATGATGAGCGTATCATTAGGCAAATAATCACTGATGGTTGTTAACTTGCTGTACATCAAAGACGCATACTTGTTCATTCCGTTAAACGGCTGCTTCTGCTTTAATGATTCAATGTCAGCAGCGATGTGTTCGCTGATCAGTTCCTGTGCTTTCTGATCCGTCACCCTGGCTAACGTTTTAGCGAGCTCCCGTTCAAGTCCTTCAGCAGCAACCGAATAGTTTTCTTCATAAAGAAGCAGCTCGCTCGCCGGACCGATCAGCACGCTGCCTTGAATCATCTTCAAGGAGCGCTGAGAATCACTGTCGAAGAATCGTACAGAATCGACTTCATCATCGAACAATTCAATACGAATCGGATGCTCCTCCGTCAATGGAAAAATATCGATAATTCCACCACGAATACTGAATTGTCCCGGACCGGTGACCATCGTCTCCCGCTCATAGCCAACCGCAGTCAGTTTACGTGACAGCTCATTCAAATCCACGGTCTTTCCAGCCTCAAAATGCATTAGGCTCGCTTTCCACAAATAGAGCGGAGCGAGCAGCTTTTTCAGACCGGCAACCGGTATAATGATTAATGCTTTCCTGTTCTGCGCGAGCCTGTTCAGCACATCGATACGCTGGGCAAGCAGTTCCGGACTGGCGACAGCAAGTTCTGAGGCAATCAAGTCATTCGCCGGATAGAGAAACAGCTCCTCCGAATCTATCAAACCTTCTAAATCGTTATAGAGTTTCTGTCCTTGATATAAATTATGGGTGACAACAACAGCTGTTTGCTGTCTTTTTTGGTAAAGCGCCGCGATCCACAGTGCTTTTGCTCCACCAGACAGTCCAGACACCAGTTGCTGCCTCATCCCTTGTTCATAGCCTTCTAGTACGGCTTGAATTTCATCTACTTTTTGCTGGTAATAGTGGCTCAGGCCAAGCATTGGCTACCCTCGCTTTCTTAAAACCGAAAAACGCTTTGGCATCAGCCAAAGCTCTGCAGTGTTTACTCAGAACCCTAATTATCGGAGATAAACTTATATGATTATACCCCGGTACATCGCTACTTATTCGTATTATACACGTTCATAACCTGTGTAAAAGGCAACGTGATCCACGCTTTAGCGGCATCGGACGAGCGTTCAATTGCCGACGCGATTTGCATCTGTTCGTCGCCTGAAAAGCCCTGAAGCACGTAGCGAACAACCGCTTCGCGTGTATGCTGCGGATGACCGATTCCTACTTTGATTCGCGCGAATTCCTGCGTTTTCACATGTTGAATAATGGACTTAATACCGTTGTGCCCGCCTGCGCTTCCCTTTTGTCTCAAACGGATCTTACCTACCGGCAAATCCATATCATCCTGAACAACCAAAAGGTCCTCAGCAGACACTTTAAAAAATCGGAGCAGCGGACCGACCGCTTCACCTGAAGCATTCATATAAGTAAGCGGCTTCACAAGTAAAAGTTCTTCACCGTCAATCGTCCCTTTTCCGAAAAGTGCATTGAATTTACTTTTAGATAACCGGATACCATGCTGTTCTGAGATCGAATCGATCACTTCAAAACCTATATTATGCCTTGTATGTGCATATTCAGAACCAGGATTGCCCAGTCCGACAATGACCTTCACAATTCTTCCTCTCTTTCAACGGAAATAAAATTTTTGCTTTGTCGTGTTAGAAAACTTGGACGGCCTATTATCCGGTGGCACTTCCGCAAGATGCGGTGGCTTCGACGTTGCTCATAGGATGTGAGCGTCGTTAATCGAAGCTTCCTTATTTACCGGACCACTTACACTCGTTTCCTTGAATCTTTAATTTTATTTTACTTTCTTATCAGTGTGGGAAAAACCGGACATAAAGCGCCCGGTCCTTAATTAAGTAACGCGGATCAAAATAAGCGGAATTTTTCCGTTTATATGCATCATGGCGCTTGTTTCAGAGGTACATAAGGGTAATTTTTCCGCTTATGCACAGAAAAACCCTCCATTTTCATGTTTTTTAATTCGATAAGCGGAATTTCTCCGTCTATTTAAGCGATTTTTTCATTCATTTTCTAATTAAGCGGAGCTTTTCCGTTTATTTCTCAGATTGGAACGCTTACCCGATCGCCCAATCGAATCTTGTGACCCTACCGTCGTATCGACAAGCCAAAATGCTAAACTTTCTTTACTTGTAAGAAAAACCGGGCAAGCCCGATCCTTATTCTCCAGCCATGTGTTATTGGTTCGTGTCTTTATTCTTTTCCGAATCGCCGCTTCGGTTACTCGCTTGCCGCGGGCGCACCGCGAGGGCTCCTACTGGCACCTAATCCCGCAGGAGCCCTCGCACCTCCGCTTTGATTCCCGGCCAAGAAACCGGTTTATTGGTTTTATACAGGGCAAAATCAAATACTTTTTTACTTGTGAAAAAAGACGTAACACATTGGTTACGCCTCTTTCATTAATTCCGACAATCGATTATTCTGCAGCGTTTTCGCTAGTCGATTCAGCAGCTTCTGCAGTCTCGCTCGCATCCGCTGGTTCTTCAGCTGCTTGCTCACCATAAGAAAGCGTAACGATAACTTCTTCCGGATCACCGAGGACCGTATAGTTTTTGGTATCTGCAACGAGATCGCTGATACGAATTGCATCACCGACCGCAAGTTTTGAGACATCCACTTCGATTGTACTTGGCAGATTGTTAGGAAGCGCACGTACCGTCAATTCTGAAAGTTGATTATTCAGAACGACATCTCCGGTTTCAACTGCTTCAGCACCGCTCAATACAACGGGTACAACAGCGTCAATATCTTCGTTCATATTAATTTCAAGGAAGTCAATATGACGAACCGTACCCTTCAAAGGGTCGAATTGCAATTCGTGAGCCATAACAGTATATTTTTTCTTTCCTTCAACATCCAAATTGATGATCGCATTTCGACCTTCGCTGCGGAAGAGTTTACTCATTGCTCCGGCATCAACCGAAACAGCCTCATTGCCTACCGTCTTTCCGTAAACAACAGAAGGAATCCTGCCTTCATTTCTCAATTTCTTTGCAAATGACTTCTTGAAGTCACTACGAATAGCCGCACTTAATGTTGCCATGCGTTATTGCACTCCCTTTCGATTAAATCCATCTTTTAAATTTTTCACTAAATACATCTCATCTAACCCTGTAGTACACTAAATTCCGATCAATCGTTAATTAAACAACCGGCTGACCGAAAGTTTCTCGTGAATGCGAATAATCGCTTCTCCGATCAGCGGCGCAACAGACAACTGCACAATTTTATCGATCTTCTTCTCTTCAGGCAGCGGAATCGTATTGGTTACAACGAGTTCGCTGATTGCAGACGCCTGAATACGTTCGATTGCGGGACCCGACAAAACAGGATGTGTACAGCAAGCATACACCTTTTTTGCGCCGCGCTCAACCAAGGCGTTGGCGGCCAGCGTAATCGTTCCTGCCGTGTCAATAATGTCGTCAATAATGATGCAGGTTTTGTCTTGAATATCACCGATGATGTTCATAACCTCGGATACATTCGGACGCGGACGGCGCTTATCAATAATAGCGATCGGCGCCTTCAAGCGATCAGCCATTTTACGCGCGCGGGTCACACCGCCGTGATCCGGTGAGACAACCACAATATCATCAAGTTGTTTGCTCATAAAGTATTCCGACAATGTTGGAACACCAAGAAGCTGGTCAACAGGAATATCGAAAAAGCCTTGAATTTGCGGTGCGTGCAGGTCAAGCGTGAGTACACGCGTTGCACCTGCAGTTTCGAGAAGATTCGCGACGAGTTTTGCCGTAATCGGTTCACGAGCGCGGGCTTTACGATCTTGACGCGCGTACCCATAATAAGGAATTACTAAGTTGATTGTTTTCGCAGACGCGCGTTTCAACGCATCAATCATAATCAGCATTTCCATTAAGTGCTGATTTACCGGTGCACTTGTAGACTGAATCACGTACACTTCACTTCCGCGAATACTTTCCTCAATGCTGATTTGAATTTCGCCATCGCTAAAGGACGAAACAATACATTTTCCGAGTTTAATGCCGATGTGCTCGGTAATTTGCTTGGCAAGATCAGGATTGGAATTTAGGCTGAATACTTTCAAGTTTGGATCTAAATAGCTGACCATCTAATGGTTCCCTCCAGTTAATGGTTTACCCTATGCATTATTTTGCTTCATTTCTTATTTTCTCAAATCTTGCTGCGATTGCCTCGCCTTTTTTCAAATGCTCGGCCCTTTCCGTTCTCCAACGTCCGTGTTCTTCACTTCGACAAAGGTGCCCACTTTTGTCTGGTCATGGATCTTGGACAGCGGGCGAATATGGGCAAACGGTCCAATCTGCACGTCTTTGCCGATCATGCTGTCCTCAAGCACAGACTGCTCAATTCGTGTGCCGTCACCAATCACACAATTTCGAATTTGTGAATGTGCGCCAATGACACACTTGCTCCCGATTCGCGTCTTTCCGGCAATCACCGTTCCCGGATAAATGACGGTATCGTTTCCAATCGTGCATTCTGTCGATAAATATGTTGTTTGAGGATCAATGAACGTCACGCCCTTTCGCATCATAGCGCGATTGATGCGTGCTTGCATATATTTCCCTGCAGCCGCCAATTGAATACGGTCATTGACGCCGACTGTCTCTTCAAATTGTTCTGTGGCGTATGCAATCACTTTCTCAGAATCCCGAACAAGCAGACCAATCACATCAGGAAGATAGTACTCACCCTGGGCATTATTGTTCGTCACCTGTTTCAAAAGGGCAAATAATTTACGGTTATCGAAACTGTAAATACCCGTATTAATCTCCTTTACCCTTTTTTCGGCAGGATTTGCATCCTTATCTTCGACAATTTTCGCAACGTTGCCGGACAGATCCCGAATGACACGCCCGTAGCCGGTCGGATCTTCAAGATTGGCCGTAAGCACCGCGGCCGCAGCGTGATTCTCCTCCTGAATATGAATCAATTTCTCGATCGTCTGATGCGTAATCAGAGGAGTATCTCCGCAAAGAACAACCGTTGTTCCTTCCAGACTGGATAACTGATCTGCCGCTTGAAGTACGGCGTGTCCGGTACCTAACTGCTCACGCTGGAGCAGACATTCCGCGTCTTTGCCGACCGCCGCTTCCACGTCACTTGCTCCATGGCCGACAACCACATAAATTTTCGAAAAATCGGCCTTTCCGGCTTCATCAACGACATGACGTATCATCGGCTTACCACAAACCTGATGCAGCACTTTATATAGTTTCGATTTCATCCTCGTGCCCTTGCCGGCAGCTAGAATAATCGCAAATCGATTTGACATGACGAACCCCCATAACTTTGGCTGATTCTTAGCGTCCATTTTAGACTATAGCTTAAAAACAGCCCTTTTTCAAGATAACAAAGGTGAAAATTGTGCCAATTCGTATGTTCTTATTTCTATTATCCAAACAAAGAAAAAGGAACCCTTCGGCTCCTTTTTCTTTGTTTAACTAAACAGTTACCTATTGTTAGAGATGTGAAATTCATACGCACATCCACTATTTCATCAACGTTAGACACTCATGGGACACATTTTTTCATCAATCGCGCTTAATTAGGAAGCACCCGCTTGTTCAAACGAAGAATCCCCAACGCACGCATGTTCATATTCACTAAGAATGGCGGACTGTATTTTCTCTCTAGTTACTGATGTGATGGGATGAGCAATATCCCTGAATTCTCCATCAGGTGTCCGCTTGCTTGGCATCGCGACAAAAGTACCATTATTACCGTCGATCACACGAATGTCATGAACAACGAACTCCTTATCGATGGTTATTGAGGCGATTGCCCTCATGCGTCCGTCAGTATGCACAAGCCGCAATCTGACATCTGTTATTTCCATTGATTAGACACCACCCTTTCCCCTAATGCGTAACTCGTAGTTCTTAATACTTGTTTCAACACAAAAAGTGGGAAATCCTGCAAGTGGTTAAAAGAAATATAAATATTTTTAATTATCGGTCCAAATGATGCGGAATGAAATTATAGCATCTGTTCATACCTAAATTATTTTTTCATTGCATGCGGATCATGATGCATCGCCAGCCACTCCGATACATTACCATTTTCAATGGTAAGGTCATCTTGTTGCTCAAGGATAGAGAGCTTGAGGAGCGACACATAATGGTCGACCAGTTTTGGACGTTCGTCTTTCTTTTCGACCAGCACTGCCATACCTGCAACCTCCGCCCCAAACTCCTTGATCAAATTCATCATGCCCTTCATCGTTCCCCCGGCCTTCATGAAATCGTCAACAATCAAAACGCGTGCGTGTTCCTTCAAACTTCTTCTCGGGAGCACCATCGTTTGGATTCTTTTAGAAGAGCCTGATATATAATTGATACTCACCGTCGACCCCTCAGTAACTTTACTGCTCCTGCGCACAACAACAACGGGGACACTGCACTGTGTGGCTACCGCATAGGCCAGCGGAATTCCTTTGGTCTCCATCGTCATAACTGCGTCCAGCTTCTCATTAATAAATACCGAAGCGATTAGCCGTCCAATCGCATTGACATATTCAGGTTTACCAAGAATATCGGTCATATAAAGATACCCGCCGGGAAGCAGACGGTCTTTTTTGGTCATTTGTCCTTGCAATCGAACAAGCAATCGTTCGGCTTCGAGGCAGCCCATGGATGGCATGTAACATACTCCGCCCGTAGCCCCCGCCTGCGTCTGGAGCCGTCCGATTTCTTGGGTTTCAAAGCTTTCCTTGATAATAGTCAGATCTTCGCTTATCGATGATTTGGCAGATTCATACCGTTCTGAAAAATAGGAAAGCGAAATCACCTGGTGAGGATGGCGCAGCAAATATTCCGTCATATCGACGAGTCTGCCGCTTCGCTTAAGTTTCATGACAATCCTCCAAACCCGAATATTTTAAGGCAATTTTACACCATTATTCGTGTTCGGACAAGAGGGGAAACGGTTTACAGAGCCGTACGGCAAACACCTGAGAGCAATACCCCCTCATACCGTTCATCAAACGCTGCATCCGTGATTCATGTTGCGTCAGCGCAAATACGGTTGGTCCGCTGCCGCTCATTAAGATTCCTTCTGCGCCAATCCCTTTCATCTGCTCCTTTATTTTTGCGATGTCAGCAACTTTTTTCATCGTCACTGATTCAAGAGAATTGCCGAGCAAGCGGCATATTGTTTGAAAATCCTCTTCCTCGATCGCCCGCATCATTGCTTCAACATCCGGATGCATGATCGGCTGACTATCTAACTCTTTATAAATTTGCGCCGTAGAGATTGAAACAGTGGGTTTTACTAAAACAACCCAGCAAGGCGGCAAGGAAGGCAGAGGAGTGATTTTCTCGCCTCTGCCGGTTGCGAGTGCTGTTCCTCCTTTAATACAGAAAGCGACATCAGACCCAATTTTCGCAGCGATTTCCAGCATTTCTTCGTAGGACATACCAATTCCCCACAGCTTGTCCAACGCACGGATTGTCGCTGCCGCATCTGTACTGCCGCCAGCCAAGCCCGCTGCCACGGGTATATTTTTTTTAATCATAATTTCCACACCGCGATTAATACGATACGTTTCTCTTATACATTGAGCGGCCTGATAGGCAAAATTACGCTCGTCCTCAGGAACATAAGGGGCTGATGTCCGAACCAAAATTCGATTTTCAGACAAATCGCCGCATTCCACTCGATCTGCCAAATCAATCGACGTCATCACCATTTTAACTTCGTGATAGCCATCGCTTCGTTTCCCAAGTACATCCAAGGATAGATTAATTTTTGCCGGCGCTTTCTCAAGTACTTTCAAACGTTTCCCTCATTTCAGTTACTAGATATACTTCGATAGCAACAGATAGCCCAGACCGGCAAATTCGCCACATTGCCCATGCCGATCGCCATCCGCTTCTATCCATTCGGTCCCCTTCACACTGCTTATGATTACTATAAAGGAAACAAGCGTGAAGAAAAAGGGGGTCCCATCCGTTTTACGGACAGAATCCCCTTCTTTCATGCTCAATCATCGTACTGCTTTTTAGCGTTTGTCTAGTTGCGCTTCAGCTTTTTGAATGGCAAGGCGAACCATATTGCCTGCGTCGCGGGCTTTGATTCCGCCCCAGCCTTCATTTTTTACCGTATCATAAAAACCCAGTTCTTTGGCAAGTTCCTCTTTGAATGATTCAGACATGATGCCTCTGTGTCTGGACATGATCGGCACAACTCCTTTCAATGGTCGAGCAAAAGTTAGGTTGTGCCAATTCACTTCCTTCTATTCGTTAAACGTGCTAAAATGAATTCTGATGAGAAAAGCATAAACGCGCATTCCCAATTATGCTCTCACATTCCGAACATAAGGGTGCGCGTATCCGCTACAAATAAATGGTCTGTCATCATGGAAATTTGGGTAAGCTCTTTATTATTGACCGCTCGCCATTTCCTCCATAAAGGTGAGTTCCACCGAGTCCGTCAACACGTCCGTGTAGCTGTACGAAACGCGATCATATGCATTCGAATCTTTATCCAGCCTCACAATAAAAACCGACGGGTAGGTACCTTCCAAAACACCAATGCGTTGAATCGTTTTACGTCTGCCTCCGTTTGCCTTCAATGTCAAACGTTCGCCGACACGTTCATCTAGAGTGCCTTTGATATCATCAATGGTTTTTCCCATCTCGACAATCCACCTCGCTTAATTATAAGTATACCACAATGGACGTCAAAAAATCAAATAGTATGAATTATATCAAGAAACCATTGTGACTGTCAATATATTTGTCAAAAATTGCCGCCACTTTTTTCTTGAATTATTCGACTATTTTTGCCGTCCCAATCATGTTTATTCCGATGGATAAGGCAATCCGGTACGCAGCATGCCTCGGCTTTCGACTCCGCCTAAGCCGCCTGCTCCTGTCAGTGTGTTTCTCAGAACCTCCCACACATTAACACTCTCCATAAATGAAGTGAAACTGATTCTCGCAGCAAGATAGACCGGATCGAGCGCGTGAATATTTACACGATCGGGAGAACTGGCAAAATTTGATCCCGCTCTGATCAAATACTCGAAATGCGACTGGCACGCCCCGGAAAAAATGATCATTTGATCAAGACTCGGCCAATGATAGCGTACTTCTTTGACCGTTCGGATAAAGTATCCGGAATTACGATAAGCCTTGATTTCATTTGCCGTTCCTTTGTTTTTCATAAAAGCATCATGTCCGGTTAGAACGAGAATATCCGGACGTATTTGGCTAACCAGTTTCGGAACCAGATCCGGCATTTCGGACTCCCGCATAAATTTGCCGATCACCGGAACCCTCAACTTCTCATAAAAAGTGAGGCATTTTTTTAAATAGTACGGATCACCATCGATATGAAGTACCCGCCCGGGCATTTCAAAATAAGAGGCACCCTCCCTATAACCGTTTGTCGCCGTATAGCCTCGTTTCAACTTCATTTGCTTGTAATCCTGCCTAAAAAGCTTGTAGGATTCCGCCTCTTTGGAGCTTGTCATTTTTTCATATTCCTCGCGTTCGTCTTTGGTCACCAGCACCAAATCGTCGAGCGGCGCGTCCGCATAAAGACGCAAATCATGGCCGTTCAGCTCAGCACTCTTCGTTTCTTCATGAATGGCTACCACACGAAAAGGAAGGTCGCAATGGTACGAAGTCCGCGCCACTAGATCTCCTACTTGAACTGTCATGTTCCACTCCCTCTTTCCACGCGCATCCGAAATCCGCCAAAAAATCAGAGCCATCCTTTTCATGCTATGATCACGATGAAAAAAATATGTGCACATCAAAAAAATGATTGCGGCAGTCGTTCCTGAATGCCGGGCGCACGCAAAAAGAAGGCCCGTATTCAAAAATGAATACGAACCTTCTTTTGTGCTCATTAAGCGCTTTGACTAATATGATCCCTATGGTCGATCTCCAAGCGCATCACTCAGCCGCGCAAATTCTTCGATTGACAACGTCTCACCGCGCCGACCCGGATCAATTCCAACCCGCTCCAATACCCGAAGCAAGTTTTCTTTCTGCGTTTTATCATATAGGTTATTGACCAAATTGTTCATTAGTGTCTTCCGGCGCTGCGCGAAACTCGCCCTTATCAGCCTGAAGAAAAAGTCTTCGTCTGCTACTTTGACTTTTTTCTCCTTCCGAACATCCAGACGGATCACAGCAGAATCCACATTGGGCTGCGGCACGAACACCGTTTTCGGCACCGTCATCACGATCTTCGGCTCAGCCATATATTGAACGGCAATCGACAGTGAGCCGTAGCTCTTCTCCCCAGGGTCAGCCTGAAGCCGGCTGGCAACTTCCTTTTGTATCATCACCACAATCGTATTAATGGGAAGTCCGGCCGTGAGCAGCTTCATTAAAATCGGCGTCGTCACATAGTATGGCAGATTGGCCACCACGGTCACCGAAGCATCCGCAGGACATTCCTCTCCGATAATTTGATGAAGATCCAATTTCAATACATCACCAAAATGGATGGACACGTTATCAAAGTCTTGGAGCGTGTCACTCAGTACAGGCTCCAGCCGGCGGTCAATTTCCACCGCGATCACTTTTTTGGCTTGGGCGGCGAGTACCTGAGTGAGCGCGCCCGCGCCCGGACCGATTTCCAACACATAGCTGTCTCCATCAATCCCGGCAGCCGACGCAATATTGTTCAGGATGTTCTCATCAATAAGAAAGTTTTGACCGAGACTCTTCTTTAACGTAAATTGGTGCTTACGAATGACATCCTGCATGGTCTTAGGTGAAGACATCCTTTTGTTCATATCGCTCACTCCTTCGATCGGATGGCATCCAGCGCCTGTATCAGATCGCTTTCAGCAATTTGAAACATGCGTAGCCGTTTGTACAATTGCTTTCCATTCGCATAGCCGATACTCAGATGATCGCAAAGCTGTTCCCGGAGCGAACGCGATGTCTTACCGCCGAGCAGCCCCAGCGCCCTCAGCGTCTGCATACTGATCTGTTCCTTCGGTTCTTCAAACTGAGTATAGACCTTCTCCAAAGCGCGGAGAATTGCGCGTGGCGACGCATGCTCAATTCCAAGACTTTCATTTTTTCCGCCTTTTCCCTCGGACCGTGTAATGAATGCGTGTTTGCAACCGGGAACGGCGCGGCTAACAATCTTCCGAATGCGTTCCCCGGGGTAATCCGGATCCGTGAACACGATTACGCCCCGGCGAGCCTGCGCATTTTGAATGGCGCGAATGGTTCTCTTGCTGACGCGTGATCCGTTCGTTTCAATCGTATCGGCATCCAGCGCGCGGCTAATTGCCTCCGTATCACTTCTGCCTTCCACAACAATGATTTCCTTAACAATCATAAGTTTCTCCTTGCTCTGACTTTTAACTAAATATGAAAACAGCGCATTGCGTTTTCAGTCGTCACTTTTGCTATCTCTTCAAAAGACATGTTCTTGAGCTCGGCAAGCTTTTCCGCAACCAGGTGAACGCGCGCCGGTTCATTGCGTTTGCCACGGAACGGATGAGGACTAAGAAAAGGACAGTCCGTCTCAATTAACAGACGATCAAGCGGCACTTCAGCGGCCGTTTCTCGTTGAAGCTGCGCATTTTTAAAAGTCAGCGGCCCGCCAAAGCTAATATAAAAATTCAAATCAATGAATTTCTGCGCCCACTCCCAGTTGTCGCTATAACAATGCATGACGCCGCCGATCGTCTCTGCATGCTCCTCGCGAAGAATGCGCGCGACATCCTCAGTCGCTTCTCGATTATGGATAATTAAAGGGAGTCCTGCTTCCTTGGCCAATCGAATCTGCCTGCGAAACACGTCATGCTGTACAGACTTCGGCGATTTATCCCAATGGTAATCCAAACCGATTTCACCGAGTGCGACGATTCCAGGATGGCCCAACTCATGTTTGATCATCTGGAAATCATCTTCAGTCATATCGATCGCGTCTTCAGGATTCCAGCCAATCGCGCCATAGATATGCTTATGCTGATCAATGATCGGAAAGACCCGCTCAATCGTCGGACGGTCAACGCCAACCACGACCATTTGATCAACGCCAACTTCCTTTGCGCGATTTAGTACGTCGGGAAAATCCTTGTCAAATACTTCATCATTAATATGGGTATGTGTATCAAAGAGCATGAAGATCCTCCTATTTTTTCCGAACGCACGCCGGAAACAAAAAAGCGGGATCTGCGCGCAAAACGCTCATCTCCCGCCTGCTCTGTTCCATTCGCTCGCGAATCAGCGAATCTTAGTACCGTTCGGCAGCGGTCCTGAAACCGTCGCCACCTTTAGGGTACCATTTGCATCGCCTGCCAGCAGCATTCCTTGAGAAAGCTCGCCTCTGAGTTTCACCGGCTTCAGATTGGCAATGACGATAATTTTCAGGCCAACCAGCTCCTCCGGTTTATAGAACTCGGCAATGCCGGAGACAACCTGCCGCTTCTCATAGCCCAAATCAAGTTGAAGCTTGAGCAATTTATCGGCACCTTTAACCTTGTCTACCTGCAGCACTTCTGCAACGCGTAAATCAATTTTCTGGAAATCTTCCAAATTAATTTGCGCCGGTGCTTCTGCAACTGCCTTTGATTTTTTCTCTTTATTGCCGTTTGGCTTCGTATTCGCCGCGCCGCGCATCTGTGATTTGATGTAGGCAACTTCTTCTTTAATATCAAGACGTGGGAAGATAGGCTCTTCCTTGTGAACGGTCCATTGACCTTTGTTAACATCATTGCGCACAATCGTATCCCATGCTTGATCCGCCTGATTGGTTACCCCAAGCTGACGGAACATTTTCGTCGGTGTGGATGTGAAGAACGGCTGAATCATGATGGCGATCCCGCGAATAGTGTTCACGAGATGCGCCATAACTGAAGCAAGTTCAGCCTTCTTCGCCTCATCCTTAGCCAAGAACCAAGGCTGCGTATCATCAATATATTTATTCGTCTGGCCGACCAGCTTCCAAATTGCTGATAATGCGACGGAGAACTGCAAGTTTTCCATTTGCTTTTCGACAACAGAAACGGCCTCTGCGAGCGCATCTTCAAGCCCTGCATCAAAATCAGTCACATGACCATCATAAGCCGGCACCTTGCCGCCAAAGTACTGGCTGCACATCGCGACCGTACGGTTCAGCAAGTTGCCAAGGTCATTGGCCAGGTCAAAATTAATGCGTTCCACGAACGCTTCCGGAGTGAACAATCCATCCGAGCCGAACGGCACTTCACGCAGCAGATAATAGCGCAGCGCATCCAGCCCGTAGCGATCAATCAGCGGTTCAGGGTCGACAACGTTACCCTTTGATTTGGACATTTTGCCGTCTTTCATCAGCAGCCAGCCGTGTCCAAACACTTTTTTCGGAAGCGGAAGACCAAGCGCCATCAACATAATCGGCCAATAGATCGTGTGGAAACGGACGATTTCCTTCCCAACTAGATGAACATCCGCCGGCCAGAATTTCTTATAATTCGCATCATCTTCAGAACCGTATCCAAGTGCGGTAATATAGTTGGTCAGTGCATCCAGCCATACGTACACAACATGCTTCGGATTATTCGGCACCTTAATCCCCCAAGAAACCGATGTTCGAGAAACCGCCAGATCTTCCAGACCAGGCTTGATGAAGTTATTGATCATTTCGTTTTTGCGCGATTCCGGTTGAATAAAATCAGGATGCTCTTCATAATAGTTAAGCAACCGGTCAACATACTTGCTCATTTTGAAGAAATAGCACTCTTCTTTTACCTTCTCAACCGGATGGCCGCTGTCTGGGCTCTTCCCGCCGATCACGTCGCCTTTGTCATTCTTCTCAATATCAACAAGCTGCGACTCTGTGTAGTAGGTTTCATCCGGTATACTGTACCAGCCCTCGTATTCACCAAGGTAGATATCGCCTTGCTTCTCAAGTTGCGTAAAGATCTTCTGAACAACTTTCGTGTGACGCGACTGCGTTGTTCGGATAAAGTCGTCATAAGAGATATCAAGCTTATCCCAGAGTTGCTTAATCTGAGCCACCAGGCCGTCCACATACTCAATTGGAGAGATACCTTTTGCTTTGGCTTTCTCCTCAATTTTCTGTCCGTGCTCATCTGTTCCCGTCAGAAACATCACGTCATAACCGCGCAGCCGTTTATAACGGCACATCGCGTCCCCGGCCACCGTTGTGTATGCGTGACCAATATGTAGTCTACCGCTTGGATAGTATATAGGCGTTGTCAGATAAAAAGATTTCCGTTCTTCAGTCATAAACCCGTGCAGCCTCCTTATTTAATGCCGTTTCCAAAGTATTCCTATCTTTAAAAACTATACGTTTCACCGGAATGAATGTCAAGAAAGCATAGAGCGTGCAACGGCCAAATTAATCGCGCATCACAGCTCCTTTTAAATCCAATCTTTGCCACAAATAAATCAGCCTATTCAAAAGGATTCGCTCGTGTTTGCGAATCCTGAATTTATTCGTTTTCAATTTGATGGTAGATACCATAGATTTCACGTTTCGGCTGAGCACGATCCAGCGCCACCTGTTTGATCGCTTCTTTCGATGTCACTTGTTTATTGCGGATATAATGGTCTACGTGCTCTTGCACCGTAAGTGTCGACCACCATAATTCTTCCCCGCGTTCCTCTAATTCACGATTTCCATCAACAATCACGCAAAACTCGCCTTTTGGCGCTTCGCCGCTATTTAGGAACGCAAGCACTTCGTCAATTGTCCCGCGAACAAACGTCTCATAGCGCTTTGTCAGTTCGCGCGATATCGCGATCCTTCGATTGCCAAAAACGTCATATAAATCCTTCAATGTCTCTTTCACGCGAAATGGCGATTCATAGAAAATGACCGTGTAGGGAAACTTCTTGAGCGCATCCAGCGCTTGACCACGCTCCTTTTTCGCGCGGGGAAGAAAACCATAGAATAAAAAGTGGTCGGTAGAAATTCCTGAAGCGATCAATCCGGTGATCGCGGCGTTAGCTCCGGGAAGGGGTACAACAGGAATCTCATGTGCAATGCAGGCAGCGGCAAGATCAGCTCCTGGATCCGATATACCTGGTGTTCCGGCATCCGTGACCAAGGCAACATTTTTTCCATTTTCAAGTTCCGCGACCAACTTGGTTCCGCTTGTTTTCTTATTATGCTCATGATAACTGAATAACGGCGCGTGGATATCAAAATGTGAACACAGTTTCATGGTATGCCGAGTATCTTCAGCGGCAAGGATGTCCGCTTTTTTCAGTACCTCAAGCGCGCGGTACGTGATATCGTCCAGATTGCCGATAGGCGTTGGCACTAGAAACAAGCTGCCTTTTCCTTCATGATCGCTTTGAAAACTGCGCTGTTCCCACATCTGTGCCGCTCCCTTTTATTAGTTCCTGTTTTTCCTGCCTCGTTAACTGCTTAATCGCCCATTCGCGCCGCATCGCCGACTGTTTGTCCGCAAGATCTTCCTGATAAACAATGCGAATCGGCTTATGACTCCGCGTATATTTTGCGCCTTTTCCGCTGCAATGAAGCGCAAAACGTTTGACGACATCAGCGGCGTAACCCGTATAAAGACTGCCATCGGCACATTCTAAAATATACACACTGTAATGGCTCATGACGTCGGACACACATCCTCCGTATAACGTCCATCTGACCGGTAAACAACAATTGGAGACAACACGGAAAGACCCGGTTTGCCACCTTTTGTACCTTCAACGAGAACAATATTAGCCGGCTTGTGGCGGTGAGGATGCACATATTGGATCCGTTTCGGTTCCATTCCTTGCGCACGCATGCCTTCAAGAATATCGACCAGTCGTTCCGGCCGGTGTACCAGTGCGAACTTCCCGCCCGGTTTCAACAGACGACCGCCGATCGCCAGCACCTCCGCCAGCGTAATGAGCAGTTCATGACGCGCGATGGCCAGATGCCTGTTCAGCTTAACATCGCGAGCAGCCTCCATTGTGAAATAAGGCGGGTTGCACGTCACAACATCACAGGTTCCGCGCCCAATTTTTTCTTCACTATTTTTGGCATCCGCACACAAAAAATTGATACGCTCTTCTAAATGATTCAATGCCGTGCCGCGTTTGGCCAGTGCGCATACTTCGGGCTGGATCTCAACGCCGGTGATCTGTCCTTTCGTCCGCCTTGATAAAAGAAAAGGAATCACACCGTTCCCGGCACACAAATCCACCAACTTGCCCTTTTGAATGGGCACATAGACAAAACGCGCCAATAGAACAGAATCCAGCGAGAAGGGAAAGAGATCGCTGGATTGGATGATTTTTAAATCGGTATCAAAAAGATAATCAATTCGCTCGTTGTTGTGATCGTACTGCTCGTTCATTTTCTTCACCCATACTATGCATTCAAACTACAGCGCCCAAATTGAGCGATCATTTTTTGTTCAGAAACGAAAGACAAAACAAGCAGTCGCCGTCGTTGCGGACACTGCCATAATGCAGATTGCAAATATGAAAGCCCTCTTTGTAGAGTCGCGCCAAGTTGTCGTAGCCCTCACCGATATCCGGCTCTGAAACAGCCCCCGACTTCCGCGCTTGCTGGTTTTGTGAATTCTGACCGTGCTTTCCGGCATCCTCAATACGTTTTCTCAGATTCTCATTTTCCAAAGTAAGATTCTGATTTTGTTCAAGCAGTGCGCCAAGCTGCGCTTTGACATTGCCAAAATCCACAAAAATTTGCCCCAACTGCTCCTCCAAATGACTGACTTGTGAGAAAATGTCCTTCTTCTCCAAGTTCATCCACCTCTTATTTAGTGGCTTGCGAAGAAATAACCCCTTCTTCAATAAGCTCATCCAATGTATACTCAACAACTTTATTTTGTTCCTTGAGTTCAATCTGAACCAAATGTTCCAAAATATTCAATCCAACGACGCGGCCCGGTCCATAGCTGACGGTAATTGACGCGCCGATGTCCGGCAGTGCCTTCTTCGCTGATTCATAATTATCGTTTTCATATTTCAAACAGCACATCAATCGTCCGCAAACACCTGATATTTTGGCAGGATTCAGCGACAAATTCTGATCCTTGGCCATCTTAATTGAAACGGGCTCGAAATCTCCGAGAAATGTTGAACAACAGAGCATTCGTCCGCATGGACCAATTCCGCCAAGCATTTTAGCTTCGTCACGTACACCAATCTGTCTCAGTTCAATTCTCGTTTTAAATACTGCTGCAAGATCCTTGACCAATTCGCGGAAGTCGACGCGACCATCCGCAGTAAAATAAAATATTATTTTATTGCGATCAAATGTATATTCAACATCCACCAGCTTCATTTCCAACTGATGATTGTATATTTTCTGAAGGCAAATGTCCATTGCAGCCAGTGCATCTTCCTTGTTCTTGCGCACCTGCAATTCATCAGATTCCGTTGCAATCCTTACCACTTTCTTAAGCGGTAAGACAACGTCCTCCTCGTCAACTGTTTTTCTTCCGATCACTACTGTTCCGCATTCAATACCGCGCGTTGTTTCAACAACAACATGCGCGTTATCGGGAATGGACAGCTGTTCCGGATCAAAATAATAGACCTTACCGGCTTTCTTGAAGCGAATGCCGACAATATCATAGTTCATTTATGACTACCTCCTAACCTGATCACCAGCCGCTCCATGACGCTCACCCCATTAACATGAGCGTCCAATTGTCTCCGGGCATCCAGAATAAGTGACATTGCTCGAATCGTTTGATCAGATGAGCGTGAGAGCATCTGCTCCTTCAACGCGTCCATCTGATCCTCATAGACGATTTCTTCTTGACGATTCAAGTGCAGCGACAGAAGATCTCTGTACCAAAAAAGCATCAAATCTAAACCGACAGCCATTTTCTGAGTATTATCAAAGTTGGGAGTGAATTTTTCATAGATATAAGGTAGCGCTGACTCTAAAGACTTGTACAGTCTTTGCATCAATTGTAACACTTGAGAACGTGCCTCGGCAAACCATTCCTCTTTGCATAATCGCGAGGCTTCCTCATAATCATGCGTCAGCGCAGCCGCCGGTTTCAGCAATTGTCTTGGTAAGCCGTCTTGGGTCATGCGCTCCTCAAGCGCGCGGTCAGAGAGCGGAACAAAAGTAAGCACCTGACATCTCGAAATAATTGTATCAAGCAACTGATGAATATGCTCAGTCACAAGGAATGCCAGCGTTCCGGGATGGGGCTCTTCAATGAATTTCAGCAAGCTGTTCTCTGCCTGAGCAGTCATTTTCTCTGCCTGCTCAATGATAAATACCTTGCGTCCCGATTCAACCCCTCGATAGGCGAACTCTTTCATTAAATAGGCGATTTGTTCCTTCTTAATTGATGCCGCGCCTTCTTCGGGCGCAACCCAGATTACATCCGGGTGATTGCCTGAGCCGATTCTCCGGCAATTCCTGCACTCCATGCACGGTCCCTGTTCAGTTGGTGACTCGCAAAACAATGTTTGCGTGACAAGCATGGCGGTTTGATGCTTTCCGGTTCCCTTTGGTCCTTCAAGCAAATAAGCGTGCGCTAATTCTTTTCTCGTTATAGCATGACGAAGCACCTTCGCCACTGTTTGCTGCTGCTTACTTAGTTCCCGCCAGTCCATGCTTTGTGTACACTCACTCTCTGATCCAATTATTTGCGGCATTCATATATATAGATTAATCAGCATGCCCCGAATCTCATCCAGCTGATCAAGCAGTTTGAGTTCATCTTTATTTTTGTCCAATAAATCATTCGTCATTGTGATCAGTTTCTGATCCACAGTCTTTACCAACGTCTGTTGGGCGCCGCCCTGCTGCCATGAACGTGATTGTGCTGTACCGAGTCCGGTCTGAACTGCTTCCTGCAGAAAGGAACGAACATAGTTCTTGTACACGTGTAAATCACGTATCGTACGCGATACCGACACCCGCTTTGCCTGTTCATCGACCTTATTAAGCAGCGCTTTAAGCGCATCACTTTGCATTGACTTTTTCTGAGCGCTTAACGTGCGTTCAAACATCGCATGCTGCTGTGGCGCGGTACTTTCCCGCTTCGCTACGGAGTCACCAAGATTCGTGCGCTGATCTATTTTAATTGCCATAGATGATTACGCTCCTTTACTAAACTTAAGCTGCCTGCCTTAGAAGTGCTTAAACTGGTCCACATCAAGAACAAAGACCGTCGCTCCGCCTACCTCGACTTCTACCGGATGCATCATATAGCCATCCGCATTCGCGTCCAGTGAAGATATTGGTGAAATCACTTGATTGCGGCTATGGCAATGCTCTTTAATTAATTCAAGTAATCCGTCGACTTGATGATCTTCAGTGCCAATGATGAACGTTGTATTACCGGATCGGAGGAAGCCACCGGTACTCGCGAGCTTTGTCGCGTGAAAATCAGCATCCACGAGTGCCTGCTGCAACAGAATGCTATCCTTATCTTGAATTACGGCTACAACCAACTTCATCGCAATCATCCCTTTTGGACTTTAGTTTTATAATCAGTCAAGTAAGCGAAAAAAATCATCCACGATGTCATGAAAAACATGGTCATGATCCTGCTCACCATTAATCAAGCAGATCCGTGATTTATGTTCTGCATAGATTGCATGAAATCCTTCTCGAACGCGCTGATGATAGGCCAACGCGCGCATTTCAATCCGGTCCAAATCGTTGGCAGCGCGTGTCACACCTTCTTCGGGTTCTCCGCTTCGGCCCTTCATTCTGCTTCTACCCGTTTCAGGAGAGACATCGATCAAATAGGTACGATCCGGTGTGAGGCCATTAGTCGCAAAAGCGTTGATCTGTTTGACGGTATCGATGGACTCACCTAATCCATACCCTTGGTAGGCAATCGACGCATCGACAAAGCGGTCACAGAGGACGATCTTCCCTTCCTCAACTGCAGGAACTATTTTTTCGGTGACATGCTGACTCCTTGAAGCGGCATAAAGAAGAATCTCTGTCTTATCCGCCAGTTCCGCGTGATCAGGATTTAGGATAATCGTTCTTATCTTGTCGCCAATCTTTGTTCCGCCGGGTTCCCGGGTGAGCAGGTATGGACGATGACGGTGCTCCAGTTCCTCCGCCAATCGCTGAATTTGTGTCGTTTTCCCTGAACCGTCAGGTCCTTCAAAGGTAATAAAAAGTCCTTTATGTGTCATTCTTATGATGCTCCCCCGCCTGATAAACCTTGATTTTTCTTTTATTCGCGCTTTCATTTTGAAAGACCGCTCCAGCTCGCTGCCAATAGCAGATCAGATCCAACTCACGCCGCGTCACATACTCGCCCTCAACAACAATTGGAATGCCGGGAGGATAAGGAATGACCTGTTCCGCCGCGATTCGTCCAATCGCCTGGCTCTGATCAACCGTTTCACTCTTCATAGAAGATAGTTTCCGATAAGAATCGGCAAGTGTCTCTATTTCCGGAAACGAAGGCGCCTGTTCTTGTCTCTCAAAAGATCGAGACGCGCATTGAGATAATACCTCCGCCACGCTCCGAATCGCTCCCTCGTAATTAATGGTTTCAGTTAAACCAAGCACAAGGAGAACATGATTGGGGTCAGCCATTTCGGGATACAGACCTAAGCGGATCAGCTTATCCTGTACGTCAAAACCATTTTCGCGTGTGCTCGGACACAGCACAACCTTAAATGGATCGAGCATAAACTGATCCGGGTCCGCCTGCAGTATAGTCAATCGATTCATCTTCTGCAACCGTTGGACAAACGCGTCACGACTCGCAATCATTTTGCTGACGTTTACTCGATCAAGTGTCGCCATATAGTGGCGTGCCAAATCCAGTGAGGCCATAATTGGATAGGATGGACTTGAACTCTGCAGCATTGATCGAAAGCGCTCAATCCTCTCCATCGAAATCCGTTCTGAATTAACATGGAGATAGGCGCCCATTGTCATCGCCGGCAGCATTTTATGCGCTGAATGAACGACAATATCCGCCCCCATATCCAGTGTTGACGGCGGTACGGGGGCACCTATTTTGAAATGCGGGCCATGTGCCTCGTCCACTAATACCGACAGTCCGCGTTCGTGCGCTTGAGTAATCAAATAACGGACAGAACGGGCAGCGATTCCATAATAATTCGGGTAAGTTAAAATAAGCGCCTTCGCCTGTGGAAATCGGCGCAAACTCTCATCAAAAGTTTGCGGCTCAATCCCCACGGGGAGACCTGAGCCCGGATCAATTGACGGAGCGAGGAATACGGGACGGACGTCAGCTAATTTCAACGCGTTAATGACAGATTTGTGACTATCACGTTGAACGAAGACAACATCACCAGGTTCACATGCCGCAAGTATCATGATCACATTGCCAATCGTTGAGCCGCCAACAAGAAAATAGCTGGACTTCGTGCCATAGTAAGCGCCGAGCAGCTGCTGCGCGTCACGAAGTATTCCGGTCGGATGATATAGGTCATCCAAATTTGCGACTTCCGTGGCATCAAGCGCCAAAATCGATTTGAATGAAAGTCCGGCTTTTCCGGGAAACACATGCCCATCTTTATGACCAGGTACATGAAAGGAATACGCCTGTTTTCTACTATACTCGATTAATCCATCAAAGACAGGTGTTCGTTTCTGATCCATATGGCGACTTCCTTGACATTTAATACCTTCATTTTATCATAGTCGGAGATTTTTCAACCATTTTTAGCTGATTCAAATTGATTTGATGCGGCAAATCACCCGTACGAGATCATTGAAACAGAAAGCAGTGATCAAAAAGTGTATTCTGCACTCTATTTTTTTCCCATCTTAGTCGTCAGTTCCGTTACGCCAATAATTAACAAGGAAATGATAAGTAGAGAAAGAGCCGCGATATCGTTGGAGGCTCCGTAATTAAAAATTGCGAGACTAAGGCACAAAAGCAGTACACCTAAACTAAATCCGGCAGTTTGTTTCACATCGATCAACTCCAAAGGGAGAGGTTTCAACCACAAATTGAGGAATGCACAATCAAGGAGGAACATTAATGCCATTGCAGTAACAAGAAATCAACTTTCAGCATCAACTATCAATTAATCACATGAGGTTTTATCTAGCGGACATTGTATCTGAGATGCAGTCTTTCATCCATTGTTTGGTTTCCATCCAGCAGAAAAGAAGCGCGCCGGAGAAAACACCGAGTGAATTGAGTATCAGAGCGTCGACATCGAAAAGATGTTTTGGAAATTGAGGAATGCCATTCATGAGAAAGAGCGCCAGTTCGATCGCCACAGAGGACATGATGCCCATAGCAACAAGTCCGGGAAAAGAGACTCGCCCTTGCGCAAAAAAACCAAGAAAAAACATGAAAGGAACAGGAAGGCAAATACTCCACATGAGCAGCCAGTGTCCTTGGACACTTTGCATCTGCAAAGTAATCATTCGAAAAGGCTCGAAATTAACCAAAGCTGCATCAGGCGTGACGATAGAGCGTTCAGCAGTGCTCATCGGTTGAACGGTGAGCAGCAGTGTAATGAGCATATAACCAATAAAAAGCGACAAAAAAACACCGTGACTATACGTAAGCGATCTTCTCACATATTTTTCCCACAGCAAACTTATGGAAAGCAAAATACTATAAGTGAGAAAAAATTCAAAAATTGTCGGATTAAGTACATGGCTCATCTCACCATCACCCTTCACAATTGCGGAATCCTTTAGATCAATAATAATACAAATCAGACCGCATGAACCCGCATTTTTTATGCGGGATCCCGCATTTATCATGCGGTGTCCCGCACTTTGATGGGGGGCACGCAAAGGGATCGTCGGCGGTTGAACCGCATCACAGTAAACTATTTATCCGTGTTCGTTTGTCCGGCAGCCTTCCATTCATTTTGCAGTTCTTCAGCCATGCCCAGTTCATTGACTTTTTCAGCTGCCTCAATTCGTGAATGAACGCCTAACTTTTGAAAGATTCCGGTCAAATATTTTTCAACAGTTCTCTGACCGATCAATAAATTTCTCGCAATTTCACGATTGGTATCTCCCCTCATCACGCCGGCGAGAGTGGCCCGCTCAATTTGATTGAAATGAACTTTAGACGTGCTCGTTCGTGTCACTTCATTTACGCGTAAACGCTGAAACAGCCATATTGGAAGCAGCACCTCATCACGTAGTGCCGCATGCAGCGCAGCAATCAGCGAATCAATGGATGCGGATTTACTCACAATCCCTGAGATACCACGTTCAATCATTGATGCAAATAGCTGTTCGATTTCCGTCTCATAGCCTGTATAAATAACAATCTTAGCTTCAGGATCCAAATCCAGAATGAGATCTGAGGCAGCCATCCCATCCATATCCGGCATATTTAGATCCACTAAAAATAGGTCATAATGCATTTGATTCATGATTTGTTGAATATTTTTTGCTGATTGTTGCGTCTCCACTTCAAAACCCGCGCTTTGAAGTACCGCTTTCGTCCCACTGGCAACAACAGCATGATCATCAATCACTAATACTGATGTCATTCGCTCCATCTCCCTCAATGTCAATATGTATCTTTTATAGGTAATTTGATTTGTGCAGAGAACCCACCCGCCGTACGGTCAGCTTTCTCTGCGCTAAACAGAATCTTTCCGCCAAGTCCTTCAATCCTGCTTATTAATCCCGGCAGACCTGTTGTGCTGAAAAAAGGATCAATAGAATGCTCACCTAGTCCCCTTCCGTCATCATAATAGCTAAGCAAGCAGTGCCCGCTTTCAAAAATCAAAGTCAGCTGTACATGCGCGGCATTCGAATGTTTTATAGCGTTGCTCAATAATTCCTGAAATGATCGATAAATACACAGTGCGCATTCTTGCGAAAGGCCTTGAGGAACACCTGAGTAACATGTTTCAAGCAGAAAATTCGCCGATAAATTCACACGTTGAACCAGTGCATTGAGCGAGCTTTCCAACTTGCCCCTAAAAATATCCGCAGGATACCACTCTCTGATCATTTTGCGCATTCCCTCGGCATTGTCAAGAATACGCTCACGAATATAGCTCAGCTGTTGCGCGCTTTCCGGATCAGTAACTTTTCTTGCAGCCGCATCCATCTCACGAGCAATTGCCAATTGATCTTGGATGTTTGTATAATGCATATCCCTTGATAAATGTGCTCGTTCTTGCTCTGAAATAGAGAACAGCCAGCGGTTCATTGTCGGCGGAATCTTTTTGCGATCATTCTCAAGATTGTGAAATTCCTGCATCAATCCTTCCATTTTATACAAATTATCGACAATGACTCGTGCGTAGTTGCACAGCGTCTCAAGCCACATACTCTCATCCAAATTCAGGTTCCGTCCAGGCTTCATCCACCTGCCGACAAATACAACCTTCTCTTCCTTTCCCTCTTTAAGGACAGCGGAGAACCCAAGATCACTTTTCTTCAAATTAATTTCACCATCAACAATAACCGCAATGTTCTCCAAAGTGCCTGATGAACGCGAATTCACCTCACGCATTCTTCCATCTTGACCCGCAAGGAACAAGGCCGTTTCTTGAATAGGAAGTTCAGACAGAACCGCTCGGCGCAGCATCAGATCAACATGACGCAATGTGTACTCCGTCTTCGATTTTTGCAGGAATCGGTTTAAAGTATCCTGCCCCGAGCTTCGTTTCGGATGAAGATAAGCTCGCAGACGATAATCCGCGTATTCCTTTGTATAGAGTACAATCAAACCTATGATGAAGCATAGCGAACCAATGCGCGCGATGTCTGTTGGGCTCTCCGGTACATGCCCCTGTACAAGACCAAGAAAGCCAAACAGAATCAATAGCGTAATAGAAAAGCTGAGCGCACAATAGTAGCCGAGCCGCCCAATATAGAAAGACATGTCAATAAGCGCAGAGGATAAGACGATATAACACAATGTAATCGGCAGCATAGTCATCCATGGTGTTGTCCACTCCACAGGGACTAATGATGTCCCGATAAACATATTTGGAACTGCGTATAACGCGATAAAAGGGAACAGAGCAACGAAAAATCCGGCCATCAATAAATGAATGATCCGTCCATATTCAGATGCTCTGATTCGATAATAAAGCCGTATTAATTGGATACAGAGCAGAACGAATATAAAAACAGAGAACACCAACTCTTGCAGATAGTAGGCGTTGACCTCCCTTGACGTGAACAAGCAACTGTTCAAAACAATGAGCGATCCGCACAAATAGAGACAGCCAAGCAACCAGTTAGATACGAGAAAAAAACCGCACGCTGAAAAATAAGCTCTGAGAAAGTGAATCAGAAAGACAAGCGTAAATACAATGGCCACACTCGTAAGTCTCAGACTCCAGCTGTCGTGCCGGGCGTTGGCAGACATTTCAAATAGAACCGGACTAACCGTAATCAACAGTGCAATTAATACATGAACCACAGGGCTGCTCTCTTTGCGCACGTATAGGAACAGAACAGCCACAAAACAGGTCAAAAAAAAGGCAAGCGGAATAATCAGATAGAAAAGCAGCGCCCATTGGGAGGCGTCATTATTAATACTCAGAAAAAACACGTTTGAGCCTCTGGCAAGGCTCAAATGCTTCGCTTGACCAACCATATTAAAATTCGCTATATTCCGATTATCTGCCGAAAGCTTTCCATCAATACTGATTAGGACATCGCCGGGCCGTACACCGGCCGTTTCGGCCCAGCTATAGGGCGCAACCGAACTGACTTTTACTTGTTTGCCGTCATTAACTGTGTAGATGCCGACATAAGGACGATCGAGTATTACGGTCATAAAATGAATGGCGAGTGTCAGTGAATAGACAAGTGCAATCCAAAAAATAATCGAACGTGCCCATCGGTTTCTTTTTTCTTTACTCATTCGATCCAAACCTCTCCCAATCATCCGCCATAAGCCTCATTATTCGTCCATTGAATGGTGACTTCAACACCGTTTCCTTTTTCCGAACTAATGTTAAAGCGTCCACCGAGCCCCTCTACTCGCCCGATCATCCCTGGAAAGCCCATCGTTCCAAACGATTGACCGATTTTAGAAACGTCAAGACCAACCCCATCATCTGCATAGATAAGTGTAAATTGGCCATTCTCTTTTTCTAAGCTTAAGTGAACCTGGCGAGCGCGCGAATGCTTTCGCGCGTTATTTAACAACTCTTGGATTACCCGGTAAACCGCTATTTCCCAATCCCGCTGGAATCCTTCCAAATGTTCGTCAATCGTAGCTTGGAGCGTGAAATCAGCGCGCAGATTAACCTTATCAAACAACTCCATGAGCGCTTTTCGAAGGCCTGTCCGATAAATGAATTCAGGGTGAAGATCATTGATGACCTGGCGAAGCACATATACGCTGTCTAATACCTGCTCACGGAATTTGACCATCAGTGCCTTCGTTTCCGGGTCTTCAGCATGTGTGCCCCAGGGATCAAGCTGGCGAGCAATATCGAGCTGATCCTGCATGTTCTGGTCATGCAGCTTGCGTGACAGTTTCCAGCGTTCACGTTCCGAAATACGTAGCATCATTTTTTTAATTGTAAGCGGAACGGATACGGCCTGAAGAGAAGTTTCTTCTAATTTTTCCATCATTTCTTTTGTATTTGACAGATTCTCAATAACCATCTGCGCATAATTGATTAGTGTCGCAAGCCAAACACGTTCATCCGGATTCAATCGTCTTCGGGGCATGGCCCACTTTCCGTCAATAACAATTTTCCAATGCGCGCTCTTCGATAATATAATGCGGAAACCGTCTAGAGTCATGAAAAGTTTTCCAAGTTCATCCTGAGATTGATTCAGATCCCGTTCACTTTCCTGATACGCCTTCTCTTCATGTAAAGACATGCTTCGTTCTTCCTGACCAACCCGCGATAGTCCGACTTGTTCCACGGGCAAACAAGCCTCCATCTCTCTTTTAATAATCCGGCCGACATCACTTAAGTCAGAATCCGGTTTAATCCACTGTAAAAATCGGTTCAAGCTTGTCTCTACGTCTTGCTGTTTGGGATAAAGTCTCTTTCTAAGTGCATAATCCAAGTATTGCTTTATGTAAAAAATCACGAACAAAGCGGCAAAAGAGGCGATCGTAAAACGGTAAACATCACTTCGAGCGTAAGCGACCATGTTCCATTCGGCCACCACATGAAATAAAACACCAAGCAGGACTGCAAGTGGCGCCGCAATCAGCGCGCAGTAAGCGACATGAGTCACCACAAATGAAACATCCATAAAGCGATTGGAGTTAACTAAATAAGACAAGAGTAATGGCCATATTAATAAAAAAATGTCCAGCCGCGAGTGAACGACTAACTCATTTTGAACAAGTGAAGGAACAACCGACAAGATAAGGTTCGGTATGAATGCGAAGAGCAGCCCGATTGTCACTACCTGCAGCATGGGCGTGTACGCCGCATCATCGTAACGCCTTAAAGTGCGTATGGCACAGATGATTATGAAAAGCATCAATGCCGTAATGGCAACTATAGCCAGTAACCAGGCACCTGCTAAACCGACGCATTGACCTGCAATTACGGATACCAGTGTCAATGCAGCGCAAGCAGCAACACTGATTTCAGTCCGCGTAGACACCCAAACAACGCCCCAATATGAAAAAAATTTCTTCAGCACTCTCATCGATAAAACAAGGGAAGTTAAATAAATAATTAGGTACAGATCGCGACAGACAAGTCGTTCCAAGTCTGTTCGACCAGCACTCCCCGTCAGCCATAACAGGCTGAGGCCTGTTAAAAAAATGACTAGTCTCTGCTCCCCCTTCTCCGACTGATTTATCGACCAAAAATAGATTCCTAGTCCGAAACAAAAGAGGAAGGAGACATAGGGCAGCCCATAATTAAAAACCGGATTGCCGCTCGTTTCTCTCACCATTAATAATACTATGGATGCAGGAAGCGAAGCGCAGAGACAGGCCAAGCGCAGCCATCGTTTCCATAAATTTATTGATTTGGCATTCATCGAGCCGTCTCCCCGCGAAATAGATTCAGAAGCGCTTTACACAATGCGAACGAATAGGCGATTACTCGCCAATTCATTCCATTTGACCCATCACTTCCTTCGCATACAGTGTAGCAAAAAAAGAAGCGGCTCGTAAAATACTAATTACACATCATTTGACGTTTGCAATACCTATGTTGCGCTTTACAGCCCCCCCTCCGTAATTTTTTCTTGCAAAAAAAAGAAGCATTAGTGTTTATCTGCTTCCCCTGCCGCTCCTGCCTGAATCACGACCGGTGTCACTGTTTGCTGACTTTGGCCGATTCGAAGTTTGGCTAATTTATTCATATAGAACTTGTATTTCCAATTTGTCACATCTGTCTCAACTATTTTTTTCTGGCAAGATTCACAGATTAGTTGATTGCAGATATGAATTCCTTCAACATTTTGCTGTCCGCAAATTAAGCATGTCTCCTCCAAATGATCCTGTTCCCGCATTGTCATCGTGTTCACCTCCACACTCAGTTTTTCCCATACATTAAAAAACTATTCATTAATCGACTAGCAAGCTAGTTACCATTGCCTATTATTAGTGATTTTGCTCATTTCCTGACCTTCCTAGTGTATGTGTTCTGGGCTTGCATCGTGCCCTCGCAGTAACTAAATTATGAACAATACATTGTTTTTCTTTAGCAAACATTGACAGCTAGACACAAGAGTGATTATAATTTATTAAAATTATTAAAAAATTTAATCAACTTAATTAGGTCAGCGTCTGTTCAAATTGCGCAGTTCCTGCTATTTGAATAGCCCTCCTTAAGGGAGACGGTCTGTATGTTTACAATCGACCATTCGAAAACAAGCTGTTTCAATGAAATGTTTCTACCGGACGGCCGGATCAGAGCACACTATCAAAATTTGTTCGATTGTCTGCAAACGCTTGGTGAAAATGAACTCCTTGACCGTTCCAAAGAGATTAAGCAACAAATGGTGCGTCAGGGCGTAACCTTTCAACTGTATACAGCAAACCAAGCCAGTGAGCGTATCATTCCCTTCGATATCATACCGAGAATCATTCCGCGTGATGATTGGGAAAACATTAGCGCAGGCCTCAGACAGCGTGTTAAAGCGCTGAACCATTTCCTTTATGATGTCTACCATCAACAGAAGATCATTAAAGACGGCCTACTATCCAGAAGACAGATTATTAACAATCCCTATTTCTTGCCGGAGATGGCCAATGTCGACATTCCGGAAAATGTTTATATCGCACTCTCCGGAATTGATTTGATCCGTGACGAGCACGGCGTGTACTACGTGCTTGAAGACAACTTGCGCACACCGTCCGGTCTATCTTACGTCTTCAAAAATCGTTCGCTCATGATGCACTATTTTCCTGAACTCTATTTTTCTTCACACGTCGAGAGCATTGAGCAAGGCACTCAGGATCTGCTCACAGCGCTGCATGACCTGGCACCTCATCACAAACAGGATCCCGTCATCGTACTGCTGACTCCGGGCAGATATAATTCCGCGTACTTTGAACACGTCTTTCTCGCGCAGCAAATGGGCATCGAACTCGTAGAGGGACCGGATCTACGCGTTGTCGACCAAAAGGTATACATCAATTCAATTGAAGGATTGAGACAGGTGGATGTGATCTATCGCCGGCTCGATGACGACTTTATCGATCCGCTCGCCTTTAATCCGAACTCACTTCTTGGTGTCGCTGGTCTAATGAACGCTTACCGGGCCGGGAATGTTGCCATAGCCAACGCGCCTGGCACCGGAGTCGCCGATGATAAAGCTGTTTATACAAAAGTGCCGGACATGATTCGTTACTATTTGCACGAAGAGCCTATTCTGAAAAATGTGCCCACGTATCATATGGAAAGAAAAGAAGATCGAGAGTTTGTGCTTAATCAGTTGGAAAAAATGGTCGTCAAAGAGACCTCGTTGTCCGGCGGCTACGGCATGCTGATTGGCCCGCAATCCACTCCGGAAATGATCGACATGTTCCGTCAAAAGATTCTTGAGCATCCGGATCGATACATTGCTCAACCAACAATCAGTCTTTCCGCAGTCCCAACACTCACCGACGGTCAAATTGAAAACCGACACATTGACCTGCGCCCGTTCATCATCCAGGGCAGAAAAACCTCCGTCATCTCTGGTGGCTTGACCCGCGTCGCTATGACAAAAGGCTCGCTTGTAGTCAACTCATCACAAGGCGGCGGAAGCAAAGACACTTGGATTGTTTGATCTTAACTGCGCGACATCCCTTGTGCGGGGAGCAGTAAAAATACAAAAGGAATCGGTAAGAGGGGATCCGTATGATCGGTAGAATTGCAGAATCACTTTACTGGCTTGGACGCTACCTAGAGCGCATCGAGAATCATGCCCGACTCATTGATGTCGACTATCACCGCCAAGCCACACACACAGAACGTGACCAGTATCCGTGGAAGGAGCTCATTGAAACACTGGCGGACGCGCGCGCGTTTCAAGAACAGAAATTGCCCTACAACGAATCCACTGTGCTCAGCACCATCATCTTTGACATAGACAATACAAATTCTATTCGTTCCTGTGTGACCAGCGCGCGCGGAAACATGCAAGCGATTCGTGAGCGGCTGCCAAGTGAACTTTGGGACGCGATCAACGGCTTTCACATCTGGCTTGATAAACAAACAATGGACAATCTATTAATCTACCCCCACACGTTTTTTGAACAAATCAAGAATCAAACCGCACTATTTCAAGGTATCGTTGAATCAACTATGCTTCGAGGTCAGGAATGGCATATGCTTGAAATAGGGAAATATTTTGAGCGAGCCGAAAACACATTGCGCATTTTGCGTGTGGTTTATTATGAGAATGGCATAGAACTTTCTTTTGGTGATGCACTCGCCCTGCTTAAGTCAGTCAGCGGCTATGAAGCTTTCCGAAAATGTCTCTCAAATAAAATTTCAACGGACACTATGCTCGAATTTTTAATGCTCAGTCCGGTTTTCCCAAGATCGACACGCTTTTCACTCTGCCATCTGAACGAACATCTTGCTAAACTATCCGATTCTCAAGGAGGGATTTCCCACTCTATTAAAAATGTTCGGAAATTGATCGGCAAAATGCACGCTCAGCTCAATTACATGGATCCTTCCGAAATCGTTCGAAACGGGGTCGCCGATTTTCTCGACCTTGAAGTGCGTCGATGCAACACAATCGGATCAGAAATTGGACAAATGTTCTCAGCAAAGGGGGTCAACGTGCTGACTTTTTGAGCATTCATCTTTCAATCAGCAGTCACGCGCCAAACGATGAAATTCAAAATAGTGCATACAACACATTATCAATATGATGGAGAAGTATCGGACAGTGTCAATGAGATTCGCTTATCACCCAGAACGAACGGAAATCAGTCCTGCTATCAGCACGCGATTTCCACATATCCGCACGCGCCGCTCTACGCCTATGAAGATTATTTTGGAAATCGCGTGCATGCTTTTTCAATCGCCGATACTCATTCAGAGCTGAGGATCACCGCTCAATCCATTGTAGTGACCAATGATTCTTTAGCACCTAGAGAAAGTATCCTTCCTTTTGAACAGGAACAAGCAATTATGAAAAGTGACGCATTTCTCGATCAGTTCGCCGAGTACTTGGCACCGACTGATTACACGCAAAATACGATTGATGTTAACAACATCGTGAACCGCTTTTTAAGCCAATCGATGCCATCTGTCTCCGAGCTCTTAGCCGAGATAACGACAGCCATTAAGCAGGAGTATATTTATGATCCTGCCGCGACACAGGTCCAAACAAAAATTGACGAGATGATTAAGCTGCGCCGCGGTGTCTGCCAAGATTTTGCCCATCTCATGATCGCACTTTGCCGATGCATCGGCATTCCTGCGCGCTATGTGAGCGGCTATCAATACATATCGGATCTCAGCGGTGGGAACGCGGATTTTGAGCAAGCTTCTCATGCCTGGATTGAAGCCTATATTCCTGAAGTCGGTTGGACAGGATTTGACCCGACCAATGATGTTCCGGTTGGTTGGCGCTACATCATTCTCGCCTACGGACGCGATTACAAAGACATTGTCCCTGTCAAAGGTGTCTACCATGGTACACCGAAGCAAAGTCTGACAGTAGATGTCGACGTAAAGCAGATAAGCTGAAAAAATTCTTGAAAAAGCGATCCGAATGCATTCGGATCGCTCATTTTTACTTATTAAGTTCGCTCAATATATTCTTGATCCCATGCGTGGCACCTTGAGCAACGGTCATCCGATCAATATAATCGTATCGGTTTTTATAAACATTAGCGATGGTCTGCTGCAGCTCATCGGAGGTCAGTGAATCATTTTCCAGCACTTCGCACAGACCTTTTTTCTTAAACGATTCCGCATTCAGAATCTGGTCACCGCGACTCGAGCGGAGCGGCAGTGGAATGAGAATCATGGGCTTCCTTAGAGCAAGGAACTCGAAAATTGCGTTTGAGCCCGCTCGCGACAGAATGATCGACGACGCAGCCATGACATCAGGCAATTCCTTGTCGATATACTCAAATTGCTTGTAGCCTGCCGTCGATGCAAATTCAGCGTCAACATTTCCTTTGCCGCACAAATGCACTATTTGATAGTTCTTAAGTAATTCAGGCAGCGACTCTCGAACAACTTCGTTGATCTTCTTTGCGCCGAGGCTGCCGCCCATAATAAGGAGCACTGGTTTGTCTCCTTGAAAACCGAGAAATTCCAGTCCTTTTTTCCGGTCGCCCTTGAGCAAGACATCACGGATTGGCGCGCCGGTATACATCACCTTATCCTCCGGCAAATGTGCCGCAGCCTCCTCAAAGGTTACAAACAATTTAGTTGCAAATTTAATCGCGATTCGATTGGCTAGTCCGGGTGTAATATCCGATTCATGGATGTAGACCGGAACATGATTCAGCCATCCGGCAATGACCACAGGCACAGATACAAACCCACCTTTAGAGAAAATCACATTGGGCTTGATTTTTTTTAGAATCAAATAGGCCTGCATCACTCCTGCAATAACCTTGAATGGATCCTTGAAATTTTTCATATCGAAATATCTGCGAAGCTTGCCGCTTGAAATTTCTCGATAGTCGATTCCGTGCGCTTGCACCAGATTTTTTTCAATTCCATTTTTTGAGCCGATGTACGTAATTTCACAGTTCTTTAATTCATCAATAAGCGCCAGGTTTGGGGTGACATGCCCCGCCGAACCGCCGCCGGTAAACACAATTTTTTTTGCCATTGCTCTGCCTCGCTTTTTTCTTTTACTCCCACTTTTTAAAAGTTTAATATACTTACTCACAAAGTAAAACAAAAAAACAAAAAAAGATCGTGAATACGTTCATTTTGTATCAGAAATTTGATTGGATCGTTCTAATTCCAAGCTGCGTATCCGCTAATAGCATGCCCCTCTCAATAAAAAAAAGCAACCGGAATAAAGACCCGGTCGCTTGTATTGCTCACTATTAGCCAATTTCCTGATGCTTCGCTTCTTTTGTAAATTGACTGTTATACAGATTGGCATAGAAGCCTTTTCTGTCAAGCAGCGATTGATGCGTCCCCTGCTCAATAACACGGCCGTGATTCATAACCAAAATCAAATTGGCTTCCTTGATCGTTGACAACCTGTGGGCAATGACAAAGCTGGTACGATCCGTCATGAGCCTGTTCATCGCTTTTTGGATATGCATCTCAGTTCGTGTATCAACACTGCTAGTCGCTTCATCAAGAATGAGGATGACCGGATCAGCAAGAATCGCACGCGCAATCGTCAGGAGCTGCTTCTGGCCTTGGGAAATATTCGTCCCCTCTTCATTTAAAACCGTATCATAGCCATCCGGCAAGGTTCGAATGAAGTGATCCGCATGCGCCGCCTCTGCAGCACGCACGATTTCTTCTTCCGTCGCGCCTTCGCGGCCGTACGCGATATTTTCGCGAATCGTGCCTTTGAATAGCCAAGTGTCCTGCAGCACCATGCCGAAGAGCCGATGAAGCTGTTCTCGTTTAATGAGGCGGGTATCGACACCATCGACCGTAATCGTTCCTTCTCGCAATTCGTAAAAGCGCATAAGCAAATTAACAAGAGTTGTTTTTCCGGCACCGGTCGGCCCGACGATCGCTACCGACTGTCCGGCTTTCACATCAATCGTCATGTCCTCAATTAAGGGCTGATCCTCTTTGTAGCGGAAGTTCACATGATCAAAGGCCACATGACCTGCCGGTTGCGCAAGCGATTCTGATTTTGCGCCATCCGGTTTCACATCTTCTTCATCCAGAATCTCAAAAATTCGTTCTGCCGATGCAATTGTAGATTGAATAATATTTGAGATGTTAGCGATTTGATTGAGCGGCTGACCAAACTGACGGGCATATTGAATAAACGCTTGAATATCGCCAATTTCAATCGAACGCTTCACAACCAGAATACCGCCGACTACAGAAATCAATACATAACCAATATTGCCGACAAACATCATCATCGGCATCATAATTCCCGATAGAAATTGCGCCTTCCACGCAGAATGATAGAGTTTGCCATTAATGTTTTTGAATTTACTAACGGATTCATGCTCTTTTCCGAATGCCTTGATGACTTGATGACCGGTAAACATTTCTTCGACATGGCCATTTAATTGACCGATTTGCACCTGTTGCTGCTTAAAAAATCCTTGAGACCGTTTTGTAATTTGAGAAATGCCTACGAAACTGAGCGGAATTGTCACAAGCAGCACGAGCGTCAACAACGGACTGATCGTCAGCATCATGACAATAACACCGAGCAATGTGACAATGGATGTAATCGATGCCGTAAGACTTTGCTGCAGTGTATTGCTGATGTTCTCCGAATCATTGACTGCACGGCTAAGTATATCGCCATTTGGATGCGCATCATAATAGTCGACCGGTAATCGGGCCAGCTTCTCATTTACTTGTTTGCGCAGTGTGTAGACCATTTTTTGCGAGACGCCGCTCATCAGATATTGCATGATAAAGGTAAAGAGTGAACTGAGAACATACAAGATAACCAAGGTGACAACGATGCCCCATATATAGTTAAAATCGATGTGCGCACCCGGAACCCCTTTAATTTTCAACATCATACCTTCAAAAAGTTTGGTCGTCGCGTTCCCCATTAGTTTTGGTCCGATAATGGTAAAGATTGTACTAAGGATGGCCGTTATAAAAACGGCAACCAGCACCACTTTATGCGGACGCAGATACCCCATCAGGCGGTGAAAAGTTTTACGAAAATTTTTTGGCTTTTGAACAGGCATGCGCATATGACCCGGGCCAAATCCACTGCCGTTGCGGCCGCTCTTTTTGTTGCTCATGCCAATTCCTCCTTATCCAGCTGCGAGTCAACGATTTCCTTGTATACGGCACATGTTTTTATCAGCTGATCATGTGTGCCCATACCAACGATCCGGCCGTCATCTAAAACAATAATTTTATCGGCATGAAGCACGGTGCTTACGCGCTGCGCAACAATAATCAACGCTGCTGACTGAGTGACGCGGCCGAGTGCTGACATCAGACGCGCATCAGTGCGATAATCAAGTGCTGAGAAACTGTCATCGAGCAGATAGACCTCTGCCTGACGAGCTAAAGCGCGGGCGATCGCTAAGCGTTGCTTCTGTCCTCCGGAAATGTTCTTACCGCCTTGAGCGATGACAGAGTCGTATCCTTCCTCCATCTCGCGGATAAAATCATCTGCCTGTGCCGTTCGCGCAGCCTCCTCAATTTCTTCATCAGTCGCCCGCTCATTTCCATAGCGAATGTTATCCGCAACAGTACCAGTGAAAAGTACAGATTTTTGCGGCACATAGCCAATCATTCGGCGTAGTTTATCTAAGGAAAATGTTTTAACATCGGCACCATTAATTCGAACACTGCCATGAGTTGCATCAAAATATCGTGGAATAAGATTCAGCAGTGTTGATTTTCCAGTACCTGTTCCCCCAATGATGGCGGTCGTCTCTCCAACTTGTGCTGTAAAAGAAATATCCGACAACGCAGGCTTTTCAGCTCCGGGATAACTGAATGTCACATTTTGAAATTCCACACCTTGCTCGTTTTCATCAATTTTTTCTGACCCATTACGCTTTGTATCCTGAATATCAGGTTGAATGTCAAGTACTTCATTGACACGTGTCGCGGAAATCTGAGCACGGGGAATCATAATGAACATCATCGCGCCCATGAGGACCGAGAACATAATCTGCATCGCATACTGAATGAATGCCATTAAATCGCCTACTTGCATGGATCCGCTATTAATGCGCAGTCCGCCGAACCAGACAATGGCAACCATCGACAAGTTCATAATGAGCATCATCAGCGGCATCGCAGCCGACATGATTTGATTGATTCGAATCGATGTCTGCGTAATATCCTTGTTTGCTTCATCAAAGCGTTGCACCTCATGCTTCGTCCTGTTAAAAGATCGAATCACACGAATACCGGTCAACTCTTCACGCAGAATCAAATTGAGGCGATCCATTTTCTTTTGAATAGCCTTAAAATAAGGCATCCCTTTCCGCGCAAGCACGGAAATTGAAATAATCAGGAGCGGCAATGCGACAACCAAGACTAGCGACAGTTTGGCATCCTTGGAAATGGCCATGATGATTCCCCCGATGCACATCAGCGGAGCCATGGTCATCATTTTGAGAATCATCATATATACTTGTTCAATTTGTGCAATATCGTTGGTCGTCCGAGTAATGAGTGAACTTGTTCCCACCTGATCAAATTCCTTTAGCGAGAAGGTCTCAACATGTGAAAACATCTTATTCCGCACATCACGGCCAAATCCGGCGGCAACCTTTGATGCCAAATAGTTAGCGAGCACTGTAAGAACGCCTGCAGCCAGTGTCACCAGCAGCATATAGGCTCCCATTTTATAAATGTACGGCAGGTCACCTTTCACTACACCCGTATCCACAATATCCGCCATCAATGTTGGCAAATATAGGTTTGCTAATGATTGCAAGAAGACAAAAATAACCGAAAAAAGTGCCGGCCATAGATACGGTCTCATATACCTTGCCAAACGAATCATTTACTCATCTCCAATCTAAAAACATATAATCTCAAAAGAAAGCCCTATGATTTCCCTAGTGTAACCGCACTCTGTGAACCAAATATGAATTCGTTAACAGAATCATCCAACCTAACTATTCGTTTCATGCCGTATAAGTCAGGGTACACTAGGTGGATCCTTTTTTCTGAAAACATTTTGATTTGGGGGAGTTACGCCATTAGCCATAAGATCAGCATCTGAGCCTGTCTCATTTCGAAACAATTTATACGAAATTAAAAGATGTGATGCTGCGCAGTAAAGACGGAGTGCGCAGCAAATTCGTTACGATTTTGCTGCGTCGTTCGATACGATTTTGAGGTCCTTCGTTACGATTTTCCTTCGGTTCGATACGAGTCTGGGAATTCGCTACAACTTTCTGTGAGTTCGATACGATTTTGAGGTCCTTCGTTACGATTTTCCTTCGGTTCGATACGAGTTAGGGAATTCGCTACAACTTTCTGTGAGTTCGATACGATTTTGAGGTCCTTCGTTACGATTTTCCTTCGGTTCGATACGAGTTAGGGAATTCGTTACAACTTTCTGTGAGTTCGATACGATTTTGAGGTCCTTCGTTACGATTTTCCTTCGGTTCGTTACGAGTCTAGGAATTCGTTACTACTTTTTCTCTCTTAGGTTGAATTTTCCAAGAATTAGGTTTAACTTTCACTCGTTAGGTTGGTCTTCGGTTCGACTTCTCCACTCTTGGGTTCGACTTTGGTCGCGTTCGGTTCGACTTTCCCCTCGTTAGGTTGAACTCCTCTCTTGGGTTCGACTTTGATCGTGTTCGGTTCGGCTTTTCACTCGTTAGGTTGAACTTCAATAGTCGGTCAACTCCTTCTCTTATAGGTTTACTGCGCATCTCACGTCCACTATGCAACACTATATTTCTTTGCTACTCTTCTCTAAGCAAAGAAATCTTCAATTAAAAACTTTTTTTCACAAAAAAACATGCACCTCTCAAAAATGAGAAGTGCATGTTTTTCAATTGCCTGGCAGTGACCTACTCTCACAGGGGGACAGCCCCCAATTACCATCG